>CAVPDE010000022.1:0-271415 GCA_963702565.1 uncultured delta proteobacterium | reverse complement strand
AGGGATCATGGCAAAGTACGATGAAATGGTCATTGCGGGGATTGAAAGGGCCTGCGAAAAATATCCTGACAGGACCGCCCTTCTTTACCTGGGGCAACGGTTTTCCTACAGAAATTCCTCGAACTCATCCGTCGATTCGCAACCGCCCTCTATGACCTTGGGGTGAGGGACAACGACAAGGTGATGCTCTACATCCCGAACTGTCCCCAGTTTCTCATCGCCTATTTCGGGGCCCAGCAGATCGGGGCTATACCAGTTCCTGTCTCACCCATCTACACCCCTCATGAAATCCGCTATTTGATCAAGGACTCCGGGGCTCAGACCGTGCTGTGCCAGGACACGAACTTCCGATACATCAAGGAGGTCGCTCCTGACACAGATCTGAAAAGGATCATCGTCACCAATTACGTGGATCTCCTTCCTTTCTATAAGAGATTCGTGGGCGCCCTTTTCGACAAGGTGCCCAATGGGGTCATTGAAAAAAGCGACGGCGTTCATTCCTTCAGGGATCTTCTGAAATATCCCCCAACGCCGCCCAAGGTCGAGATCAATCCAAGTGAGCACCTGAGCTACATTCTTTACACCGGCGGCACCACAGGGTTTCCCAAGGGCTGCATCGCCACGCACACGGGAATGGTTTCCTTTGTGAATGAAATCAGAAACGTGGGGGAAGGGTTCATCCGGGACGGCCAAGAGGTCTTTATCATGGTGAACCCCCTGTTTCACCAGATGGCCCAGGGAGTGATTCTGGGGATGGTGCTGACCAAAGGGAACACGGCCGTGCTCATGCCGGTTCCCCTTGTGGATGCGATCCTCAAAGCCATTGAGAAGTACAGGGGAACCCTGTTCCTGGGCGCGCCCACGCTTTATCGAATGATTCTCGAAAACGACCGGCTCGATCTTTTTGACCTGAGCTCCCTCCGGTATTGCTGGAGTGGAGGGGACGTTCTTCCCCTGGAGGTGCATCACCGCTGGAAGCAGAAATTCAAGGTTCCCCTCCATCAGGTTTACGGGGCAACAGAGGTCGGGTTCACGGCCATGAGCCCTTTGGACAAAGAACCGGTCCCGGAAGCATCGGCCGTCCCCTCAGTTCCCGGGAAACCCGGATCGTGGATTCGGAAACGCTCGAACCCGTCCCAACGGGAACGCCCGGAGAATTGCTCGTCACCTCGGAATTCATTTCAAAAAGCTACTGGAAAAAACCGGAGGAAACCGCAAGCCTCCTACGCGGAGATTGACGGCAAGACATGGTACCGCATGAAGGACTTCGTGCGCATGGATGAACACGGGAGAGCTTTTCTATGTAGACCGGAGTGCGGACATCATCAAGTACAAAGGGTACAGGGTGTCCTGTTCGGAGATCGAGGCTGTGCTCCAAGACCACCCGGCCGTGGTGGGCGCCTGCGTGGTGGGAGTCCCTGATCCTAAAGTGGGGGAGAGGATCAAGGGCATCGTGGTGCTCAAGGAAGACGTCCGGGGCGTGAGCGGTTCCGAATTGCTGAAATTCTGCAAGGAAAGGCTTGCGGCCTACAAAGTGCCCCAGTACGTGGAGTTCCGGGACATGCTTCCCAAGTCCAAAGTCGGGAAGCTCCTCAGAAGAGAAGTCAGGGACGAGGAGCGAAGAAGGCTGGAGAAGGAGAAGAAGCCCATCCGGGTGTAGGGGAGGAGTTGCCCATGATCCGTCTGTTGATCGCTGCCGTTTTGCTCGTGAGCTCAGGGTGCCAGACCGCTTACTACTCTGTCTGGGAGACGCTCGGAAAGGAAAAACGACACCTCCTGAAGGAAGAGGTGCAGAAAGCGACGGCAGAGCAGGAGCAGGCCACCCAGCAGTTCAAGGACGTGCTGACCCGGATGAAAGAGATGTACGGATTCAAAGGCGGGGACCTGGAGCAGTTCTACAACAAGCTCAAGTCGGACTACGAGGAAAGCGAAGAACGGGCGGAGGCGGTCAGAAAAAGAATCGACAACGTGGAACAGATTGCAGCGGACCTCTTCAAGGAGTGGGAGAAGGAGATCAGTGAGATCAGCAATCCGAATCTCAAAGCGAAGAGCAGCGCCTCCCTGAGAAGCACCAAAGAGCGCTATGTTCGCCTCCACAAGGCCATGAACAGGGCGGAAGAAAGCATGGATCCCGTCCTGAAAAAACTCAAAGACTACGTTCTTTACCTCAAGCACAATCTGAACGCCCAGGCCGTGGGGGCGTTGAAACAGGAAGTGGGAGACATTGAGACGGAAGTGAAAAAGCTGATCGGAGACATGGGCAAATCCATCAAGGAAGCTGAGGAGTTCCTCAGCGCCTTTGAGTCGTGAAAGGCGGTAAACCTCAGGAGAGCTCTTATGCGATTACATAGACTTCCCATCATCCGGGGGACGGCGCTGCTCCTCTTGCTCCTTGCCCTGACCGCATGCGGGTCAAAAGTCAATGAAAGCAATTACGCCAAAATTGAAATCGACATGACGGAAGAGCAGGTGAAGAGCCTTCTCGGTGCACCCACCGAGTCTTCAAGCCTTAATGTGGGGGGGCTCTCCGGAACTTCCTCAAAATGGGCGGCAAAAGAGGGGACGATCAATGTGCAGTTCTTGAACGGAAAAGTGAAGGCCAAAGCATTTTCTAAACCGAGCGGACAGAAGTAGACAAAAAGGACCTTGCTGAAGAGGACGGGAAGATCTAGCCTTCAGCGAGGATTACCCCAGGGTGTTTTCTAAGCGGGAAGACAAAGCGAGGGGTGTTCTGATGAAACGGGAAAAAGAAATTCACAAAGCAGAAGGAAAACTGGGAGTGCTCATTCCAGGAATCGGGGGGGCGGTGAGCACCACGTTCCTGGCAGGCGTGGCGGCCATCCGCCAGGGTCTGGCTCTTCCCATCGGATCCTTGACCCAGATGGGAACGATCCGTCTGGGAAAAAGGTTTGAGTTCCGAATCCCCATGCTCAAGGATTTTGTGCCTCTTGCAGGTTTGAACGACCTGGTGTTCGGAGGCTGGGACGTTTTCCCCGACGACTGCTACAAGGGGGCACATCAGGCAGCGGTTCTGAAGAAGGAGGACCTCGAGCGCGTCAGAACCGAGTTGCAGGAGATCAAACCTTGGACCGCCGTGTTCAAGCAGGAATACGTGAAGAACCTCCACGGCCCTCACGTCAAAAAAGAGAAGACTCATCTGGAGCTTGTGGATGCTCTCAAGGCGGATATCGAAACCTTCAAACGGGAAAAGAAAGCCTCGCGTTGTGTGATGGTCTGGTGCGCCAGCACAGAAGCCTATCTCCAGGCCGGTCCGGTTCACTCCTCCCTCACCGCCTTTGAAGAGGGGCTGCGAAAAAACGATCCGTCCATATCCCCGAGCATGCTTTATGCGTATGCGGCGCTGACCAGCGGGATCCCTTTTATCAACGGCGCTCCAAACCTCACGGTCGACATCCCTGCCATGGTGGAGCTGGCGAACAAGAATCACCTGCCTGTGGTCGGCAAGGACTTCAAGACAGGCCAAACCCTGATGAAGACGATTCTCGCCCCTGGTCTGAAAGCCAGGATGTTGGGGCTTGCCGGTTGGTATTCGACCAACATCCTCGGCAACCGGGACGGCCTTGTCCTGGATGACAAGGACTCCTTCAAGACCAAAGAGACAAGCAAGCTCTCCGTGCTGGACACCATTCTGCAGCCTCAGGTGTATCCGAACCTCTACGGAGAGTATTATCACAAAGTCACCATCAATTATTACCCCCCAAAGGGAGACGACAAAGAGGGTTGGGACTGCATCGATATCTTCGGATGGCTTGGATACCCGATGCAGATCAAGGTCAATTTCCTTTGCAAGGACAGCATCCTCGCCGCTCCGCTGGTCCTTGATCTCCTCCTGTTCATGGACCTTGCCCAACGGGCGGAAATGGGGGGCATCCAGGAATGGCTCTCTTTCTATTTCAAGAGCCCTCAGTGCGCCCCGAACCTTTACCCGGAGCATGACCTCTTTATCCAATCCATGAAATTGAAAAACACCTTGCGCTACCTCATGGGGGAAGAACAGATTACGCATCTGGGGCTCGATTACTACTACACGGTTTAGCAGGTCGCTGAAAGAAAGTGACAAGTGACGAGTCACGAGTGACCGGTTCCTTTTCTGTTCTCGTCACTTGTCACTTGTCACTGACATCTGTGCCTTGCGCCATGCGCCCGGGGCAATCGAACGAAGGCCTGCTTTACCAAAACCAAACTTGGCGTCCCTTTTGTTCTGTTGACATAAGCATCCAATTTCAGTATACTTTTTAACCATAAAGGAACTCTTGCCTCAGTCCTGTCCGGAAAAACGAGCGAGGGGGTTCCTTTCCTTCTCTAAACGGGCCAGAGAGAGGGGGGCGTATAATGAAGAAGCTTGTTGAATTCATAAAGAAAATCCAGGCGAATGACCGGTTCAGCACCTTCGATGAAGCCGCCATCAAACAGGGGGTGGTTCTCAAGGTTCTTTCACTCTTGGACTGGGATCCCTTTGACGTGGATGAAGTGCAACCCGAATATGAAATCCAGGGCAACAGGGTTGATTTTTGCCTAAAGAAACAGAAGGCTAACAAGGTTTTCATCCTTGTAAGAAGAAACGACAAGGATTTCCCCAAGCACCAGGACAAAGTCCTTTCCGTTTGCGCCCAGGCCAAGGTTCCTATTGGAATTCTGACCAATGGGCTGACCTGGTGGTTCTTCCTGCCTCTGGTTCAAGGAAGTGCTGACGAGAAGAAGTTTCTCACCATAGAAATGGAGAAACAAAAAGCCGAGGAGGCCTCGGAGACCTTTGAGAATTTCCTCACCAAAGACAATGTCGTTTCCGGAGAAGCGGAAAAAGCGGCCGAAGACATTTACACGGCAAGACAAAGGGATTTCTTCATCAAGGAGGCCCTTCCCAAAGCTTGGGCGCAGATCATGAACGACCCGAAGAAATGGCTGGCCGACATCCTCGGTTCCGTGACCGAAGAATTGTGCGGGTATAACCCGGACCGGGAAGTAATAGAGGAATTCATCTCGTCCAAGTTCAAGGAAAAAATTGATTTTGAGAGCCTGGTCCAGCCGAAGACCGTGGCCCAACCGCAGCCTGCAAAGACCGCGGTCCGGGCCGATGACTACACGGGAAAAACCATCCTCTCCTTCACTCTCAAAGGAACGCGGCATGAAGTGAAGTCATGGAAGGCCATGTACATCAAGTTCTGCGAGGTGGTCTTTCCGAAGCACAAGGATGACCTGGATGTTTTGTTCACCCTGTCCAAGCCGGGCAAAGAGTACTTCAGCAAGAACCCCTATCAGCTTCTGACCTGTGAGAAGATTGCAGGAACCGGCATGTATGTGGATGTCAACTTGACCGCCAGAGAGGTCGTCGAGCTGTCCCAGAAGATGCTCCGTCTGCTGGGGTACGATGACAATGCCCTGTCCTTTGAAGTGAAATAAAGACTCGCTTCACTGTCTTTAGCCCGCTCCCGTCCGAGCCAATTACACTCTCCCCATTACCGCAGGGAAAATCCCCGAGACCTTTTGCGATCCGCTGAGGTCCTGGGGATCCCAGCGTCTTTGAACCAACCGGCCTGAGAAGTCATGTTTGCCCCCGCATTTGTGAAGCCATTCCCGCGCTCCTGTGTTAAAGTGCCTGCACTGGGATGACCATCCGGTCACTGCCCTCACCTTGACATCCCCTTTCCGGAGCCGAACACTGAAACAGAAATCCAAGGAGGAAGAACATGGGAAGGAAAGTGATGATCGCTGTCGGGAGCCCGCGAAAACGGGGCAACAGTTCAACTCTGGCCGCACAGGTCGCAGCTGGCGCCAAAGCCGGCGGGGCACAGGTGGAAACCTTCTACCTCCACGGCATGGACATCAAGCCCTGCACGGCCTGCGGAGGCTGCCGCAAGAAAACCCACGTGGATTGCGTGATCAAGGATGACATGCAACTCCTTTATCCGAAACTCAGGAGTGCGGATGTCATCGTCCTTGCCAGCCCCATCTATTGGTTCACCTTCTCGGCCCAGACAAAGCTCTTCATGGACCGCTGGTATGGGCTGGGCGGAAACGACGGGTATGCACTGTCCGGGAAAGAATTCGCCGTCCTCCTGAGCTATGCGGATGCAGATCCCTTTCTGTCTGGCGCCGTCAATGCGCTTCGCACTCTCCAGGATGCGCTGCGCTTTATCGAAGCCGAGCTGGTGGGGATGGTCTATGGAAGCGCCTCCGAAGCCGGGGAGATCAAGAAGAACAAGGCCTTGATGAAAGAAGCCTATGAACTGGGCCTCAAGCTCGCGAAAGAATGAAAAACCGTTTCTCAAGGAGCTTTCAGAGCAGACTGGGGGAGTTCCTGCCGGTCACCCTTGTCATTCTCATTTTTCTCGTGGGCGCAGGGCTCGGGGAAAGGACAGCCTTTGCCGATGACCCCGGGTATGTGATCAGCCTCCAGTTCGAAAATGATTTTTTCGGAGGAGGGACCGACCGGCACTTCTCCCATGGGACGCGCATCGAGTGTCTCACCAGCCCGATCCAGTGGATGACCGATGCTGCAGACAAGCTCCCGTGGTTCATATCGGAAAGAGCCCGGAACAGCCCGAAAGACGAACTCAAGGCACGGGCCAGCTTCTCGCTCGGACAGAACATATTCACGCCTGAAGATACGGCTGCAACTCAGCTGATCCCCGAGGACAGGCCTTACGCAGGTTGGCTCTACATGGGGTTTGGACTGGTAGCCAACCAAGGCACCAAACGTTATGACAAACTTGAACTGGAAATCGGCGTGGTCGGACCCTACTCTTTCGCCGAGGATGTGCAGACCTTCTGGCATTCTCTGCTCGGCCTACAAGTGCCTCAGGGATGGGATAACCAGTTGGAGAACGAAGTGGGTGCTGTGCTTTACTATGAGCAAACGAGAAGGTTTGAAAAACAGAACATCGGGTGGGGGCTGGATGTGGATGTGCTCCCCCATTTTGGCGGGGCCCTGGGGAATGTGTTCACCTATGGGGCGGCAGGCATCACGCTCCGACTCGGCTCGGAACTGGAAGATGATTTCGGCCCTCCCCGGATTCGCCCGAGCCTGCCGGGCAGCGCCTATTTCCGCCCCGGGAAAGGCTTTAACGGGTATGTGTTCGCCGGCCTGGAAGGCCGGGCTGTCCTCTACAACGTGTTTCTGGACGGGAACACTTTTACGAACAGCCACTCGGTGGACAAGAAACCTTTTGTGGGCGATCTCCAAGCAGGGTTGGTGGTCCAGTATGATCGCTTTAGGATCACCTACACCCAGATCTTCCGGACCAAGGAGTTCGACGGCCAGGACGACGGGGACATCTTCGGTTCACTCAGCCTCTCCTATCAGTTCTGAATCTGCGCTGCAGGGATCTCTTCCAGACGCTTGTTTCTTGACACGCAGGTCACGTTCTTTCTATACTCGCGGTCCAGCGAAAAGCATCCTTTGTATCCACTTCTTGTTGTCTCACCCGATCCCTGAACCATTCTTGTGCAGGAGGCCGTCCCATGAAAAAAGCGTTGGTTCTTCTCTTTGCGGCTTGGTCTGTCCTTTGTTTCACGTGTCCGGATTCCTTTTCAGGCACTTCCCCGGTAACCCTTTACAGGGATGAATTCGGCGCTCCTCATGTTTTTGCCTCGGATCTGGAGGGCCTTTACTTTGGCTATGGATATGCCACTGCCCAGGATCGATTGTTCCAGATGGACATGCTGCGGAGAACCTACTGGGGCCGCGTGTCTGAAGTTCATGGAGCCAAGTTTCTGGAGTTCGACAAGGCCATGAGAAGAGACAACCTAACGCGGGCTCAGGTAAAAGATCAAATCAGCGGGCTCGACCGGCAATATCAGGTCGTTCTCAGATCTTTTGCCGACGGGATTAACGCGACCATCGCAGAAGCGGCAGCCGATCCAGGCTCGAAGCTTCCTGCGGAGTTCAAGAGTTTCGGAATCGAACCCGAGAAATGGAAAGACGAAGATGTGGCGGCCGTGTTCCTGTCCGTCATGGGCGTCTTCATGGACTTCTCGAGAGAACTGGAGAACAAGGCCCTTCTCGATTACCTCATCAAGAAACACGGAGAGAAGAAGGGCAGAGCGCTCTTTTCGGATCTTGTCCCGGGCAATGATCCTAATGCATACACCACGATTCCTGCCGCACCCGCAGGAGCCGCACCTGCCAAAAAGAAGGCATCGATTTCGGTTCCCCTCTCTATGGCGCGAGAACTCATTGAAGAGACAGAAGCGCTCCAGTCCGCCTATGCCGAGCTGGGCATCCTTCTTCCAGGGGAAGCACCTTCCGCCAGTTATGCGTTCCTGGTTTCAGCCAAGAAGTCTGCAAGTGGCCATGCCCTTCTCATGGGAGGGCCTCAATTCAGTTTTCATCTCCCTTCCGACCTCTACGAGGTGGGGCTTCATGCACCAGGGATCGATGCCGTGGGATCCACGCTCACCGGCTATCCCTTCATCATGTTCGGTCAGACGGAACGCACAGCCTTTTCTTCCACAGCAGGGGTCGACAACATCACAGACTATTTCGAAGAAAAGCTCAATCCCAAGAATCCAAGGCAGTACTGGTTCATGGGCAAGTGGCGCCCCATGGAGCAACGGAAAGAAATTTTCAAAATAAAAGGGGAAGATCCAAAGGAGGTCACTTTCTCCTACACGGTCCACGGGCCGATCGTCAAAATGGATGAGGCCAAGGGCATTGCCTACAGCAAGCAGCTCTCGTGCAAGGAAGACTATCTCAGCGGCTTCGTGTCTTTCTACGAATTGATGAAGGCCCAAACCCCTGAGGAGTTCAAGAAAGCGGCTGCTCTAAGCTCCCTGTCCGTCAATGTCTACTTCGCGGACACAGCGGGCAACATCGGATACTTTCACCAGGGCAAGTATCCGAAGCGGAGCAGCAAGGCTAACCCCCTTTTCCCGTCGCCGGGCACAGGGGAGTATGAGTGGCAAGGGTTTCACCCCGCAGCACAGAATCCGCATGCAATCAATCCAACCACAGGAATCATCGCGAACTGGAACAACAAGCCGGCTAAGGACTGGCCAAATGGGGACCTGGGCGGAGTCTTCGGCGGAGCAGCCGGTTGGGGCATGGATCACAGGGTGACGCTCCTCACCGACTCGGTGAAAGGGAAAGAAAAGATTTCAGTGGATGATCTGAAGAAGATGGTCAGGGATGCAACCCTCGGGCATCTGTGGGCGCAGAGGTTCAAGCCCTTTCTCCTTGATGTTCTCAAACGGAACATGCAAGCGGACCCAAGAATTAAAGAGGCTTTTGAAATTCTCACATCGTGGGATGACACGTGGACCGATGCCAACGATGATGGCCTGTACGACCATCCGGGCCTCAGCATTTTCAATGCCTGGTGGGACATTGCCTTGAGAAACACTTTTGAGGATGAATTCGGGGAATACTGGGGCGCTGCCGAAAGCAGTGTGGCCGGGCCCTTTAACTGGGAAAAGCGAAAACGCTATCCCGGCGGGCACCCTCTTTTCATGCGGGCTCTTCTCGGCAGGAAGGCGCCTAATCCTCTGTCTCACGACTACTTCAACGGCAAGAGGGACGAGATCCTCTTGAAGAGTTTTATCGACGGTCTGGACCGGGCGGAGAAGAAGTTCGGCTGCCCTGAAATGGCAGCATGGAAAATGCCTGTCACCCCCATGCCCTACGCAGCCACCACGATCCTGGGCGTTCCTACAACCGAGGAAAAGGTGAAGATGACCTTCTTCATGGAACGGGGCACGGAGAACCACATTGTGGAAATGAAACAGGGAGGCGCTGAAGGCGTCATGGTGGTTCCTCCCGGATCGAGCGGTTTTGTCAGAGGAGACGGAACAAAAAGCCCGCACTACGAGGATCAACTCGAGATGTTCAACAAGTTCCAGTACAAGCCTCTCCTGATCAAAGAAGACATGGTCAAGGCCAAGGCAAAATCAAAACTGAACTTGCAGTACACTTACGAATAAAGAGCGGCAAAGGTCAGCAATGAGCGGGTATGGGTACCTTTTCTGGAGTGACTGACGGAAGGCTCAGACATTGAAGCGGATGTTCAGGATGTCTCCATCCTGGACCCGGTAATCCCTGCCTTCCAGGCGGAAGAGGCCCTTTTCACGGATGCTCTTCTCTGAACCGTATTCCAGGCAGGCCTCATAGGAGAAGCATTCCGCTCGGATAAACCCCCGCGCAAGATCCGAGTGGATGGCTGCAGCAGCATCGAGGGCCGTGTCTCCCCGCCGGACATTCCACGCCCTCACCTCGTCAGTGCCCACGGTAAAGAAGCTGATGTATCCGAGGATCTCGTAGGCCAGGCTGGTCAGCCTGCGGTAGGCGGATTCCGGGATCCCCATGTCTTCCATGAAGAGCGCGGCTTCTTCCTCGTCGAGCCGGCTGAGCTCCATCTCGAACTTGCCCGCAAACTCGATGACCCGCTGGGTTCTCTCGATTTCCGCTATCAAAGAACCGTTCTTCCCGAACCTGGTTTCGTCGGAGTTCAGGATCACCATGATCGGTTTCTTGGTGAGGAACTGAAATCCACGAACTGACTTTTCCTCCTCAACGGTAAGTTCCAGATCACGGAGCGGTTGATTCTGGTTCAAATGCTCAGAGATTTTCCGTAAGGTCTTTTCCTCCCTGACAAGAGCATCCGTACGCTGGCCCCGCTTGTACCCGTTCTCGATTCGCTCAAGCCGGTTCTCCGCGACGATCAGATCAGAAAGCGTGAGCTCGTCATTGATCTTTCGAGCATCCTCGATCGGAGTCGGGCCGCCAAGCAGGTCGTCTTTGAAATTGCGGATCACCAGCGCCAGCGCGTCCATGTTTTTGATCATGGCCATGGCAGCGCCGGAAAAGGTATCTTTTCTTTCAGCGGATTCAGCAAGCCCGACAAAGTCCACAAATTCGACGGTGGCATAGACCGTCTTCCTGGGATCGTAAATCTCGGACAGGCGGTCCACCCGCTCGTCGAGCACCCTGACGACAGAGATATTCGGTTCAGTCTTCCCGTTGGAGTGAGCCACCGGTGCTTCCGCCTTTGTCAACGCGTTGAACACCGTTGTTTTTCCCGACCTTGGCAACCCAAGGAGTCCAATCTTCATGTCTTCGATACTCCTCTAAACACTCGCGTTGAACTCACTAAAATAAAAAAACCCGGCTATTGCCGAGCTCAGAGGCCCCGCCGTTGAGGCGGAGCCTGCCTTGCCTAACCTATTGTTATATAAAACAATTTAAGGGCTTATCGCCTGCCCTTATCTGGTTTCTGTCCCTGATTGACGAGGAAAACCCTTGCGCCGCCTGTCAAGGCCGCGAAGATCCTGTCAAGAACGTACTATCGTTTCTTGATCAGAGAAGAAGGGAATTCAGGGAGAAGACCGCTTGCTAGAAACGGGATCTGCCCCCAGGCCGCCTGCCGCCGCCGCCACCGCCACCGCTGCTCCGGCGGTCGTCGGTACGGGGCCGAGCCTCGTTGACGTTCATCGCCCGCCCCTTCAGTTCTTTACCGTTCATCCCGGAAATGGCCGCCTGAGCCTCTTCTTGCGTTGGCATTTCGACAAATCCGAATCCCTTGGACTGGTTGCTGAACTTGTCCTTGATAATGGAAACGGACGCCACCTGGCCGAACGCCTCAAAAGCCTGCTTTAAATCGTCTTCCGTCACACTGTAAGATAGATTCCCAACGTAAATGTTCATCGCCTCTCCTCTCAAAAAATTCGACATATCATAACAAATCTCTATACAATTTTACAGCTTTTTCTGCATCAAAAAATCACAATTCCTCGCCCGGACTCAAAATGCCCGCATTTGCCGGGAACGGCGGCCTCTGGGTCTTGCAGAGTAAACGAAAGGCGTTTTCTTTGAAAGGCTCTCCAAGCGGCCGGCTGGAGCGGCCACGCCCGGGACTCCCAGCGGCGAAACCGCCGGCTTTCGCCGGCCCTCGGAGTATCGGGAAACAGTGGCGCCGCCGCTGCTTTTCGGCGCAGGCACCGCATAATCAAAGTCGTCCAGAGTGCGTGTCTCCAGCTTTTCGCCGATCACATTTTCAATGCTCCAGAGAAAAGCGCTCTCTTTGCGACTCACAAAGGTGAAAGCGTCGCCCGTCCTGGCGGCTCGGCCGGTTCGGCCTATGCGGTGGGTGTAGGCATCCACCGTGTCAGGCATGTCGTAATTGATCACGTGCGAGATCCGTGAAACATCGATGCCGCGTGCTGCGATGTCCGTGGCCACGAGCATCCGGTAAGTGCCGTCACGAAAGCCGTTGAGCGCTTTCTGGCGTTGCTTCTGAGACAGATCGCCCTGGAGTTCCGCTACCGGGAACCCGGCCTTTTTCATCCGCGACGCGAGGCGCGTGGCGCGGTCCTTTGTGCGGGTAAAGATCAGCACGGACTCCGCGTCTGTGCGCTCCAGAATTCTCATCAGCAGGGCTGTTTTGAGGTGCGACTCGACCGGGTAAACCGCATGAGAGACCGTGGACACCGGCACGCTCTCTCCCACTTGAACAATGACCGGATCGCGCAGGGTGTCTCTTGCCAAGATCCGGATGTCATCAGGCATGGTCGCAGAAAAGAGGAGCGTCTGCCGTTTTGCAGGGATCCGCTTCAGAATCTTCCGCACATCCGGCAAAAACCCCATGTCGAACATGCGGTCTGATTCGTCCAGCACGAGGATTTCAACGTGGGTCAGATCGATCACCCGCTGGTCCATGAGATCGAGCAGGCGGCCCGGGCAGGCCACGACGATTTCTGCTCCGTCACGGAGTTTCTTGATCTGGGGATTCTTGTCCACCCCGCCGTAAACGCTGACACTTTTGAGCTTTGTGTCCCTGCCCAGCTGACCGAAGGCCTCGCGCGTCTGTTCCGCCAGTTCCCTCGTCGGTGCAATGATCAGGGCCCGGACAACCTTTCGCGGCCCTGACAGCAGGTGTTGCAGGATCGGAAGCGCAAACGCAGCGGTTTTACCCGTGCCGGTCTGGGCCATGCCCATGAGGTCCCTGCCTTGTAGAATGGATGGAATGCATTGAGATTGAATCGATGTGGGCTCTGTGTAGCCAACGGCTTCTATGCCGGATTCGATTCGATGATGTAACTGAAATGATTCGAAATTCACTAATACTCCTTTTTCTGATCTAAGTAAGATGTTTTTCTGGTCCTGCCCGCCCAAGCGGGGCGGAGGACGTTAGTGCTCATTCGGGAATTATTGATTTCTGGATGGACACTGATGGAATGAAGCTGTTCTAAGCCTGATCGGATTGATCGAGGGTTTCTGTGGCGACGGTCTCCTCCGTTTCTTTGTCTTTCTTGCCGTGCCGTCGTTCCATTTTTTCTTTTGCTTTTTTCATGCGGTCAAACTCTTTTTGACGTTTCAAGAACTTGTTTTTACTCTGCCTTGCCATGTTCCTCCCTAAAAAAATCCCAGCCGCCTTTTTCTACAGGCTCTGGGAATGACAACCAAAACCGGATCTAAAGTTGTTCTAATATAAAGTCCTTAGCTGCTTATGTCAAGGATTATTTCCCGACCTTCAATTCCGGCCGCTTATCAGGACTGGATCCCATAACGCTCTCTCAATGGGTGGCGGAAAAGGGGGGGGATTTTCATCTGTTACAGCCGAGTCAATATGACAGTTAACTGCCGCTGTCATTTTCATTCGGCTATCACAGGGGGGGATTTTCATCTTGATTTCCCACCGGCTTTCCGTTAGCCTGGTAACCCCCTATGGAACTGCCAACCCACAGGAACCATCCGCTAAAGAATTCGCCTCCCATGCTCACCCTTAGAAGGCGCCTCATCTGCTTGATTTCACTCCTTGCCCTCCTGTTCGCGGGTTTTGAAGGATGCACGCTTCGGCCCACCACGCCGTTGCCCACGGTCGAATCGGTCGACCTTGCTCGCTACATGGGCGAGTGGTACGAAATCGCCCTCCTGCCGAACAGTTTTCAGTCCATGTGTGTGGCCGACACTCAGGCCAGCTATCGCCCGGACGGCGAGGTGGTCCGTGTGCGGAATCGCTGCCGCAAGGCGGATGGCGGAATCGAAGAAGCCAACGGGATTGCGAAAGTGGTCGAAGGGAGCCGCAACGCGAAGCTCCGGGTCAGCTTCTTTCGCCCTTTTTATGGGGACTACTGGATTTTGGCCCTCGATCCCAGTTATCGGTGGGTTCTCATCGGCGAACCTAGCCGGGTGTATGGCTGGGTGTTATCACGGACGCCCAACCTGGACGACGCCTCGCTCCAGGCTGCGCTCGACCAGGCTGCAGCGCTTGGGTTTGATCGTGCAGCATTCCGGCGCACACCCCAGATCAAACCCCTTGACTGAAAAGGCTGAAATCAAGGACGCTCAAGCCCCTTTTTCCCGGTTCCTCGGTGGCCTTGGTCGTTCCGTACTTTTTTCCGGGGCTTTGATTTCAGGGGTCTGCGGCATCCCCTTCTCGGGAGGGATGACTTCCTTGGTCTTTGGCTGCACCCTTTCAGGTGGTCTGGTCTGTTCCATAACCTTTCCAGGAGATCTGCTCTCGATCCTTCTCTCACTCCCTCTCTCAGGAGTTCTCGTTTCCTTCGGGGTTCTAACAGCGGGCTCTGAAGGCGCCGGTTGGCTTCTGCCTTTGTCGGCGGGCGCGCGCTGCTTTTGCTCTTGAACTTCTGCCGGAGCTGGTTTGCTTTGTCTTGTGCTACCTAAGGTCCTTTCTGATTTCTTCTTTTCCTTCTGAGTTTTAACGGCAGGTTCTGAAGGCCCCGTTTGACCGCGTCCTTTGTCAGACGGCACTTGCTGCTTTTGCTCTTGCACCTTGGTCGGGGTCGGCTCGGGCTGTCTGGTCTTCTCTAAGGTTCTCTCTGACTTCTTGGCCTCCTTCGGGGTTTGGACGTTGGTCTCGGTAGGCCCCGGTTGTCTGGCACGTTTTTCTGCCGGTACTGACGGCGTGGGCTCTCCCACCCTTCTTGACGGCGGTCGCAGTTCTTTGGCCCTCTCGGTTTTTGTCGGTGTGGGCTTTGCTTCGCCTTCTTTGAGAGGCATCTCCCGGGGTCTTGTCTCCGGCGCAAGCACAGAAGCCTCTTTGCTCTTTACCATCGGCCGCTGTTCCTTCAGTTCTCTCACATTCACCCGCTTGACCGGTTCAGGCGGTCGCTTCTTCTGTGGAATCTCTCGGACAACGGGCATCGCTGAAGTCTTCTCAGGCTTGATTGGAGGTCTGCCCACGTGAACCTTCTCCGTTAGAAAGGGATTTTCGTTTACCCGGGCATCCGCCGGTTTCCCCCTGACAAAGGTGTCATGGTTCACGGTCGTCACCGCGTTGTTGACCCTCACGTTCTTGTACACCACCTTGTCCACGTGAACATTGGTCACGTTGACGTTGGTGATGTTGACACTGTGAGGGCCGTGGTGACCGCGGCCATAGTAAACCTCGCGAGGCGCAAGAGGAACCCAGGCCACACGATTGGAAGTGTAAACCCATCCTACGTAACCGGGTCCCCAGTAGACGGCGCCTCTTGCAGGAGGCACCCAGCACCATCCAAAGGAAGCGACAAAAGACCATCTGCCATAGTGGTAGGGAGCCCAGCCCCAGGGTTCATAGGAAACCCAAACATAATCTCCGCCGATCCAGACCCACCTTCCGTGTCGGTAAGGCGCCCATCCGACGGATACCGAAACCGTGGGAGTCCAGACATAACCATAGTCCGGCGTGTGCACCCATCTTCCATTGTCGGAGAAATCATTTGAATAGGGCTGCAGCTCCTCCGGCAAATAGCGGGAAGGAGGCCTCCGCTCGGCAATTTCCCTGTCCCTGTCCCAGTTCCACCTTTCCCATTCATCCGGAGCGCCCAACGTCGACTTCTCTGAATAGGCCCCTTCTCCCAGAGACAGCATTTCGCCGGATGCCACTTTAATCCTGCCATCTCTGTTTTCCACGCCGACTTCACCTTGGATGACAGAAACATTGACCGGGCCTCTCTCCGGCACATCCACGTTGAATTTAGATCTCTCGTAGGCTCGCACGGAAGAGAGAGAGGTGTCGATTTGGAGAAGACTGTCCCTGCCCCCTCTGAAGTATGCATAGAGACGGCCCTCCGTGAGGTACGTCTGATAGGAATCACTATCAAGGGTTAGAATTTCGAGGGCTGATCTGTCTGCCAGTCTCAGGTAACTTCCGTCTTTCGTCTGCAGCTCAGCTGTCCCGTCTTCAGGAACCCAGATTCGATCCCCTTCCCTTAAAGGCATGTTGATGGAAGCAGGAACCCAGTCGCCCGTATCCTCTGTCCTGACCTGTACATCACCACGAATAAAGCTGAAACGCATGCCGCCAAGGTCGGATGCACTTGCGCAGACAGCCGGAAGAAGTATTAAAGATATTAAGAATATCGTCATTAGTCTTTTCATGGTTGACCTCTCCCTTATTTACTTTTCATGCATTATTTGACTGTCTGGGCTCTCTTCTGGTTTACACTCTGAGGCCTGACTGAAAATGGCCGGTTGATCATTCAAGATATCGCCCACGTTATTCTCATGGGTAAACTTTTTCCAATCAGCAGAAGAAAGTAGGGTTGAAAATGGAAGGTTTTTACACAGTCTCGGCAATCATTCTACTACGGCGAATCTATAGCTCACTGAAATCACACGGAAAATCTATTGCAGTCTTTTTGGCACGATCTTCGCTAATCTACTATGTCAAATGTCAGAAGGGTGTTTGTGTGTGGGACATGACTAATTCGTTCCAACATTACCTGAACCCGCTTCATGTCTATTGTCGCTTGCGGGATCTTCGCGTCCCAAAAGGCGTCGCGATTCTTCTTTGTAAGTTCTACGAACGGGCGATTTTTAACCATTTTTCGGGCCGCTACAGGATGTGTTGACTCGCAAAGCCTGTAAACGCTTTGTCGAAAGGCTCACATCCGGCAAACGGAGGACTGAGGAGATGGGAAGCAAAAGGTTTGTGAACAACATGCTGTCCGTGTTCGACCTGGAGATTTCAGAGGCTTCAAATTCCAGCCGGGGGATATCTGCAAGAGTGGTATTCGAATACAATAGAAAAACAGGGCTTCGGAGTTTCAGGATCATTAGCCCAGGGATCCCCGGCAGCATCGCATCGAAACTCATTGCGTGGTTGGAGAAGAACATCGATCCGGAAGATATTGAGCTCGGGTTTGAGTCAAGAAAACTTGTTGCGGAAAACCTTGCAGCGCCTCTATCCCTCTCATAAGCACACGGGAAGGGGAATTGCAGCTGACGTTGCTTCAATGATCGAGTTGAACAGCATTCTGTTCTTTGCTGAAACCAGAGATGACGAAGAAACCGTTTTAGAGCCGGGAAAGAGTGATGAAAGAAGCGAAAACTGTGGTCGTCCGATTAGAGGGCAGGGCTTTCGTGTTTGAGGTTGACATTTCCGAGGAGGACCTCATTTCAGAGATGATCTCCTCTTTGAGCCTTTTTATCAAGAGAGGGTTTCCTATCAAGGTCATCCAAACTTCTGCGCCGTCCATGGGCAGATCCCAGAGCATGCTGACCAGAATTCTGACCAGCCTCAAGGAGCTGGGCGACTGGTTGGATGATTTGAAGAGGCTAGGCCGGATTCATCGAAGCAGGGCCTAGTGATTCGTCGTGTTACGCCGAGCGGCGTCTACCTGTCGCTTCTTTCTGAGCCCCTTGAGGTGCCAGAATCTGAAAACCCTGTCCAGCTTATCCCTGTAAGCCAACGCTACGATGACCACGCTGATTCCAATCCCCACGAGAATCCAAAACCGGCCATACTGATGATGTCTCAGGTAACTTCCTCCCAGGGTGAGCAGGATCGTCCCGAAAAGCCGGCCTGTGCCCCCAATGATAAGGAACTCTGTTGTGCTCAAGTGCCCCAACCCGAGAATATAACACAGCCAGTCCTTGGGAAAACCCGGGATGAGAAAAAGCAGAAAGACAAGGAACGCGGCTTTGTGGCGCAGGAGATAGTCAAAGCGCTGCATGGTGGACTTGGGGATGAACCTCTCTATGAGCGGCCTGCCGAATGTTCTAGCGAGGATGAAGGCAACGTAGGAACCGAGCGTCAGACCGATGGTCGAGAGCACAACACCAAGAAACTTACCGAACAGGTACCCTCCGAGAACGCCTGTCACTTCACCGGGGATAGGGGCGGCAACCACTTGAGCGATCTGAAGCAGGATAAAGACAAGCACTGACCAAGGGCCGAGGGAGTCAAGAAAATGGGCCATTCGCTTTTTGTTCAGGAAAAACTGGATGACGCCCGTTTCGTAGAGGACGAGGGTCAATCCTCCCACAATCAGGATGAGAATCAAAAGCCTGAGCCAGATGTGGACGGTCTTAGTCTGCTCAGGCTTTTGAGAATTGATGGGGTTTTCAGCAGAATTGTTCCGCTTCAGCTCTCGGTTAACCAACTCTCCGCTTTCCTCCAGGCCCAGTAAAAGCAGTATATGCTTTCCCGGGCCCGAAAGCCAGCAGCTTTTTCCTTTGCCTCTGTATGGACCTTTTCCGGTAGTGGAGAAAATCCTTCTACTCTGAAAAAAGCTTGTCCTTGATCTGAGACACGTTTTGCTTTTCGGACATCAGCTTCGTGATCTTCGTAAAACCTTTCGTATCTCCCAGCATGATGCACCCAACGATTTGATCGTTTTCGAGCACGATCTTCTTGTAAGCCTTTTCGTCTGTGAGCACCTTGGACTCCAGCTTGTTCTCCGCATCAATGTTGCCGGCGGAAGCCAGATCGATTCCGATGACCTTCAGGGTGTTCGCCATCACAGTGCCTTTGTAGAGCGCATTTCCCCCGGCCATGTTGGTCCCGGCGATTTGCCCCTGCTCAGTGGCGGCCGTCCAGATCCCGTAAGGCATCCCTTTGAACTCCGCCACATCCCCGGCGGCGTAAATCCCCGACTGATTGGTCCTCATCTGCTCGTCCACCTTGACTCCCTTGTCGTGGTCAAGGTTGAGCGCCTTGGCAAGCTCCAGGCTAGGTCTGACTCCGGCTGAAACGATCACCATCTCGGCCGGCAACAGTTCGCCGCCCTCAAGCAGCACCCCGCTGGCTCGATCTTCCCCCTTGATCTCCTGGGTCTTCGCTCCGAGCCTGAAGGAAAACCCCATTCCCTCCATGATCTTCTGAAGTCTTCCGCCGCCCGTCACATCCAACTGCCTTGGCAGAAGCCTGGGGAAGAACTCTACGACCGTCAAATTCTTGCCGAGTTTCCGAAGAGCATTTCCCGCTTCCAGGCCAAGCAATCCCCCGCCGATCAGAACTACCTTCTGGATGTTCTTTGCCCAAGCAACGATATCCCTGGCGTCCTGGATCGTACGAAGGGCGAACACCCCTTTCTTGTCGCTGCCTTTCATGGGAGGGATAAAGGAACGGCTTCCTGTGGCGATGAGAAGACGATCATAAGGGATCTCTAAACCGCTTTGAGTGCTAACCGTTTTTTTCCCGGGGTCGGCGCCTTGGATGCGGGTCTGGAGTTTCAACTCCATGCCCTGATCTTTGTACCACTGATCTTTCTTGGCGCTGAGTTTGTCCTCCGTGAGGTCCCCGGAGATGAAGTCGGGAAGTCTCATCCTGTAGTAAAAAGGAGTCGACTCCTCCGTGACAATCGTTATTTTCCCTGCCTTGTCCAGCTTCCGGATGTTTTCCGCAGCAGTGGTGCCTGCGACTCCGTTTCCGATAATCAAATGGTTGGCCATAGCGTTCCCTCCTGCCCATGAGTTGATCTTTTGCCTATCTTATGGTCTCTTTTGATATTTCTGCGGCTTATTCCTGCCATGCGCTCTCAATGCCAGGTAATATAAGGAGGAAATCCACAAGTTCAAATGGTCCGTTTTTTCCCCGTCCCCCGCCGGTAAAGGCCGGCAAGGGTCTCAGGAGAGATTCCCATAGCAAAACCGGCCAGAATGAGCTGATTGATGAGGGTTGTTCTGAGTACTCCCCCCTCTTTCCACCGCCGTCCCGAAGTGATCGCAGGAGACGGCACAACGGCAATCCGCCCCAGGTTCGACACAAGACGGACAAAAAAGAGATCCTCCGCAATCGGCATTTCTGGAAATCCGCCCACTGCCTGAAAGCAAGATCTGCGCACAAAGAGCGCCTGATCTCCATAGGGAAGCCTCAAGTACCTGGAGCGGATATTTGTGGTAAACTCGATCCCTCTCATGAGTGGTCGATGCAGGTCCGTCTTAAAGCGAAAGGCTCCTAGAACGACTCTCCTGTCCATCAGCGTTTCAAAAACTTGCGCGACATAGTCTTCGGGCAGGCGCGTATCCGCATGGAGAAAAAGAAGAACACTTCCCTTTGCCTCTCTTGCCCCCCGATTTTGCTGTAAAGCCCGACCTCTGGGTCCCCTGATAACTGCAGCCCCGGCACGCTCTGCTTGTTCGACTGTCCTGTCTCCGCTCCCACCGTCCACCACGAGGATCTCGGCATCCGGATTCCTGGCGCTCTGGATCGTCTCTACAATGTGAGCCTCTTCATTAAGAGCAGGTAGAATGACCGAAACATAGGGTCGCGATCTTGCCCAATCTGGCATTCGATGGCTTACGGCTTCACCGGTGTCCATATCGGTGAGCGGGCTCAGGACAAGCAGGGAAAGCCCTTGTCCTCGCGCAGCAGCGGCCGTTTTATCGAATACCGAGGAACTCCCCCACTCTATGCCATCAAAAAGATCGGCGGGCTTCTTGAGCCCGACTAGCCAGTATCCGCCGTCCGTGCTGGGTCCCAGCACAAGGTCGTGGGTTTTCAAAGCGTCAAAAGCTTCATCGATATGGCGCGTGGTCAAATCAGGGATGTCGGTTCCGTGAAGAAGGACCTGCTGAGCGCCCTGTTGAAAAGCTTGGAGAAAAGCCGCCTTCATTCGCTCGCCCAAATCCCCGGAGCTCTGCTGGGAAAAGATCAGGTTCGGCCCAAGCCACCGCCGCAGTTTTGAAAGGCTCCCTCCTTCGAAGCAGGCTTCGAGGTCGACCGGGCGCCTGCGGGCAACCCACCTGTCGGTTCTCAAAGTTCTTTCTGTGAGGTCACGCTGGAGATCCGCCGCGCGGGCTGCGCCGAGGAGGGGAGTCAGACGGGTCTTGGTTCGACCGGGGACAGGGTAACGGCCGAAAATGATCAGTCGGTCGCTTCGAAGCATGAGGGCCATCCAGAATCAAGGGCTGTGATACAGAAACCCATTCCGGTTTCGTTCAATCTTTTAGAGCCTCAAAAGCAGCGTGTGCCGCGCCCAGTAGCGCTGCCTTGTCGTTGAGGATGACAAACACCGGGATCCCGGCGAGGAAATCGGAGAATCGCCCCTTGGCCATGAACGATTTCAAGAAGACTCCCTGTTTCAACGCAGGAAGAATCTTCGGTGGAATTCCGCCTCCAAGGTAGAAGCCCCCAACCGCCATGCTGGTCAAGGCCAGGTTTCCTGCTGCGCTTCCCAGCATGGAAATGTAGAAACGAAGGGATTCCACACAGAGAGCTTGCGTCTCTCGGAGGGCGCTCTCGCTGATTGCCTTTGCAGGGTCTCCTTCTTTCATGAGCGCCTTGAGCCAGAGGGGCTCCTCAAACCGGCCCGAATCCCTGAGCCATGAATAGACGTTGACCAACCCCGGCCCTGATAGCACTCTTTCGACGCTCACGTGGCTGAACTTCATCCGGAGGTATCGCCACAGGTCTATCTCCCGTTCCGTTGTCGGTGAAAAACTGACGTGGCCGCCTTCGGAAGAAAGAGGCACGTATTCCCCATCCTGATAGGCCAGCATGGCCTGCCCGAGGCCGGTCCCGGGGGACAAGAGAGCAAGGGACCCTTTCTTTAGCCTACTTCCTTTGTTCAAAGAAACCCGCTCGCTCCGTCGCAGAAGGGGAACGGCCAGAGCGGTTGCCGCTAGATCATTGAGAAGGCGAACCTGGCGCCAGTGAAAGCGCCTTTGCAGTAAAGTTTCCGACACAACCCACGGCAAGTTGGTCGTCTTGCACCGGCCGTTGATCACGGGTCCGGCGATTCCGAAACAGGCACTGGAGATCGGAGCGGGATGGCTCTTCAGGAAACGGTCAACGAGGTTCTCCAGGTGGGGTGCTTCGCGGCTTGCAAAGCTCTCGACGGCCAGCGGTTCCGGACGCTTCTTTCCCATCACATAAAGCCCGAGGTTCGTCTTTGTCCCGCCAATGTCGCCAGCCAGGACAACCGCATTTATTTGCTTCGTCGTCATCTGGTCAAAACCCTTCGAACCCGATTCTCAGATTTTTTCAACCGTGACCCTGTAAACGTACTTCACCCAGTCATAGCCGTAATAGCCCTCAGCCACCGCCCGAAGGGGAAAACCATGTCTTTGGGGAAGAGGTTTCCCGTTCACTTCATAAGCAAGGAAAACCTTGTTTGAGAGGATGTCCCCTAAGGGATATCGTTGCGAGTTCTCGTACTTGCCGTCGGGTCCTCGCACAGTGACGTGGGTCACCCCGTCTTCCGCTTGTGCCCGCTTGAGCAGCGCACCCAGAGAAAACCCTTTCCAGGTCCCATGATTGGCGAAAAACCCGGGGCAGATCATGAGGGCATTCCTCTCAACCGATGGCAGTTTCTTGATCTCCTCATAGGTCAGGCGGAGAGGTTTTTTGACATGCCCGTCGACCTCAAGACCCCACTTCTCAATGCTGACCGCATGATCGGTCAGGCCCATGGTCCCGAAGTTATCGAGAGGCGTCACTTCAAGGTTCCGCGCGTCGAGCTCCGCAGGGTTCTTGTCGATGAGCGAGTCCCTTGGCGTTCCTTTGGGCAGGATGATTTTTCCAGTCTCCGCTATCACCCACTTGACCATTGAAAACAAGGACCCGAGTCCCGTTCCAAGCCATGCCGCGCCCCCAACCAAGAACTTCAAAAACCGTCTCCGCTTTTCCATCGAATTCCTGCTAGGCGCGTGCTCTGAGCCTTGTGATAAGTTTGGGGATGAAGAAAGAAAAGACAAAAAGCGCCACAGAGAAAAAGACCTTGAAAGACAAGAGCTCTCCCCAGTCCCCGGACACCCAGACCTGTTTTACAGTGCCTACAAAAAAAGTGAAGATGAAAGTCCCCACGATGATCCCCAGGCCTGTTCCGAAGAAGTAATCCCTGAACCGAACTCTGGTGAGTCCCATCCCGAAATTCATGGGCGTGAAGGGGAAGTACACCAGGCGCAGATAAAGGACCGTGGCAAAACCGTTTCGTTCAATCGCCTCATCATACTTTCCTAAACGGTCCCCTACCAGAGAGGCGGCGAATTCCCTGCCCAGACTTCTCCCCACGAAAAAGGCGGTGCTCGCTCCGATCATGGCACCCACCCACACATACAGGAACCCCCAGTAAGGGCCGAAAATCGCGGCACCGATTGCGGTGATCAGAGTGCCGGGGACAAAAAGGCACACCCCCACAGCGTAGATCAGAATGAACGCGACAGGAGCCCAAATCCCCGCCTTGTCCAGCAGTCTACCCAAGGTTTCGACTGTCAGATAGTCTTTCACCGGCGTGAACCGCACCACATAAACTGCAACAAGCAGGAAAAGAACTAGAACAACGGCCTTAAGAAGAGCACGACTACTTTTCCGTGGTACCTCTTTTATTTCTACTTCACTCATACAGGCTCCCGGGCTTCAATCCATAAGGGAAAACACCATTGACGTGTGTCGTCTTCGTTGTTCTGTTTTTAGAGGGACCCCCATGGCCTTTTTCTGTGTTTATTTCAAAGAGCTAAACGGTTGCCTTTTCTGTTGGCTCATCAGTCGCTGCCCGGCCTCAGGGCCCCAGGTTCCTGCGTCGTAGGGCAAGAGCATCTCCGCCCTGTTGGTGCATGTCTCGCAACCCCACAAGACAGGCGTCAGGAAAGACCAGCACAGTTCAACCCCGTCCTGGCGCCAAAAGAGCATCTGATCCCCCAGCATGCAGTCCAGCAACACCTTTTCATAGGCGTCAAGCACCGGTCCCGTGTAGCCCTGATGATAGAAGAAATCCATGGTCACAGAGCGCAACCTCACCTGGGCACCGGGGTTCTTCGTCTGAAAGGTCAGCGCGATCTTCTCCTCAGGGTAGATCCCGAGAATGAGCCGATTGGCCGAAATGTGCTCTCCGAGGACGCTGCGGAACACGGAGTGAGGGACCTCCTTGAACTGGATGACAATCTCCGTGAGCTTCTCGGCCAGTCTCTTGCCGGAGGTGATGAAAAAAGGCACACCTTGCCAGCGCCAGTTGTCCACATACACCTTCATCGTCGCAAAGGTGGGAGTGAGGGATGCTGCATTCACACCCGGCTCGTCTCGATAGGCCGGGACCTCTTTCCCTTCGATGGTTCCCCTGCCGTACTGGCCCAGGACGAGGAAATCTTCGAGCCGGTCCACCGGGAAAGGCCTCAGGGCTCTGTAGAGCTTGGCCTTTTCGTCCCTCACCCGCTCAGCCTCGAAAACCGACGGCGGCTCCATGGCGGTCAGGGCAAAGAGCTGCATCATGTGGTTCTGAAACATGTCCCTTAGAACTCCGGCCTGCTCATAGTAGCCTGCCCGGTGCTCCACTCCCAGGGTTTCAGCAGCGGTGATGGTCACCGCTTCGATGTAGGTCCTGTTCCAGACAGGCTCGAACAGGGCGTTCGCGAAACGGAACAGGAGGATGTTTTGAACCGTCTCCTTGGCCAGGTAGTGATCGATCCGGAAAACCTGATGCTCCTGGAAATATTCGTGAAGTCTCCGGTCCAGGGCGATGGCGGTTTGAAGATCTCGGCCAAAAGGCTTTTCCACAACGATCCGCGACCAGCCGAGCCCTTCTTTATTTTCAGCTGACAGGCCTGCTTTGCCGAGGTTCTGCGCGGTTGTCTCATAAAGAGCCGGAGGGATGGCCAGATAAAAAACCCGGTTGCCCCCCGTCCCTCTGGAATGGTCCAGCTCCCGCACAAACCCGGCAACACGATCAAAAGATTCGGGCTCCTCATACTCCAGCTCACAATAAAAGAGGTTGGCGCTGAAGGAGTCCCAGGTAGGGCCGCTGAAGCCGGTTGAATCCGCAACAGCCTGTTTTGCCCTGGCCCTCCAGTCCTCATCCCTCATTCTGGTCCGGCTGCAACCGAGAATCGTGAAGGGGGTGGGCAGTCCTCCTTGCAGATAAAGGCTGAAAAGGGCTGGTAAGAGTTTGCGTCCTGCCAAATCTCCCGATGCACCGATGATCACGATGATGCACGGCTCCAGAACATCATCGACCAAGCGCTTATCCTTCACAAGACCGAGTTCATGAGCGATGCCTTCGATCACCGCTTCCAGCTTGCTGTTCTTGGGTTGGTCCAAATTCACGGAAGATCTCCTCCGCAAGCTCTTCCCTTGAGGTTGAATAAGAACTTGAGTCCCTTTCTGACCCCCTCAAAGACGCTCTAAAAAGTGTTCGCCATTTCTTTGGCTTTGGCGATCGCCTCTGCCCTCCTCTGTTTCGCCACGTCCGGGCTGGCCAGGGTGGGCTCCACGATCAGAGTCCTGATGTCCGTAAAGCCGATGAACCCGAGAGCAAGCTGGAAATATTTCGTCTGAAGATCAAAGGCCTCTTCCGCGCTGCCCTTCGGATAGGCGCCGCCTCGCGAATAGGCAACGAATACCGGCTTCCCAAGAACAAGCCCCTTGTATCCTTCCTGCGGCGAAAAGCTGAAGGTGTATCCGGGCTGCACGATAATGTCCAGGTATTGCTTCAGTCTGTAGGGAATCCCGAAATTCCACATGGGAACAGCCAGGACATACTTGTCCGCGGACTTGAACTCCCCGATGAGTTCCTCCACTTTTTTCCATGCAGCCAGTTCTTCAGGGGTGTGTTTCAGGCCATGAAGAATCGTGTACTTGGCCTGCACGGCAAGGCCGTCAAAAGCGGGAAGGTCTTTCTTGAAGAGGTTCATGGTGACCACTTCGTCTTTCGGATTCGTTTGCTTGTAGGCTGAAACAAAGGCATCCGCAACAGATATTGAATAAGATCTCTCAATTCTTGGTGAGGCTTGAATATAAAGTAATTTGCTCATAGGGACCTCCATTGAAAGAACGGTTTATCTCAAACTCTGCCTTTCTTTGACTAGCGTCGCCTGGTCGCGACGATGTCCAGGAGTTTCTTGCTCGCGCCAGGAGACAGGCCCAATTCGCCTATCTCGGATTTCACCGTCTCCGGGGATCCGTAGCCTCCAAGGTACCCGTTCACTCTAGCCGCAGCGGTGGAGTTGACAAAGTCATCCTCCAGGGGGTACATGGCACTGAACTCAGCCATCATGTCCCTCGCGCTGCGAAGCCGGTACTTCTGGTGATAAGGCTCGGCAAGATAAAACGCCTCATAGGGTAAAATCTCCGTGTGAATCTTCGTGCCGAGCTTTGCCGCGAGGCGATCTCTTGTCGCTTCGGCCATGTTTTTTTGTTCTTCATCGTGATAGAAAATCACTGCCTTGTATTGGCGAGACCAGGACTTGCTTGTTGGGTCATGGCTCTCCCAGAAAATGTCTAACAGCCTCCCATAGGAAATCCTTTCAGGATCGAAATTCATTTGAATCGTCTCCGTGTGATCACCGAGGCTGTGATAGGTAGGATTCTTCTTGGTCCCACCCGCATAACCGACTCGGGTTCTCACAACCCCGTCGATGCTCCCGAACTGGGAGTCCGGTCCCCAAAATCAACCCAGGGCGAAAGTCGCTGTTTGAGTCCTAGCAGGAGCGGACCTATCCATGGGAGGGACAAGTCCACTAGGTTTTGTTTGCGTTGCGATCATGGTCATTCTCTCCTTTATCACCGGTACAGGGCCTGCCTGGGCAGAACCTGCCAGAACGCAGCAGACACTGATGATGGCTAGAATAAATACTCCATGTCCTCGTTTCATTTTTCTTCCACAAACTTCAGGGCTACTGAGTTCATGCAGTACCGCAGCTTCGTGGGCGGCGGACCATCGTTGAACACGTGCCCCAAATGGCCGTCACATCTTGCGCACAGAACTTCCACTCTTTTCATGAAAAACGTGTTGTCTTCCTCTTTGAGGATGTGGTTTTCAGAGACGGGCGCCCAGAAACTGGGCCATCCTGTTCCGGAATCAAACTTGGTATCTGAGTTGAAGAGATCCAGATCGCATCCGGCACATCGATAGATCCCTTTCCCTTTGGAATCGTGATACTTCCCTGTAAAGGCCCGCTCTGTCCCCTTTTTCCGCAGCACATTAAATTGCTCGGGGCTCAGGATCTTTTTCCATTCTTCTTCGGTTTTGAATATTTTCTCAGGCATTTTACCTTCTCCCTGTTTTTCTCCTTTACTCCTTGCAAGAGCCTCAAATCGACTCCCCACACCCAAAAAAAGAACTCCCTGGCCTAATATCTTAAGAAAGGATCGTCGAGAATGTGTTTTTCTTGATGCCATGATTTGCTCACTCCTTTCCATTGACCGTTTAACGGCATCAAGATAATCATTGCTATGAAGGACGCCATATGGAGCTTATTTCGGACGGCAAACACGTCCAAAGAGATTGATCAGAAGGATGGAGGTCTATTCAATTTAGAACTGCTGCCAGGTGATGCAGTCGCCCGGGCACATGCTCATCACTTGCTCGATTTCGTTTTCGGGGTATTCGGATAGCTCAGCCACCTCAAGACACCCTGTCTCCTGGTTCCTTTTGAAAATGTCCGGGAGGAGACTGATGCACGATTCGCAGTCCGTGCACTCAGCCAAATCGATGACAGGATTTCTCCTCAATATCTGTATCGGTTTCATGGGTTCCGCTTCAGGGGTTGCGCACCCCTTGTTAGCCTCAGCGGCTTTCTTGTCCTTCCATGCAAGATAGTCCCCGTAAGTGAAGCTCGATCCGAGTTCACCGGCTGTTCGTTTGCAGTGCTCTCCCCTGCACAAGCGGCACCGGGACTCGCTGCACAACTGGCACTGTTCGCAATCAGGGCATTTCTCTTTTCTTAGCGCTTGGGGCACTCTTTCTCCCCCTCTGTCAGCCCGGGTCTATAACCGCGACCCTGCATTCGAACATCCCCTTTTTGAGAAGCACGTGAGTAAGCAGTATGCAGTATCTCTGCTCACATGTTTCCCGCTGCTTACTGCCTACTCCATACTACCTACTCCCTACTGTTCACTGGCCTCACGCCGGCAGTTCTTTTGCGATCTTCTTCGCCAGTTCCCTGCAAGCCTCCTTGGCTTCCTTGTCAGGCACAAACTGGACCCTGACTCCCGGATCGACCACCTTGAACTTCATCTCTTCCAGGTCCTTGGTGATCATCTTGACGGCCTCACCGCTCCACCCATAGGAGCCGAAGGCTGCAGCCACCTTGTTCTGAGGCTTTAGCCCTTTAAGGTAGGTGAGGAAATCGCTAACCGTAGGAAACAGACCGTTGTTCAACGTGGGAGATCCGATGACAATCGCGCCCGCATCCAGGACTTCCGTCATGATGTCGCTCCGATGCCAGGAACGCAGATGCATGGGCTTCGCGTGCACCCCTTCCTCGCCCAGCGCTTCGGCGATGGCATCTGCCATGATCTCTGTGCTGTGCCACATGGTGTCATAGATCACCAGGGCTTTTCGCTTTGGCTTTTGCTCGCTCCACTCCACGTAAGCTTTCACGATCTTCATGGGATCTTTTCGCCACATGACGCCGTGATCGGGAAGAATCATGTTGATCGCCAGCCCCATGGACTGAACCTTTTGCACTAGCTTCAGGATCAGAGGGGCATAGAGCAGCAGAATGTTGGCGAAGTACTTCTTTGCATGAGGCATGATCGCCTCGCCGATTTGATCGTCGAACCGCTCGGGCCCCGCATAGTGCTGGCCGAAAGCATCGCTGGTGAATAGGATCTTGTCCTCTTTGTCATAGGTAAACATGCTGTCGGGCCAATGAAGCATTTTTGTTTCCATGAACACAAGGTTTCTCTTGCCGATGTTGAGCTGGCCTCCGTCTTCCACAGGTTGATAATTCAACTTCTGCTGGAAATGCTTGGTCAGGTTCTTGTATCCGGTTTTGGAGCAATAGACCGGCTTGTCTTCCCCGATGCGGTGCATCACTCTTGCGAGACCGCCGGAATGGTCCATCTCCGTGTGATTGCTGATCACATAATCGATTTTCTTGGGATCCACGACCTGACTGATGCGCTCGATCAGTTCGTCTGCGAATTCCTTTTTGGCCGTATCCATCAAAGTGATTTTGTCGTCTAGGATCAGGAAAGCATTGTAGGTCGTACCCTGGTAAGTAGAATAGCCATGGAAATCCCTGACATTCCAGTCACTGGCGCCGACCCAGTAGATTCCTTTTGCAACCTCTAACGGCTTCATAAGCAGCTTCCTCCATTCGATTCAGTCGTTTGTAACAGTCTAGCTCTTTGAAATAAACACAGAAAAAGGCCATGGGGGTCCCTCTAAAAACAGAACAACGAAGACGCCACACCTCAATGGCAAGCTCTAGGCCATGGGTGAGGCGGGCGGAGGGATACCGGGGAACTCGCCACGTGATACCCATCTGGCAGGTGCCGGTGAAACCTCGCCGCCCACCTTCGCTGCCTCTTATCGGCAGAGTCTTTCCCGCACACTCTTCGTTTTCTGTTTTTAGAGGGACCCCCGTGGCCTGAGCCATCCATTTCAAAGAGCTAAACTGTTACAGTCGTTTTAGCCTTTGCAGCCCGAGACAAAGGCATCGCAATCACAAACGTCGACCCTTTGCCTTTTTCGCTGGTGAAACTCAAGGAAGTCCCCGGATGATCCTCGATGATTCTCTTGCAGATGCTCAAGCCGAGACCCGTTCCTTGCTTCTTCGTCGTATAAAAAGGGGAGAATACTTTCCCCTTCTCCTCTTCGCTAATCCCGACTCCCTCATCCGATATACTAATCTCCACGACGCCTTGCTTCAACCCTGAGGCAAAAGAAATTTTCCCTCCCTGCTCCATGGCTTCCAGCGCGTTTTTCGCAAGATTCAGGAGAACCTGTTCGAGCCTGGCTCTGTCTCCCTCAACAAAGACCTCTTTTCGATCCGTTTTGAACTCGAGACGGATGCTTCGCTTCTTGCAGTCCTCTTGGATGAAGTCCTGGACTTGCTTGAGCAGCGCGTTAACCTCTATTTCCTTCCGGTCCAGAGGTCGCGGGAGGTAGAAATCCCTCATCTCCTTGAGGAGGTTCTCAAGCCTTTGAACTTCGCTGACGATGAGGTTGAGCTTTGTCAGGTTTTTCTCGTCTCTGCTCTCCTTGGCCAACTGCCGCGCAAACCCTCCGATCATCATCAGGGGATTCTTGATTTCATGGCTGATCTCTGCAACCACCTGGCCCAGGGCCGCAAGGCGCTCCGACCGATTGATCCGCTCCTGCAGAGCCTTGGTCTCTGTGAGATCCCGAACGATGGCGGTGAAATAAAGCATGCCGTCGGCCCGGGAAATAGAAAAGGAAATATCCGCAGGAAAGGTCTCGCCGCTCTTACGAACGGCCATGATTTCCGTGTGGTGACCGATCCGCCTGGGCACGCCGGTCTCGATGTAGCGCGCCACCGCCCGATGATGGTCCCCGCTGCACTTGGGCGACATAATCACACTGAGGTCCCGGCCCAGGACCTCGTCTCTGGAATAACCGAATATTTTTTCCGCTGCTTTGTTGAAAAAGAGAACTTCTTGATTCCGGTCGATGGTGACAAAGGCCTCATTGGTGTTTTCAACCGCGCCTTTCAGGACACCAAGCTCTTTTATGTCATGGTCCCTGTCTTCCATCGCCGGTTTCAATGCCCACAGAGGGGTGAAGGAATGTTAAGGGGAGGGAAAGCTAGCCTTCCCTCCCCGGGAGGAGAGTATGGAGCAAGAAAATGGATAAAAAGCAAAGCCGACTAGGCGGCTTCCAGTTTCTGCCTGGCCGCCATATCCATAAGCACCCTCTCTTTACCTTTGTCCAATCCGAGGGCTTTTCTCTTCTTGTTAATATGATCAATCATCATCTGAGCCATTTCATGAGGATCGATTGCAAATCCCCACTTCCCGAAGCCAAGATCTTCAAGCCCTCCGAAAAGGTGCTTGTGGAACTTGGTTCCCTCCACGATCGGGAAAGTGACACCGAACACGGTGAAAACACCGGATGCCACAAAGTACTGGCCGATGCAGATAGCCTTTTCGCTCATCCACTCCGGAGCAGCACCTGCCACAGGCAGATCGGCGATGCTGTTTCCAAGCCCTCCGACCCGCACCATCTCGGCACAAGCAGTGAGAATGCGGCTGTTGTCCACGCAGGATCCCAAGCCGAGCACGGGCGGCATACCCACAGTCTCGCAGACCTCTCTCAAGCCCGGTCCTGCCAGGTGGGCTGCCTCGGGGGTGTACAAACCGGCTTTCGCAAGAGCGACCTGTGAACATCCGGTCTGAACGACCAGAATGTCGTTCTTGATGAGCTCCTTGACCAATTCTACGTGGACATAGTCCTGCTTCACTCTCGGGTTTGTGCAGCCCACGACTCCGGCGACACCCCGGATCCTTCCATTGATGATGTTGTCATTCAGAGGCGTGTAGGAGGATCGGAAGGTGCCTCCCAGCATGTAGTTGATGTACTCGTGGGAGAAACCGTGAATGCCCATGCTCTTGATGTTGGGGATCTCCACAGGCAACTTCCGGTTCTTGAACCGAACGATGGCATTCTCAATGATTGCATCCGTGCACTCTCTTGCTTTGTGCTCATGGAACTCGATGTGCTCCACCCCCTCGATCCTACAGCGCGGGTTGGTGGTGAAAAGCTTGGTCCCGTAGCAGTCCGCCACTTTTGCGAGCCCTTGCTTGATGCACTGCACGTCCACACCCATGGCATCCACGGCTCCTGTCACAATGACCGCTTCCACGGACATGAAGTTGCCCGCGTGAGGCACACCGTGTCTCGAAAGCATCTCCGCTCCTGAGCAGCACATTCCCACAAGGTTAATCCCTTTCGCGCCGGCGTCCTTGGCCGCCTGGATCAAACTGGGATCGTTCACCGAAGCAAGCACGGATTCAAAAAGATTGGGTTCATGGCCGTGAATAATCACGTTCACTTGGTCCTCTTTCAGGCAACCCATATTCACTTCCGCCCTCACAGGAGTAGGGGTGCCGAAAAGGATATCGGAAATCTCCGTAGCGACCATGGAGCCGCCCCAACCATCGGACAGAGCGGTTCGGCTGAGCTGCTTGGTAATGTTTTCATAGTCCTGATCAACGCCCATGTGGGTTCGGTGCATGAGTTCCATGAGCTCTCTCATGGCGCCGCGAGGCACGATCCCGTGCTTTCTCCAGAGTTCAAGGGTCTTGGGCGGCACTCTTTTGGCAAAGGGGATTTCACCCTCGACCTGGATGTAGGTTCGCTCGAGTTCCTTGTAAAGATCCATGGCCACCTCCTTCAATTCCCGGCCCTCGACTTCGATGCCGAGCTCTTTGGCCACTTCCTCGAGCTTCGTCGTATCCTTGATCTGATAATCCTTGATATGGCCGTTAATGACCTCTCTAAAAAGGTCCAGCATGCTCATGCCGTGATCTGTGTGTGCTGCGCCGCCGCATGCTACCATGCGGCCGAAATTCCTGGCCTGGATCGTGTCGATCGTGGCTCCGCAGACACCGACCTTGGCGTACGGGTCTTTGGAGTTCAACCGGCAAGGGCCCATTGCACAGTGCTTGCAGCAAGCGGAATCCGCGCCGATGGGGCAGGCCTTCATGTCTGCAGCTCGATGAAAAGCGATCTCCACCCCGTCTCTTTCCGCTTTTCGGAGCATCTGGGCCGTGGCTTCGCAGGTGGTGACCTCTCTGATATCGAGTCCCTTCTTTTCAACCTTTTTTTCGATCTTCTTTCCTTTTTCTTCTTCCATCACTTCTCCTCCTTCGTGGATTTTTATTCCTTCTAAGAATATTAGTAACTATTCCGAATAAGCACAAAAAAACTAAAGAGCTCTTTTCCAAAAGGCAACCATTCCATCTTTACCGAAGAACATCTCTATCAACTCCCACCCCTCATCGCCTCTCTGGTTGAGAAGCTTGACGAGCACTCGTAGTTGGTCAGGGGGCAGTTCGCGGAGAGCGCATTCCCCCTCGTCTGAGCAAAAATAAATGAGCTTGTTGAACTCTTCGGCAGGATGCTTGGTGATGTCATACTCGAATCGGATCACAAAATCAACCTCAAAAAAGCTGGTTCTCCAGGGGCAGGCCGTACCACCTTTTTAATAGCAATATTAAATACATGACACTATAAGGGCCAATCAGCGAACGCATCGGAAGGCCCTTTGAATCCACTCAGGCCGGATTATTATGCCTCAGCTTCCAGGATGCACTTCGTGAAATCAATGGGTTTCTTGCAACCCGCACAGATGTGCTCCCTGTTGAACTCGTCTGAGAAAACCTCTTTTTCCTTGCCACAATTCGGGCACTTGCAGACAAAGGACTTCAAATTCTTCAGATCCTGCATGCCAGGGCAATGCATGGGGGTCGTCATGGCTCTTCTCCTTCTTATGGGCTTTATTCAGTGAGGAAATTATTTTTTATCGTAACAGTAATTTCGTGTCAAGGCTTTTCCCGGCATCCGCTCTCACCCATCCGCCGTCGGCGGTCTGCGGTCGGTTGTCGTTCATAAGCCCTCAGCTCAGTTTCTTTCCGATTTGCTTGCCATAGTCCTGGGCCATCTGAACTCCGCCTCCCAGGGAAGAGGACTTCAGCCTCAGCGGGCCGCTAACCATGTTCATTTTGAAAATGTTCTTCATGGTGTCGAAAATTCGATCCGGCGCCTCACCGCTCCAGCCAAAAGCTCCGAAGGCACCGCCGATCTTGCCCTCAAGTCCGGCCTTCTCCGCCATGAAGAGCATGGTCTTCATGGGCAGCATCATCTCTCCGTGATACGTGGCAGAGCCGAAGACATAAGCGTCATATCCCTGAAGATCCGTGTCCTTTTTCACAGCCGTGACATTGACCACATTCGCTTCGGCTCCCTTCATCCGGATTCCTTCGGCAATCAGATCCGCAATCTGTTTCGTCTCCCCTGTCCTTGTCGAATAGACGACGATCGCCTTTCCCATGTTTCCCTCCCTTGAGCCTACTCCTTAACTTCCTCCACCTTTCCCTTGTGCTTGGTCCCGCACATGGGGCAAAGGATCTCGATCTCTTTTTCATCTCCGATGAATTTTTCTCTCAGCTTGTCAGGGCCTAGAAAACTCACATCCCCACAGGCACAAGACGGGCACTCCGCCCGCACGCGGTATTTTCTTTTGGACATCTCTCTCCTCCTGGGCCGGACTACCTCAACCTTGGATCCGTGCCCGACTGACCACATTCCGGGATGTAGCAGGACACATCCAAAAAGTCGCACTTCTGCTTACAGGACGGGCAAGTCTCAGGCGGTTTGTCCGCCTTCAACGTGTAGCCGCATTTGTTGCATTTCCAGTCGGCCATTTTGCTTACCTCCCTAATTTAATGAGTGACATGTGAGGGTCTCAGTCGATCCTCACATGTCCTCTGCCCAGACTCTCAAGCCTCGAACTAGGCCTTCCAGAGGCCATGAAGGTTGCAGTACTCGCGGGCAGTGACCTTGGCCGCGCCGATCTTGAAGGTCGCCTCAGGCGCCATGCCCGGCTTCAGGAAATGGCGATAGGCTTCCCCGTCGGCGATCAGCTCGATCCATTGGATGTAGTGCTTCTCTTCCATGGGATGGGCCACGCTTCCGACTTTCACCTTGTAGCCCCCGGCGATTTTTTCGATCACGGGCACGTGTTTTTCTTTTGCCGCGTCCACGGTGTTCTCTTTTATGAGCTTCATGGGCTGACCGCAGCACACGAGTTCCCCTTTTCCTCCGTTCAACACCTCGACGATGTTGCCGCACAGATCACACTTGTAGACTTCCAGTCTTTCTGCCATGGTTCTTCCTCCTCCATTAAAAAAGTGATTGCAGTTATCCGTTATTCGCGGACTTCTCATGAAAGCCCCTCGGCCGTCATTTCTTGAGAAGCTTCTTGACTGCATCCAGGACTGCAGCGTAATCAGGCTCCTGCGCAATCTCTTTGACGAGCTGGATGTATCGTAGGACTCCGTCCTTATCTACGACAAAGACACATCGCGCCAACAACCGGAGCTCCTTGATCAGCGTTCCATAGGCTGTCCCAAAGGACGCGTCGCGGTGGTCGGACAGAGTAGTCACCTTGTCGACTCCCGCTGCACCACACCACCGCTTCTGGGCAAAGGGCAGATCCATGCTCAGCGTCAGAACCGCGACGCCCGGTCCCAGAGTCGCCGCCTCCTGGTTGAACCTGCGTGTTTCCAGGTCGCACACCGGGGTGTCGAGGGATGGCACAGAGGATAGGATGCAGACCTTTCCTTTGTACGAGGACAAATCGACGGGGGTGAGATTGTTGTCCAGAACGGTGAAATTAGGGGCCTTGTCTCCTACTTTGAGGGAGGGCCCCACGAGGGTCAGGGGATTTCCCATAAAGGTAACTAACCCTTTGCGCTCTTCCATTTTAATCCTCCTTCACGATTCTTCGTCATCGTGCTGGTCTTTGTTTTGAGTTTCTTTCTGCAAACACTCCTTGCAGAGTCCTACGAACTCGAGCTTGTGCCCGAAAATACCGTGTTTGGTCAGCCGGCCAAGAGCGTTTTCCAGGTTTTCAAGGGCGTTGTCGGAAGTTTCGATCGGAGCATCTTCAATCTTTCCGCATTGCATGCAGGTGATGTGGTAATGATCGCGGGTCACAGAATCAAACCGCATCTGAGGCAACCCCGGTTCCAGCCTGTGGATAAGTCCGCACGAGGAAAGAATCTCTAGGTTGCGGTAAACCGTCCCCATGCTGATTCTTGGGAGTTTTTTCCTGACCCGGTCGTAAATCTCATCCGCTGTAGGATGAGACGGATCCCTTTTAATCTCTTCAAGGATCACCTGACGCTGGTGAGTCATCCTGTATTTTTGATCAGAGTTCAAATAAGCCCGGCCTGAAGTTAATAGGAATGATTCCTAATCTACTCACAGGACAGAGCATGTCAAGTGATCTCCACTCTCCTTTCAGGCCTCTGTCCAGGTCGGAGGCTCTCAACCCTGCCCTGTTTCAGCCGCCACAGACCCGGGCCCGGCCAAAGGCCGGAACATCTTCTTGCCCGCTCCGCAAACCGGGCACTTCCAATCCTCAGGAAGATCTTCGAAACGAGTCCCCTTCGGCACCTTGCCCTTTCTGTCCCCTCTGTCCGGATCATAGATATAACCGCAGTTCGTTGTTTGGCACTGCCACATTTCTTCAGGTTTTGCCACGAGTTAGTCTCCTTCAGCGATCTCAGATTAAAGCATAAACCCCTGAACGAATCCGTAATTCTCACTCCCCATCCTACCGAACATGTCCCGCGCCGCGCCGCAAACCGGACAAACCCATCCAAAGGGGAGATCTTCAAGACAGGTCCCAGGGTTCATGCCGTGATCGGGATCACCGTTTTCAGGCTCATAGATGAGACCGCAGACTTGGCACTGGTATTTTTCCATGTCCAATCAGGTTGCTCTCTAACTCTTGAGTTCTTTCAGCTTGCCGTGCCAAGCGCAATGATCGCAATAAGCCTCCGTGCCCTCCGTGAGTTCCGGTCGCCAGGACTCCTCGTCCTCTGAGGTAAAAACGACCTCACCACCCTTCAACTCAAACTCGCAGGTTTCATATTCATCATCAGGGTTTTTTGCATAAAAATGCTCACCTCCGCAAAAAGGGCACGCCATTATCCGTCTCCTTTAAACTGCCCCTCCCCTCCTGAAGGGTCGGAGAGGGGCAAGCCAGCTCACTACGAAACCTTGAAAAAGGCCTTTTTCGCCGCGCCGCAAACAGGGCACTTCTCCGGGGCTTCCTTTTCAACGGTCATGCCGCACACGGAGCACACATAGTAGTCCACGTCGGCATTCTTGCCTAGATTGTCCAGCGCCTTCTGGTAAAGGCCTGCGTGAATCTTCTCCACCTCGTTGGCAAAGTTGAAGGAGCGTTCACCCGCCTTGTTGCCCTCTTTTTGGGCTTCCGCAATGAACTCCGGATACATTTTCTTGAACTCGTGGGTTTCACCTGCAATGGCGGTTTTCAGGTTGTCCACCGTTTTTCCGATCCCGCCCAGGGTCCTAAGGTGGGCATGGGCATGAACGGTCTCCGCCTCTGCAGCCGCTCTGAAAAGCTTTGCGACCTGCTTGAAACCCTCTTGATCCGCCTGCTTCGCAAAGGCAAGATACTTCCTGTTGGCCTGGGATTCGCCTGCAAACGCATCCCCTAGATTCTTTTCCGTGTTACTCATTCTTGTGTCTCCTTTCTTTTGTTTTGATCATGGTTTTCAAAGCTCCCATGCTTCTCTCAAAACAAGCCTGGGAGTCCGCGGGTCTTCCTGACGAAATCCGGAGTTCCTAATGGGTTTATGCCCGGAAGATTAGAATATTGACGAATATAATTCCAAATATTCTGTCATCAAGGGCAGAAGGTGTTTTTTGATTCCTGACCCGTCATGGCTTCGTGTCAGGGCAAGTTGTGGCTCAAAGATTCATGATTAGTTTCTGTTTATAAAACGGTTCCGCCTAGGAGGCAACAGCCATGACGGTTTCAAGCAATAGCCCCAATAAGCTCATCAAAGAAAAGAGCCCCTACCTGCTCCAGCACGCATACAACCCCGTGGATTGGCATGCATGGAACGAAGAGGCCTTTGAAAAGGCGGGGGCTGAAAACAAGCCGATTTTTCTTTCCATCGGCTACTCCACCTGCCACTGGTGCCACGTGATGGAAAAAGAATCCTTCGAAGATGCTGAAGTCGCAGAGCTGATGAACGAAGCCTTCGTTTCTATCAAGGTAGATCGAGAGGAGAGGCCGGATATAGATCACGTCTATATGACCGTATGTCAGATGATGACCGGCAGCGGCGGCTGGCCTCTCACGATTGTAATGACTCCGGACAAGAAGCCTTTCTTCGTAGCCACCTACATTCCAAAAGGAAGCCGATTCGGACGCACGGGCCTGATGGAGCTCATTCCTCGAATCAGCGAGGTGTGGAGGAACCGGCACAAAGACGTTCTTGAGTCCGCCGAAAACATGACCGCCGCACTCCAATCCATGGAAAAGGAAAAACCCGGAGAACTGCTTGACGCCGGTGTTTTCGACAAAGCGTTTGAGGATCTCAGCCAGCGTTTTGACAAAACCTATGGCGGGTTCAGCGGCGCTCCCAAGTTCCCCACCCCCCACAATTTTTTCTTCATGCTTCGCTACTGGAGGAGAACAGACCATCAAGAAGCATTGGAGATGGTGGAAAAAACCCTTCAGGAGATCCGCTGGGGCGGGATCTTTGATCAGGTCGGGTTCGGCTTTCACCGATATTCGACGGACAAGGAGTGGCTGGTTCCCCATTTCGAAAAAATGCTTTACGACCAGGCCATGCTCGCCCTTGCGTACCTTGAAACCTTTCAGGCCACCGGGAACACCGTTTACTCCGACACGGCAAGGGAAATCTTCGCCTATGTCCTCAGAGACCTGAGATCCCCTGAAGGCGGTTTCTACTCTGCCGAGGATGCGGACAGCGAGGGGGTCGAAGGAAAGTTTTACGTCTGGACGGAACAGGAACTTCGAGAGACCCTCCCGCCCGATGAAGCGGATCTGATCGTGCGGGTTTTCCATGTGGAAAAGAACGGGAACTTCAGAGAAGAGGCGAGCGGGGAAAACCTGGGAGCCAACATTCTCTACACAGGCAAATCCCTTTCGGATATTGCCTCCGAAATGAATCTGCCCGAGAAAGAGCTCAAGAAAAAAATCGATTCAGCCCGGTCCAGGCTTTTTGAAGCAAGGGAAAGGCGCATCCACCCTCACAAGGATGACAAGATTCTCACGGACTGGAACGGTCTGATGGTTGCCGCCCTTGCCAGGGGAGCGCAGGTGCTCGGAGACAAGGCTTACTCCGATGCCGCAGAAGGTGCTGTGGAGTTCATTCTGAAAAAGCTGCGAACACCGGATGGCCGCCTCCTCCACCGCTTTCGCGAAGGCGAAGCCCGCATTCCTGCGCACCTGGATGACTATGCGTTCCTGGTGTGGGGTCTCCTCGAAACCTACGAGGCCACCTTTGACGCCCGATTTCTCAAGACCGCCCTTGAGCTCAACAAAGACATGATCCACCACTTCTGGGATGCGCAGGGGGGAGGCCTGTATTTTACTTCCGATGATGCAGAGAACCTGATTGTGCGCAAGAAAGAAGTCTACGATGGGGCGCTTCCCTCGGGGAATGCCGTGGCCATGCTCAATCTGCTTCGCCTGGGTCGATTCACCGGCGATGCGGATCTGGAGGACCGAGCCTTCAAACTTCAAAGGGCTTTTTCAGAGCAGGTGCGCCAGTTCCCGTCAGGATACACCCAGTTTCTGAGTGCTGTTGATTTCAGCCTGAGCTCTTCCCACGACGTCGTCATCTCCGGTACTCTGGGCGCCAAAGAGATGTTGGACGCGCTGCGATCCCGCTTTTCCCCCAATCAGGTTCTCCTGTTCCGCCCGGCCGGGGAAGAAAGCGCAGGGATCGATGCGCTAGCCGCTTTTGCGAAAAACTATGACCCCGTAAACGGGAAAGCCACGGCTTATGTGTGCTCAGGCCGTGCCTGCAAGGACCCGACCACGGAGGTCAAGGATTTGCTAGCCCTGCTGGGGCAAAAGAACCCCTAGCAGTGTTCTTTCAGCATCCTGATAGAATCCTGAGCTATTTTTTTCCCGGCTCTTTCCCCTTAACTTCTGGTGGCCCGTCCGGGGCCGGAGAATATTTTCCGTCTTCCCTTCGATAGGGAATGGGGCGCAAGTGCATTCCCGCATCACTGCTTTCACCGATGCGCCACAACCTTCCGGTCTGCGTATCGAGCATGAACTGGTCTTTTCCCGAGTCGGAAATCTGACCGAAGACGAATCGCCCTCCTGCAGCGGAAAGAACCTTGCCCTTGTCCATGGTGACCTGGGTCGGCGACACACCGAATTGGGCGTTCGCCTCTCCAAGGATCCCCAGACCGAAAACCAGAACAGGAATTACTACCGCGAAGCGGAACCGCATCGTCCATTACCTCCTTTCTGGTACACCTTTTTCTTTCACCAAATCCGTTGCTCCTTGACGGCTGCCAATCTCTTTTTTAAAATGACAAATTGGCCATCAATGTCAAGACTTTGTTTCTTCCTGCGTGACGGCTTGATGCCTGTGCAGTAACTTCACTTCGCACAAAGGGTATGGCCTGAGCTGATTCGAAGGGCAGGCATGGAGCAATATGCCGATCTATGAATACGAACACGTCAACAAGTCCTGTTCCTTGGGCAAGGTCCTTGAGATCGAGCAGTCTATGCAAGACAAGGAGCTGAAGCAATGCCCCAGTTGCCATGCTCCTGTTCGGAAGATCGTCTCCCGCTTTTATGTGAGCGCTCCCAAGGGAGACACAGAGCTCCGTGACAAAGGATTTACCAAACTGGTCCGCCGGGATGACGGGGTTTATGAGAACGTGACGGCCCGTGACGGAGAGAGTCGATATGTCCAGGCCGGCAAACCCGAAACTCTCCCGAATCTCAAGAAGATCATCCGGGATTGATAGCGATCTTTGATTGTTCTTTGCCAGGGTACTGAAAAAGAATCTGCTCTCAGGTTGCTCAAAACCGCCCAGATACAAGGCGCCCAGAAGAAGTAACGAGTGCCGAGGACTGAGGACTGAGCAGGATTAAGCAATATATGTATTTGGGAGTTCACTCAGTCCTCATTACTCATCCCTCAGTCCTTTCCCTTAAATGACGAGGGGTAAGGCTTGCCAGCCTCTGGCTGGGCAACGACGCCCTTCGACGTTGCTCAGGGCCATGAGCCTGTCGAATGGTAGATGGGCGGTTTTCAGCAACCTGTTAGGAGGCATGTAATGATTCGAGCAAAACTCTGGTTCCGATGTGCTGCCATGCATGACCCCGTGACGCCTGTTCTCGTACAACCGGCCGTGATCGGTTGGGAGGCCAAGAAAAGGAGGGTGGACCTCACGATTGAGCGTGCTTTCAAAGGCGATGAACTCGTGATGAGAATGAAGGGGTGGGTCACGGCGGATGTGAAAGAAGTGGTGGATGTGGTCAAGAAGCACGGCTTCCTCAAAGTGCTCGATGATCGCGAGCTTGTGGTGGAACTGGAAACCCAGAAGGACTACGACAACCTCAGCCGCGATCTTGAAGCTAAGTTCGGCGACCAGATGAACATCGACAAGGTTTGATTTCCCGCACCCCGAAGGAAGGCAACGTCCCAATGGATGACACAGAGTTCATCGAACAGCCTATTGACGGGACTCTCGATCTTCACACCTTCCAACCGAAAGAAGCCGCGTCGGTTGTGGATGAGTACCTGCGTGCCTGCTATGAAAAAGCTATTTTCGAAGTGAAAGTGATTCATGGCAAAGGCAAAGGGATTCTTCTACGGACCGTCCACGCTCTCCTCGAAAAACACCCTCTGGTCAGGGGGTTCAAGCTGGACAGCGAGGGATCGGGATGGGGAGCAACGATCGTTTATTTAAGAAAGAATACAGAAGACCGTAGACAGTAGACAGAAGGAAGAGAAAGAAAACTCGTCACTTGTCACTTTCAAGAAATTGACTTAGCTCAAGGACACAACCCCCATTTAGTGTAACATTCGGGCAATTCTATCAGGCGGAGTCATATGGTGGATTGGACTGACGAGGCAAAGCAGGCCGTCTCTCGCGCCCCCAGGAATCTGCCCTTGTTGAACACTCTAGGAATGACTAGATTTTGTTTCATCCGGAACAGGTTCTCACCTCCTGTCTGAACCGTTGCGATACCGGAGGAAGTTCCCATAAAAGCATTGAGAGAGGAGAATCCCATGGAAGATGTCTGTTACACGAAAGAGGCGGCGCTGGAAAGGGCCATTGGAATCGAAGCGGCAGGTTTCGAGGTTTACAGGAACACCTATCTGAGGGCAAAAGACCGTGTGGCCAAAGACCTTTTGCGCGATTTGGCCTTAGATGAACTGAGGCACAAATACATTCTTGAGAAAGCCTTCTTCGAAGAAACGGTTCTCCTTCATGATTCAGGAGCCAAATCAGGACCTAGCATGAAGTTCTCTCTCTTATTCGAGGAAAAGCCTCTTAGCCCCAATGCCACGGTTCAGGAGGTGATGATCTACGCGATTCATGAAGAAAAGCGAGCCGTGGATTTTTACAGAAATTCCGCGGAGCAGTGCGGAGATGCTCCTATGGCAGGGATGTACAGGAAACTCGCAGAAGATGAAGAAGGTCACCTTGCCCGCCTGGAAGACCTTTATGAAAAGATCTACTTGAAGGACATGTAGCCAAAGAGGGAGGAGGCACCCATGAAAAGAGTCAGTCTTTATGAGTCGAGCGGGTTTGAAGAAAAGGCGCTCAAACGGTTCCTTGTCCACGAATCCCCTTACTTCAAAATCATCAATTTCAATTTCAGGCCCGGACAGGAACTCCCCATTCACAGTCATGACATTGAAGGCCAGTTGACCATCGTCATTATCGAAGGGGTCGGGGAATTTCTCGGAAAAGACGGCGCCACGCTTCCAGCGAGAGCAGGAGACGTGCTGGTGAGTGACATCGCAGAGCCCCACGGACTGAGGGCAAAGAGCGACCTGCGGGCTCTGGTCACCATCGCGCCACCCATTTGAACGGAGTCTTCCATGGCTAAGAAAGTGGTCATTGACGAAGAGGAATGCATCGGTTGCGGCAACTGTGAGGACGTCTGTCCCGAAGTGTTTAAACTAGACAAAGACAGAGAGAAATCAGAAGTCGTCAAACTCGAGGGCGGCGCTGTGGAATGCATCGAGGACGCCATGGAAGCGTGCCCTGTGTCCTGCATTCACTGGGATTAAAGAAATCGCCTTCTTCCGTTTTCCACCCCGCGATGAACCAAGGAGGGTTCCCTGAAAGGGAAAACGCATGAGTATTCCGGGTAATCTTCTGACCACCGCCATGGCCGTGATGCCTCACACGGATGTGGACAGAGCCTTGAGCGTTGCTCTCTCCCTTCACATCCCCTTCTGGCCGCAGCTGCCGCGATACAATTATTACGAGGACATGTACGTTCAGGCTTCCGAGCACTTCCCGGGAATGGTGCTGGATCTGGAAAAAAGGACGCTCCGCTTCTCCCTGGAGAAGTTCATGACGGAGTTGGAAGAGACCATGTCTCATTTCGAGGAGCCTGAGTACTTTGACATCAGTGACACCTACTCGGTGGTCTACAGGAAGTTCCTTCAGTTGGATTTCTCCAACCGCCCGGCGATCCGCGGTCAGCTGGAAGGCCCTATCAGCTTCGGACTGAATGTCCACGATCAAGACAACCGACCCATTCTTTTTGACGACACGGTTCGGCCTTTCATGCTGGAATTCATGGCCAAAAGGGTCAATGTTCAGCTCACGCGGCTTAAGGCCCTTAATCCCAATGCGTTCATGTTCATCGATGAACCGGGGCTCCAGTTTTTGTTCAGTGCCATGGCAGGTTACGGAGACCGGGCGGCGAGGCAAGACATGGAGACCTTTTTTTCCATGATCCAAAGGCCCCGCGGCGTGCACCTGTGCGGCAATCCGGACTGGGATTTTCTGCTGGGCCAGGACCTCGACATTCTGTCCATGGACATTTACTCGAACGGTGAGGTGTTCGCCTCTTATGCGGCCTCTATGCGTAGGTTCCTGGATCGGGGCGGAGTCATCGTGTGGGGCATTGTGCCAACCAATTTCGAGCCTTTTGAAAAGGAGAGCATGCTCTCCCTGGAGAAAAGGCTTGAAGACGTTTGGGCCAGACTCTATGGCAAGGGCATTGATCGCGAGTTCTTGCTGTCCAGGAGCCTGCTTTCTCCGGCCACTTGCTGTCTGGTGAATCCGGACGGCGAAAAGACTGTTGAAAAAGCCTTCAAAGTGATCCGGCAACTCTCCGAATCCCTGCGCGAAAAATATCATCTGCGGTAACATTTCAGCTTTTTGAAATGGTCCCACATCTTCGGGCTGTTGCCCAAGTAATCAAATTAGCGTGCAGAGCTGGATGAGGGTGCCTTCTCTGTAATACCTGGCGGAAGGCCTTCCTCATTTCATGGAGTTACGGAATGGGGGACCCGATGGCCCCGAGCGAACGCGAGGGGAACAGCGAGGGGGGAGGCGCTGCCCGCCAGATCGCGAGCCGTCAGGCGAAGCGGGCGGGCATCACCCGTCCGTAACTCCTTGAAATGAGCAGGCCGTGAGCCCCGTATGGAAGAGAAGGCACCCTCATCCAGGCACACGGCACTTCAGAGCGATTTGGGCAACAGCCTGTCTTTTATTGCCCCCACTCATACCTTCAAAAAGGGTGGACTTTCATCGCGATTTATGAGATATTATCGCCACCTATAGTATCGGAAAAATCCTCGGAACAGGGGTGAACCTATGGCAGAGGCACAGCGGCGGAAGTGGGATCGGAAGAAGACGCTGAATCTTGTGGATTACGTCATTTTGGGGGAAGACGGGGTGTTTCTCAGCCGGGGAATGGGACGCACTCGCAACGTGAGTGAAGGAGGCCTTCTTCTCGAAACCCATCGTGCTCTGAAGGAAGGAGAAGAAGTTCTGATCACTCTCGGACTGAAAGAAGACATGGTCAGGTTGAGAGGCCGAGTCGTCCACCAGGCGCCGCCCACCGATGAATACCGTCACTGTGCCGGGGTGAAGTTCACCCATATGAACAAAGAGGATAGAGGATTACTGAAGAGGTACATAGTCGCGCTCAGCGGCCATTGACAAGCCCACCTTCTTTAGCCTCTCCGATACCCGCCCATTGCCGGCCCTGATTTCTTTGCTCGCATTGACAAACCATTCTCCACTCCCTAACTTCAGGCATATCAAAAAGTTAAGTCCATGAAGGGGGGGGTTGGTCATGGCACTCCTAACAGTATCCGGCGGTATGGGTTGCGGCGCTGATAAAGTCGCTCGTTTTGTTGCGGACAAAACCAAGGTGCCGCTTTATGACGACCAGAAACTCCAGGTCGAGGCGATCAAGCTTGGGCTTCGCTCTCAAGAATTAAAGGGGTTTGACGAGAAAGCCCCTGGCTTTTTTGATTCTCTCAGAGGATACAATCCCGAGCTTTACATCGACCTCATGGAGTCTGTGATCTACGAGGTCTCCCGTTCTGGCAATGGGATCATTCTTGGTCATGGGAGCCAATTGCTTCTCAGAGACTTCGGGTGTGCGCTCCATGTCCTCATCCTCGCCTCAGAGGACTATCGTATCAAACAGGTGATGGCAAACCACGGGTTGAGCGAGAAGGCGGCCGAAAAAATGATCGCCAAAAGCGACAGTGAGCGCCGCGGCTTCATGCGATTCGCTTTTAAAATGGATTTGGACGACATGTCGTTGTACGACCTGGTCATTAACCCGGAAAAGTTGGGCATTGAAGGAGCCGGCCGGCTTATTCTGGAAGCCCTTGAGGTCCAGGCCGTGAAGGAATGCAGTTTGACCGCCCTCGAAACCATGGAGCGAATGGCCCTGCTGAAAAAAGTCCAGGCAGCGCTTCTCAAAGAGCACTTTGGTTCCGCCCAGTTCAATGTGGATGTGCCGGAAAAGGGTGTAGTCCACCTTTTCGGTTTCGCGGTGAACCAGGAAAAGAAGAGTCAGATGATCGCAGCAGTCAAGAAGGTGACCGGGGTCTCCAAGGTTAAAGACGAGATCGGCATACTGCCGCCCGGGGGCTACTAATAAGCGGGGGTTGCCGGATTAATGTCAAGGTTCACCGTAAGGAGAATCTTTGTTCTATTGCTTTTCATCGGGACAGCGGTCTTCGGTGCTGCATGCGAACAAAGCCTCGTTTCAAAGCCCTCACAGCCGGTTGACGACTTTGCCGAGGTGATCACGCCACCTTATGAAAAGCGGATAAGCAGCCTCGCAAGAGAGTTGTTCACCAAGACGGGTGTCGAGCTGGTCTTAGTAACCCGGTCCGATCTCGCAGGTGCCGATCCCAATGAATACGCCCATCGCCTTTACAACGAGCGGGGCCTAGGGAAAACAGGCGAAGATCGAGGAGTCTTGATTTTGGTAAGCGTGAGGGAGCGGAAGATGCGCATCCGCACGGGAACCGGCCTCAAAGCGATTCTTGCTCCACGCCAGATCGGGGAAATCCAGGACCGTTTTGCGGCACCTCTTCTCAAGCAGAACAACTATGACGATGGATTGCTGAACGCAGTCGTGGCCATCGCAAAGATCATCGCCAAGCAATCAGGAGTAACCCTCAAGGAACCCTGAACAGAACAGCCGGATCATTTCGAAAAGATCAGAAGCATCTGCAGGACCCTTTTGAAGTGAAGCAATTTCCGGTAGAGCTCCGTGTAGCTCATCCGACCAATACATAGCCGTTCGGAGCAAACCATGGAGACGACGCGCAGAGATTTCATCAAGGCTTCTCTCGTCTTGGGCGGTTCGCTCCTTGTGAATCCCGCCGCTCTTTGTGCGTCTGCAAAAAAAGGAGAATTGTGGGAACCGGCGTATAAGAAACTTGACCGGGAGGGTAAGTTTGGCCTGAGAATCAAAGAAGCCTACGCCCGATTCGAGAACTGCAGCCTCTGCCCCCGGGAGTGCGGGGTGAATCGAATCAAAGGGGATGTCGGCTTTTGCAGGGCTCCGGTCAAGCCCGTCGTCTACGGGGCCCACCCTCATTTTGGAGAGGAAATGCCGCTGGTGGGACAGGGAGGGTCGGGGACGATTTTCTTTTCCAATTGCAATCTCCGGTGTGTCTTTTGCCAGAACTGGCCCATCTCTCACGAGGGCGAAGGGAAAGCGATCCGTGATGAGGATGTGGCGGACCTGATGATGAAGCTCCAAGAAATGGGGTGTCACAACATCAACTTGGTCACCCCGACGCACGTGATGCCCAACATCGTCAATGCCACCCGGATTGCCCTGAACAAAGGACTGAACCTCCCGCTCGTTTACAACACAAGCGGGTATGAGCGGATCGAAATCCTCAAGATCCTGGACGGCATTGTGGATATTTATATGCCGGACATGAAGTACATGGACCCTGACAAAGCGGCCAAGTACTCCGCAGGAGCATCGGACTATCCTGAAGTGACGAAGAAAGCGATCGTTGAGATGCAGCGCCAGGTCGGGGAACTGAGGGTCGACGGCAGGGGCGTCGCCCTGCGCGGTCTGCTGATCCGGCACCTGGTCATGCCCAACCGGGTGGCAGGGACAGAGAAGTTTGTCCAGTGGGTGGCCCAAACCCTTCCCAAGTCCACTTACGTGAACATCATGCCCCAGTACCGCGTGGAGTACAAAGCCTTTGAACACCCGGAAATCGCTCGGGGCATCACGGTTCAGGAATTTCTCGAAGCCATGGACTGGGCGGAGAAATACGGCCTCACCAACCTCGACCCTCATTCCATCGCAGTAAAAAAGGTCTACGACAGAAGCAGGTCGGGATAGGATCATCGGTGCAAGGTACACGGCGCACGGTACACGGAAAGAGCGGTATAACGGGTTACTGAGCCGTGCACCCTGTGCCGTGCGCCTGCCCGCAAATGGACAAAGCACAAATGATGTCGCAAAGACCGGGCGACTACCGTGTCTCGCTACGACGTCCTCCATATTCCCGGAATCGACTTTCCGCAATAGCCGCACCCGCCCTCTTTCATACGGATCTCCCTGATCATATACCCTGTCCTCTGAATGATCGGTTTCTTACACCCCGGGCAATAGGTGCTCCAGGCTTCGTGTGCGGGCACGTTGCCGATGTAAACGTACGCCAGCCCGGCGGACAGCGCGACCTCCCTGGCCTTTTCAAGGACCGAAACGGGTGTGGGAGGGATCTTCGTGAGTCGATAGAGGGGGTAGAACCTTGAGAAGTGAAGCGGCGTATCCGGCCCCAGATTTTTCTTTATCCACAGGCACATCTCTTTGATCTCTGAGAGGTCGTCGTTCTTGGTGGGGATCACCAGGTTGGTGATCTCCACATGGATTTCTTGCTTTCTAAGGGTCTTCAGGGTCTCGAGAACAGGTGAAAGGGAGCCGCCGCACAATTCCTGATAAAAGGAGTCGGAGAATGCCTTGAGGTCGATGTTGGCCGCGTCCAGGATTCGGCAGAGGTTTTGAAGCGGTTCAGGATTGATGAACCCATTGGAGTGCATCACATTCATGAGACCGGCTTGACGGGCGGCGCTGCCCACATCGAGCATGTACTCGTAGAACACGGTGGGCTCCACATAGGTATGCGCGATGGACCGTGCTCCCATTTCCTTTGCTTTCCTGACGATGAGTTCCGGCGGCGCGTCGTAGCTGTAAACCTCTTCGGGCGAAGCCTGGGAAAACTCCCAGTTCTGACAGAACTTGCAGTGCAGATTGCATCCTGCCGTGGCAATGGAGAGCGCTGTTGAGGCGGGCAACACATGAAATAGGGGTTTTTTCTCGATCGGATCCAGATGAATGGCGCAGGGGTTTCCGCACACAAGGCTGAAAAGCCTTCCGTCGCGATTCTCCCTCACCTTGCAAAAGCCTCTTTGGCCCGAGGGGATAAGGCATCTCCTGGGACACAGCTCGCAGCGAACCGCTCCCCCTTCGAGCGGTTGGTACCAAGATGAAAGCTTGGTCTTGATCAGCCCCTTTTGAGGGGCTTGGGCAAGAGCTTTTCCTGGAGCCCCGGGTGGAGAGGGGAAGCAAACGGCGCAAAGCCCTGCCCCGCAGAGTTTAAGGAAGTCCCTTCTCCCTCCTTTCTTGCCTCGGTCCATAGACCCTGAGCCCTCTCCTGTTGCCCTGGTTATTTTCCACGGTATTGGCTGCGATGTCACGCCGAATCTGCAGCCCCACCTGGCCGTGCTCCGCATTTGTCCGCCCCCTTGAACTGTGGTAGTAAGAGATTTTATGCCAAAAAGAAAGCTGCAGCAAAAACTTCTCTTCCTCCAACTGCCACGCCTTGAGAACGACACGGCAGCAGGTGAAAATCTGCCCTTGGCCCCCCGCTATTTGTTCCACGCTGCGGAGCGCGCCGGTCTTTCCTCGAAATATGAACCACGGTGGCTGACGCCTGACGAAGAGGAGCTCGACGACCGGCATCTTCTCGAAAATATTCTCGACTGGCAGCCCAATATTATCTGCTGCACCCTCTACTTGTGGAACATCGAACGCACCCTTCGACTCTTGAGACGGGCCCGGAAAGCTCTCGCCGGCATGAAGGTGATTGTCGGCGGCCCTGAAGTGGCCTTTCAGCACCCCTTTCTTTTCAGAACAGGCTTACCGGATGTCGCGGTTGTCGGCGAAGGAGAAAGGGTTTTCCCACAGATTCTCTCGGCTTTTCAGAAAGGACGACCGACCGATCTCAATCACGTGGCGTGGAAAACAGGCCGCCGATATTCATGGGGAAGACTTCCCTCCCGCAATGTTACCCTTCAGGAGTGTCTGCCCCCGGCCCATCATTCGAGCTGGAAGCCTGACCCGGCCGGCATGGCGTATCTTGAAACAGGGCGAGGCTGTCCGTTGCGCTGCAGCTATTGCCGCTACGCGCACCTGAGGAGAAGAACGACTTTCTTTGATGCAGCGGAAGTGAGCCGGCGCGTTCGCACGCTCATGGATCGGGGAGCCAAGGAAATCCGATTCGTGGACCCTGTGTTCAACGCCAACCCGGCTTTCCAAAACATTCTCCACTCCCTTCGCAAACTGAATCGAAAAGGCCGGCTCAGGTTTTTCGCAGAGGTTCAGGCCGATCTCCTGACCCTTGATCAGATCCACGGGTTGGCCGAGGCCGGGTTTTCGGAGCTTGAGGCAGGAGTTCAGAGCCTTGACCCGCTGGTTCTGAAAAGGATTCGCCGCCCTGTAAGGCTTGTCCCGCTCGAAAGCAATTTGCGTCTCATGGCCGAGGAAGGGATTCGGGTGACGATTGACCTGATGTACGGCCTGCCAGGCCAGACGCTGCAAGAGGTCAGGCGCTCCCTGAAGTGGGCCTGGCAGTTCAAGGGGGCCAATGTTCAGTGTCTTCAGACCCTCCTCCTCCCGGGGACTGATCTTCGCACAGAGCGGAGGCGCTGGAGAATGCAAGCCGATGAACGGCCGCCCTACGGGGTGAGGTCGACGAGCGCCCTGTCGCCGGAGGACATCCGCACTATTGAGGAAATCATGCACAGAAAGTCGCCTCTCGACTGTATGACGGAGAAATTCGTGGCTACAACCCTGCCCGACCTTTTCAGGGAGCGCATCACCCTGGATCTGACCAAGCAGCAATGGGCCGATAAGATTCCGGGAGTCACCTCTCGCCGCGCTCTTATCTTCAAGGCTCCATCCCTTTTTGCGCATCGAAAAAAGCTGACCGCCATGGTGAGAAAAGCGATCTCTTCAGAGCCTAACATACTGTGGCAATTCGTCCTCCAGCCTGAACAGGAGGAGCCGCTGGATCTGTTCGATGACATGATTGCGGAGATCAGAAAGAGGCCGCCTCTTTGGACGGATCGTTTCGCTTCTGTCTCTGGATGGGGTCGCATCGCCTCCAGAAGGGTCTTCGTTCTCCTGAAGCCTTCCGGCCGATGCTCCCGCTCATGGATAGAAGCAACAGAAGCTTTGCTGGAAGACCATTTTTATTAAGTACACCTCTTGAACAAGGGAGATCAGAATGCCTTCTTTCATCGGTTTCTATGTCAGGAACCTGGGAGCCAATTTGCTCGGATTCACTGTGATTGCAATCCTGAACTCCTTCACTCCCCTTGAGTTTTTCCGGATGCAAAGGGCCTTTATCTTCACCGAAGGCGGCTGGAAACAGTTCTTTTTCTTCTACCCCCTGGTCCTTCTTCTCGTAGGCCTTCTTCAATACAGATCGCAAAACCCTGTTCACAGATTCTTTGCTTTCAGATCCCCGAATGAGCCCCTTGATCCGGTTCTCGAAGAGAAAGCCCGCAGGAGAACCCTCAACCTCCCTCTTATCATTGCTCTGACCAATGTGGCCGTTTATCTTTTTGTCCCTGGCTGCATGGTGCTTTCCTTCTATTTCCTTCAAGGGCTTCCTCTCAAGACCTGTCTTTTCATTTACTTCAGGTCAATCATGATCGGGTTGATCGCTGCCGGCTTTTCGTTTTTCCTCATCGAGGATTATTCAAGAAGGACACTCGTCCCGATTCTATTCCCGAAGGGCAGACTGACCGCGATCCCCGGCACTCTCAAGATACCGATCGCGAGAAGAATACGCGCGCTTTACGGAGCGGGAACGCTTAATCCCATGATCCTTCTCGTCGGCACATTGCTCTTTACAGCCTTGGAGGCAAGAGAAGCGCCTGTGCGAATCGAGACTTTCGTAAGGGACATTCTCATTTTTACCCTGATCCTGTGCAGCGTTTTCGTGATCCTTGCGTTCCGATTGAATTCGCTCGTCCAGAACTCCATCAAGAATCCGATCGGCGAGATGCTGAAGATCATTGGCAATGTGAAAAATGGAGATTTCTCCCAGAGGATCCAGGTCCTCTCCAATGACGAAATCGGAACGCTCGGCGACGCCGGCAACAACATGATCGCAGGTCTTGCGGAAAGAGAGCAGATCCGGGATACCTTTGGAAAGTATGTCACTCCGGAGATCAGGGATCAGATCCTCTCCGGCCGCATCCCGCTTCAAGGGGATCGACAGGTCGCCACGCTGCTTTTTTCAGATCTCAGGAATTTTACGAATTACGTGGAAGCCAATGAGCCGGAAGAGGTCATCAAGAGCATGCGTGAGTACTTCACGGCCATGCAGGCCTCCATCCGGAAGCACGACGGCCTGGTGCTTCAGTATGTGGGCGATGAGATCGAGGCGGTTTTCGGTGTTCCCCTGAAGATCGGCGACCATGCGGACAGAGCTGTAGGGGCGGCGCTGGACATGAGAAAGAATCTGGAAGAATTGAACGCAAAGAGAGCCCGACTCGGGAAACCCCCGTTTCGGCATGGGATCGGTATTCACACCGGACCCGTGCTTGCCGGCAACACGGGCAGCGATGACCGGCTTTCCTATGCTCTCATCGGAGACACCGTCAATCTCGCCTCCAGAATCGGTGACCTGACAAAAGCGATGCGGTGGGATATCCTGGTCAGCCATGAGACGACCAGCCATCTCACGAGTTCTTTTGAAATGAAAAAGGAGGACCCTCAGAATGTGAAAGGGTTCTCAAAGCCGATTACCGTTTACAAGGTTCTAGGATGAAAGGAACATCACCATGAGCGAATTCAAGGCTTATTATCTGTCGCCCATCGGCCCCGTGGAGGTCTTCGGAACCCCGGAGGCTATCGTGTCCGTAAGTTTCGTGAAGAGACGGTTTCCCGATGATCGTGCTCTCCCTGAGTGCGTGAAGGAAGGGCTTCGACAACTCGATGAGTATTTCAAGGGGAGCCGCAAAAGCTTCTCCCTCAAGCTGCTTCCGCGCGGGACGCCTTTTCAGAAACTCGTCTGGCAGCAATTGAAAAGGATTCCTTACGGCAAGGTGGCTTCTTACGGAGACGTGGCCAGGGCCATCGGCCACCCCCAGGCCTACCGTGCCGTGGGAAACGCCAACAACAAGAATCCCATCGGCATCATCATCCCTTGCCACAGAGTCATCGGCTCGGACGGCAAGCTGGTCGGCTATGGAAGCGGGCTATGGCGCAAAGAGTGGCTGCTGAACCATGAAAATAGGGAAAGGCTAGTGTCCTGTCCCGAAAATAGGTTGTCCTCTCGACCGGAGGGAGAGATCTTTTAATTACTCTGAAACGTTAGATTCCTCTCTTCGTTCGAAATGACATTTTAGCCAAGGAATTCATGGGACGCCGATTCACGCCTTGACATCGATGCACGCCAAATTTATATTATAGACTTGTTTAAATAAAACTGGTTCCTTGTCAGGCCTCGCTTGCTCAAGTTGATTCACACGGAGCCCGATCACGCTCCCGACAGACTTGGATGTGGTCTCGCGCTGGGAACGGAGGTGATCATGAGGGGTCTGAAAAGGGTCGTGCTATTTTTGTTCCTATTTGGTTTTCTATCCACTGCCTGGGCATCCGAGCGAGTCATCGTTGCCGACTTTTCCGGTGATCTCGGGAATGGCGGCCAGCCTTCGGGATGGGAAGTAAAAGAGAAAAAGGGAAAAGCGGATTATACGATCATCCGGGATGGCGGTATCCCTGCATTGCGACTTCGAAGCGAGGAGACTTCTTTTGCGCTTCAGAAGGCCGTAGACATTAATCCTCAGTTGTACCCGGTGCTTTCCTGGAAATGGAAGGTGACCAAGCTGCCTGAAGGGGGCGACTTCCGAAAGTCAAACACCGATGATCAGGCGGCCCAGATCTTCCTTGCCTTTTCCAACCGAAAAACGATTGCCTACATCTGGGATACAACCGCTCCGGCCGGGTCGGTGGAAAATGCCTCAGGAATTCCTTTTGTGAACATCAAGACCGTCGTGGTCCGTTCGGGCCCGGACGATGCCGGAAGGTGGATCACTGAAACCCGCAACGTGTGGGAAGATTACAAGAGTCTGTTCGGTGATGAACCTCCTGTCCTTGCAGGGGTCCGAATTCAGATCAATTCTCAGCACACAGCGACCTCGGGTGAGAGCTTTTTCGCAGACCTCGTGTTTCAGAGAAACTGATTGTTTGCATTCCTCCTGAATCTTCTCACTCCGGCACCCGCCCTATTTTTCCACCTCATCCCTATTGCAAATAGAAAAAAGGTGTGCTTAATTGAATTCCCCTTTCGGGGTTTCCAAAAGGCGAAAATCCTCATGGAAATTGGCCCTGTCATGGAGCGGGCCGAGGCATCTTGTGATGACCAAAAGCGCGGAGACCAACGGATACTTCGTGGGCATTGATGCAGGGTCTGTAAGCCTGAACGCCTTGGTCCTCAGCGAAACCAAAGCGATCGTTTACGATCCTCCTTACAGACGGCATTTTGGAAAAGTCGAAGAAGAGACCCTTTCCCTTATCCAGCATCTCTACGACAAATTCGGTCAAGAGAGCATTCGCTCCATCGCTTTTACCGGAAACCACGGTAAGAACCTGAGCGATAAACTGGGGCTCTTCTACGAGTTTGAGACCATCAGCCAGGTTCTTGGCGTTCTCTTCCTCAAGCCGGACACGAAAACCATCATCAGCATGGGCGGACAGGACACCGCGCTCTTCCAGATCAAGCACCGAGACGGGGCCTGGGAACTCGACTATTTCGCCACCAATGGGCCCTGCGCCTCCGGAACAGGATCCTTCATCGACCAGCAAGCCGAGCGCCTCGCCACGGCTCTTTATGAGAACAACAGAGAAACTTCTCAGATCCTGATCGACCGGATCCTGTCGGACTTCATCGCCCTGGGGCTCAAAAGCACTAAACCCGCCAATGTGGCATGCCGCTGCACGGTTTTCACCAAGTCCGACATGATTCATCTCCAAAACAAAGGCGAGCGGCTGGAAGACATCATCTACGGCCTTCACCTCGGAAACGCCAGAAATTACATCAGCACCATTGTGTCGAGACGGGTGCTTGAGGACCCCATCGTCTTTGTGGGCGGTCTGTCCATGAACGACTTGCAGGTAAAGGCTTTCCAAAATTACTTCCCCTCGCTCACCGTCCCTTCCTACCGCACGTCCACTGGAGCCCTGGGTGTCGCCCTCAAGGCCCTTGAGCTGGGGCGAGAGGGCGAGTTGGATCTCCACGCATTGAAGACCGCTCCCCTCGAGCGGAAGCTTTCTGTTCCTGTCGCTCCACGGCTCGAACTGAAAAAGACCCGCTGGCAGGACACCGGCAAAATCGAACGCTTCCTGGTGGCTCCAAAGATGCGGGCCTATCTTGGAATAGACATCGGATCGACCACGACAAAGTACGCCTTGATGAATGAAGGGCGCGAAATCATTCACAAAAGGTACGTCCCCACCCAGGGAAAACCGATCGAGGTCACCCAGAGCCTTCTCCAACACCTTTTCAGCGAGCTTGGGAACCGCGTCGAAATCATCGGAGTGGCCACCACCGGTTCCGGTCGAAACGTGGTGGGCGATTTCCTCAATGCAGACCTGATCATTGACGAGATTACGGCTCACGCCGGGGGAGCCGTCCAAATCGATCCCGAGGTGGACACGATCTTTGAGATCGGAGGACAAGACTCGAAATACATTTCCATCTTAAACACACACCCTCTCGACTTTGACATGAACAAAGTGTGTGCCGCGGGGACCGGCAGCTTTCTCCATGAGCTGGCCAACAAGCACGGCATCCGCATTGTGGGCGAGTTCCAGGAGGTGGCTCTTTCCTCCGAGGCGCCTGTGAAACTTGCCGAACGCTGCACCGTGTTCATGGAGTCCGACCTCGTGGCCTATCACCAGAAGGGAGTGGAAAGAAAAGATCTCATCGCCGGCCTCTGCTACGCCATTGTCCACAACTACCTCAATCGGGTGGTGGGAAAACGAAAAATCGGGCAGAGGATCATGTTTCTGGGCGGGCCTTCCCTGAACCAGGGCGTGGTGGCCGGATTCGAAAACGTGCTCGGCAGGGAAATTTTGATCCCGGCCAATCGGGAAGTGCTCGGCGCCTATGGCGCAGCGATCAGCCTGCAGGAGAAGAGGCAACTGGAAGGCAAGGACAGGAGCGTCTTCAGGGGGATCGAGAGCGCCATCCGAGATCGCATGGCTTACAGCGACAAAATCTGCCACGCAGACCCTCAATGCCACAATGAGTGCAAGTTGAAAATCTATGATTTTGACGGCCGACGGAGCGTTTGGGGAGGGGAGTGCGGCCGGTACGAAGTGACCAGGGGAAAAGGGACCAAGAAGGAAAACCTCTTCGAACTGCGCGACCAGGTGTGGCAGACTTACATGGCGGGAGTGTTCGAGGAGCTGGGAGAAGCCCCGCTGCTGGAAGCTGCCGGCCGGCCCACGGTGGGCATGCAGCGGGCTCTGTACGGCGTTCACTCAGCGGTCCTGTGGGCTCACTTCTTCGATCATCTCGGGTTCCGGCTTGTGCTCACGCCGGCGACCACACAGCAACTCTCCAAGATCGGGATTGAATCCATGGTGGCGGAGACCTGCTATCCGATCAAAGTCTCCTTCGGCCATGTGAGGGAACTCGCAGGAAAGACCCGGTTCCTCTTTCTTCCCACCTTGATCGACATGCCCGTACCGAACCCTTCGGAGGTGGGTTACTATTGCCCCATGGTGCAGAGCAACGCTTACATGGTGCGATCCGCCTTCAAGCTGGACGGCACAAGCGTGCTGAGCCCCTCCCTTCACCTGAAATACGACCCGGGCTTGCTCGCCACAGAGCTCTCCGGTCAGATCTGCGGAAGGCTGGGGGTGACGAAAACCCGAGTCAAGCAGGCGCTCCATTACGCGCTGGAGAGGCAGAATCAGTATCTGAAAGATCTTCAACGCAAAGGCCGCGACATTTTGGAGAGCACGCCTCTCCGTGAGCCGGTCGTGGTCGTCACAGGTCGACCTTATAACCTCTACGATGAAAGGGTGAATCTGAGAATCGGGCAGAATTTGTCCAAAATAGGGCTTACCGCTTTGCCCATGGATTTCATGGATGTCTCGGACATCGATCTTGGAGAGTTCTCTTCCATGTACTGGGGGCTTGGGGCACAGATTCTCAGGACGGCAAAGCGGATCAGTGTCTTGCCGAATGCTTTCGGACTTCACCTGACAAACTTCGGGTGCGGGGCGGATTCCTTTATCGAGCACTTTTATCGTCACATCATGGGACCCAAACCTTATCTTATTCTTGAGCTCGACGAGCACAGCGCTGTGGCCGGAGTCATGACCAGGCTTGAAGCTTTCAGAAACGTGATCGAAAACACGATGCAGAAGTCAGGGTGGAATCAAGAAGCAGTGTTAAAGCTGGCCAACTAGGACCTCCCCCTCACCCTTCCCCTCTCCCCCAGGTTTGGGGGAGAGGGCGGGGTGAGGGGGCTGATTGCCGAAGGATTAAATGCAATTGTATTAGAGCTTAACTCATGGAAGCGATAAAACAAACCCAGGGCGAACGGGCTTCCGGCAACCTGGGAAAAATCCGGTTTGGCAAAAAGACGGTCCTTATCCCGGAGATGAACCGCGCGACCGCCCTTCTCCTTGCTGCAACCCTCAGGGGATTTGGTGTTGACGCCAGGGCTCTTGAAACCTACAAAGGTCTTGATCTCGGAAAGGAGTACACCTCCGGAAAAGAATGTTATCCCTGCCAGGTGACGCTGGGGGACATCCTCTATTTCGTTCAGGAAGAAAAGAAAAGGCTGGGTCCAGCCTTTGACGCCGGGCAATATGTGTATTTCCTGCCCGAGTCTGACGGCCCTTGCCGTTTCGGGCTTTACAACCGATTTCAAAGAATCGTGCTCGATTCCTTCCCTGGGCTGGACCGGTTGACGATCAGCTCCATAACGACGAGAGACGGGTATTCCTTCTCGGGCATCCTGGAAAAAGAAAAGGTCCTGGATTTTCAGAAGTCCGGATTCTTCGCCGTGATCGTTGCCGACATCATGGACAGGCTTCTCTGGCGAATTAGGCCTTATGAAAAAAAACAGGGCATGGCGGATGAATTCATAGAACGCTCCCTCCGAAAGCTGGAGAAAGCTTTTCAGAAACATGGCCCGAGCAAAGGGTTTGAAAAAATCCTGGATGAAGTCGTACAAATCATCGAAGAGGGGAAGGCCCTTATTGATCCTAAGATCCATCCCAAGCCGCTGATCGGGATGGTTGGGGAGATTTTCCTCAGGACCCATGTCCAATCCAACCAGGACATCATCCGTTCGCTTGAAAAACATGGGGCCGAGGTGGTCAATGCCTCTGTTGCCGAGTGGGGAAATTATGTGAGCTACGACGCCTTGAGGACCGCCAAGGCGCGAGCCCTTTTGAACCTGAAGCAGCTGCGTTTCAGCCCCCTGTGGTCAAGGCTCAAAGAAATGCTCGGCTTCGGAATAGACCTCTACTACAAAGAATACCGGCAGAATCAGGTTTACAAGCGGGTTCAACCCGTCCTTGACCTCATCGGGGATCACAAGATTTCTCATCTCGAAGAAATCCTGAAGGAAAAGGACCTTTTCTCCTTCGATGTGGCGACGGAAGCCTGCCTCAGCATTGCATCGATCATTTCGTGCGCACGCGCGGGATACAATGGCATGGTGAATGTCTACCCGTTCACCTGCATGCCGAGCACGACCACTTCTGCCGTGGTGAAGCCCGCGATGAGCGAACTGGGCATCCCCTACCTGGATGCACCCTATGACTCCAGCATTCAGCCGGGCCGCGAAGCCGCTATCAGGACCTTCATGTATCAGGCGGAACAGCATTTCAGGCGCCACGGTCGAATGAAAAAAGCCCCTGCCCATTAGCCGCCAGCCTCGGCGGCATCTCTTTTTTATTGCTGAGAACCGTCCTTTTTTGCCCCCATTGAAGTGAACGACAAAAGATGATACAAATCTTGATTATCTGAGTTATTCAGGAGAAGAAAAATGACGCACGAAGACAAAGGGCATTTCAGTAAAAAGCATTCCCCGGACCGGAAAGTCAATGCACGGGTGAGCACCCACATCACGACTAAAGTGACTGGCGGAGCCATGGCCTGTGCTGTCGCCTTTGAAACCGCAGAGAGCCTGGGTGTTCCCGCAGAAGAGGTGGGATTCACTCTCGATTCACTGGAAGTCAAGGTGGTCAAGTGCCAGCTCGGTCTTTTTGGCTACAGTCCTGCCAAGAGGATTGTCAAACCGGCTGAGAGGGTACCACCGGATCTCGAAAAAGCCATCCGCGAGGCCTTGGTGAACGGTCGCCTGTCCTGCGCCTCTGCCTGGGCCCTGGCTGAGAAACGGCAATTAAAGAAAATGGAAATCTCCTCTGCCTGCGAGACGCTGGGGATCAAGATCGGCCCTTGCCAGTTGGGAACGTTTTAGTGATGGAGTGGTGGAGTACTGGAGTATTGGAGTGATGGGAATGGCAAGATGAGAAAAAGCCTTTTCTTCCCAATCTTCCATGACCGCCTGAACCTTGAAACCCCATCCAAGTCAGCCGTGTTAAGCTCAACCTCGAAACGCGCGGCCTTGACCACGCCAAAGAGGTCGTAGCCAAACTCAGAGAGGCTGGCTACGACGTACGGCAAATTCTCTGATCTCCTCCCTTGCTTTCACTTGTACTCGCCGTTCCACAATGCCTCCAGGAACTCCTTGAACGGAATCACAAGTACACCCTCAACCCTTCGCGCCCGAGGCTCAAAGCTTACGCAGAGGTATCGCTTCAGCCCTTTTTCCTCTGCAAGTGCCCGAAGTGATCTCAACTCTTGATGTGATATGTTGCGCTTTGCCTTGACTTCGATTGCAGTATGATCGCCGATAATGAAATCCACCTCAAATCCCGTGGTCGATCGCCAGAAACTGAGCGGTTCTCCAGAAACGTAGTCGCTGTAGCTGGTGAGTTCATGCATGAGGTACGTTTCAAAGGCTTCACCGAATTCAGGTGTTCCTAGGCGGAAAGATCTCTCCTGAAGCGACGAAACCACCCCCACGTCGAAAAAGTAGTACTTCGAGGAAGCCAGCGGCTTTCGCTTCTTTGTCTTTCTCCACGCGGGAAGTTCGTGAAGGACCAGAGTGTCTTTGAGAATCTCGAAATACTCATAGATTGTAGTGCGGGCCACCTGGGCATCATTGGCCACATTGGTGAAGTTCACAATCGTGCCGTTACAAAAAGCCGCCGCCTTTAGAAAACGGCTGAATGCAGGGATGTTACGGGTCGCGCCCTCGGCAACGATTTCTTGCTGAAGATAAAGGCCTGCGTAGGCCTCAAGGTCGGCTCGTGGATCATCAGAGAAGTAGACGGAAGGAAGGAGCCCCCGTTCTATGGCACGATGCAAGTCAAAACGGTCGCCCAATTCTTTATAGGTCAAGGGCCGTAAATACTTGGTTCGAGCCCGTCCCCCCAACAGGTTGACTCCTCCGCGGCGCAGCTTCCGAGCGCTTGAACCCGTAAGAAGGAAGTGCACCCCCTGCGTTTCAATGAGGCGGTGAACCTCGTTGAGAAGGTGCGGCAGGCGCTGAATCTCGTCAATCACGACGATTCGATCCTCCGGTGTCAGTTCCTGACCAATTCGACCGGGGTCTCGGCTGAGAGACAGATAAGTGGATGTATCGAGAAGATCGTAGATCCTGGTTTTGGGTAGAGAATGGCGAATCAGGAATGTTTTGCCCGTCTGCCTCGGCCCGAAAAGAAAATAGGACTTCTTCTTCAGGAGGGCGCGCAGATCGAGGATCCGCCCAACCCATGGGCTATCCGTGTCGGCTGATTTGTTTGCCAATTTCATCGTCATTTATCATGCCAAATGACGACAGACATGTCAAGAGCTGATTTCCAGCGGAAAGATCAAAGGCTCGAAATCAAGGCCATAACATCTTCGAACATCGCGCGGATGATGTAGCGCCTGAGGAAGGCGGAAGCGCCGATCAGGGATAGGGGTTTGATCTCTTTGAGTGCGGTCTCGGCAGCGTAGGTAACGGTTTCATCGCTAATCTCTTTACCTTTCAAATAGTTTTCCGTCTCGGCCGGCCGGACAGGCTTCGTAGACACTCCGTTCAGCGCGATCCTCGCATCCTCCATAAAAGACCCCCTCATTTTGAGGCGAACCGACAGGCTGGCGATGGCGAAGTCCACAGAACCTCTCACGCTCTTCTTGAGAAAGCCCTGTTTCCATCCGCGGCCGTCCGTAGGAATGAGAATGGCTGAAACGAGTTCGTCTTCCCGAAGATCATGAGGTTTCCGTCCATTGCCGGTGTAGAAGTCCGCGATAGGAACACGGCGTTCAATTGTAGGCCCTTGGATGAGCAACTCTGCGTCCAGAACCATGAGAGCGGAAACCGTATCGGCAGCGGATAGGGAAAAACACTCCTTCCCTCCCTTCACCACGTAACACCGGTCTCCACCGCGCTTGAAGCAATCAGGTCTCGATTTCCACCAGGAGGCGGACTGATTGAAGTAGGAGCACTTGTTGTCGAGACAGACATTGCCGCCGAGAGTGGCCATATTTCGAAGCTGGTTGAAGCCCACGGCACCCGCTGCCTGGGCAAGAATAGGATATTCTTTTGAAACGACCGGATGATCGATCACCTCCCGAAGAGTGACCGTAGAACCGATTTGGAGCCCCTTCTCTTCGCCGTACGAAATGTTTTTCAGCTCGGGAATTCTTTTGATGTTGAGCACGTGAGGTGCGGTTCGATTGCGGCGTTTGAGCATGGGGAGGATGTCTGTGCCCCCTGCAAGGAGAAGGCAATCCTGTTTCAGTTCCTGTTTGATGGACAGAAGCTCCTCCAACCTTATGGGTTCGTGATAATAGAATTTAGGAAGCCGCATGTTGTTCATGTGAAAAGCCTCCGCAAGCATAGAGCTGAGAGCGCAGAGCTGCGAGTTAAAGGCAAAGGATAGAAGCTCCGAATCCATGAGGATGTTATTCTTTGCTTTGCTCTCTGCTCCTTGCTCTATGCTCTTTGCTCCCTGCTCTGTGCTCTACGCTCTATGCTTTTGCTTGCCGCCTCGATCGCCTCGACGATTTTCGTGTAGCCCGTGCAACGGCAGAAGTTCCCTGAGAGTGCCTGCTTGATCTGCGCTACAGATAGTTGCTTCTGCTTTGTGAGGAGTTCTTTTGCCGTGAGAATCATTCCGGGGGTGCAGAACCCGCACTGCACAGCGCCATGATCAACGAAGGCTTGCTGGATCGGGTCCAGAGCTTCTCCTTGAGACACGCCTTCAATGGTGGTGATCTGTACGCCCGTTGCATCGAGGGCCAGGGTGAGGCACGATAGAACCGCCCTTCCGTTGACGAGCACCGTGCATGCTCCGCACTCACCGACGCTGCACCCCTCCTTGGTTCCCACGAAACCGAGGTGATCCCGCAGAGCGTCCAAAAGAGTGTCGTTAGGTTTCACCGCAAGAGAATGGACTTCACCGTTCACTTGGAGTTCAATCAGTTTCTTTTTCATGGCCTTTTTCTTTCTTCTTCATCTCCCGCAGGATCTTCTCCGGCGTGATGGGAAGATCCTTGATCCTGACGCCGACGGCATTGTAGATCGCATTGGCGATGGCGGGGGTCACGGGGTCGAGCGAGCCCTCCCCTGTCTCTTTCGCTCCGAAAGGTCCCTCAGGATCGTGACCAACGATGTGGTGGACGACGATTTCAGGAGACTGGTTGGCCACCGGTGCCCTGTAACCCAGAAAAGATGGATTCAGGGTCTGCCCGCCCTCGAAGCTCAAGTTTTCCGAAAGGGCATAGCCCATGCCCATGACAATGCACCCTTCCACCTGGCCTTCTACAGACATGGGGTTGAGCGGCTGCCCGCAGTCATGGCCTGCGGTGATTCTCTGCACCTGGACCTCTCCGGTTCTCAGGTCCACTTCCACCTCCGCCACATAGGCTCCGAAGCTGTAGGTGGGCGACATCTTGTCAGGCGAATTGTATGAACCTTTGACGACTAGGGGAGCCCCTTCGTTTTCCATCTGATACAGGTTGACGGCGTCTTCAAAGGGTGTGAAAACATCAGGGCTCCCTTTGACAAAGATCCTCCGATCGGCAGCAACAAGGTCCTCAGGATTGGCTTCCATCTTTTTGGCAACCACCTTGAAGATCTCTTCTCTTGCCGCACGCGCTGCTTTCAACGCCGCGTTGCCTGCAGCCACCGTCACCCGGCTGGAATAGGTCCCCATGTCAGGAGGCGTCATGGCCGTGTCTGCGCTCGTGATCCGGATGTCCTCAAGGCCCAGACCGAGCACCTCGGCCACGATCTGGCAAATGATGCTGTCCGATCCCTGGCCGATGTCTGATGCGCCTGTGAGCACGCTCACGCCTCCGCCCTCCCCTGCCTTGAGGATGACGGAGGAGTGTGCGGACGTGGTGTTCGTAAAATAAAAGCCGGCTCCTGACGGAAATCCGCCGCATCCAAGGCCGATCCCATAGGCCTTGCCGCGGGCCCCTTTCTTGGGCGACCTCTTTTCCTTGAGCTTCGTTTCTTCAGCGACTTTTTCTACACACTCTGTGAAGCCGGAGCTGATGATGTTGAACCCTGCCGCAGACCGTTCCCCTGTTCGCAGCCCGTTCCTGAGAGCTATTTCGACCGGATCGATCCCGAGTTCCTCCGCGATCATGTCCAGTTGGACATCCTGGGCAAAGTGAGCTTGAGGACCCCCGTGACCTCTCATAGCCCCGCAAGGAGGCTTATTCGTGTAAATCCTGTACCCATCGTACTGGTAGTTGGGAATGCGATAGGGAAGAGTCTGAAAGGTGCCCACCAGAACCGTGGTAAGCGGCCCAAGGCTGCAGTAGGCGCCGCCGTCAAGGAACGCCTTGCAATGCCGGGCCACCAGAGTCCCATCTTTTTTCACTCCCGTCTTCATCGTGATCGTCACAGGGTGTTTTCGCCTTGCTGCCGTAAACTCCTCATCTCTTGAGTACACGGCCTTGACCGGTTTGCCCGTTTTCCTGGCGAGCAGAGCTGCGCAGAAATCAAGGGCTGCCATGCCGTCTGACTTCCCTCCAAAACCTCCTCCCACATACGGTTTGATGACGCGGACACGGTCGGGATTGATTCCGAGCGTCAGGGCCAGGTGCTGCTGCACGTAATAGGGAGTCTGGGTGGAGGTGTGAAGAGTGAGTCTCCCGCTCATGTCCCACTCAGCCAGGGCCGCGTGCGGCTCGAGATAGGCATGGATAGCGGACTGGGTGGTGAAGGTGTCCTCGCGCACCAGATCGCTCTCGAGAAACCCTTTTTCCACATCCCCCTGCTTCAGGTGGAATTCCCTGCTCATGTTGCCCGGCGCATGATCATGAATCTGCGGAGCACCAGGCTTCAGGGCTTCATCGGGGTCGAACACCGCGGGAAGCTCTTCGTAATCGACCTGAATGAGTTCCAAGGCCTCCAGCGCAGCATCCGGATCTGCAGCCGCCACTGCGGCCACTTCCTCTCCGATGAAGCGGACCCTGTCTACCGCAAGAGCGTATTCATCTACAAACTTGGGTGATCTCGAAATGACCCCGTACTTGGCCTTGATCGTGTCGTCTCCTGTGATGACCGCCTTGACACCCGGCACTTTCAGGGCTCTGGAAGCGTCAATCTTCAGAATTCCGGCATGGGCAAAAGGGCTGCGGAGAATCATGCCGCAGAGCATTCCGGGAAGCTTCAGGTCGTCGGTGTAATGAGCCTGACCCCTGACCTTTTCTTTCGCATCGATCCTGGGCAGCCTCTTTCCTATGACATGGTACTCATTCATGAGGCTTATCACCTTTCGTTCCGCTTGCAGGGGATGATAGGGCAATTGCTCATGCGTGTCAAACCGCAATCTTTTCCGGATGTTGCACTTCCAACGCTCCTTCTGAACCCATTAAGTTCCTTGACCCTCTGCCGGTTCATCTGCTACAATCCATATAAAAGCGGTAAGTCTTTCCATCTCTCTTTGAGAATCAAGTTCTTCGCGCCCTAGGATGCTGCTGCGACGAAGAACCATCTTGCGGATACAGACGGGGCTCCTTCATTCGCACTCAATGGTAACGATTCGCCCTCTTATCAATGGAATCTCGAAGGACATCCACCTCTACGATCTTTTGGAGATGGAATCCCCTGACGCCGTGCTGGATGAGGTCCTTGTCATTCTGGGACTTCTCTCTCCGGACTTTGAAATCGAGCCTGTTGTTTCTGCATTTCACATGGTCAGCAGGATTTATGCCGGCCATCACCCCCTCTACCGCGCGTGCAACACCCACTACCACGACTTGCGTCACACCATGGACGCCTTTCTAGCAACGGCAAGGCTCGTTCACGGGGCATCGCTGATCGGTGAAGACCTCAGTGAGAGAAGAATCCTCACTGCCCTGGTCGCTGCCCTGTTTCACGACACCGGCCACATTCAGGAAAAGGAAGACAACGAAGGAACAGGAGCCAAATACACGGCGAATCATGTGCGGCGAAGCATGGAATTCCTGCTTCGCCACGGCAGAGAACACGGCCTTTCCGAACAGGAGATTGCCGAGGGCAGAACCATGATCCTTTGCACAGACATCCGGGTGGAGATCACGGACTCTTTGTTTTCTTCCTCGTCTGTGGAACTCCTCGGAAGGGTTCTTAACGCTGCAGATCTGCTTGCCCAAATGGCGGACCGAATTTACCTTGAAAAGCTCCTCTTCCTCTACCATGAGTACAAGGAGGGCAACACCGGAGATTATGAGGGCGAAGTCGATCTCCTGAGAAAAACCATCGGCTTCTATGAATACATTGAAAGGCGCCTCAGCCCCATCATGGATCGGGTGGATGCCTTTATGATTTCCCATCTCACGGCGCGTTGGGGTGTGAGCACCAATCTCTACACGGAGGCCATCAAAAGGCAGAAAGAATACCTCAAAAAGATCCTTTCCATCCCCAACGCGGATCCCCGCGACTTCCTGAATCGCTATGGCATCCTGGACAAAGTCCGCGCCATACACGGCAACGGCTAGGATTGACGAGAAGGGGTTTTTTCTTAACAGGTTAGCTCTTTGAAATAAACACAGAAAAAGGCCGTGGGGGTCCCTCTAAAAACAGAACAACGAAGACGACACACCCCTGTTTCAAGCTCTAGGCCATGGGTGAGGCGGGCGGAGGGCTACCGGGGAACTCGCCACGTCATCCCCAGCTGGCCGGTGCCGGTGACCCCTCGCCGCCCGCCTTCGCTGCCCCTTATCTGCAGAGTCTTTACCGCACGCTCTTCGTTTTCTGTTTTTAGAGGGACCCCCATGGCCTGAACCATCCATTTCAAAGCGCTAACCTGTTGCGTTTTTTCTGGGATAAGGGATGACAGGCCGATTCGAACTTGTGGATCATACAGGGGACCTTGGGGTCCGGGTGTTTGGAGAGAGTTTGCCCCGGCTTTTCGAGCAGGCGGCTCACGCGCTGACCTTCATTTTCACGGATCCTGCGACGATCCAGCTGAAGGAAACCCGAAAGTTCCTGCTGGAAGCAAAGACGGACGAAGAACTCCTGATCACCTGGCTCAATGAGTTCGTTTACCTTTTCGACACAGAGGGGCTTCTTTTCAAGACCTACGACGTTCTCTCGGTTCACGATCACCGTCTTGAAGCTCTGGCTCACGGGGAGATCTACGTTGAAGGCCGTCATCCGATCAAGACCACTGTGAAGGCGGCGACCTATCATCAGCTGAAAATCGAACACCGCCAGGGAGTCTGGACGGCACAGGTCATTTTCGATCTTTAGCAGATTGCTGAAAAACGCCCATCTACGGCGTTGTTCTCATCCCTCGTCATTGCGACGTACTGGACTGTATGTCTCACTCCTCGGGATTTCGGGCGCCTTGTATCTGAGCTTTTTTGAGCAACCTGCATGCAGGGTCTTTTTCAGCGTCCCGTTTTTGACTATATTTGTCCTGGCGGTTTAATCTCGTGGTATTTATGAGGGGGAGACAGAGGGGATTCTAGAGAGCAGGTGTGCCAGGTTCCTCTGATGACCAAGGAGGCCGATCGTGGCTGACATCAAACTCCAGAAAATCGATGAATGGCGATGGCGCATTCCCCGGGAAGGGAAAATGCGTACCGAGGGGCTGGTTTATGCGGACGAGAAGATGATGAAGGACCTCCGCACCGATCAGAGCCTCTTGCAGGTCGTCAACGTGGCCACCCTCCCCGGCATCGTCGGGAATTCCATGGCCATGCCGGACATCCATTGGGGTTATGGTTTTCCGATCGGCGGCGTGGCGGCTTTTGACGTGACCACCGGCATCATCTCGCCGGGCGGCGTGGGATATGACATCAACTGAGGCGTGCGGCTTCTTCGCTCAAGTTTGAGCGCCGACGATGCGAGAAACAAAATCCACGACATTGTGCATGGTCTTTTTCGCAATATCCCTTCAGGAGTCGGCTCGACCAGAAAGGACCTGAGGCTTGCACCCAAGGAGCTCTCAAAGGTGCTGGAAAAAGGGGCCTTGTGGACTCTTGAACACGGGTATGGATCCGAAGCAGATACCGACCACATCGAAGCCCAGGGCTGCATTTCCGGCGCCGACCCCGGCTGCGTGAGCCCCCGTGCGCTGGAGAGGGGCAAAGCTCAGTTGGGCACCCTGGGCTCAGGGAACCACTTTGTCGAGGTCGGGTACGTGGAAGAGGTTTATGATGAAAGAGCCGCTTCGGCCATGGGTCTTTACAAGGACCAGATGACCGTCCTTGTTCACACCGGTTCGCGCGGGCTGGGGCACCAGGTCTGTGACGACTACATCAAGGTGATGCTAGAAGCCTCCAGGAAATACGGCATTGGGTTGCCTGACCCTCAACTCTGTTGCGCTCCTGTGGACTCCAAGGAAGGAGAAAGATATCTCGCCGCTATGGCCTGCGCTGCGAATTTCGCCTTTGTCAATCGCCAGATGATCACCCACTGGGTGCGGGAGACTTTCGAGCAGGTCTTCCAGCTCGGGCCGCGAGACCTTGGCCTGCGGCTGATCTATGACGTGTGCCACAACATGGCCAAGATGGAAACCCACGAGGTCCAAGGGGAGAAAAAACGTCTCTGCGTCCACCGAAAAGGAGCCACCCGGGCCTTCCCTCCGGGCCATCCGGAGATCCCCTCGGACTATCGGAAAGTGGGACAGCCGGTTCTCATCCCCGGAGACATGGGGCGTTACTCCTATGTCCTGGCGGGAACCGAACAGGGATATGAGGAGACTTTCGGCTCCGCCTGTCATGGAGCCGGTCGTGTCATGAGCAGGCATCAGGCGATCAAGGCCGCCAAAGGCAGGTCCATTGCCCGCGAATTGGAAGACAGGGGGATTCTCGTGAGAGGAGCGAGCAAAGCCACCCTGGTGGAGGAGATCCCGGATGCGTACAAGGACGTGAACGACGTGGTCAACGTGGTCCATGGGGCGGGGATCAGCAAAAAGGTTGTGAGGCTCAAACCGATTGGCGTGATCAAAGGATAGGAGGATAGGCAATGAGAAACATCGAAGGCGACACGCACAGAAAGAGCATCGGTTACATTCTTTGGATCTTCGGGTTCCTGGGGGCCCACAGGTTTTATTATGGCAAACCCGTGACAGGAACCATCTATTTTTTCACTCTGGGGCTGCTTTTCATCGGCTGGATCGTGGATCTCTTTCTCATTCCATCCATGGATCGTCAAGCCGACCTTCGTTTCAGAGCGGGAAGATACGATTACAATGTCGCATGGGTTCTGCTCACCTTTCTCGGCATTTTTGGGATTCACCGGTTTTACATGGGCAAGTGGTTCACGGGGATCCTCTACCTTCTCACCGGGGGTCTTTTTCTTATCGGCTACATCTACGACTATTGGACCTTGAACGATCAGTTGACTATTCTGAACAGTGAAAGGTAACAAATCCAAGTGATTGACGACTGGCGAGAACATACGGTAATATAGTTCATCCGTCAGAAGAACCATGGGGTATTTTCTCGCTGACGAAAAACGAAATATGGAGGCAGGATTATGTCGAAAGCCAGAGATACAAAAAAGGATGCAAAAAAGAAACCCGCCAAATCTCTCAAGGAAAGAAGAGAAGAGAAGAAAATGAAGAAGGCCGGCAAGGTCTTTCCTCTTGCAGGACCGGCGTAATTGGCAAACCTTTTCAGGAACGGCGTCTGAACAGGCTCGCCAGGACCGTGGAAATTCCAGGTGAGGCTGTCTCCCACGTCGCTTGCACATAGGGCAGGAAAGGCACAGCCCCCCACTTGCGCTTGAAAAAGCCGATCCCTTCGTTGACCGCCAGCCCCAGGTTCATCTGCGTGTGGCCGCGCTCCATCGCCTCTTCCAGCAGTTGAGCAAGAAGAAGGTCTGTCGCGCCCGGCGGGGCTATCCCAGGATCCCTGAAAGAAAACATGTAGAAGGCCGTGGCTAGGCCGGCGTACTCCCCAACAGAGAGGGCGGCCAATCGTCCGTCGGCCAGACGAGCGGAGACAAGCAAGCTGCCTGAGGACTCGGCCAAATAGCGTGGAAGTTTTTTGTAAATGTGCCGGATACCGTCCGCTAGCGGGCGTTCGTTCAGGTACCGCCCGACAAGGGCCGTGTGATCCTCTCCCCATGAGCCCCCGCATTCGACGGCAAGATCCCGGCCCGCGCGGCGGAGAAGGTTTCTTGTTTTCTGGCCCGGCGGCGGAGCCGGCACCGGGAGGCAACAGTACCAGTCCTCTTCTATCACAGCGCTCTCGGGCGCCTGGGGCGGACGGGCCGGACCGAGGACCGTGATCCGGCGGAGCCCTGGAAGGCGAAGCGCCAGACCGACCGCTTCCGCCATGGCCCCTTCATCTTTGGGATCGTGCAGCGGGTATCCCACAAGCACCACTTCCCCTTCCGCTTCATAGCCCACGCAGGCCCCCAGCATCCGGGGCTTCAAATCGGACACGGCGCAGACGTAAGGGATCACCTGCTCAGGCGTCTCGGCCTGGGCGGTGACTCCCGCGAACTGTCCGGGCACAATCATCGGCTCCTCCTGACCCTGAAGCCCGCGCCGGCGAGCAGAGGCAGCAGGTTGAGCATGTGCGCTGTGCCGACAAAGACCGCGCTGCGGCCCGCCTCCAGGAACGGCTTCATGCGCTCCAGGAAGAGCGCGTCGCGGCGGTGGATGACCCGCTCGGTGCGCGTGGGGAATTCGGTGCTGGTTCCCATCATCCCGTTGAGATCTCCCTTGAGATAGGCGCGCTCGTTGCGTCTGATGTAACCGTCCCACCGATCGCAAAGGCGAAAGAACCGGACGACCCGCGAAAGGGGAATGCTCTCAAGAATTTCGATCTGTTCCGCAATGGTCTCCATGCCGACCACCGCCTTTCCCATGTCGTGAGCCAGGTGCCAGGCCTCCAGGTCCACGGACTGGTCCCACCCATGGCGTTTCAGATAGCTTGTCCATAAAGAGAAAAACGCCATCCAGTGGCGGGTTTCGGCGAGAAGAAAGCGCACGTCCGGAGGGTCTGGCCGCTCAAGGCCCAACACCCGCGCCCAGAAGCCCCTCGGTCCAATCACCGCTCGCTCCAGCCGGCGAAGATCTTCCGCGGTGAGGGCCTCGATAAGTCGCGAGCTGCCGGAATCGGGGCTCCGGCCGACCTCGGAGACCTGGTCGAGGCTTGCCTGATCCAGCGGTCCCTCGAAGAGCACCCTGTCCACTTGGTCGAAGAGCTTGCGGAAGGAAGACTCGAAGCTGTAGCAGAAAAAGTGGGCCGTGCCGCCAATCCAGGACCTGCGGCCCTCCTTCTCGATTTCCCAGAGCATGGCAAAGCGCCGCTGCCGGGGGAGGCTGGCCAGAAGCTGCGCTTTGGACATGGACTCCCCGGACGAGGAAGCCAACGCTCTCATGAGCTCGTTCACGCCGGATCGGACGGTCTCCTTTTCCTGCCAGGAAGCCATCTCATAGGGCAACGCCGGAGCGCCACCCCACTTGGTCTTGAAGCGGCGGATGCCCTCATTGACGCCGAGACCCAAATGGATGAGCTCTTTGCCCTGCCGCCGTGCAAGCCTGATCATTTCCCGGAAAAGAAGATCCGAGGCGTAGGGGGTGTAGTGGGTGCGGGAGTGGGCGCCGATCAGATACGTCAGGAAAGCGCGAGGAGCCGTGTCCAACAGCAGGCAGGCGGCCAGGTGACCGTGTGGGTCCCACGCATTGAGCAGAACAAGTCCCGGGGCCTTTTGCACAACCGCCTCGGTTTTGGCAAAGAGTTCGCGCACATTGGAAGGCAGCGCCGCCCGGCCCATGAACTCGGCCCAAAGGCGCCGATGCCCTGCCGTGAAGGTGTTCCCCTCCTCCACACGCAAGAGACCTGCTGTCTTCTCCGCCAACCGCTCCAGGCGCTGGGGCACCTTGGCGTCAGCAGAAAGAACGTAGTAGTTATCCTGGTCCTGGCAATAAGCCTTCAGTCGATCGGGCAGCGAAGGACCGATGGCCCAGCATGTCCTTGCCCTGGAACGCTGCACAGCCTCTGCAAGGGCTTGATCAAAGCCCGCGCTGACGGGCTCGCCCGAAAGCGGATATCCGACGGCTATGAGCCAGTCCTCTGCCGCGAGGAAAAGGTATGGCCCTATCAAGAACGGCTCGCCGCCGGACATAGCCTGCATGAACAGGACGGAGTGTTCCGGCACCGTGGCCCTTTTCAGGACGGCATCCAGGTCAGAAGGGTTCAAGGCCGCCTCCCAATCCTCTCTTCGAAGCGTCTCAGCGCCTGCTTCCATTGCTTTTGGAATGCTAGCATACGACCATCGGATAGTAAACGGCTCCGGGCTCCACGGAGGTTTGTGTTTTCCTCATTTTAATCTATAATAGTTTTTTTCTGCGGCGTTAATCCTGCTTGAGCCGATCGTTTTTCTTGAAAACAGAAAGGGGTCAGCCATGGAAGGTGTTGAGCACATTTTGAGCCCTCAGTCGATCGCCGTGGTGGGTGCGTCAAACCGTATCGGCAGCCTGGGGCTGGCTATTTTCAAAAATCTGCTGGATGGGGGCTACCAGGGAATTCTTTACCCGGTGAATCCTAAGGCCAAGTCCATCCAGGGCGTGAAGGCTTATCCCTCTCTTCTGGAGATTCCTGACGACGTGGATATGGCCGTTCTCATCGTGCCTCCGGGCCATGTGGCCAGCACCATCGAGGAGGCCGCCAAGAAACAGATCAAAGGATGCATCGTGATCACAGCCGGTTTCAAGGAAATCGGCGGCCAAGGGATCGAAATGGAAAAGCACGTGCAGGCGGTCGCCAAGACCCACGGCATCCGCCTCCTTGGCCCCAACTGCCTGGGCGCCGCCAACACCAACCCCAACGTACGCATGAATGCCAGCTTCGGATCTTCCATGCCCAGCCGCGGCAATATTGCCCTTATTTCCCAGTCCGGAGCCATGTGCGTCGCCGTCCTGGATTATGCGGCAGGCCGTCATATGGGTTTCTCCAAATCCGTCAGCATCGGGAACAAGGCGGACATCAACGAAGTGGACCTGCTTCGCTATTTGAAGGACGACCCGGATACAAAGGTCATCATCATGTACTTGGAAGACATCACCGACGGCCATGCCTTTATTGAGGTGGCAAGGGAAATCACCCTGGTGGCGGGCAAGCCGATTCTGGCCCTCAAAGCCGGGCGCTCGCCTGAAGGGGCCAGGGCAGCGGCTTCCCACACCGGTTCCATGGCCGGGTCGGATGCCGCCTATGACGCGATCTTCATGCAAGGAGGCATTCAGCGGGTCGATGGGGTGAGCGAGTTGTTCAATTATGCCCTCGCCTTCTCCACCCAGCCTCTGCCCAAAGGAAACCGCATCGCCATCGTGACCAATTCCGGAGGTCCCGGCATCATGGCCACCGATGCCCTCATTCGGCCGGGAATCACTCTCGCCTCCCTTTCCGAAGAAACGAAGAAAAAGCTCAGAGAGAAGCTCCCTCCCACGGCCAGCGTCCACAATCCGGTGGACGTCATCGGGGATGCCGATGCCAAGCGCTACGAGGCGGCGATTCGGTACACCCTGGAAGATGAGAATGTGGACGGGGCCATTGTCATCCTTGCGCCGGCCGCGATCACTGAAATCATGGAGACCGCCCAGATCGTCCCCCGTGTGGCCAAGGACATCGACAAACCCATTCTTTGTTCTTTCATGGGGCTGGTGGACGTTTCCGAGGGAATCGCCTACCTGGAGCAGAACGGCTTTCCGAACTATGCGTTTCCCGAGGACGCGGCGAGAACCATGGCCGCCATGATCAGGTACAGAGAGAACATGAAGCCCCACGAGGGAAGGAGAAGAGAGGTCTTTCGTTTGCTGGAGGATCAGGAGAAGGCGGCCGCCGTTATTGCAGCGAAGCTCTCCGGACGCAAAGAATACTTCATGACGGAAAAGGAAGCCCATGAACTTCTCAGATGCTACGGATTTCCTTTGCTCAAGAGCCGGCTCGTCACAGACCCCTCCCAAATTTCTGCGGCCATAGCGGAAATCGGCCTGCCTGTCGTGATGAAACTGGACTCTCCGGATATTCTTCATAAATCAGATGCCGGAGGCGTTCGCCTGGGAATAAAGTCTCAGGAGCAGGCGGAAAAAACCTTCCATGAAATCATCGAAAGCGCCAACACCTACAAGCCGGGCGCGAACATCAGAGGAATTCTGTTTCAGGAGATGGCACGGGAGGGCGTGGAAGTCATCCTCGGTTCTACCAGGGATCCCCGATTCGGCCCTATTTGTATGTTCGGACTGGGAGGCATCTTTGTCGAAGCCCTCAAGGACGTTACGTTCCGGCTCGCGCCCATGTGGGAGACCAGTGCAGAAATCATGGTTCGATCCATCCGCGCCTACAGAGTGCTTCAAGGCATCCGGGGGAAACCCCCGGCGGACATCAAGGCAGCCACGCTCTCCATCCTGAGACTGTCGGCCATGGTTGCCAACCACCCTGAGATTGCCGAGCTGGACATTAATCCCTTGATCCTTTATCCCGAAGGACAAGGATGCGTGGTCGCAGATGCCCGGATCATTCTATCGAGGCGTTAGACTCCCTATGGCAGAACAGACCAAAATCATTGATCTCCGAAGCGACACGGTCACCAAACCCACTCCGGCCATGCGCGAAGCCATGGCCCAGGCCGAGGTGGGCGACGATGTGTATGGCGAAGACCCCACGGTCAACCGGCTCCAATCCCTTGCTGCGGAGATGCTCGGCACAGAGGCGGCCCTCTTTGCGACCAGCGGCACTCAGAGCAACCTTCTGGGTGTCATGAGCCAGTGTGAGAGGGGCGATGAGTACATCGTGGGCCAGAGGGCCCACACGTACCGGTTTGAGGGAGGAGGGGCGGCTGTGCTGGGCAGCATTCAGCCTCAGCCCATTGATTTTCAGGAGGACGGGACCCTGGATCTTGGCGAGGTGGCGCGTAACATCAAGCCGAACGACTTCCACTTTGCAAAAACCCGGCTTCTCTGCCTGGAGAACACCCAGGAGGGCAAAGTGCTTCCCCTGGATTACCTGGCCAAGGCTTCTGCTCTGGCCAGGCAAAACGGGCTTTCCATCCACCTGGACGGAGCGCGCGTGTTCAATGCCGCCGTGAAACTCAAGGTGCCTGTTCGCGAGATCACCCGCCATTTCGACACCATTTCTTTCTGCCTGTCGAAAAGTCTTGGTACGCCGGTGGGCTCGGTTCTTTGCGGGCCCAGGGACCTCATCGAAAAGGCGCGGCGCTGGCGCAAGGTTCTTGGCGGAGGCATGAGGCAGGCAGGCATTCTGGCTGCTGCAGGGATTTACGCTCTCACCCGCCACGTGGACAGGCTCGCCCATGACCACGAAAACGCCGGCATGCTCGCACAAGGACTTGCGAAGATTAAAGAGTTGGCCGTTGACCCTTCCAGAGTTCAGACCAACATGGTCTTTTTCGCTCTGGAGCCTTCCCGCTTCAAAGCCCTTCAGGCCTATCTCAAAGAGCGCGGCATCCTCATCAGCGGAAGGGAGAAAGTCAGGCTCGTGACCCATCTGGATGTCAGCGCAGAAGACATCGGAGTTGTGATCGGGGCCTTTAAGGATTACTTCTCCCAATAACTCCTTGATTGACAGACTCGTAAGAAGTTGGGCACTCACCTTTCGTTCATGGTTCGATACCTCACCATAAACGGAGAGCCAACCGATTATGCTCCAGCTAATCCGTTCGCACTGAGGTATCGAAGGGTGAACGGGGGATTCCGAGAGGCGATCCTGAGTTGTTCCCGGCTTTTCCCTTGACACCTCTGCTCGCTTTTTCTAGTATCCTCGCATCTTACCGTTCTTTTAACTGGCTTTTGACCATTCATTTCGGCATGTTGCGAAAGACTCGGCTTCCGTAGTTCCTTAGTCTTCGCTTTATGGCAACCCATGCGGGTTGTACGCGTCAGGTTCGTTAACCTCATTGACCGAAAGGAGGCTGCAGCATGGTTAAGAAAGTTCTCACCTGTGTTTTTCTCTTCACCCTGGTTTCCGCGTTTCTTGGATTGGGTCCTGTGTTGGCTCAACAAAAAGGAAAACCGATTGTGGTCGGCGCTCCGATCCCCAGAGCGAGTGCCTACGGCCAGAACGGCGAGCGGGGCATGATTCTCGCCACCGAAGAGATCAATGCCGCAGGCGGCGTCAAGGTCGGAAACGAGATGCGGCCTTTCCAGCTCGAAATCATAGACACCCGCGACGAAGAGCCCGGCGTGCCTACCAGCGAAGTGCTCCTCTCCCTGGAAAAACTCATTCTTCAGAAAAAGGTGGACATGATCGCAGGCGGGCCCTGCATGTCCGAGTGCGGCCTGGCAGCCCTGGATCTTTACGCCAAGTACAAAACCCTGGACATCGTCTCCATCGGCTGCTACACGCCCGGCTGGGATAAGAAGGTTGCAACGGATCTTGAAAAATACAAGTTCTCATGGAGAGAGAGCGGCAGCGTTGCATGGTACGTCTCAGAGGCTGTAGACCTTCTTCGCAAGATCAAGACAGACTACGGGTTCTCCAAGATGTTCATCTCCATCGATGACAGCGCCATGTGTCGAGGTGCCGCAAAGCTTGTCGAAGACCTCGCTGTCAAAGACGGCTGGCAAATTGTGGGGCAAGACAAGCATCCCATCGGCACGACCGATTACTCTGCGGCGTTGAATGACTGCAAGAAATCAGGAGCCCAAATCCTGTTCATATGGGCTTACTCGCCCGAGACCTCGATTATGCTGAAGCAGTGGGCGGACATGGAAGTGCCGGCTCTGCCCATCGGTTTCATTGGTGCTGCTGAAGATCCAGGTTTCTGGCAAGCCTCGAACGGCAAAGGCGCTTACACGATCGTGACCCTCTCTGAAGCAGGCAATGTTCCCGGCAACGTGACTCCCCTTCACATGAAGTTCTATGACAGCTTCAAGAAGAAATGGGGAGTGCCGCCCCGCAGCACCGGCTGCGTGAGTGCCTATGAGGCCATGTTTGTTCTTAAAGATGCCATTGAGAGAGCGGGCACCGTTGACAAAGAGGCTCTTGTCACCGCCCTGGCTAAGACCAATCTTCCGGTGGTTCGCGGAACCCTCAGGTTCGATCAGAACCACCAGGTGGTCTACGGCTATGATCCCAAAACGAGTGTCCTGGGCTGCTGGGTCCAGTGGCAGAACGGAGAACGTGTAGCCATCTTCCCCGAGGCTGCCGCGACCGGCAAAATCCAGATGCCGCCTTGGTTGAAGAAGTAAATCTCATCCGGAGTGATGGAGTGGTGGAGTATTGGTGAAACCCCAGCACTCCATAACTCCAGTGCTCCATTACTCCAGTCCTCTCATTAGGTTCCATGGACATCCTCATCTACGGTACCGTCAACAGCGTCGTCTTTTCCCTCATCGCAGTGGGGTTCACTCTGGTTTACGGCGTGGCCCGGGTTCCCAACTTTGCCCACGGATCCATCTATGTCCTTGTCGGCTTCCTGACCTGGAGTTTTGTGAATGATCTCAAGCTGAACTATGCCCTTGCGATCATCCTTTCCCTTGCCATCGCTTCGATTGTCGGGCTTCTCATCTACCGTCTTGTGCTCATCCGCTTGAGGGGCATGCCCACGTCCGAGATCATCGCCTCCTTTGCCGTGAGCCTGATCATTCTCGAAGGCCTGAGAATGCAGGGGATTGCCGGTTTCAAAGGGTTTATCGGTCCCTTCTACACGCTCAAGCCCTTTGTGGAAGGCAAGATCAGTATCGCCGGCATCTTTGTGGATTACCAGCGGTTGATCATCATAGGAGCCGGCCTCGGGCTGGTCATTTTCCTTTGGGTTTTCACGCACCACACCAAAATCGGCCTCTCGCTCCGTGCAATTGCACAGGATGAGCGGGCAGCCATGATGCTCGGGGTCAACTCCGACAGAACCGCCATGATCTCCCTTTCCATCGGGTCTGCCCTGGCCGGCATTGCCGCTGTGACCATCCTTCCCCTCGGTAGTGTCCGGGCAGAGGAAGGGTACCGGGTTCTCATTTATGCCCTTGCCGTGTGCATCATTGGAGGTCTTGGAAGCTGGGGAGGGGCAGTGCTGGCTTCCTTTGTGCTCGCTTTTGCCATGAAGATCAGCACCTCTTTTTTCGGAGCCCTGTGGGAATCGGTCGTGCTGGTGGGAACCATCATCCTCATTCTGTTGTTCAGGCCTTCGGGCCTGCTCGGCAAACAAAAAGAACTGGAAGAGAGAGTTTAGGCTTGGAGACCAAAACCAGACGAAAGAAAAGGCTCGACAGGAGCATCAAGGTGCGCACCGAGGGCCTTTACGCCGTCACCTCCTGGGCGGAGATGGGTTACCTTTTCATGCCCAGAGTGGTTCTTGTGGTAGGGCTGCTCCTGCTTCCCCTGATTCTGGATCCTTACTGGCAGAGGGTTATCTGCTCGGCCGGGATCTACGCCCTTCTCGCCATCGGCTTTGATTTCCTTGCCGAGTACGTCGGGCTTGTTTGCCTGGGCGGGGCTTTTTTCATCGGGGCCGGCGGCTACATTGCAGGGCTTCTGAATGAGACTTTTCACTGGTCTCCTTTTGTCACGATCCCCATTGCGACCGTGCTGGGCGCTGCTCTCAGCACCCTTGTCCTTGTTCCCTGCCTCAGGCTCCGGGGCATTTACTTTGCCATCGTGAGCTTCATGTTCCCTCTCTTTGCCGTTTTCATCATCATTGCTCTCAACATCTTCGGCGGCACAGAAGGAATTACCGCGCTCGACACCTTTCCCAATTCCTGGGTCGAACTGTATCTCATCCTGGTTGCGGTCATCGTCGCCCTGTTCGCCCTGCGGAGACTCGTCAACGAGGACATGGGCATTATCCTTCGCGGGATCATGGACAATGACCAGGCGGTCCGGGCCTCGGGAATCAACATCACGGCCTACAAAACCAAGGCGGTTTTTATCGCGGCCCTTCTCGGGTGTTTCGGGGGAGCCTATCTCAGCCACCTGTACGGATGGCTCGGACTCTCCCTCTTTGCCATGGACTTTTCCATCCTTCCCATTGCCGCCTGTGTCATGGGGGGCATGGGGACCCTGGTCGGCCCTGTGCTGGGCGCTTTCATCCTCACTCCCATGTCCGAAGCCCTGCGCGGCTTCGGCCAGCTCAGGGTCGTGCTCTACTGCCTCATCCTCATCGGTTTCATGGTCTACAAACCTGAAGGGATCATGAACGCTCTCCAAAGAAAATATCACCAGTTCGAAGTCTGGGAAGAGGTGTGACCGTGGCCGGAGAACCTCTTCTTCAAGTGACCAGGCTCTCTAAATCCTTCGGCGGCGTTCAGGCCATCATGAACGTGAGCTTCGAACTGGCCAAAGGAGAGATCCTGGGGGTTATCGGGCCCAATGGCTCCGGAAAAACGACCCTGGTGAACCTCATCACCGGCTTTGTGAAACCCACCACCGGGATGATTTCCTTCAAAGGCGTGGACATCACAGGCTTCCCGCCTCACAAGATCGCGAACATGGGACTGACCCGGACCTTCCAGGTCATGAGGCCCTACCACAGCCTCTCCGCTTACAAGAACCTGATCGTGCCGCTCAATTCCCCCCGGGTCCGAAAGACCGCAGGCGGCACCCTGGGAGACATTGACGCCGTGGCCATCGATATTCTGGAAGAGGTGGGCTTTGAGCGGGACGCCCGGGTGCCCTATAAGACGGCGGGTTCCCTTCCCCTCGGGTATCTGAAGCGCCTGGAGCTGGGCCGGTGCATTGCCCTGAAGCCCGAAGTGATCATCTGCGACGAAGTGTTCTCCGGCCTCAGCATGTCGGAGATCTCTTCCCTCATTCCCCTCATGGAGCGGCTGCGCATGGAGGGAATCACCATGATCATGATCGAGCACCGGTTGAGAGAGCTCTTCCGGCTCACCAACCGGGTGGTGGTGCTGACCTTCGGACAAAAGATCGCGGAGGGAACTCCGGAAGAAGTCATGAGCAACCAGCAGGTCAGGGATGCTTACCTGGGGACGGAGACGAAGAAGTGAACATCCTCGAAGTCAAAGATCTCATGGTCTTCTACGAAAACGCGATCGCCATCAACAACGTGCAGATGAAAGCCGAGAAGGGGCTGGTGACCGGCATCTTCGGTGCCAACAGTGCGGGCAAATCCACCCTCATGTACACCATCTCCGGGATTATCCTCGACGTGAAACGAAAAGAAGCGATGAAAGGCGGGGAGCGTATCACCATCCTCGGCAGTGTCCTCTACGAAGGCAAGGACATCACCAAGGTGGAGCCGAGCGACAGAGCCAGGATGGGCATCGTGCTCTGCCCTGAGAGGCGCAGGATCTTCCAGGAAAGCACTGTCCTGGAGAATCTGAAAATCGGCGGCATCCTGGCCACCAAGGCACAAGCCAAGAAAACCATGGAGTATGTCTTCGCGCTCTTCCCCCACCTGAAAAGCCTGAAAAAGAGAGAAGGCGGTTTCTTGAGCGGCGGGGAGCAGCAAATGCTCGCCATTGGAAGAGCCCTTATGGCTCAGCCTAAACTGCTTCTCCTGGACGAGCCTCTTCTCGGCCTCAGCCCCCTGATGGAGGAATTGCTCGCCAAGGCCATCATGAGCATCAATCAGGAAACCGGGATCACCACGGTGATCTCGGAGCAGTACGCCCGGCCGATCCTGCCGATCATCAACTACGGCTACGTGCTTGAGAACGGAGGCGCTGTCCTCGAAGGGACCTCCCAGGAACTCATCGACAACCCTGACGTTAAGTCCGCCTACTTCGGCCTATAAGCAGGCTGCTCAAGAACGAATCCAGCGAGGTGACCCCATGATCCTCTTGAATCCCCGAAACCACGTTCGCAAGTACCCTGATGAAAAGTCCCGCCAGATCATGCTCAAGACCATCGAGTTCTTCGAGAACAAGGGCCTCAAGAAAATCAAACAGGACTGGCATCAGAAAACTTTCAATTATGATTTCGTCGAGTTCCTGAAGGAGAACCAGGTCTTTGCAACCCTGATGACCCCTTCGGGCTATGGCGCTGCGGATTCAAGGTGGGACAACTATCGCAACTGCGAATTCTCGGAGATCTCTTCCTTTTATGGGATCACCTACTGGTACACATGGCAGGTCTCCATGCTCGGGCTTGCGCCCATCTGGCTCGGGAGCAACGAAGCGGTGAAGCACAAGACAGCGAAGCTTCTCCAGGAGGGCGGGATCTTCGCTTTCGGGCTTTCTGAAAAGGAGCACGGCGCAGACATTTACTCCACGGAGATGTTGCTCCATCACCAGGGCGGAGGCAAATATCTTGCCAGGGGCGGCAAGTACTACATCGGAAACGGTAATGAAGCCGCCCTGGTGTCGAATTTCGCGAAAATGGCCGACACCCGCGACTATGTTTTCTTTGTGGTCAACTCAAAGCATCCTCGCTACGAGTGCGTCCGCAACGTGGTCAACGAATCGAACTACGTGGCTGAAATCGCGCTCCATGATTACCCGATCACCGACGAGGACATCCTGGAGAGAGGCCCAAAAGCGTGGGACGACATGCTCAACACCATCAACATCTGCAAGTTCAACCTGGGGTGGGGAGCGATAGGGCTCTGCACCCATGCCTTTTACGAGGCCATGAACCATGCTGCCAATCGCAAGGTCTACGGCAAAACCGTAACCGACTTCTCGCACGTCAAAAAGCTCTTCACCGACGCGTACTGCCGGCTGGTAGCCATGAAACTCTTCTCGGAGCGGGCCAGCGACTACATGCGGTCTGCAAACGAAAACGACCGCCGCTACCTCCTCTACAACCCCATGGTGAAAATGAAGGTCACCCGCGAGGGCGAAGACGTGATGAATCTCCTCCACGACGTGATCGCAGCCAAGGGATTCGAAAACGAGCCCTTCTTCGAGATTGCCAAACATGAACTCCCCATGCTGCCCAAGCTGGAAGGGACCGTGCACGTGAACATGGCCCTGATCGTGAAGTTCATGGCCAATTACTTTTTCAACCCCAAGACCTATCCGGAGATTCCGAGGAGAGATGATCCGTCGAACGACGCCTTTCTGTTTAAGCAAGGACCCACGCGCGGGCTTGGCAAAATCCAGTTCCACGATTACAACCTCGCCTATAACCTTGTGGCTCTGCCCAACGTGCAGGTGTTCAAGGAGCAGATCAAGCTCTTCAAGGATTTCCTCGTGCAGGCCCGGCCGACCGAAGCGCAGGCCAATGACATCGACTACCTGCTGGCGCTCGGGGAGATTCTCACCCTTGTCGCCTACGGCCAGCTCATCATCGAAAGCCGCAAGTTATACGAGGTGGAAGACGATCTGCTGGACGAGATCTTCGACGGCATTGTCAGGGATTTCTCGAAGTACGCTCTGAGCCTCCACATGAAACCGAGCAGCAGCGAGAATCAGAGGGCCCTCTCACTCAAGATGATCAAATCCCCGATACCCAATCAGAAACGATTCGAAAAAATATGGGAAGCTCATGTGTATGCCCTGAAAGGACAGTACAGTATGAACCCATGAGGATCCCGAGAGCCGCGCCCAAGCCCCAATGAGGGTCATTTGAGCTGCCCCCTTCTGATTGACTAACCTTTACTATGCAAGAAAAGCACTTCAATGGGGGACGTCTGCGGTAAGATGCAGGATATTCCTATCCGATGTATCATAAGGTACTTATTCTGCACTGCACCGCACTTCATGGGAGCTTCCACATGCCATGGGAAGCGTTGAACACTTGCTCACAGATAGAATTGTAATTGGTAAATCGTAATCACCCCTCTATGAGCCCCCCACGATGAGCTTGCATTTGGTAATAGTAACCGGCCGATATGCTGCCCCCACAATAGGCTTCTGATGCTAATCAAAACCGGATGGGGCTATTCTAGATCAGCCATTTGCGAAATTTGCGCCGGGCCAATATCTTTGCAAATTGTGAAGTTCAATGTTAGAGAGAGTCAATATCGCATACCGAACACCATCTGCAGAGCATGAACAATGACTCGAACTGGAGAAGACCCGCCTCATGAAGATGCAGCAAGTCAGCAACAACTGTTTTGCGGTCCTGAACGAGAAGAACCGCGTGTGTGACGCCAACTCCGGCCTCATCAACCGGGCCGGGGGTGTTGTGATCGACACGCAGTCGGACTTGGCCCATGCGCGGCAGATGATCGAGATGTTCAGCAAGGTGTGGCCCGCCATGCCGCGGCGCGTCATAAACACGCACGAAGACGGGGACCACGTCTGGGGCAATCAACTCTTCGAGGGCGCGGAGATCATCGCCCACAAGTCGGTGCCCGAACGGATGAAGCACGTCGCCAATCCGGAGGAGACCCAGAAGCTGCTGCACGGTGTCGGTCGTTTCCTCACGCGCCAGGTACTCAAGGCGATCCACCCCGGCGTCGCGGCCGCAGGGCAGCAATTGCTGGAGGACTATAACCTCGACGGCGTGGAGCTCGTCCTGCCGACGACCTTGTTCGACATGCGCTACGAACTGAACCTCGACGGCACGGAGGTCCACTTGATCTACGTCGGGCCGTGCCATCAGGTCGGGGACACGATCATCCATGTACCCAAGGAGCGCGTGGTGTTCGCCGGCGACGTGATTTTCCGGCAGTGTACGCCGATGGGCTGGACGGGATCATACGAGAAGTGGTTCCAGTGCCTCGACCTGATCGTTCAACTCAACCCCGAGGTCATCGTCCCCGGCCACGGTCCGCTCTGCGGGATCGAAGGGGCCACCGAGATGAAAGCGTATCTCCAGTACCTCCGCGACGAGTCAAAGAAGTACTTCGACGCCGGACTCAGTTCGCTGGATGCTGCCAAGCGGATCGAGTTCGGTCCCTACGGTGAGTGGCGTGCCCCGGCGCGGCTGTATATGAATGTCGAACGGGCGTATCGTGAGTTCCGTAACGAACCCCCTGACGCGCCATGGAACACGCCAGCCACCTTCGACGCCATCTACAAGGTGGCGAAGGCAAAAGGGATCGAAGTCGAATACTGATCCAGTCCAAACACAGAAAGGAGTTCTTCCATGAAACTGATCCGCTTCACCACCGCCGACTCACCGAATCCATTTTTCGGCGTCGTCATCCGAGACCAGGCGGTCCCGTTCTCCGTGCTGCAAAACAAATCGGGAAAGTCCTTTATCCAGTTGGCCGACAGCCGGTCCTACCTTAACAATCTGCCCGACAGCGAGCGGGCGGCAAAGGAGCTGTTCGCCTGGGGCGACCAGAACTTCGGAGAACTCGGTGGAGGTGAACGCTTCGCACTCAACGCTGTCCGCCTGCTAGAACCGGTGGAGGTCGCCGCCCTGTTCGACTTCGGCCTGACGCCGCGGCATCTCAAGAACTCTGCCGAAACCCTCATGAAGTATGAGAAGGATAACCCGCAGACCGCGCCGCTGTTGCAGGCGTTCGCTAAAGCTGTCCTAGCCCCGAAACCCAAGTCCGTCGCCGGTCAGCCCGAGCCGCTGTCCTATTACAAGTGCAACATGAACGCCATCGTCGGCGACGGGGAAACCGTCCCCTGGCCGGCTTACACGTCGCGGCTGGACATCGAGCCTGAACTGGCCGTCGTGTATGGGAACGCAAAGCAGCCTGTGGCGGGTTACTGCATCTTCAACGACATCTCGGCGCGCGATGTTCAGGCCACGGAGTTCGTCGGCGGATTCTGCTTAACGAAGGACATGGCGAAGGGCAACCAGCTCGGGCCTTACCTGGTCACGCCCGATGACGTTCGCGATCCCTACAACCTCAAGGTGACGGTTCTGGTCAATGGCCAAGTCAAGTACCAGGGATCAACATCCGAAATCAGCCACAAGGCAGAAGACGTGTTCGCTTGGTTGGGGTTCATCGCTCCCCTCAAGCCCGGCTCCGTGATGGGCTTCGGCACCATCCCCGACTGTACCGGCTGTGACCACGACGACTTCATCGATCCAGGCGCCGAGATTCAGATCACTTTCGAGCGACTCGGCACACTCCGATGCCGTTTCACCGAGCCCGCGGGCAAACTCCTGCCCAGCCGCTGGCCAGTCCGGCCGCAGATACAGAAATACCACGCGTGAGGTCGGTCTGTTTCAGCGCGAACGTTAACGATTTCGTCCACTAATCGTTTGCCTTCAAGACTGGCCCAAAATTTCAGATTACGATACGTTGTCTATCGAGCAGGCAGGTGGAAAGGCTCAAACGATTTCACCAAAAGCTATCCCTATGCTCCGCTAATTCTCGGGCTCAAACTTCCCGGAATGCAAGAAGGCTCGGGGACTTCGCGGCAGGCATAATTTTCTAGAAATGCTGCTCAGAAACAGGAGGGGACATTGCGGCGGCGCAGGGCCTGCTGCTTGGTTTCAATGACCGGATCGTATTTCTTTTCTCTTGGAATCCGCTCGATGCGGATTTTCTCATCCCTCCAGGAGACTCGAACCGTCCGGTAGGGGGAGTTGAGAATGGCGCTGTTCAAGGGCAGGCGACGGTAGGTGAAATTGAACATTTTTTCCCGAGACCAATGCTTTGGGTAGTACTCCACGGGATCGAACTCGAAGTACCCCTCCTTGAGAAGGCCGTCGACCAGCACGTGGAGGGGAGGGGAAACAATCGCCTTCCTCAGTCTCTTCTCGATCGTGGCCTTTGCAGAGCGGTTCAGGTCATCGCCCACGACCTGCGTGGGATAATCGTTGCCCGGAGGATCGGTGCCGAAGTTTCTCTTCACCGTAGCCAGATCTTTTAGAATGAGACGCGTATCCCAGAAGTCCAGATCCGTATAGATGTGGTAGTCGTTGCTTGCCTTGCTGGGATGGCAGTGAATGATTTTGGCCATAGAATCCCTCCCCCCTCTTTTGAGACTAAGATAAGACTGAATGGTTTCCTGTCAAAGTGTCGGGAGGGAACAAGTGTAGTGTCTCGACCATTCCTTGTCATCTCGACCCCTTCGAGTGCCTCAGGGTAAACTCCGGGAGAGATCTTTTAGGTATGCTGAGCGCAAAGATTTCTCGCATTCGCTCGAAATGACAGACTTGCAAGGGCATCACTGAGACACTGCCTAGGTGGAGGCCTTGGGGCCAAGGGTGAAGAGTCTTCTGTACCCGGAGGTCTTGTTCTCAATCTCGACCCGGATGATCCCTTCCTCGTTGTACTCGTAGGCTTCCGTCACTTCCTGTGAAGAAGCACCGGGTGATTTCTCTATCGAGATCTTGGGGAGATCCTTCCTGTCCCGAAGCTTCGGGTCATAAGGAAAATAGACATCCTGCCACAGCGCAATATCCCCCTCCGGTTCTTCAGCCTTTCCAAGGGAACTGCATTCCAGGTAGCGCAGAAGACCGATGTTGTGCACAGGATTGTAGGTTCGCGTGACCCTGAGCCGGCCGTTGCCCGCATCGACTTGCCGGTCTTTGAGGAAGATGGGATCGAAGATTTTGTCTTTGCCCCTTTCCCGCCAGATGCCAAAATGGCGCGAAACAGATTCCCGCACGCTGATTTTGGCTCTGGGATCGCCTGCGATGCTCAGACCTATGGCGGTGGAGGCATGGGGAAGTGGAGAAATCCTCACCTTGCTCGGATAAGCCTCACGGAGTTTGCGCGACACAGGAGGGAAAGAAACCGATCCTCCCACGAGATACACCGCGGCGAGGCTTCGGCCGTTTTCCGGGCTCTCATCGATGTTTTGGATGAGATTTCGGAGGGTGCTCAGGCTCCGCTCGATGAGCGGTCCGCATCGTTCATAGACCAGCCCCGTGTCAAGGACTACCGGTTTCTGATCTTGAAGAACCGTGCCGGGGTCCACGACCATCTTCTTCGTGTTCGATTTCAAGCCTTCCTTTCGTTCCCTGCATTCTTCCAGGAGCCGCGCGGCATTGCTCTGGGTGAGGTTCTCCGGCCCAAGGCCCATTTGCTCAAGCGCCAAACTCAGGATGATCTCGTCGAAGTCATCTCCTCCCAGTTTCCCGATGCCTTCATGGGCGACGACATCATGGTTCTGCTCCGCAATCCCCACCACAGAGGTGTCAAACGTGCCTCCTCCCAGATCGTACACGGCAATATACCGCTTGGGGCTCCTGGGGCCCAAATTGCGCAAATATCGATGAAGAAACTCCACGGCGGCAGCCGAAGGTTCGTTCATCGCTCCCAGCACGGTGAAGCCGGCTCTCCTGAAAGCTTCCAATGTAATGAAGCGCTGATTGCTGTTGGCATTGGCCGGGCTGGCCACCATCACCTCAATGGCCTCCTTCTTTTTCAAGGTGATGTTCCAATGCTTGAGGATCATCTGCCGCACATGAGTCAGGAAAAGAGTGACCAATTCAAGCATGGTGATGGAGAAATCAGGCCCAAGTTCCACGGGATCTTCAGGCCGGAGATGTCCTGCCAGGCGTTTCATGGAGCGAAGGATGTGGGTGTCGGGCTGGTTGAGTCGATCCACGGCATCCCAGCCAAAGTGAAGGATTCCATCTTTGACCGCTGCCAACGTGGGAATGTACTCTTTCATTTCTCCTTCCCACGAGAAGGTGCACACGGGGTAATTGCCGTCTTCCTGCGCGGCTACCACGGTGCGCGTCGTGCCGAAGTCAATGCCTAGTCTGAGAGTCATTTTTCTATTTGCCTAAGCGATGAGTGGATTTAAGAAATAGTGACATCTCTCGTCAGGATTTGCAAGACCAATTGAGAAATTGTGAATTCCAGAATCCCTCAATCTATAAATGCTTGGCGTGTTGCAGTAGCGTCTTGTTCGTTCTCAGATTAAAGGCGGGTTGAAAGAGCTCGTTGCCTGATCTCTGGAAGGGGATGTAGACGAGGACAAGGCTTTTCGCCTTGATCTCGACCGCATCAAGGACCTGCAGCATCCTGGGCGGCTTGATAAAGCTGGCCAGGTTGATTTTCAGGCTTTCCACGGCATCCTGAAAAGGCATGGTCACCGGAAGGACCTCTCCCTGGGGAAGTTGAGTCACATACTCCTTGGGGGGTTGAGAGAGGGTCAGGTTGCGGGAAAAGAAAAGGAAATCCTGAGGTCTGATTTTGAAGGCAGGGGTCCAGAAGCGGAAGGGCTTCTCCTCCCAGCCCTCCTGAACGACTTTGGCCATATTGGCTGTTTTCACGAGATCGGCGTAGGAGCTGAGCTTGATCCCCGAAACATCCGCCCGGATGCGGTAGAAAGGGAAGTAAATGGAATCTTGTGTCTCCGAAGGAAACACGCCGAACTCCAGCTTGGCAAAACCTTTTCCTTTGGCCATCCAGAAACAATTACAGTTCTTGCACGAAAGGGCCAGGGCGTTTCTTTCTCCCTCCAGGTCCCATCCGCAGTTGGGGCAAAGGGAGGGAATAAATTCGATCCGCCAGTCCGGTTTGCCTCCCTCCATCGCTAAAATGTCAAAGCCTTCGGGCAGAGCGGAAGAAACCGGACGGTTGAGGACCGCATCGAATACTTTGTCGGTTACGTAAAAGGGAGAATAAATCTGACTCAGGGTGTCGCCGATAAAGGCTTTGGCGAACATGGGCTCCTGTGTAGAGGAAGTGAGCGTCTCTTCTGCAAGCCGCAAGAGATCTTTGGACGACACCTTTGGCTTCAGAAAAACTCCTTCATTTTCAGGCGAGACAAAGCGAAGCTTCAAGGTCTGGCTCCGAAGGCCCAGGGAAACAGGGAAAAGAGGGGATGACACGGCTTGCTGGCTCACGTCCACAATTCTAGGCTTTATGCCTCCCGGAAAGGACGCGAAAAAGCTTCCCTTGAAACGCCAGTAAGGGAGAAAGACCAAAGATTTGCCGGCGGGAGCGGTATGGGGGAGCATGTATCGAAAATAGTCCCTCGTCACCAGGTAGGACTTCACCCTGCAAAAGGAACAGGTGAAGAGGCGCTCCGTCTCCTCCAGGGTGGCCGGAGCGCCGCACTGCGGACATTGGTGTTCAATGAGGACCCTGGAAGTCTGCACTACAGCTTCTCTCCGCACTGGTTGCAGAAGATGGATTCCGCCAGATTTTGGTATTTGCACTTGGAGCAGACCTTAGGTCCCACCTTCTCTTCCACCGCATGCCCGCAGCGGGGACAGAACTTGGCTGTGGGGGGCAAGTTCTTGCCGCACTTCTGGCACTGCTCGAAAATGAGCTGCTGGTGCCCGCACCGCGGACAGAACTTCGAGTCCACCGGAATCGAATTCTGACACTCCGCGCACACGGCGGTTTGGGCTGCCTGACCCTGCTGGGCTCCGGACCCGCCGAAATACTGGGCAAACATGGCAGGCATCATCACGCCCATGCCCATACCCATGCCCGAACCCGCTCCCTCAGCCTCCGAAGCCTTTTCCATGGCCATGGCCGCCTTCATCTGCAGGAGCTTGTTCATGTCTTTGAATACACCCATGCGCGAACGATCATCAATGGCCTGCTGCACCTCGGGCGGGGGCGTAATGGCATTGGTGTAGAGGTGGGTCAGGCCCAGCCCGAAATGACTGAAGTCCTCCTTGAGCCTTTGCACCAGCGCCTGAGAGAGCTGATCGTACTTGGAGGGAAGGTTCAGGATCGTGTCGATGGTTTCGCCCATGAGGTCATTGAATCTGGAGACGATGACCCGGTTGAGATACTCCTCGATCTCCTCGGTGGTGTAAACGCCCTGAGTGCCCACAAGACGGTTGATGAAGAGCACAGGCTGCAGGACCTGAAGGTTAAAAACCCCGAAGGCGCGAAGCCGGATCAGGCCCAGTTCCGCGTCCTTGAAGGCGACAGGGTCCCTGGTTCCCCACTTGAGATTGGGGAACACCTTCATGTTGACCAGGTAGACTTCAGCCCTGAGCGGACTCGTCATACCCCAGGGGATGCTGACAATCTTGGTCAGCACGGGGATGTTGGCGGTCTTCAATGTGTGCCGGCCGGGTCCAAAGGCCTCAATGGCTTTGCCTTTGTAGAAAAACACCCCGGCCTGGCTTTCCCTGACCGTGAGCTGCGCGCCGTATTTGATCTCCCCTGACCCTTTCTCCGGTATCCGGTGAACGAGTTCTTTGCCTGTCTCGTCAAACCACTCGATAACCTCAAGAAAGATCACGTTGTCCTTGCCCATCCTTGGTTCCCCCTTTGGATTATGGCTCGCTTTTTGAGCCGAAGCTTGAGAATAAAAAAAGGGCCATCGTAAGATAGGCCCTTATAATTTCAAGAAAATCATAGAATAAAAGACGAGTTAAGTCAACGGAAAAACCCCTGAGGAGAAAGCTACAAGGTTGATTTCCGTCGGCCCGTCGATTATCGTGAAGGGATGAATGACTCAGGAGATACCCTAGACGTCATCGCGATGATCGGCAAGGAAAACCTCCAGTGGCTCGCCACAGAGTTTTGCCGCGAAACAAAACTCGGGGACCTCCCTGAAGAAATCCTTGATCGGGCAAGCTCCGTGGATATCACGCTCCGTGACTACAGCCGCGACCGGAACGCCGTCACCGCCATCGCTCTGATCACCTTTGCTTACCAGCTTGGAGGAAAACGTCAGGAGCCGCGTTACGGTTCCAACGACCTTCTGCTTCTGAAGGTTCTTGCCAAAAGAGAGAAACGTCGAAGAGACGAGGACAAACCGCACGATCGTCCTGGATTGGATCTGCCCCTTTTCGAACTCTTCACAGGCGAAGTGGGTGAAGCCATACGGGCCACCAAATTCATCACCAATCCTGCCTAAAAGAGACTTTTGACAAAACCCCGTGCCTTTGCTAAGTTGGCTGCACTTACATGCTCCAACAACGCTACCTGGTCGAGAGAATTGCCCAATGGCTCAATTCGTGTTCATCAGCCAAAGAAACCGCGAGAGATACTTCAAGCTTGTGGGGCCTGTCGCCGATTTGTTTGCTCGCGCGGGAATCCACCCCAATGTTCTGTCCATTGCCGGGCTTCTCCTGAGCATTGTGGCAGGGCTGATCTACTGCCACGGGAGTTTTTTCTGGGCCGCATGGGTGGTCGTTCTGGCTGGGGTCTGCGATACTCTGGATGGAAGCATTGCTCGACAGACAAACAAGAAGAGTGATTTCGGAGCCTTTTTCGACAGCACCCTGGATCGCTACAGCGATATGTTCCTTTTCATCGGGCTGGCCTACTACTTCGCGGGCGGCCGCCCCTTTTTGATGTTTCTTCAGACGGGAGGGGCCCCGGAGGTCAGTCCGTGGACCGTGGCCGCGATCATCTTTGCCATCTCAGGGTCCTTCATGGTGAGTTACACAAGGGCCCGGGCAGAGGGGTTGGGGATGGAATGCAAAGCAGGCATGATGCAGCGGCCTGAACGAATAACCCTTTTGGTGATTGGATCCCTGCTGGGCGCCGTTCCTGTGATCGGTATCCTCCTCCTCAAATTGGTCCTTCTGGCCCTTGCCCTATCCACCAACCTCACGGCTGCCTACAGGATCATGTTTGTAAAGAACCGCATGGTCCGTGATGATCAGGCCAAGTGAAGACTCAACTCGGTTGCCCGCTTCGAAGGATTCTCCGGGACTATTTCAAGCGATGGACTTCAAGAAACTGAGGCCCTTTGTTGTTCTGCCCACCCTGCTTTTCCTTCTTTTTGTTTCCCTCGTCCTTTTCGCCAATTCTCTCATCCAAAAGCCCTCTGTGCAGAAGGCTTTTCTGGACCGCCTCTCCGCAGGGACAGGGTACGACATAAGCCTTGAGGAGATTGAACTCTATTTGTGGAAAGGCCTCGGGGCAAAAGTTTACAGTTTCGAAGCGCGCCAAAAGGACGGCTTCGGAAGAATCCGTGCGTCGGAGGCCATCGTCTTCGTAGATGCTCTGCAGCTCCTGAGAGGTCGTGTGGTCCCGAAGAGGCTCCACGTGGAAAGACCGATCATCGATCTCGCTCCCCCGGAGGACTCGGAGCGCCAAGAAGGCGAGTTTGAAGAGAAGTTTTTGTCTTTCCTTATCCTGCCCGGGCTTGACTCCCTCACCATGGAAAACGGCTCCTTGTTCATCAAGCATTTTCCCATTCGATTTGTGAACCTGAGCCTTGAAGTGAAAAACGCTGAGCCGGGGACCCTAAGCGTAAAGAGCCAGGGTGAGGCCAGGCTCAGAAGGGAGAGCACCTCCTTCCGCCTCCAAGGGGCGATCACTCAGGGTCAAAAACAAGACAAGAGACCTTCTGTGGATTTATTCCTTGAGACACAAAAAATGCCTCTTCGGTGGATCCCTTTTCCAGAGGAGGTTCCTGTAAGAAGCGGAACCTGCGAGGCTCAGCTAAGGATAGAGTCAATGGGCCATGAGGCTGCGAAAGTCAGCGGCAAGATCCTTGTCGATTCTGCCCGGTTTTCAGTCAGAGAAAAAGGGCGAACAAAGGACTATTCCATCAAATCCATGTCCTTCGATTTTCGTTCCTTTTTGGAGAGGGGAAAACTCCATGTCCCTTATCTGAATTTCAAGACGCCGGATGCCAGCTTTTCCATGAACCTGAGACTTGACCTCCGGGAAAAGGAAAACCCCTATCTTCGCCTGGAAGCACAAAGCCTCCTTATGACCTATTCCACCGTAGAGACCTTGTTTCCTGCCCCGCTCGTCGCGTCCTGGGTGGAAAAAGATCTTTTCCCTCTCCTGCGCTCGGGAGATGTTCTTCTGGAGTCTTTCCTGATCGACGGGAAGATCCTGCAGCTCAAGAAACTGGAACTGCCGGAAAACCAGGCAGCCCTTTCCATGGGCTTTGACTGCAAGAACTTCACGGTTCATGGGGATCGACTCAGGGAACCTTTAAGGGATGTGTCCGCCAAGGTCACCTTGAAGGACGGAGTGTTCCTCGTATCCGCGTTAAAAGGAGTTTCAGGCAAATCAGAGATCCAGGAAGGCCTTCTTAAGGTTCGGGATATCTTCCGTCCGTCCCCTGTTTTTGAACCGAGGGTGCGAGGCTTTTTTGATTTGGAGGATGTGCTGCATCCGTTGAGGGCCGATTTCCTCCCTGCCCGATTGAAAGAGACGGTTGACAACCTGGAGTCTGCATCAGGCACCGTGGAGGGACAGGCCGCCTTCAAGTACGAAGCCTCCATGGAGACCCCGGAGATAACGGAGGCGGACCTCCTCGTCAGGGATGGGACCTTCAAACAAAAGCAATGGCCTTTCTCATTGGTTCTCAAGGAAGGTCGCCTCAAGATCGGAGAGGAGGGTCGTTTCCAAGGGTCCGGATCATGGGGCGCATCTTCTTTCGAGGGTGAAGGGGCCTTCTTCGTGAAAGGGCTGAGTATTGATCCTCAATGGATGGAGGTTGTTGCCCGTCTCGATTTAGGCCAGCTTTGGTCTTTGACGTCTCCAGACCAGCGCCCTGCGCTGTTCAAAGGCTCAGCTCTTTGCCGGAGTTCAATAACAAGAAATGCGGATCTGTGGTCCGTCAAGGGGACGGCCGATATCGGTGATCTGTCTGTTGATCATGAGCTCTTTCTTATAGACCCCCCAGGCGAAGCCGACCGGGCGACTTTTGAGTTTGACTTCATCCCGGATAAAGAGATTCGCATTAAGCAGCTCCTGTGGGAACCCGGAAAATCCCGCGTGGATCTCTCTGGAGACTATCCTCTGTCCCCGCAGGGCGACATCACGCTCCAGTGTTCGGCTCCGACATTGTCCCTGGACGATCTCGGCCTCCAGTTAAAGCCGGGAGGTCTTGTCGCTCGTGGATCTTTAAAGGGCAAGCTTCAGGCTAAAATCCCCAGAAAGGATTTTTCCGCTGTTGCGGTGTCCGGAGAGATGAAAGGCGAGCACCTGTCCTTCTCTTTGCCCTCTCTTCCCTCTCCGGTCCGCGAGTGCGATTTCAGCGCCTTGCTTTCGGGCGATAAGATCGTGATCCCTTCCTTCACCCTGCTAACGGGAGAAAGCTCTCTCAAGGGCAAGGGGGAACTCAGGGGGTGGAAGGGACTCAAGGGAGCTGTGATGGTGACTTCGAGCCCTCTCCATCTCTCGGATTTCGTTCCTCCGGGCAAAGAGGGTCCGCAAAAGAAAAAGCCTTCTTCTTTTGCCGAAAATACAAACATCCGGGTGAGCCTGGATGCCCAGCCGGCACAATGGAAAAAAATAGTTTCTGAAAGGCTGAAGGCGGAACTCCTGTTCAGGAAAGGAGACTTCCACATCCTTCGTTCCCAAATCCAAATGGACCGGGGTTCCCTTGAAGCCACGGGCTATGTGAAAGAAGACGCAATGGCTTTTTCCGCGCACATAGAGTTCAAAGATCAACCCATGGACGCTTTGCTCAAACGCCTCGGGATTGAACCCTTCTATGAGGGGAGTTTGACCATGGAAGCACAATTCTACACCGAGGGAAAGGAGTTGAGGGATCTGATTTCCCACATCGAGGGAGGCACCAATGTCCTTATCGAAAAGGGAGTCATAAGGAAGTCCAATGTTTTCCTGAAGATTCTTGAATTCCTGAGCCTTCAGAACATATTCACGAAGAGGCCGCCTGACATCTCCAAAGAGGGGCTTTACTTCGAAAGCCTGGGAGGGCACGGACATATAGAAAAAGGAGTGGTGCACACCGAAAACCTCCAAATGAAAAGCCCTGTTTTCAATGCGGTTGCCACCGGAAGTGCGGACCTGGGACAAGGCCTGGCCCTTTTGGATCTCGGGATTCACCCCCTTGGGACCATCGATACCGTGGTGAGCAACATCCCTATCCTGGGTCACATCCTCACAGGGAACAACAGGTCCCTGATCACCTACTACTTCGAAGTCAAGGGACCTATTCTCGATCCGCAAGTCGAGCATGTCCCCTTCAAAACCCTGGGAGAGGGGGTCACCGGCATTCTGAAAAGACTGTTTCTTTCACCCGTCAAGCTTTTTGAGGACGTCTCGAGCGGGGTAAAAAAGCTGCCTGAGATTGAGAGTGGAGAACTGCCGTCCAGCCAATACTCCGGCCATTGAGGAAACGAGTGGGATCAGTCCAATGGTGGTTGAGGGAGAGGTTGCCGGATAGGGTCCAGAGGGGTGGCTTCCTCTTTGGGAATCCTGGCCAGGAAGTCCCGCAGGCCCGGCTTCATGAAAACTTGGCTGAGGTCGAAGCGGTTTACGGCCAAGGCCAAGGCTTCGATTTTGTCTCTGTTGGGCGCCTTCGAATTGACGAGCAGAAGATACTGACCTTTCAGCCGGCACAATCCCCCTTGGGTAAAGGCGCCCTCCCTCTTGAGCATTTCGTAGCGCACCTCGATGCCAAGGCCGCGAGCCAGATCTTCGAGTTGACCGAGAAGCGAACGTTCATCCAAATGAAGAATCCTCCTTTTTCATGCTCCTCCCGGAACAAATCCCGGCCTCTTTTTTCTGCCGAGTCTCTTGTATTTTCTTTCCCCTTGTCAATAGGGAATTGCTTTCAAGAAAACGATAATTATGGTATGCAAGTTCGGAGAGCGCAGACATGGAGCGGAGGCCAATGGGAAAGAGCCGTTCAGGGTTAAAAGAAGGAATGTCCACCGGCATTGTTAAGGACACACGATACATGGATCACTGGATGGGGGATTACCATCCGGAGTGCCCGCAGCGGCTCAAAGTCATTTATGACATGCTGGAAGAGCCGGATATGGCGGGCAAGTTTCAGGAGATCCCCCCCAGGTTCGCTGACAAGAAAGAGCTGCTTCTCGTTCATGCCGGTTACTACGTCGATACACTTGCGGCCACAGCAGGAATCGAGTACACGTACCTGGACCCTGACACCCAAACCTGTGCAGCCTCTTACGACGCCGCGGTTCTGGCTGCCGGAGGGCTGTGCGAGGCCATCTCCAAGGTGTGCGCGGGAAAGCTGAAAAACGCCTTTGCCCTGGTCAGACCACCGGGGCATCACGCGGAACGGGGTCAGGCAAAAGGCTTCTGCCTCTTCAACAACGTTGCCGTAGGCGCACGGTATGCCCAGGAACGCCTTAAGGTCGGCCGCATTTTGATTGTGGACTGGGACCTTCATCACGGCAACGGCACCCAGCACTCCTTTGAAGAGGATCCGACGATCCTTTATTTCTCCACCCACCAGTTCCCCTATTATCCGGGGACCGGGGCTTACACTGAAATCGGCGTCGGGAAAGGCCGTGGATTCACCGTCAACGTCCCCCTCACCATAGGATATGGGGACGCAGAGTACTTGAGCCTCTTTGAGAGAGTGCTCAAACCGATCGCTCTCGAGTTCAAACCTGAACTGATCCTCGTCTCCGCCGGCTTTGACATTTACATCGGGGATCCTTTGGGCGGTATGAACGTCACTCCTGCAGGGTTTGCTGCAATGACCCGGGCCATTATGGATATCGCCGACGAATGCTGCGCAGAAAAGTTGGTCTTCACCCTCGAAGGAGGGTACGATCTTTACGGGGAACGGGATTCGGTCAAAGAAGTCCTCAAGGAGCTGGCCGGCTTGAACAACTCCGATCCGGCCGCTCTAGCGGGTTCTGCCATGCAGGAGATGGTGGATACCGTGGTGGCCCGGGTCAAGAGTGTTCAGGGGCCTTACTGGAAGACCCTGTGAGATCCTTGTGCCGTGGCAGCCCCCCTCTTTTCTCCTCCTCAAGCCAAGACGACGATTCGCCCCGCAAAACCCTCAGACAAGGCCTTTATCGCCGGATTAAGCGGCCTGGTCTTTAGCGTTTATGGACCCTACAGCTCCACCGTCAGCGAATGGTTCGAATCCAGTGTGACCGTGACCCTCATTTCCACGGTTGAGGGTAGACCTTCAGGCTTTGTGATGATCGGCGCCCTGCCGGCAGACGAAGAGGGGCAAACCTGCACGGAGATTCTCGCCATCGCCGTCACCCCCGAGCTCCAGCGCAGGGGAATAGGCCGTGAACTTCTTCAATTCGCACAAAAAGAAGCGGAAGGCTTGGGGGAGCAGGGGCTTTTTCTCCACACCGCCAAAGAGAACCTAGCAGCCCAGAAACTTTTCCTAAGAAATGGATTTAGGCCCGTGCAGAGCAAAGTCCGCTTTTATCCCTCGGGACAGGATGCTCTCATGATGGTGAATGATCTTGGAAAAGATCGGAATCAGAGCCAGTTAGAATAGAAATGGGGCTTCCGGCACGGCCGGTTGCAGGATTTGGGACTTGAATAAACCAATCCGATCCATGTATAATCATAAGCTGATTTCCTCCGGAGGGTATTTATGGCTCAAATAGATGCATTCTTCAAGCTCATGCACGATCAGGGAGCATCGGATCTCCACATGGTTTCCGGGCAGCAGCCTGTTCTGCGGATAGGCGGTGAACTCGAGCGGGTCAAGTACCAAGCTCTTGAAAACGACGGCCTCAAGGCCATGCTTTATGAAATCGCTCCCGAGCACAAGGTGAAGGAGTTTGAAGAAACGGGTGACGTGGATTTTGCCTATGAAATCCCGGGACTTGCCAGATATCGAGCCAATTTTTTCCAGCAAAAGTACGGCATTGGAGGCGTTTTCAGGGAAATTCCCTCGAAAATCATGAGCTGCGATGATCTGGGGTTGCCCAAGGTGGTTCAAAGACTGGCCAGTCTGCCCCGCGGCCTTGTACTGGTGACCGGGCCCACAGGCAGCGGAAAGTCCACCACCCTTGCAGCCATTGTCCATGAAGCGAACATGTCTCGAAAAGACCACATCATCACCGTTGAAGATCCCCTGGAATTTGTGCATCGGAGTGAAAAGGCCATCATCAATCACAGGGAAGTGGGCCTCCACACCAAGTCGTTTGCCGCGGCGCTGAGAGGTGCTCTCCGAGAAGATCCCGACATCATCATGGTCGGTGAAATGAGAGACCTGGAAACCATTGCCCTTGCCATTGAAGCCTCGGAAACAGGGCATCTTGTCTTTGCGACCCTGCACACGAACAGCGCCGCCAAGACCGTGGACCGCATCATCGAAGTTTTTCCGGTCAGCCAGCAGGAGCAAATCCGGAATACCCTGGCGGATGGAATTAGGGCCGTGATTTCCCAAACCCTTTTCAAGAGAAGAGACAAGAGGGGCCGGGTGGCGGCCCTCGAAATCATGATTGCCAACCCGGCCGTTCGAAACCTGATCCGCGAAGGAAAGACCTACCAGATTCCTTCCATGATCCAGACGGGAAAGAAATACGGCATGCAGTCGCTGGATGATGCTATTCTGGAACTGCTGATGAAAAAGATCATCAGCCCGGACGATGCCTATACCAAGTGCAATGACAAGGGCAAGTTCCTTCCCTTCCTGAAGCAAGCTCCTTCTGACTTCACGGAGGTGTAGGAGCGGAACGAAACCCTGAGCACTGAGGGAGCAGAAGAGATGAGACGACAAGAAATCGACCATATTTTAACCGCCATGCTCGAGTCCCATGACAATGTCTCGGACCTCAATTTCACGGTGGACAAGGCCTGCCAGGTTGAGTCCTCGGGCCAGCTGGTGCCTGTGTCGCTCAATCCTCCTATTTCAAAGCTCACCCCTTTCCAGGCTGAAGTCCTCGCCCTTAACCTGATCAACGCTGACCGCAGGCTCACCCGATTTCTTCTCTCCGAGGGCTCCTGTGACACGTCCTATCAACTTGCAGGCAAAGCCCGGTTCAGGGTGAACATCTTTTCGCAAAAGGGCTACATCTCGACCGTCATGAGGCAACTGGCAGCCCGGGTGCCGACGGTGGATGAAATGATGCTTCCCCCGGCGTTCCGCAGGATGGCAGATGACCGCAACGGAATGATCCTGGTGACGGGTGCCACAGGGAGCGGTAAGTCCACGTCTCTCGCCTCAGTCCTCAACGAGATCAACGAGAGAAAATCGGTCCACGTGGTGACCCTGGAAGATCCTGTGGAGTATGTCCATGCCCAGAAAAAGGCCACATTCAATCAGCGGGAGCTGGGAATCGATTTCGACACCTTTGCCAACGGCCTGAGGGCCGCTCTGCGCCAGGCCCCCAAGGTGATCCTGGTCGGTGAGATGAGGGACAGGGAAACCGTGGAGATCGGTCTCTCTGCGGCTGAGACCGGTCACCTGCTCCTGACCACACTCCACACGGTGGATGCCGGCCAGACGGTGAACAGAATCGTCGGCATGTTTGAGCAGGAAGATGAAAAGCAGATCCGCATCCGCCTGGCGGATTCGGTCCGATGGATTGCCTGCCAGCGCTTGCTTCCCAAGGTCGGGGGAGGGCGTGTGGCCGCCTTTGAAATCATGTGCACGAATCTGCGAGTGAAAGACACCATCCTGCACGGCGAAGCGGAAGGCAAGACCTTTTACGACATCATCGAAGCAGGGCAGCCCTTCGGCATGATGACCTTTGACCAGAGCATCACGGAGCTTTATCAAAAAGGATTCATCACCGAGGAGACCGCCTTGAGTTATGCCTCCCACAAGGCCATTGTGGGAAGGACCATTGACGCGGTCAAGTCGGCAAGAGGGGAGAAGACCACGTCCATCGAAGACTTGAGTATTGACCAGGATTACACAAAGAAGTACGGAAAAATGTAAAGAGGAGCGGAAACCATGGAGGTTACCTGCGGGCAGTGCAAGACCAGGTTCAACATTCCCGACGACAAAGTTCCCAAGGACAGGGTCCTCAAACTGAACTGTCCGAAGTGCAAGGGCAAGATTTCGCTTGGGGGTGAGGCGCCGGAGCAGCCTCCCAAGGCCAGTGAGACCGGAGAGGTCCCCCTGAGAATGATGGATCCGGCAGCCGGCAAGAAAACCCCCGAAGAATCGTACGGGTATGAGGATTTCACAACCGATGAGGCCTTGGATTTTTTCGAAGAGGGAATCAAGCTTGCCCTGATCATGCCCAACAGCTCCATGAACGAGGATCATCTGAGAGCCGGGCTGGAACTCATCGGATACAAGTGTGTCTCCACGCCCAATACCAGGGATGCGATCGGGAAATTGCGTTTCCACAATTTTGATCTCATTATTCTCGCCGACGGGTTCGACAGCCAGCCCCTGGATCACAGCGTCATCGTCAATTACCTGAACAGGCTTTCCATGTCGGTTCGTCGGAAGCTTTTTTTGGCCCTCATCTCGGACAACTTCAAAACCATGGACAACATGATGGCCTTTGCCATGAGCGCCAACGTGGTGATCAACACCAAGGACCTCCAAAAGCTGCATCTCATCCTCAAGAAGTCGGTCTCAGAGAACGAACGATTCTACAAGGTCTTCATGGACACGATGGTGGAGACGGGAAAAGCGTAGGTCCGCTCGCTTATGGAACAAAGGTACAAATACCGGCTGCGGGTGGAAATGTGCATCGGCACGATCATCGATGTTCACAAGAGAATCCAGTTTTCTTTTGAAAACGAAAAGCTGCTTTCCCAGTTCGAGCAACTGCGGCGAGCGGTCAACGACATGGACATGACCCAGGTGTGTGAACGCGATGTGGTTCTAGTGGAACAGGCCACCAACGCGCTGCTCTGCGAGTTCCGGCCCGTCTTTGAAGACGGCAACTACGGCCCCGTCTACGAATCCCTCAGCCATTAGCAGCCGATTTGATCTGGCATGAACACGAATCTGACTGACAAGGTGATCCTCATCACCGGTGCATCCGGCGGCATCGGGTCGGCCATCGCACGGGTTTTTGCAGGTGAGGGCGCCAAGCTTGTTCTGCATTATCACCGCAATCTGGCCAGCGCACGGAAGTTGCAGCGCGAATTGGCAGCGGCTGAACCCTTGTTGGTGCGCGCGGACCTGACAAAAGAGTCCCAGGTGAAAAATCTGTTTGCCCTGGCGTCGAGACGATTCGGCCGCGTGGACACCCTCGTGGCGAATGCCGGATCGTGGGAGACTCGCGATGTGCCGCTATATAGGCTTCGGCTGAAACAGTGGCGGGGGACGATGGACGGCGTGCTGACCTCGACATTCCTCTGTCTGCGTGCATTTTTCCGTCTGGTGGAAAAACAGAAGCGCGGCAACGCCGTTTTGATCGGCTCGACGGCTGCCGTGTTCGGCGAAGCGAACCATGCGGATTATGCTGCGGCAAAGGCGGCGATCGCGTTCGGCCTCACGCGGACCTTGAAGAACGAGTTGTCACGCCTCGCGCCCCACACGCGGGATTATTGCGGTGGACGCATTAATTGCGTGTGCCCCGGATGGACGGTGGTGCCACGCAGCGCTGCGAAGCTCAGCAACGCCGGAACAGTCCGCAAAGTCACCGCGACCATGGCGCTGCCTCAGATTGCGCGGCCTGACGACATTGCCAATGCGGTGGTGTATTTGTCCTCCGATACACTGGCGCGGCACGTCACCGGGCAGACGCTGGTGGTTGCGGGCGGGATGGAGGGACGCATGCTCTGGCAACCGGAAGAGATCGATCCCTCTGCAGCCTGAGGGGGGGCAGAAAGTTAGGGAAGATAGCGGTTTTGGAAAAGGTGGCCGCAGCGGTGGTGGCGCAGATCATACCCGACAGCGTACCCTGTCAGAAGCCGCCGCATGATGGAAGACAAAGAGGCTGTACCCGTTCTCGCCAAAAGGTGAAAGTGATTGGGAATCAATGCCCAGGCATAGCAAGTTGTCTTGCTCCCGCTAAGTATCGATCCCAGGCGGTCAAGGAAATCGTCCCGATCCCGGTCACTGAGAAAGATCTTCTGCCGAGCAATTCCACGCCCGATAACATGATGCAGAGCCCCCGGACCATCTATCCTGCTCTTTCGCGGCATAGAAACTTTCTATCATGTCAATCCAAACAGTGAAGTAATAATATAATCTCCTCTTCTTTTTACCTCATCGCTCCCTCACGGCATCGCTCCTTCATGGCCTACTTTGCTAAGATGCTCCAGGGCCGGGAACGGGAAAGAGGGATAAGAACCAAAATGAGAGTGAAGCTGGCTGCCAAAATGCTGGTGATCGCGTGGACTCTCATGAAGAGAGGAGAATCCTTTAATCCAGAGTATCTGAAGGTGCAATAGCTCATGCAACAGCTTCGGCGAGAGAGCCCGTTCAAGAACGTTGAGGCTTCAGACCTCGTAGGGGACAATCCCTGAGCCTCTCACTGAACTTAGTCTTCGCACCTCCTGAAGCAAAATTGCGCAGCATTTAAGCTCTTCAAAGGTCATTTTTCGGTCAGCTTCCAGGATGTAGGCACGTAGCCCCTCGCTGCCAGTCCGGCGGCAGCCCGTCGATGGTCTCTGATCTAACGAACCCCTCTCGGATCTACGGCGCAATCAAGAATTCCTGCTCCGCGAATCGGCGCTAGAATGGATCTCCAGATGGTTTTCAGCTCATCGATCCTCTTCTTTTCTCCAAGCGCCCAGACAGAGCCGCCGGCACCTGCTCCTGCGAACCTCGCGCCGCATCCAGACTGCTCCGCCTGTTGAATCAGCTTGCGCGTCACAGGGATCAGGGCATCCGGTGTGATGTCCCTGCGAACCGCCATCTCTTCGCGGAGGAGCCCTGCCGCCTGATCCCACTTGCGATCGATCAGGGCTTGAGCCAGGCGGCGCACGATTCCGTTCGCTTCAATCCATCCTGCCCTGGTTTTGCCCGAGAGAAACCCTTCAAGCCACCCTTGGTTGATTCTGGCGGACACGTGGCTCCTCCCGCTGAAGGCCACAAGCAGATGTTCAGACAAGTCCTGCTGCCTCTTGCGATCGAGAAGTGGAGTCCGCTCATAAGGCGCCTGTCTGTTGCCGAAATGCCATCGCCACAGGTTCACCCCTCCGAACACGGCCGCAGCCTGGTCCTGGATGCCGCACTTGCCTGAGCTTGTCGAATCCTCCAGATAGTAGGCAAGATGAAGGATGTCCTTTTGCGGCAGTGGGGGTTTGCCGGTTAGAACGGCGAGTTTCGAGAGGGCCTTGATGAGAGCCACGAGCGCCGTGCTGGAGCCTCCGAGCGCAGCCTTGGAAGGGGAATCCGAGGCAATCCGGACTTCAAGGCCATGAAAACCAAAGTAGGAGATCGCTGCGTAGAAGAGGCCGAAGGTCGAATCAAACGGGAGGGTTTTGAACTCGTGGGCTCCTGTGTCAGGGAAGCCCTCTGAACAAACCTTGACCATGCCCTCTTCAAAGGGAAGGAGTTCCACCCGGGTCCTTAGACTGAGAGCAATATTCAGCGTGACCGGTTCGATGGCTTCCATGGGCAGAGCCATGGACCGGATGTCCCAGGTTCCGCCGGAATCCACACGGCACGGAGCAGAAGCCTCTACCCTGCGGTTCTTGAGTATCTTTCTGGCTGAGGAGAAAATGGACATGGTCGGATTTGGTTTCACAGGGGCGGAGACCACTTGTTGGTCGCGCCGTCGTAGGACCAGCAGTCCAGAAGCGCTTTCCTGAGCGTGAAGTGGGGATTTTCCGCCCACAAAAGCATTTGCTGGTGGGCAGCGTTCAATTTCTTGAATTTCTCGGTGTCTCCCCCCAGGTCCGGATGATAGACCTTGGCCAGTCTTTTGTAGGCCGATCGTATCTTCGCCACGTTGCTTTCCGAAAAGAGCTCCTCAGTCGGGAGTTCGAGCAGCTTAAGGCATTCCCTCTCGAACCGGCTGAGCCTGGGCTTTAGTTTCTTGTCCGGTCTGATGGACCTGGGATTGAGCTCTTTCTTGTTGTTTTTCTTGAGAAGGACCAGGGAAGCCGCGCTTCTGGAAGTTCTGTTGTGAACGAGGTGATACCACTCGCTTCCGGATTGCAGGACCAGGTGTTTCAAGTCTTCGGCAGGTTTCTTCCCGCCCGGCCTTCTGTAAAGAAACCGGGAGATGTCCTGGGACCAGATGGGCAGGACGTCCAGGACAACGAAGTTCTGGTCAAAAGAGAAAGCCGCATACCTTGCGTTGAAGGCGACGAGAAGCCCTTTTGACAGAGAGAGAACCCACAGCATCTGATCCCGGCATCCGGGGGAACAATAACGTCTCCCACTTTTCATGCTGCTGCTTCCACAGGCAAGGCAGTGCTTCTTGCCGCGGGTGACTTTGGATGGAATGAGACCTGTCTCTGTCATAAAACGCCATGAAAAGACAAAAAATATTCAGCGCTCCCACCAAAGGAGCGCCCACGTGAAACCACTATACTCTCTCCCCCTTGCACAATCAAGTTTTCAAGGCCATGCAGCGCTTCGACCTTGCGCTCAGGACCATGGGCCTGTCGAATGGCAGAGGATGCTTTTATGGTGGTCACGGGAGCTTATTTTATTGACCAATGCAATTCCTTTCTCTATATTTCCGGGAAATCCTTTGAATCCTTTTTTCTTGATCCTTCAAGAGGGCATGCTATGAGCACCATCCCCCGCTTTGTAAGGCTCTTCCCGGCCTTGATTCTTGTGTTCCTTGCCGCTTGCACCACCTTGGCTCCCCAGGAAAAGGAAGATCGGGCCGCGGAGAAAAAGGTTCCCCCAAAGGTCGTCCTGCCCGCTGAAACCAAGGAAAAAGAGCAACCGTATAAAGACTCGAAACAAGAGGCGCTGATATCCGAGGGCATGACCAACCAGGATTTGCTGGATTCCGCTCTCGAGTATGCCCAGGCTGCAAGCGACTACTGGGACCGTGGAGACATGGACACGGCGTTGGATGCTCTCGATACCGCTTACTCCCTCATCCTGAATGTCAAGACAGACGACGATCCCAACCTTCTCCAGCAAAAGCAAGATCTGCGGTTCACCATTTCCAAGCGGATTGTCGAGATCAACGCCTCCCGCTTTACAGCAGCCCCAGGAGATCGCAACTCCATTCCTCTGATCATGAATGAGCATGTGCGCAGGGAACTCGCGTCCTTCAAGGGTCCGGAGAGGGATTTCTTCATGGCCGCCTATCGCCGCTCCGGCAAATACCGCCCTGCCATCCTCAGAGCCTTCAAGGAAGCCGGCATGCCCCAGGAACTCACGTGGCTGCCCCTGATCGAGAGCGGATTCAAGGTGAGGGCCCTGTCGAGGGCAAGAGCTCTGGGCATGTGGCAATTCATCGCCTCCACAGGGTACCGTTACGGACTGAAAAGAGATCAGTGGATTGATGAAAGGATGGACCCGGATAAATCAACAGGCGCTGCGATTGCTTATCTCAAGGAACTTCATCAGATGTTCGGGGATTGGACAACGGCCCTGGCCGGTTACAACTGTGGCGAGTGGGCCGTGATGAACCGAATCAAGACACAGAAGATCAACTATCTGGACAATTTCTGGGATCTCTATGTCAAACTGCCTCAGGAGACCGCGGCGTATGTCCCTCGGCTCCTGGCGGTTCTCCATATCGTCAATGACCCCAAAGCCCATGGCATGACTCTTCCCCCGCTCGATCCTGAAATCCAGGAGGAGGAAGTCATGATCAACAAGCAGGTGCAGATCAAGACCCTTGCAAACGCCCTTCAGGTCGACAATGACCTTCTTGAAGAGTTGAACGCGGAACTGAGGCTGAACATGACGCCTGACAGTCCCTATCCTCTCAAAGTCCCTGAAGGCAAAGGACAGCTTCTGCTTGCCAAGGTGAATGAGATTCCTGCCTACTGCCCTCCTGCCGGTGTGGCTTCTTCTTCGGGCTACATCGTCCACAAGGTGCGCAAGGGGGAAACCATTGCAAGCATCAGCAAGAAATATCGCACCTCACCGGAAGCGATTATGGACGCCAATGACTTCAAGAAGAACGAGAAGCTGGCCGCAGGCTGGAGGATCAAGGTGCCGGCCAAAACCCGCACCGTCCAGGCCAAGGGGACCAAAGCCCCTGCCCCGGTGGCGGCCAAAGAGGACAAACCGGTGAAGTACGTGGTGAAGAAAGGGGATTCCATCTATCAGATCGCCAGCCGGAACAACACCACGGCCAAAGAGATTCAGAATCTCAACCGGCTCAAGAGCACGAACCTTCACATAGGACAGGTTCTCCTCATTCCTCCCAGCCAGGTGGCGGCTTGCGCTGTCGTGCCCACCAAGAACTACACGGTGAAGGGTGGCGAGACCCCTTTCATGATCGCGAAGAAGCACGAAATGGAGCTCGGTGACTTCCTGAAGATCAACAATCTCACTCCCCGCACCACGATCTTCCCCGGCCAGACCGTTCTCGTGAAAGCGAACTAGCGGCCATCCGGAAATCTTCGGTTTCCGGATGGAGCTGCTGGCTGTTGGCTCTTAGCTCCCAGCTCAAAGGCTTCGGCCGTCGGTGGTCGGCTGTCAGCGGTCCTTTTTCGGCAGTCCGCGGTCATCGGTCGGTTGTCGTCTCACACAAGCTGAAGGATTTCTTCCAGGCAGGCTACCGTGAAGTCAGGCTCAGGGTCTCCTGGCGCCATCACCGAAGGCCTTCCGTTGGTGAGAAGGACGGTGCAGGCCCCGGCCGCCTTGCCCGCCATGACGTCAAAGCGAAAATCTCCCACCATCATCAACTCTGAAGCGGCCAGCCCCATCCGCTCGCAGGCCTTGTGGACGCCGTCCGGGTGGGGTTTCGGGAGAGAGTCGTCTCGTGTGATGACCGCTGAGAAATCATGGAGCTTCACCGTTTCAAACCTCGCCAGAGCCAGTCTTACGGACGGCAGGCTGTTTCGGGTGATAATTCCGACAAGAACGCCTTTGTCCCTGAGGGCCAAGAGGCACTCCTTGGCGCCGACATTGGGAAGCGACTCCTCAGCAGCCTTTTCTTCCTTTGACTCCAGGATTTTCATCAGGGAAGGTTTCAGCTCAGCCGGCACTGTTTCAAGATACTCCAGGATCGGAAGGTCGGGCGGGCAGTCCAGCTCTCTTTTTATGGCCGGGAAATCGAGCGCGCCCGGGAGCGTGAGGGTCCCGTCAAAATCAAAAAGGACTCCCTTGATTCTCTTTTCATCCATCAGGCTTCCCCTTTGGTTTCTCTTTCCAGCTGCGCCTTCTTCTCGCTCTTCTTGCAAAGCTCCCAGATGATGCACTGGGTGCGGAATTTACAGTATCCGCAGGGATCCGTGCACGCCTCGCAGTTCTCCAGGCATTCCCGGCAATAGCCGATTTCCATTTTCTGGCACTTTACGTAAGCTTCCCGATCATTGTGGAACCGGCAGTTCATCTCAGGGTGGCCTCTTTTGAAAACCGCAGGTTTCTCTTGAGTGACGCAGGGGTTTCGACTATGAAGAGAACTAACAAAAGTCGAGACAAAATGCAATGAGTCGGTCCTCACAACCCAGCCCCCTGATGGAGTCAAGGCTCCGGGAACTTCTCGACATCCCTATGTCTCTCACCCTCACGGATAACACGAGATCCATGATCACGGTGCGATGGAAAAACGGCTCCTGCGCGGTTCGGCTTCATCAGATGTTTCTGGATGCGGCAGAAGATGTGTTGCGAGCCCTTGCCGCGTTCATTAGACGCCCTTGCGTCCGGCAGAAACACCTCCTGAGAGCCTTCATCAAGAGTCACGAAAGGATGATCAGGCCTGCCCGGGTACCTGAAAAGCCGAAAGGCTCTAGCCTTCGTCCGAAGGGAAAGCACGTCGACTTGAGAGCCTATTTTCAGAAGCTCAACGAGGTTCATTTCAGCGGCAGGCTCGGTTGCGCCATCACCTGGGGAACGCGGAAAAGAGGGCGTCGGCCCAGAAGCATACGTCTCGGGAGCTATCGCACGGACAAAAGGATCATACGGATTCATCCGGTGCTGGACAGCCCGGCGGTTCCTGCCTATGTGATCGAAGACGTCCTTTACCACGAAATGCTCCATCACGAGCTCGGGATGGTGCGGTCAAACGGCCGGCTTCTCTCACACCACCGGGTATTCAAGGCCAAGGAAAAGGCCTTTCCCCACAGCGCCCGGGCCAGGGAGTGGATCCGGAAGAACATCTCCTGGCTTCTGACTCAAGCCCGGTCAGGTTGACATCCCCTTCAGCATTCTATATTGTTCTTTTATTGGTGATTCACTACCGGCTCACTCCGCAAATTCTCTACACCATACGGAGAAGCATTAAATCCGAAATCCGAAGCACGAAATTCGAAATTCGAAACAATGCCAAATGATCCAAATTCAAATGCTAAAAACGGTCAGCAGCTAGGTTTTGTTTCGAACATTTGAGAATTTGTGCTTTGAGATTGTTTCGGATTTCGGATTTGGGAATTCGAATTTGGTTAGGGCTATGGGCCTTATCTTTGACGCCAGATCCGCCAAGCTCTATGAGGCCTGGTACCATTCTCCGCAGGGCCGGGCTATGGAATCGCTGGTGACCGAGTCCATTCCCGTCCTTCTTGAACCACAGCCCGGGGAGAGGATCCTGGATGTGGGATGCGGAGAGGGAAATCATCTCTCCTTGTTCAACCCTTCCCTTTTCACCCTTTACGGCCTCGATGCCTCACCGTTCATGATCCGGAAAGCCAGCGAGAGGCTCGGAAATAGAGCTGTTCTGAAAGCGGGAAGAGCGGAAGATCTTCCTTTCGAGGACAATGAATTCGACCTTGTTCTTTTCATCAACACCCTCGAGTTCCTCGAGGATCCTCTGTCTGCGCTGAAAGAAGCCGGAAGAGTGGCCAAGCGCAGCGTCTTCATCGGAGTCACCAACAGTCTTTCGTGGTATTTTCTCTACACCAAAGTGCAGTCCCTGCTTCACAAGCCTTTTTTCGATCATTTTGCATTTTTTAATCTCTGGCAGTTGAAGTCCTACATCCGCGAGGCCTACGGGTCGGTCCCTGTCCAGTGGCGGTGTTCGCACATTCGTACCCCTCTTCTTGAACGAATGGGAACCTTTGTTTCAGAGCAGTGGCACCCTGAGCGCTGTCCTTTCGGTTCTTTTCTCGGCCTTTGCGTGCCCCTGCGCTACACGCTGAGGACCATCCAGCAACCCTTGACCGTCGGCCTGGGCAAGGCAAAGCCCTCTGTGGTCGAGGGGATGACCATGCGAAAGGCCCAACGCAACAGGAGACCTTCAGGAAATGAAAGAAGCCTACCTGTATGAAAAGCTGGAAGATCAAAAGGTCCGGTGTCACCTGTGCAACCACAGGTGTCTGATCAAAGACGGCTTAAAGGGAATCTGCGGGGTCCGGGAAAACCGGGGGGGCACACTTTTCAGCCTCGTGTATGGTCAAGTCATTGCGCGCCATGTCGACCCTATTGAAAAGAAACCTCTCTTCCATTTTCTGCCCGGCAGCACCTCCTATTCCATCGCCACCGCAGGGTGTAACTTCAAATGCCTCTTCTGCCAGAACGCGGACATCTCGCAAATGCCCCATGACCGGAAACAGATCTTGGGCGAAGCGATGATGCCGGATGTCGTTTTGGAGGAAGCTCTGAGGAGCCGCTCCGCCACCATCTCCTACACCTACACCGAGCCGACGATTTTCTTCGAATTCGCCCTGGACATCGCCCGACCGGCTTCGAGCCGGGGGCTCAGGAACATTTTTGTGTCCAACGGGTACATGACAGAGGGGTGCCTCAAGGAAATTTACCCCAACCTCCATGGAGCCAATGTCGACCTGAAAGGGTTCTCCGACAAGTATTACAAAGAGGTTTGCGGCGCAAAGCTCGAGCCCGTGCTCAGGACCCTCGCGCTCATGAGAAAAATGAAGGTGTGGGTGGAAGTGACGACCCTGCTTGTGCCGGGCCTCAATGACTCCAAAGAGGAGCTGCAGCAGCTGGCGAAATTCCTGGTCGATCTCGATCCCGACATCCCCTGGCACATCAGCCGGTTTCATCCCACTTATCGGCTCACGAATGTCCGGTCCACGCCTCCTGAGAGCATTCGAAGGGCAAAAGACATTGGGTACGAGACCGGTCTCAAGTACGTCTACACCGGGAACCTCCCTGGAGATGAAGGAGAGAAGACCTTCTGCCACCAGTGCAAGGAACTCCTCATTGACCGGTACGGATTCTATGTGAGAAAGAACGCGATCGCCAACAGCCGCTGCCCCAAGTGCAGCGCCGAAATCCCCGGCGTCTGGAAATAGGGATGCCTGTCAGTAGCGGACCATCGTCAAGAATAGACCCTGCGGCGGGGCGTTGAGACCCGCCCTTTTCCTGTCCTTTGCTTCGAAGATCTCCTCGAACTCGTCGAGACTGATCCTTCCGGACCCCACTTCCACGGCTGTGCCCACGATGTTTCGGACCATGTGCCTGAGAAACCCGTCCGCCTCGAAAACGAAGCGGATCAACCCGCTCTCCGGCGAGTGGTGAAGCTCCGCCCGGATCATTTCTCTCACTGGGTTGAGGTTGTCGCTGCGCACGGCCTTGAAGGACGAAAAGTCGTGGCGACCCTTGAGCAGGGAAAGGCACGCTTCCATGCGGGCGGTATCCACTTTTCGAGGCATGTGCCAGGCATACCGACGAAGAAAGAGATCCGGCTGCTCGCTGTTGAGAAGCCGATATTCATAGGTTTTGCTTTTCACGTTGTATCTGGCATGGAAATCAAGGGGCGCCTGCTCGGCGTGTCGGACCAGGATGTCCTCCGGAAGCAGGCTGTTGAGTCCCTTTCGGATCGACTCGGGATCCATGTCGCAGTGGGTCAGGAAGTGGCAAACCTGGTGGAGGGCGTGCACTCCTGCGTCGGTTCTGCCCGAGGCAATGACCGTGACATGCTCCCGGGTGAGGATTTGAATTTTCTCCTCCATAATGGCCTGAATGGTGAGGGCATTCTTCTGCCACTGCCAGCCGTGGTACTGTGTGCCGTCGTATGCCAGCACCATTTTGATGTTTCTTCTGTCCACCCTTGTCTTCCTGAAAACAGAAAAGGGAAGTCGTTCATGACTTCCCTTTTCCTACAGAGTCTTCACTAAACTCTTAACGTTTCGAATACTGGTACCGTGCCCGCGCACCTCTCATGCCGTATTTCTTGCGTTCCCTCACACGGGCGTCCCTGGTCAGAAGAGCCGCCTTTTTCAGGGGCAATCGGAGATCCGGGTTGAGACTCGCCAGAGCCCGGCTGATGGCGTGCCGGATGGCGCCTGCCTGGCCGGATATGCCGCCACCTCTCACGGTCACTGAGATATCGAATCTTTCGAGATTGTCCGTAATCGTCAGAGGTTGTCGGATCAGGATCCTGTCCGTCTCTCGCGCCATGTATTGTTCAATGGGTTTGCGGTTGACCGTGATCGTGCCTTTCCCGGGCTTAATCCAGACCCGGGCCACAGCCGATTTTCTTCTGCCTACAGTGTGTACTCTTTCTTCTGCCATCTAGATCTCCAGTGTCTCAGGTTTTTGTGCTTGGTGAGGATGTTCCGGCCCCGTGTAAATCTTGAGCTTCTTGAGCTGTCTGCGGCCCAGGCTGGTCTTGGGCAACATGCCCTTCACCGCGACTCGCAGCACTTCGCCAGGTTTCCTCTGAAAGAGCTTTGCTGCGCTAATCTGTTTCAGGCCTCCCAGGTAACCGGAATGGCGGTAGTAGATTTTCTTGGGCCGCTTGGCGCCGGTCATGGACACCTTGTCCGCGTTGACAACGACGATGAAATCCCCGGTGTCTGCATGAGGGGTGAAAATAGGCTTGTGTTTCCCTCTCAGGCGACTGGCAATCTCGCTCGCGAGTCTGCCAAGGACTTTGCTCTCAGCATCCACCAGGTACCACTTCCGGTCAACATCCGCTTCTTTTGCAGAAAACGTCTTCATGAGAATGGGTCCTTTTTTCTTGAAAATGCAAACTATAATATTTAAAGGTCCTAGGCCCAGATGTCAAGAAATTTTTATTTGTTGTTGACAAAAGCCGGAAGGGTTGTTAAAAACCTTCCATCCTTTGCGCCCGTAGCTCAGCTGGATAGAGCGCCGGGCTTCGAACCCGTAGGCCGCAGGTTCGAGTCCTGCCGGGCGCGCCATACAAAGGAGTGACGAGTGACGAGTGACAAGTTTTCCCGCTTTCCTTGTCACTTCTCACTCGTTACTTGTTACTTGATTTTATGGGCCTGTAGCTCAGTTGGTAGAGCAGTTGACTCTTAATCAATTGGCCGAAGGTTCGAGTCCTTCCAGGCCCACCAGCAATATCAAGAGGTTAGATAATTGTCTAGCCTCTTTTTTTCGTTTTTTGGGAAAATGTCACATTTTGGCGGGAAGATTCTGGATCTCTAATAAGAGAGAAAACGTCATTCTGCCTTGTCTCATCGCTTATGTCATTTCTATGGCGATCCTCGCCTTCTCTGAGTCCTTTTTTATGTTTATTCTTGTCGCGGTGATCTCGGGGATCGGGAATGCTTTTTCTATGCCTTCGCTAGTGGCCTATATACTGGATCGTGAAGGATCTTCTCCTGGTCCAGCGATGGGAACTTTGACGGCGATTTCGGATCTGGGAATCAGCCTTGGACCGGTCATCATGGGCGTCGTCATCCATGTGACCGGCTATCAGGTCATGTTCCTTTGCTTGGCATTCATCGGCATCATCAATCTCTTGTATTTCCATTTTTTCGTAAGAGAAGTGTCTGCATCGTCAACACAGCAGCGCCTTAATCACTAATCAAGGTGACGCCGGTTTTTAAGCAGGCCCACGGGTCCTCCGAGGACTCGTGGGCCTGCGCTCATCTGATGCAATGTCTACCGCTGACTTCAGATCACCATGTCTTTGACTTTCTTCAGCGCACGGATCTTGACTACATTGCGAGCCGGTTTGGCCTTGAAAATCGTTTCCTCGCCCGTGAACGGGTTGATGCCCTTGCGGGCCTTGGTCGCCGGTTTTCTTTTGACCTCGATCTTCATGAGCCCCGGGAAGGTGAACTGGCCTGCGCCACCCTTCTTGAGGTGGCTTTCGATCACTGCGGCGAGCTCGTCAAAAACCGCTGAGACCTGTTTCCTGGCCAAACCCGTGTTCTGAGCGATTTGGTCCAGCATGGCCGATTTGGTCATCGGCGCCTTTACCGCTGATACCTTCTTTGCTGCTGCTTTCTTTCTTGCCATGATTTCCTCCTTGTTGATGTGGTCCATCTGTGACTGACTTGGCGGGGAAGCCTCGCACATTCCCGAGATTTAGGACAGGCTGATTTATAGACGGATCCGAGAGAGTTGTCAATGACGAAGGCCAAGGGACTGACCCCAAAAGACCAAGAGAGCCTTGTGCTTTTTCAGGCAGTTCAGGATAAAAAACTGTTCCTTTATGGACCGATGTTGCGGTGTGGTTCACTGCATGGCCTTTGAAGGGAAATACGGGGCATCCGTCGTTACCTCTGGAGGAGGGGATGAGGCGCCTGATGCTTCACCGCAAGGAAGATTGGCCCTATGAATACGAGTTCTTGAAAAAACATCGGGGACTGAAACATGTAGAGAATGGATAAGTCGGTCGGTACAACTAAGGTAATTCAAAATTCCTTAACTTGTCGAGAAAGGCTTCCGCCTTTTCAGGTGTCTCAAAGGCACCTAGAATGTGGTCTCCGTGCTTCTGGAAAAGCCCCTTAATATCGTAAATCTGCGACCAAAACGGAGAATCCTCTCCGGTAACACCCACCGCGTAAACCTGGGGGTATTTGGAGAAGATTTCCAGAGCTTGAGAATATCGTTAGGCCACGGATCGCTGAAGCGCATATCAAAGATGTATTCGCCGGTTTCGGTCCTGATTCCGAACTCAAATGGGTTGCTCTTTTTCACCCAGCGCCTCCTCGCCGAACGCTGTCACCTCTTGGTCCTCCCAACTCTGTTCACCTAAATAAGACTTCTCTGATAAGGATCTCGCCAACAGGAGATGTCGCGTGAATAGCGGCTAGCTTCGGATAGGCTCCGGAAGTGGCAAGTAGGCAGGCCCCTGCACAGCCTCAGAGGAGACGGCGTTAACATACCCGTCAATTCTCGGCGCTTTGCTCCCCCATCATCTTCGATTATTCCGAGAGATATTGACCGTACCGGACAAAGTTGTCCGTGCGCTTTGCAACTTCTTCGAAAAGACATACATCCTCCGGCGTGAAGCTGTAGGGTTTCTTCAAGGAGTGAAGGTAGAGAGCGCCCATCACCCGAGAGTCGCCAATCATCGGAACACACATCACAGAGGAGATTCCATGCATTTTCAGCGTCGAAGCGAGCTCACGGTCCACCTCTTCCGTGTCAGAATCGGATATCACCACGGTTTCCTTCCTTCTGATCACCTCGTACAGCACCTGAGGAGAAAATCTCAGAGAAGTGCTACATTTCGCTTTCTTTGATCGGTGTGAGAAAAAGACTACTTTTGTTGTGTCCGGGTCAATAAGAATAACGGATGCTGTCTCAATCTCCGCAAGCAGTTCTGCAATGACATCCACCACTTTGTCCAAGGCGTCATTCAACGGCAGCTTCTGCTCAAAGACATTCGAAACCTTATACAGGGTTTCAAGCTTCTTCTGGTTCGTTTTGTCCTTATGGACGAGGAAGATCCCGCTTTCTTCACCCGTTTCCTTGGTGAGGCCGACAGACTCCAGAAAAGGCTTTGTCAGAGTCATAGAGGCCTCACCTATTCCGATGACCGTCATTCCAATGGCAATCGGCACCCCTTCTTTCACTTCCCTTTCGGTTTCCGGAGGGAGGTATTTACCGGAGAAAAAGGTACCGTTCTTGCTCTCCAAATCTGTTACGAGATACCGGTCCGCTTGTTTCACTATCCTCAGGTGCTGCCGCGATACGGTCTTGTCCTTGAGGACAATATCGTTTTCAAAAGCGCGGCCTATGGTGTTAACCCCTTCTTTGAGTTGAAAAGACCCGCCTATGTCAAGCCCGTTGAGAACATAGAGCCTACTCATTCCCGGTCCCCTCATGGCAAGGTTGCAATCCTCTCAGCCCGAATGAGGCAATTTCACCAGAGTCACCATATCAAGCCACATTCTTGAAGTTCAATAACAGGAAGTACTTATTTTCGCCTGGTTAGAAATACCTATGCGAATTCTTGCGTTCGCATCGCCAGAGGAAAAACAATGAGACATGAGGGTAGATGGTTAGCAGGGACGTCCGCAGATTCATGCGGGCGCAGGTTGAGGAGTTCAGGTTGAATAGGGAACGAGTGCAGTGCAGAAAGTTCGTCAAACCAATCCATTGTGGATAGCATACCTGACCAGTCCAGCGACGTTCCTTAAATTAAGCTTGTTCATTATGCTGGCCCTATGGTTCTCGACGGTACGGATACTCACATGCAGAAGAATGGCAATTTCACCGTTGGTTTTTCCTTCAGCGATGAGCTTAAGAATCTCCCTTTCCCTTGTCGTCAAAGGATCTGAGGCGGCTGAACCTTTCCGCTTAGGACCACGTGATAGATCCTCAACCAGAGCTCCGATCAGGTTTCGGGTCACATAAGTCCCTTCATTTCGGATCGTCTGTATGGCAGAGAAGAGCTCATCATCTGAGTCTTCCTTAAGCAGATACCCACTGGCACCTGCCGTGACGGCATGGTACAAGTATTCCTTGCTTTTGTGCATGGTGAGAATCAGAACTTTCGTGAGGGGGTAAAGACTTCTGATCTCACGGGTAGTCTCTATTCCGCTGAGACCAGGCATGGAAATATCAAGAATAACCAGGTCAGGGGATAACCTCTTGAGCAATTCCAGAAGTTCCAGACCATTATGGACCTCGCCTATCACTTCTACGCCAGGCATCTCCTGAAGGAGCTTCTTCATTCCGCGACGGAACAGGGTATGGTCATCTGCCAGGATGATCCGGTAGGATTTCACTATTTCACGCCTTCCGACTCTATCGGGATCGTTAGGAGAATTCGCGTTCCTTTTCCCATCAGGCTTTGGACAACAAAGGATGCTCTGAGAAGATGCACTCGTTCTTCTATGAGATTCAAGCCGAAACCTTTGCGCCATCTTTCTTCTCCTTTCAATCCCGCTGTGTCAAATCCCTTTCCATCATCTTCTATGACGAAAGCGATGCTCCCCGTATCTTTCTTCACAGTGAAGGTGACATGACTTGCCTCTGCGTGCTTGCCGATATTGGTCAAGGCTTCCTGGGAGATCCTGTACAAGCTCATCTGAGCTTCTTTAGAGAAAAGGCCGCTGATTTCATCAATATCAATGGATATCGGAATCGAATATTGCTCCGTGAAATTCTCTCCCAACCATCGAAGAGCTGGCGAAATGCCAATGTCTTTGAGTATCGATGGGCTCAACTCCTTAGAAAGCCGTCTAATCTGACTAATGATTTCATCTACGCTATCAATGGCTTCATCGCAATTCCGTTGCAGTGATGACTCATTTTCGGGAACTCTTTTTTTGATGGATCTCACTCGGTGTTTCAACAGAGCCAGAGATTGCCCCAACTCGTCATGAAGCTCCCTTGCAACTTGAGCTCTGTAATTTTCTTGACCCTTAATGAGTTCAGAAGACAAGGAACGCAGTCTCTCTTCTGATCGTTTTAGTGCATCCTCGGTCTTCCTGCGTTCAGTGATATCATGAACGACCGCCGTAGCTCCTTTGACTCTTCCGTTTTCATATGCTGGTCGGGTGTTCAGAACTACCCAGAACTCCCTACCCGCTTTTGCTCTGATTCTGTATTCAATTGCTTCAGGGACTTGATCACCTGTTAGAAGCTTTCGCGCTCTCTCGTAGTAAATCGCTCTGGCTTCTTCAGACAGGATGTCGCCAGGGTTCATAGAGAGGAACTCCTCCCTCGTATACCCTGTGTATTCACACATAACGTCGTTAACCGCAACGAATTTCTGCTTCATGAAATCCACTTCGTAAATGCCCGCAGGGGCATGATTAAAAAGTTGCCTGTACCGTTCCTCATTCTCCCGCAGGGCTTGTTCTGCCCGTTTGCGATCAGTAATGTCACGTGACACGCCTAGGACTCCCGCCAGGTGGCCAGTGGAATCTCGCAGAAAACTCATTTTGGCTTCCGTCCAAATTCTGGAGCCATCCTTGCGAAACCCTTCCATCTCTATCGTCCGGACCCGCGACGGATCGTCTTGTTCCCCTTTTTCTCTGGATAGTTCTTCTCCAAAGACCTTCAGGGCCGTCGTAATTGAATCTGGCGTATAGCTTTGCTGTAATGTAAGAGCCATTGCCTCTTGAACGCTGTAACCAGTCAGCTTCTCAACGGAGGGGCTGATATAGGTCAACTGCAGATTCATATCCCTTATCCATAGGACGTCGGAGACATTCTCGGCAAGCAAACGGTAGCGTTCCTCACTTTCCCGCAGCGCATCTTGCATCTGCTTCTGGCCAGTGATATCCCGGACTGCACTGACCCAGCCAGTGCGCTCGGCCTTTTCGTAGTTAAGTGGTACTACGGTATGCTCGCCGGGAAAGAGCGTTTCATCTTTCCGCTTCATCATGAAATCATTCAGATGAAAGAATCCTTGCTTAGCGATGCTCGTATAAAGCTGTTTCTGGAACTCCTCCAACGTGGCTCTATTGACATGCAGGAACTCAGTTGCACGGCCTTGCATTTCCTGACGAGCATAGCCGAATATCCGCTCGGCAGCGGGGTTGCAGTCGATGATGACTGGGGGGATGTCGGCATTCAGGATGAAAATGGCATCCCTCTGGCTCAAGAAAATCTTTTCGAATAATTCCCTTGATTCTCTCAAAGCCACATCAATATGTGTTGGCGAAATCTTTTCTTCAAGTTCCCTTATCCGCTGTTCCAGTTCTTCATAAGATGGTTTCTTGCTCATATAAGTGCTCTCCGGTCCCTTCAAAGCAAAAACCTGTAACTACCTCCCTATCACGGCGCTTTGCTGATGAGGGTCAACATGGCTTCGCCGTAACGGGGGCCGGCGGCAGCATCTTTGGGAATCAGTTGATCCATCCGCTTCAGATCCTCGGAGGTCAGGTCCACATCGAGCGCTCCGATGTTTTCCTCCAGGTAGGTCCTTCTCTTTGTGCCGAAGATGGGGACGATGAATTCACCCTGGGCCAGAACCCAAGCCAACGCCAGTTGCCCGGCGGTGCATCCTTTTTTTGCCGCCATTTGCGAAACATGATGGGCTAATTCCAGGTTCTTTTTGAAATTCTCCTCCTCGAAGCGAGGGTTCGTTCTTCTGAAATCATCCTGAGCCAGGTCGTTGAGACTGGTGATTTTTCCTGTCAGAACTCCTCGGCCAAGAGGACTGTAGGGCACAAACCCGATTCCCAGTTCATTGCAAACGGCCAGCACGCCGTCTTCAGGCCCCCGCGTCCAAAGCGAGTACTCGTTTTGAACGGCCGTGATGGGATGCTCTTTGTGCGCCCTGCGGATCGTCTTGGGCCCGGCCTCGGAAAGCCCAAGGTAGCGGACCTTTCCTTCCTTCACGAGCTGCCCCATAGTGCCCACGGTCTCCTCCACCGGCACATTCGGATCAATGCGGTGCTGGTAGTAGAGATCAATGACATCGACCCCAAGTCGCTTGACGCTGGCCTCGAAAGACTGCTTCACATACTCCGGCCTGCCGCTGACTCCTCGGTAATTCGGATCCTCGCTTCTGAGGATCCCGAACTTGGTGGCGAGAAACACCTGCTTCCGCCTGCCACGGATGGCGCCCCCCACCAGCACTTCGTTCTTGAACGGGCCGTACACATCTGCCGTATCGAGGTACGTGATCCCCAGATCAAGAGCCCGGTGGATCGTTGCAATGGATTCCGCTTCGTCCGCGGGGCCGTAAAATTCCGACATCCCCATGCATCCCAAGCCCAGCGCTGATAGGGTTGGGCCGTTTTTTCCAAGCCTTCTGCTTTTCATTTGAGTCATTCCTCCTTTGAAATCCGCCAAAAGACGGGTTTCATCCTACTCCAGGCTCAGCAATGAGTTCAAGGTTTAAGGTTAGAGGCTTCATGCTCTTGAATATGAGTCAGGATGCTGATATGAATGCTGGTCTTCGATCACCGGTGAAACTCGGTTATGGGACAGGAAAACCTAAACGAATCCATGGGAGCCCCCCAGTCCAGCCCTTATCGCTGGGTCATGCTGGCGATGCTGTGGCTGCTCTATGCCTTCTTCGGCCTCGTCTACCGCTCCGTTTCTCCGCTGGTCACGCCCATCCTTGCAGACCTCGACATGTCTTACAGTCAGATGGGCTTTGTGCTGGGCTCGTGGCAGCTCACCTATATCGGGGTCTCCACTGTCGCAGGCTTTTTCATCGACCGGTGGGGGATCCGATGGTCCCTCTTCCTCGGCACTCTCATTATCGCCCTTTCCGTGGGCTTGCGCTATTTCGCCGCCGACTTCGGCCCGTTCCTCGCCATGGTCGCGCTTTTTGGTGTGGGCGGCCCCATGATCTCGATCGGCTGCCCCAAGACCATCGCCCTTTGGTTTCAGGGAAGGGATCGGGGAACCGCAGTGGGCATATACTCCACAGGACCGTTTTTCGGCGGGGCTTTGGCTCTTATTGCGACGAATAGAGTCCTTATGCCTCTCACGGGGTATAGCTGGCGGCTGACGTTTGCTTTTTACGGTGTCATGACTCTGCTTGCTGCTTGCCTGTGGTGGTTCCTGGCAAGGGATCTCAAGACCAGCGAGGCTTCTGCGCGGACCGGAATGAAAGGCATTCTCGCAACGCTCCTCAAGGTCCGAAACATCCGTATTGTCCTTGTGTGCGGCCTCCTAACCTTTGCCATCATTCATGGCCTCACCACTTGGCTCCCGAGGATTCTTGAGGATCAAGGGTTTTCTCCGACCCTGGCGGGCTATGCGGCTTCCATCCCGCTTCTGGCAGGCATTCCCTCCCTCCTCATCCTTCCGCGATTCATTCCCCCTGAAAGACGAGGCCTGGCCCTGGCTGTCATGGCCGTGCTCAGCGCCTCTTCAGTTTGGCTCATTCTGTGCCTCACGGGGCCTCTTATGTACGCCGGCCTGATTCTGTATGGGATTGCGGCTTGCACCCTCGTGCCTCTTCTCACCCTCATTCTGATGGAGACGCCGGAAGTGGGCGCAAAGCACATGGGATCGGCAGGCGGGCTTTTCTTCTGTATCGCCGAGATAGGGGGCTTTCTGGGTCCTTTTCTGCTTGGGGCTCTCGCGGATTGGACCGGCGGGTTTCTGGCAGGGGGTTATTTTGTGGTCGCCCTGAGCCTCGGCATTCTACTCATGAGTTTCTTGATGGAGAAAAAGGCAATTCGAAAATTTGAATCATTCTAAGTCCTGCTCGGCATAAACAAACCCTTTCCCTATACCCCTTCTTCCTCTGGTTTTCGCGGCAGTCTTATCCGTATCCTGAATCCCTCTTCCACATGGCGCGCCTCAACAGCCCCTCCGTGCGCCTCAATGGTCTTTTTTACAATGGCAAGGCCCAGCCCGAAGCCTGCTTCGCTTTTTGCCCCCACACGGTGAAAGGGCTCAAAGATCTTCTCCAGATCTTGTTCCGGGATCTTGTCAGCCGTATTGGTCACGAGGACCTCCATGTCGTCTCCCGCTGCCTTCATCTCGACACTCACGCGGCCGCCTGGCGGTGAATACTTGATTGCATTTTCAAGCAGGTTGGAAAAGGTCGTTTGCAGGGCATCCGGATCTCCCAGCAAAGGCGGTTCAAACGAGAAATCCGTCGTCAGATGAAGGTTCTTCTGATCCAGGGACGGCTTGAGCCGGCTGAGGAGCGCCTGCATCAGATCCACCGGATTCAAAGACTGCAGACTCAAGGGTTTCTCTTTGAGATCCAATTTGGACAGCATCAGAATGCGACCGATGAGGGCATCCAGTTCCTCGACGTCTTCCCGGATTTCGTTGAGGTATCTCTCGAGGTTCCTGTAATTCTGCTGCTCCAGCTTCTCCCTGAGCATCTCTTCCGCGATACGAATCCGCGCCAGGGGCGTCCTGAGTTCGTGAGAGATGTGCGCCGTGAGCTCTCTGCCTCCGCGAATCATTTTTTCCAGCCGGTCCGCCATGTGGTTGAAGGCTCGTCCTAGCTTGCCGATCTCGTCTTTCCTTTTCAACGTGGCCCTGTGCGACAGGTCCCCTTCTGCGATGCGCTGGGCCGAGTGCCTGAGCTCGTTGATGGGTTTCGAAATCCATCTTGACACAGGCATCACGAGAAGTGCTATCACCACACCGATGATTCCCAAGCCCAAGCCGAACCCTTCTTCCGGATGGGTGGGTTCCCGTTTGACAAAAAGCACATGGAGCTCGGCGCTCTTTTCACCTGTGAGCTTGATGGGAATGACGGCGTAGAGCTTGGGGCCTCTCTTGTGACCATGGTACAATTTGAAATCGCCGAGGTCTCTCGACCGCCCTCTTTGGAGGGCGAGTCGTTTCTCCGGCAGGTCGCCGGAGAAAGACTTCACCACCAGACGACCATCCGAATCCTGCAGCCAGACCTGCGCACCAAGAACCTCTCCCCAGTTGCGGATAAAGTCCTTCAAGGGCTCGTTCTTGGACAGCTCCATGTCCGATGCCGTGTTAATCTTGCTGTCAATGACCTCCTTGACCACCATGACCTGTGCTGACGCGTAGTGGTCGAATTCCGACTGAAAGTATCTGCCGACAATGATCCCGAAAAGGGCAAAGATGACGATTTCCGTCATAATGAGGATGAGAAGGAAGGAAAAAAATATCTTGATGTAAATCTTGCTCGGTTTCATGTTGAATGCACGAACATGTACCCGCTTCCCCATATGGTCTTGATCCGCTTGGGGGATCGGGGGTCTGATTCAAGCTTTGCCCTCAGTTTGCTGATGTGCACGTCAATGCTCCTGTCAAAGGCCATGAAGTCCTTGCCTTGCGCCAGGGTCATGATTTGATCGCGGCTCAGGACCCTGTTGGGATTCTCCATCAACACCTTGAGCACCCGGTACTCCGTGGAAGAAAGGGCAACCTCCTTTCCCTCAATCAAAAGGGTCTGCTTCGCCTTGTCGAGCAGGAGATTGCCTGCCTCAACGCGCTGCCCTTCACGCTCCCCTGCAGCCGGTTTCATCCCCGGCTCCAGCCTTCGCAGCACGGCTTTTATTCGCGCCAAGAGTTCTCTCGGGCTGAAGGGTTTTGGAAGGTAGTCATCCGCACCGAGCTCGAGCCCGACGACCCGATCCGCTTCCTCGCCCTTGGCCGTGAGCATGATGACTGGAACCTTGGATGCCGCGCGGATCTCCTTCAGCACCTCCAGGCCGTCTTTTTTCGGAAGCATGACATCCAAGATAACGAGCTCCGGCGATTCCTTCCTGATGGTGTTCAGCACAGCTTCACCGTCTGCAAGCGTGAGGACCTGGAATTCATAACCCTCCAGGTACTCCTTGAGCAGCTTGCGGAGCTTCTCGTCGTCATCTACAATTAGAATCCTTTTACCCATGGATGTCACCCCTTTTTACAAACTTTTACACTCCCTTAACACTTATTGACAAACCATCTCCATGGCTGTTCCGGGACGATGCTTCTCTCAAGGCCGATCAAATCTTAATCCGATACACCCGGATGGGTTTCTGGATGTTCTTTACTGTATGCTCTCCAATGAATTCACAGCTTAAAGGGAGTTTGTTTTCGATTTCATCATAGACCGTGCCTGAGACGGCAATACCCCCCGGATCAGCAAGTTTTTCGATTCGCGCAGCGATGTTCACCCCATCGCCGTAGAGTTTTCCCCTGTCAATGACCACGTCCCCCAGGTTCACGCCGATTCGGTACTCCATTCGCTTGGCATCGGGAAGAGTCTTGTTCCTGGTGCTCAGGTTCCTTTGAATCTCGACCGCGCACTCAGCGGCATGAACGACGCTTCCGAATTCTGCGAGCAGGTTATCCCCTGGAGAGTCTACGACTCTTCCCTGGTGACTGCGGACATGGGAGGCAATCAGGCTGCGGTAGTTCTTCAGAGTTTGAATGGTCCCCATTTCATTTTCAGACATGAGACGGCTGTAGTCTTTCACGTCCGCGCTCAAGATCGCCTTGAGCTGGCGTCGGATAGCCTGAGAAGTCACGTCCGCTCCGCCCACAGCTTGAGACGGTATCCTGCGTGTCACAGCCTTGATCCTTGCTAACAGTTCACGGGGGTTAAAGGGCTTCGGCAGGTAGTCATCCGCCCCCAACTCCAGGCCAACAATGCGATCTGCATCGTCGCCTTTTGCGGTCAGCATAATCACGGCCACGGAGAATTCCGAACGGATTTCTTTCAGCACCTCCAACCCGTCTTTTCCAGGCAGCATGATGTCGAGAATGACAATATCCGGAGATTCGTTCCGGATCGTGGAAAGCACGGATCGGCTGTCCGGGAGGGCCGTGACTTGAAATCCATACCCCTCCAGATACTCTGCCACGAGCTTCCGAAGTTTTTCATCATCGTCGACAAGCAGAACCTTGTTACCCATAAAGACGGCCTCTTTTTACAAGCTTTTACATCTTTTCAACACTTTTTTACAGCCCGGAAAAACACTCTTTACAATTCAGGACTACTCTATTCACAAGCTCGCGAGATCACCAACAAATTACTGAATGAAAGGAGGACAAGACAATGACCAGAAGAAAAAAGACCGTCATCGGAGCCCTTATCCTTTTCCTCGCAATTCTAGTGGGGATCGGCGCCACCATGGCCTATGGGCCCAGGGGATCATGGGCGAGGGGATTTCCTCCCGGCTTTCACGGCATGGGTTGTCATCCGGGGCCTCACGGCGAGGACATCGCTGATTTTGTTCTATGGAAAATGGATCGGCACGTGAAGGAATTGAATCTCAACGACATTCAGAAGAAGGGTTATGAAAAGAGCAAGGAGGAGATCAGGGCCGGCATCGCTGATGCCATTGAAAGGAAAAAAGACTTTCGCAGAATCGTGCATGAGGAGATGGACAAAGAAAACCCGGATATCAACGCACTGGCCGGTCTCATGAAAGAGCGGGCACAGAACATCCCGGACATGGTTTCAAAACCCATCGATCTGTTTGTGAATTTCTACAACCTTCTTGACGAGAGTCAGAAGGCCAAGGTGATCGAGATGTTCCGATCGAGAATGGGTTCAGCGCATGGCGCCCCACCAAAGTAATGAGTGATGAGGACTGAGGACTGAGGACTGAGTGAGGAATAGAACAGATCTCTTTTTGGAAATCCACTCAGTCCTCGTTACTCATCGCTCAGTCCTTACTTTCCGTTAGGAGCGCATGGCTTTCGCCAGTTTGATTTCGAGGTCGCACTGGAGACACCGCTTGGCTTCACTCACGGCCTGTTCGTCACTGAAGCAAAGGTCCACCTCTTTGAAGCTCTTCCTCTCTTCCAGGGGCAGGTGAGGCGCCGCGCCCCTGGTAAGGTCCGCAAACCCGCGCTCCCTTGCGCCTGTGTAGGATCCTGTATCCGGCTTATCCGCGTAATGCTCCGAAATGACCCCGTCGCCGCCCAGGAACTTGTCGATGGCCGCGGCGGCCCGCCTTCCGGCTGCGATGGCATCGATAATGGCCCCTGGGCCTTTGCCCACGTCCCCGCCTGCAAAAACGCCCTGCATCCCCGTCTCCTGGGTTTCGGGGTTGGCCGTGATCAGGCCCCTTTCACACTTGACCTGGCCGTTGCCGGACAAAAAAGAAAGGTCAGCAGCCTGGCCAATGGCCAAGATCACCTGGTCTGCTTCCACGGTTTCCTTCGCCTCTCCAAAGGCCGGGCAGAAAGCGCCTTTTTCATCGAACACGCAGGTGCATGTGACCAGCTCGACGGCCTTGATCTTTCCATTGTCTCCGATGATGCGGTGCGGACCCCAGGAAGGCATGAGCTTGACGCCTTCCTGAACAGCCTGGTCAATCTCCCATGAGCTGGCAGGCATTTCTTCCCTGCTCTCCAGGCAGGCCATGGTCAACTCTTTTGCGCCCGACCGCAAGGCTGTGAGCGCCACGTCCACCGCCACATTGCCGCCGCCGATCACCAGAACCCTGTCTTTGAGACGGATGTCTCTGCCGTCGGTGACGTCTCTCAGAAAATCCACGCCCCACAACACATCCGGCATGCCCGCGCCTTCAAGGTCAATCTTCCGGCTCTCCTGGAGCCCCGTCGCAATAAAGACCGCCTCAAAGCCGTCCTTTTTCAACTTATCCAGGGTAAAGTCCTTGCCCGCTTTCTTGTTCGTTTCGAGTTTGACGCCCGTGCTTAGAACCTGGTTGATCTCCCTGTCAACAACCTCTTCAGGCAGTCTGTAGAAGGGAATGCCGTATCTCATCATGCCGCCCGGTTTTGATTTTGATTCAAACACGGTCACGTCATGACCTTTCTTCCTCAGATAAAAGGCCGCCGTGAGACCCGCAGGTCCTGACCCGATGACCGCCACCTTTCGTCCTGTGTTCGGCTTCGCCTGAACGGCAACTTGGAAGGCTCCGTCGGCCCTGTCCGCAGCGTATCTCTTGAGAGAGCAGATGGAGATGGGCTGGTTCACTTCACCCCTCCGGCACTGGGTCTCGCAGGGATGCATGCAGACCCTTCCCAGAATACCGGGGAAAGGGACCTTCTCCAGGATCAACTTGTAAGCCTCTGCGGGTTTTCCCTGGGCAATGAGTCTCACATACCCGGGAACATCAATCCCTGCAGGACAGGCGGCAGCGCACGGAGGAATTTCATCCGGCACGAACTCCTCGGGGGTCATGGCGCGCAGGGGCCTCATGATATCCAGAATCGCAATGCCGTTCGGACACACGGTTTCACAACGGCCGCAGGTCGTGCACTGCCAGGGGAGCGAGGTCGCTGCAACATCCTCCGGCAGCTCGAGCTCGATGTGCCTGACGATCCGCCTCACATTGAAATTCTTGACTCCTGTAATCGGACAGGCCGAGCTGCAGCACCCGCACTGCTCACAGGTCCGGAACATCCGAACATCGCCAAATTTTTCCGCCAATGCTGTCTTCGCATCCATCATCCTAATCCTCGCAACAGAATCTCACCGCAGAGACGCTGAGAGCGCAAAGAGAAGAGTCTTTGTTTATCCATTATTAAAGGTTCAGATCCTTCACCATGTCTCTCATGGTACTCGCAAATTTGGGCCCGTCGGCTGCCGAGCACCACACGTTCCACAGTTTTTCCGGATCATATCCCTTTTTGCCGATGATCTTCTTGGCCCGCTTCACCCTGGTTTCGCACGCATAGTTTCCTGTGATGTAATGACAGGTCGGAAACTCACATCCCGCCACGAGCACTCCGGCAGCGCCCTTTTCAAAGGCCCGCTCGATGAGTTTGATCGGAACCCGGGCCGAACACATCACCCTGATGAGCCGCGCGTTGGTCGGGTACTGGAGCCTGCTGACCCCTGCCATGTCCACACCGCCCAGGGCGCACCAGTGGCACACAAACCCGAGGATCTTCTTTCCCGGCTCCTCTTCCAGGGCCGCATCGACCTGGGCCATCAGCTGTTCATCCGAGTAGTGGACAATGGTGATACACTCCTTGGGGCAATCGGCCGCACAAAGGCCGCACCCCTTGCACAGGGCTTTGACCACGGAGGGTTGTTTCTCTTCATTGACCAGGATGGCGCCGTAAGGGCACCTTTTCGAACAAAGTCCACAGACGTTGCAGTTGGTCAAGTCAATGTCCGCCACAATCCCTTCGGCCTCGATGTGCTCGTTCTTCATGGGGATCGAGACTCTCATGGCCGCGCCAATGCCTTCCTCGCAGCTCTCCTTGTAGATCTTGGGGTTCTTGGCGCAGCCGCACAGGGCAATGCCGTCCGCCGGAAAATCAAGGGGCCCGAGCTTGATGTGCCGCTCCTGAAAAAAGCCTTCTGCATTGCTCGAAACCTTCAAATGCCCCCTCAGGGCTTCCATGGTTTCGTCCCCTTCGAATCCCACGGTCAGGACCAGGAGATCGGCCGGCAGCGTGAACTCTCTTCCGCTCAGGATATCGTAGACCTTGATCTTGAGGTTCCCGTTCTCTTTCACGACCTCGGGGTACTTGTCGTCAGGGAACCGAATGAACTTCACTCCTGCCGCCTTGGCGGCATCGAGGTGAAAGTGCTCCTCCCTCACCATGCTGAGATCCCGGTAGAGCACATAAACCTTTCTGTCTTTGTTGTGATCTTTCAGGGCCAGCGCATTCTTGACCGACACAGGGCAGCCCACATTGCAGCACCCTCTTTTGTCGTTCTTGGAACCCACGCAGTTGATCATGACCACGCTCTTCGGATCGCCGACGTCCTGGTTCTTGAGCATGCCTTCGAGTTGAAGCTGGGTGACCACCCTGGGATCCGTACCGTACAAGTACTGACCGTCAGGCGGAATCTCCCTCATGCCGGTCGCCACGATGATGGTGGACGTGTCGAAGCTCGCGCTGCCCCCGTTGACCTTGATCTTCACCTTATAGTTGCCGATATAACCCTTGACCTCTTCGATCTCCGCGCCGGTGTACACCTTGATGTTGGGGTTAGTCTCTACTCGCGCCTCGGTAGCCTTGAGAATCTCCTCGGCAGACTTCTCGCCGTGCTCATGGCCGATCGTGTTGATCCTGTTCAGGAGGCCACCGAGGTGAGGCTGTTTTTCCACAATGATCGCCTTGAACCCCTGCTCCGCCACGTTGAGCGCGGCATTCATGCCGGCTGCTCCGCCGCCGATGATCATGCAATCCCGGCCCACGGGAAGCTTGATCGTCTGGCCTTCTTCCAGGAGCGCGGCTTTGGCTACGCCCATCTTGACCAGGTCCTTCGCCTTCTGCGTGGCCGCATCAGGCTCCAGCATGTGAACCCACGAGACCTGTTCCCGAATGCTCACGAACTCCAGCAGATAGGGATTGAGCCCGGCCTCCTTCACCGTTGCCTTGAACAGAGGTTCGTGGGTCCTGGGCGTGCAGGAGGCAATCACCACCCGGTTGAGGTTGTTTTCCTTGATCGCCCTTTGCATGGAGCCCAGCGCATCCACGGAGCAGGACCATTTGCCTTCATCCACATAGGCCACGTTCTTGAGCGTCTTGGCATACTCCACGACCTCAGGCACCTTTACAACCCCTGCGATGTTTGAACCGCAGTCACAGACGAAAACGCCAATTCTCAGTTCATTGTCCATCAGACATTCCTCACTAGAACCCGAACAGGATGCCTTCCCAACATTCTATCCTGAGCTGGAGTACTGGAGTGTTGGAGTAATGGAGTATTGAGAAACCATCACTCCAGTACTCCATTGCTCCATCACTCCTAACTTTTTCGGAGCACTGCTTTCATGCTTGCGGCCGTGGCCTGAACAACCGACTCGGAAATGTCGATCGGCCCGGTCGCTCCTCCGCACAAATAGATTCCGGGCACATCGGTCTCCAGTTGAGCCAGGAACGGATCCTTCTCCTTGAAATACCCGAGCTTGTCGAGCGGGATCTTGAGCACTTTTGCGAGCCGTTCGTTTCTCTCGCTCGGCAAAAGGCCCGTGGAAAGAACCAGAAGTTCCACCTCTTCCTTCTTCAACGCCCCTGTCTCCAGATCCTCATAGCGCACGATGAGATTCTTGGTTTCCGGAACTTCAAAGACGTCATAGGGCCTGGCCCTGACAAACTTGGTTCCCTGCTCTTTGGCTTTACGGTGGAAGCTCCAGAATCCCTTCCCGTACGCCTTGAGATCATTGTAGTAGATGATCGTCTCCACAGACGCATCGTGCTCCTTCGTAATGATCACCTGCTTGTGGGCGACCATGCAGCATATCTTGGAGCAGTAGGGCGTGCCATGATCCAGGCCCCGGCCAGCACACTGAATCCAGGCGATTTTGTGGGCGTGCTTCTTGTCCGACGGCCGGATAATGTGGCCTGCCGTGGGTCCGCCGGCATTCATCAGCCTTTCAAACTGGAGGTAGGTAATCACGTTGTCGTAGACGTCGTAGCCGTGAAGACCTTTGGGCGGCTGGGCATCCGTGATCCCCGAGGCGACCACGATGCTCTTGACATCGAGATCGACGTTCTTGGCCGCCTGCCACAGGCGAACCGCGTCCTTGCCCTCTTTCTTGCAGGCCGCGACGCACAAGGCAATGGGGCACTCCCGGCACTGGCTGCAATCGACGACGCACCCTCCGACGCAGGCGCCGTTGGCTCGCATCTTTCCGGAGCGGCAGTTCTGGTCAATGACCGCCACATTGGGAACCGCCTGGGGAAAAGGCATGTAGATCAGCTTCCTGGTTCCTCCGACCTTGCCGTCCATCTCATGGGGCACGGTCACAGGGCACGCTTTCATGCACTCCCCGCATCCCGTGCATTTTTCCTCGTCAATGAACTTGGCTTTCTTGACGAGCCTGACCTTGAAGCCCCCGTTCGCGGCGCTCACCTTCCTCACTTCCGTGTTGGTCATGATCTCGATGTTGGGGTGGTTGTCCACCTCGTACATCTGGGGCGCTTCTATACAGATGGAGCAGTCATTGGTCGGGAAGGTCTTGTCAAGCCTTGCCATCATGCCGCCGATGCTGGCGGTGTCATCGACAAGGTAGACCTTGGTCCCGTATTTGGCGGCGTTCAATGCGCAGTTGATGCCGGCAACGCCCGCACCGATAATCATGATTGCATCAGCCATAAAATCACCTCAATCAAGAGCTGGAGTACTGGAATAATGGAGTGATGGAGTAATGGGGAAAACGCAGTGACAAAGGACTGGAAAAATGCGATAGAGGGGCTTCAGTACTCCAATACTCCAGTACTCCAAAACTCCATTCTTTGCTCATATTTCCGTAATAATCACTGCCTTGGATTTACAGACCGCTTCGCAGGTTCGGCAGCCCAGGCAGTTCTGAGGCCTTGCCGGGGTGGCCTTGATCGAGAAATCAAACACGTCCACCGGGCAGTAGATGATGCACTTCTCGCACCCGTCACACTTGTCGGGATCTACGTTGACAAGATAGATCTCATAGTCGATGTACTGTTTTCCCATGAAAGCGGTCCTGTCTACTTCTTCTTCAACTCATTCCACTTGTAGTCGATGATTTCGAGAAGCACGCCGTTCACCTTCTTGGGAGCAATGAAGGCAAACTCACAATCCCTGAAGGGCCTTGCGACCTCGCCTCTCTTGTCGGGGATAAAGGGATAGCCCTTCCCCTTGAGCTCATCGACGGACTTGCGGGTGTTGTCCACGTTGAAGCTGATGAGCATCACGCCCTCGCCTCTCTTCTCGATGAACTTCGCCACATCCCCGTCCGGGGTGGTGGATTCCATCAGCTCAAAGCCGACTTCCCCCACCCAGTAGCGGGCGACCTTGATCTTCTCCGGCTCATCGATGTATTCATCATCCGCCTTGGTCTTGCCCATGATGGGTTCCCAGACCTTTTTCGCCTCGTCCAGATTCTTAACCGCTATGCAAATGTGATCAATTTTATTGACTTTCATGGTCTTGCGCCTCCGGCGAAAAGGGAGCGTCTTGCCGGCTCGACGAGAGGCCGAGACGGCAAGATCCCTCCCCGCAGCATGCTGTGTTAAAAGGTTGTCGTATCCACCGTGCACTTGATGGCCCTGTCAGGGCAGGCCACACCGCACTCATTGCAATCCTCACAGAGGAACTCCGTGACCACAGCGCGGTTGTCCTGCACCCGGATAGCCTTGTCCGGACATATTTCTACGCAAAGAGGCTGAACAAGCCCTCCGCACATGGTGCATTTCTTAAGATCGATTTGTGCAGCCATTTCTCTTCTCCTGTGTCTTAAGCTTTATAAAGTCTTCTCAGACAAACGCCCTGTCCTCTCGGAATCGCCTTCAAGGTCTCAATCTTGTAGTTGACGTTGAAGAAGGTGTTCACATCCGGAAGGATGCTCTGAAGGATCCTGTCGCAGCAGAGGACGTCCTCTTCCATTTTCACGCCGTACTCCTTGTGAAAGGACGGCCAGGGGCACCTTTCCCACTTGATGAAGATCTCGGAGGGTTTATCGCTCTTCTCGATCTTCACGATGGCGCCCTGCATGATCCACTGAATCGCCATGCCGCCTGCAAGGCTCCTCATCCAGGTCTCTTCCCCTTTGAGGAAGTTGAGCCGCGGCAGGGACTGCTTGCCCAGTTCTTTCCCGATGATCTCCGCCGCCTTCAGGCTGACGTCCAGAGGGTTCGCTTTCGGACCTGCAACCGCCAGGGCCGCCTGCCGCCACCGGAAGTAGGTGCGGCCGATCTCGCTCTGGGCAGCGTGCAAGTCACCCCACAATTTGGATATTTCTTTTTCTGCATCGAATGCCATGGTTGACCTCCTTAAATCCTGACACCAATGTGAAATCCGTCATGCACCGCGCTCGACATGTTGCGGGGTACAAGGGCATCGCCGATCACAAAGAGCTCGATGCCCTCGGCCTGAACCGCGTTCTTGAGGTTCTCATTCGGCACTCGCTCGGTCACGACGATCGTGTCGCACTTCACTGGGAAACGGTATCCGTCATAGGTTTTAACGATGATCTCGCCGGGATTCACTTCGTCCATCTCGCAGTCGTTGTACGCCTTGATCCCGTTCTGCCTCAGGAAGATCATGTAGCGCCACTTGAAGGACGGGTTGATATCGAATCCAGCGGATTTCTCTTTTCCAACGAGGGTCACTTTCTTTCCCTGCTTGGCGAGGGAGAGGGCCACGCCGATGCCCGGTTTCCTGTTGCCCCAGACCACGATGTTGTCTCCCACCTTGGCATCGCCTCTGAGCACGTCGAGCACGTTGACCACCTTGGCCTTGTCAAAGCCCGGCGCCTTGCTGGTCGGGTACACGGGACCTGTGGCCAGAACCACGCTATCAGGCAGTTCCTCTTTGATCAGGTCTTCGGTCACCTCGGTCCCCAGATGGAACTGGACCCCAGCCTTTTCGCACTGCACCTTCTGGTAGCGGATGCAGGTCATGAGCTCGTCGTCGCCGTAGGGAGCTCTCGACGCTTCGAGAATAGTTCCCCCGAGCTCTTTTCGCTTGTCGTACACGTGCACATCATGGCCTCTCTGGGCCGCCATGTAGGCGCACTCCAGACCGGCCGGACCCGCTCCCACGATCATGATGTTTTTCTTGGGATCCGCAGGCGGCGGATTCGTGTACTTCGGATCGTGCTCATGGGCGCACAGGGGGTTGATGTAGCAGGTCATGGGAGCATCACGGAACAGTCTCGCCAGACAGAGGTTGCAGGCGACGCACCAGCGAATGTCCTGCTCCCTGCCCTCCAGCACCTTCTTGGGAAGCAGAGGATCTGCAATCATGGGCCTGCACATTTCCCAGATATCCAGATCGCCCTTCTCGATGGCCTTGTGAGGAATGGACGGGTCAAAGAGCCGGTAGGCCATCATAATGGGAACCTTCACGTTTTCCTTGGAGCGCTTGGCCAGATGGAGCCAGCTTCCCTGAGGCACGTCACGGCTGATGACCGGAACAATGGACTCCTGCCATCCGGCGGTCACGCTGAAGTAGTCGATTCCCGCCTCTTCGGCGATCTTGTAGGACATCATGGATTCTTCCGGTGTGTTGCCGCGCACGTCGTCCAGAAGCTCTTCAGCGCAGAGCCGGATGCCCACGGGAACATCCTTGGGGCAAATCTTCTTCAGCCCTTCGATGATTTCCACCACGGCCTTCATTCTGCCCCGGATGTCTCCGCCGTATTCGTCTTTTCTTCTGTTCGTGTAGCTGGAAATGAAGTTGGAAATGAGGTAGCCGACGATTCCGGAGATCTCCATCACGTCGAATCCTGCATCAAGCCCTCTTCTCGCCGAGTCGAGGTGCTGCTTGATCATGAGCTTGATGTCGTCTTTGCTCATTTCGTACATGGGCCGGAAGATCCGGAGACGCTGCGGAACCGTGGACGGGCCCTTGCCATGGTCCACTTCGACAGCGCCGACTCGGCCGCAGTCCATGAGCTGGAACCCGGCAATCGCCTTTTGCGAGTGGATCGCATCGGCAAGCCGTTTCAGGCCCGGGATGAACTTGTCATCCCAGCAGGCAGCCTGGCCGACGTAGCCCTGGCCCTTGCGGTCCGGGTCCATGTACACGCCCTGCATGAAGCACATGCCGCCCACCACGCCCTCTGCCCTGCTGCGCATGTAGGCCACATCCGCATCGGTCACGAACCCGTCGTGGCTGTTGAGGTTGTCTTCCGTTGCCGCATAGACAATCCTGTTCGGGACCATCAGGTTGCCGACCTGGATGGGCTTGAACAGGTGGGGGAACTTCTTCGCCCCGGGATATTTCGAGTAATCCCATTCAAACAATACCTTTGCCATGTTTCACCCTCCTTAAAGAATTCACCTCAAATGACTAATGACCAAAAGGAACACGCTTAAGGTTGCACACTTGAATCACTCAAAGACAAAGCCTGACTGCCCTGGGGGGCTGCCCCAGCAGCATTTTCACCAATGGTCCCGCCCTTTTCCTTAGAACCGTTCTCTCTCTCAGCCGTGACCTTGGACTCTCCCTGGATGAAAGCGTTCGCCATGAGTTCAAAAATCTGTTCAAGGTTCTCGAAAAGGGAATAGGACATATCTTTTAACAGCCAGCGGGTCACCACGTGGTCCATGGTGCCCACGAAGATATCTCTGGCTGCATAGGAATTGAGGTCGGGTCTCATCTCGCCGGTATTTTTCCCTTCCTCAAAGATATCGACGAGGTGCGCATAGAGCTTTCTCACGTTGGCATAGACCGGGGTGTTCATGAAGTTGGCATTGGTTTTGAGGAAGAGATAGACGATCTTGGCATCCAGCGGCGCCTGCTCGATGCGTCGCATGTTCCACCAAAGATATTTTCTGAGTTTATTCGCAGCCCCTTTGATGCCGAAGAGCTGCTCCTGAACGTCGGCGAGCAAATCCGAAACCCAGAGATCCGGAATCGCCAGCAGAAGATCCTCTTTGCCTTGAAAATATTCGTAGAGAGCCGCTTCGGAAAGGCCTGCCTGCTTGGAGATATCCACCACGGTGGTTTTGAGGTACCCCTGCTCTGCAAAAAGCTTCTTTGCCGAATCGATGATGCGGTTCTTTGTATCTTCTTTGGTGCTTCGGTTGGCCATCCAGGCTGTCCTAGAGCCATTAGGCTATCGTTGGGTTTTACATGACTATCTTGAATAACATTTTGAAATAATATCGCAATTAGATCCTAGCCGTTCTGATAACACGGGCGGAATTCACCAAAATAGGCAAGAAAAAACGCTTCAAACCGACTAATTGCTTCATTGGTATCAGCTGTATTCTGTTTTTGTCTATTATCATTAGGCTATTTATCTTTCTGTTATCCTGATACATTTGTGGTTATCAGCAGCGTTAATTGTGATTTACTTAATAGCATTAGGGAAATCGGGTGTCAAGAAAAAAATCACAAAAAAGGGATCCAACCCTTTACGTCCGACAGCTTCAGGTATATACTTTTGAGTATATATAGGGTGGGGGGATATTACATGAATACTGCCAAGATTTTTAAGAACGGCAAGAGCCAGGCTGTCCGGCTACCGAAGGAATTCAAGTTGGAAGGTAGTGAGGTTTACATCAAACGTGTAGGAAGGAATGTGATCCTCACACCCAAAGACAATGCATGGGATTCCCTCATTAACAGCCTAAATCTCTTCACCGAGGACTTCATGGCAGAAAGGAAGCAGCCGCTCGTTCAGGTTCGGGAGGAACTCTGATGCGATTTATGCTCGACACAAACATCTGCATCTACATGATCAAAGGAAAACCGCCTCAGATCCTTTCAAGGCTGAAGGATTTCAACCTGGGCGATTTGTCCGTTTCCTCCATCACCCTCTCGGAACTTGAGTACGGTGTAGCCAAGAGCAGCAAACCTCAGCAGAACCGGGATGCGCTGGACGCTTTTCTGGCTCCTCTTGAGATCTTTCCTTTTGACGGAGAGGCTGCCTATCGGTATGGGCAAATAAGAGCTTTCTTGGAAAAAGAGGGGAAGTTGATCGGGGCCATGGATATGCTCATCGGAGCACACGCTGTGAGTGCGTCCATGACGTTGGTGACGAACAATATCAAAGAATTCAGCAGAATCCCCGGACTTCGCTTGGAGAATTGGCTCTAGGTTCACGGGAAATGGTGTCTTCTCTTCTTGTCCTTGATGCGTGCTTCGTGCTTCGCTCTTAGTTCATCCAGCTTTTTCTGTTGCTCGGGATCGAGCTTTTCGTTCATTCGGGAAAAGCTCTCATCAAGAATCGCCTTGACGGCAGACCTTCTCTCCAGACCGAACGCCTCCAGCTTTTTGTCCGTCTCTTCAACAATGCCCCTGAACTCCTTCTGCTGCGCTTCAGTCAACCCAAGGTCTTTGGTCAGTTTTTTCAGGATCACCGACTTCCTGGCAGAGGGCTCTTGAAAGAAACGCTCCGACCAGTCCTTGTGATAGAACCGGGTTCCCAGAGAACCCACCAGCAAGCCTAGGACAAACACAAGAGCGACCCCTACGATCAGTTTCCATTTTTTCATCACTACCCCTCAAGGTCAAAGAGTTCCACCAAACTCGGCTTCTCCATCTCCGCTGCCATGGTGCCAAGGTAATCGGAGTCAACTTCCAGCTCCATGTTCATGAAAAAGAAGGTTAGCACAAGGACCAGAGCACAGCTCACCGGCGCGAGCCTCCACACCATGCTTTCAAAGGCCAGCCAGAAGCCTGCGGCAGGACTTAGGGGGCCGATCTGCCGGACGCGCCTCATAACCTGAGACTGCCACTCCTCCCCGATCTCACCCCTTCCCTTTGCCGAGTAGGCATCTCGAAATGCCTTTTTCACCGACTCATTTTCTGAAACCCTAAACCTCATCGCCCCCTCCCCCCTTGGTCTTTCACTTTCCTAAGGAGCTTCTCCAGTTTCATCCGGGCCCTGAATGAACGCACTTTTACATTGGTTTTGCTCCATCCCAGAAGCTCCGCCGCTTCCTGCACGGGGAGTCCCTCCAGGTACACCAGTTCCAAGATCATCCTGTCCCCGGCCGAGAGCTTCCCGAGCGCCCAATTCAGAATTTCTCTCGCTTCCCTTTGAGGCTCTCGTTCATCAGGGGCCTCCTCGGGCATCTTTGAAATCGCCTCTTCCAGCCATTGGGAGTGATTCTCGGTCAGGGCGCTGAAGGGAATCTCCCGAGATCGATAAGCCTTGCGCCAATAGTCATAACAGGACCTCAGGGCGATGGAAGAGAGCCATTGACTGAAATTCCCTGTTCCTTTGAATGTCGGCAGGGACTGGTAAACCCTTACAAAAGCCTCCTGAGCAGTTTCTTCAATCGCCTCCTCCGGCACATGCTTTTTCACAATGCTCAGCACGAGACCACGATGCCTCAGGATCACGAACTCAAAAGCATTGACGTTACCATCAAGAACCTGGCGAACGATTTCCGCATCACTGGATCTGACCGCGTCATTCTGCATTGTTTAAGGTCACCCGACTGAGCTGTGGGTGACTTTTTACCACAGAAACCCTTCTACAAGAAGCCAATCCTGATGCGAAAGGACTAGGCCGGCGTGATCGCAGGAGCAAGGGGCGCAGCGAGCCGGTTCAGTGTCCTATTCAGGAACGACGACATAGTCGTCGTCATAGTTCCCCTCTTCCGCCCTCCTGTGACACGCCGTACAGTTCGACAAAGAGCCGATGGACGGCCGATTGAGCACCGACGCAGAGACCTTCCGGTGCTTGTCCCTGATATAAGGGACCTCGGTAATTCGCACGGGGGTGCTGCCGCCCACGCTTTTCATAATCCTGGCTGCGCGCTTGGACATGGAGCGCTCTGCGGCATTGGTCTCCAGGTAATCCAGGACGGCCTTCTGAGCCTCCGGATCTAGTTCAAAAGACTGCCCGAAATGATCTTCGAGCTGAAGGAGGATTTTCTTCCATGAGCTAGAGGGTAACAGCTCAGGGTGGTAGTTAAAATGACAGGCGCCGCAGTGTTCTTTGTATGCCGGGTTGGTCACGGGTTTCAGATCTCCTGGGCGATGGTCACTGCCACGGTGTCTTTCGCGTTGCCTGTTGCGGCCTTCCTCATGATCGGCAAAGAGGAGGGGCGGGATTGCAATAGCAACCGCGGTCAGTAGGACTACACAGAACAAGCTCATTCTTGCCTTCATCGAATGCCTTTTTCCTGTTATGCTACCTGTGCTTTTCCGAAGTTCGGCCTTCACTCTTGAAGTCGTCATGAATTTGGGAAAGGTTACAAGAATTTTTCTGTAACCTTTCCTGGCAAAGAAACGACTTGAAGGAGAAGAGAATAAAAACCCAGTTCAACAGGACATTCCAAATGAATACAGAACAAGGACCTGTAAGCGCTAAGGCCCGAACCGGAGCAGGGGGCCTCTTTAAAAGAATCCTCGTCATTGCTGTGGTGTTGGGGTTGGTCGCCGGTGTAGTCGGCTGGTACTTGCAGCGCGGAAACGCTCAGACCGCGGCTTTTCGAACGGACCAGGTGACCCGTGGAGACCTCCTTGTTTCCATACGAGCCACGGGGACGATTCAGCCCGAAGAGGTCATCAACGTGGGCGCCCAGGTCGCGGGCCAGATTCTCTATTTCGGGAAGGATGCCAACGGCAAAACCGTGGACTATGGGTCCCCAGTGGAGGCTGAGACCGTGCTCGCGAAAATCGACGATTCCCTCTACGCCGCAGAAGAGGCTCAAGCCCAGGCGCAAGTCCAGTCGGCCACTGCGGCTGTCCAGCGCGCGGAAGCCGACATGGAGCAATTGAGGGCCAAGCTCAACCAGGCCGAGAGAGACTGGCAAAGGGCCCAGAAGCTCGGGCCGTCTGAAGCACTGGCGCAATCGACCTACGATGCTTACCGGTCCGCTTATGATACGGCCGTGGCCAATGTCGCGGTTGGCAAGGCAGCCACCTTGCAGGCCAAGGCAAGTCTGGCCCAGGCAGAGGCCGTTCTCCGTCGCGCCCAGCGGAACCTCGGTTACTGTACCATCAAGTCACCGGTCAAGGGAGTCATTGTCGACCGCAGGGTGAACATAGGGCAGACCGTGGTGGCAAGCCTGAACGCGCCCAGCCTATTCCTGATCGCCAAGGACCTCAGACGCATGCAGGTGTGGGTGGCGGTGAATGAGGCGGACATCGGCAAGATTCGCCCCGGCCTGCCTGTGACTTTCACGGTAGACGCTTTTCCCGGGGAGACCTTCCGGGGCGAAGTAGGCAAGGTGAGGCTGAATGCATCGATGACCCAGAATGTCGTGACCTATACGGTGGAAATCGTGACCGACAACTCGAGCGGCCGGTTGCTTCCTTATCTGACCGCTAACGTGCAATTCGAACTGGATCGCCGCACCAACGTGCTGATGGTGCCGAACGCCGCCCTGAGGTGGAGGCCGTCCGCAGAACAGGTTGTGCCGGAAGCCCGCGAGGCCTTTGAGAAATTGGCCGGCCGGAAGGGAAAACCGGAAGGGGGTTCGGTGTCTCCATCAAAAACCGGGGCCGGTTCCGCTGCAACCACGAACCGCACGGCCCTCTGGATTCCGGAAGGGGACTATGTGAAGCCGATCCGCGTGCAACAGGGACTGTCCGACGGTATCCATACCGAAGTTCAAGGTGAAGGCTTGACTGAAGAGATGAGCATCGTCATTGGGATCCAAGCCCAAAGCAACAACAAAGAGGATGTTGCCACCAATCCCTTTACACCGAAGTTTCCGCCACGAGGAGGGGCTGCGCGACCCAAGTAATCGGCGAACGGGTTCGCTCAAGGTGCAAGCACGCTTATGGAATTGATCGAGCTAAATGATATCTGCAAGACCTACACCCTCGGCGAAATCGCGGTTCCTGTGCTCAAGGGCGTGTCGCTCAGGGTGGCGAAGGGGGAACTGGTCGCCCTTATGGGCGCATCCGGCTCCGGGAAGAGCACCCTTATGAACATTTTGGGGTGTCTGGATCGGCCCTCTTCCGGAGAGTACTGGCTGGAGGGCCGGGAGGTGTCGCATCTGTCTGCCGACCAACGTGCTTTGCTTCGAAACCAAAAGCTCGGGTTTGTTTTTCAGAGCTTCAACCTTCTGCCTCGCACGAATGCTCTCGAGAACGTGGCCATGCCTCTCTCCTACACTTTCGACCATTTGTCCGATCGCGAAGCTCGGCGGCGCGCTGTGGAGATGCTTGGGCGGGTGGGGCTTGGGGACCGGCTGCATCACGAACCCTCCCAGCTCTCTGGAGGCGAGCAGCAACGCGTGGCGATTGCCAGGGCACTCATCAATCGGCCTTCCCTTGTTTTTGCTGACGAGCCCACAGGCAACCTCGACTCCCATACAAGCGAAGACGTCCTGGCTATGTTTCAGCACCTGAACGAGGAAGATGGAATTACCATTATCCTGGTCACGCACGATGCCAATGTGGCACGCCACGCCCGGCGCATCATCCAGATCCACGACGGGGTCATCGCGGACGGCGTTCCTGCGCTTGCCGCAAGACTTTCCTCTGGAGGAGGAGTTGGATAGGTTATGAAGATATGTCTCTGTCCTTGCTTCGTGGGGCAGGGGCAAGGAGATAACTTGAACGGGTTCTAATCCGTTCGTGCTGAGGTATCGAAGCACGAACGGACCTTGCAGAGAGTTTTTTGTTCGCCCTTCGATACCTCAGGGCGAACGGTCGCTTTGCCAGCACACGTTGTCTTTCCCCGCTGCGACTGCGACGGTGGGGATTGGGGGTGAAAAGGATGAAGATTTACCGTACCGTCAAAACCGCCATGACCGGCCTGCGGCGAAACCCCATGCGGGCTATGCTGACAACTCTCGGGATCGTTATCGGTGTCGGGGCGGTCATCGCCATGATGGAAATCGGCGAAGGTTCTTCCTCGGCCATTCAAAAGAGCATTACCAGCATGGGAGCCAATGTGCTTCTCGTCGTGCCGGGCACAGCCACCAGCGGAGGAGTGACCTTCGGTGTGGGCAGTCGCACGACCTTGACTCCCGAAGACGGCGAGGCCATTCTGCGGGATTGCCCGGCTGTTCGCACCACCGCACCCATCGTGAGAGCTCGAACCCAAGTCGTCTACGGAAACCGCAACTGGGTTCCGTCTACCATGCTCGGCACGACCTCTGCCTTCCTAGACGTGCGAGACTGGAGCGACCTCGCTGAGGGAGAAATCTTCACGGATCGGGACGTACTCAATGCCAACAAGGTGTGCCTGCTAGGTCAAACCCTGGTCAAGGAACTGTTCCAGGGGGAGTCTCCCATTGGAAAGGAAATCCGCATTAAGAACGTGTTGTTTCGAGTGGTGGGGGTGTTGAGCGCCAAGGGAGCCAACATGATGGGCAGCGACCAGGACGACATTCTCCTGGCGCCCTGGACCACGGTCAAATACCGTGTCACAGGTTCCACGCTCACCACGGCCAATCAGAGCACCAGCAGCGGTTCCAGCGATTCCACGAACACCCTGAGCAACATCTATCCAGGTGGACAACCGGAGCTTTATCCGGAGCGCTCTGCCGTACAGGCTGCCGATAGCCCGATGCCCGTGCGCTTTGCCAACATTGACCAGATTCTGGTTGCCGCCCGAAGCTCGGAGGAGATCCCCACGGCCATTCAGCAAATCACCGAGTTGCTGCGTGAACGACACCGGATCCGGCCGGGTGAGCCCGAGGATTTCACCATCCGCGACATGACCGAGATGACCAAGACCCTCACGTCCACCACGACTTTGATGACCAACTTGCTGCTGTGCGTGGCCATGATTTCGCTTGTGGTGGGTGGCGTGGGGATCATGAATATCATGCTTGTGTCTGTCACTGAACGGACCCGGGAGATCGGGTTGCGCATGGCTGTCGGGGCCAGAGGTCGCGACATCCTGCGCCAGTTCCTGATCGAAGCGGTCGCCCTCTGCCTGGTCGGCGGCGCCCTGGGAATTCTGCTGGGCCATGGCGGCTCCTACCTCGTCTGGCTCTTCCTGAAATGGCCCGTGGAGACTTCGCCCGCAGCCATTGCAGCGGCAGTCCTGGTGTCGGCAGGCGTGGGCATTGCGTTCGGATTTTATCCGGCCTGGAAAGCCTCGCGCCTGGATCCCATTCAGGCTTTGCGGTATGAGTAATGGCAGGCAGGGGTGAGAAAGTCAAAAGCGAACCCGCCAGGCGGGTAAACCGCAGAATATCGAATAAGGAATGACGAACGCTGAAGTGAACTCCAATCGCCCTCATACTTCGTTATTCGGAATTCCCTGTTCGACATTCAACATTCAATTTCTTTCTGACTCAATTGCTTTCGGCGATAAACTGCTCAAGGCATAGGAATCGCAATATGTGGTCCACCAATAACTCGTCTTCTGAAAGACTCAACCATGTCCTGGCGCTGATGTTTTTGCTCTGCATTATCATGGTGGCGGCATGCGCCGTCGGGCCGGACTTCAAATCGCCTGACATGCCTGTCCCTGCCGAGTGGGCAGGGCCGCCGCCTTTGCCCGCCGTCACCCCTGCCGAAAAGGACCTGACCCGATGGTGGACGGTCTTCGACGACAAGATGCTGCAATCCCTGATCCAACAGGCTGTGGAATCGAATCTCGACCTCAAGCTCGCTGAAGCCCGCGTGCGCCAGGCCAGAGCCGCAAGGGGAGTGGCGGGGTCTTTTCTCGGGCCGACCGTCGACGCCAAGGCGTCCTACCAGCGCAGTGAGGCGTCCGTCTCCCCAACGACCTCCGCAGGCCGGAGCACGGGCGATACAGTCAGCGTGACCACCGACCAGTACTTTGCAGGCTTTGATGCAGCCTGGGAGCTGGATATCTTCGGAGGCGTCAGACGAGGCATCGAGGCTGCCGATGCGGATCTCCGGGCCACCATGGAAGCTCGCCGCGACGTGCTCGTAACGCTCACGGCCGAGGTGGCGAGGAACTACATTGACCTTCGAGCCTTCCAGGAGAGAATCTCCATTGCCCGGCAGAACCTCGAGGCCCAGAAACACAGCGCCAAGCTGACGCGGCAGCGATTCGAAGGGGGATTCGCAAGCGGCCTGGATGTGGCCAACGCCGAGGCCCAGGCGGCAACCACAGCCGCCGTGATCCCCCTGTTGGAGGCATCTGCGCGGCAGGCGATTTACAGCCTCAGTGTTCTGCTGGGCAGAGCGCCTGCAGCGCTGATTCAGGAATTGACGCCGGCTTTGGCCATTCCAACGGCTCCTCCTTCAGCTCCGCTGGGTGTCCCATCCGAGCTGCTTCGCAGACGCCCTGACATCAGGCAGGCAGAGGCCGAGATTCACGCAGCCACCGCACGGATAGGGGTCGCCGAAGCCGACCTCTTTCCCAGGTTCTTCATCTCCGGTTCGGTGGGTCTCAGGTCGAGCGAACTCGGTTCGTGGTTGGACTGGACCAGCCGGCTCTGGAGCATTGGTCCCTCAGCGAGCTGGCGGGTGTTCGACATGGGCCGTGTCCGGTCCGACATCGCGCAGCGAGAGGCCTTGCAGGAGCAGTCCCTCCTTGCCTTTCAGAAGACGGTCCTGACCGCTCTTCAGGAGGTAGAAGACGCATTGATCTCATTGGATAAGGAGCAGGAACGCCGGAAGGCGCTCGCGGATGCCGTTGCCTTTAACCGGAAGGCGGTTGATCTGTCGATCAAACTCTACACAGAGGGCCAGACCGATTTTCTCAACGTGCTTCAGGCCCAGCGGTCGCTGTTCGTAACAGAAGAGGCGCTGGCCCAGAGCACCCGCACGCTATCGACCAACCTGGTTGCCCTGTACAAGGCCCTCGGCGGCGGCTGGGACATGCAGTCAGAGTCAGAGGCCGGCCCGGAACCGAACATCGATCATTGACTATTGCTCCTTGAGCAACACCTTTTCTGTTTCAAGTCTGTGACCAATGGCTTTTGATCATTGATCAATGAGAAAGGCTCAATAACAAATGCTTTGCTTGCGGCCAAGGGCCTGCATGGGAGGTATCCATGGCACTTAAAGAACTCAGAACGGTTCCCGTTGAACCATCCTTTCGGATGCTCTACACCTCCAGCGTTGAAGTGGGTCCGCCTATGATTGTGGGAAGCACCCCGTACGGAGAAAGAAGGATCATCCCCATCCTAGGAGGCTCCTTTGCGGGCTCCAGGCTCTCTGGAAAAGTCTTGCCCGGGGGCGCAGACTGGCAGCTCGTCCTGTCGGACGGCACGGCGGAACTGGAGGCGAGGTACACCCTTGAGACGGATGACGGCGCATTGATCTATGTCTTGAACCAAGGGATTCGGAGCGGATCAAAGGAAGTGATGGGGCGGCTGGCTAGAGGAGAAAAGGTCCATCCCAGGGAGTACTATTTCAGAACCAGACCTGTTTTCGAAACCGGCGCACCGAAGTATCAATGGTTGCACAGGATCGTCGCCGTGGCCACAGGTGAACGGCTCCTAAACGAAGTCATCATAACGGTCTACGAGGTCACCTAAGGGGATTGGTCCCCGGTTTTGACATTCTGGGCAAAACAGCCTATGCTCCAGCTAAAGAAAGGAGCTTGACATCACCATGAAAGCATCCTTTTTCGAGAAAGTCGTTACGGGTTTCAGTTCTTTCTTCAACATGGTAGCGTCTGCCGCTCTCGTGCTGATGATGGTACTGAGTTGCGCCGATATCTTCATGAGATATCTCTTCAACAGCCCCATCACGGGGACCTATGACATTGTGGGCCTTTCAGGGGCTGTCCTAGCGGCCTTTGCCATGCCCTACACGATGTTGAAAAAGGGGCATGTGGCCGTTGAGCTTCTGGTACAAAGCCTATCAAGAGGCAAGCAGCTGGTCATCGAAACCTTTAGCCATCTCCTTGGCATCTCCCTTTTTCTCGTGCTCGTCTGGCAGGCTCTTCTTCTCTCCAGAGATATGAAGGCGGCCGGCGAAGTCACACCGACCTTACTCCTCCCCTTCTATCCCATCGTTTACTGCATGGCTCTCTGCTTTTTCTGCCTCAGCCTTGCCATCCTGGTCAATCTCCTACACGTTTGGACAAAGCGAGGAAAATGATGAACCCCATACACGTCGGCATCGTCGGCATCCTCGTTCTCCTCGCCCTCCTCTTCTTGAACTTTCCTGTAGCCTTCTGCATGGCTCTCGTGGGCCTTGTCGGCTTTGGATATCTGGTTTCACCGGAAGCGGCCCTGAATATCATTATCAAAGACTTCTATTCGGTCTTCAGTTCCTATGACCTGACCGTTGTTCCCTTGTTCGTGTTCATGGGGCAAATCCTTTTTTACGCCGGACTCAGCCGCAAGCTCTACGATGCCGCCTTTACCTGGCTCGGACACCTGAAGGGAGGCCTGGCCATGGCCACGGTCGGGGCCTGCGCCTTCTTCGCCAGCATCTGCGGGTCCACCAATGCGACGGCGGCGACCATGGCGTCCGTCGCCCTGCCGGAGATGAAGAGGCTGAAGTATCGTGACGAACTGGCAACCGGGACCGTTGCGGCCGGGGGTAGTCTCGGCATTCTCATACCGCCCAGTACGATCTTTATCGTCTATGGAATCATGACCGAGCAATCCATCGGTAAGCTCTTTATGGCAGGAATCCTCCCCGGGATCCTTCTTTCCATTCTCTTCATGCTGACCATCTATATTTGGGTTACCTTGAGACCCGACATCGCGCCCCGCGTGGAAAAGCAGAGTTTCAAAAACATGATCAAGTCTCTCACCGGTCTTGTTGAAGTGGTCGTTTTGTTCCTTCTGGTGATGGGCGGGCTCTTCATCGGTGTTTTCACACCCACCGAGGCAGGAGCCGTAGGGGCCTTAGGAGGAGTGCTGATTCCCCTTGTCAGTGGACAGCTGTCCTGGAAGGGGTTTGTGGAGGGACTCTTTTCTTCGACGCGAACCACCTGCATGATTCTCATGATCGTGGCAGGCGCAACGGTCTTCGGTCACTTTCTGGCAGTGACCACAATTCCCAGCACCCTGTCCGGCTGGGTCACGGGCCTGCCTCTTCCCGCCTGGGGCATCATGCTGGTCATCATGTTCTTCTTTCTCATAGGGGGATGTTTTATGGACGCCCTGGGGATGATCCTGTTGACCATCCCCATCTTTTACCCCGTCGCCATCGCCATCGGTTATGACCCCATATGGTTCGGCGTGGTGATCGTCCTTGTGACCGAGCTGGGCGTGATCACGCCGCCGGTCGGAATCAATGTCTATGTGGTCAGCGGGATCGCCAAGGATGTGCCGCTGGAAGTCATCTTCAAAGGGGCCTTTCCCTTTGTGCTGGCCTTGTGTGCGTATCTCGTGATCATGCTTCTTTTTCCCCAGATCGCTCTCTATCTTCCGAGTTTTGTGGCCTATTGATTTCATGGGCGCAACCGGCCACAGTAAAGGTTTTTTGGAGGCACTCTCGACCCAAACGGTTTTCACGCCGGGTGGAAGACGGCGGGGTTTATAGGCAACACAAACACTAAACCAAAAGGAGGCAGCGACATGAAACGACTTTTTACTGTGGCGAGTTTGGTTTTCATCGGAACGTTCTTTCTTTGTGCGGCGATGTCCGTCCCAACCGTCCAAGCGGCAACCTATAACTTCACCTACAGCACCTTCTTCCCGCCCACTCACATTCAGACGAAAGTGCCGGAAGCCTGGGCCAAGGAGATCGAGGAACTTTCCAAGGGTCAGATCAAGATACAGATATTCACCGGAGGATCTTTGACGCCGGCCCCGCAGATCTACGACGGAGTCGTCAAAGGCATCTCGGATTTCGGCCTGTCCGTTTTCGCCTATTCACCGGGGCGGTTTCCCGTCGTCTCGGCGGTGGACAATCCCTTCGGCTACCCCAACGCCTTTGTTGCCACAAGGGTCATCAATGGGCTCAACGAAAAATTCAAGCCAAAGGAACTCAGCGACGTTCACGTCTGCTATCTCTACGCTCATGGCCCGGGCGTGCTCCACACGGTCAACAAACCGGTCAATAAGCTGGAGGATGTAAAGGGGTTGAAGATCCGAGCGACCGGAACGAGCCAACTGATCGTCAGGGCACTTGGAGCCGCCCCAGTGTCCATGTCACAGGGCGAAACCTATGATGCGCTCAAGAAAAACATCGTGGACGGCACCCTGGTTCCCATAGAGGCGTTGGAGGGTTTCAAACAGGGCGAGGTCCTGAAGTATACGACACTGAATTACAGCAGCTCCTATTCCCAGGGATTCTTCGTCGCCATGAATATCAAGAAATGGGAGAGTCTTCCGCCGGACCTCCAGAAAATCATCACCGATGTGAGCAAGAAATACGAAGACATCACGGCCAAGGCGTGGGGGGACAGTGACGAGTCCGGACGCCAATTCTGCCTGAAGCTGGGCCATGAATTTATTAAACTTTCGGACCAGGAATCTGCGAAATTCAAAGAGGCCGTGAAGCCGGTCTTTGATGAGTATATCAAGCAGGCAAAAGAGAAGGGTGTTGACGGGGAAGCCGTGTTCAAGGCAACTCAAGAGATGGTTGAGAAATACAGCAAGGAATATAAATAGAAGTTCTTGGCTTGATGGCGTAAAGAACAAGAAAGTCAGCCTCTCAGCCACCGGGGTGGGACCCCATCCCACCCCGGGACGAGGCGATTTCTCTGAATTTACTCGGCGCTTGCCGCCTCGGCCGACCTGTCCTGGTCGTAGGACGGGCCTTAGGCGGGACGACCCAGTCGAGCTGCCGCGGGGGGAACAGTGGATATACAAAAGGCATTGAAGGGGAAGTGGATTCTCGTCGTGGACGACGAAGACGATATTCTCCAGATCATTTACGAACTTCTGGAGATGTGCAAAATCGATACGGCCTCAACCTACGAAGAGGGCAGGTCACTTCTTGAGAAAAACCAGTATCATGCCGCCATCCTGGATATCATGGGCGTCCGGGGCTATGATTTGCTGGACATCGCCACCAAGCGAAACATCCCTGCACTGATGCTCACAGCCCACGCACTCACCAAAGAGGATTTGAAGAAATCCGCAGAAAAGGGCGCAGCCTTTTACGCCCCTAAGGACGAGATTGCCAATATCGCTCTCTACGTCGCAGATGTTCTGGAGGCGAGAGCGAAAAAACAAAACTCCTGGACAAAGTGGTACGAGAGGCTGAGCGCTTTCTGCGACAGGAGGTTTGGAAAAGACTGGAAGGATCAGGACCCTGATTTCTGGGACCACCTCATCAAGTATTGAGAAAGCCGACACGGCCCGCCTTTCTTTACCTGACGATAACAAAGTGAAAATGGTGCGAGACAGGAGAGGAGGAAAGTCATGACCATCGGCGATCTGTTGTTAAGGAACGCGAATAAATTCCCCCACAAACCGTCTGTTGTCTCTGAAACGCGCTCCCTCACCTTTCAAGAGCTGAACGACCGAGTGAACCGGTTGGCCAATTCACTCCTGGACTCAGGATTGAGGAAAGGAGACAGAATCGGCGTTCTTGTTCACAATGGCCACCAGTTTCTCGAACTCTACTTTGCTTCGGCCAAGACAGGCGCGGTCTTCTGCCCTTACAACAACCACTTCAAGCAATCGGAACTGAAGCATATCCTTGATTACTCGACGCCGAGATATGTTTTCGTCGACGGCGATTTCCTTGAAACGGTAAGCGCCCTGAAGCCGGAATTGAAATCGGTGGAGAAATATATCTGCCTGGAAAAGACCTCTCTTCTTTTCATGGAGGACTACGAGGCCCTTATTGCCAGGGGACGCGGACAGGAACCGAACACGAAGGTGTTGGAAGATGATGTGTTGAGCATCATTTTCACGGGAGGCACCACCGGAAAGCCAAAGGGCGCCATGAGGACCCACAGGCATCTCATGTCCAACGCGGTCGCAGGCGTCATTGAGCTGAAGGTCGACTACGACGAAAGGGTCTTGATCACCTTTCCCATGTACCACGTTGCCGGCGAGGACAACATCGTGCGCCATTCCTTCATGCCGAACACCTTTTACATCCGGCGCGAGGGGGCCTTTAACCCCGAAGACATCCTGGCTTACATCTCGAAAGAGCGGATCACGCGGTGCCAGTTCGTGCCGACCATGATCCACAGCCTCATCCAGGCGCCGAACATTGCTCAATATGACTTGAGCAGTCTGCGCTTGATCCTCTACGCCGCCTCGGTCATGCCCGTTGAACTCCTGAAGAAGGCCATGGCTATTTTTTCATGCGGTTTTGCTCAGCTCTACGGTCAGACGGAGAGTGGCCCCCTCACCACGGTGCTCAAGCCGGAGGACCATGTTCTGGATGGCTCTGAGAAGACTCTTGCAAGGCTCGCCTCGTGCGGTAAGCCCGTCGTCAACTACGAGATCAGAGTCGTGGACGATGAGGATCATGACGTCCCGGTCGGAGAGGTGGGTGAGATCATCGGCAGGAGCGAAGCCATGATGGCAGGGTACTGGCAGATGCCTGAACAGACCGCCAAGAAGCTCAGGAACGGATGGCTCCACACGGGTGATCTGGGAAGGATGGATGAAGACGGCTACGTGTACATGGTGGAAAGGAAGGATGATCTGATCATCTCCGGCGGCGTCAATGTGTACCCCCGCGAGATCGAAGAGGTCCTCTACGGGCATCCCTCTGTCTCAGAGGCCTCGGTCATCGGATTTCCTGACGAGCATTGGGGAGAAGTCGTGAAAGCCGTCATTGTGCCGAAGCAGGGCGTCCAAGTCTCGGAGGCAGAGATCATTGAGTTTTGCAGCAGAAACCTGGCTGGGTACAAGAAGCCGAAGAGCGTGGACTTCTGGAAAGAGTTGCCCAAAAGCCCCCAAGGAAAGATCCTCAAGAAAGAAATCCGCAAACATTACGGGTCCTGAGTCTCTCCCTTTTGTCCCCTAAACATGGGTCTCAACTGCCCATCAATGAGAAACCCCCAACCTGGTTGCCCTGTACAACGCCCTTAGTATCCCAGATTCTCACCCACCAGCTTCACGTGGATACGGTCTTTGACAATGTGGCCTTCAATGATGCTCCATATGTTGCAGATCCGCTGGGGTGATTTGCAGTCCGCGCACAGTCCGGTCTCCACGCAGGGCGTCGGAAGCCCCAGGCGAATGGCATTGACCGGTGCCGCGTAGTGTTTGACTCTCGCCATGGCCGAGTCCAGATCAGCCGCAACCTTGTTCATCCCGACCACCAGAATGACTTTCCTCGGTCCAAACGCCATGGCCGCCACCCTGTTGCCCATGCCGTCCAGGTTGACCAGCTTGCCGTCCAGGGTGATCGCGTTCACACTGGCGATCATTATGTCCGCCGCCATTCCTAGCCGCCTTTGCTCCAAGCCCTCTTCCCTGGAGAGTTCCGGACGATAGGGATCGATCAGTCTGACATCCGGCAGCTTGGGGATCGCTTCCCACAAGCCCATGCCTCCCGCCGTCATGGAGCCGCAGCGAAACACCACGGCTCCTTTCGGGATCATGGCCAGAATCTCTTTTCTGGCTTGATCCGCTGTAGCGGCATAGCTGGCTTCCATCCTTCGCTTCACCAAATGGCTCATAATATCCTTTGCAACCTTCTCGTTCCACACAGTCTGATGCGTGTCCATCTGCTCCCTCCTGTAAGTTCATCCTATTGCAAGGCAGTTATAAGTATGGTCATAATCTCTTTCTCTGTCGCCGACGACAAACATCATACGCAGCGCGGGGTGTGCTGTCGTGTGGTCGGCTTGGCTCAGGGCACTTTTTCCTCGAACACTCCAGTCCTTCGATTCTTCGCGACCGAATCCCACGTAAAGTAACGCCCATTCATTGCGACGTAGATCCCTGGGGGGAGCACTTGGGCGAGTGCCAGTGCGCTGCCAAGATTGAACAGCCCGTCAGAACTCCCAAACTTGTACGGGATCATGGCTCCTGTCAAAACCACGGTTTTATCAGGCACTTTTTTTGCCAAGAAGCGGGCTGTATCCTCCATTGTGTCTGTGCCGTGAGTAATCACAATCCTTCGCTCCCGGGCCAACCGGCACGCGGATGCAATCTTCTGGCGATCGGCGGTCGTCATGTACAGACTGTCCTTCATCATAAGGCTCTGAAGTCTTATGGGGACGCGAGATCTGCCCAGAGCCAGCATCTCCGAAATATGAGTCCTCTTGAAGTAAAGTTGTCCTTTGAGTTCGTTGTATTCTTTGTCGAATGTTCCGCCAGTGGCAAAAACCGCAACTCGCATTCCGTTCCTCCCAAAATCTGCGTGTCCCTAGAAGACGAAGTCTTTTTTCTCGCCGATCCGGAACTCCCGCTGTAATGCTTGTGCTCACTTGGAAACCGGGGCCAGTTTCACCCCTGGACCAGGGTGAAGTGTTTGAAGAACCGCAATCTCTCCGCCGCCTCTGTGCACTGGTCCTACAGAGGTTCTAATGCCCGGTGCAGTCAACGGCCAGTGTTCTTCTTGACCTGCCCTGACATCAGAACTTACCACCGAGCCCATATGAACTCAACCTCTGGTTACTGATCTGAAGTCTTGTACCGGGGGCTTTCAGGGCTTGAATCCCGGCTGGAGGATTCTGAGAATTCTTTGAACCTCATTTTTTCATTTGCTTGGAGGTAGCGTTCAACCCCGAAAGGAACCCCTGCCGCACTCATTCGCTTCACCACTGCGTGATCATGAGAGGGATTGCCTGAATCGTTCCCAACTGGCCGACTTCATGTCGGTTGAAAGAAGAGGTGAGTCGCCTCGCTGAAAAAATCGGTGACAGGGATGAAATGGATCCGGTCCTCGTCATACCGATCGGTGCCGCCAATTTTTCATGAAAAATGGCGGAGTCAATGCCAAAATTATTGGCGGGAACAAGAACTGAGAATGCAGGACAGAAGAGCCGGCCCCGACCAAAATCGAGGCAGGCTCCTTGTGAATCGGGATAAAGCGACGCCTGTTACTTCTTGAAATCCGGCCTCCTCTTTTCCAGAAACGCTGAAATGCCTTCCCGAGCGGCGTCCGTGCAAGCGATCTCCGCATTCCCCTCATACCCCATTTCGAGCGCCTGGTCGAAGGTGGCCGCTGCGGCGCCCGCCTTAATCGTCTTGATGATGATGGACACGGCCTCTTTGCTGAGCCCCTGCTTTCCTGCCATGGGAGGATCAGGAATCGAGAAGTCGGGAATCTCGACTTTCCCGTCAGGAATTCTCTTCACCTTGCCCTGGAGGCTCTTGGCTTCCTCCACCGCCGCCTTGATGAGATCGGGAATATCGTCCACGAGCTTGGACACCATGCCGATCTCCAGGGCTTCCTTGGCATTGATGGGCCTGGCCACACAGATCATCTCATGGAAACGCTTGGCCCCCTGAGGCCACTTGCGGTAGGGCACAATGCAGCCGCCGATGCCCGGGAGAATTCCAAGGGTGATTTCCGGGAACTGGAAGAAAGCGTTCTTGGTGGCCACCATGCCGTGGCACCGAAGAGCAATTTCAAACCCTCCGCCCAAGGCCATGCCGTTGATGGCCGCCACTACCGGTTTTTGCATCTTGTCCATAAAGAGCTGCACTTCGGCACAATCCCTTGCATATTTAGCCGCGGCCTCTTTGTTCCCTAAAGTCTGAGGAAATTTCCCAATGTCCGCACCCGCCGAGAAGGCTCTGTTCCCGTAACCGGTGATGACAAACCCTTTGATCGCCGCGTCGTTTGCATACTTCTTGAGAACGCCCAGAATCTCGTTATTGATCTCGTCGCTGATGGCATTGAGCGCCTCCGGCCGTCTCAAGGTGATCGCGATCACCCCGTCGATCTCGTCGACCAGAAGGAACCGATTGAAATCCTGGTAAAAGGAGAAGGGCTTGTTCGGCTGCGGATAACCGGGCCGGTCTTCTCCGAATTTCTTCATGATCCGGCCGACCTCGGCTTCCCCCAGGCTCCTCATGATGTCCAGAGGACCTTTCTTGAAACCCAGGGCGATCTGGCACCCGTAGTTCAGGTCACCCAGCGTGCCGATCCCCCGATCCACAATGTCGAAGGACTGGGAGAAAAGAATGCCCAGCATCCGATCCCTCACCTTCTTTTTCACATCCTCAGGCACATCCACTTTGGAGCCGGGGCGTTTCGTGAGCCACCGGTCCACAGAGGGGAAGATTGGAGCCGGCTTGTAGTGAGCCCCTTCCTCCATCTGGAGGGTGTTGGTTTCCGTGATGATCGGGTTGCCGTTTGCCATGTTCAAAACAAAGAAGGGGCCTCCGCCCACAAACTCTTCGGTCACCTTGTCGATCTGGCTCGCCGTGGCATAGGGCAGGAGGTAGGCCGCATCGTTGCACCAGTTGTCAAAGACGCGGTCCAACATGAAGCAAATGACGTTGTCCGTGATAATCGGCACCTTTCCGGTCTGGCCGAAGAACCAGAAGAGGTAGTCCACCGTCTTCTGACTCGACTTCTGCCACCGAATCACTTCGACGGGCAGGGAGCGCCACGCGGGGGCAAAGAAGTGCGTGATGGTCGTCCTCTCCGGAATTTTCATCTTGTTGAAAATCCTGTCTGCCGGGATGGAGCTGGTGTTCGAGGTGATGATCGTTTCAGGACGAACGATGCTCTCTACGGTCTCAAAGATCTTCTGTTTGAGGGAAATGTTTTCCGTGGCCGCTTCAATCACCAGGTCGCAGTTCTTGATCTGGTTGTAGTCCATGGTGCAGACAATGTTGGCGAGGACTTCCTTGGCCTTGTCCTCTTTCATCTTCTTGTTCTCCACCGCCTTCTTTGCATAGCCCTCGAAGCGCTTCTGTGCGTTTTTGAGCGGCTCCTCCACCACATCCACGAGATAGAGCGTGATGTTGGGAAGCGCGGTCTTGATGTAGTAGCCGATGTCCGGTCCGATGGTTCCGGCGCCGATCATGGCCACTTCCTTGGGCATGGGGCGGGACGGTTTGATGAACAGAGGGTTGTGCCCGGTGGGGTAGAGCTTCTTCTCCTGATCCATAGGTTGTTCTCCTTTTATAAGAAAGATGTCAGTAGACAGAACGTAAGGCTTGACGCGTGCCTTTGGTTGTAACCAGATCGCGCGGGTGTGTCATTGGTGTCTTTTCTTTCGTTCCAAGGCCGCCAGGGGCGGCCTAGTCTCACGGCCTGCTCATTTCAAGGAGTTACGGACGGGTGATGCCCGCCCGCTTCGCCTCACGGCTCGCGATTCGGCGGGCACTGCCTCCCCCCTCGCTGTTCCCCTCGCCTTCGCTCGGGGCCATCGGGTCCCCCATTCCGTAACTCCATTGAAATGAGGAAGGCCTCCCGCCAGTCACTCCAGAAAAGATACCAATGCCCCACCCGCGACCTCTCTCAACAGTGGTGAGAGTTTGCTGGATAGGATCTAAACTATGCTCTCATGGATCGGCGCAATGCGTCGGTGGCTGCAAGATCCGCCTTCATGGTCGCAGGGTCGATGACCACACCGTAATCCTCTTTTGCCTTCTCCAGGCTCACATAGCCCTGGATCACATCTTCCCGAACCATTTCCGGGTCGCGGTCCAGCGGGTCTCCGAATCCCCCGCCGCCTGCAGCATCCATAATGATCACATCCCCCGGTTTCATCCGGCTGAGCCCAAAAGGATTCCCCGGCTGACCGCTTACCAGGAACCGAGCTTTCGCGCCGTGCTTGCCGCCGAACAGTCCTTCCGGAGAATACCGGTACCTTCCGGACTGGATTGCGAGATTCACGGGCGGCATGGGAGCATACTCATCGTCGGGAATTCTGAAAACAACCCTGCGGCCCAAGCCCCCTTTCGTCTTGCCGGGGCCTCCCGAGTCGGTAAGGAGTTCCCGCTTTTCCACAATGAGGGGGGTGTCGCTTTCAAATATCTCCACAGGGGTGTTCGCGCCGTTGGCCGGGAAGATGGAGACATAGTGTCCGTCCGTTGATGCGCTGGCGCCCATGCCCCCTCCCCGGATGATCACGGAATGCCAGGGCTTGCCGTCTTTCCTTCTCCCGTAAAAGACATTCATCGTCGCCGGCGTGCCTCCGCTTGCCGCGATCACCTGGTTGGGCACCGCCTTGGCCAGGGCCCGGTAAATGATCTCGGTCATGAAGTGACCGATCTGCATGCGAGCCGCCACAGCCGCAGGAAACTTGCAGTTCACCACGGTCCCCTCCGGGATCTTCAGCGTAATCGGTCTGGCACACCCGTCATTGTTGGGGATGTAGGGGTCGAACATGCTCTTCACGGCCATGTGGACATAGGCATAGGTGAAGTTGTAGACCACGTTTCCGCCCCAGTCCACCTGGGGAGACGATCCGTCCAGGTCCACGATGATGTCGCTTCCCTTCACCTCGATCGCGGCTTTGATGATGATGTCCGCCCTGCCTTCCATCTGCTCCACGATGCCTTCTGCCCGGTAGATCCCGTCAGGCATCTTTTCGATGGATTCCCTCATGCTCTTCTCTGTTCTGCCTATGACCTCGTCCGCCAGGTCATCCAAATTGTCCATCTCGTTGTCCTGGAGCATCTGGCAGATCTTCTCCGCACACACATGGTTGGCTGCGATCTGGGACCGGATGTCTCCGATCACTTCGTCGGGAGTCCGCACGTTCCAGCGAATCATGTCCAGAACCGAGTCATTGAGCACGCCGGCGTCATAGAGCTTGACCAGAGGGATGAACAACCCTTCTTCAAAGACCTCGTGGTTGTCCGAAGAAACACGGCCGCCGATATCCGAGTGATGAAACACACAGGCCGTGAAGGCCACAATCTTTCCCTTGTAGAAGATCGGGCTCATGACGCACACGTCATTGAGATGGCCGGCCAGAGCCCAGGGATCGTTGGTGATGAAAACATCCCCGGGCTTGTAGCTGCCCGCGGGAAGTTTAGTGACGAGATTCTTGATCCCGAGAGCCATGGCTCCGGACTGCCCCGGTGTGGCAAACGAGCCCTGTGCCAGTTCCCGGCCTTTGCGATCCGTGAACATGCAGGTGTAATCGTGAGCATCCCTCAAGAGGCTCGAAAAGGCCGTCCTTGCCACCGTGGTATCCGCCTCGTCCACCACGGAGATGAGTCTTCGCCAGAGGATTTCAAGCGTGATCGGGTCGAACTTGCGTGCCATATACTCCTCCAGAAGCGGTGCAAGGGACAAGGTACACGGCGCACGGGAAACCCCCAGCCTCACCCGTGCCCCTGGCCCTCCGAATCATCCGCTTATTTTCTTTTTCGTACTGCTTTCCTTGCCTTTCCCTTTTTCGCTTTCGCCTTGGGCTTCGCTGCCTTCACTTTTCGCGCAAGAGCCTGGACCTTTTTCTTGGCCGGTTTGCCTTTGCCCTTCACTTCTCGCACTTTGGTCTTGGATTTTTTCGGTTTGGCCTTTGCTTTTGGTTTTTCCCCTTGCACCGTGCGCCGTGTACCGTGCGCCGTGAAATCCACCCACAGGAATCCATAGTCGTCCACAGAAACCGTCGTATCCTCTCCCACGATCAACGTGGACTCCTTCTCTTCGATGATCGCAGGGCCTTTGAACCTCGCATTCGGGAAAAGCTTGTACCGGTCGTACACCGTGTAGGGAATAAAATCCTTTGCAATTCCTGAATAGGCAGGGCGCTGCCCTTTGACCGCCGCCTTGAGCGACTGGCCTTTCCTGTCGAGCTTCGAGAACTTGAAAAGCCTTTCAGGAAGACTAGCTCTCACCTTGAAGTTGATGAATTCCACTGCGGAGTCGGGATAGGTTCTCCCGTAGAGCTTTTCATAAATCTGATCGAACTTTTTCCTGATGTCCTCCCTCTTCAGCCTGGTGAAGTCTCTCTCGGTGACGGGCACGTTCGTCTCGGATCCCTGCCCCACAAATCGCATGTCCAGGGATCTCGCGAAGCGGACCGCCTCATCCTTGCCCGCTTTCTTGAGAGTCTTCTCTCCATCGGCTTCCAGTTCCCGGAAGATCTTTTCGATCTCTGCAAAATTCGCCTCGGCGAGAGACACCTTATGGCTCCTCACAAGGTCGAACGCCCTGGGCGCGGTGAAGAACCCAAGAGCCGATCCGACTCCTGCATTGGGCGGCACAATGAGCCTCGGGGCTCCCAGTTTCTTGGCAAGGCCATAGGCATGCACCGGCCCTGCGCCGCCGAAAGCAGCGACCGTGACGATCTTTGGGTTTCCGCCCTTTTCGGCAATGTGTGTTTTCGCCGCAGCCGCCATGGTCTCGTTGATGAGATCATGGATTCCCCAGATGGCCTGGACAAAGGTGACTCCCAGAGGCTTGGCGATCTTTTCCATCACGCCCTTCTTTGCAGCCTCCTTGTCGAGCTTCATCTCGCCGCCCAGGAAGTAGTTCTCGTCGAGATATCCCAGCAGGAGATCCGCATCGGTCACGCAAGGATCTTGTCCGCCTCTTGCATAGCAGATCGGTCCAGGATCTGCGCTCGAGCTTTCAGGCCCGACCTGGAGCGTTCCCAGTTTACTCACCTTGGCAATGCTTCCGCCGCCCGCTCCGATCTCCATCAAGTCCACCACGGGCACCTGGATGGTCAGACCGCTTCCCTTCATGAAACGCTGGACCCGTCCTACTTCAAAGGTGGGCACAACCCCCGCCACTCCCCGCTGGATCAGGCAGGACTTGGCCGTGGTGCCGCCCATGTCAAAACAGAACATGTCCGGAAGGTTGAACATCTTGCCGTAGTACTGGCCGGCGATCACCGCCGCGGTCGGGCCGGACTCGATGATTCGAACCGGAAACTGGGCTGCCGTGTCCACGGAAGTGATGCCGCCGCTGGAGAGCATGATGAACAGCTTTCCCTTGCAGCCGATGGATTCCAGTCTGTCGGAGAGCCTGGCCAGATAGCTTCCGGTCAGCGGCTTGACATACGCGTTGGTGACCGTTGTACTGGTTCGTTCATATTCCCGGATCTGCGGAAGCACATGGTAGGAGATGGATATGGAAACACGGGGCGCCTCCTTCTCAATGATCTCCTTGATCATGAGCTCGTGGGTCGGGTTCTCAAAGGAGTTGAGGAGGCAAACGGCAATCGACTCCACTCCCATGCTCACCAGGGCGCGCACCACCTGCCTCGCGTCTTCCGGATCCAGAGGTTTCAGGATCGTTCCGTCGCTCCGGACCCTTTCGTCCACCTCGAGACGGTACTGCCGGGGCACCAGGGGTTTCGGATATTCCGAGAAGATGTCATAGGGCGCATAGCGGATCTCCCTGCCGAGCTCCAGCACATCTCTGAAGCCCTGGGTGGTGATGAGTCCGGTCCTGGCCCCCTTTCTCTCGATGATGGAGTTGATGACCAGGGTCGTGCCGTGGATCACTTCGTCCATCTTCTCCACAAACCCGGGGATCTTGACCTCCAGTTCGCGTATGCCCTGCTCCACCGCATCGGATGGGTCCTTGGGAGTGGTCAGGCACTTGTTGATCGTCAGTTCGCCGGTTTGGTCGTTGAGCAACACAAAGTCGGTAAAGGTTCCGCCGATGTCACAACCCAGACGGTAGTATCTTTCGCTCATCTCTCGCTCCGAAGTAACGCGTTTCTGAAATCAGAAGTTCTTGCTTGCACTGAGCGGCCTACGGGTCACGGCGCACGGGTCACGGATTACAAAAGGATTCTCTTCTATGTCTTGCCGTGACCCGTGTCCCGTGCGCCGTGTGCCGTTTGTTCACTTCTTCTCCTTTATCGCCTTCAGCACCCGTTCCGGGGTCATGGGCAGTTCCTTGATCCTGACTCCGATCGCGTCGTAGATGGCATTCGCGATGGCAGGGGCGGAAGGCACCAGGCCCGGCTCCCCGATTCCTTTGGCTCCGAAAGGACCGGCCTCGTCGTTGGTCTCGATGATAACCGCCTCAATGGGAATCACGTCCTTGGCCGTGAGCATCTTGTAATCCCTGAAGTTGGGGTTCATGACCTCGCCCTTTTCCAGGATCAGACGCTCGGTCAGCGCATAGCCGACACCCATGGCGGTTCCGCCGTAAACCTGTCCTTCCAGAAGCATGGGGTTGATGGCCCGGCCTACGTCATGGGCTGCCACATACTTGAGGATCTTCACTTTACCCGTCTCTTTGTCCACCTGGACCTCCACGCCGTGTGCTCCGTAAGAGTAGGCCTTGGAGAGATTCCCCTTGAATTCCCTGTCCAGGTTTTCATTGTCCGGATCATAGAAGGCCTCCGCCATGATCATGGTCCCGTCCTTTTCGTAATGGGCCCCGCGCAGGATTTTCGAGAGGGCGATCTTCTTTTCAGGTTCCTTGATGGAGTAAACCATCCTCTCTTTGATCACCAGGTTCTTGGGGTCAGAATCCAGCTTGATCTCGTGCTTGTTGCCCTGCTTGTCTTTCCAACGATCCACGAATCCTGCCGCGAGATTGAGGATCTTCTCCTTGACCCTCCTGGAGGCCATGATCGCCGAGTTTCCTGCCACGAACGTGGTCCGGCTGGCGTGGGCGCCCACATCCCAGGGGCAAACGTCCGTATCCCTGTCGAGGATGTTCACATCTTCGGGGAGGACTCCCATCTCCTCGGCAACCATTTGGGCGATGACCGTGTCCGCACCCTGGCCCATGTCCGTGGAGCCGGTGAACACGTCCACCGCGCCGAAGTCATCCACCTTCACGATGGTCCCGCAGCCGTCGGACTTGTACACCCTTGCTCCGCCGCCCACGTGGATGAGAGAAGCCATGCCGACGCCTCGGCCTTCAACCTTCGGTCCCTTTTTCTTGCTCGCCCAGTCAAGCCGCTTGGACACTTCCTGGATGCACTCTTTGAGACCACACGTGGTGATCTTGAAACGCTGCGGAGTGACTTCACCGGGCTCATTGGCATTGCGCATTCTGAATTCCAGGGCATCGATCCCTGCGGCTAGAGCCAGCTGCTCTAGGTTGGATTCAATGGCAAACGTGGCCTGAGGGTTGCCATAGCCTCTCATGGCCTGGGACCAGGTGTTGTTGGTGTAAACGCATTTCGCCTCGTAGCGGACATTGGGAACCTTGTAGAGCGACGAGATGGGCATCATCATGACCGAGGGAGTCGTCGCTCCCCAGGACGTGTAGGCACCGTTGTCCAGAATCATGGAGATGTCTCTGAAGGTGAGCTTCCCTTCCTTGTCGCATCCCTGGGCAATTTGGACAATAGCGGGCTGTCTTGTGGAAGTGAAACGGAACTCCTCCTCCCGGGTCTTTTGAATCTTGACAGGCTTCCTTGTCACGAAAGCCAGCAGGATGGCGATGTACTCAAATCCGTAGGTGTCCAGCTTGCTGCCGAACCCGCCGCCAATCGTGGGCTTGATGATCCTGACCTTGGCATCCGGAAGCCCCATCACCTTCAAGGCGTCCTTGTAATCCCTCTGGGCTAGGGACGGGATCTGAGTGTTCCGGTAAGTGGTGAGGTTGTTCCGGAGGTCAAAATCCGCAATGATCCCTTCTGTGCCCAGGCAGCAGTGGGTCACCCAGGTCACCTCGAACCGATCCTCCGCCACAAAAGCCGAGGCTTTCCTGGCTTCCTCTACGTCACCGGCCACGAGCTTCCAAGGGATCTTGAGAATATTGCTCTTGTTCTCTTCGTGAATCAGCGGGGCGTCCTGTTTCATCGCCTCCACAGGATCAAAAACACCCGGCAGAGCCTCATACTCCACTTCGATGAGGTGAAGCGCTTCCTCCGCAATATCGGGTTCTGTGGCCGCCACAGCGGCGAGTTCATCCCGGTAGGACCTCACTTTCCCGGATTTCAGCACAGGCTGGTCCTTGATGAATCCGTACCGGATTTGAGGAACGTCTTCCGCTGTAATCACCGCTCGCACCCCCAGAAGTTTCTTGGCCTTCGAGGTGTCAATGCGAACGATTCTCGCATGAGGATATTTGCTCCGGAGGATCTTGCCGTAAAGCATTCCAGGCACTTTCAGATCCTGGATGTAGGCCGCCCTGCCGGTCACTTTGTCAACGGCATCTCTCTTCGGAATTCTCTTTCCAACACTGCTCATTGTCTCCATGGTGACCTCCGTCATTCTCTATTCCGCCTTTCTCGGTCTCATCTCCCCTTTGGTGGAGATGGCATGGCTTGCCGCTTTGACCGCGTCGACAATCTGGACATAGCCCGTACAGCGGCAGAAGTTGCCTGCCAGGGCATGGCGGATTTCATCCTCCGTCGGGTTGGGGTTCTCATCCAGAAGGGCCTTGGCCGACATGATCATGCCCGGCGTGCAATATCCGCACTGAACCGCCCCCTGCTCGATGAAAGCCGTCTGCAGAGGATGCAGCTCGCCCGAGGCTTTGGCCAAACCCTCGATGGTGGTCACGGTGGCTCCATCGATTTCCACGGCAGGGAAAAGGCAGGAGTTGACGGCTTTCCCGTTGACCAGCACCGTGCAGGCGCCGCATTCCCCGCTTCCGCAGCCGTATTTGGTTCCGGTCATCTCCAGCTCTTCCCTGAGCAGTTCAAGGAGCGTCCAGAAGGGGTCCACTTCCATTTCCGTTCTGTTCCCGTTCAATACAAAAGCAATCTCCTTCTTCATCGGAACACCTCCTATCGTGCTCTTTCCATGGCGAGGCGTGCCATGCGCGGGACAAGAACTTCCACCATTTCCCTGCGATACCAAGCCTCTCCGCGTATGCTGTCTCTGGCCTTGCACTCCTCGGCCGCGGCCTTGCCTGCCTTTCGTAGAACGTCCTCCGTGACTTTTTGGCCTTTGAGAACCGCCTCTCCGTTTCTCGCTCGCATGGGCGTGGGCGCCAAAACCCCCAGCCCGATTCTCGCTCCGGTGCAGGTGGCCAAGTCCTCGGCAAAGGACAGGAGCACCGCCACTCCCAGAAGGGGCAGCTCCATGGCTTCCCGCCGCGTGTGCTTCACATAGGCGGCTCCCGTGCGTGGAAAAAGTTTGGGGATCACGAACTCCAGAAGAATTTCGCCGGGCTCGAGCAGCGTCTGCCCCGGACCGATGTAGAGGTCTTCCAGGGCCATGCTTCTTTCCCCCTTCGGCCCCCTGATTCGAACCTGGGCCCCGAGGGTGATCAGCGGAATGGCGCCGTCGGCCGAAGGGACCGCGTTCACGATGTTGCCGCCGATGGTGGCCACATTCCGGATCTGGACGGAACCGATGTTCGTCACCGCGTCCATGAGAATCGGGAACTCCTTCCGGATGACCGGAGAGAGCTCCAGCATGCGGTGAGTCACCAGAGAGCCGATTCGCAGCTCCCCCTCCTTGTAGGTGATCTGATCAAGGCCCTGAACTCGCCGCAACGAGACCAAATACTGAGGGGTGATCTTCCCCTCCTTGATTTTGACCATCACATCCGTGCCTCCGGCAACGAATTTCGCCCTTTCTCCACGGCTCACCAGGAGGGAAATAGCCTCGTCAATGGTTGAGGGCATGAGGTATTCAAACTTGCTCACGGTTCATCTCCTTCTGAAAGAAATTTAGGAATTATGGGATTCTGGAATTCTGGGATTGAGGGATTGAGCAATTCCAGAATCCCTCAATTCCTCAATTCGCAATTGCTTTCTTCCCTGTTTAGAATTCTCTGTTGTCAAAAACCCTCTTGCTCTTTCTTTCCGATCTCGGCAAGCTCCCGTAGTCCACAATTTCGACGCCGGCGCTCACCAGAACCTGCTTCTTGACTTGTTCGCCGACTTTCTTGCTCAGCTCCTGATCCTTTTCTCTGTCGACTCCCTGATCCCGCTCCACCTTGATGGTCATGTAGTCCTTGCCGTCTTCTTTCCGGTCAAGGAGGATCTGGTACTCGCTCCCAATGCCCGGCATCCCGGAGAGGATGTGATCGATCTGCCCGGGGTAAATGTTCACTGCCCGGAAGATGATCATGTCATCAGACCGGCCCAGCAGCCGATCGTGTCTCGGGAGAATAGACCCGCAGGGGCACTTTCCCGGAATGAGCCTTGTGAGGTCCCGGGTTCTGTAACGGATGAGCGGGGCCGCCTCTTTCCTGAGGGTGGTCACCACCATTTCGCCCGTCTCTCCCTCAGGAACAGGCTTGAGCGTCTCAGGGTCCAGGATTTCCAGGATGTAGTAGTCCGCCCAGTAATGAATCCCTGTGTGATAGATGCAATCCAGCCCTGTTCCGGGACCGTAGAGCTCCGTCATCCCGGGGATGTCGAACAGATGATCCAGGTTGAGGATTTCCTTGATGCGGCTCCTCATGGCATCGCTGGACCTCTCCGATCCGAAGATCATTTTCTTGAGATGAATCTGATCTTTGATGCCCCGCTTGAGCACCTCTTCGGCCATGAGAAGGCCCATGGACGCAGTGCAGCACATGGCCGTGGTCTTCATGTCCACAAGAAACTGGCACTGCATGTCCAGGTTTCCCGGGCCTGCGGGAATGGCCATGGCGCCGAAGCGCTCGCACCCAAGCTGAAATCCCACCCCCGCTGTCCACACGCCGTACCCCACCGCGATCTGCACCCTGTCTTCCAGAGTCAGACCTGCCATTTCATAGCAGCGAGCAAAAAAGTCGGCCCAGTCATCAATGTCTTTCTGAGTGTAGGCAAGAACCTTCCTTTTCCCTGTGGTTCCCGACGAAGCGTGAATCCGCACCACCTTCTCAAAAGGAACCGAGAGAAGAGGAAAAGGGTACCCCTCCTGGAGATCCTTGGACGTTGTAAAGGGGAGTTTCTGAAGATCCTTGAGGGAGCGAATGTCCTTGGGCTTTACGCCGGCCTCCTCCAGCCGTTTCCGGTAAAAGGCTGATCCGCGATAGGCATGGTTCACCGTCCATTTCAGCCCTTTGAGCTGAAGTTCCGCAAGTTCTTTTTTCGTTTTGATCTTAGGCATGAAACTCTTTGACATAACTGCCATCGCCTCCTTGTCCATCAAACTCGCGCGTGGGACGCCCTGTCACTTCACAAGATCCGAAAGAACCAGCACCGTCCAGTAGGGCGAAAGCATCAAAATCGCCATGGAGATGATGTAGGCCGGAATATAGTACAAACTCCCCCTGAACACTGTCCCAAGGGGAATGTCTTTTGCCATCCCTGCAACGATGTAGCAACAAATGCCTATGGGCGGCATGATCGCACCCATGGTGGTGACAATGCAGACCACCTGGCCGAACCAGATGGGGTCATAGCCCATGGCCGTGACCAGAGGGAAAAAGATGGGCAGCGAAATCAGGAGAAAGGCCAGGGCGTCCATCACACAGCCGCCGATGATGTAGCAGATGAGAATCATCCACAGGAGAACCCAGTTGGGCAGATCCAGGGTGCTGATCCAGGAGGCCGCTTCAAAGGGCAACCGGGTGATCGCAAGGAATCGTCCGAAGACCGTAGCCCCTGCCACGATCATGAAGACCAGGCAGGAGATGCGAAGGGTGTCTCCGATGGAGGCCATGAATCCTTTCCACGTGAGCTTTCGCCGGATCAAACAGATGGCAAGGCCGAGAGCGCAGCTGGCTGCGGCCGCCTCGGTCGCCGTCACAACCCCGGTAAAAAGAGCATACATGATAATCGTAAAGAGAATCAGAATATCGATGATCTCCGGAAGGGCTCTCATTCTCTCAGACCAGGTGCTCTTCGGCCCTTTCGGTCCCCATTCCGGATGACGCAAACAGATGTACATCACGGTCGCGGCGATCAGCAGGGTGAGAATCGCACTGGGAATGACATTCCCGAAAAAGAGCTTTCCGATGGATTGCCCTGTGTACAGGCCGTACACCACCAGAACAATGCTGGGAGGAATCAGCACCCCCAGCGTGGCGCCTGCCGCCACGGATCCCGCATTGACCATGGGGTGATACTTGTACTTTTTCATTTCCGGTATGGCGACACTGCTCATGGTGGCAGCGGTTGCCGTATTCGATCCGCTGATGGCGGAAAAGGCCGCGCAGGCCATGATCGTGGTGATGGCCAGCCCGCCCCGGTAGTGACCGAACCACTTGTGGGTCGCATAGTAGAGGCTGTTGTTGTAGCCTCCGTAGTGGACAAATTCTCCAACCAGAATGAACATGGGGATCACGGTGAGACCGTAGTTCGAAAAAATGTTCCACAAGTCAGGGCCGATCATTCCCAGAGCAGCCTTAAAGGAGGTGACATAGCTGACTCCCAGAAAACCCACGATCATCATGGTGAAGGCCGCAGGAAGCCTCAGCACAAACAACACGGCAAACATCACAAAAATACCGATCACTCCGACGATGGGCCCGCTCATGATGCCGTGTTACCCCCTTTCTTCAGAACTGCATGGAGAAAATCAAGGAGCAGCGTCAGGCAGAGGAAAGCAAAACCCGCAGCCACTGCGTAGATAAAGGGATAGTAGGCGATCTTGAGGGTCTCAGATACTTCGCCAGAAGCCGCGATCCTCAAACCCCATCTGAAGATCACCCAGGAGATGAGCGCAAAAAACACCATCCCGATGAGGTAGCTGATCCCGTCAAGGACCTTCTTGACTCCCTCACTGAAGGTCTCTGTCAGAATGTCCACCACAATATGGCTCTTCTTCCTCTGCGTGTAACCCAGCGCAAAAGCGGTGACCACAGCCCCTAGAAAGGCGACGAGTTCGTAGGCTCCGCGATAGGGCATCCCGAAGACCCTGAAGCACACATTGCCTGTGGCCAGGGCCATGAGGGCCAGAACCGCCACCCCGCCCAGAACCACGAAGGCCTTGTCAAAAAGGTCCCGTATTTTTTCAAGAAATTGCATGAAGGCTTCCCCTCTTTTCCCGGCACCCGCTTTCCCCTTGTCCTATCCCCTCACTCCCCCGCAAGAGCGACCTTTGAGAGAGCAGGGGATAAGGACGAGGGAAGACCTCGGCAGGAGATCCTGTGCGCCATTACTTGTACTGCTTCTCGTACTTGTCCTTCAGGGCAAGAGCGTCTTTGACGATCTGATCGCCCGGCAGCCCCGCAACAGTCACCTTTTTCACGTAATCGGAAATGATGGGGGCCAGTATTTTGGGGATTTCTGCCTTCTCATTGGCCGGGAGTTCAAAGATCTGGAGGTTGTATTTTTCCTTGGACCACTTGAGAGACTCCAGCACATGGTTGTCCACATACTCACCGGTCCACAGGGCTTGTTCCGTCCGCAGGTCGTCGAACACCTTCTTCACATCGGCAGGCAGGGATTCCCATTTCTGCTTGTTCATGACCACGGCAAACGTCACGACCCACAGGTTGCCGATGGTCGCGTTGGCGGTGTAAGCCGCATAGTTGAAGTCCTTGAGCACTTCCATGGAAGAGACGTGCCCTTTGACCACGCCTTTCTGGAGGGCTTCCGGGGTGTCGGACTGGGGCATGGCCACGGGAATGCCGCCCAGCAGCTTGATGATGTCCGCCTGGGTTCCTCCGACTCTCAGTTCCATTCCCTTGAGATCAGCAAGGGATTTCACCGGAGTCCTGGTCATGATGTTCGCCGGCGGGCAGGTGAAGAGAGTAAGAATCTTCACGCCTTCAAATTCCTTGGCTTTGTACTTGTCGATGAGGTCGTAAAGAGCCATGCTGGCCGCTTTTGCGCTGGCGAATCCGAGGGGCAGGTCAATCGCTTCTGAGATGGGGAACCGGCCCGGCTGATAGCTCATGGCAAAGTTACCGATGTCCGCCGTCCCTGCCATGACCCCGTCGAAGATGTTCTTGGCAGGCAGCAGGGTTCCGCCCGGGAAGGTTTGGACGGCCACTTTTCCAGCTGTTCGTTTTTCCACTTCCGTTTTCCACCTTTCCATCTGAACACAGGGGAAGGTGGGTGCCGGCGGGAAATTCGCATAGGTAAGCTTTATGGGTTGAGCAACAGTGATTCCAGGCAGTGCAGCAAAACCAATCAGTGTTGCGACAAAGACTCCGGCTGTCAACAATGCGATCCTTCTTTTCATCTTCATACCTCCTTCTTGGTTAAGGAATTGGTTAACCCCTCTGTCTCTCTGTTCTTTCTCTTCACCTCCTTTCTATTCATGACAAGTGGCAGGTTGAAAATTGTCCGTTGTGAGTTGTCCTTGGTCAGTTGTTGCATTTAACACTGAACATCCTTGAGCCACACATCCAAGAAGATCTCCGATGCAGAGACGCGACGGACGACTGACTGCTGACAACGGACGTGTTAGAAAATACTCGGCTCCTTGTGTTCTCCGAAAACCTGGCGGAACACGTTGGCCATCTCGCCCACTGTGGCGTAGGCCTTGCAGCAGGCCACCAGGTAAGGCATCACGTTCTTTTTCTCCGAAGCGGCCTTCTCTAGGGATTTCAATGTGTCCTTGACCGCTTTGTTGTCCCTGGTGCGCTTGAGTTCTTTGAGACGAGCGATTTGCTCTTGAGCCCAGGACTCGTTGTGCTCATGGAGTTCCACCTCCATGTCCACGCCCTCCGTGTACTTGTTCACGCCCACCTTGATGACTTTCCCTTCCTGGAGCCTTTTCTCGTATTCGTAGGCTTGACGGGCCACCTCTCTCTGCACATACCCTGACGCCACCGCCTTGACCATTCCGCCGATTTTTTCCACCTTTTCCATTTCTTCGAGAATCTTCCCCTCCATTTCCTTGGTCAGGGTCTCGATGAAATAGGAACCAGCCAGCGGATCGACCGTGTCTCTCAAGCCGATCTCGTCCATGAGAATCTGGAAGGTTCGGAGGGAGAGGAGCGCCGCCCTTTCTGTCGGGATCGTGTAGGCTTCATCAAAGGAGCAAAGGGCCGTGGTTTGTGCCCCTGAAAGAGCGGCTGCAAGGGCATAGTAGGCGCCTCTCATGATGTTGTTCTCCGGCTGCTGCTTGGTCATGCCTGAGCCGCCACCGCCAAAGATGCCCCTCAGGAAGAGCGCCTTCTTGTCCTGAACGCCGTATCGTTCCCTGAGGAGCTTGGCCCAGAGCTTTCTGGCCGCCCGGAACTTGGCCACGGTTTCCCAGAGGTTGCCGAAGATATTCAGGTTGAACGTGAAACCTCCCACGCATTCCTCGGCCTTGTAGCCCCGCTTCACCACTTCGTCGATGTAGGCAAAAGCGATTTCAAAGGCATAGGAGATTTCCTGGACCGGAGTGCACCCGGACTCCCTGATGTGATAGCCGCACACAGAGACCGGGTTGCATCTGGGGAGCTCTTTCATGGAGTATTCGATCGTGTCCCCGATGAGGCGCACGGCCGGCTCCACCGGATAGATCCACGCACCTCTTCCCACCATCTCTTTCAGGATGTCGTTCTGGGGCGTGGCGGAAATCTCCTCTTTTTTGTACCCGAATTTCTCCGCCACCGCCTGATACATGGCGAGCATGATGGAAGCGACCGCATTGATGGTCAGTCCGGATCCGATCTTGTTGAGCTTGATGTCCTTGAAGGCGATCTCAAAATCCTGCAAGGAATCGATCGCCATACCCACGCGGCCCACCTCCCCCTCGGCCATGGGATCGTCGGAGTCATACCCCATCTGCGTGGGAAGATCAAAAGCCACGTTGAGCCCTGTCTGGCCATGAGCAATCATCAGCTTGAAGCGCTCATTGGTCTGCTGGGGAGTTCCGAATCCCGTGTACTGGCGCGTAGTCCAGTTCCGGCTCCGATATCCCTGGGGGTGAATGCTCCGTGTGAAAGGGAATTCTCCCGGCTCTCCCAGATCCTTGGAGTAATCAAACCCCACTCTGTCAAGGTCTGCAGGCGTGTAAACAGGTTTTACCTTGATCCCGGATTGGAGAATCACTTCCTTGATGGCATCCTTTTCATCTTTCAGGTATGTAGCAACACCCATGGCATCCCTCTCTTATTTGTCATCGATCGTCGACCATTGATACTTGAATATTTGGTATCTTCCTAACCGCTTGTCTCTATGTTGGCTGTCAGCTTTCAGCCTTCAGCTGCTTCTTCGGATCCGACTTGTCTCTCGTTACTTGCCCTTCGACTTCGTTCAGGGTCGTTAGCCTGTCGAACGGTCACTCCTCACTTCTTCTAATGTTTCATATTTTCCTTGATGAACTGGCTGATCTCCTCAAATCGCGTCCCTCCGGGGAAGACCCCTTTGACGCCCAGACCCTGCAAGACAGGGACATCCTTGCCGGGAATGACCCCTCCCACAACAACGAGAACATCGCTGATATCCTCTTTCTTGACGAGGTCCATCAGCTTCCGGCAGATCGGGACATGGGCCCCCGACATGATCGAAAGGCCGATGACATCCACGCCCTCCTGGACCGCCTGCTTGACAATGCTCGGTACGGTCTGATGAAGGCCCGTGTAAATCACTTCCATTCCAGCTTCTTTGAGGGCATGGGCAACGACCTTGGCGCCTCGGTCATGGCCGTCCAGCCCCGGCTTTGCCAACAGAACTCTTATTTTTCTCTCCGTCATCATAGGATCCTAGCTCCCTGATTGGTTACAGTTCATTGGGTTTTTCTTCCAGCGCTTTCAACACAATCTTCTTTCCCCTTGCAATGTGCTCCTTCACCAGTTTTTCGACCCGGTCAACATCTCTCTGCCTGATGGCCTCCAGCATGTTGCGGTGGTCCTCATTGCTGGTCCTAGCCATGTTGTCCATCTTCAAGAGGATTCTTCTGAACCGGAAGATCTGGTCCCTGAGATCGTTGACGAGCTTGATCAGTTTCGGGCTGCGGCTCAAGGCATAAAACAGATTATGAAACTCCGTATTGATCCTTGGGAGTTCCTCCAGGCGGCCCTTTGCCAGGCAAGCCTGAAACTCCCGGATCTTCTCCTCCAGGGGAATCAGATCTTCTTCCCTGTGATTCAGGGCCGCCAGTCTTGCAGCGTAGCTTTCCAGAACGCACCGTATCCCGAAGGTCTCCTCAATGTCTTCCCGGCTCAAGTGAACCACCGTGAATCCGCCGTGAGGGAGCTTGCGGAGAAGGCCTTCCCTTTCCAGCTTGTGAATGGCTTCCCTCACAGGAGTTCGGCTGATGTCCAGGACTCCGGCTATGCGGCTTTCCACCAGGCGGTCTCCCGGCGCCACATCCCCTCGAATGATCGCCTGCCTCAGGTTCTCGAAGACGTGTTCCCCGAGGGATTTCCTGTCCGGCATGACTCCCAGAGGGGTCAGACCCGGCTCTCTTGCTTCTATTTCTTTTCTTGGGGCCATAGTATCAGAGCCCTGCCCAGCGAGCGATGTTGGGCAGGAGAACTTCGTGAGTTCCTCCTCCGTACAGAAGGAAACGGTTGTCCCTGTAGTAGCGCTGCGCCGTGTATTCCATGGAATACCCGTAGGCGCCGAATATCCGCGTAGCGTAATCCCCGGCTTTGCATGCCGCTTCAGTGGCAAAATACTTCGCCATGGTCGCCTGCGGAAGGCACGGGATTTTGTCGTCCACCATGTGCGTCGCTCGGTAGGTGAGCAGCTTTGCCGCCTCCAGATCCACATACAACTCCGCAATCTTGGCCTGAATGAGCTGATAATTGCTGATGGTCTTGCCAAAGGCCACGCGCTCATGGGCGTACTGAATGCAGTCATGAAGCGCCCCCCGCACAAGCCCAACGGCCAGCGCGGCCGTCATGCTCCGGATCTCTGCCAGGATGGCCAGGAGATTGTCCGTGCCTTGGCCCTCCGGGCACAGCATGTGATGAGAGGGAATTCTCACGTCCGTCAGGGCCAGATCACAGATAGGGGTTGTCCTTGTCCCCAAAAGATTGAACGGTTTGCTCACTGAAACCCCGGGCGTATCCCTCGGCACAAAGAAGAAATTGAGCCCTCTCAGCTTCTTTGCAGGATCGGTCTGGCACAGGACCGTGTAGAAAGAGGCGACAGGACCATTGGTCACCCAGGTCTTTAAACCGTTCAGTACATATCCGTCAGCCGTCTTGACAGCCAGAGTGCTCACATTTCCAAGGTCTCCTCCTGCTTCCGGCTCTGTCAGACAGAAGCAGGCGATTTTCTCTCCCCTCATGGCCGGCAAAAAATACTTCTCATGCATTTCTGGGGTTCCATAGTGGAAGAGGAAGTTGGTCCCCATCAGGCACTGCATGGCCGTGGTGGCGGCAGCGCTCACGAGGCCTCGGGAGAGTTCTTCACAGATGATGCAGTAGAGCGTGGTGTTTCCGCCTGACCCCCCTTTGTCTTTGGGGTACCGGATTCCAAAAACCCCCATCCGGCCCATCTCCTGGAATACTTCCATGGGAAACTCGCCCTTCTCGTCGATCTCTTGAGCCCTGGGAACCAGTTCCGTGTCCACGAAATTGGCCATCGTCTTTCTAATCAGCTGCTCTGCATTCGACCTCATCTTCTATCTCCTCTTAAAAATACATCCTCTTACAATGAAGGCATAAGGCCACAACCAAGAACTTTAAGTAAGCAGTATGCAGTCGGGAGTAAGCAGAAGGGACAACTGCCTACTGATTTCTGCTTACTGCTTACTGAAATTCAGCGGCTCTAAAGAGACAACCCCCCCAGTCCCGGGCTCAAAACATCTACGCATCCTACAAAAACTTTCCGTTAAGACCCCTTCTTGAATTGCTGAATCATCTCCGGGACAACTTCGTGGAGATCCCCCACAATGCCCCAATCCGCAACCTGGAAAATGGGCGCCCTTGGGTCTTTGTTGACGGCGATAATGTAGCGGGAGTTCATCATGCCTGCCCTGTGTTGGATCGCACCGGAAATCCCGCAGGCGACATAGAGCTCAGGCCGAACCGATTGTCCTGTCTGGCCTACCTGCCGGTCCGCCTGAATCCACCCTTCTTCTACGGCCACCCTGGTTCCCGCCATCTCTCCACCCAGAACCGCTGCCAGCTCTTCCAGAATCTTGAATCCCCCGGCATCCCCTACTCCACGGCCGCCGGCGACAATCACCTTTGCCTCGGACAGGTTGGCCCTCTTCTTCTTTTCTCTGACCAGTTCAAGCACTTTTGTCCCGATCTCATTTTCCGTGAGGGACGCGGCGTGCTTGATTACCTTCCCCTTTGCGCCCGGCTTTCGGGCGGCTTCCATCACTCCCGGACGCACGGTCGCCATCTGGGGACGGGAATATCGGTTTGCGATAGTGGCCATCACATTGCCGCCAAAGGCCGGCCTGGTCTGGAGAAGAATCCCCTCCTTGGGGTCGATGCTCAGCTCCGTGCAGTCGGCCGTAAGCCCCACCTCCACGCGCCGGGAAACCCTCGGTGCCAGATCCCGACCCAGATGGGTCGCGCCCATGAGCAGGATATTGGGCTTGTATTGCTTCACCAATTCTTCGAGCGCCTGCGTATAGGCGGTGGTCCGAAAATCTTTCAGCGCCTTGTGCTCCATCAGATAAACCGTCTCGGCACCATGCTCGATGAGCGTCTCGGCGAGGCCTGCGACTCCCTCGCCCAGAAGCACGGCGGATACGCTCTGGCTCAGAGCCGCTCCCAGTTCCTGGGCCTTTCCGAGGAGTTCCAAAGAGACCTTGTTCAACTGCCCTTCCCTTTGTTCTGCAAAAACCCAGACGCCTTTCCTGTCGCTGAAATCGGGAATCTCCCTGGGCTTCGCATCGGTCTGCAGCGCTTCTTCCTTGCACACCTGGAGGCAGGCTCCGCACGAGGTGCAGCGATCCTGCACCTGGGCTTTCCCCTCCTTCATCTCAATCGCACCGTAGGGACACGCTCTCACACACCGCTTGCAACCACTGCAAAGATCCACTTCCACCCAAACTGTCATTGGTCTATCTCCTCTTTCTTTGTGCTCCGGTGCCTCTTTGCTATTCTTGCACCGTGCACCTTGCGCCATGCACCTTTGTTAGAGCAGCTTCTTCTCCTTCAGCTTGCCGGCCAGGGTTTTCACCGCGCTCTTTGCATCCCCCTGGATCATCTCCGTCTGCCTCTGAAGCTTGGGGGCAAAGGTCTTGATCACGTGCGTCAGGGATCCCTCGAGACCCACGTCCCTAGTTTGAACGCCGATGTCTGCAGCATTCCACGTTTTGATGGGAGCTTTTTCCCTGCACGCGTCGATCAGGCGGCCCACAAGAGGGTATCGGGGGGTGTTCATCTCACCGATGACGGTGAGAAGAGCCGGAAGATCACATTCCACCCTCTCAAACCCGTCCTCCAGCCGCCGCTTCACCACGATGCTCTTCTCCCTGATCTCCTCGATACCGATTACATAGGTCACCTGGGGCACCTTGAGATAGTCGGCGACCTGGGGACCGATCTGTGCCGTGTCCCCGTCAATGGCCTGGCGACCGCACAGGACCAGGTCAAAGGCGCCGATCGTTTCAATGGCCTTGCCGAGGGTTGACGCCGTCGCCCACGTGTCTGCACCGGCAAAAGCCCTGTCCGTCAGCAGGATTCCATCGTCCGCGCCCATGCCCATGGCCTCGGACACCGCGTCAATGGCTTGCGGAGGCCCCATGGACAGCACGGTCACTTTCGCTTTTGCGGTTTCCTTCAGGTGCGCCGCTGCTTCCAGGGCATGGCGATCGTCCGGATTGATGATGCTCTCAATTCCTTCCCGAATCAGATTCCCTGTTTTGGGGTCCAGCTTGACTTCCGTCGTGTTGGGAACCTGCTTCACAAGTACAATGATCTTCATCCGCTTTTCTCCTGTTGGTGGAGCTGCTTAACTTCTTGAAATTGAATGCTCATGAATGGGGCCATGGGGGTCTCTCTAAAAACAGAAAACGAAGAGAAGTCTGGAAAAATAAGCCGGACACGGTGGTGTGGCTTCTTCGTTGTTCTGTTTTTAGAGAGACCCCCATGGCCCCGCCTCGTTACCATTTCAAGAAGTTACAATGCTACCGTTAAACTAGATGACCTTTTTCTCCTTGAGGCGGGCCAGGTCCGCGTCAGAGTAACCGAGCAGTTCTCCGTAGATCTCCTGGTTTTGTTCTCCGAACCTGGGCGGGAACGACATCTGTCGGTGGATTTCCTCCAGGTGGGGCGTCATGGTCGGGGGCGGGGCCAGAGTGAGCTTCATCCCCGTCTTCGGATCCGTGGAGTAAACGAGCCTCCGCTCCACAAGGGGATCCACGACCACTTCAGGAATCGTCTTGATCTTGCTGATGGGAAGGGTGATGCGATTGAACAGCTCGATCAGCTCATTGGTGGTGTGCTTCTCGGTAATCGCATTGATCGCCTTGTTGAGGTTCTCCACGTCCTTGATCCTTCCCGCGTTTTTCTCGTACTCCGGCTTGTCCAGGGATTTGAACATGGGCTCGCTCACCAGGGACTTCCACTGCCGGTCATTGCCCACGGCGACGTAGGCAAATCCGTCTTTGGTCTTGTACACGGAGACGGGGCAGAAGAACTCGTGGGTATTGCCTCTTCGGGTGATCTTTTTCTTGAAGGTGGAGGTCATGGTGATGGGCACGGTCAGCCAGGACACAGAGGATTCGAACATGGAAAGGTTGATGCAGGAGCCTTCGCCTATCGCTTGCCGCTTGAACAGCGCCTTCATGAGCTCGCCGTAACCGTGGACGCTGGTCCCCATGTCCGGCAGAGGAATGCCGAGGACCTGGGGGTCACCCTTGGCTTCCCCGGTCACTTCCATGAGCCCGGATCTCGCCTGAAGAATGGGGTCATAGGCTGCCTCGTTGCTGTCCGGCCCGAACCCGGTCATCCCCAGCCAGATGATATCCGGCTTCAGCGCTTTCATGGTTTCATAATCAATGCCCAGCTTCTTGTAGTTCCTGGGAAGCTGGTTGGTCGCAAAAATGTCGACCTTGAGCTTCTTGATGAGGCCGTGAAAGATCTTTTGGCCTTCCGGATCCGCCAGATCGAGACTGAGCGCCTTTTTGCCTGCATTGATGCACAGGAAATACGCATTCATACGGTCTTCGTTGAGGACGTTCTCTCCGATCAGTCGGTTGGGATCCCCGTAAACAGGGTGTTCCAGCCTGTAGACCTGCATCCCGTCCTGAGCCAGCCTGAAGGTCAGATAGGGCAGCACCGTTGCTTGTTCCAGGGACAAAATCGTGATGTTCTTGAATGCATCCATGGGAGTCCTCCGACAAAAGAAAAGGGTTGATGAGAGAAGGGTAAATCCTCGCCAACGGGGTCGAGGGAAGAAAGCCAAGGATCGTCTTGACGTAGCTACAAATCAGTTATTTGGCAGCTATTTGTATACGGTATACAGCAGGGGCCGTCAAGAGGTTTTTTCAGGCGTTTTCCCTTTCCTCTTCTGGTACATCGCCACGGCCCGATTGTGCTCGGCCAGGGTTTTAGAGAAGTGATGGGACCCGTCATTTCTTGAAACGAAATACAGGTAATCGGTCCTGGCAGGGTCCATCACCGCTTTGATGGATTCAAGACCGGGATTGGCGATAGGCCCCGGGGTCAGGCCGTGAATGACATAGGTGTTGTAAGGCGTTCTTTCCGTCAAATCCTTTTTTTTCAAGTCCCCGTCGAAATTCTCTATTCCATAGATGACGGTGGGATCACTTTCCAGGCGCATGCCCAGCCTGAGGCGGTTCAAGAACACAGAGGCGATAAGCGGCCGCTCTTCGGGCTTGCCTGTTTCCTTTTCGACAATGGAGGCAAGGATCACCACCTCTTCGAACTTCATCCCCGTCCCTTGTGACTTGTCCACGAGAGGGCTGACCACTTGCTTGAAACGCTTCACCATGGTGTCGAGGACGGCCGAGGTCGGCATTCCCCTGCTGAAGTGATAGGTGTCGGGAAAAAGATATCCCTCAAAAGTGGGACCCGAGATTCCGTATTGTCGCAGCAGCGTCTTGTCTCGAGTGAGTTCCAAGAAACGCTTTTTGTCTGCAAGGCCTTTGGCTGCCAGAGCATCGGCAATCTGATCTCTGGTGAACCCTTCCGGGATCGTGACCGGGTAGAGAATCACGAGACCCTTTCTCAGGATCTCGAGCAGTTGAACCGGAGCCATGGCCGGACTGAGAGAGTACTCGCCTGCCCGGATGTCCTTGCCATACCCTTTCACTCTCGTCCACAGGACAAAGAGGGTTTTGTTCGTAATGAGCCCTCTTGTTTCCAAATCCCCGGCCACCTCTTTGAGAGAGGAGCCCTCCTTCACCATAAAAACCTGGTCCGCTCCTCCCTTGTCCGCAGGGCTCATGAGGAAAAAAGCAAAACCCAGAGAGAGGAACACGACAACGAGGAAAAAAAGACCGATGGATATGAAAACGAGTCTCGTTCGCGTGATGTCCGTCATGCAACCACTCTAGCCTCCAGAGATCCATTAGTCAAATGACACTGCAGCAGCAAACCTTGGGGAACTAGATTCATAGATATTGTGATTCTTGACAGAGATACCTCAGATACCTTACAGTAACGCTTCATGTTCGCCGGCTCGGTTTTTATCCGCGCTTGGGCGCACAAAGAGAGAGAACAAATATCCCTTCATGGCTTTGTTGAAGGGATTTCGTATTAAGGTGCGTACCATGTCATCCGATTCAAAACTCGCAAAGACACGCAACATCGGGATCATCGCCCACATTGATGCGGGAAAAACGACCATCACCGAAAGGATCCTCTATTACACCGGTCGCGTGCACAAGATGGGAGAAGTCCATGACGGGGAAGCCACCATGGACTGGATGCTCGATGAAAGGGAGCGGGGCATCACCATCACCTCGGCGGTGACCTCCTGCAACTGGCGCAACCACACCATCAATATCATCGACACTCCCGGTCATGTGGATTTCACCATTGAGGTCGAACGGTCCTTGAGGGTTCTCGACGGCGCGATCGGTATCTTTTGCGGGGTCGGCGGCGTCGAGCCTCAGTCCGAGACAGTCTGGCATCAGGCGGACCGATACAAGGTTCCCAAGATCGCTTACATCAACAAGATGGATCGCATCGGAGCGGACTTTTTTCGGGCCGTTCAAATGATCAAGGACCGCCTCGGAGCCAAGCCTTTGCTTCTCCAGTTGCCCTGGGGATCTGAGGACCGATTCCGCGGTGTCATTGACCTTCTCAGGATGAAGGCCGTCGAATGGAAGGATGAAACCCTGGGCGCTGCTTTCGAGGAGCTGCCTATTCCCGAGGATCTTCTGGAGGAAGCGACAAAGTATCGCGAAATGCTTGTGGAGACTCTGGCGGACAAAGACGACGGGATTATGAACAAATACCTCGCAGAAGAAGACATCGAACTGCCTGAATTGAAACGCGCCATTCGTTCCGCTACGGTCAACTTGAAACTCGTTCCCATTCTGTGCGGGGCGGCCCTCCGGAACAAAGGCATACAGCCGCTTCTCGACGCGATCACCGATTATCTTCCCGCGCCTACAGACATCCCGCCCATTGTGGGACAGGTGCCGGGGACTTCCGACATCGATTCCAGGTCCGCGACAGCCAAAGGCCCATTTTCCGCTCTTGCTTTCAAGGTGCAGATGGACCAGGGGAGAAAGCTGACCTATATCCGGATCTATTCAGGGACGGTCAAGGCCGGGGATACGATCTTCAACCCGGGGCGAAAGGTCAAGGAAAAGCTCGCCCGTCTTCTGAAGATGCACGCCAACAAAAGGGAGCGGATCGAAGAAGCTTCAGCCGGGGACATCCTGGCGGTCATGGGCTTGAAGGTCTCCACCACGGGCGACACCCTCTGCACCGAAGATCACCCCATTTTGCTGGAGCCCATGACCTTCAACACCCCGGTGATTTCCATGGCGGTCGAACCCAAAGGCGTACAGGACCAGGACAAGCTTCTCGACTCGCTGGCCAAGCTCTCGGACGAAGACCCGACCTTCAAATACCGGATCGATGACGAAACAGGACAGACCGTGATTTCCGGGATGGGGGAGCTTCACCTCGAGGTTGTCGTCAACCGCCTGAGAAGAGAGTTCCTTGTTGACACCAATCAGGGCAAGCCCCAGGTGGTGTATCGTGAAGCCCTCTCCAAGAGGGTCGAGCACGAAGAGATCTTTCAGAGAGAACTGGCAGGCCAGCAGCACTTCGCGGGTGTGAAGATCGAACTGGTCCCCCTGCCCCGCGGGACCGGCAACCGGTTTGTGGACCGCGGTCAGAATCCCAACCTCACCGAGGAGTTTATGACCGCCATCAAGGAGGGCATTGAGGAGGCGACGACCACAGGCGTTCTCATGGGATACCCGGTCATCGATGTGGAAGCCGCTGTTCTGGATGTCAGGATCCACGAGCTTCACTCGGACGCCATGGCCTTCAGGGTCGCCGCGTCCATGGCCTTTCGAAATGCGTGCCTCCAGGCCGATCCGATTTTGCTGGAGCCGATCATGAAAGCGGAGATTCTCCTTCCCGAAGAATTTTTGGGGGAGGTCATCGGGGATCTCAATGCGAGGGCGGGCAAAATCGAACAGATCACCAGCAAAGGCCCGGTTCAGGTGCTGACCGCCAGCGTTCCTCTTTCCAGGATGTTCGGATACTCTACAGCCCTGCGCTCCGTTTCCCAGGGTCGAGGGACTTTCACCATGCAATTCAGCCACTATGACAAGACGTAAGGAGATTTTCCGCCTTGACAATTTCATCGGCGGTAAACTATATTGCTTATTCGTCAGTCTAAGAGATTAAACTCTTTCTTTATCGGTTCTAAAGTTGAATTCAACGAAGGAGGCAAAGGATTATATGAAAAAGGGATTTCTGGCTTTGACTCTGGCGCTTTTTGCCGGCCTGATGTTTCTGAGCGTCGGCGTGCTGACGGCAGCGGATGTGGCTGACGAGATCATGATTGAGAACAAGTACAAAGACGACAAGAAAGGAGCTGTCAAGCTCACTCACAAAAAGCACTCTGTGGATTACAAGGTCGCCTGCACCGAATGCCACCATGAGTACAAGGACGGGAAGAATGTCTGGAACGACAAGATGCCCGTGAAGAAATGCAAAGAGTGCCATGATCCGGAGAAGAAGCAAGGGAACGCGGACAAGCTTCAGCTGTCGTACCACAAGAACTGCCAGACCTGCCACAAAGAGCTGAAGGGCAAGGAAGCTCCCTGGAAGAAGTGCGCGGACTGCCACGCTGAAAAGAAGTGATTGGGGTGTAAACAAAAACGCCGCTTTCCCTTACGGGGAGCGGCGTTCTTATTCCTGAAGAGTAGAAACTTTAGACTTCCGTGACCGAGATGGCTTCCTGATCGCAGACCTCAACGCAACTCTCGCAGCCAAGGCATTCTTCAGCGTTGACCGGCACGGATTTGCCGTCCTGCATTTCATACACGTCAACAGGACAAACCTCCACGCATTCCTCGCATCCTTCGCACTTGTCGTGATCCACTGTCACTTCGTAAGGCATCTGATTTTCCCTCCTCTGTATATTATTCTAAAAAGGCATTGAGATGGTCTAGAGCGAAAACGCCAAACGTCTAACAAAGGAAAATAGACGTGTCAAGCTTTTTCGTCTCCCGTCCACCATTCAGGAAATAGTGTCTGCAAGCGGTCTTTCGCAGTGCTTTTGACACCCATTCGTCGCTGAATCCCGGCGCCTTTCTGCGGAGTGTAGGCGTCTCTTCTTCTGCTTGCCCCGGGATCAGACTGCGACTTCTTCCTTGACCGACACGGCAATCTTGTAAAGCACGGTAAGGACAAAAAAACCCGTCGCCCAAACGCCCAAACTAATGATGACTTCCGGGAGGGTGGGCCAGTACTCAAACACCCTTTCGAAGGGATTGGGAATAAAACCGCCGATCACAAGACCAAATCCCTTGTCGATCCAGGTAGAGATGAAAACGGAGATACACGCCAGAATCAGAGTCTTCTCATTTCTCCTGGTTGCCGGAACGATCAAGAGCAGCAGCGCGAGAATGGCGAAACACGCTGCCGTCCACATCCAGGGAACAAGTTTTCCATGCCCCTCGAGGCCGGAAAAGAGATAGACAATGGGATGCATGTGACCTGGGATCTGGCTGTAAAAGGCGGTGAACATCTCCAGCAGGAAGAAGAAAACGTTTAGAATCATGGCATAGGCGACGATGCTGGAGAGCGTTCTGATCTGCTCTTTGCCTGGATCAAACCTGGTGAACTTCCTGACGATAAGGCAAAAAAGGATGAGAATGGCCGGGCCGGAGCAGAATGCGGAAGACAGAAACCGGGCCGCCATAATGGCCGTCAGCCAGTAGTGCCTGCCTGGAAGTCCGGCGTACAAGAACGCGGTGACCGTGTGGATGCTGAAGGCCCAGGGAATAGACAGGTAGATCAGTGGGGTGACCCATGAGGGGTAGTGGATGCCTTTTCGCTCCGAGCTCAGCACATTCCAACCGATGATGATGTTGAGAAAGAGATACCCGTTCAGGACGATCATGTCCCAGAAAAGAATGGAAGTGGGATTGGGATAAAGGATCACGTTCAGAAGCCGCGGAAGGTTTCCCAGGTCCACCATGATGAAGAGAAGACACATGGTGATCGCCCCAACCGCCAGAAACTCACCCAGGATCGTCACCCGGCCGAATGCCTTGTAGTCATGGAGGTAGTAGGGTAGAACCACCATGACCCCGGAGGCGGCGACGCCGACGAGATAGGTGAACTGGCCGATGTAGAACCCCCAGGACACATCCCGGCTCATGCCGGTGATTTTCAAACCTTCCTGGAACTGATACAGGTAGACTAGGAAGCCTGTGCCGATAAATCCAAGGAGCACGATCAGCCAACCCCAGTAAATCGGACTTCCCTTCAGTGCTTTGTCCAGCATAATGACCTCATATCATGTAAAAGACGTTGGGCCCGGTGCCCAGTTCAGGTTTACGTCGGATCGAATACCGAGAACGAAGTGCTTTCCGGATGTTGGAGTCAGGCACATCCAGGTCGCCGAACACCATGGCATTCGGCTTGATCTTGTTCGCCGCCTCGACACAGGCAGGCATCTGCCCCTTGGCCAGCCGCTCCGCGCAAAACTGGCATTTTTCCACAACGCCCTTGGACCGCGTGGGGATCTCCGAGTTTGTCGGAAAGTTCGGGTTCAGGGCTTTGGGAGCGAGCCTCGGGTCTCCCCAGTTGAAACTTCTTGCCCCGTAGGGGCAGGCAGCCATGCAAAACCGGCATCCGATGCACCGGTGCATGTCCATCATCACGATGCCGTCTTCCCTCTTCCACGTGGCTTTGGTGGGGCAAGCCCTGCAGCAGGGGGGATTGGTGCAGTGGTTGCACAGAAGCAGGAAATTTCTCCTTTTGAACTTGTCCGCAAGATACTCGTTCTCCTGGCCCGGAAAAGAATGGTCGTAGGTCTCTTTCCAGAGCCACTTGATCTCCTCCTTGGAGTTTCCGATGTTGGGCACGTTGTAGTAGGCGTGACAGGCCTGGATGCACTTGCTCATGATCTCCTCATCCAGAAGGGTCACATCCAGGGCCATGCCCCATTTCTTTCCCGCAAGCTTGGTGGCTTGCTCAAGCGCCGCTTCGGCCTCTCCAGGAGCGAGCCATTCAAAAGCGGTTTTTCCGCCAAGCCCCAGGAGGGCTGACCATCCGGTGATCTTGAGAAATTGTCTTCTGTCCATGGCCATTATCCGTTCTCCTTGGGCGCAATATGGCACTCCCAGCAATAGGGCGCGACCGCCATATAGTTGTGGCACTGATCACAGAACTTGCTCTTGTTGGAATGGCAGTCCATGCAGGTGTTCTGAAGGCTCTTGGTGTACATCTTCCCGCTGCTGCTCTTGTACGTGCGCGAATCGTCGCGCACCACTTCCTGCCGCCATTCGTCCAGCATTTTCATGTGCTCGGTTTTCATGAAGGCTTTGGGCTCGACGCACTCCTTGGCCTGCTTCGCCTTGTCCGTGAGCACAGGATCCGGCTCCTTTGCAGCCCTTCCCACGTTGTAGAAAACCGGGAATAAAAACAGCAAAAGACCGATCACAATGCCCGTGACGATTTTCCCACGATCATACATCCTCTTCTTCCTCCATTCCCGGGAGAGGCTCTCCTCTCAGGTTCGTTTCCCGCTCCTTCTCCCCTTCCAGAATTAAGGCATTCCCCACGAGCTCATGCACTCCGGTGACCCCCACTCCGGGGACCCAGTAGTCGATAGCGGTGGGCAGGGCCGCCCGGTCAATGGCGCACACGCAGGCCACCATGTTCACCCCGTGCTTCTCGTGAACGTATTTGACGGCGTTGGCCCGGGGCAACCCTCCCCTGAGCCTCAGCTCCATGTTTTCCCCCGCGTTCAATCCTGACCCGCTGCCGCAGCAGAAGGTCTGCTCGCGGATGGTGTTCTCCGGCATCTCGTAGAAGTGGTTGCACGTGTTTTTGATCACGTACCTCGGTTCCTCAAAGAGCCCCATGCCTCTCGCCGTGTTGCAGGAGTCATGGAAAGTCACTTTGAGGTTGTCATTCCGGCTCGGATCCAGTTTCAGCTTGTTGTGTTTGATCAGGTCAGCGGTGAACTCCGTGATGTGAATCATCTTGGTGGTCTTGGCATTTTCGAATTTCGTTCCCGTGATGGGCGAGACCGGCTCTTCCAGGAAATCCGCAGGTCCGTTGAAGGTGTCCATGTACTGGTTGAGCACCCGCCACATGTGGCCGCATTCTCCGCCGATGATCCACTTCACGCCCAGGCGCTTGGCCTCCGCGTACATCTTGGCATTGAGCCTCTTGGCCATTTCATGGGAGGTGAAATACCCGAAGTTGCCTCCCTCGGAGGAAAAGGTGCTCCACGTGAGATCCAGGCCGAGATTCTGCAGGTAGTGAAAAAGGATCAGATAGCCCATGGCGGTGTACGTGCCCGGGTCGGCAAAGACGTCGCCCGAAGGGGTGATGAAGAGCACTTCCGCCCCTTTCCGGTTAAAGGAGGGCTCCGGCCGGATCCCGGTGATACCCTCGATGTCGTCCAGGAAAAACTCGATCATGTCCTTGTAGGCATGGGGCTGGATGCCCAGGTGGTTTCCTGTTCTGTAGCAGTTTGCGGCAGGCGCGGAGATCCAGTCCGTGTTCAGGCCCAGGAGATTGAGAAGTTCCCTGGCAATGATCGTGATCTCCGCCGTGTCGATGCCGTAGGGGCAGAAGAGGGAGCAGCGCCGGCACTCGCTGCATTGGAAAAAGTAAGACCACCACTCCTTGAGCACGTGGATATCCAGGTCTCTGGCTCCGGCGAACCTTCCGAGAATCTTACCGGCCGTGGTGAATTCCCTGCGGTAAACCGATCTCAGGAGCTCAGCCCTGAGCACCGGCATGTTCCTGGGGTCCCCGCCGCCGATAAAAAAGTGGCACTTGTCCGCGCAGGCCCCGCACCGCACACAGATATCCATGAAGATCTTCAAGGAGCGGAACCGCTCCAGTCTTTCCCTGAGCCCCTCCAGAACGATTTCCTTCCAGTTGGAAGGGAGCTTCCAATCCTCATCTGTGGGCGACCACTCTCTGGGATTGGGAAGATCAATGTATTTGAGGTTCTGAGGCTTTCCTGCGTAGCAGAAAATTCCAGGCTTTATTTCCGCAGGAATGTCCATCCACCCCTTGAACAGCGGGGGTTTGTGGTTGACCTGCGCCATTTGTTCAGGTTTTACCTTTTCAGCCTTTTCAGCCATAGGGACTCCTTTACTTCTTCTGAGCTTGCGCTCCTTTTACTTTGCAGACTCTTCCTTTTCCACAGGGAGCCCTGCTTCGATCATCTTGTCTCTGAACTCTTCCTCATATTCATCGTAGGTGTGCACTTTCACCGGATAGTTCCACGGGTTGATGTGCCGAACAAAACGGCTGTTGTTGGAAAGATTTCGCGTGGGGCTGAGGAAAACCCCGGCCATGTGAGTCAGTTTGCTGAAGGGAATATAGGCCAGAAGGACACAGACAAGAAAGAGGTGGATATAAAAGAGAACGCCGATGCCGTCCGGCACTTTGGGGCTGAACGTGACCAGCCCAAGAGTCATATTCTTGACGCCCACAATGTCCACTTTCAACACATATCTCATGAGAATCCCGGTGATGGCGATCCCGATGATCAGGAAAAGCGGGAAATAATCCGCCGGAAGAGAGATGTAAGTCATCTGGGGAATGAGGACTCTTCTGAGAAACAGAAAGGCTATCGCCCCCAGCAGCACAAAGCCGCTGATCCACACACTCGGCGTCATGAACCCGTTGATGGGCGCAATGCCGGCCTGAATGAACCCGTCCAAATGCTCGATCATCTGGACGAAAAAGGGGATCGGCTCCGTGAAAAACCGAAGGTGCCTGATCACGACAGTCAGGAAAGCGTAGTGGAAAGCAAGTGCGGCAAGCCACAGCCACTTTTCCCATTCATAGCCGATCTTGGGACCGGATACGAACTGCATTTTGGTGTTCCTGAACAGGGATCGGAAGGTGAGCACTTCGAAGGCCATCCGGATCAGCACGCCCACCGTGCCCTTGGGGTTGTCGATCCGGCTGTGCTTGATCCAGGGCAGGCTCCACTGCTGGCCTGCGGTCGTGGGGATTCTGAACGGGCTGGGGGAACAGGCCCAGACCACGATTCGGTAGACCAGTCCCACAAAGAAGACGATCAGTGCCACGTAGGGAAGAAACACACCAAAGAAGCCACTCAGGTTCAGCGCCCCCACCCCCACCCACGGGATCAAAACGAGGATGAGGACCGCAATGGCGGAAAGCACAATGCTGAGAATGAAATTCATAGACTGCTACCTCGTGCTAATAATGGAGTCATTCGGCGTTCACGCAACGACATCGTCCTTTTTTCGATCAGAATCCCAGCTCGGGATCTCACAGAGCAATCCCGCCTTCTGGAGAAGCCTGGAGACTTGATTCTTCGCCTCCCTCGCCCTGAGCTCGAAAACTCTTTCCCTGCAATTCGTGTAGAGGTCAAAACCCCGGAGAGCCATTTCATCCACTCGGGCTTCCAGGGCCAGGAGATCTTCCCAGGCGGCCCTGCTTTCTTTGATCTCCTGATAAAGTTCCTCTCTCAGAACTTTTTTCAAGAGGAAGATGAAGGTCATGGCCCCGGCAGGGGAGAAATCCTGGACCGCCCTGATTCTGACGATCTCATCGAGAGCGGAGTCGACCTTTTCGGAATTCATTCCATGAAGCAGCTCATGATAAAGGGTCTCCACCGCCCTCGCTAAGGCGGTACCCACGGGGTTGGCAAACCGATCCTTCTGTTCTCGCAAAAACCTTTGGGAATCAGCAGGGTAGGTATCAATGATGAGGGCCAACCATCTCTTTTGGATGTGTGAGGCCTTCTGCTTCAGAAGATCTTCCAGTTTCATAGGGTTGCTGGGCACGCCGTCCCTTTTCCAGTGAACCGGATCCAGCCCTTTCCCGAAGAGGGCGCTTTTCCCTAGTTCAAGCCATGGGCGCTAGCAGGACGAAGTGCAATGGTTTGTTAAGAATGCGTTGCCGGGCGGTATCACTTGGGGGTTGGTTTATAGAAAAATTGTCCCAGAGTGTCAAGAAAAAATCATTTCTTTTTTGCAAAGGAATCAGCGATATGATAGACGTGAAAAGTGTTTTCTGGGTTGATCGTAAAGAAATCACGCATCGTGTCCATGGGAAAAACGAACACGTGGGAGGATCACTATACCCGTCGAGCCAGGGAAGAGCGGTGGCTTGCGCGATCGGTCTACAAGCTGGAGGAAATCGACAGAAAGGTCCGCCTCATTCGCTCCGGGGACCGCGTTCTTGATCTGGGATGTTATCCTGGGTCCTGGTCTCAATACAGCGTCGTGAAAGTCGGTCCAAAGGGAGAGGTGGTCGGAGTGGACTTGCAAAGGCCCGATCGATTCTCTTCCCCCAGATTTAGATTCATCGCCGCGGACGTGCTTTCCCTGGATGTGGCGTGGCTGAGAGAACAAGTCGGCACGAGGGACCTCGTGATCAGCGACTTGGCCCCTGCAACCAGCGGCATTTCCGTCACCGACACAAGCCGCTCCATCGAATTGGCTCGTCGTGCACTGGAGGTCGCCCTGGCAGTTCTCAAAAAAGGAGGGCATTTCCTCTGCAAGGTCTTTGAAGGCCCGGAGGTCAAGGTCTTCAGGGCGGAGTTGGCCGGTCATTTTGCCAGAGTGCAGACGCATAGACCTTCTGCCGTGCGCAAAGCGAGCAGAGAGATCTACCTGCTGGCCATGAACCGGAGAGAACCAGTGAACAGTAAGCCGTAAGCAGTCATCAGTCCTTCTTGTTTGCCTATTCGTCGCTGCTTACTGCGTACTACTTACTGCTTACTTCTTGATAATCCTTGAGGGGAAGAGGCGGGAGACGATTGTCGCAACAGGTCCATTTCCGGTTGCGGCCGAGGGTTTGCACTGAGTTACCGCGTGTTTTAAACTTTTCGAAAGAGGGCTTGACCAAGCAGATTGAGGAGGTAGTCGTATGTCCGGTCATTCGAAATGGGCTTCTATCAAGCACAAGAAAGGGGCCATTGATGCCAAGAGGGGCAAGATTTTCACAAAACTGATCAAAGAGCTCACCGTTGCTGCCCGCATCGGCGGCGGCGATCCCAATGGCAATGCCCGCCTCAGATCAGCGATCGCATCGGCAAAAGCAGAAAACATGCCCAAGGACAATATCGATAGGGCGATCAAGAAGGGGACGGGCGAGCTTGAAGGGGTCAACTACGAAGAGGTGAGCTACGAAGCCTATGGGCCCGGAGGCGTGGCGATTCTGATCAGTTGTCTCACGGACAACAAGAACAGAACCGTGGCAGACCTCAAGCACATCTTCGACCGTCACGGCGGAAACCTGGGAGAACCCGGGTCCGTTTCCTGGATCTTTGTCAAGAAAGGCTTGATCGTCTTTGATCAGGACAAGGCGGATGAAGAGAAGATTATGGAGATTGCCCTCGATGCCGGGGCTGAGGACGTGAGGCAGAGCGGATCCCAGTTCGAGGTGGTGATGGGGACGGCCGATTTCGAGAAAGTGAAGAAAGCCTTTGACGACGCGAAGTTTCCTTACAGCCTCTCAGAGGTCACCATGATCCCCCAGAACACGATCAGGCTTGAAGGGAAAAAAGCCGAGCAGATGCTGAATCTCATGGAAGCCCTTGAAGACAACGACGATATCAACAACGTGTACGCCAACTTCGACATTCCGGATGAGGTCATCGAGGCTGTGCACTGATGATTGTTCTGGGCGTTGATCCTGGCTCCAGAGTGACCGGGTATGGGCTGGTGGAGAAAAGCGGCAATCAGATCACCTGTCTCCATGCCGGCACCTTTGGAACCTCGCTGACCCGTCCGTTCTTTGAAAGAATCCACGAGATCTTCCAGTCCATGACCGAGATCATGAGCCGCTTCAGGCCTGAGGAGATGGCCATCGAAGATCTTTTTTTCCACAAAAACCTTCAGAGCGCCTTGAAGATAGGACATGCGAGAGGCGCGGTGCTCATTGCGGCCGTTCAGAACAGGGTCAAAATTTTTGAATATTCGCCCCTGGAGATCAAGAAATCCGTGGTGGGTTACGGGCGTGCATCAAAGGAGCAGGTCCGGTCCATGACCCAGGTGATTCTGAAAATGAAAGCCCTCCCGCCCCTCGATGCCTCTGATGCGCTTGCGACTGCGATCTGTCATCTGAACTGGACGCGATTTCATAGATGAACGCAAGTCGCTTGTTGCAGGTGGCAGGTTGCTTTTAGAGTAACGAGCCACGAGTAACCGTTCGACTAGCTCACGGCCCTGAGCGGTTCGACAGGCTCACCGCCCCGAGTAGAATCGAGGGGCAACGTCGAAGGGCAAGTGACGAGTTAAAAAGAGGTTTTTTTCTTGTCACTTGTCACTCGTTACTTGTCACTGGTTTTTAACTTTAGGCACTTCTTATAACTTTAGGCACTTCTCTTATGATCGCACACCTGAGCGGCACCTTGCTCACCAAAGCCCCTCAATCGGTGATTATTGACAACGGGGGCATCGGCTATGAAGTGACCGTCCCTCTCTCGACCTTTTATGCCTTGCCTGAGAAGGACGGCAGGGTGAGCCTTCACATTTACACCCACGTAAGAGAAGATGCCCTGATGCTCTTCGGGTTTTACACCCCTCTGGAAAAAGAGATCTTCACCATGCTAATCTCCGTATCCGGCATCGGACCGAAGCTCGCGACCAACATCCTCTCCGGAATTGGGCCTGAACAGCTTCTGGAGGCCATGGCCCGGGGGGACACAGCCCGAATGCAGTCGATCCCGGGCATCGGAAAAAAGACTTCCGAAAGAATCGCCCTTGAACTTCGGGAAAGAGCCATGAAACTGAAGGGGACCCTTGAGCCATTGCCCTCTCAGGTGCTCCCCCCGGAAGAAAAGGGGATGCTCGACGATGCCGCCTCCGCTCTGCTGAATCTCGGGTATTCGGCCAAATCGGCAAGGGACGCCGTGGAAAGGGCCCGGTCCCGGCTGGAAACCTTCAACCTTCAGGCTTTGATCAAAGAGGCCCTACGAGTCCTCGCTTAGGCTTGACATGAAAAACACCATTATCGACCCAGAACCGGACCCCGACGAACTTCCATCCGAAGTCAGCCTGAGGCCGAAGTCTCTGGATGATTACGTGGGGCAGGACGAACTCAAACGAAATCTCCGGGTCTTCATTGAGGCGGCCAAGGCTCGCTCCGAAGCGCTGGACCACGTGCTTTTCCATGGAAGCCCGGGCCTCGGGAAAACCTCACTGGCTCATATCATCGCCAATGAACTCAAGGTGAACATCAACAGCACCTCCGGTCCTGTGATCGAAAGGCCGGGAGATCTTGCCGCCATCCTCACAAGCCTTCAGCCGAGAGACGTGCTGTTCATTGACGAGGTCCACCGCCTGAACCACGTGGTCGAAGAGATCCTCTATCCGGCCATGGAGGATTTCCAGCTCGACATCATCATCGGCCAGGGTCCTTCCGCCAGAACCATGAAAATTCCCTTGCCGCCTTTCACTCTGGTGGGAGCAACCACCCGCGCCGGACTACTCACCCCTCCCTTGAGGGAGCGCTTCGGTGTGGTGCTCAGGGTCGAGTTTTACACCCCGGAAGATCTCAGGAAGATCGTTCAGCGCTCGGCAAAACTGCTGGACATCCCCATCAGCGAGGACGGCGCTTTCGAGCTCTCGGGGAGGTCCAGAGGGACTCCCAGAGTGGCTAACCGCCTTCTTCGGAGAGTCCGGGATTACGCCCAGGTCGAGGCTCAGGGAGTGATTACGCAGGAAGTGGCTAAGGAGGCTTTGGACATGCTCGGCGTGGACGGCCGGGGCCTGGACAAGATGGACCGCCACATCATGCTCACCATCATCCAGAAGTTCAACGGAGGACCGATCGGCCTGGACACCTTGTCCGCCGCGGTGAGCGAAGAGAAAGACACCCTGGAAGACGTGTACGAGCCTTTCCTGATCCAGATGGGGTACATCAAGAGGACTCCCCGAGGACGGGTGGCCACGAAACTTGCTTACAGCCACTTTGGGATCCCCATGGACGAGAGGGATCCACAGCAGAAAAAACTATTTTAATGTTTGAGGCGGAAGTCAGCCCTTCAGGAATCAACAAGGCTGAAGAATCCATTGAAGAGGACTGCATGGTTTTCGAAATGACCAAACCCTACCTGGTGCAGAGATGGCTGGGTAAGCCCAGTGATCAGTAGGCAGTAAGCAGTCTTTCAGGTCGTCCGCAACCTATTCCTTTTCCCCGGCAGGAGGGTTAAGGCCTTAGGAATCGTGGGGTCCACCCTGCTTCCCACTGTTTGCTGTTCACTGATTACTGGTTACTGGTCTAGCGCACGAGGACAAGCCTCACGTCCATCACGTTGGTTTTCGTCGGCCCGGTGACAAGAAGCTCTCCCGTCTTCTCGAAAAAGCGAAAGGAATCATTGTTGCGGAGATATTCGGCCGCTTTCATTCCTGCCTCAATCCCCCGCTGAACGGTGTGTTGATCAACGATCGCCCCGGCCGCCGGTGTCGGCCCGTCATTTCCGTCCGTTCCTCCGCTGAGCACGACCACTCTGGCCGGCAGGGCCGTGAGATCCAGGGCTGCGGCCAGGCAGAACTCCTGGTTTCTTCCGCCAAGGCCATGGCCCCGGATGGTGACGGTCGTCTCTCCGCCTGAAATGACGCACGCTGGCGGCCCAAGGGGTTGACCTGAAGCGAGGATTTCCTTTGCGATGGCTGCGTGCACTCTCGCGACCTCTTTGGTTTCCCCTTCAACCATCGAGGAGAGGATCAGGGTCCTGTAGCCCATGCGTTCAGCTTCTTCTTTCGCCGCTTGAAGAGCAAGGAGGTTGCTCCCGACAACGCGGTTGCGTACGCGGCTGAAAACGACGTCCCCTGCTTTGGGTGTCTCCGGTATCTTGCTTTTCAGACCCCTCTGGACATGGGCCCTTATGGATTCAGGGATGTCCGTGAGTTCATATTTCTCGATGATCGCCCAAGCTTCCTGGAAAGTGCTCTGATCCGGAACAAAGGGTCCTGATGCGATCACGTCCATCTTGTCGCCCACCACATCGGAAAGCATCAGGTTCACGGTGGTTGCCGGAAAGGCAGCCCTTGCCAGTTGTCCACCTTTGGAGAGGGAGATGTGCTTTCGAAGCGCGTTGATTTCTTCTATGCTGGCTCCGCACTCAAGCAGTCTCTTGGTGAGAGCTTGCTTCTCGTTCAGAGTAATGGGTCCGGCAGGCAGGGGGAGCAGGGCAGACCCGCCTCCGGAGATGAGGGAAAAAACAAGATCCCTTTCCCCGGCCGACTGCAACAGATCCACGATTTTTCTTGCCCCCTCCACCCCTTTCTGATCAGGAAGGGGATGCCCTGCCTCGATGATCTCCGTGCGAAGCAACTCCTCCGCAAAGCCATACTTCACATTGATGATGCCTTTCCTGATTCGTTCGCCCAGAATGTCTTCCACGGCTCGAGCCATGGGTGCCGTGGCTTTTCCGCCGCCGACCACAAAGATGCGGTCATACGCCTGGAGGTCCAGCACGTCCTCCGGCTCGCCTTCCTGATGGAGGAGAAGCTTTTTCCCGTCGAGCCGCACAAAGCGCCTCACCGCTTCATAGGGGTCGACCCTTTTCAAAGACGCGCGAAAAAGCTTTTCCGCTTGAGATCGCATCATGCCCAGGAGATTTGCCGGCTCGGTTTCCATGATCACTTCCCCTGCCCTTCCCCTGCCTCGGGTTCCATGGCGCCTTCCTCCTCCTGCTTGACCCGTTTCTTCCCAAAGAGTTTCGCGCCGATGATGCTGACCTCGTAAAGAACAATGAGCGGGCCTGCCATCAGGAGCTGGTTCACCACATCGGGTGTGGGCGTGATGATGGCCGCAACCACGAAGCTCAGGAGTAGGGCATATTTTCGATTCTTGCTGAGAAACCGCGGGGTGACCATCCCGAACCGGGCCAACATCGTCATGACCAAAGGAAGCTGGAAGATGAAGCCGAAAGCAATGAGCAGCGTGGTGGCAAGAGCGAGGTACTCCCTCATGGAGGGGAGAGCCTGGACAAGGTCTGATTCAAAACCCAGGAGATACTTGAACGCATAGGGAAAGACCACGGAGTAACCGAAAAGGACTCCTCCTGCAAAAAAGAAACAGGAAAGAACAAGAAGGGGAAGCAGAAACCGCTGTTCGTTCTTGTACAACCCCGGGGCAATGAACAGCCACATCTGGAAGAGGATCAGGGGTGCTGCAAAAAGGATCCCTCCGAAAAAAGAGACTTCAATGTACACGAAAAAAGCTTCGGGCAGCCCCGTGAAAATAAGCTTCTGGCCTGGCGTCATCGCACTCTTGAGAGGCTGCATCAGGAGAACAAAGAGGCTTTCCTTGAAGGAGTAAGCAATCGCGAATCCCACCCCTATGCCGCCAAAGCATATGATCAACCGCTTTCGCAATTCGGCCAGATGCTCTGTAAAGGGCATCTTTCCGTTTTCATCCATAAAGCCTTCTCCGTGTCATTGATCTTTCACAAGGGCAGTAGGAATGAGTAAGCACTAAGCGGGAATCCGTGAGGCGTGGGGAACGGGCACAGAATGACTGCCTACTGCTTACTGTCCACTGCTCGCTGGTTCTGTTTCGGCCATACTATGAAATCCTTCCGAATAAATCACCCTGGATTTTTTGCTCTCAAAAGCTCTTTTTCCAATTCCAGCCTCTGATTCGAGAAAAAAGCACCACATGTTGTATTTTTACTTGACATAGACCTCAATTGGTTGTAGGCAGAGCTCAACTCAATTTTACTTAGGATTCAAATCTATGACTCAAGTCAGTGAAAGGAAATGGATAGGAGAACATTTCTTCTAAGTAGCTCCTCTTTTATTTTAGGAAACCTCCTCGGGCTTAATTCTCTTTCAAAAGCCCTTGCCTTCGATCATATTGACCAAAATCCACGAACAAGACCTCGTCTTGCCCTAATTATCGATGATATTGGTGCAAGTCTGTCCCACGCAAAACCCTTCCTGGACCTCCACGTTCCTATGACCTTCGCTATTTTGCCTCGGCTCGCCGCGTCCGAGGAGTCGGCCTCTTTGATCCACAAGGAAGGCCATGAAATCATGCTTCACCAGCCCATGGAACCGCGCGATCGGGGTCTCAGTCCGGGTCCCGGCGCACTTTACGTCGGAGACGAACCAACCAAAATTTCACACACCGTGGAAGAGAACATCTCCTCTGTCCCCTTTGCCACAGGGATGAACAACCACATGGGTTCGCGTTTCACCGCATCGCTCAGAGAAATGTTTGAAACCCTCCAGGTTGTCAAAGACCGGGGGCTTTTTTTTGTGGACAGCCTCACAACAGGCGACTCCAAGGGTTATAAGACGGCCAAGACGCTCCACCTGCCTGCGACTTCAAGAGATGTGTTCCTTGACAACCGAGTGGAAGAGAGCTCGATTTTGCGGCAGCTTCATCAGCTTAAGGGGATTGCCTCAAGGCACGGCCATGCCGTGGGCATCGGGCATCCCTTTGCCGAAACCAGCCGCGCGATTCGCCACTTCCTGAAAGGGATCAAGGAGACGGAGTTTGAACTGGTCCACATGTCTGATGTGTTACCGCCCGCCGGATCATGAAGCCCGCTCTGCCTTCGCACATCCTATTTCATTTTTTCCCCTTTCGTATTAGACTTCTAAACAGTCTTTGGTTGCCGTCAACGGCCTTCCTCTTGGGTTGTTTTCAACTTTAGACAATTCAGGCACTTTAGCCGATGGCCCTGAGCGCAGTCGAAGGGCTCACTTTAGGCATTTCCTATGATCCTTTCCGCCAATCAGCCGTACTTCGCGCCCTTCCCCGGCTTCTTTTACAAGGCATGGATGTCCGACCTGTTCGTCCTCCTGGATGACGTGCAGTTCCCGCAGGGAACCACCTGGATTTCCAGGAATCGCTTCAAGAGCCACCAGGGAGCCTTGTGGATTACTGTACCGGTCTGGAAAAAGGGACTGGGTCTTCAAAAAATCAGCGAGGTAAGAATTTGCCATGAAGGCCGGTGGGCGAAAAAGCACCTGGAGAGCCTCAAAACCGCTTACAAGAAAGCGCCCTACCTTCCGGAGCACCTGGAGTTTTTCGAGGAAATCTTTTCCGGGAAGAAGGACAGGCTTGGTGAGCTGAATCTTGCGGTGATCCGTTACCTGATGCGAGCCCTCACGATCCAAACAAAATTGGTTCTGCTCTCTGACCTAAATATCCCCTCCACGGGGAACCGCCGACTGGTGGACCTTTGCACAAAACTGGGTGCTTCTCGGTTCGTCGCTCAATCGTCCGCAAAGAAATTCCTTGATGAGAAATCCTTTCAGGATGAAGGAATAGAGATCACCTATGTCAGCCCACCTGTTCCTGTTTATCCTCAGTTGTGGGGAGACTTCATCGCCAATCTGTCCGTCTTCGATCTCGTCCTGAACTGCGGCCCCAAAGCGCACGAAATTCTCCTTTCCCCTTAGCCGGCGCAGCTGCCCTAAGGTTTTTCTTGATTGACACCAAAGGCTATTCGGATTAAGAAACAGGGACATCCATTCCACCCTTTTCATCCGAAAACCGGCCGAAGCCCACAGGGAGCTCTTTTATGAAATATAAATACGCTGTCGCTTCACTGTCTCTCTTCTTGCTTCTAGGCGTTGCTGTGCCGATCCTCGCCGAGGACAAGCCCTCCACCATAGAAATCACCGGCAGGGCTGCTGTGATGGCACTGCCCACCACAGTGACCATTTCTTTCGCCGTCGAAACCGACTCCCCAAAAGCCCAAGCCGCCGTCAGGGACAATGCCGAACGGACCGAGAGGGTCCTGGCCGCCCTCAGAAAGGTTTCCGACAAGGATGCCAAATTGAGAACCACCGGTTTTGCCCTCTCTCCGGTTTACGAAAAGACCGAGCGCGTCATCGGATACAGGGTGCGAAACACCGTTGTTCTTGAATCAAAAGATCTCGACAAAACGGGCTCTTTCATTGACGATGCTGCCGAGGCGGGAGTGAGCCGCATCGGGAACCTGAGCTTCAGCAACGACAAAGAAGAGGACCTGAGGAAGGAAGCGGGTCTTGAGGCTCTCAAGCGCGCCATTAGGGACGCTGAGGCTCTCGCAAAAGCCGCCGGCATGACCATCAAGCGGATTTTGAAGATCACCTATGATTCCAGAGAGCATCCCACGATCGTGATGCGGGAGGCGGCGACTGCAGCGGCAAGAACACCGATCGCTGTGGGCGAGATCCCCGTTCAGGTCGAGGTACATGTCACCTTTGAAGTGAATTAGGAGGTCCCCAATGGCCGTAGCCCACACCAGCCACATCCGTATCGTGAAGCATGAAGGCCCTCATCGCACGGCCTACATCGAGAACTTCACGGAGCCCGTTCATTTCAGCATTCACGGCGGCATCAAGAATTTCTACAAGCAGAAATACGGCCGAGAGATCACCGGTCCGGAATATCCTGCGACCCTCGATCACGTGATCGCCGGCATTGGCGGGTGACTCACCGGAACCTTCGCCGCCGCGCTGGAAGCGCGGGAAATCAAAGCGGCAGACAATCTAGTCTCTTTTGTGGAAGGGGATATTGAAGACGCGGACGGCGTTCTCAAGATCACCAGGATCCGCCTGACTTACAAACTCAAGATCCCCGCCGGCTCCAGGGATAAGGCCGAACGGGCCCTGGCAGTGTATTCGGACAAATGCCCGGCCTATCAGTCCGTCAAGGGTTGCATCCAGTGCACGTGGCAAGCCGAAATGGTTGAAGCCTGAAATCCCATCGGTACAGCCCATAGACCCCTCGCGCCTTTGGCGGAAACCAAAGACTCAGGGATTTATTTGTTCAGCGCTTTTAGGGCTTTTTTGTCATCCGCCGTCTTTACAATCGCTGTCATTTTCCCTCTTACCGGACTGCCGTACACATAGTGAATGTCCACCCCCGCATCCGAGATTTGCTTTGCCACTTGCCGCAATTGTCCCACCTTGTTGGGCATCTCAGCGGCGATCACATCTTCCACCTTCACCTTGGCTCCCATCTGGGAGATCACCTTCTTGGCTTTGGCGTTGTTGTCGGTGACGATCATAAAATAACCCTCGTCGCCCATCCCGTACGCGCATATCGCCTCGATGTTGATCTTTGCCGCGGTGAGGAAAGAGGACAGCTCCGAAAGCAACCCGATCCTGTTGGGCAGTGAAAAGCTCAGCTGTTTCATTTTCATCGCCTTTGTCATGTCATTTGCCTCCTTTCAAGGTTACACGTTTGCTCACACGGGAGCGTGGCGGACTGATCTTTTTTTCGATTTCTATCTCAGTTCCCCCGCTTGGTCAACAACGGCCTCCTTCTTGCCTCGATTTGTCTGGGTGGGAATTGCTTTTGCGCTTTCCTCAGGGTAGAATCCTTTCCTACCTCTGCCGGGCCTGTTGCCCACGGAGATGCGATATGCCGCCAGAAGATCGAAAAAGCTTTCACTGGGCCTGGGTCATTCTCGCAACCGTCTTTGTCGATCTGTTTATCAATTACTCCGTCCGCATCGGCTACGGGGTGGTCTTGCCGGAGATGATCAGCAGCCTGGGATTCACCCGAACGGACACGGCCTCCATCTACAATTCCTATCTCTTCGCCTACATTGCGATCACTCCCTTCAGCGGCTACCTCACCGACAGGCTCGGCGCCAGGCGGGTCATCACCGCGTGTGCCCTTATTCTCGGGATCGGTGTCCTCCTTATGGGCACCATCCAAGAGCTGTGGACGGCATGCCTCTTCTACGCCATTGTGGGTGTTGGAGCCACGGGCATGTGGACGCCTGTGCTCACCGTGGTTCAGCGATGGTTCACGCCAAGAAAACGAGGCCTTGCTCTCGGCATCATCTCGCCCGGATATGGACTTGGTTTCGCGGCCATGGGGGCCGCCTTCCCGTGGATCGTTCAAAACTACACCTGGCGGCACGCCTGGTATTTTTTGGGAGCCGGGGCTCTGGCCATGGTTCTGGGCAATGCCCTTTTGCTCAAGAGCGATCCTGAAAGCTCCGGCTATCGCCCCTGGGGTGAAAAGGAGGACGCTTCGCCCTCCGGGCCTGCAGATCCTGCATCCCCTGCAACGATCTCTGTATCCGCTGTTTTCAGGAACCGAAACTTCTGGATCATCGGGTTCTCTTATTTCGCCGTCGCCTACAGCCTCTACGGGGTCACCACCTTCATGGTGGATTACGCCAAAACCCAGATGGGTATTCCTATTGAGAAAGCCAGTCTGCTCGCCACGGTCCACGGCTTCGCCCAGGTGATCGGAGTTCTCACCCTGCTGCCGCTCTCCGACTACCTGGGCCGCAAGAAAACCATTGTCATCATGAACAGCTTTATTGCCGCCTCTCTCTTCGGGATTGTACTTTCAGGACATTCCTGGGGAACGCTCTGTTTCCTGGTAGGACTCTTTGCCGTCTTCTATGGCCCCACCTTCCCCATCTACGGCGCTTGCGCAGGAGATTACTTTCCCAGAAGTGTCATGGGGACGGTCATCGGCGCATGGACGCCTTTCTACGGGATTGGCGCTATTATGTCCCACTGGGTCACCGGCATGCTGAGGGACTCCACCGGGGTTTACACGCTAGCGTTCTTGACCAACGGCGTGATGGCCCTTGCCGGGCTGGTGCTGATCCTGTTCATCCCAAAAAGACCCTCCTGATTGGGTAGAGACAATTCACAGCGTGCTGTATCCCAAATCATGAAATCCGCTTCTGAGCCTGGAGAATGGTGCCTTTTCAGCCGTTTTCTTTTGACAAAGTCCGGGGAGCTGTGTTAGCAAATAAAAATTTGTGCAATTGAAAAAATTTGGGAGGGTTATCATGTTCGAGATTCTGAGACGCGAAGAAATGGCCAACGGCACGGTCGTTCTGAACGAAATCAGTGCCCCCAAAATCGCTGCCAAGGCGAAGCCGGGGCAATTCGTTATCCTCAAGGCCAATGAGACGGGGGAAAGGATTCCCCTGACCATGGCGGATACAGACCCCAAAAAAGGGACCCTGACCATCATCTATCAGGTGGTCGGCAAATCAACCGCTCTGTTCAAGTCTCTTCAGGTGGGAGAACGCTTCCAGGATGTCATCGGACCTCTGGGCCAGCCCACTCACTTGGAAAAGCTGGGTACGGTAGCGTGTGTCGGCGGCGGCACAGGCGTTGCGGTGATGCACCCCATCACGCGCGGCCTGAAAGAAGCGGGCAATCATGTCATTGCCATCATCGGAGCCCGCACCAAGGATCTACTCATCATGGAAGACAAAATGAAAGCCGCTTCCCACGAACTCCACGTGTGCACGGATGACGGCTCTTACGGGCATCACGGCTTTGTCACCGAGGTGCTCAAGAAGATCCTCGAAACAAAGGATGTCAAACTGGTGGTCGGCATCGGGCCCGTGCCCATGATGAAATTCCTCTCCAAACTGACCAAGGAGTATGGAGTGAAGACCCTCGTCAGCCTGAACGCCATCATGGTGGACGGCACCGGCATGTGTGGGTGCTGCCGGGTGAGCGTAGGAGGAAAAACGCAGTTCGCTTGCGTGGACGGCCCGGAATTCGACGGCCATACCGTGGATTTCGACGAACTGGCCCAGCGTCTTGACGCTTACAAGGACCTTGAGAAGCAGGCCTTTGAACGCTATCTTAATGAGTGCAAGGCTCATTGATCTTCCGCAGCAATCACGACACCCCCACAATACCAAGATCAAGGAGCTTGACTAGGGAGGTTAGGCATGGTGGAGAAAACGGAAAAGACGGAGAAAAAGGAAAAGATCCCGAGACAGAAAATGCCCGAGCAGCCTGCCCAGGTTCGAAGGCGCAATTTCAACGAGGTTCCTACGGGCTATGAAGAGGATGTGGCCGTCAAGGAAGCCGAACGCTGCCTTCAGTGCAAGAACCCGGGCTGCGTGCAGGGATGTCCGGTGGGAGTCGACATACCGGGATTCATCAGCTGGCTTAAGCAAAGGGAGTTCACCAAGTCCATCCGCCACATCTGGAAGAGCAACAGCCTTCCTGCGGTGTGCGGCAGGGTCTGCCCCCAAGAGAGTCAGTGCGAAGGGGCCTGCATCCTTGCGAAGAAGGGCGACGCAGTGGCCGTCGGAAACCTGGAACGCTACGTGGCGGATCGCGAGCGCATGACCGGAAAAGGCGATCTCCCGCCCATAGCGGCTCCGTCAGGCAAGAAGGTCGCCGTGGTGGGTTCGGGACCTTCGGGTCTTACGGTTGCCGGTGACCTGATCCAGAAGGGCCATGAGGTGACGATCTTTGAAGCGTTCCACAAACCCGGAGGCGTTCTTGTCTACGGCATTCCTGAATTCAGGCTTCCTAAGGAAATCGTCTTCTCTGAAGTCAACTTCCTGGAACGGCTGGGGGCAAAACTGGAATGCAATGCCGTCATAGGAAAATCCGTCACCTTGGAGGAGCTCTTTGCAGAGGGCTATCATGCCGTCTACCTGGGGGTCGGCGCCGGTCTTCCTCGTTTCATGAATATTCCGGGTGAAAATCTGATCGGCATTTATTCCGCCAATGAGTATCTGACCCGATCCAACCTCATGAGGGCTTACAAGTACCCGGAGTACGACACCCCGATCGTCTTCGGCAAAGACGTGGTGGTCTTTGGCGCAGGCAACGTGGCCATGGATTCCGCCCGGACCGCCATGCGTCTGGGCGCCGACCGGGTTCGAATCGTGTATCGCCGCTCCCGCGAGGAAATGCCGGCTCGTAGCGCCGAGATCCATCACGCGGAGGAAGAGGGAATTGAGCTGCACCTGCTCACTGCTCCCACCCGGTTTCTCGCAGACGGCAAGGGCCGCGTGACAGGAGTCGAATGCCTCCAGATGAAGCTGGGCGATCCGGACGCCTCCGGCCGGCGCAGCCCGGTACCCGTCCAGGATTCTAAGTTCCGGCTGGAGTGCGACCTCGCGGTGATTGCGGTCGGCGCCGGCGCCAATCCCTTGCTGACGACGGTGACCCCGGGCCTGAACCTAACCAAATTCGGTTATATCATCGCAGATCCCTTAACAGGCAAAACCAGCAAGAAAGGCGTCTGGGCGGGAGGCGACATTGTGACTGGTTCCGCTACAGTCATTCTCGCGATGGGGGCGGGCAGGCAGGCTTCCGAGTCCATGCACCAGTTCCTTACGCTGGGGTGGTAGGCCCGCGACTCTCAGGTGACCTCCCTGCAGGACTAATGAAAGACCCTGTTTTTGTTTTTGGAAACAGGGTCTTTCATTTTTCACCGGGATCTTGCGTAAGGTCCATTTCATCCCGGTTTCCTGGCGGTCAGCCCTTCTGTCTCCCTGAAAACCTTTTCGCGGTAGTACCTGAGCTCGCTGATGGATTCATGGATGTCGCTCAAGGCAAGATGAGCTTTGTTCTTCTTGTACATGGGAAGGGAAGGATACCATCGCTTTGCCAGCTCCTTGATGGAGCTCACATCGATGTTGCGGTAGTGGAAGAACGCTTCAAGCTTGGGCATGTACTTGATCAGGAATCGGCGGTCCTGCCAGATGGAATTCCCGCACAGAGGGGATTCCCCTTTCTTGCAGTGCTTGGAAAGGAAGGCCAGCACGGTCTTTTCCGCCTTGCTGCAATCCACGGATGAGGCCCTCACTCGCTCCAGCAACCCGGAGGATTCGTGTTGCCTCTTGCTCCAGGGCTCTATGTCTTGAAGGATCTTGTCAGGGTAATGAATGGCGAGGTCCGGGCCTTCCGACACGGTGGTGAGTGATCCATCCGTGACGACCGCAGCAATCTCCAGGATCACCGATGTCTCGGGGTTGAGTCCTGTCATCTCCAGATCAATCCATACCAAGCGACCGCGCAAGTCTGCTCTCCTGAGGAAAGGGATGGTTACGGACTATAGGAGAAACGGCTTTCTCTGTCAACCTTGCGGACTCGCGTGTATCACCGACCGGGCCGGGAAATTCTGTCTTGATATCCGTTTGAAATCAGGGTAGATTCTGCGGGCAAAGAACAGGGTGGCCCTAGCCACGAAATCAGAAACCCCTGGGGCAAAGCCATTCACGATAAGACGGATTGAATCAAAAAATATCCTTCTGTTTAGATTCATTGTGGTTTATGTTCTTGACATCTTTATAAGCATCAATTATTGATAATTGCATTAAACTATACTATAATTAGCGCGCTGCAATGTCGTGACCTTTATTTTGTCGGCGCCTTAAAGGGGGACTGAACACCCACTCTTTCGCCTTTCGGCGAGAAGGACCTTGCATGATCACTCGATATACACGGCCGCAGATGGGTCGGATCTGGGAAACCGAAAACCGGTTTGCCAAGTGGCTCGAGGTGGAGATCGCCGCATGCGAAGCTATGGCCGAGGAGGGCCTAATTCCGCAAAAAGCGCTCAAGAACATCAAGAAGAAAGCCCGCTTTGACGTGGATCGGATTCTCGAAATCGAGGAAAAAACAAAACATGATATCATCGCCTTCCTCACCAATGTAGAGGAGTATGTCGGCCCGGATTCCCGCTTCATCCACATGGGGCTCACCTCCTCAGACATTCTGGACACGAGCTTCGCCATGCTCCTCAAAGAAGCCATGGCTTTGATCATCGAGGATGTGAAAGGGTTCATGGCCGTCCTCAAGGGGAGGGCCTTTGAGCACAAGAACACCGTGATGATCGGTCGCTCCCATGGGATCCACGCGGAACCGATCACCTTTGGTCTCAAGCTGGCGGTGTGGTACGCGGAAATGAACCGCAACCTCAAACGCCTTGAAGCCGCGCTGGACACTATCAGTTACGGTAAACTCTCGGGCGCGGTCGGCACCTTTGCCAATGTCTCTCCCGCTGTCGAGGCTTCTGCCTGCAAGAAACTCGGCCTCAAGCCTGCAGAGATTTCCACCCAGATTCTTCAGCGGGACCGCCACGCAGAGTACTTCACAGCCCTCGCCATTCTGGCGGGCACCATGGAGAAGATCGCCGTGGAGATCCGCCATCTCCAGAGGACGGAAGTGCTCGAAGCCGAAGAACCTTTTGAAAAGGGGCAGAAGGGGTCTTCGGCCATGCCCCACAAGAAGAACCCTATTGGGTGTGAAAACATTGCCGGCCTAGCGCGCCTGGTGCGATCCAATGCGATCGCGGCCATGGAGAACATGGCGCTGTGGCATGAAAGGGACATCAGCCATTCTTCCGTGGAAAGGGTCATTGGTCCGGACAGCACGATCCTGATCGACTACATGCTTCACCGGCTCGGTCGGATCATCAAAAACCTTGTGGTCTATCCGGATCACATGACCGAGAACCTGAACAAGATGAAGGGCCTGATCTACTCGCAACAGGTGCTCCTCAAGCTCGCCGATCGCGGCTTGGAACGGCAGGAAGCTTATGAGATGGTTCAGCGAAATGCCTTGAAGGTCTGGGACACGGGCAGAGAATTCCAGTCCCTTCTTATTGAAGACAAAGAGATTCGAAAGCACCTGAAGAAAAAGGATATCGCTGAGATTTTCAGTCTCGAATACCATCTGAAGCATGTGGAGGATATCTTCAAGAGGGTTTTCGGGAAGTCTCCGTTTTAACGCTTCATAAGAAACGTGACGGGGAGGATCCCAAGAGATCAGCTATGAGAAAGAAGAAGATCTTTTTCGCGTTCGGCTTGATTCTGCTTTTCTCCTTTTTTTCCCTTCTGGCCGCGCAGTGGGACGGGTTTTCAGTCTCTTTCGCCACGAAACCACCGACAGAGAAGGTTCCGAGCCCCCTTTTGAAATGGCCTGAAAAAGGCTCCGAGTACGCCATCCTTGTCGATAAATCACTGCAAAAGGTCTTCGTGTACCACAGGGACAATCCTTATCAACCTCACAGAACCTACACCTGCTCCACAGGTGAAAATCAAGGCCCTAAACTTCGGGAAAAAGATCGTAAAACGCCGGAAGGCGTGTATTTCTTTGTCAGGGCCATTGACAAGAAGGAGCTTCTTCCCATTTATGGCTCAAGGGCCTATGCCCTGGACTACCCGAATGTCATCGATCGAAAAGAAGGGAAGAACGGACACGGGATCTGGTTCCACGGTCTCAACAAGCCGCTCAAGCCCAGAGACACGAACGGCTGCGTGGCCCTGGTCAATCCGGATATCGACGACCTGGCCAACTTCATCCGAATCGACGATACCCCTGTCATCGTCAGTGAAAGAATTGAAATGGTCGCCCCCTCGGAAATGGAAAAAGATCGGGAAGAGGTCATCCGAATCATCGAAACCTGGCAGACGTCCTGGGAAAGAAAAGATGTCGACAAATACATGTCCCTGTACAGCCCTGATTTCACTTCTTCGGGTAAAAACTGGCAGCAGTGGAAGGAGCACAAGGCTCGTCTGGCCAAACAGTACAACAAGATCAAGGTCGATGTTCAGAACCTGCGGATTCTGCAGAATGACGGGCTTGTCCTTGCCTCCTTTCTCCAGAAATACAGCAATGAGTATTTCAACAGCGCAGGAAGGAAAACGCTCTATCTCAAGCACGCCAGCCGATGGAGAATTGTCGGCGAGCATTTCGAAGGATCTGAGCTCAAACCCTCCATCCAGAAAGAAGTGCCGGCTCCCGAAGAAATCAAACCGGTGATAGCGGCGAAAGAGCCCGAGGTCAAGAAAGAGTCTCGCCCCGCCGGGGAACTGAACAAAGATATCAGAAGAATGCTGGATTCATGGAAAAAGGCGTGGGAGCAGAAGGATGTGGCCTCCTACATGTCCTTTTATGATTCCGGTTTCCAGTCAAGAGGCATGGATTTCAAGGCGTGGAAAAAGCACAGAAAAAAACTCAACCAGAAGTACCGCTCGATTACCATTGATATTAGCGAGTTGAAGATCGAACGGACTTCTGCGGTCATAGCGAGCGTCAGCTTCACGCAGAAATATGAAGCGGACGACTATGAGGATGAAGGACTGAAGAGCCTCTTGCTCGTTAAGAGAGGCAAGGATTGGAAGATCAAAGAAGAAGAATGGAAGCCTCTGGACCAGGAGTCCCGCCCATAAGAAGAAAACCCCGACCCCCTCTCCCCTTCACCATTATGGTGGCGGGCAGAACGGGCAAAGTCCGGTCCTTTGGCATTTCTCGACGGCTTCTTTTTTGGGCCACTTTGTTTCTTCTGGCCTACCTTCCCTTATCCGTTTTCGCGATCAATCGCTACCTGGAGCTTCGGCAGAATCACGCGGTTCAGTCGAATGCCTTGGCCCTCCTTGAAAAGGAGCTCGAAGAGCATCGAACGGCGCTTGTCCGATCCCATCAGCAAACGGCTTTCCTCCAGGACTATGTCCGTCATCTTGAGGAGGCAAGTGACCGAGCGATGGAATCTTCGAAGCCGGAAAAGTCCGCGGCAAAGCGAGCCGAGGGCGGCCCTGGGGATAAAGCTCCAAAAGGCCAGGAACCGGTCAGGATTGAAGATCTGGCGATTCAAAAGCAGGCCTCCATGATGCTGGTGAGTTTCAAACTGGTGAACCTGCAGCCGGGGGACAGCACTGTGGGCGGCTTCCTCCACATCTTGGCGAGAGGGAAACCCTCGGATCCGCCGAAAGAATGGGCCTATCCTAAAGGAAAAGTAGTCAATGGTTTTCCCGAGAACTACCGCAGTGGGCAGGTGTTCACCATACAGAGATTCAAACCCATTCAGGGTCGATTCAACCTGGGTCAGAGCCTGGAATCTCCTTCATCGGTCAGGGTGCTGATCTATGACCAGTCCGGTGCGATCATCCTGCAGAAAGATTTCGAGGTGAGTAGCTGATGAAGCGGAGAGTCCCGACCTTCCGAAAGGTCTTCGTATCCCTGGTGGGCGCGATGATTCTGACCTGGGCCGCATTTCCCTCCCCGGCCTTTTCAAAAAGAGAGCACCTGGTTTACTTTCCCAACACCGCCTACGAGCTGAACATTTACAAGATCAAGGGGAAGAAACCCGGCAAGACCTTGATGCTCATCGGAGGCATCCAGGGCAATGAACCGGGCGGGTTTCTCTCCGCGGATCTCTATGCCGACATGCGGCTGGAGAAAGGGAACCTCGTTGTCGTGCCCCGGGCGAATTTCTATTCTATCATCACCAACCAGAGAGGCCCCAACGGAGACCTGAACCGCAAATTCAACCTGGAGGACAACGCGTCCACCATGGAAGACCAGATCGTGAGCATTCTGAAGAAACTGATCAACGAAAGCGACTACCTTCTCAATCTTCATGACGGGGCAGGATACTACCACCCGACGTACATCGACAAATGGCGCAATCCCACGCTCTTCGGCCAGTCCATTGTCGCAGACTGCGAGGAGTATCGCATCCCCGGATCCGCCAAGTCCATCAAGCTGGGGGAAATGGCCAGAAAAATCCTCAAGGAAGTCAACCCACACATCAATGGGGACCTTTACAAGTTTCACTTCATGGACACCCGAACGGACGCAGAAGACAGCCCTCACCGGGAACAGCGGGGCTCAGCGACCTACTATGCGCTCACCAAACACCACATCCCGGCGTTCGGCGTGGAAACATCGAAGTTTCTTCCTTCCATTGACCTGAAAGTCCTCTACCACAACATGGTCATCAATGCCTTCATGAAGCACTTCGGCATCATCCCCGAGTCTCCGGGGCTCAATTTGGATCCGCCTGTTCTGAAATACCTGGTTGTCGCCATCAACGGTCAAACCCCTATCGTGGTGGAGTCCAACCAGGCCCTAGAACTCAGGGCCGGAGACATGATCAGTGTCACCCACATCGAGGCGAACTATGAAAGGGGGCTCAGTCTGGATATCGTGGGATATGGCGGCGTCAATGATTTGGGAAAGGATTATGCGATCTTCAGAGACACCTCCATCCTCGTGCGAAAGGACAATCACAAAGTCGCGGAGATCCCCGTCAGGATCACCGAAAAAGGCTCAGGCGAGGAGAGCCGGACCACCTCCCTGACCAGGAAAACCGACTACTTGGTGATCGAAGCAAAGGGCCTGCGGCTTCTTCTGGCCAATGGAGAGACGCTTCATCTGGTTCGGGGTGAGGAGCTCAAGATCGTCGACGTTCTTCCGCGAGCTCCTTTCTCTTCCGGCGTGAAAGTCAATTTCAAAGGATTTGTGGGAGATCCGAGCAACAACACGGGTGAAGATCGTGGGTTCTCGGTCAACACGGGCTCCGACCTCATGGAGCGCTTTTCACTGGATGGGAAGGGAGAGGCCTACGAAATCGTTGTGACGCAAGGAGAGACGCTCCTGGGCCGAGGCATTGTCAGGCTCGCTTCTCCGAAGGTGGAGTTTGTGGTCCTCCGGGTGAACGGTCACGGCCATCACATCCTGAAGCCCAAGTCCGTCTTTTCCGTATCCAGGGAAGATACCATCTGCATCGAGGAGGTCCGCACGAACCTTTCGAGCAGTGACGGCCTCAGCTTGAAGATCAACGGTCAAACGGTGCTGCCGGGAGAGGTAACGGCTGTCAAAGATCTCTCCCTCGCGTCCAAGGCTTCGGACACACAGCTCAAAGTGGAGAAGGGATCTCTTGTGCTCGGCATGATCCCGTTGAATGTCCGCTAACAGGACGGCGGCGTTTCATCGCTTTTCAATGTCCACTTTCAGGTAGTCCTCCCAGGGATCCGACTTCCGGATCTTCACCATGATCTCCTGGCCTTCATGCAAATTCTGGCCGTTTTCCCTTTTGACTTCTGCGATGAGCAAAACGTCGGACAGAAGCACGCGGTACTTGTTCCTGATCACGTCAAGCACGAGGGCATGAAATTTTTCCCCGACATGCTGGGCGAGATATTTCTGAATCCAGTACCGTGTGCTGTTCCTCGTGAGCAGTTCGATGCTCTTCAGAAGGGGATCCAGCACGAGCCTCTTTTTCTCCACCTCCTCCCGGGTGTAAAGCGGGGCGCCCCGGCAAAGATAGCTCCTGATCTGGCGCTGCACGAGAACATCATAATATCTCCGGATCGGGGAGGTTACCGTCGTGTACATGTCCACTCCCAAGCTGCTGTGAGGCTTGGGCTCCGTGCGGATGGACAAAGGGCTGAGCTTGCGGCGCTGCTTGAAGACGTAATAAATGTAGCGGGTCTCTTCCGAAGACAGTCTTTCGACCGGAGCCTCCTGGCACCGGTAAATCGCAGGGATCTGATGCTCCTTGCAAAACCTCGCGGCCAGCCAGTTGTAGAAAATCATGAGTTCGGCCACCATCCCCCGTGACGGCGTGTCCTGCTCGACCTTGTGCAACACGACGGCCCCTTGGGCAGTCACTTCCACGGCGATTTCCGGCAGGGAAAGCACAAGGGCTCCCTGGTCCATTCGCCTCTGTCGCAAGACTTGGCTCAATCGCCGCATTTCCCGGAAACGCGGCTCGCTGTCGAAGCTCTCGTTCACTTCGTCGTAGGTCCACTGTTTCTCAACCCGCACGAGGCTCTGCACAAAGCGGGACTCCAGCAGGTTTCCGTCCCTGTCCAACACGGCGAGCAAAGAAATCGCCGGCCGGTCACACCCTTGCTTGAGGCTCAGGGCTTCTTGCGAAAGGGCAACCGGCAGCATTGGAATCTGATGCCTGGGCAGATAAAGAGACGTCCCCCGCTGAGAGGCTTCCTCATCCAGGAGAGTGCCGGGCTCTATGATGCCGGCTACGTCCGCGATGTGGATGCCGAGATGAATTCTGTCTTCCTCCACACTCAGGCTCAGGGCGTCGTCAAAGTCCCTGGTCATGGGTCCATCGATGGTGAGTATCCTCAGATCCCGCAGGTCCTCTCGCTCTCCCGGCGCGGCTTCGGCGCCGCAGATCCGCTCGGACTCCCTGAGATGCTCCTCGCTGAAAGGGACCCGGATTTCAAACCGCAGGAGATCGAGGTTCTCGTCTTCGCTCCAGACTCCAAGGCTCACGAGGATGCGCCTGGCTTCGCGAATATCCGACACTCCGGCCCTCTGAAGAAGCTCTTTTCCGAACCGAAGGCCCGGGGCATCCTCCCCGTGGAGTGCCAGGTCGGCCAAGATCTTGGTGATTTCTTCCCTGCATCGGGGTTCTTGAACCGGTCTGTTTTCAAGCACCCCCCGCAACCACTCGCTTCCCTCTCTGAGTTTTTCCTCCTTTGAAGCCTCTTGCGCCACTTGCGCCAGGGCATTGGCGATTTTCTCCTCGGAAACGGGAAGAAAGCGGTCGTCCTTCATTTTGAAATAGAGCTTGTCGTCGAACAGGGCTCTCACCAGGCCGGAGATGTGATCATCGGTGATCTGCTCGCCGAAGCAGAGATGGGCCAGGTAGGCGTGGTCATAGCTCTCTGCATCGTCCTTCACGAGTTCCCAGAGCTCTTGAACTTGGACTTGTTCCTTGAGCCTGTTTCGGCCCTCTTCCATTTTTTTCAGCTTGCGCAGGAGCTCTTCCCGGGGACTTTGCACGTTGATGGAAGATGCGGAAATGAGGATGGCCCGCTTGGGAGAAAGATTCATTTCACGGTTGGTCGGGGTCAAGAGGTGCAGACGGGTCCCGTCGTCCTGCAGGCAGAGGGCGATGATGAAGTCTCCGTGATCAATGTATTCGACAATCTTTCCCTGATTCATATGTGACCTCTTTCCTAACAGCAGAGCGCACGGGTGTCAACAAAACGCTCTTGAATCCAACGGCTAGAATCCAAAGCCCAAGCCGGGAGCAGGTTGCCGGGAATTCCTGATCCCCAGCGAGGCATCAGAGGCTGGGCGCCGAGAAACGACGACTGAGGCGTATGGAGCTATACGCCGCAGGGAGGAGCGAGCGAAGGCAACGCCGCAGAGAATGCTTTGATGGTGAATCAGGGACGCTTTTATCGCCTTGACTTATGCTGCCCTCTCCACTATTCTCCACACCTGCTATCCTCGAGTTTTCAAAACCTTCTGCTAGCAGGTTGCTGAAAAACACTGCTACGCAGGCTGCTCAAAAACGGCTAGATGCAAGGCACCCGGTTCTGGGGACCCGCCCCGAAGGGTGGGGACTCCAAGCGAAGCGCGGATTAATCCCGAGGAATGAGACGTACATACCAGTACGTCGCAGTGACGAGGGATGAGGGTAACGCCGCAGATGGGCATTTTTCAGCAGCCTGCTGCTGTCAGGGATGCGTCCATGGGAAAAGCAAAGCGTCTGACTTCGACCCTTCTGCTTCTCGGGCTGTTGATCCTCGGCTCTGACGGCGAAGCCTCTGCTCAGACCTCCCCCCCGCACGAAGAGACCGCCGGCTTGAACCCTGCCCTGTGGCTCGTGAATCTTTACAGAAACCATATTTCTCCCCTTGACGGGGACCGCTGCCCGAGCCTTCCCACTTGCTCCTCCTACAGCGTTCAGGCTATGGAAAAGCATGGGCTCTTCCTTGGATGGATGATGACCGTGGATCGACTTCTTCACGAAGGCCAGGAAGAAACGAAAGTCTCTCCCGTGGTCTACCACGAGGGGAAGTGGAAAGTCTTCGACCCGATTCAGAACAATGACTTCTGGTGGTACGGCCCGGCGACTCGACATGACGACTAGCCATTTTCAGAGAGCTTCATTAGGGGGGCTCGGAACATCCTGGATTCCCGCAATCCTCTTCATGCTTCTTCTACTGCCAGGCCATGCCCTCTGTGCCCAAATCACCATTGACAGCGACAAGCAGTTTGGATTTGCCGAGCAGACCATGGAAAAGGGCGACTACCTGCGGGCCGTGGTCGAGTTCGAGCGTTTTCTCCAGTTTTTCCCCGAAGACAAGAAGGTGCCTAAAGCAAAGCTGCTCATTGCTCAGTGCTACCTGAAAGCAAAGGACTACGAAGCCGCACGAAAGAGTCTCCATGAGACCCTGAACGCTTACAAGGGTACGCTGGCGGGCGGTAAAGCTCTTTTTCTCATGGGGGAATCCTACTACGAGCAGGGGCTGTATGAGGAAGCGGAGCGCTACTTCAAAAGCGTTCTTGGAGCCTACCCTGACCCTGAGCTCAGAAACAGCTCGGTTTACCGCCTCGGCTGGATTCAAATGCAGACCGGCAAATGGCACGAGGCTTCAGAGACATTCAAGACCGTCGGAGCGGGCAGCCCCCTCTTTCCCAACGCCCAGGATCTATCTGCCAAGAGCCTTGGAGGGGAGCTCTTGCCTTACAAGGACCCCACGACCGCAGGTGCCCTATCGGTTGTGCCTGGTCTTGGGCACGTCTACTGTGAACGTTACAAAGACGGTCTGGTGGCTTTTCTCCTCAACGGCCTTTTCATCTGGGCCACGATCGAGGCTTTCCACGAAGACCAGGAAGTGCTGGGAGCGGTTCTGGGGTTTGTCGAGTTAGGCTTCTACTCCGGCACCATTTACAGCGCCGTCAACTCGGCCCACAAGCATAACCGGAAGCTCAAGGACGATTTCCTTCAGGGATTGCCTGATGCCGTTGACCTCAATTTCTTCGCCACCAAAGAAGGCCAACTTGGATTTGCCTTGAAATTCACCTTTTGATGTTTCTCTCGCAGAGCCCGCAGAGAAATCCCCTCGCTCCTCTTTCGTGGCTTCGTTCTTTCGTGCTTTCGTGGTAAGGATTTCGGTTATGGCTTTTTGCGAAGGGCATCCAGGATCTCCTGTTTTGTTGCCTTGGGGTTTTTGGAAAGGATGCCTGCAATCAGGTTTGCGGTAAAAGCCGCTGAAATGGAAGTGCCCGCATAGATCCCGGGATCGCCCTTGTACCCCACAGGCAGCGAGGCAAACCCCGGCGCATAGAGGTCCACGAAATCTCCGCGATTGGATTTTTCCCACGCTTCCCCGTCCGGGCCAAGGGCTCCCACTCCGATGACTGAAGCGTAAGCGGCAGGATAGCGCGGCTCCCCGGTCGGTTCATTCCCTGCGGAGGCGACAATGATGAGCCCCTTTGAATCGGCCAACTCAAGCACCTCGGAAAGGAACTCGCTCTTTGTCTCCGATCCCCAGCTCAAGCTCATCACGCGAGCTCCGTTCTCGAGCGCAAAATTGATGCTCTCCATGAGCAGAACGTTGGAGGTGAATCCGTTCTCATCAAACGCCCTGATAGGAATGATGGGCGCTTGGGAAACGCTGTCGCCTTTGACTCCTATGGGCTTCACCACCCCGGCCGCGATCAGGGCCATCTGGGTCCCGTGGCCTCCGGTGTCGGAAATGGGTTTGTCCGGATTGAGCGCATCCAGCGAAGCCAGCACAAACTTATCCAGCCCGGCATCGGCCCTGAGCCCTGAATCAATGACCGCCACAGGAATCCCTTTGGGCTGCGGTTGAGAGTCCCCATAGGATACTTTCAAGCTGCCCCAGTCGAGTTCCCTCGGGCTTGCCGGGATGGGATAGGCGTAATTGGGCTCGGCAGTCCCTGCCCCGCCTCGCTTTTTAATCTCTTCCAGCAGGCCCGGCACATCCGAGCCCGGCGGCAGGCGGACTCTGTAGATCCCTAGTTCAGGATACCTGCCGACCAGGATTCCCCCTGTTTCCTGCAAGAGCTTCAGGAGATCGGAAAGGTCGGCCCCAGGCTTCAGCCTGATCAGGATCTCATCCTTGACATAAAACGATCCATCCTTGGGATTTCTTGCGACGGCCAGGGTATTCGCTTTTCGAAGAGGTTTGATGAGATCCTTCTGCCCTGGTCTGAACACCTGGATCTCGGCGAGCCTGGGCACAGGGCCTGAAGGCCCTTGACCGGAATCCCAGATCAGGACGTGATCCAAGCCTTTGAGGATGGACTCGAGGGCTTTTTGGATCTCCCTGTTTTCAAAGGAAGCGGTGACAGTGGGATTGATCTGAGGATCGATTTGGACCCTGATTCCGGAATCCGACAGGCGCAGCAGGATCTCCTGAAGAGGCGCCTTTTCCGCATTCAGAGTGAGCCTGTCCCCCAGGAGCTGAACTTCCAAGCCCATGCCATGCGCCTCTTCCCCGAAGACCAGCAGCATGAATAGCGCGGCGCAAAGGAGGGCGCCCATTCTCTGGCGGAGTTTCATTGAATGATGGATACAGGAAGGATTAAGCGTCATACATACAGATTATACTGCCTCTGCATGAAATCTTCAATCGGTTACCTCTATAAAGCCTATGAGCATTGCTAATTCTTGTTCTCTCTGATAATGTCGCCAACAAAATCCATCCTTTCTTAAGCACGGTGCACTCTTTGGAGATTGATCAAAAGTGAAGAAAAAATCCCCTTTTCACCAACGCATCCTCCGGCTTCGGGAAAAACTGGACCGCTTGCCTTTCGACACGCTCTGGGTGCTTCAGCCTGAGAACAGAAGATACCTTTCAGGATTCAAGGCGACGGACGGGCAACTCACAGAGTCTTCAGGGTCGCTCCTCATCAGCAAAGATTCCCTGATCCTTGTGACCGATTCCCGTTACACAACCGAGGCGGAAAACGAAGCTCCTGATTTCGATGTGATCACCTTTAATAAAGGCTTCAACGAGAGTTTTCCCCAAATAGTTTCTAAGCTAGGCACTCGAGTCCTGGGCTTTGATGAAAACCATCTGACCTGGGGCGTTCATCGCGACCTGGCCAAGAAGCTTAGAAAACTCTCACCGCCTGTTCGCCTTGCACCCGCCAAGGCGCTGGTACAAGGAATGCGGGAGATTAAAGATCAGAATGAGGTCCAGTCCATGTCTGCGGCTGCAGATCTCATGTCGGAAATTCTCACGGTCATCATCAAGAAGCTCAGGCCGGGCAAGACGGAAAAAGAGATTGCATGGGAAATTGAGGGTCTGGCCCGTGAAGGAGGCGCAGACGGCCTCGCGTTTCCGTCCATCGTGGCGTCAGGCCCTAACAGCGCTCTACCGCACGCGGTGCCGACCGATCGCAGGATCCGGGCAAAAGAACCCATCACCTTTGATGTGGGCGTAAAGATTGACGGGTATTCCTGCGACATGACAAGAACCGTTTTTCTGGGCAGCGCGACACCCAAGTTCAAGAAGATCTACAAGACCGTTCGAGAGGCTCAGCTTGCCGCTCTGGAACAGATTCGCCCGGGCGTCAAGAGCACGGTCCCGGATTCGACGGCCCGGCGAATCATTGGGGATGCGGGTTTTGGCGATTACTTCGGCCACTCTCTCGGCCACGGGGTCGGTCTTGCCACCCACGAAGGTCCACGCCTTGGTCCGGAAAAACCGGTTGAGCTCAAGCAAGGGATGGTCGTCACCGATGAACCCGGGATTTACATCCCCGGATTGGGAGGGGTCAGGCTCGAAGAGATGGTGCTCATCGAAAAAGACGGCCCCAGAATCCTTACGCGTGACAATCACTTTTACGATTACTGAGAGAGACATCTCTCCATGGCCCACAATCCCACCTCTGATGTTCTTGCGGATCAGTTCATTCACCATCTGCGGATGGAAAAAGGCCTTGCCAAGAACACCATCGAATCTTACAGCAGAGACCTCGCAAGGTATTTTGACTTTCTGGAGAAAGGCAACCTCCATCCTCTGAAGGCTTCCCAAATCAACATTATGGAGTATGTGACTTCCCTTGCAGGCTCTCTATCCATCCGGAGCATTGCGAGAAATCTGTCCAGTCTCAAAGTCTTCTACCGCTTCCTCGTGTCTGATGGGAAGATTCAAACAAACCCCGCAAGGCTCATCAGCAATCCGAAACTCCCGAGGAGACTCCCCGGTGTTCTGAGCAGCGAAGAAGTGGAGCGGCTCCTTGCCGCGCCGGATGCTTCGACCAGCCGCGGGCTGAGGGACAGAGCCATGCTGGAGCTGCTTTACGCCTCGGGCCTGAGGGTTTCCGAGCTTGTGGGGCTGAGGGTCGCCAACATTAATCTCGAGGCGGGCTGGGTGAGAACGCTCGGTAAGGGATCAAAGGAGCGAATGGTCCCCATGGGGTCAAAGGCGCAGCAGTCTCTCAAAGAGTACCTGACCCACAGCCGCCCGAACCTTCTGAAGAAGAGGGGTTCTTCCCATCTTTTTGTGACTTCGCGGGCTAAGCCTATGAGCCGGCAGGCTTTCTGGAAGATCATCAAGCGCGTCTCCAAGCTCGCAGGGATCAGGAAAGCGATCTCTCCCCACTCCCTGAGGCATTCTTTTGCGAGCCACCTGCTTGAACATGGAGCGGACTTGAGGTCTGTGCAGATCATGCTCGGCCATGCAGACATCTCGACGACCCAGATTTACACCCATGTCACGAGGGAGCGGTTGAAACAGATCCATGAGAAGTATCATCCGAGGCCGTAAAGAAAGAATACAGAAGCACCGAAAACACGAAGGCATGAAAACACGAAAGAAGAAGGGGTTATATAGAAAACCAGGCCCTTTTTCAGTTCTTTCCAATTTTCGCCTGCCCTGAGCGCAGTCGAAGGGCTCACTTTAGGCACTTGCTCTTTTCTTGTGTTTCCTCTTCTTCGTGTTTTCGTGGTGAGGTTTTTGAATTTTAGGCATTCTAGACACTTTAGCTCACTTTAGGCACTTCTGCTGATGGGCAAGGTCATCCATTTCAAAGACAAAGGTCTTCCTCCCGACAATCTCATCACGGCAAAGCCTTTTGAGTTTCGGGCTGCGGATTGGGAAAGCGGGCACTTCATTCAAATGCTGAGGTCTCAGTCCGATGTTCTGGAGAAGCACCGCAAGGAGATCCATGAAAAGGGAGAGACCGGAGTTCAGCACCTCCCGCCCCATTATGTGCTGGGCGGCAGCATGGCTTACACGATCCGGTCCATTTTCCTTTACCGGTCGAATGAAGAAAAAATGAGAGAGGTTTACTACCTCGCCGGGCTTATGGACTGCATGATCAACAGGGTGCATCCCCTTCTGAGAACAGACAACATCGGAGAGATGTACAAGAAAATCATAACCCTCAAAACCCTCCTTTCCGCCAACTGGTACGGCTCCCTGGACCAGGTCCTGTTTCCGCTCGACGTGCACTTTTACGACGACGGGGAATACAGGGAGCGACTGTCCCGAGCAACGAACATGAAAGACCTCTATCATGTGATCAGGGAGCAAACCGACGACATGTTTGATATCCTTTCCCTGGAATATGTCTTTTATACACCGGGCAGAGGAACCGGATGGGAAGAGCCAAAGGAAGCCTAACCGATCTATTGAAAAGCCAATGGCTCCATATCCCCTCTGTTGGGAGGCTGTGTCGCAATGTCATTTCGAGGCGGCAGCCGAGAAATCCAACGCGAAGCGTTGTCCCGATCGTAGAGAGGGATCATCAAAGATCCTTCGCCCTGCTCAGGATGACTCGCTGAGCCGAGTCAGATTTATATTGACTGCGATATCAATGGGTGCTAGGTTGAAAGATCGGCGCGGGGTGGAGCAGTCAGGTAGCTCGTCGGGCTCATAACCCGAAGGTCAGAGGTTCGAATCCTCTCCCCGCTACCAAGAAAATTCTAAAGGCTTAGCTGCATGGCTAAGCCTTTCTCATTGGTTCTGGTTTTCATGGACAACTTTCCTTCATTCTCCTCTCCTCGTTCCGCTGTCATGGGTCGCGGCGGCATGGTGGCGACCTCTCAGCCCCTGGCTGTGGCCGCCGGACTGGAAATCCTTGCCAGAGGGGGAAATGCTGCCGACGCGGCTGTGGCGACCGCTGCGGCGCTCAATGTGACGGAGCCGACCTCCACCGGGATCGGCGGGGATTGCTTTGCCCTCTTCTATGATAGCCGGACCAAACAGGTGAGCGCTCTCAACGGTTCGGGTCGAGCACCGGCTGCGCTCACCCTGGCACGGGTGAAAAAAGACCTGGGAACGGATCATCTCTCCTCTTTGCCGCCCTTTCACGCCCACACGATCACTGTCCCGGGCGCTTGCGCAGGCTGGTGCGACCTGGTGGAGCATCATGGTTCTCTTCCGATCGCCGAAGTTCTTGCCCCGGCTGTTCGTCTGGCAGAGGCCGGATTCCCTGTTGCTCCTATCACAGCCTATTTCTGGCAGCGCGGCGCCGAGGGCCAGCTCAAGACCGCTCTGAACGGGCGGGAAATGACTCTGGACGGCCGGGGCCCCAAGGCAGGGGAGGTTTTTCGCAATCCCAGCCTGGCCAGGACCTTCCGGACAGTGGCCGAGAAGGGTAGGCATGCCTTTTACGAAGGTGAGATTGCCGAGGCCATTGCGGCAACCGTTCAAGAGGCAGGAGCATGCTTGACAGTGGAAGATCTTGCCGCCCACCGCTCTACTTGGGAGACTCCGGTCAGCACTGTCTATCAAGGGCTCCGCCTGTGGGAGTGCCCGCCCAACGGGCAAGGCATCACGGCCCTCATGGCCCTCAACCTTCTTGAAGGCTTTGACCTGCCTGCCGATCCTCTTTCGGCCGATCGGCTGCACCTGGAGATCGAGGCTCTTCGTCTGGCCTTTGCGGACACGCGCTGGTACGTGGCTGATCCTTCCGTTGTGCACGTGCCTGTGGAAAAGCTCCTTTCCAAGGAGTATGCCGACCTTCGTCGCAAGATGATCGACCCTCGGCGTACCACGCTGGACCAACGTCGGGGCGCACCTGTTTCAGGGTCCGACACCGCGTACTTGAGCGCAGTGGATAGGGCGGGCAATGCCTGCTCGTTCATCAACAGCAATTATCTGGGCTTTGGAACAGGCATCGTGCCTTCGGGTTGGGGCTTCACCCTTCAGAATCGGGGACACAATTTCAGCCTGGACCCTGACCATCCCAATGCCTTGGCGCCGGGCAAAAGGCCTTATCACACCATCATCCCTGCGATGATTACCTCCGACCCGTCCCAATCCCTGTTCGCCAGTTTCGGTGTCATGGGTGGGTTCATGCAGCCCCAGGGCCATGTCCAGGTCTTCTTGGCGCTTGCGAATGGGCTCAACCCGCAGTCGGCCCTTGACCTGCCGCGCTTCTGCATAACCGACGGCACCGCCGGCGGCCAGGTGGCCCTTGAAGAAGGGATTCCGGAGAAGACGATTGCCGATCTTGTGGGGCGTGGACATGAAGTGCAACGTGTTGCGGGCTATGAGCGCGCGCTTTTCGGCCGAGGCCAGGTGATCCTTCGCGATGAACAAACTGGCGTGCTTACAGGCGGCTCTGACCCTCGATCAGACGGCTGCGCTATGACATTGATTTAGCAGTGGGGCTTTTCTGATTAGAGGAACCGGGAGATCCTGCTTCTCTCCGCATCCATTTCCCAGGAATGGCGCTTGACATGCCAGGAATGATTGGCGGCGTCCATTTCGATCTCCAGGGAACTCGCATAAGCTTCAACGCACGTTTTGCAGATTCGGCCTTCCAGGTCCCATTCTTTAGAGGTCAGAGAGCCGACATAGGTGCCACAGACTTCACAAAATCTCTGCTGTTTGATGCCAGAAGGTCTCTTTGAGGCCAGTTCTTGGTTCTTTCCGCCGCCAAAAATCACTTTCATCCCAATCGCTCCGTAGAATTTAGATTTGGTTCTCTCTCTGGAATAGTGGCCTATGAGATTGCAACTCGCACGCCACTGTTTCCCAATTCCCCTTCTGAGCCGAGGAATTCCCTGGTCTTGAGGCAATTCCTAAGGTTTTTGTAAGAGAGGCCTGGTCGATTTTCCATTGTCATTCAAGCAGGTTAAATAAAGGGCTACCATGACCATCTTCTTCTTGCCTTCATTACAATTTTTTCGGTTTTATTGTCGGAAGGGCTTGGTGTGATCCCTTCTGGCCCTCAAGAGCTGGTTTCAGTATGTAGACTTCTTCCACTAGTTGGAAATGAACTTCCCACAAACGGTAATGCCTTACACTGTGCATCTGAGGCAATTCGAAGGGATCCTAATCGATTTTGCTTTTCTTTTCAGCGGTATTATATTATTTTCAATGTTCGATTTTCTACCGCGGTCCCCTGAAATTCATCGAATACCGTTACACAAGATAGAAGTCATTTCAGGAACGATTACAGTTTGGAGGGAAACCCATATGTTTAGCAATAGAAGATTTATCCTTTCATTGATCCTGCTTTTCGTATTTGCTCTGTTCTACACGTGGATTGAACAGGCCGAAGCCAGGCGCATGGGCGGCGGCCGCTCTTTCGGCAGCAACCCGAGCTATCAGCGAAGTGCTCCAAGTCCCACTTCACCGCAGAAGAGCCCGAGCCAACCGGGCCAAACCGCACCTGCTACCCCTGCAGCCGCACCAAGGCCGTTTGGAGGAATGCTGGGCGGACTTCTCATGGGTGGGCTGATCGGCTCTCTCCTCTTTGGCGGCATGCACAGCTGGGGCGGTCCCGGCCTTCTGGACATTTTGATCATCGGCGGGCTTCTGTTCTTCCTCTTCCGCTTTCTCAAGGCTAGGCGAATGGCGACACAGGAAGCAGGCCAGACCGCATTCAGCACCGGCCTCGGTTCTCAGGAAACCTGGGGTTCTCCCCGTCCAGGATATGGGTCTGTACAGGGAGTGCCGATACCCACTGCCGCAGAGGAAGTAAAGATTCCGCAAGGCTTTGATCAGAACGACTTCATGAAGGGAGCCAAAGCCGTCTACAGCAGGCTTCAGAATTCATGGGATAAAAGAGACCTCGGAGACATCCGCCAGTTCACTTCTAAGGAAGTGTGGGAGGAGATCAACCGGCAGGCACAGGAAGATCCCAAGCCCAGCAAGACGGAGATCTTGCGGGTGAACGCCAGGCTGCTCGAAGTCGCCTCCTCAAACAGCCACACCGTCGCATCGGTTCTATTCGACGTGATGATGCGCGAGAGCAAAGAAGAGGATATGGCCAGGGAAGTGCGTGAAATCTGGCACTTCAGCAAGGACGACAAAGATCCCAAGTCCTTCTGGGTGCTCGAAGGCATTCAGCAGGTCGAGTAAGAGCAACCCTCTCGTCCTTCCTCATCAAAAGGGCTGCTGATTCGTAATCAGTCATTCGAATCGCAGCCCTTTTTTTCAGCAGGAGAGTTCCTCATGAAAAAAAAGCTGCCCACCCTTGATCCTGGCTGCGCTTCATGCAATCTCCCCACCTTTGACAGAGCCTGTGTGGCTGAGGAAGGGAAAAGCTCTAAAGGTTGTCCGACCTTCAGCCGCAAAAAGGTGCTTGAGGATGCCAACAGGGAATACGAGGCATCCGATGTGCGTGAATTCGCCCGGCAAGCCTCCATGCAAGAGGCGGAATGTTATGCGAACCGGCATGAGAGGCCTTATGTCATGCAGCCTACAAAGACCCGCATGGTCGAGATCTGCGAGTTTGCCAAGAAAATGCGTTATACACGATTGGGCCTGGCTTTCTGCCTTGGACTAGCCAAGGAGGCGGGCGTTGTGGAGGAGATCCTTAAGAAGAAGGGCTTTGAGGTCATCTCCGTGCTCTGCAAAGCAGGCAGAACACGAAAGGAGGAGCTTGGACTCAAAGAGGAGCACAAGATTTTCCAGGGCAAGCCGGAGTCCATGTGCAATCCCATTTATCAGGCCAAGCTTCTCAATCACGAAAAAACGGATTTCAATATTCTGCTCGGCCTGTGCGTGGGTCACGATTCCCTGTTCTTCAAGTTTGCCGAGGCCCCCACAACCGTGCTGGCGGTGAAAGACCGCGTGACCGGCCACAACCCTCTGGCCGCGATCTACCTTTCAGGGACCTACTATCAGAAGCTGAAGAACCCCTAGCAGGTCGCTGAAAAATGCTCATCTACTGTGTTGCCCAGCCTGAGGCTGACATGCCTCACCCCTCGTGGTGCAAAAGAAAGGACTGAGGGATGAGTAATGAGGACTGCGTGAACCTCCAAAAACATGTATTGCTTTATCCTACCCAGTCCTCAGCACTCGTTACTATTTCCAGGCTGGAATTCTTTCGCCGGTTGCCGTCTTCCACCAGGGAACCCAAGCCAGAACAACCAATTTCACTGAAATGTTCTGCTTTGTGGGCTTGATCGTGAAGGGCTGTATGGATTCCGCGCCCGTCAATGCTGCGGAGTCTGCTTCCACTCTAAACTCTGCTTCAAGATCCGCCAGCTGCTGTTGCAGCGCCCCGACATTCTCCTGCGCTCGTCCCACGTCTTCACGTTCTTTGAGCACTCGACCGGCCCCACGCGCCGCTGTGGTCGCCCTGCCCAGGGTGGAGGTGCTCACGGTTTTCCTTCCCAGAAATGCGCCGAGGATCGTTGCCCCAATGGAAATAACCGTCTGAACCCCCTGTTGCTTCACCTGTTCAGACTCCCGGGACACCGCCTGCTCCGCCCTCCGAATTCTTTCCTGAAGCGCTGCGATTTTGGGCGCGTATTTCTTGCGGAGTCCCTCGACAAGCTGATCGCGTTGCTCCCGGCTTGCTTGCTGGAGACGAATTCGGAACTCTCCTTCGGATTCATTGGGCTGTGAAAAAACCCTGAGAGCGGGACTGTGGAAGGCTTCCAGGGATTGGGCTCTATACAACCAGGCCGCAAAATCCCTGCGCCACTCTTCATAACTCTTCCCTTTCGTCGCCACGGCCGGAAGTTCTCCAAATTCAGCGTTGCCCAATGGAGCGGATTCGAGATCCTTTCCTGCCAGCCCGACCTCTTCCCCCTGGTCCCAGTTCACAGGGATGGCCGCATTTTCCACGGGCGTGAGAATCAGGACGTTGCGCATGCTCTCAAACCCTTTCTTCACATCCGAAAACCGAACCGACCCTTCGCCAAACACCGCAGGGAGATACATCAATGATCCTCCGCCGGGCTGTCTTCCCCTCACAGGGACAAAGTACTGAGGGATCTCCGGGGGAAGAGCGGGTTGTCGGACCTGAAACTTGCCCTCTTCTCTTCTTTCTTCTTGGACCACCGGGCTTGGTTCATGCGCAAGCGGTGCAGGGGGTTGTTTTACGGGATCCATCAGACGCTTGATCTGGTTTCTGGTCAAAGGGCCGGCCAGGTAAGACAATGCCCATCGGGTCTCAAACACCTCCGGTCTGTCTTCGTGGACATTGTTCACCAGGAAAACGCGTTTTCCCAACCCGGCAATGATCTTGTCCATATCGGCCCTTCCGAAACTCTTTCCTGTTCCGGCCGCAGCCCCCTCAAGGCCTTCCAGGACTCTCTCCTTGTCCCTCTCGGTCTGAAGGCGTCCGATGAACCATGTGCCTGCGTTCGAAAGGCCCTTATAGTCGAGGTCCACGGGATTCTGCGTCGCCAAGACCAGCCCGATGCCGAAAGCTCTCCCCTGTTTCAGCAGGGTCAGAAGGGGCTGTTTTGACGGAGGGTTGGCGACCGGAGGAAAATAGCCGAAAATCTCATCCATGTAGACCATCGCCCTGAGACTTGTGGTTCCGGGAAGCTTGCGCATCCATCCCAGGACCTGATTGAGAAGAAAGGAGACAAAGAACATGCGTTCGTGATCATTGAGATGGGCGATTGAGAAAATGGCGATCCTGGGCTTTCCTTCCGGTGTGTAAAGAAACCGGCTGATGTCAAACGGGTCCCCCTCCATCCACGTTTGGAAACCCGGCGATGCGAGAAGGTTGTTGAGGCTCATGGCCAGCTCATAGCGTTCCCTTGAGGGATAAAAGGATTCCAGATCAAAGACGCCAATCTTGGTCAAGGGCGGAGTCTGGATGAGCTGGATCAGCCCCGGCATATCGAGTCCCTGCCCCTTGGCCCACACGGCGGAAAGGATATTCGCGATCAGAATATGCTCCTTGCTGCGAATAGGGTCGGCCTGGATTCCAAGCAGACTGAGGAGGCTCGTGGTCGTGTTCGTAACGTACTCCTGAAGCACGTCCGCATCCTCAATCGCCTGCGGCTTCGCAAAGGTACTCAGGACAGAGACCGGCAAGCCAGCGGCGCTCCCCGGGGTGTAGATCGCAATGTCCACTGCCGCGCGAAAACGCCGGATCCTCTCCTTGTCCTGTCCCCAGCCCGCGAGCCCTTGCTGCCAAAGCGCTGCTTGCTCCCGAGCATACTCCTCCGGAGAAATCCCTTTTCGTTGTGCTTCGTCCAGGTTGATCCAGGGTGCGAAGTTCTCGGCTTTAAAATCCGGGAACGTGAGCATCAGGTTGCCGAGATCCCCTTTCGGATCAATCACAATGGCAGGAATCCCGTCTATGGCTGCCTCTTCCAGGAGGCTGATGCACAGCCCTGTTTTGCCGCTCCCTGTCATTCCGACGCAAACGGCATGGGTGACCAGGTCTTTGGAGTCATAGAGGAAGAGTTCTTCCCGTCCTTTTCTTGTTTTCAAATCATAAAGACGCCCCAGGTAGAAAACCCCCAGCTTCTCAAAGTCCAGGCTCTTTTTCGTCCCTTTTTTCATGGCCGGCACCTCCGTTTTGCATGGATGATCGTTTCCTACCCTTTTTTTGTCTAAAAGAAAAGCCTTTCCGGGTATCGGCATCGCACTAGCTTCGAAATTCACTCCGTCTGTCAGGGAGAAAAAACTCGTGTTCAAAAAGAAAAAGGGCCGAACCATCCGGCTCGGCCCTCTTTATGGCTTGCACACAATGACCGTCTTAGTGCACTTCTATTTTCTTTGTCTTCGTCTCTTCGTTTTTGGGAAGGATGACCGTCAGAACCCCATCTTTATAGGTTGCCTCGACCTTGTCCGCATGAACTTCGCCGGGAACCCTGAAGGATCGGGAAAAAGACCCGTAATGGGTTTCTTTCATGTAGTAATTGGCGTCTTTCTCTTCTTTCGGAGACTCCTTCTTTCCGCTGATCGTGATCGTACCGTCTTCAAAGGTTACGGAAAGGTCTTCCTTATTAATTCCAGGAAGGTCTGCGGTGACATGGAAGCTTCCGTCCTTCTCGAAGAAATTCACGGCAGGAGTCCACTCTTCACCCGCATCCCTCCTCCATTCAGGCCAGAGGCGATCAAAGAACACATCGCCTACTCCTTCCAATCCATAAGGAGTCATCCAAGACGGTCTGCGAAACGCTCTACTTAGTGATAGTGTCATGGCTTTGTCCTCCTTTTTGACAAAATCGAACTGTTGTCAAAATAATAATCACAAGAGGCTCTCTGTCAAGAGACTGGAGAGATGCGATAGAAGGAGGGCGAATCAAGCAGGCGGCTAGCCGCACTTGGTGAAACCGCAGAAATGGCAGGTCATGCATCCTTCTTCAAAGCTGATCGTCTGACCGCACTCGGGGCAGGTCTCACCCAGAAGGCTGTTTGTGTACTTGCGCGTAGTGGGCTTTTGGTCCTTCAAGTATCTCTTCTCGAGGACCTTGCTGATGGCATCGGGAATAGAGAGCACCAATCCGTCCTTTGAAAACACGGGGTGCTCGCCGCAAATTCCTTTGAGCTGCTCCACGATCTTGTCCGGGGTGATGCCCGATCGGAGCGCCAGGGAGACGAGTCGACCGATGGCTTCGGTCTTGGCCATTGTGGATTTGCCGGATTTGCCGATGGTGGCAAAGACCTCAAAGGGCTTGCCGTTCATTTCCGTCACCGTGACATAGAGATTCCCCATGCCGGTGACGACCTTTGTGGTGAAGCCTTCAAGGGTTTCGGGCCGATCACGAACATCGCCGATCATAGGCCGGAGCTCTTTTCCCTTGTCATCCACACTGAGGACCTGATTTTCCTTGCTCCCGTCGCGATAGATCGTGATGCCTTTGCATCCCAGCTCATAGGACAGGTTGTACACCTTCATCACATCCTCGACCGTGGCGTCCCTGGGCAAGTTCACGGTCTTGGACACGGCATTGTCCGTGAACTTCTGAAAGGCCGCCTGCATCCGCACATGCCATTCCGGTGTGATATCGTGAGCGGTCGCGAAGACCTCCTTGACATCTTGCGGAATCCCTTCCATGTGCCGGATACTGCCCGAGCGGGCCACTGCATCCATGATCTCGGGAGAATAGAAACCCCGCTGTCGCGCGGCCTTCTCAAAGTAAGGGTTCGTTTCAAGGAGCTTGTCGTTGTCCATGACCGTGCGGACAAAGCTGAGAGCAAAAAGCGGTTCAATGCCGCTGGAGCATCCGGCAATAATGCTGAGGGTCCCTGTGGGAGCGATCGTGGTGGTCGTGGCATTTCTGAACCGGCTGTTTTCCATGTTCTTGTAAATGCTCTTCTCGAAATTGGGGAAAACCATCCTCTCTTCAGCCAGGGCCCGTGACGCATCCCTCGATTCCTTCTGGATAAAGCCCATGACTTTTTCCGCCACTTCCAGCGCCTGCTCTGAATCGTAGGGAACGCCCAGCTGGAAAAGCATGTCCGCAAAACCCATGACCCCGAGTCCGATCTTGCGATTGCCTCTGGCCATTTTTTCGATCTCCGGAAGCGGGTACTTGGACATGTCGATCACGTTGTCCAGAAACCGAACCGAGTTCCACACCAGGTCCTTCAGCCCGCTGTAGTCGACAGTCGGAAGCCCTTCCTTGAAGGTAACAAACTTGGCCAGGTTGATGGAGCCCAGGTTGCAGGCTTCCATGGGCAAAAGAGGTTGCTCTCCACAGGGGTTCGTGCTTTCGATCTCCCCCAGGTCGGGCGTGGGATTGTCACGATTGACTCGATCCAGGAAGATCACCCCCGGATCCCCGCTCTCCCATGCGTTGTAGACCAGCGCATTATAAACCTCCACCGCATCCTGCTCCGTCACTTTCCTTTTTTCGCGGGGATCGATGAGGTCATACGAGCTCCCGGCCTTAACCGCCTCCATGAAGGCGTCGGTCACGCCCACCGAGATATTGAAGTTGTTCAGCTCGCGGTTATCCCTCTTGCACGTGATGAATTCCACGATGTCCGGGTGATCCACTCGCAGGATCGCCATGTTGGCTCCTCGCCTGGTTCCTCCCTGCTTGACCTGCTCGGTGGCGGTGTTGAAGATCTTCATAAAGGAGACCGGCCCTGAGGCGACGCCTCCGGTGGTGCCCACCTTGCTGTTTTTCGGCCTCAGCCTTGAGAAAGCAAACCCTGTCCCGCCTCCTGATTTGTGAATGAGCGCCGCACTCTTCAGGGCATCAAAAATCCCTTCCATGCTGTCTTCCACGGGCAGGACAAAACAGGCGGCCAATTGCCCCAGCCTCCGGCCTGCATTCATCAGCGTCGGAGAATTGGGCAGGAACTTGAATTCAGTCATCATCGCATGGAACACTTCTTCCATCTGCTTGACACGGTTTTCATCTCCGTAGGCTTTTTCCGCTTTGGCAATGTGTCGGGCCACCCGCCGGAACATCTCCTCGGGCGTCTCTATGATTTTCCCGTTCAGATCTTTCCGGAGATATCTTCTTTCGAGCACGGTTCTGGCGTTAGCGCTGAGAACGAGCTTTCCCTTCCTCACAAAAAGGGAGTTGTCCAGCCGGACGGGGTCGGACTTGGAAATGCCATACTCTTTGAGTTTGTCCTCTATGATCCTCTCCAGCAGGGGAACCGTAATGCTCTGGATCTCCCTTTTGCGGATCTCTTCCATCAAGGATCGGCTGATGTCCACGGCCTGAGCAGTGTTCACACAGTTCGCGCTGGCCAGGAGATCTGAAAACTGCCGATCATCCCAGCTGAAAGACGCTAGATCCGAACCTTGCTCATCTTTGACCAAAAGACGATCCACTTGAGTCATGAAGAGCCTCCTGAAGAACCTGAACGGGATTTAGTAGAAAAAGGATTTCGCCCCGGCCTAGATCAGTAAAAGAGGAAACGCTGATTTTGGGCTTCGAAACTTACATCATTTGAATGTCAGATATACACAATTTTTTATATTAGATCGCAAGATATAGTACGTCAACAAAAATTCTACTACTATCCCTACCTCCCTCGAAATGCTCTGATTTCTGTTTCCCTCCCTCCTGTGGGAATGGTATAGGGGGGATCAATTCCGGGATACGCCCCAAGCGAACTCGAGGGTAAAATCCAATGAAAAACAGCAGGGCCACCTTTCTTCCGGCTCATAAATCCGTCGAGGTAGCGGAAGGCTCAACTATTGCCCAGGCCGCACAGAGAGCAGAGCTTCACATCAATAACCTCTGCGGAGGAGAAGGGGTCTGCGGGGAGTGCAAAGTCCAGATTCTGAAGGGAGCCGTGAAAAGGTCTGCCGGCCTTTCGGCCTTCTTCTCCAAAGAGGAACTGGAAAAAGGCTTTGTCCTGGCCTGCCAAAGCAAGATCAGCGAAGATCTTGAAGTGGAAATTCCACCGGAGTCCAGGCTCGAAGGGGAGCAGATCATGACAGGTGAGGCGGCCGCTGACATCCAGGGCGGAGTCTCGCCGAAGCGGGTGCCTGAAACCCCGCTCTATCCCCTCAAACCCTTGGTGCGAAAAATCTACCTGGAACTCCCCCTTCCGACTCTTCAGGACAACATCACGGATATTGAACGGGTGAGCAGGGAATTGCGGAAGAAAATCGGGCGGCATTCCTTTGAAATCTCCCTTCCCTGTCTTCAGCACCTTTCGGATACGCTTCGGGACTGCGACTGGAAAATCACCGTCACCGTGGTGAAAGACAGGGGGCGTTACCGGATCCAGAAGATCGAACCTCTGGACACCAGCAGCCGCAATTTCGGACTTGCCGTGGATGTGGGGACCACGACCGTGGTCGCCCAGCTCGTGGATCTCAAGACAGGCCGCGTCCTCGGGGTCGAGGGCACTCACAACCTCCAGGCCCAGTGGGGGGCTGACGTGATTTCAAGAATGGTCTTTGCGTGCACCAAAGACGGTCTTCATCCTCTGCACGAAGCGGTTGTGAAGAACATCCACAGCCTGATCGAATCCTTGGCCAAGAAAACCAAGGTTCCGGCCGAAGACATCCATGCCGTCGTGGCTGCGGGCAACACCACGATGAGCCATTTCCTTTTGGGGCTCACGCCCTGCAACATCCGGCTGGAGCCCTATGTTCCGACAGCGGACGTCTATCCTCAGATCCTGGCCGGCGAGATCGGAATCCGCATCAATCCCAGGGGTGTTCTGGAAACCCTTCCCAGCGTCGCCTCCTATGTGGGAGGGGACATCGTGGCAGGCATTGTGGCCAGCGGCATTGCGGATCAACCTCACGTTCAGGGCCTGATCGACATCGGCACCAACGGCGAGATTGCCATCGGCAACAAGGAGTGGTTGGTGTGCTGTTCAGCCTCGGCCGGCCCCTCTTTCGAAGGGGGTGGAACCCGGTGCGGAATGCGCGCGACAAGGGGGGCGATTGAAAAAGTGGAGATCGCCAACGGGAACGTTTCTTACCAGACCATCGGCCGCACAAGACCCCTCGGCATTTGTGGCTCAGGGCTCATCGACTGCATCTATGAGCTGAAGAGAAACAGGATCATCGGATCGGACGGGAAATTCGATCGGACCCGGAGCGATCCCCGCCTCACCTTTGAAGACAATGTTCCCCAATACGTGATTGCACAGGCAAACGAAACGGAAACAGGCGAAGCCATTGTGTTCACCGAACCGGACATTGCCAATTTGATCAAGTCGAAGGGGTCTATCTTTGCGGCGATCAAATCCTTGATCGATTACTCCGGCCTTTCCTTTGACCAGCTCGACACTTTTTACGTGGCCGGCGGTTTTGGAAACTTTCTCAATGTTCCAAAGGCCGTTGCCATTGGTCTTTTGCCGGACATTCCCCAAGAAAAAATCAAATTCATCGGGAACAGCTCGTTAACAGGCGCCCGCATGGCTCTCACCTCAGAGGAAGCCTTTGAAAAATGCCTCCATGTGTCACGGTCAATGACCAACATCGAGCTTTCCAACTATCCCCCTTACATGGACGAGTACATCGCCGCTTTGTTTCTCCCGCACACGGATCGGAGGCTGTTCCCTTCCGTGAAGTATTGATTCTTTTTCGCTTGGGCGCCCCGGGGTCGTTTCTGAAGGTCCGCAACATTTCTTTCTTGGCTCCGTTTGCGCCCCCTTAATCATGAATTGGGTTTCTAAGTGGCGAAGCGGTATCGCGTTGGCCGCGCCGATCTCCATCTGGGGCTGACTCGGGGCTGGAATTCTCAGACATCTGAAAACGCAAGGGCTTCTAAAAAAGCCCCGTTGCGGACTTTCAGAAACGACCCCGGGGCACCCTTCGCTTTTTGATTCTATGTTATTCTTATGGAAACGGGGGCTTAGCGTCATAACGCGAAACTCCGTGTTTACTTCAACTGCTTCGAATGATAAATCTTATCCGAGTCCAATGTTTCAAACCATCTGAAGGCACGCCTGGCGTGCCGAAGGAGGGCCTATGGACCGATCAGAGATCTTTGAGGCGCTGGAGAGTTCAGAGTTTTTCCGAGGGCTTGACAGAAAGGACATTGAAAAGATCGCCGGCCTTTGCCGTGAGCAGACCTTTGAGCCCGGTCAAACGATCTTTCGCCAGGGAGACACCGGAGATCGCATCTACATTATTGCTGAAGGTCAAGTCGCCCTGGAGAGGACCGTCGATTTGGGAGCACGCAAAGGCAATGTGGTGATTGGAACCATCGGAAAAGGCAGAGCCTTTGGTTGCTGGTCAACGCTCTTGGGCAAATCCCACAGTTTCTTGTCCTCCGCCTCATGCCAGAAGCCGACGAAAGCCGTCTTTTTCAATGGAACCGAGATCAGGGCCCTGATGCTCAGCAATCCCGCTCTGGGGTTCTGCATTTTGGAGCGGCTTTGCTTCTTTCTACGTGACCGCCTCCAGAGCGTTTACGGCGCCATGGAGAAAATCTAATTCCAGGAGCAGCAGCATCTTATGACAGACGAGCTCGGCGCTGAAGAACTGCAGAATCTAGACGCTTGTCTTGCGCCCTTCAAGGACGACCGTGGAAACCTTATTCCCATTCTACAGCGGATTCAGGAAAAGCTCGCTTACTTGCCCCCTGAGGCCGTCCAGAAGGTAGCCCGACACCTTCACCTCACGGCCGGCGAAGTCTATGGAGTGGCTACCTTTTACAATCAGTTCCGATTTCATCCTCCGGGAAAGCACCCGATCAGGGTCTGCCTGGGTACAGCCTGCCACGTGAGGGGCGGGGAGATCATTCTGGAAAACTTCGAGAGAAAGCTCGGCATACGGGATGGGCAGACCACAGAGGACAGGGAGTTCAGCATAGACCGAGTGGCCTGCGTGGGGTGCTGCGCCTTGGCGCCGGTGGCCCTTGTGGAAGAGAAGGTTCACGGCCACATGGCCCCGAGCAAAGTAGAAGGGCTGATTCTCGGGTTCCACTTGGAGAAAGAACGGCAGATAAGAGAAAAAGCGAAAGATGACTCGACCCCATCATGAGGCCATATTCCGGGCGATTCAGGAAGAGGCCGAAAAACGCCGGCGGACGTTCAAAGAAGCTGGCCTACCTAAAATCCATATCGGCATGGCGACCTGCGGCATTGCTTCAGGAGCCCTTGAGACGAAAAGAGCTTTTGAAGAGGTCCTTGCTGAGCAGAACCTGTCCGCCCTTATCCACACGGTTGGATGCCTGGGCCACTGTTACGCCGAACCCGTCGTGATTATTGAAAACGCGGGGTTTCCACCCATTCTCTACTACAACGTGACGCCCGGAAAAGCAGGAATGATCGTCAAGTCCTTCCTGAGAGACGGAGATCCTCTTTTCGAACATCTCCTCGGCGCTACCGAGGAAAACGACCTTATTCCCCAGGTCAAGGATTTCCCGAGATTCAGTCATGAAAAACGGGTGGTCACGGAGAAGTCCGGCCTCATAGACCCGGAAAGCATCTACGAATACGTCGCTGAGGGCGGATACGAAACCTTTTCAGCCTCTCTTGGGCGGAACCCGGAAGAGATCGTGCAGGAGATCGTGGACTCCGGTCTCAGGGGAAGAGGAGGCGCAGGATTCCCCACTGGGACCAAATGGAGCCTCGCCAGGCAGGCTCCAGCCGGGGAAAAGGTCGTGATCTGCAATGCCGATGAAGGAGACCCTGGGGCTTACATGGACCGCACCATCCTTGAAAGCAATCCCCACCAGGTTATTGAGGGCATGGCCCTGTGTGCCTATGCCATCGGCTCATCGCAGGGCATCATCTACGTGAGAGCGGAGTATCCTCTCGCAGTGCGCGTCCTCACCACAGCCTTGCAGCAGGCCAAAGACCTGGGCCTCCTGGGCAGGAATATTCTCGGGACGGGTTTCAATTTTCAGATTTCCCTTTTCCAGGGGTCAGGGGCCTTTGTGTGCGGGGAAGAAACCGCCTTGATCCAATCCATCGAGGGGTTCAGGGGCATGTCGCAGCACCGCCCCCCTTATCCCGTGGAAAAAGGTCTCCGGGGCCTGCCGACCGTCATCAACAATGTAAAGACTTTTGCTTCGATCCCTCCCATTCTAGGGCGCGGAGCAGAGTGGTACCGGGCCATCGGAACAGAGAAGAGCCCGGGGACAGCCATTTTCTCCGTGGTCGGCGACATTGTCCATCCGGGGTTGGTTGAGATCCCCATGGGTGTGGATCTCAGGACCCTCCTATTTGACATCTGCGGCGGGATTCCAAACAAGAAAAGCTTCAAGGCTGTGCAGATTGGTGGACCCTCCGGAGGATGCCTGCCGGATCAATTCCTGCAGACTCCCATCGACTTTGACTCTCTCTCAGAGGCAGGGGCCATGATGGGATCCGGCGGCATGGTGGTCATGGACGAGGACACCTGCATGGTGGATGTGGCCAGGTACTTCCTTGATTTCACCCAGAAGGAATCGTGCGGCAAGTGCACGTTCTGCAGGATCGGCACCAAACAAGTGCTGCGGATTCTTGAGCGGATCACCAGGGGCGAAGGCCGGGAAGGAGATCTTGAACAGCTCGAGAACCTGAGCCAGGACATCAAGAGGGGTTCCCTTTGCGGGCTGGGCAAAACCGCGCCGAATCCGGTGATCACTTCCCTCCGCTATTTCAGGGGCGAGTACGAGGCGCACATCAAGGACAAGCGCTGCCCTTCAGGAATGTGCCGGACTCTGACGGCCTATTACATTGACCTTGAGAAGTGTGCGCGCGGTTGTGACGCCTGCGTAGGGAGCTGTCCTGTGGAAGCCATTTTCACCACAAGAGATCGCAAGAAAGCCGTGGACCAGAGTCTGTGCGTCAAGTGCGGGGAATGCATGGTTTCTTGCCCGGCAGAGTACAGTGCCGTCAAGAGAGTCTCCCCTTCACACCTGGCTCCGGTGATAGAACGACCTGCCAAGGGGAACGAAGGCTGAGCATTTCATGATCAAGATCCTTGTAGATCATAAGGAGATTGAAGTCCAAGAAGGAACGGTTCTGCTCGAAGCCTGCCTGCATCACGGCATTTATGTGCCGAACCTCTGCTATCTTAAAGGCACGGAGCATCCGGATGCCTCTTGCAGACTGTGTTTCGTTGAAATCGATGGAAAACCTGTTCCTGCCTGCACCGTGAGGGTCTTTGCGCCGTTGCTTGTCAAGACCGACACGCCCGCAGTAAGAAATCTGCAGAGAAGCGCTCTTCGGCTTCTGCTCTCTGTTCATGATGTGGATTGCGCTCACTGTCCCGCTAACAAGAAGTGCGCTCTCCAAAACATGGCCAAACTCCTCGGGATGGGACTCAAACCAAAGGGCCTTGAGCAACACCTCAAAGAACCCGCCATGGTGGAAGATCATCCCTTCATCAATTATTACCCAAACCGGTGCGTTCTGTGCGGACGGTGCGTGCGGGTTTGCCGAACAAAGGAAGGCCGGCCGCAAATGAATTTTGCCAAGAGAGGTTTTGACACTCGGATCAGTTTCTATGGGATCCTTGAAGAGAGGGAAAGCGCCTGTGATGAATGCCAAGCCTGCGTTGATGTCTGCCCTGTGGGAGCGATCACGCTCAAGCCCAAACTTGGGACTGCCCCCTGAGAGCGCCAAGATTTTAGATTGACACAGTTGATGAATTCGCCCATATTCTTAACCCCTTACAAGATCGAAACCTGCATGGCGGAGAAGCACCTATGAGCGCTGGAACCGAGCCAATCAGCATTCTGGATCGAAGGAAAATCGAAGCTCAGATCGCAGGCCCGCTGATCAAGGCCTTCATTGAGGAAATTGGAGAGGATAAGGCTTTGGCCGTGGTCCGCTCAGTGATCGGCAAGCTGGCCCGGCAGACCGGAATGGATCTGGCAAAGGCTCTTGGCGGAAACACCATGGCTGACCTGGCCCGGGGTCTCACGGCTTGGGCAAAGGGGGATGCCTATGAAATGGAAGGGACCACCCTCTCCGCGACAGAGTACGTTTACAACATCACCCGATGCCGTTATGCGGAGATGTACAAAGCAATCGGAATGGCTGATCTGGGTGTGATCCTGTCCTGCGGAAGAGACTTTGAGCTCATCTCCGGCTTTAACCCCAAGATGAAACTCACGAGAACCAAAACGATCATGGAAGGGTGTGATTGCTGCGATTTCCGGATCACTCTGACAGGAGGAAAGCCATGACAAAATCTGAGTTAGACGGTGTGACTGTAGACAAGGTCCTCTCTAAACCTTACACCCGGGAGGACTTGATGGCTATGGACCCGGTTTGCCTGCGGGCCCTCTTTCGGGAACGCGTTCACCACACCATCGAGGTGGAACTGTACCCCATCCTGCTGGGCCGAAAGAAGATGCCGAAGAAATTCGGTCTTCAGGCCGCCCTCCTCCTGGATGTGTGGAGAACTCGGGGCTTTTCCGAAGATCTCGATGATATTCAATGGTGCAAGAAATACATTGATGTCGCGGCAAAGATGAGGGCGGGAGAAAAAGTTCACATGGAGGAAGCTTTGCCCGAACCCTTCACTGGACAGGAAATGGCAGTCGTTCGAAAGCTGCTCTGGGAAAGGCGCTCGGTGAGGGACTGGGTCGTAGGCAAGCCCGTCCCTGATCACATGATTGAACAGATCCTGGAGGCCGGCCGCGCTGCGCCCTGCGGCTGCAACCTGGACGTGGTCCGGTTCATCGTCATCCGGGATCCCAAAGAAGCCAAAATGCTCTGGAGCGACATTCCCACGCCCATGGATCAGTGCGTCCTCATCGTGATCTGTTACGATACCCGGGTTTATGAAACCGTGGGCCACGACACCCTGGTGCCGCAAAACATGCTCTATGATTGCGCGGCGGCCGGCGACCACATGGGCCTCATGGCCCACGCTCTCGGGCTTGGCGCGGTCTGGCTGAGCTGCACCGAGAAGACGGCAAAGAACTTTCAGCAAAAGTACGGTTTGCCCGAATACATCAAACCCGCTTTGCATTTTGCCATCGGGTGGACGGCCATCGGCTCCGTCAAGTCTCTTCGCATGCCGTTGGCGGACATGATGATCACAAGGAAATAAGATTGGAGCAATGGAGTGTTGGAGTAATGGAGCACTGGTTCCGTCCCGCAAGCCGCCGCATTAACAAACATTAGGGGAGACGCCCTTTGATCAAGACCTCTGTTGAAAGGCCTGCCAAATTCAAGACCTTTTCAAGGGCCTTGCTGGCCTATGGCATCCTGAGGGAGTACCTCACTCACCCGGCCTGGTTTGTGCTCCAAACCCTTTTGACTCTGGGTCGTTTCAAGAGAAGGCTTCCTGCCGATGTGTCGAAGCAGTTCGCTGAAACGGTCGCCTTGGAAGCCTGGATGTACCTTCGCCTCAAAGAAAGACTTGGGCAAGACAGGGCCTTTGCGCTCATGCGAGCGGTGATTGTCCCTGTGGCCATGGTGTGGTATGGGGCGGGTTTTCGCCTCGTGGAAGCGCCTCGGACCTATGAGAACATTATCCGGTTTCACGAGCTGGTGCACGAGAAGATGCTCACTGAAGATGGAAACCTAAAGATTGACGATCGCAGTGATTCCCGGTATACATACCGGAATTTCTTTTGCCCCTGGCACGATCTGTTCAAGAAGCTCCGAATTCCTGAATTGACAGAGCCCTATTGCGCCATTGATAACGGCCTTTACAATACTTACCTTCCCGGTGAAGTTGTTTTCCATCGGGGAGGAGTGATCAGAACCATTGCCAGCGGCGCTCCTCACTGTGAGTACATCTATGAACATCACAAATGATTATGGCTTTCCCGGCTTTGAAAGACTCCGCCGGTGACGGGGCCGAGGATGCCAAAGGATGTGGGGAGACAGAGGTCTTCCCTATTTTAGAGCAAAAAGGAGGGAGTTATGAGAATTTTGAGATGGGTTGTTGCGTTAATGGTGGTTGGCGTTTTCCTTTTCACAGGGTTTGCAGGCCTTGCACAGGCCCAGGACCTCAAGAAGTGGAGAATGGCGGCCATTCTGGCTCCAGATGATCCCATGACCATGCACGCCGTGGACTGGGCGGCCAGGGTCAAGGCCAAGACCAACGGAAAGATCGACATCACGGTTTTTGATTCCGGAAAATTGGGTCATGAAAGAGAGACCACGGAGCAGATGCAGACAGGCGCCCTGGAAACGGGCATTCTGACGGGCGCGGTTCTCGCCAATTTCGCGCCGGTTCAGGGCCTCTACAACCTCCCCTATGTTTTCGTCAATCTCAAGCAGTGCCTGGCCTTTGACAAGACCCCGGAAGCGGCCAAACTCAACGGGCTCTTTGAGGCTCAGGCCAAGATGAAGATGATCGGCTTTTTCCCGGAAGGGTTCAGGCACATCATGAACTCCAAGAAGGCCGTCAACACGCCGGCGGACCTCAAGGGCCTCAAAATCCGTGTCATGGAAAACAAGATCCATGTGGCCTCCATCAACGCCATGGGAGCCACAGCCACCCCGATCAGCTGGAACGAAGTCATCACCTCCATCCAGACCAAAGTGATCGACGGATTTGAGAACAGCATCCCCACCCTGGCGCATGTGAAGGCCTGGGACCTCTTGAAGAACCTGGCCCTCACCAGCCATTTCTACGATGTGGGATTTGTGGTGGTGGCGAAAAAGGCGTGGGATTCCCTCACCCCGGCTGAGCAAAAAGCCCTGATGGAAGCCCAGGCCGAAGCGCTCGAGAAGAGCCTCAAAATCATCGCGGACCATGACAAGAAGGGCCTGGAGCAGATGAAGGCCAACGGCGTGGCCATTACCACTCCGGATCTCAAGCCTTTTGTCGCGGCCGTGAAGCCTGTGCAGGATAATTTCCTCAAAGACTTCCCGGATCTGAAGCCCATCGTGGACAAGGCCATCAGCCTGCAATAAGGAAACCCCGGGGGACCGGCTCCCAGCCGGTCCCCTTCCCCTCAACAAACGGACGCTGCCCCTCTGATACCGGCAGGGACTGGAGCTATGGAGAGCGCTCTCGCAAGGGTTTCCAACGCGGTCTATTCGATCTGCAAGGTCATGGTGATCCTTCTCACCGTGGAAATCACGCTGGTGATCACCGCCAATATCTTCGGCCGCTACATCCTCGATGCCTCCCTTTACTGGGCCGAGGAAGTGGTACGATATTCCTTTGTCTGGGCCACCTTTATCGGAGCAACGTGCGCCTACAAAAACCGGGCCTTGATCTCCATGTCCGTGCTGACTCACCGCCTCTCCCCGCAAATGCGGTGGAAGACAGGCCTTGTCCTGGACAGCGTGATGGGGCTTTTCCTGCTCATCTCTTTCGTGTTCGGCGCCAAACTCACCCTTGCGGTTTTGCACCAGCGGTCTGCTTCTCTCGAGATTTCCATGGCCATTGTCTACATCTGCATCCCCCTCTCATGCCTGTTCATGCTGCTCTTCAATGTGGATCAGCTTGTGACCGTGCTGAAGCACAAGCGCCCTCTGGCGATCTGGGGCGAGGAGCACCTATGATCTGGGTCGTGGCAGCGGTCTTTGTGGCCTGCATGGTTTTTGGCATGCCCATTGTTTTTGCCCTGGGCATTCCGGGAGCCATTTACATCCTGCTCAGCGACCTGCCTGTGACCATGATCCCGGCCAAGATGTTTTCCGGGGTGGATGTGTTCGTGCTCCTGGCCATCCCCATGTTTATCGTTGCCGGAAACCTCATGAATTTTGCCGGCATCTCCAAGAGGCTGATCCGTTTTTCAATGGCCATGGTCGGCAGCCTGCCTGGAGGACTGGCCATGGTCAACATCGTATCCCTCATGTTCTGCTCAGGGGTAACAGGCGCAGCCTCTGCGGACATCGCTGCCGTGGGCTCCATTCTCATCCCTGCCATGCGCAAGCAAGGGTACAGCGACGGCTTTTGTGCGGCCCTCACATCCGTGGCCTCCAGCATGGGACCCATTATTCCGCCCAGCATCCTGTTCGTGGTCTACGGCTTTTTGGCCAACGTCTCCATTGCCAGCCTCTTTCTGGCAGGCGTTGTCCCTGGTGTCGTCATCTGCCTGGCCATGATGATCACGGTCTATGTCCTGGCCAAGAAACATCATTACCCCAGAGGGGACCACTTCTCCTTCTCCGTTCTGGCCAGAGAAACCAAATCAGCCTCTCTTGCGCTTCTCTTGCCCGTCATCATTGTGGGCGGCATGGGCTTAGGGGTCATGACTCCCACCGAGGTGAGCGGCGTGGCGGTTATCCTGTCCTTTGTGTTTGGGAAGTTTATCTATAAGGAACTTCAGTGGCGGGATATCCCTGGCATCCTCGCAGAGAGTGCTATTCTGTCAGGCGCGGTGGTTTTCATTGTGGCGACCAACAACATTCTCCTTTATGCCGTGACCCTGGAACAGCTTGCCGACAAGCTTGGCGCTCTTTTCTTTGCCATTACCCAAAACAAGATCCTGATTCTCATGATGCTCAATGCCCTTCTTCTGTTCTTAGGTGCGATTGTGGACTGCCTTCCCCTGATGATCCTGTTCATCCCCGTGGTGAAACCCCTCTTTGCCACCCTCGGTGTTGACCCGGTTCACGCAGGGGTGATGATTGTCCTGAACATGACCATCGGGCTTTCGACACCCCCTGTCGGCACCAGCTTGTTCATTGCCGCGAGCATTGCCAAAACAGATCTCCAGTCTGCAACCCGGCACATGACGCCCTTCCTGATCGCCGTGATCATCGTTTTGCTGCTCGTGACCTACTACCCTCCGATCACCCTGTGGTTTCCCGACCTGGTGATGAAATAGCGCCCTCCAAACGCCTCTCGCCGGCCTTTTGTTGCCCCAACCAGTTGTATTTATCCTTTAACTCATCTAGAATCCTCACATGCTGCAACTTGGCTCTTTAAGGGTAAAAAATGACCTGGTGCTTGCGCCCATGGCCGGGTACACGAATCTTGGATTCAGGCTCACGCTCAAGAAGCTGGGGGCCGGCCTCGTGACAACCGAAATGGTCAGCGCCATAGGCCTGACGTTGAATCACGGCAAAACCCTCGACTACCTCAAGAGCCACACAGATGAAAAGCCCCTTGCCGTGCAGATCTTCGGCTCGGAACCTGGGGTCATGGCTAGAGGGTCTGAAATCGCCGCAAGCCATGGGGCTGACCTCATCGACATCAATATGGGCTGCCCTGTCAAGAAGGTTGTGAAGACAGGGGCCGGGGCCGCTCTTCTCAGAGACAGAAACAAGATCGCCGCAATCCTTCAGGCGGTTCGCAAGTCCTGTCCATTGCCTCTCACGGTGAAGATTCGTATCGGGTGGTCGCCTTCGGATCCTGTGGCCGGCGACGTGGCCCATATTGCCGAAGACTGCGGAGCGGACGGGATCACGGTCCACCCGAGATTCGCAACTCAGAGTTTTTCCACTCCCGCGGATTGGTCGTGGATCAGAAAGGTCAAAGAGACGGTCAAGATTCCCGTCATTGGCAATGGAGACGTTTTCGATGCATCTGCCGCTCTTCGAATGATGGCAGCGACAGGATGCGACGGGGTGATGATCGGTCGAGGGGCCGTCAGAAACCCCTGGGTGTTCCGGCAAATCGAGAACCTGGAACGAGGCCTCCCTGTCACTCAGCCTGGACTGGAGGACAGGAAATCCTTCGTCATGGATCACTACCGCTTTCTCTGCGAATCCATGAGCGAGAAAAACGCTGCCTTCACCATGCGAGGCCTGCTGATCTCTTTTACCAAAGGGCTTCCCAACAGCAGCCGGTTGCGGGCAAGCGTCAGCCGGATCGTCAACAAAGATACCCTTTTTGCGATCACGAACGACTATTTTTCAAAGCTTGAGGGTCAGATCACTTGAAAGTCAAACAGGCCAAAACCGCAGGGTTTTGCATGGGAGTACGCCGCGCCCTGGAAAGGGTGTTTGGAGAAGCCTACAAAGACCCCGGGCCGATCTTCACTTACGGACCTCTCATCCACAACGAGCAGGTCATGAACCTGCTTGAGTCCAAAGGGGTTCACGTGGCTAGAAATATTTCAACACTCAAGCATGGAACCATCATCATCCGTGCTCACGGAATCCCCCCGCAAGATCGCAAGCTTCTCAAGGCTTCTGGACTGAAAATCATCGATGCCACTTGCCCCAGGGTGGCCAGAGTCCAAGCCCTCATTCGGTACCACACCCACAAAGGGTATCTGGCCGTCATTGTGGGAGAACCGGACCATCCTGAAGTCATCGGCCTGAAGGGCCACGGCAACGGAAACGCTGTTGTGATCAGCACCTCGGAGGAGGTCTCTGCTCTGCCTGAGCGTGAAAAGGTCCTTGTGGTTGCGCAGACCACGCAGGAGAAACAGGCCTACGAGAGGGTTGTCGAGACCATCAAGAAGCGCTTCCCCGAGGCCCTCGTCTTCAACACCATCTGCGGCGCCACCGAAAGCCGGCAGGAGGAAGTGCGCGCTCTTGCAGCCCACGTGGACGGAATCGTGGTGGTCGGGGGCTTCCACAGCGGAAACACGCGGCGTCTCGCACAGGTGGCCTCATCCACAGGGCTCCCTGTTTTCCACGTGGAGACCGATCAGCAGCTCGACCGCGAAAAGCTCTCCGCCATGGAAACCATCGGGGTGACTGCAGGGGCATCAACCCCCAACTGGATGATCAACAAAGTCGTCCAGAAAATCGAATCCATTCGGAGTCGGAAGGAAACCGCGCTGGATCGATTCCTGAGGTACTTCATAAAATTCATCTTCCAGACCAATATTGTCGCAGCCTTCGGGGCGTTCTCTCTGGCCCATGCCATGAATGTCCTCTCAGGAAGACCTCCTGATCTCGTTCTTCCCTCTCTGGCCTTTCTTTACATATACGCCATGCACGTGCTCAATCGCCTTCTGGACAAGGGCGCCAGCACCTACAACGATCCGGAGAGAGCCTCTTTCTATAGAAGATACCGCAGCCTGCTCATTCTGTCGGGCGTTGTAGCCATTGCAGGGGCACTCCTCCTTTCCACTTTCTTGGGGCTTCCTGGTTTTCTGGCCACCGTAGGATTGAGTCTCGTCGGCACCATTTACAGCCTCCCCATTGTGCCGTTGCGGAAGCGGCACCTGTGGCGATATTCCAAAATCAAGGACATTCCCGGTTCGAAAACCTTCGCTCAAGCCTTTGCATGGGGCGCCGTGATGGCGCTTCTTCCCCTCCTCGGAACTCCTCGAGGACCCTGGACCGGTGAAGTCGTTTCCTTTCTTTTCGTGTTTTCCGTGGTGTACGTGAGATCCGCTTTCTTTGATATTTTCCAGGTTCAGGGAGACCTGATTGTCGGCTCCGAAACCCTTCCGATCACTTTGGGAGAAAAAAGAACCCTGTGGCTCCTGAAATGCGTGATACTGGTGGGTTCGATTCTGCTCGCCGTCGCTCCTGTTATCGGCTGGGTCGGCCCCTTCGCTTACCTCCTGCTTCTGTGCTATCTGACCTTGACCCTCTGCATCCTTGCCTACGAAAGGCGGGCGCTCTATCCGGGAACCCGCTCTGAAGCTTTTGTGGAGGCGACCCTCTTTCTGGCCGGCGTCCTGGCCCTTTTGTGGCAATGGCTGCGGTAAGCGTCATTATCCCTACCTTCAACCGCGCTCAAAAGATCGCAAGAGCCGTTGCTTCCGTTCTTTACCAGACCTTTGCGGATTATGAGATCCTCGTTATCGATGATGGATCTGAAGACACCACGTCCAAGGCTCTTGCGCCATTTCTTCCCCATATTCAGTGCATCACCCACTCCAAGAACCTCGGAGTCTCCGCCGCAAGAAACACCGGGATTAGAGCGTCTGACTCACCCCTGATCGCCTTTCTCGACTCTGATGATTACTGGCTGCCTGACAAACTGGCCACGCAGGTTTCCTTTTTTTCAGAGCATCCTGAGGCTGTGGCTTGCCAGACAGAGGAGCGCTGGATCAGAAGAGGCGTTCGAGTGAACCCAATGAAAAAGCACTTCAAACCCTCAGGGGAGATTTTTGAACCTTGTTTAAAGCTTTGTGTCGTGAGCCCGTCCGCAGCGGTTGTCAAACGGTCTCTTCTGGAAGAAGTGGGCGTCTTTGACGAGGACTTTCCCGTGTGCGAGGACTATGATCTCTGGCTCAGGATTTCCTGGAAATACCCCATTTGGCTGATTCCTGAACCCCTTGTCATCAAGGAAGGAGGATCCCCTGATCAACTCTCCCGCAGCATCGAGGGAATGGATCGATACAGGATCAGAGCGATCGCAAGACTCCTTGGCAGCGGCTGCCTCGGCGAGAGACAAACCGAAGCGGCCCTAAAGGAGTTGCATTTCAAGTGCCGGGTTTACGGGAACGGGTGCATGAGGAGAGGCAAGAAAAAAGAGGGGGAGTATTATCTCAATCTCCCGGAGATGCTAAGAGGGAATTCCATGGAAATCAGTTAATATATTATGTAACTTTGAATTATAAAAGCACAAAATTAAATATAAATATATTTAATGTTTATATGATTAAATATAAATATTTGGATTCATTGGCCTTTATTAAGGACAAGAACCTCTACTTTTCCCTCCAGACCTTTCTTGAACTTCTGCGCATCTTCGTCATTGCCCACAATGGCACCGTAGTGCATTGGAATTGCCAGCTTCGGCTTCATGGCAAGGGTTGCCTTGAGGGCTTGGTCCGCGGTCATGACATAGGTCCCCGACACAGGGATCATTGCTATATCTACTTGAAATTCTTTCATTTCCGGAATGAAATCCGTGTCGCCTGCGTGGTAGATTCTGACCCCTTCCATCTCCACGATAAAGCCGAGCCAACCGTTCTTCTTGGGATGGAAACTTTTGTCCACGTTATAGGACGGGACTGCCTCGACTCTGACGCCTCCAACATCAAGGACATCTCCCGGTTTCACGACCCTCACATCGCCTTTGAGCTTCTTTGCAGAGTCCTTTTCTGTAACAACCACGGACTTAGGTTGCTGAATCTTGGCCACATCCTCTGGTGAGCAATGATCAAAGTGATCATGGCTTACCAGGATGAGGTCTGCCCTCGGCCCTCCTGAAATCTGGTAGGGGTCAAAATAAACGATTTTTCCCGCATCGACCCTGAAGCAGTCGTGCCCCAACCAAACGATCTTTTTCGCCATGTCTTTCCAGGTCATGACATCCTCCTATGCCGGAACAAGGATAATCTGTTTCAAAACTTTCACCGCCTCCTCCACCAGGTGCGGCAGAGGGTCGGCTGTGACGCCGACGAGCCTGACTTTCTCCTGGGTCAGAGGGATCAGTATTTTTTCTGCACTGCTCGCGCAAACGGCTTCAGCCATTCTCGGGGTCAGTTCACCCATCATAGCGTGGGGCATGAGAATGGCCAGAGGACCCATGATCACATCGGCCTTTTGGGATGTTTGTACGATGGCATTTTCGCCCGTTGCCCCTCGGTTTGCCCCGGCTTTCATCATTCGCGCCGTGGCCGCCGAGTTCGTGCCCAAGGCCAGGATCTCCAGATCTTCTGCAACAGCGGTTCGCAGGGCCTTGATGATAACCGACCCAATCCCTCCGCCCTGACCATCCATAACCATGACCACCATAGGTTGTCCTCTCAAGTTCCGTCAAGCAACTCACAGACATCATTGATCATTGGACATTGCTCATTTCACATTGGTTATTGGAGAGTGAGTCTATGTTTTTAAGAAAATGTTAAATGATAAATCCCCTGGGTGGCTATCCCAGAATCTCCAGAAGGCGGTCCAGTTCTTCGTCTGAATAAAAATAGATCAAGATGCTTCCCTTCTTGCCTCGCTTTTTGATCTCCACCTTTGTTCCGAGAGAATTCTTTAGGCTGTCCGCCAGCGACTGCAAGTACGGATCTTTGCCTCTCACCCTCGGTCTCGATGACCCCAAGCGGCTCCTCCTCTTGACCAGCGCTTCTGTCTGCCGCACGGAAAGGTCTTTCTTGATGATTTCATCCCGAATGGCCTTTTGTTCCATACCATCCTTCAACCCGGCGAGCACCCTTGCGTGACCCATGGAAAGGCGGTTCTCCATTACGTCTTTCTGTATGGAGTTCGGCAGTTTCAGGAGCCTGACCGTGTTTGCGATAGTTGCCCTGTCCTTCCCGAGCCGGGCGGCAAGCGACTCCTGGGTCACCCCTTCATTCTCGAGAAGCCGGCTGAAGGCCATGGCTTCTTCTATGGGATTGAGATCCTTCCTGTGAATATTTTCAATCAAAGCCAGCTCCAGCGATTGAGCAGGCGTCGTCTCCCGCACCACCACAGGCACCCTGGCGAGCCCGGCCTTCTGAGCGGCCCGCCAGCGGCGCTCGCCTGCAATGAGGCGGTAGCCCTTGTCTGTCTTACTCACTAGGAGGGGGGTCAGGATTCCCTGCTCCTTGACAGAGCCGGCCAGTTCTTCCAGTTCCTCTCCTTCAAAAGTCTGCCTCGGCTGATAGGGGTTGGGTTCGATCATTTCAATAGGGCACTGAAAAAACCTCACCGCTCCTGTTCCGAAGTCCTCTGTTTCCGGGATCAGGGCGGACAGCCCTTTGCCCAAGGCTTTATGCGTGGCCATGATTTCTCACTCCTCTACCGATCAGTTCTTTGGCCAGAGCCAGGTAGCTTTGCGCGCCGCTCGACTTGATGTCATAAAGAAGGGCCGGTTTACCATAGCTTGGGGCTTCACTGAGTCTGACGTTTCGTGGAATAATGGTGTGAAATACCGCCTCCTTGAAATGCTGCCTGATTTCTTCGGCCACCTGAAGGGAGAGATTGTTCCTGGAATCAAACATAGTGAGAAGGATTCCCGCCAGGTCCAGGTTTCCGTTGAGGCTGCTTCTCACGGCACTCACGGTCTTGAGCAATTGCGTCAACCCTTCAAGAGCATAGTATTCGCACTGGAGCGGGACCAGCACGGCGTCAGAGGCGGTCAAGGCATTGACGGTGAGAAAACCGAGAGACGGCGGGCAGTCGAGGAAGATGTAGTCGTAGCGTTCCCTAAGAGGATCAAGCCGCTTTTTCAGTCGAAACTCCCGTTCCTCGGCCGACGTCATCTCGACCTCCGCACCAATGAGATTCCCATTGGCCCCAATCAGATGCAATCCTGAAAGCCCTGTAGGAAGAACCACTTCCGTGTCCGTCGCAGAACCGAGGATGAACTCATAAAGCCCTTTTTCAAGGGAGCTCCGCTCGATACCCAGGCCGGTCGTGGCATTGCCCTGAGGGTCGCAGTCCACCAGGAGGCAGGTTTTCTCTGCCACGGCTACGGACGCAGAAAGATTCACGGCCGTGGTCGTCTTTCCTACTCCGCCTTTTTGATTCGCGATGGAAACAATGGATCCCATTGATCTTTCGAAATCTCCCTCAAATCTGGACCCTAAGTCCTTAACTCACGGATACTGATGCATGCGCAACCGTGATGCGCCCTTGAGATATCACAGATTTGCAAAACTTGAAAAGCAAATTAATGTTTCACGTGAAACATTAGGTTTTTTAGTTATTATTATCAGTAGGTTGCACTTCTTTTTTGACATTTCTGGGTGAGGTTTGTTTTTGGTCAGGCTGCACAAGAAGAAATGCCTAAAGCGCGCTAAAGCCACTAAAGCTGAAAACCAACAATATAAATAATATCTAATAATTTCAATTAATTATGCATTGAAGCGGCAGTGTTTTCAGTATATATCACAGGTGCCGGGCTCAACTCCTTCTGCGCTCAATGCAAAGCGCGATCAACCGGTCCACGAACTGGGGAAAAGCCATCCCCGCTGTTCTGGCAGCAAGAGGGACAAGGCTCGTCTCCGTCATTCCCGGAATGGTGTTCGTTTCGAGCACATACACTTTGTCCTCACAAAGAATCAAGTCCGTTCGGCTCCAATCCCTGCACTCCAGCGCTTTGTGAGCTCGCACGGCGCAAGACTGGACCTCTTCGGTTTGAGCCCGAGAAATCCTTGCAGGGCAGATTTCACTCGTGGCCCCTGGAGTGTACTTGGCCTGGTAATCAAAAAAGGTATATTTCGGGTTGGGGACAATTTCGATAACAGGGAGAGCCTCGAGCGATTTGTTTCCAAGGACACAGCAGGTTAACTCCTTGCCGTTGAGGAAACGCTCCACCAGGATTTCCCGATCATGGTGAAAGGCGGCCTCGATTCCTTTGAGCAACTCCTCCTTGGAGTGACAAATCGTGACTCCGATACTCGAACCCTCTGAGGCTGGTTTCACCACCGTAGAAGCACCGAGGCGCTCAAGAATCTGATCCAGGGAATAGGGCTCCCCCTTGTAAAGAAGAACATCCTCGGCCACGAGAAGCCCCTCTGTCCTGAATAGGCTCTTTGCAATTCGCTTGTTCATGGCCATCGCACTGCCGAGTATTCCGGAGCCGACGTAAGGGATGCCCAGCAGGTCCAGCAGTCCTTGCATGGACCCGTCCTCTCCATACCTGCCATGGAGCAAGATCAAAGCCAGATCAGTGTTTCCACTGTTCTTTAAAAGCAAATCGAGATCGTCACGCGGATCGTAGCGCTTCACCTCATACTTCTTCGGATCAAGCGCTTTCTCCACCGCATCTCCGCTTTTCATGGAAATTTCCCGTTCCCCGGAGATACCGCCTGCAATCAGTGCTACCTTTAACCGTTTCACGTGCACGTCGTCCTTCTCGAAAAGATGGCTTAGCGTAAGCATGAATCATAGCTGCGTTGGTAGACCAGAACAAGGAGATTTTTTTCTTTCTCTATGGCATCAGACCTCGGCGACTTGGAGACCCTTGCTCCATAAGGATTCGTAAAAAGTGCGGTGGGAATAAAAGAAAAAATCTAATGGGTAGAATCAAAAACGAAAGAAAAAAAGCGTAAGGACGAGAAAACTGAAGATTGAGATTTGTGGATACATTTATACACTTCATCTCATTAAGGTCAAACCTTCTGATATCAAAAGCAAATTCCAGGCACACCTCTTTTTCGCACTCCCCTTGCAGTTACCGGCCGAATAAAATTTCAATTAGCGATTTCAGCCGGTTATATCCTGTCGATAAAACCTGAGCGGCTAACTTGCTCTCCCGACTCATTACCTTTGACAGCCTTTGGGGGGTTCGATAGAAGGCACACGAACGTGGAAGCATTCTATGACTTCATGCTTTCTTTTTTTATTCCTGAGGCGGCGATGACGACTATTTGGGAAGAGATCAAGGACCAGATCAGAGGGGTCATTCCGGAGAAAAGCTTCTCTTTGTGGATCAATCCTCTCACCCTTCTGGAGCAGAGCGACGACGCCCTCGTTCTGGGATGTCCCAACAAGTTCTCCCTCAACTGGGTCACGGAGAATTACATTCCTCTCTTCCAGGAAAACCTCGACCGGATGGGAGAAAAGAATTGTAAGCTGGCCCTGAGAGTGGTGAGCCCTTCGTCCGCTCCGCCTCCTGCTCTTGTCGAGGATCCCAGGCAGCTCACTCTGCCCAACATCCCGAGCAACGAAAATGGCGGGCCCAGGGCGCTCAACCAGGACTTCACCTTTGATCGATTCGTGGTGGGAAGATGCAATGAGTTTGCCTATGCGGCTTCCAAGGCTCTGGCCATAGAAGGCCAGTTCCCCTGCTCCTCCCTGTTCATCGTAGCAAAAACCGGTCTTGGCAAAAGTCACCTTTCTCAGGCCACGGCTCACGCGCTCCTGGAAAGCAACCCCCGACTCAAAGTGATCTACATCACCGCCGAAGACTTTGTGAACGAAATGATCTTTGCCCTCAAGAACCACCGGATCGATGAATTCAAGAACAAGTACCGACGATCCTGCGATGTGCTGCTCCTGGAAGAGATCCATTTTCTGAGCGGCAAAGAAAAGACTCAGCTTGAACTGGGATACACGCTGGATGCCCTGGCCAATGATCGCAAGAGGATTATTTTCACGAGCTCCCTTCTCCCCAAGGACATCCCCCATTTGAACAGGGAACTGGCCTCGCGGCTGACCTCCGGAATTATCACCACTCTGGATACACCGGACTATGAGACCCGGGTCAAAATCATTGAAAGGAAATCCTCAGAAAACGGGCTAGCTCTTTCCCACGAGATCTTTCATCTCCTGGCCAAAGACCTCACCGGAGATGTTCGCCAGATGGAAAGCGCTCTCCGATGCTTGAAGGCAAAGGCCGATCTCATGAAAGCCATAATAGATCCGGACCTGGCAAAAGAAATCCTCCTGTGCCACATGCCCTCGCAAAAACTTCTGACCCTGGAAGACGTGAAGGCCATGGTGTGTCAGTATTTCAAGATCGATCCGGCCTTGCTGTCCTCCAAATCCAGAAAGAAGATCCACGCCTACCCGCGAAACGTCTACGTCTACCTTTGCCGGCAACACACGGACAGAACCGTAGAAGAAATCGGCCGGTCTCTGAGTCGAAACCACTCGACCGTCCTCTACGCCTCTGAGGTCATTGAACACAAAATGAAGATGGACAAGCGCGTCAAAAACCAGATAGAGTTTCTCAGCACCAAACTCAAAGAAATGAAAAAGTGATCTATGAAAAACCCTTTTCTCTGGGTTCTTCTGGTTTTCTCCGCCCTGGTGTCGGCCTATCTGGTGTTCCTGGGGGTGGTCTCCATTTCAGTGGGACTTCAGCACACGGATGAGGAAGGCTCATGGATGCCTGTGCTCGCAGGGAGTCTGTGCATTCTGGCGGTTCTCTGGATTCTCTTTCGAGTGGCCCGCTCCCTGCTTCAAACCTTGAAAAAGACCGACAGCCTAGACGTCCATTAGCAAGTTTCTCAAGAACGCTCAGAAACAAGCCGCACATCTTGGTCACTTTCTTCTTCGGGCCTCATTTGTCTCTGTAGAAGTTGACCAGGTCCTGCTCCTCTTTCGGAGACAGGTTGAACTTGAGAGAAGCCTCCTGAATCAGCTTACGGAGGGACTTCTTCTCGTCTTCCATCCGCTCCGCGGAAATGAATTTTACCGCCTGCCTCACCCTTTCTCCTTCCGGCATGATCGTCGGCATATCCCTCTCCTGCTCTCGTTGATTTCTTAATGAAATGGGAAGGCACTGATTCTCTCTGATTCAATCTCAAATTTCCAGCAAAATAGAAACCTGGGCCGGTTCTTCAAACTTCTTTGCCCGCTGCAGAGATATCGCTTATACTGGCTCAGCTCGTGCAGGAAAAGATAATGAAAGGAATCCTGAAAGCTTCCGTTCTTGCCGCCATGCTGCTGGGACTTCCTCTGGCCGGAGTCCTCGTAGCGGAAGCGCCCCTATCTCGCTACTTTGAGTTCCCTCCTCGCACCCTTTGCATTGAACACGCTCCCTTTTCATGGATTGCTTTCATCGCCTACTGCCTTTTCATCGTGCTTACCTTGAGTCCTTTCCTTGTACGTGCACTTCGCCATGGGGTTCCACGCGAAAAGCCCTCGGCACCTGCGTCTTCTCCCTTTGACTCCGCTGGGCTCCGCTCAGGGCGACCCCCTGAACCCTCTCCCTCCTTCGGGACCCTATTCCGTGCGAAGGACCTAGGCCCCAAGCCGCGGCCTGATTTGAGGGCTCGTTTCCCATGGTGGGGCTGGTGCGGGCTGGTTCTGGGTCTTGCATCCTGGGTTCTTGCGTGGAACCGCTTCCCCTGGTTTTCCCAATATCAGGCCCATACCTTCACTCCTCTTTGGATCGCCTACATCCTCACGGTAAACGGGTTCACGTACCGGCGAACTGGAACCTGCCTGTTCCTGCGGCGGCCTTTGTCCTTTCTGCTCCTGTTTCCTGCGAGCGCCGGGTTCTGGTGGTTCTTTGAATACCTGAACCGCTTTGTTCAAAACTGGTCCTACACGGGTGCCGATTTTGCTCCTGCGGAATATTCCCTCTTCGCCACTCTTTCCTTCTCAACCGTGCTTCCCTCTATTGCAACGACAAGAGAGTGGCTTGTTTCCTTTTCTTGGTGGAACGGAGCGTATCAGCACTTCTTTCCTGTGCGGATCTCCTTTCCCCGCCTCTTTGCCGCGGCAGTCCTCTCAGCCTCAGGAACCGGCCTTTTCTTGCTTGGAGTTTACCCGAATCACCTCTTTGCCCTTCTCTGGGTCTCTCCTCTTCTCATCCTGGTCTCTCTGCAGGTCCTTCTCAAGGAAACCCACATTTTCTCGCCTCTGAGGGTCGGCGACTGGCGCTTTGTCCTGGCTTCCGCCCTGGCAGCTCTCCTTTGCGGTGTGTTCTGGGAAATGTGGAACTTCTACAGCCTGGCCAAGTGGGTCTACCACGTCCCTTTTGTCCAGCGCTTTCACGTCTTCGAGATGCCTCTCCTGGGGTACGCGGGCTATCTTCCCTTCGGATTGGAATGCAGCGTCGTAGCGGAGATGCTCCTCGGGAGCAGCGGGAAAAACAGAATATCGAATGCCGAATAAGGAATTTCGAATAATGAGGTTTAAGGTCTTCAATCCCTCCTTCGATATTCGACATTCGTTATTCGATATTCTGCGGTTCGTTCTTGAAGTTCTTAACAAATTATCGAAGCTGAGCGCGGCCGGCCGCTACTTCTTTCCGGTCTCTCCGGCTTGCAGCGCCTGCTGCTTGGCGCGGTGCCGGATGATCTCGCCCTCGATCAGGTAAATCACCTCTTCGGCAATGTTGGTCGAGTGATCGCCGACCCTCTCCAGATGCCGGGACGTGGTGTAGAGATTGATCAGGTACCCGACGTAGTTCGGATTCTGGCTCATCGCTTCCTTGATCCTGTCGTAAATCTCCCGGTGCATCAGGTCCACTTCATCGTCCAGGGTGAGCACCTTGAAGGCCAGATCCTGGTCCAGGTTCACCAGAGCATCCAGACTCAAGCGGAGCATGGTCGCGGCTTTCTCCGCCATGATGGTGAAATCGAATGACAGATCGAGCTTTCTGCGTTTTGAGATGTTTCGCACCCGGTTGGCGATGTTCACCGCCTCATCGCCGATTCGTTCCAGCTCGCTGTTGATCTTGATGGTTGCGATGAGAAACCGGAGATCCACGGCCACCGGCTGGTGCAGAGCCAGAATCTTCAGGCATTCCTCTTCCACCTCGATCTCCAGCTCATCAATTTCATAGTCCCTGCGGATGATATCTTCGGCAAGACCGGCATCCCAGGTCTCGATGGCCTTGATGGACATCCTGAGGCGTTCTTCCACCATGGCGCCCACGGAAAGCACCATCTTCTTGATCTTTTCAATGTCCCTCTGCAACCTCTTGGGCATGAGCTTTCCCTCCCCTCCTATCCGAAACGACCCGTAATGTAGTCTTCTGTTTGCCTGAGCCTCGGCCGGGTGAAAATCGCATTGGTCTCCCCGTATTCAATGAGCCTTCCCAAATAGAGGAAGGCCGTGTTGTCCGAAACCCTGGCCGCCTGCTGCATGTTGTGGGTGACGATGATGATCGTGTACCGGCCTTTCAGCTCGTTGATCAAATCCTCGATTTTCGTGGTGGCCAGAGGGTCCAGGGCGGAGCAGGGTTCGTCCATGAGGAGGAAATCAGGGTCCGCCGCAATGGCCCGCGCAATGCACAGCCGTTGCTGCTGCCCTCCGGAAAGACCGAGAGCACTGTCCTTCAACCGATCTTTCACTTCATCCCACAGAGCAGCAGCCCTTGAGGGCCCGCTCCAGCGTTTCTTCAAGAACACGGCGGTCGGTGACGTGGTCCACCTTGAGAGGATAAGTGACATTGTCGGCGATGGACATGGGAAAGGGATTAGGCTTCTGAAACACCATGCCCATTCGCTTTCGAAGTCCGATGACATCCACGTCGGGATCATAGATATTTTTCCGTTCGAACACGATCGTGCCGGAGATGCTGAGACCTGCGATGAGGTCATTCATTCGGTTTAGGGACCGCAACAGGGTCGACTTTCCGCAGCCTGAAGGCCCAATGAGCGCGGTGACCAAGCCTCGCTCGATGTTCAAAGTGTTGTTGAAAAGGGCTTGCGCGCGGCCATACCAGAGGCAGAAGCGCTCGATATCCAGAATCGACCCTCCGCCCCCCTCTTTGGGATGGTAGATCGTTTCCGTGCTGTCTAAATCGATCTGTGCCTTTGCTTCCATAAAAACCCTCTTAGAAATGCCCCACGTAGTACTTTCGCTTCAATCGGTTACGGATATAAATGGCCGTGGCATTCATGACCGCCACCAGCCCGATGAGCAGCAGGGTGGTCACGAACACCATGGGCTTGCCGGCCTCGGAATTGCGCGACTGAAACCCCACGTCGTAAATGTGAAACCCCAGATGCATGAAACTTCGCTCCAAATGAAGAAAAGGAAAAAACTCGTCCAGGGGAAGGCTCGGGGCTATTTTGACCACCCCCACGAGCATGAGGGGAGCCACTTCACCGGCCCCTCTGGCCATGGCCAGGATCAGGCCGGTCATAATGCCGGGCATGGCCTTGGGAAGCACGATGTTCTTGATGGTTTGCCACTTCGAGGCTCCGCAGGCCAAGGACCCTTCCCTCATGGACTGAGGCACCGCAGCCAGCGCCTCTTCCGTGGAGACGATCACCACAGGAACGGTGAGCATGGCCAGCGTCAGCGAAGCCCAGAGAAGACCTCCTGACCCAAAGGTGGGATTGGGCAAGCGTTCCGGAAAGAAAAGCTGATCAATGGTTCCACCGAGGATGTAAGCAAAGAAACCCAGGCCGAAGACGCCGTACACAATGGAAGGAACCCCCGCCAGGTTATTGACGCAGATGCGCACCAGAGAAACCAGCCGCCCTTGCTTGGCATATTCCCGGAGATAGAGAGCCGCCATGATTCCAAAGGGCGCCACGGCCACAGCCAGGAGCACGGTCATGACAAAGGTCCCGAAGATGGCCGGAAGAACCCCTCCCTCTGTGTTGGCCTCCCGCGGCTCTGCCGTGAGAAATTCGAACCACCTCGAGCACGTACACTTTCACCTTCTGAAAAAAGGTTAAGTCATTGGCCGGATAGAACCGAACGATATGCGAGAGAGCCAGCGTCTTCTCGGTGCCGCGAATATCCTTGAGAACCACCGTGTAGAGACCGTCCTCTCTCTTGATCGATTCCGCCTCCTTCTGGAGAAGTCCGTACCTGATTTGAAGCTGCGCCGCACGGACATTCTGCTTTTTCTCTTCTGCCCGGTATTCCGGACTGTCTTTGCCTTTTTCCAGGGCAATCGCGCCGCAGAGCAAGTCTCATTCGGTCCAACTCGTAATTGAGGCCTCCCATCTCATCTCGCTCGATAGCTCTCACCCTATTGCGGCGCTCCACAGCCTTCCTGTGTTCCTCTTCCAGCCGATCCAGAGTGAAAGTACCCGACAGCGAGCTTTTCTCCCTTCACCGTGAGCGTCTGAAGAAGTCCGATGAAGGGGCCCCACTCCATACGCTCGATAAAGAAAATGGTTTTGGGTCTGAGCGCTCCGCGATTTAAACTCCGACACCCACAGGAAGTCCTCATTGTACAAATCAAAATTGCCCGTCCGGTAGAGAGTCCGGAGACCATAACCCTTTGTTCTCCTGCATGGACTTTCCGGGCCTGTTCATCCAGGCTGTCGAGCTCGTTCTTCGGAAGCCGGTACATCTCCGAACGGGTCGGTTCGCCCGGCCACCATCGCGCCGTCCTTGAGACGGAGAACCTCCACGGGCTTAGGATAGAACGTCACAAATCCGTTCCATGCCACAAGGGCCAGGAACCCGAAAATCATGATGAGTCCAAGGGCAAGGGCTCCGCCCATGCTCCACAGATACGGTTCCCCTCTGGAGGAGAGGTCCGCGCCGGTCACATATCGTTTGGATGGGGTTGAGGACATATCCTTACGTCAACTTTAGAGTTGCATCGCCCTTTTTCGAAACCGGAGACGAATGACCTCGGCCACGGTGTTGATCACGAAGGTCATGGCGAAAAGCACAAGACCCGACAAAAACAGAATGCGATACAGGGTGCCGCCTTTTACGGCCTCAGGAAGCTCCACGGCAATGGTGGCTGAAAGCGCTCTGAGGCCGTTGAAGATGTTCATGTCGATAATCGGCGTGTTGCCAGCGGCCATGACCACGATCATGGTTTCTCCCACAGCGCGACCCATGCCGATCATGATCGCCGAAAAGACCCCGCTGATGGCCGTGGGAAGGACCACGTAAATGGCCGTTTGCCAGGGAGTAGCCCCGCATCCCAGGCTGGCGGCGCGCAAATGCTCTGGAACGGCGTTCAACGCATCCTCGGCAATGGTGTAGATGATGGGGATCACCGCAAACCCCATGGCAAACCCCACGATCAGGGTGTTGCGCTGCACATAGGTGTCCACAAAGGTGCCCCGCACGTCCAGTCCCAGAAGCGCGAGGATTTTGGCGATGGCCAGAGAGCAGAGCACCGCCAGCAGCGCGCTCCCCACCCATCTCCCCATCTCCAGAAGAGCCGCCCTGAACTGGCTCACCCGTTTCATGACAAGCGCGAACGCTCGCCCGTAAAATCGTGAAACAAACACGCTGATCACGACGAAAGACAGCGGCAGGGCCAGGAGGAAAAGCATCGGTTCCGGCCCTCCCACGTCCCCGTTGACCCACGCCCTGAAATCCCCCATGAAGAAGGCGCCCTCAAACCAGTCTCCCAGCTTGATCGGCCCCGTAAATGGCAGAAACAACCACCAGCACGGTGGCGAAGAACTTGGGAGAGCCTTGGATTCTCAGCGCAATGCGCAGCGGGATCATCTGCCACAGGTAGGCGGCAACCATAAGGGAGACGGGCACCACTAAGAACACCAGGAGCACGGCAGCGATCCAGGTCTCCACCACAGGCGCCATGACCAGCGCCGCCACAAAACCCAACACCACGGAAGGCAAGGAGGCCATCATCTCCATGGTCGGCTTCACAATGGCCCGCACCTTGAGATTTACGAACTCCGAGGTGTAGATGGCTCCCAGAATGGCTATTGGAATCGCAAACAGCAGGGAGTAGAAAGCGGCCTTGATCGTTCCGAAGATCAGGGGCATCAGAGAAAACTTGGGTTCGTAATCTTCGCTCATGGCAGAAGACTGCCAGGTATAGGTCGGCTCCGGATACCCTTCGTACCACACCTTTCTGAACAGGGTCCGAACCGTGGTTTCAGGGTGGGGAACGGAGAACTCCCAGAACCGCACCCGGCCGTCGCTCTGAAGAGCCAGAAGCCCGTCCATGCGGGGAGACAAGAGGATGGTGCGATACCCCTGGGCGTCGGGCTTGGCAGGGTAATGGATCAGCAATTTTTGGCTCGTGCCGTGGTAGACGTGGACATTGCCTTTTGCATCCGCGACGGCGAAGTTCTTCCCGGTGATCGCCGGTTCAAAGCGCACAGGCGGCGATGGCAGGCGTTCAAAGCTCCTCGTCAGCTGGAGCGCTTGTCCGTCCTTGGTGTCGGCGCCTTCTCTTTTCAGCAAGAAGAAAATGTTCAGGGAACCATCCGAGCCGCCCACCACAAGGGATTGGCCGCCCAGGAGAAAACCAAACGCCGTGAGGGTGGCGGAGGCCGGAAGCACGCGGACCGTCTCTGCCAGCACCGGGTTGTTGAAGTCCGCCGTGTTGTAGCGATAGACTGTCCCCGACCTCTCCGCAACGACCACTTGATCCGCCTTTTCTGTAAGGGCAATGGAATGAGCCGTCACCCCACGAGGAAGCGAAGGGAGCTCCGTCCGTGCCACCTGAGCCCTTCTTTCGCCGGTGAGAAGGTTGATCTTTGAAGTGACCAGGTTCAGGGAGGGAATCCCTTCATGGTCCAGAGCCACGAATGCCCTGGCCTGTCGCTCGGCCTGGCCGCTGACATGATAGGCCAAAGCCGTCAGAGCCTTTCCGGTCTCCGAGACAGGAATGAACTCTTGGTCCAGCGTCAGGGAGAAAGAGCCTTTCCTGAACTGATTTCCGGGAATGCTGGTGAACACGGTTGATCCGTCCGTGCTGTCCTGGTCATTTATCCGGGTTAACCCTTTGGGCAGGTTCTCGGGAGAGAGAATCTCCGTGGCAAACTCGAGAGTCCCGAAGCGTACGCTCCCGTCCGAGAAACCAAACACGATATACTTGCGATCCGGGGTAGTGGCCAAAGCGGTCAGTTCCCTGCCCTGAAAGTCCAAGACCATCCGCTGTAAAGGAACCCCTGTCTTGGCGTGACACAGGGTGCCTTTGCCTTCCTTGGTCAAGAAAAAGGCCAGGGTCTTGTAGTCGTCGACACTCACGCTAAGAACGTCATCTGCAGGTCCTTCAAGCGAATAGGTGTGCTCAGCAGTGGTGGTGCCGCTCCTGAAAAGAGGAAGCGTTTCAGCCACCAGGAAAACCAAAATGCCCAGCACCGCCACAATCACCAGAATTCCGCCGATCGTGATGGTCCGGTCTGCAATAGCGTCTGCAATCAGAACACCACGCCGCGCTTTTTTCTCTCTTCTGACAAGACGAACAGCGGGGGTCTTCTCTGGCGCTCTCGCGGTAAACGCTTCAGCCTGTGATTCCATCAACCCAAGGACCTGTTCAAAGGAAAGGGGCGGAGCCTGGAGTCCCAGGAACCGCCCTATCCTAATTTTGATAGAGAAAGCACCTTGTACCTGAACCCTGGAATCGAAGGAGATCCAAAAGGCTTCGCTTCGAGGCTCAGGCGTGTCTTAATCAAACCGTCGCCATGCCGCTCAGAAACGACACGGCGGCGGGTAGAGGGATTACTTGATGCCCAAAGCTGCCATGTCTTTTTGAGCGATGTCGCCTGACACAGGGAAAAAACCGTCCTTGACCACAATTTGCTGCCCTGCCTTGGAGAAAACATACTTGATGAACTCTTTGCGAAGGGGATCCAGATCCTGATTGGGGTTCTTGTTCAGATAGATGTAAAGGAACCGGGACAGGGGATAATCTCCGCTGTAGGCATTCTTTGCATCCGCATCAAAGTAGGTCTGCCCCTCTTTCATGGCAAGCGGCACAATTCTCACATCGGCTGTCTTGTATCCCACGCCGGAGTACCCTATCGCGAACTTGTCCGAGGCCACGCCTTGAATCACTGCGGAAGACCCGGGCTGCTCCTTGACCTGGTCCTTGTAGTCTCCCTTGAAGAGGGCCACTTCCTTGAAATAGCCGTAGGTGCCGGAAGCTGAATTACGTCCGTAAAGAGAGATCGGCTTGTCCGCCCATTCGCCGGTAAGCCCCAGGTCTCCCCAGGTCCGGATCTCCTTGGCCAAACCGCCCTTGCGCGTTTTTGAATAAATAGCATCGAGTTGCTGCAGGGTCAAGCCCTTGATGGGATTGTCCTTGTGAACGAAAACCGCTAACGCATCCACAGCCACTCGAATCCGAGCGGGTTTATAGCCGTGCTTTTTCTCAAAAGCCCCTTCTTCCTCGGATTTCATCTCCCGGGACATGGGGCCGAACTGGGCCGTTCCCTCGATCAGAGCCGGGGGCGCTGTGGTCGAACCCTTGCCCTCGATCTCGATTTGAACGCCCGGATAGTTTGACCGGTAGCCCTCAGACCATAGAGCCATCAGGTTGTTCAGGGTGTCTGAACCGATCGATTTGATCTTGCCGGACACTCCGCTCACCGCCTTGTAGTCCGCCAGCTTGGAATCCACGTCAACGGCCGACACCGGCGCCGTCAAAGCGAAACCCAAGAACATCCCTAACGCTACTCTACTCATTGCCTTCCAAATCTTCATCTTTCCCAAACCTCCTTCTTAAGTTGAATCCTACCGGCCAAAGGCCGTAACCAATTCATTGATCCTTTTCCATTGATTTAATGAGAAGGAATTTAGTGATGGTTTGTTAGGAAATTGTTAGAAACAGGTTAGGATTCCGAGAGATTTAGGGGCACTTCGTGGTCAGTGATCAGTCATCAGTGATCAGTTGGCAGTCATGTGTTACGGATGTCTTTCACTGCTTACTGTTTACTGATTACTGTTTACTTCTTATCACTATCGGGAAGGCTCTTTTGGAGAAATGCGGGGCAAGTGCAGCGTAAAGGTGCTCCCCCTGCCGGCCTGGCTTTCCACCGAAACCCGGCCCCTATGGGCTTCCATGATGTGTTTCACGATCGCAAGACCGAGCCCGGTCCCTCCCAGCTTTCGGCTCCGGGCCTTGTCCACACGATAAAAGCGCTCAAACAGGCGTTCCTGGTGCTGTTTCTCAATGCCGCAGCCCTCATCGCGGACTCGGATCAGGGTCTCCTGCGGCGTCGCCTCAGTTTGAACCCAAATGGTCTTTCCAGTTTCACTGTATTTGATGGCGTTGTCCAGCAGATTCACCACCGCCTGGCCCAGAAGAGAGGCATTGATTCTTGCGCTGACGTCATCACTACAGGACAGATCCATTCCAACTCGCTTGGGCTCCGCCTTCACCTGGCAGAGTTGTATGGCCCCTATCAGCACTTCCTTGAGGGGTTTGTCTTCGAAGACGATCTGTTCTTTTTCCTTGTCCTCTTCGATCCGCGACAGGCTCAAGAGGTCCTCCACCAGCGATTCGAGCCTCAAGACATGGTTCTGGATGATCCCGAGAAACCGCTCCGCATTTTCCGGGCTCTTCAAGGCACCGTCCTGCAGCGTCTCGACGAATCCCTTGATCGCGGTGATGGGCGTCCTGATTTCGTGGGAGACGTTGGCCACGAAGTCCTTGCGGATGTTCTCCAGCTTCCTGAGGCGGGTGATGTCATTGAGCACGACCAGAACGCCCACCCGTTTGCCCTCTCCGTCGCGGAGAATCGAAGCATGCCCGTTAAGAACCCTTTCTTCCTTCAGGTAAAGGACCACATCGCTTTCCACAGTGCCCTCGCTGGCCAGGGCCTTGGTCACTAGGCTCTGCAGTTCCGGATGGCGGATGACTTCCTGGATGGTCCGGCCCTGCACCTGCCTCGGATCGCATTCAAAGATCACGGAAGCGGCGTGATTCATGCCGATGATCCGTTCTTCCATATCCATGGCCAGCACGCCTTCCGCCATGCTCGAGAGGACAGCCCCCAGCTCGTTTCGCTGCTCCGTGATCGTAGAGACGGTTTTCTGCAGCTCCTGGGCCATGGTGTTCAGGGTCTCGGAGAGTTCCCCGATCTCCTTAATCGCTGACACCGGCAACGGGTGCTGAAAATCCCCGCGCGAGAATCGTTCCGCACCCTTCCGGATTTCTTCAATCGGCCTTCGGATTCTGTGGGAGACGAGCAAGCTCAGCAACGTAGCAAGACCTGCGATGATGAGCCCCGAGAAAGCCATCTTTATCTGAATGGCCTCAATATCTCTGTCCACCGAATCCACTTGGATCGCTGCTCGGACAAAGGCCATGGTTCGGGTGTTTCTCTTGAGCGGCACCGCCACATACATGAGTTGTTTTGCCAAGGTCGGGCTGTACCGGGTGGAGACTCCCAAATCCTTTTCCATGGCATCCAGGATCTCGGGCCGGTCGATGTGGTTGTCCATTTTCTGGGGATCCTCTTCAGAATCGCCGATCACCCTGCCGGAAGGAAGGATCACGGTAATCCTTGTGAACGCAGCAGGCCCGATTTTCTTGCATAGCCGGTCAATGCTCTGCTCATCGAGTGGGTCCACGTGCTCCAGGATGTAGTCTCGAAAAGGAGAGCCCGGGTTTGCAGATCCACCCGGGTTTTGTCCAGGAAGAAATGCCTCATGGAATTCGAGGCCAGCCAGGTGACGGCCACCAGGGAAACCAGGAGGACCAGGAGGTAGGAAAAAAAGACATGCCACAACAGGCTCTTTTTTTCGGCCATGGCTTATTCCTTGAAGCGGTACCCTACGCCGCGCACTGTCTCTATGATTTTGGCGGCGCTGCCAAGCTTTTTCCTCAGCCCCACAATCTGCACGTCCACGGCGCGGTCGGTCACGAAATACTCATCGCCCTTGACCGCGTCGACGATCTGGGAGCGGGTGAAAACCCAGCCGGGTCTCCTGGCGAGGAAATTCATGATACCGAATTCCGTGAACGTCAGCACCACAGGCTTTCCCTTTACCAGCACCTCGCGCCGGCCCGGATGAATCGTGAGATCGTGGACCGACAAAACCTCCTGTTCATCGGCCGGCGCAGCTGATTTCCTCCTGAGCACCGCTCGCACCCTTGCGATCAGGACCTTGCGGCTGAAAGGCTTGGTGATGTAATCCTCGGCACCGACCTCCAGTCCGGTCACGATGTCCGCCTCCTCCCCCTTGGCCGTGACCATAATGACGGGAATCTCTTTGGTGGCGGCGTCGTTTTTCAGGCGTCTGGCCACTTCCAGGCCGTCCATGCCCGGGAGCAAAAGGTCAAGAAGAATGAGATCGGGTTTGCTGGAGAGGGCCGACTTCAGGGCTTCTTCCCCTGAAGCGGCGCCTGTCACTGAAAATCCCTCTTTGGTGAGATTGAATCGGAGAAGTTCAAGGATGTCTTCTTCATCATCAACGGCAAGGATCTTTTGTTTGGCCATGGTTTTCCTGGAAAACGAAATTGTTTCCAAAGTAATATGAGCATGTTAGCATCACGTTAGCGTTCTGTAAAGATATTGTTAGGATTCAGCGGCCGCTATTGCCTCTTCCAAGGGTCCTGCCGGGGTCAACGGCTGTCGGCTGAAGACGGCAGGTTGAGGCAGAGAATTGGAAGGTTATTGGGCTTCTGCCGATGCTGGCTCAGCATGTCCTCGTTTGATGGGGACTCGGGGTTGTGAGCCATGGGAAGAAGATTGAGAAATTTTGTTGACTAAATCCTTTCGCCCATCTAGTTTTCTTGGTAATCACTGAATCGGACCATTCCTCTGCTGGTGCTGCTTTTCACGTCAAGGGACGCTCCGCAGCCTTTTGTTCGTTCCGAGCCAAGGTGGGTCATGGTCATCAGCCTGGTCAATCAGAAGGGTGGAGTCGGCAAGACCACCATTGCCATCAATCTCTCCAGCGCCCTCTCCAAGAAAGAGCGCAAAGCCCTGCTTATCGACGCAGACCCCCAAGGCAGCGTTCTTCAGTGGCAGTCGACCTCCGAGAATCAGTCTTTCACCGTCATCCACCACCCCCGGCCTCTCAGCGATTCAACCATCAAATCCCTATCCAAGGACTTCGATCATGTGGTCATTGACGCGCCTCCGGCCATTGGCGAGCTGATTTCCTCCATTTTGGGTGTCTCCGACCTGGCCGTAGTCCCCGTTGGTCCGAGTCCCTTGGATCTCTGGTCCTCCAAGGAAACCCTCTCCCTCATTCAACAGGCGCGGAAGCGCAACAGGAAATTGAAGGCCGAACTTCTTATCTGCCGGAGAATCGCGAGAACAAGGGTGGGGAGAGAGGCCCGAGAAGCTGTGCAAACCTACGGTATGGATGTGTTCAAAACGGAGATCAGCCAGAGAGTCGCTTTCATCGAGGCGATGACATCCGGCCTCTCCGTCCTTGAATATGCTCCTCAGAGCGAGGCGGCTGCTGAGATCGTCAGCCTCTGCGAGGAAATCCTTCAGTGATCCAGGAGGCGTTATGGCAAAGAAAAGAGCATTGATAGACGCGGCCAAGGATCCCTTGGCAAGAAAAGAGCCTGCTCCAGCGCCGGTTCAGCCGGTTCGTAAGAGTCACCCGGTCACCATTGTGCTTGCCGTCATCGTAGGTCTAGCCGGCGGCTTGTTGATGAACCGATGGCTCAGGATCTGGATCTGAAAGCTAGGCTTCCTTGCCCGGCGTATTGCTGAGAAGGCATTGTCCCTGCTTGGATACGGCTGGGCGAGAACTCCGGGTCGAAGCTTTGGGAAGGGTCCCCAGACGCGTTTTCCCTTCCGCTTCAGCTTTCCTTGCCAGATCTGAGCATCAGAGTCTCTTCAGATCTTCCAGCCACTTCTTTATCGGTGAGTGGATTTCCTCGCCCACAACAACACCCATGTGTGTTACGCCGTCCAACAATACCACTTGACCGGTTGTATACCGGGAAATGACGGGCTTGAATTGGCTTGCTTCAAAGGCCTCATCTGCAGTGCCAACGACGACCAGGAGCGGCTGCCTGATTGACTTCAGATCTTTCTCGTAATTCTGCGGCGCGTACGCCGAGTTGAGCCGAAAGGAGTAAGACAGGGTTTCTGACCCATCGCGGGCTTGTTCGGGCATATTGAAACGGATTACGGTCAGGTGATTGAACCAGCGAATCCCCACATTGTTCAGCATCACCAAACCCACTATGCGCCTCGTATAGGGCTGCGCCCATCCTCCTGAATGGGGCCGCATGGTAGGGGCATTGTATTTCAAAAAAGGCGAAAGCAGTAGATAGGCATCCGCCTCCTTTCCGTACCGGCTTCCTGCGAAACGCACAGCCAGACCACCGCCGGAGGAGTGCCCTCCGACAATCACCATGGCATCAGGATGATCCCGCCGGGCTACGGCAATGAGATCGGCAAGATCATCCTCAAGCTGTCCGATATAGTCCACATCGCCTCTGCGCAATGGTTCTTGCCCCTGCCCTCTCAGATCCGGGGTGTAGACATGAGCGAGACCTTCAGCGCTGATAAACCTGGCCAAAGGGAGCAGGTACTTGCTGTGGTAGCCTGAGCCGTGCAAGAGGATCAGAATCTTTTCTGAAACGCATGGGTAGTCCCTGTAGGATAGAGCCGCCCCATCCCTGGCTCGGAATTGCTTTAATTCAGGCAGCCCGCTGTAATCTAGAAAGAGTTCCTTGAAATCCAGGCCGTCTTCATGTTGATCCGGTTGGTCATGTTTGCCGCTGACAATCAACACGGCGGCAATCCCGAAATAGACCACCACGGATATCAGGATAGAAACCAGGACCATCCTCACTCTCCTGTTTCCCTGCCCGCTCACGTCCTGTTTTCCGATGATATGCACAGGCAAACACCCAATGCAGAGGAGAGTGCCGCACCTCCATCTCCTTATCACTTGGTATCCCCATTCCCCCTTGGCATCGTCTCCGACGCTTCAAGCCGAATAGGGCTTGTAGTCGGTGTATCCTTCAGGCCCGGGCGTATACCAGAAAGCCATGTCGTCAAAGGGATTGAGGGTCCAGCCGTTCTTCAGGCGCTCCGGCAGGTCCGGGTTGGTGATGAACGGCCGGCCGAAGGCGGCCATGTCGGCATCGCCCGCGGCAATGCGCTGCTCCGCATCTTCGCGTGTGTAGCCGCAGTTGCCGATGATCACACCCTTATAGTGCGCTCTGAATTCGGCGAGCGTCATCGGCTCCCCCTGCCTGTGAAAGCCGAAGGCGAGACCATCCATGATGTGCACATAGCCGAGACCGAGCGCGCTCAACTGCTGGATGGTATAGAGATAGGTTTCGCGGAAATCCGGGCTTCCCATGTCGTTGAACACGCCGTTGGGGCTCAGCCGCACCCCCACCCGGTGACTCGGCCAGACCCCCAGCACTGCGGCAAGCACTTCCCCCAAAAAACGGTACTTGTTTTCCAGGCTGCCGCCATATTCGTCGCTGCGCAGATTGGTCTTGGTATCGAGAAACTGGTTCAACAGGTAGCCGTTGGCGCTGTGCACCTCGATGCCCGAGAAGCCGGCCTGCCGCGCACACTCCGCAGCCCCCAGATAGTCCCTGACCGTCGCCCTGATCTCCTCGACGGTGAGAGGCCGGGGGGTTTCATAGTCTTTCTTTCCAAAGGGCGTTCGGATCTTGTCTCCATTGAGCTTGACCGCTGAAGCGGACACGGGCGGCTCGCCGCCGTGGAAGTCGCTGTGCGAGGCCCTTCCGCAATGCCAAAGCTGCAGAAAGATCGGCGTGCCCGTCGGCTTGAGGCGATTGGTGACCTTGCGCCAGCCCTCAACCATCTCCTGCGTGTAGATCCCGGGGGACCCGACCCAGCCGTTGCCCTGAGGAGAGACCACGGTCGCTTCCGTGATGATCAGCCCTGCCGAGGCGCGCTGAACATAGTACTCAGCCATCATTTCGTTGGCCACCCTCGTATCCCCAGCCCTACCGCGGGTCATGGGCGCCATGGCAATACGGTTCTTGAGCTTCAGATCTCCCAGCGTGAACGGCTCAAACAATGATTTTGTCACGGTCTTCTCCTTCCAAAAGGCTTGGGCTCGGTCTTTTCCCTCGCCATCCGAGCCTGCCCCGTTTCGATCAAGGGCCTTTACCATAGCTCTTATCATAGACTGGACGTGCGTGTTCTCGGAAAAACGCCCAAATCACATCGTTCGCCCGCAACTTGTTCGATGTCTTCCCCACCATGCGCTCCGGCAAGAGGCTCCTCCCGCCAGGCCAGGTGTGCCCCAGTCCCTCGACCTCAATAGAGACAACCTCAGCGTAGTGACGGCACGGAGAGTAGGTTTCTGTGCGCACGCCGTTGGCCACGGACACGTTGGCCGTCGCTGCCGGACACCCAAGGGCCTTGGCCCACTTGAGGACGGAGTCCCTCACAGGCGGCTTTGGTTTGGCCCGCACGCTGTCGCTCGCTCCGGTTGCCAGCTTCGGCACGCCCCCCTCGATGAGATTCAATGGATCGGCCGTGCCCGTGATGTAGCACATGGAGACCGGATGCTTGAACGTGGGGGGGTCAAACCACAACGCGCCGGCCACAGGCGCAATGGCCGCGATCCGGTCCGACAATTCCGCTCCCACACGGAAGCTCATGGAGGCGCCGTTGGAAAAACCGGTTACGAAAATCCGCCCCTTGTCCACCGCGAAGCGGCCGGAGAGATCGTCGAGCATGGCGGCGATGAAACCGACATCATCCGCAGCGTTCTGGCCGGGATAAAACCGATCGGAGCCGTCATTCCAGAGCTGAGGGTTGCCCGCAAAGCTGCTCGCCTTTGTTGGATCGCGCGCCAGTGCATTGGGGAAGACGACAATGAATCCCTCCTTTTCGGCCTTCGCCGTCCACTCTGTCTCCCAGGCTGCGGCCTTGGCCGTGCCTCCACCCCCATGAAGCATGATGACCAGAGGCGAGGGGATCCGCGGCTTGTAGGCGGCAGGAACATGAACGAGGTATGTCCGCTCAAGACCGTTCACGACAATCGACATCTCACGAGTGCAGGACTCAGCAGGCTTGTCGCGGGAGCGGGCTTTCTCAGGATTGCAGGCCAGCATCAGGCAACAGGCAAGCAATGACGCCAGCCATGCGAAAATCATTTTTCCGGTCTTTCCATAGCCCATTTCACAATCTCCGCGATGCTTTCCCTCAGGGATGAAAACCCGTCGGGTGCAGGGGCCAGGCCGCAAGGCCAAGCGCGGCTGCCGCGGCTGTCCTGATGAAGCCGCGCCAGGACGAGAAAATCCCTGGTTTGACCATTCTTTGACCTCCAGCTTTCTTGTTTGAGCCTAAAGAGCCAATGCGAGTTCTCCTTGCGCGTTTCCGATCGGGAAACCGATTTGAACTGAACCGCTGGATTTATGATTGGGACTGGATAAGGCCATTGATGCGTCGGTCCAAGCTACTCTTGGCGTATTATAGAAAAGGAGAGGGCGAAACTCAACTGTTCGGCTACACGGAGCTGTTCGACGTGGGAGATTAGAGGACTTCCAAGCATGAACGATACCGTAAGTGAAACTGGAAGGCGCCGATTGGGGCGCGTGCTTACCGACTCAAGTCAGAACGCACAGGGTAACCAGCGGCGCCACAAACCTTATTTGTCTGGCCACCGCGCTCCTCGCCGCCTGATTTACCCTGTTGTTGGCTAGGGTCGCTCCTGTTTCTTTTTGACCTCTATCATCATTTCGTTACGCCGCAAGAACGGCAAAGTCCATGGTGGATCATATCCGGCATACATTGGAGGTGAGATAGGCTCATATCCTTTCAGACCAGCGATCCACTTTTGAAGCTCGTTGGCTTTCCTCTCATTGCGACTCTCATTCCCGATCCAGGTGTAACGAATGACTGCGACATGTCTTGCAGGTACTGTCTCAAAGCGGATCCTCTTGTCTTTTGGAGTTGGGAGATCCTCCACTTTGTAAACGGAAGGCATCATGAAGCTCATCACCCATCCTTCCTCACTTGGCCGTTGGATGACCGGGGCGGTCATTGGGATCTTTTCACTCCCCGCGGTCGGCTCCTGCACAACTGGAGCGGTCATGGCAATCTTTTGCTTTTTTTCATTATCGCCAAAAATGTAACCAGCCAGAATCCGGAAAGCAGCTCCCTGGGCCTCTTTGAACTCCCCTTTCACCGTTGTTTTTGCGACGATGTAAGAATCATAGTATCTGATCTCTTTGTTCGCCTCATCGAAAATCAATTCGTATTTGGTCGTCTCATACGTACGGATCCCAAATACCGAACAACCTGAATTGAAGATTGCGAGCAACATTAATATCAAACCTCTCCATGCTATTGAGCGATAAGAATTCATTACCGATACAATGCTCCTTGGCTCTTTCTGCCCAGACAACTTATGAAGGTGTGGCTTCCTGATAAAAGCGCTTTTTGTTCTTCGTTACCTGTAACCTAAGAGATCAGGTCTAGACCATGGATCCCATTTCAACTGCATATTGCAATGGGTACAAATCTTGCGGTCTTTCCCTTAACCCTTGATCAACAATTCTCTCTTGAAGGGCAGCTCTCTCAGCCTCACCCCCGTGGCCTTAAATAAAGCATTGGCCACAGCGGGGGCCACCGATGGTAAAACAGGCTCACCAACGCCCCCGGCATTAAGGGTATTCTTGGCGATATGCACTTCTATTTCAGGCACTTGAGACATGCTCAGAACAGGGTAGCTGTCATAGTTGCTCGTCTTCACACCGCCGTTTTCAAAACTGACCTTTTCATGAAAAGCCGCGCTCAGTCCCATGATGACACCGGCTTCAGCCTGGGCTCGGATCGCATCTGGATACACGGCGGTGCCGCAATCTATGGCGCAGATCATCTTGTGAACCGTAATTTTCCCTTTTTCTCCGACAGACACCTCCGCGATATGCGCGGCAAATGATTCAAAACATGACGTTATGGCAACGCCTCTTGCCCTGCCTTTGGGAACAGGACTGTTCCATCCGCCTTTTTCGGCCAGAAGTGACAGAATCTTATAGGGTCTGGAGTCTTTTTCCATGTGATCCAGACGGAACTGAACCGGATCCTTTCCCGCTGAATAGGCCAGTTCATCCATGAAGGATTCCACGGCAAAAGCATTGACGGAGTATCCCACCGACCGCCAAAATCCCACGGTTACTGGGGAATTCACCATCACATAGTTCACAAGCAGGTTCGGGAGAGAATAAGGCATATCCGTGATGCCCGAAACAGCATCCGGATCAATGCCGTCCTTCACATATTCAGGCATCAGCCTGGACATGACGGATGGCGCGGCAACTTTATGAGACCAGGCTGCCAGCCGGCCATCCTTATCCAATCCGGCCTTTATGCTGCACTGACTTGCCGGACGGAAACGGTCATTGGCAAAATCGTCTTCACGGCTCCATATTACTTTGACCGGCCGATTAAGGGTTTTGGAAAGCAATACCGAATCTTCAACCGGATCCTGTTCTCCGCGCAGTCCGAAACCGCCGCCCGCAGGCAGGGTCATGACTTCCACCTTTTCAATGGGCAGACCGCTTATTTTGGATGCCGTAAGCTGGGTGACGGTCTGTCCCTGGGTCGGAATCCACACCCGGCATCGATTTTTTTCCACATGAGCGGTGCAGTTGATCGGTTCCGCCTGGGCGTGAGAAATGTAGGGCAGTTTGTAGGATTGCTCTATTGTCTGGGCGGCTTCTGCCAATGCCTTTTTCACATCACCGCTGGTTTTGGCCACTGCCCCCGCTTTCTCAAGATGCTCTTTAAACAAGGCATCCAGGGTGTCACTATTCAGGTTCGGATGGGAACCTTTGGACCACCTTATCTTGAGCGCATTTCTGCCCAGCATGGCGGTGTACGTCGTTTCCGCGCATACCGCAATCCTGTTTTCAAGAGGGACCACTTTGATCACTCCTTTGACTGCCGTGGCCGCTTCCGCATCATAGGATTCAAGCGATGCTCCGTAACGGGGCGGACGCGCCACAACAGCGATGCACATACCGGGTACGGTGAAATCAAAGCCGAAAACGGTCTTGCCCGCCACTCTATCCGGGATATCCAGCCGCTTTCTTTGGGTCCCGATAATCCGATAATCTTTCGGATCCTTCAGACGGGGAGTTTGGGGAACCGTCCGTTTTCCCGCGGCTTCTGCCAGTTGCCCGTAGGTGAGGCTCCGTCCGTCCGGATGAATGACTTTGCTGTCTCTGGTGACGCATTTTTCAGCAGGAAGCCCCCACTGTTCGGCTGCTGTTTCAACCAGCATCTGCCGGGCCGCGGCACCGACCTTGCGGAGCAAATCCCAGCGATGGCGGATACTGCTGCTGCCTCCGGTCGCTTGTGCGTGCCATACAGGGCTTTTAAACGGCTCTGCCGCAAGGGCCATTTTCACCTGTATCTTTTCCCAGGCAGCATCCAGTTCATCCGCGATAATCATAGGAATACCCGTATGGGCTCCCTGGCCGAGATTTGTCTGACCGACCCAGACAGTGATCGCATCATCAGCTGCAATCTCCAGAAAAGCATGGGGTTTAAACGGGAGTTTCGAGGCGGCCTTTACCAGAGAGGCATTAAACAGGTTCAAGGGACTTGAAAAAGCGGTTGCGGCAATCACCAGGCTGCTTTTCTTTAAGAAGGATCTTCTCGTCATATCGGTATTCATCATTTCCCTCCTTGTTTGGCTGTCATTTCGGCAGCCAGCCGGATGGCCTGTTTAATCCTCGGATGTGATCCGCACCGGCAGATGACGTTATCCATCTCTTCGTTGATCTGTTCCTCGGTCGGATTCGGCTTCCGTGAAAGAAAATGAACCGTCTGAAGCATGATGCCGGGCTGGCAGTATCCGCACTGGGGCACCTGTTTTTCGATCCAGGCAACCTTTACCGGATGATTGTCGGGCAGGCCCTCGATGGTCGTGATGTCACCTCCCCGGACGTCTTCCACTTTGACAACACAGGAACGCTGGGCTTCACCGTTAATTAGAACCGTGCACATTCCGCATTCGCCGATACCGCAGGTGTATTTCACACTTGTAAACCCTAGGTTGTCCCGTAGGACCCACAACAAAGGAGTCCCCGGGCCCACATCGACCTGTCTCTTCATACCGTTCACTTTCAATGTAAACATATTTCCTCCTTGATTTGGAACATCGCTCATTATGATGAATGAACAGGTTATCTTGGGACATGGCATCTTGTTTAAAGTTCAATACAAGGTTCATGGTAACAGTTTAGCTCTTTGAAAGGGATGGCTCAGGCCATGGAAGTCTCTCTAAAAACAGAAAACGAAGAGTGTGCGGGAAAGACTCTGCAGATAAGGGGCAGCGAAGGCGGGCGGCGAGGTTTACCCGCCTTCGGCGGCGCCAGAGGCGACCAGGGTTTCACCGGCACCTGCCAGCTGGGCATTACGTGGCGAGTTCCGCGGTAGCCCTCCGCCCGCCTCACCCACGGCCTAGAGCTTGCTATTGAGGTGTGGCGTCTTCGTTGTTCTGTTTTTAGAGAGACTTCCGTGGCCTTTTTCTGTTCTTATTTCAAAGAGCTAAACTGGTACGGTTCATGAAGTCCGTTTTTTGACATCAGAACTGAAAGCCTTCATTGTAATCGACCTTCTTGTCCATGCCCACCTCCGGGGCATCTGCTCCAAGATCGGGCTTTCTGGTCCCCTCATCGGGTCAGCAAAAAACCCAAGAGCGGTTATTTGATTATCTCAGTAGCACATACAAAATGCTGTATCTTCCAGACAAATGTCAAGTTAGAGTTATATGAGGGACAGGATGTTTTGACATGAGTTCGTAAACGGCTGTTTTTCCATGAATGTGGATTTGCCCAATGCATGGGGGGGTAGTTCACGGCATCTGGAGGCCCCGGTTCAGCAAAGTCCTCTATTGCCAGTCCGTTTCTCTTCCGCACTCCGACAAGACTTCTGATGCATGAAGGTGTAAAATCAGAGGCATGGGGCCACTTCAAGATCTTCAACTTAGAATAGGATTGACTCCCGAGGATTTCATGAAATACTTGGTCGTACTTATGACAGTTTTGCTCTCTAGTACATTACTCTTCTCTGAGCAACTTCCTATAAAGATGAGTAAAGGGGCATCAGAGTTATGAAACAGGTCAATCTTGGATCACAAGGCCTTCGTGTGCCTGCAATCGGTTTGGGCTGCATGGGAATGTCGGAATTTTACGGCTCCTCTTCAGAAGCTCAAAATCTCTGCGTTCTCGATCGGGCAGCAGACATTGGGTGCACGTTCTGGGATACGTCAGACATGTATGGCCCGTTTACGAATGAAATCTTGTTGTCAAAGGCACTCAAGGGGCGCCGCGACCAAATCACTTTGGCAACCAAATTTGGCGTTTCCCGCGGCGAAGACGGCAGCTGGCAAGGTATTAAAGGAAGTGCGGATTATGTAAAGGCTTGTTGCGATGCCTCACTGAAGCGCCTCAGGACAGATTACATCGATCTCTATTATCAGCATCGTGTGGACCCCGAAACACCTATCGAGGAAACGGTCGGTGCTATGGCTGAGCTCGTGAAGGCAGGGAAAGTACGCTATATCGGCCTGTCTGAGGCAGACCCGGAAACCATCGCCCGCGCCCACGAGGTTCATCCCGTCAGTGCACTCCAGACCGAGTATTCCTTGTGGTCGCGGGACGTTGAGGCCGACATTCTGCCAACGATTCAACGACTTAAAATCGGATTTGTGGCTTACAGTCCCCTTGGCCGAGGATTTTTGTCCGGGGCAATCCGGTCACGAAGCGATCTAGAACCCGGAGACTGGAGGTTGGAGAATCCGCGATTTACCGAGGAAGCAATCGCCAGGAACAGCCGGTTGGCCGATCTTGTAGCTGAAGTCGCGGAAGAGATTGAAGCCACAGCAGCTCAAGTCGCATTGGCATGGGTACTGTCGCGCGATGTCCCCCTCGCCGCGATACCGGGGACACGGAGAACTGAACGCCTGGAGGAAAACTGGGCGTCACAAGATATAACTTTACGAACGGAACACTTGGACCGTCTTGAGTCCCTTATCAATCAGGGTGTAGTAGGCGATCGGTACTAATCCTGTGAGGAAAATTTTAATTAGTCACTGTACAAGGGAAAATTTTATGAAACATGAGAATGAAAACGCCGCCAACCTGCAGACGGGACTTAAACGCAGGGAGTTCATGGCCATGCTGGCGGGTTGCACCGTCGGACTGATGGTGCCCAGCCTTTCCCATGGCGAGGGAAAGATTGCCGCAGCCACCGCCTCCCGCTCCGACCGGCTGGGCAAGCTCCTGCCCCTGCGCAAGCTGGGTTCTTCCGGTGCGGTCGTGACCAACCTGGGCGTGGGCGGAGCCCATGTGGGGAGTGCCTCGGAAAAGGACGCACAGGCCGTCATCGAAAAAGCCTTGGAAGAGGGGGTGCGCTTCTTCGACAACGCCCCCTTTTACAGCGGTGGAAGAGCAGAGGAACGCTATGGAAAATTCCTCACTCCCAAGTACAGGGACGTTTCCTTCATCATGACCAAAACCTTGGCCAAAAACAGGGAGGATGCCCTGAGAGATCTCGACACTTCACTCTCCCGCATGAAGACCGACTACGTGGACCTATGGCAGGTGCATGCCCTCGAAAACCCGAATGATGTGGAAGTGCGCGTCCAAAACGGTGTGCTCGACGCCTTTCTCGATGCCCAGAAAAAGGGCAAGGTAAGGCACATCGGCTTCACCGGTCATAGTTCCTACACAGCCCACCTCAAGATGCTGGAGGAGCTCAAAAAGCGGGGTGTGAAGATGGCCGCCTCCCAGATGCCGGTCAACCCCGCCGACCCCCACTACGAGAGCTTCGTGACCCACGTGGTGCTCAAGTGCGTGGAGGCGGGCATCGGCGTGCTGGCCATGAAAACGCTGGCCGACGGACGTTTCTTCGGAGGGAACGCGGGTTGGCGTCGCACACACGTCTCCGTAAAGCCGATAATACCGGCGGTTCTTACCGTGGAGGATGTCTTCGGCTTCGTGTGGTCCCTGCCCATCACCACCCTTGTCAGTGGTATGGAAAGCGTCCAACAGGTTTCCCAAAATGCTGCCATAGCGCGCAAAACATGGAACTGGGACCAGGCCGAACGCCAGAAACGCATCGACTCGGTGGCCCCCTTCGCCGGCCCGGATCTCGAGTTCTACAAGAGCTGAATTTCTTCCGCGCGGCAAAGAACTCCAACCGGGTTTCGCATCGCTTGCGGGCTGGGGAAGTTGACAGATCGCATCTGAAGCCACAGCAGCTCAAGCCTGTAAGTTATGGCATTCCGATGGAACGGCCGGGTTATGCTTGCAAATGTAGCTTATTGGGTAGACGCGCAATGCGCCGGTTATGACTTGCCCAATTAACCTTGAACATAGAGTACGCACAGCACATTAGTAGGGTGCTGGGGTCACATCTTGAATTGTGAATTAAGTCTATTGGCTCGACTTCCGAGCCTCGGGGTTTCCTTTATCCGTACCTAAACATCCTTGACAATGTGGCTAACGGCCGAATAGCTCAGCCCGAACACCTGCCCAATCTCCTCATTCTTGAATAGCCCCTTTTCCCATAGGGCATAAACCACAAGGTCCCGGTCCTCTTTTTTCTCCCCCCGAATCCGTTGCCCAGGACCATCGTCTTTCACTTTCCTCCCCAAGAGTCCTATGCGCTGCTCAGCTGCCTCCTTTAAGTCTATGCTTCCAAGCACCCCCTTCTGCTGGGGGATTTCCTTGTGACCCGCAACTCCCAGCATTTTAATTCACAACACAAGATGTGACCCCACAAAGACTGGAATGAGGAGCGGCTGTATGAGCAGGTGAACGTCAAGGGAACAAGAAAGGTGCTATATGCTTGCGAGAACGAAGGGGTGCCCTGCCTGGTTTTCATCAGCGCCGCGGCCGTTCTGTCCACAGGCGGTCCGGTTCGTTCTCTTAGCGAAAACGAGCCCCTGCCGGCAAACCCCTTTGGCGCCTACGCCCGATCGAAAGCGGCTGCAGAGCGCCTAGTCCTCTCTGCAAACAGCAGCACCATGAGGACGGTGGCCGTGCGGCCCCCCGCAATCTGGGGGCTTGGAGACAGCAATTTCCTTCCGGAGATCATACGCGCTGTCCGGTCTAAACAGTTCCTCTGGGTCAACAAGGGGTTTTATCCCTATGAGACCTGCCATGTCCGCAATGTGTGCGAGGGGGTAGTTCTTGCGTGCCGGAAAGGCACAGGCGGTCAAGCCTATTTTCTCACCGACACGGAGAAGACGACTTTCAAAGAACTCATAACCAACCTGCTGGCTCCCAGCGGAACGACCCCCGGGCAGGTGAGCGTTCCCCGCCCGCTTGCGTGGGTGAGCGCCGCTTTTCTCGAAGCGCTCTGGCGACTCTTTCACCTAGGAGGGAGGCCGCCCATGACCCGCGCCCTTCTCGCCCTGATCGGCATGCCCATCGAATTGAGCGATGCCTTGGCCCGAAAAGAACTGGGCTATCTGGGGCACGTGAGCCGGCCTGCCGGCCTTGAGGAGCTCCGCCATGCCTTCAGTCATCTCCCCCCTAGCGCGATTCAGCCCCAGAAATCCTCGTTTCGTCGCATCTCTGTTGCCCGATCCACAAAATCCCTGCACACTGATGCAAAACCCGAAGAGAAGAGGAGGGAGGATCATGAGCAATCATTCAATGTCGCGCCGCTCTTTTGTGTCCGTCACCGCCATGGCAGCGCTTGCCACCGCGCTCGATTGGAGAAAGATCAACGCTTTTGCAGCCAAGATGGGGCCGAACAAGGACTATCCCACGGTCGTCATCGGCGCAGGTCTGGGCGGCCTCTGCTGCGGGGCCTACCTCGCCAAACAGGGAGTTCCCGTCACGGTCGTGGAGCAGCACAGCATACCCGGCGGCTATGCCACAGCCTTTGAACGGGGCCGGTTCACCTTCGAGGTGTCCCTCCATGGAACCTCTATCAACAACAATGCAGCAGCCAGGATTCTCGAAAATGTAGGCGTGCTTAAAAAGCTCAGCCTTGTCCGGCTCCCGGAGATTTATCGGCTCAAGGCTCAGGGCCTCGACATCAGTGTTCCCCAGCAGGACCCCGAAGCCTTCATCGCCCTCTTGACCAAAAACTTCCCCGGCGAAGAAAAAGGCGTCCGGTCTTATGTGGACGAGATGGTGGGCCTTTCCGGGGAGGTGGAAAAACTCCACGAGAAAAAGGGGCAATTCATCAAGGCCCTTTTTCCCGTTCAGTACCGCAAGATGTGGAACATCCGAAACAAGACCCTTGCGGATTTCCTTAATGAACACGTAAAGAACCCAGAGCTCCAAAGCGTGCTTTCCTCTTTGTGGGGCTACTACGGCCTGCCTCCTTCCAGGCTTTCGGCATTTTACTATGCCAATGCCACAGGCGGGTACCTGCGGCACGGATCCTTTTACATCAAGGAGCGTTCCCAGAACCTGAGCGACGCCCTCGCAGAGGCCATCGAGAAAAATGGCGGAAAGATCTTTTACAATACCGCTGCCGAGAAGATCCTTTTGAAAGACGGCAGCGTGGCCGGCGTAGCTCTGTCCGACGGAAAGACCCTGCCGGCCCGCGCCGTGGTGAGCAACGCGAGCGCCCTCACCACGTTCAAGCAAATGCTGCCCAGGGGCGCCGTTCCTCCTGACTATGTGAAGAGACTCGAAGGTTTCAAGCCCAGCATCTCGTCTTTCATGGTGTGGCTCGGGTTGAACCGCGAACTGCGCGGCAAGATCAAGGGGTGTGGGATTCATGTTTCCTCGGGCAGGAGCCCTGAAGCAGACTATCTATCCTGCATGAAGGGTGAAGTGGACAAGGGGAGCTTCAGCGTGAGCATCTATGACAACATCTATGAAGGGTATTCCAAGCCCGGCACATCCAGCCTCATGCTTTTGTTCCTTTGCGGCTTCGAACCCTGGCGCCGCTTTGAAGAGGACTACAGGGAAGGCAGAAAGGCAGACTACGAGCGCGAAAAGGCCCGTTGGACAGACATCCTGATCCGCCGCGCTGAAAAGGAGGTCATCCCGGGCCTTTCTTCCATGATCGAAGTCAAGGACGCGTCGACGCCTCTCACCAACTGGCGTTTTACGAGAAATCCTGAGGGCGCCATTTACGGGTTCGAGCAGTCCATGGACAACGCTTTCATGAACCGCATCGACAACAGGGCTCCCGTGAAAGGGCTTTATCTCGCGAGCGCTTGGGGGAACCCGGGCGGCGGGTTTGCCGGCGTGCTCCGGGCCGGGGAGCAGACCTTTGAAAAGATCATGGAAGACTGGGCGTAAGGAGAGTAGGCAGTAGGAAGTAAGCAGTAAGCAGCCGTTTCAGGCTTGCACCTCCGCCTTGACGGTGATTATGATTGATTCAAGAGTCCGAATGCGGATAATACAGGGAGTATTGGGATAGACTCATTTCTTTGCCTTTCTCATGATTCCATTATTCCAGTGTGAAACCAACTATGGAATTCCGATTGGACAAAAAGAGGGTCGTCACCACCCTCGCCCTGACCGCGGCGTTCAACACCGTCATCGCCCTTTTCCTCACCCACCTTGGTTTCGGTCGTGGGCTGGGCATCAACTTTATCTTTTCCCAATCCATCGGTCTGTGCATGTGTGCTTTCATTCTGGCAGGGCATTATTTTGTGAAGCGGCCTTCAATTGCTCTGCATGCGCTCCTGCTCCTCATCGCCATGCCGGCAGGAGCCGCGGCCGGAGCTTTTGTCGGCACCCAGATCGCGGGCATTCCAGTCTCGGAGATACTCAGGGGAAGGCCTGCGTACTTCATTCAGATGCTTTTTATCGGAATCCTCTTCGGGACCACGATCACCTACTTCTTCTTTTCCAGGGAAAGGCTTTCCCAAACCGAGGCGCAACTCCGGGAAGAACAGATCAATCGCCTCACCCTGGAGAAGAACACGCTCGAAACACGGCTTCGGCTGCTCCAGGCGCAGATAGAGCCTCACTTCCTTTTCAACACCCTCTCCAACGTCCTGAGCCTTCTCGAGTCCGATCCGGCCAGGGGCAGGGCCATGCTCGAAGACCTCACCCGATACCTCCGCTCTTCTCTTTCAAGGACAAGGGACCAGCTGACCACTCTGGGTCAGGAGCTGGACCTGGTCAGGGCTTACCTGGACATCTACAAAGTCAGGATGGGAGAAAGACTGCGTTATACCATCGAAATCACGGAGACGCTCAGGGAGACACCCCTTCCGCCCATGCTGGTTCAACCTCTTGTGGAGAACGCCCTCAAGCACGGCATCGAACCCAAAATCGAGGGTGGAGAGATTCTGATCAAGGCTGAAGATCAGGGCGACTGCTACCGTCTCGTTGTAGGAGACACGGGATCAGGCTTGTCGGAAGACTCGGTTGCAGGCATCGGTCTTACTAACGTGAGGGAACGCCTGTCCGCGCTTTTCAATGGCAAAGCACGGCTGCTCCTTGAGGAGAATCAACCCTCCGGGTTGAAGGTGACCATGGAGATTCCGCATGAATGAAGTGAAGGCCATCATCGCCGATGATGAAGCGCCGTTGAGGCAATTCCTGCGTGCGAGGCTTTCGGAAGTGTGGCCCGAACTCGTCATCTGCGGGGAAGCGAGAAACGGCAGGGAGGCCCTGGATCTCATCGAGCAGCACCGCCCCCAGATCGCTTTTCTGGACATCAGGATGCCGGGCCTCACGGGCATGGAGGTGGCCGGGAAGATCCCAGGCTCCTGCCACATCGTTTTCGTGACCGCTTTTGACGAGTATGCGGTGGAGGCCTTTGAGAAGGAGGCGGTGGATTACCTGCTCAAGCCTGTATCCAACGAAAGGCTTGCTAAAACGGTCAAACGGCTCAAAGAGAATCTGGAGAGCGGTGCGGCTGTTCCTGCGGATGCGCTTCGCCGCCTCCTGGCCCGGTTATCTGGGGAGGAGAGGGCCGGCAGCCTTCAATATCTCCGCGTTCAGCACGGTGACGGGGTGCGCCTGATCCCTGTGGATGAAGTGATCTACTTCAAGGCCGAAGACAAATACACTGCAGTCATTACCAAGGAAGGGGAGTCCCTGGTCAGGAAACCGATCAAGGGACTCGCTGAAGAGCTGGATCACGAGAAGTTCTGGCAAATCCACCGGGGCGCCATCGTCAATGTCCGGTTCATCGCCCGCGTGAGCCGCTCTCTCACGGGCAAGGGGGTGGTGAAGCTCAAAGAGCGCAGCGAAACCCTCACGGTGAGCAGCCGCCACATGCACCTGTTCAAACAAATGTGAATCACCCAACCGGGACATGCCACATTCTTTGAGACAATTCTCGCCCCTTCAATCTCACGAGAAACTTACATTCCCCTAATCAAGAACTAACCCAGGTTTGTGAAACAGGACCCATAGACCTCTTGATCCTCCTTCCTTTTCCCCCTGGGCCTCCAAGCCCAGGGGGAGCCCCCCTTCAGGGCACTGGAGAAAGGAGCCGCCAGCAAACACCAGGTGACCACGGAGGTAAACACGATGAAATGCCATGTGTGCGGAAATTCAGTGACACGGGTTGTCAGCGATCTGCCTTTCAGGGTGAACCGATCCGTTATGATCATTCTGAGGGATCTGCCATTGATGGAGTGCAGCGAGTGCGGCGCATATGCACTGGAGGCGATGGTCATGGAAAGAGTGCATGAAATCGTTGAGCGGCTTGACTCTCCGTCCCATCTCGATGCCGTCCTCTATCCCGCATGAAGGCAGTGTCGCACGGTCAAGGGCAGAAACGCCCATGAAGTTAGAAGAGGGGGGAACTCCCTAACACAATTCTAACATAAACCTAACACCCCTGCCCTTGGCCCCCGTGCTATGACTGAAACGTTTTTGATTCTTGGAAGGTCTTCCCTTTGCGGGGAAGATGGGTTGAGGAGGTTCAGATGATTTCCCAGTCCTGTGACTTTGATGAATTCATGGATGGCATAAGAGACCTCGATTACCTTCAAGTCATTTACCTGGCGGACAAGGAAGCGACTGAAGCGGAACGTCTTAAATACCGGTCGAGAACTAGGAGACTTGAGCCTCCTGAAGCCTGCGCAGGGTATGCGGATGTTTTGAAAGGGTTTATTCGCTATATGCGCTACGG
>CAVPDE010000021.1:0-31158 GCA_963702565.1 uncultured delta proteobacterium | reverse complement strand
AACGTCAAGAGTTTTGTGTCACAAGGAAAGGGGTAGCAATTCCCTGTTGTTTGTTTTCATAGGAGAACACCGCGTAGAGGATCCTGTCCACACTGGTTCTGTCTGAGAAGACCCCCATTGGTCTTGTTCTCCTGCGCACCTCCCGAAACCTTCTCTCTATCGCGTTTGTGGTTCTAATGGCTTTCCTCCAGGAGGAATCCCTAAAGGAAAAGAAAGTCAACAACTCCTCTAGATCCTCTCTGAGACAGCGCACAGCCTTGGGATAGAGCTGATCCCATTGCTCCACAAAACGCTTCGCCGCTTGCCGAGCCCCTACGAGGTGTTTGGCGTCCATGACCCTGTGAAGGGAGTCTTTCACGCTAGGCTGATCGCTCTTTCTGACCTTGTCCAGGATGTTTCGGATCTTGTGGGCCCAGCACCGCTGAAGAGGGACTTGAGAATAAACCAGAGGCAGGGCAGCCAACAACCCAGCGCCCCCATCGGTGACGATCAATTCTACCCCCTCGCCCTTCAATCCCCTGCGGTACAAATCGTTGAAGAACGCTTCCCAGGCCAAGGCACTCTCCCCTGGAGCCAAGCGAAAGTCGATGATCTCCTTCTTCCCATCCGGCCGGATCCCTAACACCACCAACACCGGCCTGCGAATCGCTCCGGCGCCACTCTTTCTGGACAGCACAACCCCATCAAAGATCAGCACTCTATACTGATCCCTCAGAGCTCGACGGTGAAACGCTTTCACCACCTGGTCCAGCTGTTTGCCCACCCGGCTCACCGTGGAGGCACTCACCCTCTCCCCCAACACCGGAAAGAGCGCCTCCGCCACCTTCCGGGTAGAGATCCCCAACACGAAACAGGACAGGATCATCCGGTCAATGCGCTGTGCCCTTCGACAATAGGCCCTTACCACCTTCAGCGCACTGTAGCGGCGGGTCCGGGGTACTTCCAACTCCACATCTCCGATCTCCGTCAAAAGGTGCCGGCTGTACCGGCCGTTTCGTCGGTCCTCCTCTCCGCGAACGGCCATCTCTTCCAGATACGAGTCGAGGTTGGCTTTCATCCTGCCTTCCAGGAACTGCTTCAGGGCAATCCTAGAGTAAAATCGGTAGTCTTCACTCCACGGGACACCCTGCGAGCTGATTTCCTTGATCACTCTATACGCTTTCGATACACTACGAATCGCTGCAACTCGTTGCGGCATGGGGTACCTCCTTATAAGTTATGGGCTAACTTTTTTGAGGTACCCCTTTCCTTTGACTGACACAAGATCTAATACATCACCGTCCTGAAAGGTGCAGCTTGTCAATGCGCTTTGTTGAGTCTATACTGTGCTGATGTCGGATTGGATTGCAATAGTCATCCTCGGGATCATAGAGGGGATCACCGAGTTCCTGCCCATCTCCTCCACCGCCCACCTGCTCATCTTTGAGAACTGGCTGCCGCGGCAGACGGATCTGTTCAACATTGTCATCCAGAGTGGAGCGGTCCTTGCGGTGCTGCCGCTTTTCCCTGAGCGCCTGCATCAGTTCGTCTTCCAGTGGCGCGAGAAGGCTACCCAGGACTATGGGTTGAAAATCCTTTTGGCCGTAGTCATCACAGGCATCGGCGGTTTGCTCCTGGACAAGGCTGGGTTCAAACTGCCCGAAAGGCTGTGGCCGGTTGCCTGGGCAATGCTCATAGGCGGGATCGGGTTTCTGGTGATCGAGCGATGGTTAAGCGGCCGCAACCCCCAGGGTCCGGTGACCTGGTCTATCGCAGTGGTTGTCGGTATCGGTCAGTTGATTGCCGCGGTGTTTCCAGGCACCTCGCGTTCGGGCGCGACAATCCTCCTCATGCTGATGCTCGGCCTGAGCAGGCCGGCAGCGACGGAGTTTTCCTTTCTCGTCGGGATTCCCACGATGCTCGCTGCAGGCGGGCTCAAGATTTTTCAAGCGCTCCGCCATCCGGCCGCCGGGGGTGCCCCTGAGCAGTGGGACATGGTGCTTCTCGGCTTCATCGTCTCCGCAGTGGTTTCCTTTGTCGCTGTGAGATGGCTGCTGCGCTACATCCAGACCCACACCTTCATTGTCTTCGGCTGGTACCGCATCGTGCTCGCGGCAGTGCTTTTTATCCTTTTGCTCATCTAGCTTTAAGAATGCTCAACGAAACGCAGCACCTCGCCTCCTCCTGCCTCTCAGACAACCTGTATGATGCTGTCAATTACATTTGGAAGTCTTGAATCTGGCTTGCCTGAAAAACGAGCGATTACCAACACAATACTTGAATAAGTGGGTTTCAAAGGATCGTCAGATTCATGTGGTCCAGTTGGAGAGAAGAGATTCATATATTCTGCACTCTTTCGTATCTCAGAATTGTTATCCTACACCAACACAATACTTGAAAAAGTAGATTCAGGGGAAATGCAAGATTCATGTGTCCGACCGGAGAGCAGCATCAGGCGCTGATTTTGTATTCACAGGAGGCTCTAGCCTGATCGAAGAATAGGCGGACTTCTGTTCAATTCTTCAGCAGCAAATTTTTGTCTTGACATGATATACCAGATGATATACCGTCCTGCTTCGGGTAATCTCACACTGAAAAACAGAGCATTCTGCTAAACCGCATTGCCGGGGAAAGTAAGCCGAAAAGGAATTCAAAAGCAACAAGATGTTCGGTTTGACAAGGAGGGCTACATCGCAAGTAAACCAATCACAACCTTGACTGTGGACATGCTTTTCTACGAAAGGAGGAGAATTATGTCACGACGATTGCTTGCGTTTTGGATTGTTTCGTTGGTCATCACCTTTGTTTTTCCGCTGCATTTAATCGCTGCGGATTTCCCGGAAAAACCCATCACCCTGATTATGCCTCAGCCTCCTGGAGGTGCTCCGGACATTGTGGGGCGGGCCTTGGCCGAAGCAGTCAAGCCCCATTTATCACAACCTGTTGTCGTGGTGAATCGACCCGGAGCCGCCGGAAGCATTGGTACTGCTGAAGTCATTCGGGCCAAACCCGACGGATACACGGTGGGGTTTTGCGCGAACGCCAATCTCACGATCCAACCGCTCAGATCATCACTTCCTTACAACAGCCCCGATGATTACCAGCCGCTGATGAAACTGGTCAGTCTTTCTTCAATATTCGCGGTCCAAAACGAGGCGCCTTGGAAGAATGCGAAAGAGCTGTTGGACTACGGACGGAAAAACCCAGAAAAGCTGAGAGGGGGAATTCCGGGGTTGGGGACTGTCACCCATTTCGAATTGGTCCAGTTAAGCCGTTCAGCCCGAGTTGATTTTACAATCGTTCCTTACGAGACAGGTCAACAGATTCCCGCGTTAATAGGAGGACATCTGGATTTTGCCCTTGGTGGCACCGCAGCTTTCCTGCCCCAGGTCAAAGCGGGTAAGCTGCGCGTCATAGGGGTTTTTCAGAAAGAGCGAAACCCTGTCTTCCCGGATGCGGTCACCTTTCAGGAAATCGGACATAATGTTGCCATCGGGGTTAATTATCTGTTGATTCTTCCCAAGGGCACTCTTCCCGCGGTTGTCTCGACTCTTAATGAGGCCTTCAAGAAAGCGGTCGTGGAGCCTTCTTTTGTGGAACTCATGCAGAAAAATCAGTTCGACATCGACTACGCCGGACCTGAAGCCCTCAGCAAAGAGCTCTCGAATTCCTATAAAGAAAACGGCAAGTTAATTGAGTCTCTGGGCCTTAAGGATAAGTGAAATGTGGATCGCTGCTCGTATTTCCTAAAGAGCACGGGAAGAGCACTGCCGAGCCCATAGACGCCGTGCAAGCGAGCGTGGATCGGCGAACCATAAGTCTAGACCACAAGAAGTAGTTAACAAACGTGAAAATCTTGTAAAACATTGCATTGGAGCAACAGTTCCCATGTTCCGCGCTCGTATCATAGTCGCGCTTTTCTTTTTGCTTATCGGGAGCACCTGCTTGGCTGGGAGCTTGCTCATGCCTTTTGGAAAAGCCAGAAGTCCGGGGGTAGGGTTTTATCCATTGTTGGTGGGGATGTTTTTGGTGGCATTGAGTGTTCCCTTTATTATCCAGTCTTGGAAATCAAGACATAACCACTTGCCGGATGAAGAACCCTTCCCTCGGGGACCGGATCTCAGGCGGGTCGCGGCGGTCGCCATCGCAGTTGGTTTGTATCCGATTCTCCTGACGTTCTTAGGCTACATTTTAAGCAGCTTTTTTCTGCTGGTGTCGGTTCTGCGCCTCTTTGGGCTTCAAAGCCGGTGGAAGATCGTCCTGATCGCGCTTATTACGGTGGGCCTTTCCTACTATTTGTTTGCCCGGATTCTTGCTGTTCCCCTGCCGCGGGGAACTCTTTTTTCTTGATCAAGCGAGGCGATGCATGGATGCGCTCCATGGACTAGCTTATGGTTTCAGTGTTGCCCTCAGCGGGTCGAACCTGATGGCCTGCTTCTTTGGCGTCCTCGTTGGGACGTTGATCGGGGTGCTGCCTGGAATCGGCCCCATCGGCGCCATGGCCTTGATGATTCCCGTCACGTTCAATGTCGATCCCACCACGGCCATCATCATACTGGTGGGCATTTACTATGGTTCCATGTATGGCGGGTCCACGACTTCCATCCTGGTCAATATCCCTGGAGAAGCATCGTCGGTGGTCACAGCCATCGATGGTTATCAGATGGCCCGGAGAGGGAGGGCGGGGGCCGCCCTGTCGGTTTCCGCCATGGGGTCATTCGTAGCCGGCACCGTGGGAGTCGTGGCGCTGATGTTCTTTGCCCCGCCACTGGCCGGGATCGCGGTTAAATTAGGGCCCCCTGAATATTTCTCAATCGCCTTGGTCGGTTTGGTTTTCATGTCCCGCCTGGGCGGAGGGTCGGCCATCAAATCCTTTCTGATGGTCGGCTTGGGGTTGTTTTTAGGGACAGTTGGCATGGAACCGATTTCAGGGGTTTCCCGATTCACGCTGGGAAATCTCGAACTGAGCGGGGGACTGGATCTCGTCCCCGTGGCCATGGGATTATACGGGATCGGAGAGGTGCTGATGATCGCCGAACGGATCACCGGCATTCCCCAAATCATCAAGGTTCGTTTCCGTGAACTTTTTCCGACCATCGCGGAATGGAGTAAGTCTTTCCCTCCCATGCTCCGAGGCGCGGGCATCGGCTTTTTCATCGGGCTCATCCCTGGCCCCGCCGCCATTCTCTCCACGTTTGCATCCTATGCGCTGGAAAAGAAGATATCCAAGAACCCGGAGGAATTCGGCCATGGCGCGATCGAGGGGGTGGCCGGACCAGAATCGGCCAATAACAGCGCCATGGCGGGCGCGATGGTGCCTCTCTTGGGCCTGGGCGTGCCCTTCGCCCCAGGCACAGCCATGCTGTTGGGCGCGCTGATCATCCACGGCGTGCAACCCGGACCGCTTATGATGACCGAGCACCCGGAGGTTTTCTGGGGAGTGATCGCCAGCATGTACATTGGGAACTTCATTCTCCTGATCATGAATCTGCCGATGGTGGGGATTTTTGCGAATCTCCTTCGCCTGCCGCAACACATCCTCATGGCGTTGATCGTCCTGCTCTGCATGGTTGGCGCATACGGGGTGAATAACAGCATATTCGATCTGTACATCATGGCCGGGATGGGGGTATTGGGATACTTTCTCCGAAAACTGAAATTCGACTTAGCCCCCCTCATCCTTGCCCTGGTCCTGGGGCCGCATTTGGAGAAGACTCTACGTCAGTCCCTTTTCTTGACCCGTGGAGACATCGGGGACATCATCAGCCGGCCGATAACTGCTTTTCTGCTTTCCGCGGGCCTGCTGATCATGATCCTGCCCCCATTGCTTCGTTTTTCAAGAAGATTCAAACAGTCCCGCTGAATGATACTGGAGGTTTCCAAACCATGAAAATTGAACGAATCGATATTTACCGATATAAGCTGCAGATGAAGGTTCCTTTCGCGTTCAGTTCCGGGGTTGTTACCCATGGGGAAGGCCTGATCTCGGCGGTTTATGCCGATGGACTGGTGGGTTGGGGCGAATGCCCTTCGGGCACGGGGCCAAGCTACTTCTACGAGACGGTGGTTACCTCCTGGCACATTGCTCGGGACTTTCTCGCGCCAGCTTTGCTCGGAGTTGAGTTCAGCGAGCCGAGCGACCTGTCGCCGCATATGGATTTCGTGCGCGGGCACCCATTCACCAAGGGCATGTTTGACATGGCGGTCTGGGACCTGGCTGCCAAGCGCGATGGAAAGTCGTTTGCGCAAGAGCTGGCGGCGCCTTATCCGGAAGGCGCAAAATCGCGGGTGGCGGCGGGGATTGCCGTTGCCATCAAGCCCACGGTCGGGGAGACGCTGGAGCTGATCGGCCGGCGAATAGAGCAAGGCTACCAAAGGATCAAGCTCAAGATCGGTCCGGGCCATGACCTGGAATTGGCGCGCGCCGCGCGGGCAGCCTACCCAAGTTTCCCTCTGATGCTCGATGCAAACTCGGCTTATCAGCTTGAGGACGCGCCCATTTTCAAGGCGATGGACGACCTCGACCTGATGATGATCGAGCAGCCGCTGGGATACAACGATGTCTACGATCATAGCCTGCTTCGGCCGCAGATAAAAACTCCGATTTGCCTCGACGAGAGTATTCACTCTCTGGGGGACACCCGCCTCGCGCTAGCGCTCAAAGCCTGCGATATCATCAATATCAAGCCGGGACGGGTGGGCGGCTGGACAGAGGCGCGGCGGATCCACGATCTGTGCCGGGCAAACGGCATCGGTCTTTGGATTGGCGGCATGTTTGAAACGGGGATCGGCATGGCGGGGCGGTTGGCATTGGCAGCCTTGCCCGGAATAAACTTGCCGGGAGACTTGGCGGAGTCCTCCACGCACTATGACGCCGATTTCACACAGCCTTTTGTCCTGAACGCCGAGGATGGAACCATGACTGTGCCGGCGGGACCCGGATTGGGAATTGAAATCGACCGCCAGAAGTTCGATGCAGCAGTCGTACGGCATGAGCGTTTCGCGAGAAGTCCAAGCATTTCCGTATCCAAAAGCTGACTATGCGGTGAGGAGGCTGAAATGAATACGCTTGAGTGTGCAGCGCAAATTCAGCGGCAGGTGGTTGATTGGCGTCGCGATTTCCACATGTATCCGGAGCTTGGTTTCCATGAGACCCGAACATCCGAGCGCATCACCAAAGTGCTTGATCAACTGGGCTACCGCGTGTGCACTTGCGCCGGGGGGACAGGCGTGATCGGGGAGATCGGCGGCGGAGATCCTGTGATCGCACTTCGCGTTGACATGGACGCGCTGCCGGTGTCGGAAGTTAACCATGTTCCCTACGCTTCGAAGCATCCCGGCATTATGCACGCCTGCGGCCACGACGTGCATTCCGCGGTTGCTCTTGGCGCGGCGACGCTCCTGACAAAGGAGGTTTTTCCGGGCACTGTCCGGTTTCTATTCCAGCCATCCGAGGAAGGCCTGGATTCCGCGGGACTATCCGGCGCCCAGCGGATGATACAGGACGGGGCACTGGATGGAGTCGGTGCGGCCATCGGCATGCATGTCGACGTTTCGGTGGCGGTGGGGAACATCACTTTGAAGACCGGACCCGTCACGGCGGGCGTGGATACTTTCTCGGCGAAAATAATGGGCAAGGGTTCCCACGGCGCGCGTCCGAATGAAGGGATTGACCCCATCCATCTGACGGCCCACGCCATTCTAGCCATTCAGGGAGTTAGGTCTCGGCGGCTGCATCCGTTCTCGCCCGCCGTCGTCAGCGTCTGTTCGGTCCATGGTGGTCAAACGCATAACGTTCTTCCCGAACATGTTGAACTGATGGGCACGATTCGTTACATGGAACCCGCGGTGCAGGGTCTTATCCATGCCGAGGTTGAGCGGGCGTTAAGCGTGAGTCGCAGCTTGGGTGGCGATTACCAGATGAAAATCGAGCTTGGACCTCCCCCCGTGGTGAACGATGTGGGAATGGTGGCTCTCGTGAAGGAGGCTGCCACCGGATTGCTTGGCTCTGATAAAGTGCTGGAACCGGAGCCAATGATGGGGGGCGAGGATTTTGCATTCATGTCTGCCTTAGTGCCTGCAGCGTGGTTCAGACTAGGCTGCCGGATTGAAGGGGATAACCGCTTTCCTCACAGCCCTAGCTTCGACGTTGATGAACGCTGTTTGCCTTTAGGAGTTGCGATACTTGTGGAGGCCGCACTTAGGTTTCTGCGTTACGGAAAATGTTAGTCGCAGAGCCTCCTGGTCTCATCCATCAAAATCGTTCTCGTAACCTCCACAGCAAACGAAATCTGTTTCCACATACCCATCACGTAACGCTAAGGGGAGACATTGAGATGTCCTTAGAATTAAGAGTTCTGATTCAGCCTGATCCAGAGGGCCACGCAGCGGCCTTGGCTCTAAAGGGAGATTGGGTTTTTATAGGGATCAACCATGGTTCCTATACGGGCTGGGGTGAGGCCACTCACAGTGGTGACGATTCGCGCTGCCTTATGATTGCAAAAGAGATATTTAACGGCTGCCTCGCAAACAAACCAATCACCTGGGAAACAATCCGGGCGTTCGAAACAAATGCGTTGCATACCCCTCGCGATTTCATCACGGCTACCGCATACTCTGCCCTGAACCAAGCCCTCTATGAGTTGATGGCAAAAAAGCAAGGTCAGCCGGTGTGGAGGCTCTTTGCGGAAGAGCCCAAACGCAATCGCGTGCCTGTATATGTGACGATCAACAGAGTGCTTAAGAAAAGGACGATAGAAGAGTACATTTCTACGGTTGATCGGGTGAAGGAATTGGGCTTTGCAAGTCTCAAGTGTGCCCCTTTTGAGAAAGTGCAGCCGATAGGAGATCAGATCAGGCAAAGCCAAGACGGGCTGCTGATCCTGAAGGAACTTCGTCGTTTGTTTCCGGAACTTGGGATGCGCGTAGATCTTCACCAGCGCTTCAAGCCGGAGTTTTTCTTCCCCCTCCTTCCAGTCCTACACGGAATGGATCTGATTTGGGTTGAGGAGCCCTGCCCTTTGGGAGAACATTACCAGCGCATAAGGCATGAGATGTCGTGCCGACTGGCCGCGGGCGAACTCTTCTTTGGAGTAGATAAGTTCGAGCATCTGGCCAAAAGAGGATGGACAGACGTTATTATGCCCGACGTAAAGCATGTAGGCGGCTTTGGCCCCCTGATCGAGGTCTGTAACATGGCCTTGAAATACAACATCGAGGTATCGCCTCACAACCCCGCCGGGCCTATCGCTACAGCCGCCTCACTCCACTGCGCCGTGCTTTGTGAAAACGTCACCAGCATAGAATTGGCTTTCGATCCTGAGGGCCGGCGTGCTCAATACGGTGAGTTGATTTCCGCTGGGCAGCTCCTGTTGAATGAGGCCACAGGTTGGGGTCTGAAGGTGGAGTCCTAACATTTCATCATGGCAGAAAGGATATGGAATGGGCGTGGAGAAGAAAGGAGAATTTCATGAACCAGGCTAAACGTATGATGAAGGCAGCCAGAGGAGAGATAGTCGACGCCTTGCCTTATGCGCCCCGCATTGACCTTTGGCATTTCGCCAACCAAGCTCGCGGGAATCTTCCCAAGCCTTATCAACATCTCTCGGTCGATGATCTGGCAAGGGCTCAAGGCTGGGGCTTGCACAAAATCATATTGGAGTATCAAGAACATGGTATGGAGGCCATCATCGATCGTTGTTTGGGAGTATATCGGCTTCCTCAGCAAGGATTCATGGTAAAACTCCCTGACACAATCAGAAGGGAGGTCACCAATTGCGGACAAGATACCGAGGTGATCTACACCACCCCGGCAGGAACGGTGAGAGGCGCGTTCCGGTCGACCCCTGAAATGGTCAAGAAAGGGATCACGATACCCTGGATTAAGGAACACTTGCTCAAACAGAAGATGACTTTCGCCCATTATCCTACATCTTCGCTAACCTCATTGTCGAACCCAGTTATCATAGCTTTTCCGATTGGTTCCAGCCCTTCGAGAACGATACCATTGCGGTAGCCTATGCACTGACGGCCGGCTCTCCGCGTCATCATGTCCTGAAGATCCTCTCTGACCCAAAACAGTTTTTTCTGCTTAGCGAGGACCACTCGAACCTCATGCTGGCCCTGGATGAAGCAATAGCAGAATACTTCGGAAAGGTTTTGGCCATATCAGCAAAATCGCCTGCGCCAGTAGTCCTCGTGGGAGCTAATTTCGACGCCACAATAACTTATCCGCAGTTTTTCAATGAACATATCCTTCCCTGGCTGCAAAGGGCTGCTGACACCCTGCATGGCGAGAACAAGTTGATGCTTTGCCATACGGATGGAGAGAATATGGGGCTCATGGGCTATTTACATGAGAGTGGCATGGACATCGCCGAGGCTGTCTGCCCTGCACCCATGACAAAAGTTGATATCGTCGAGTATTATCAGAACTGGTCGGATAGAATTACTATCTTCGGTGGAATCCCTTCCAATGTCCTCTTGCCGGACACATGTAGCGACGATGCATTTGAGGCGTATCTTGATCATTTGTTAGAAGCCATAACGCCGGGCCAGAGGTTCATTGTAGGCGTAGCCGACACAACGCCTCCTGACGCGCCTTTTGAGAGGTTGGTTCGAATTGGTGAAAAGTTGCAGAAATGCGGCCAACTTCCCCTCAAAGCCGGAGCCTTCAATCCTGTCAGCGAAGAACAAATCGCCGTGCTCCACAAACGATCAAGTTCCGAAACCAGAATGGAACCTCATGAGTCAACTTCTTATTCTGCAGCGCGGATCGGAGAAGAAAGGTTCCAATTCCTGCTGGAAAAAGCATGTGACGAACTGGTCGAAACCAGCAATCAGCTGAGTAATCTTTCCTCTGCACTAAGGGAGGTTCTTCATCAAATCGGTTCGGTCAGCCAGACTCAAAAAACCGAAACAAAGAGAGAGTTACCAGACCCAAAGACGAAGGGGGGGGGATAGCGAGCAGACCTTAAAGGATACTCCTTTGGATGACCTTGCGAGGGAGGTGCTTAATGGAGCTCACAGCAAGGCAGCAGAAAAGGTGCTGAATCTTCTGGCTCTGGGTTTCGATTCGGATGAGATACTGCAGGGTGGGCTTCTAAAGGCCATGGAAATCATCGGATCACGATTTCGAAATGGAACAGTTTTCATCCCAGAGGTGCTCCTGTCGGCGCGCGCTATGAACGAAGCGGTGAAGTTGTTGAAACCGAAAAGCTCTCAGGAAAACCACATCGCACGGGGGCATATCATGATTGGCACTGTAAAAGGTGATTTTCACGATATTGGCAAGAATCTTGTCATTACAATGCTTCGAGGCGTTGGCCATGAAGTCGAGGATTTGGGTCTCGATGTTCCTTGCGAACGTTTTGTCGAATGTGTCAGGGAAAAAAGACCTCAAATCTTAGGTCTATCGGCCCTGCTGACTGTGACAATGCCTGAGATGAAAAGAATAGTCGACGCTCTTGAGACTACTGGCCTCCGCAAAGAGGTTAAGGTAATCGTTGGCGGAGCTCCTGTGAACCAGCATTTCGCCTCGCAGATAGGAGCGGACGGTTATGCGGAAAATGCCGGTCAGTCCTTGACCCTAGTGAAATCGTTGCTGAAGGAAGAATGATCATTTACTGTGAGACCATGTTTTGATGAAAGATGGGAATACTGCAAGGATGGAACTCTCTTGATTAATTCAATAGAATAGTGCCTTTTGGAAGACACCTGTGGTGGATGGATCATAGCAATGAGAAACAATGACTCTGATGTTGCACATGGAAAATCACATATCGTCTACGAGTGGATCATTAAAAAGATCTTCAGCCGTGAACTTCTGCCCGGTCAACCTTTGGTCGAGAGGGACCTCGCTGGAAAGCTGGGATTAAGTAAGACTCCAGTCCGGGAGGCTTTGCTTCGCCTCAAGGAAGACGGTCTGGTGGTTAGCGATTCCAATTCCAGGGTATTTGTGGCTCATATCAAACCCCAGGATGCCATGGAGATATTTGATATTCGAGAGATGCTGGAGGGTCTGGCTGCTAGGCGGGCAGCCGAAAAAGCCGGAGAGCAGGAAATGGCCTTGCTAGATACAACAATCAAGCTGATGAAAGCCGACATGTCATCAAATAGGATTAGTGACTATTCGGATCAGGATCTACGATTTCATTATACGATTGTGCAAATATCAGGCAACGCGCGGCTTCAAAATATGTTGAGGAAGATTCGTATGCAATCTAAAATTCTCATGAGTACGACTATGAAGTTGCCATCCCGTGGAATGACCGTATCTCTGTCTGAGCACAGGAAGGTGCTGGAAGCAATCAAATCCAAAAACCCTGAATTGGCAGAGGAGGCGGCCAGGAATCATATAAGGATGACTAGAAGCGCGGCGACAAAATGGTTGAACGCCATAGCCTGAGCCTCGCATAAGGAGGAAATGTTTTCGGAATCGAGGTTTGAGTACCCCTCGCCACCAGACTCCGGTTCCGAATCAGTTCCCTGACTAGATCTATTGCATGGAGCAAAGTCAGGCGCCCTGGTATCCCACAGTAGTTCAGAGCCCTCACACGCTCACGGATTACCGAAAAATAAGGCTATACCACCAGATCTAGTTTTATTCACTATGACTTCCTAGCGCTCAACGCCTTGAATTTCTCCCAACCTGCCTTTTTCTTTTTGAGGGAGGCTTTCTTAAGCCTTTCCAGATTTCCTTCAGGCACTTTCTTGAACTCCAGCACCCCTTTGCTTTGCGCAAGGGCCATGAGCTTCTGCCCTGCTTCTGTTCTCACAATAACCTGGTTCCAGGATCGCGCCTCTTCCCAGCCTTCGGGGAGTCGAGCGGAGCCCACGGAGATATCGCTGAACTCCGCCGTCATATCAGAACAGGAGTGACAGGCAGGGCGGACGCACTTCTGGACCTCATCCAAGGAAATACTCGCTTTGCCGTCCTTGGTGAACACGTCGAGAACATTGTACTTGCTTGGAGGAATATCCATTCCGATGATCGAATCGATGTCCTTGATTTTTCCGGCCAGCAACTCCTTCAAGGCTGTCGAGGTGAAAGCCCAACCGCAGAACAGGCCGATCACCAGACGAAGTTTTTTGCTGTTCTCCCTGATTCTGGGATTACGGCTGTTTCTCATTTTGGCGAGTGCCAGGGCTTGGCAGGGGGTAGCCACGATACCGATTGACCTGGCCTGCCCTTGAGCAAGTTCATTGAAAGCGGCTACGTTCGGTGAGACCACGAATCGGCTCTTGCTCCATCGGCCGGGTTGGTCGGACCGGGCAACCGCCACCCCGGCGGGCGAAAAGGGCTCTCCCGCACCGGCCAGCACCGCCGCGTCGATCAGGCCTTCCTTCAACGCAAGATCGATGAGAGCGGTGACCGTACCACCATGCTGTGCGTTCTCGCGTGTCTCTTTATCCGCGGCCCTGGTGATATGAAATGCCTTGATGGCACCTGCTTCCGGGGTTAGGTCTTTCTCATCAAAGAAGAGCCCGCTCAGCGCCGGAAGGTCCGTGGGCAACCGTGGGCAGATATCCAAGCACCCACCCTCCCTCTTGCTGCATACGTCCCGCACGACCACTTGGTCGTTGTGGGAGATGAAGTAGGGACACAGGTTCACGCACGCCCCACAGTGCGTGCAAAGGCCTGCATCCATAACAATCTCCTGTAAATATCCTGTTGCACCATTTTGTTTCATAAGGTGTCTCCAAACTTGGTGATCCTTTGACGGATTGTCCCATCAGGCCCAAATCCTGAGGATGACCACGCGTCCTTACTTTGAACCGGTTGCAGATCCGAAACCCAATTCAAAAGCCTTCAGGTTGACCGACTGCTTGTCCCCCTTGAAGGTCAATTTCAACTGGTGTTCCACTTTGCTTTTCTCCAGCGGCAATAGCCCCGTCCCCAGGAGCGCCCCAGTCATCACAATATTCGTAAGAAGAGGATTGCCAAGTTCCAGAGCGAATCCAGAGGCATTGATGTACCAGGCCTTCTTCGAAAGTTGAGCCATGCAGTCCGCGATGGTTTCCGGGCTCGGGTACTCGGCCTCACCCACCGCAACCTCAAGAGAACGTATGGGGCGCGTGTTCGTGACGACATACGAGCCCGCATGACCGTAGCCTGTGAGCATCCTGAGCGCTTCACTCGGTTCCAGGCCCAGAATGATATCCGCTTTTCCTCTAGGGGTGACTGGACTGTACGGTATCCTTTCTCTGGAAATCCTCACATGGCTCGCCACAGACCCTCCCCGCTGCGTGGCCCCGTAAGTTTCCCCTATGGTGACAGAGTAGCCTTCTCCGATAAAGGTTTCCCCGAGGAGTCGGGAGATCAGGATGTTCCCCTGACCACCGACCCCCGTGATAATCAAGTTGATCAGCCCTTTGTCTATAAAGCTCATTGTGCCGCCTCCACAACAATCGCCGACTGCGGACAGACGCTAAGGCATACGCCGCATCCGGTGCAGACCGCTTCATCGATCTTAGCCTTCCCGGAGTCTTTGTCCCAGATCAGGCCCGGACACTTGAAGACCCTAGTGCAATATCGGTTGCAGCCGCAATTGTCGCCGAAGCACTTGTCCGCGGCGATCCTCACTTTGCATATGGGGCCGCGCTGCCTGCTCGCCCTGATCAGCGCGCATTCTCTTCGGCTGATGACGACCCGTGTTTTCCCTTTCCTGGCCAAAACATCGAGAAAGGTATTCCTCGTGGCCTCCATGTCATAGGGGTCGACAACGTACACGTCTATTCCGAGAGCTTCACACAGCTTTTCAATACTGATTTTCGGCCTGGCCTCCCCTGCTGCATCCGTGTCACTGCCCGGATGGGGTTGAAACCCGGTCATTGCGGTCCCTGCATTGTCCAGCACCACCAGAAGCACATCCGCCTCGCTGTGGACAGCATTGAGCAGGGCCGGAATCACGGCGTGAAAAAAGGTCGAGTCTCCGGCCATAGCCACGACCGGTTGCTTAAAATGGAAGCGATCCAGTTTGCCGAGCCCGGAGGCAACCCCCATCCCAGACCCCATGGCATGGACGGTTTTGACCTGGGCAAAACCCGTGGGAAAAACTCCCATGGCATAACACCCGATGTCTCCGGTTACGACGCCGTCTCCCCCTGCCATCCTCAAGGCATCCTTCAAGGCCCAATAGGTTGCCCTGTGCGGGCAGCCTGGGCACAGTTGGGATGTCCTGGGGGGCACGCACGTTTTTTCTACCTCTTGTGCCTTTTTCTCATAGGCCTCATCTCTCGAACGGAAGTCGATGGACATAACCGTTGCGATCGCCTGCATGACGATGTCAACGTTGAGTTCGCCATAGGATTTTGTGTGACCCGATGACTTCCCGAAGAAGGCGAAATGCTTCCCGGGCAAGTTGTCTGCAACAAATTCTTTCACGTTGGCTTCCAGAAAGGCGTCTACCTCTTCGATCACCAGGATTCTCTCCGCTCTGGCCAGGTGGGCCTTCAGAAATTTCGGAGGCAGGGGCCAAGTCGTGCCGAGTTTCAGTACACCAACGGTCTTGCCCAGAGAGAGGGTTCTGACGGCCTCCATGGAGTAAAGCCATCCACTGCCGCTAGCTGCGATCAGCAGCTGAGGCGCTTCCGGCCCCAAGTAGGAATTGAAAGGCGACGTCTCAAAGAGGTCCACGACTCTCTTTCGCTTTTCATGCATGAACTGGTGAAGCTTGGGGGCCACGCCGCCAATGCCGGCATAGTATTTTGAGGTGTCAAAATGGGCACGCTTTTCAGCCGCCGGTACTTCGCCCAGTTCCACATTGCCCCGCGCATGGGAGATCCTCGTGACACTGCGGATCATGCAGACGCTGCTGATCTCTTCCGAAAGTTCGAAGGCCCATTTCGTCATGTCCTTGGCTTCTTGAAATGTGGCCGGCTCAAGAAGAGGCAGATCCAATATCTTGGCGATGTGGCGTGAATCCTGTTCGTTTGTGCTGGATAACCCACCCGGATCATCACCGACCATCAGGACCATTCCCTTGTTGACTCCGGTCAGGGCGAGATTCGCCAAGAAATCAAGAGCAACATTCAGCCCATTCTGCTTCATGGCTGTGATCGCTCTCACTCCCGAAAGAGCGGCCGCCGCGGCCACTTCGACGGCAACCTTTTCATTAATAGACCACTCTACGTACAAATTCATTTTCTTCGCCACTTTCGCCAGAGTCGCAATGACCTCCGAGGAGGGAGTCCCCGGATAGGCCGTGGCAACACCTATCCCCGCTTCCAAGGCGCCTCTCGCGATTGCTTCGTTTCCCATAAGGAGTTCGAGACTCCCAGGCCTGTCTGCTTCAATACCCGCCATTCTTTTCCCCCACTTTGGTTAAGAAATGATCCCAGCGAAGTTCCTTCTGCACGCCTATCCCTAATGCAGGCCTATGGCCGCGACCAAACTCTCTTTGAGCCCAGGACAGAGGTGCGGTCTCTGACGAGGACTCTAAACCCTCATGCCCAGGGACTCAGGGAAATAACCTAAAGATCGCGATATCTCCTTCGCGGTGTTGAGTAGCTCCGGCACCAACGTTTCCATCTTTTCATAAATATGTTTCGCGTCGCCTGACAGGCTGATGGCCCCTTCGAGGCGTCCACTCGAGCCGAAAATGGGAGTTCCGATACAAGCCAGGCCCAAAAGGTTCTCTTCCCGATCGATGGAGTATCCTCTGCGACGGGTCTCTTCTATTTCCTTCACTAACTGCTTCTTGTGCGTGATGGTGTTCACGGTGAGAGGTTTGAGTTTGACCCGATCGATATAGCCCTGGAATTCCCGGGGTTCAAGAAAGGCCAGAAGGGCTCTGCCGACCGCTGAGCAGTACGCGGGAATCCGAGGTCCAATCTGGTGAGCGAAGAGAAGGTGGGAACGAGGCTCGATATTCACGGTGAGGAGGGCGGAGTCCAAGTCCCAGATCGCGATTCGTGAAACCAGCCCTGTTTGTTTTGAGAGCTGGTAGGCCAGTCCAGCCCCTCTCTGATTTATGTGCAGGCTCCCCGTAAGAACTATTCCAAGCTCATAGATTTTCAGACCCAGCCTGTACTTCCGGGTTTCCGGGTCTTGCTGGACAAATCCCTGCTTCATGAGAGTTCGGACGAGGCCATGGACGGTCGGTTTGGGCAGACCCATGGCCTTGCTGATCTCCGTGATCCCCAGGCGAGGAGAGCTATGAGTAAAAAGAGAGAGGAGGGTCAAGGCTCGATTAACAGATTGAATCCCAGCTTCCCGATCCATAAAGGTTTTCTGTCCAACATGGAAATAAGAACTGCGAAGACACTTAAACCACCCACCGACCTTCCCGTTATACAGCGTTCTACAATGTCGAACATCTATCTACAGTGTCGAACTCAGTTTACAACAGTTCTAAATCTTGTCAAGCAAAATCTTTACTTGCAGATAATGAATCAGGCTTAAATAAGAGCATATGGTCGATTAAAGCGTGCACATGAATCGGTCACGCCCCATGGTGGGATAGTACCTTCAGAACTGCCTGAATTTCCTAGCCTGAACACAAGAGACAGATCATCTTGTCTAAGAAACAAAGAAAGGGCGCATCGTAGGAACGGTCTACGTTGGTGATGCCGCGAATACGGCTTTGGACAAGTTGGCGCCACCTAGAGGATGAGTTTAGAGAGTGCAATTCACCCAATGGAAAAGCCTTTTGCTGTGGGGCACATCTTTGGTGAGATGCGGTATACACCTATTATCAGGATGAAGCTTGGAAGGTGTGAAATTGGAGCCTTGTTCCGATCCAGGCCTATTTGAATGGCCCTCGTTCGCTTCTGATTAGCATTCCAATGCTCGAAAATAGACTTATTATAACTTCGATACGCATGGGAAAGCAGCGATCGGGTGCCATTTAGGGTTCTTTCTTACTTGATTTTCTGAGTGGTGCGCTCTTACATTTCACGATTTGAGCGCCAAGCCAACCATTACATGGGAGAGCGATTTCCGAGCGTAGATCATAGGCCAAAATAATGGCCTCTGACCTTGGCCCACCAAAAAACCCTCCCCCGTCGGATCTGCTTCCGCAGCTCAATGACCATTCTGCCCTACCACAAAAAAATTCAATTATCTTGACATCAAGATTGTTTGCCTTACCTTTTAGCCATGGAAACTGGATCCCACATTCGATTGGTGTTGTGGAAGGCTGCTAAAGCCGTCGAGAAAGTCGACAGGGAGAGCATCGACCAGACCGGCCTTGGACTCTCTGACTTCACAATCATGGAGGCGCTCCTTCACAAGGGCCCATTGACGATCAATCAAATTGGCCAAAAGGTGCTTTTGACGAGCGGGTCGATGACTGCGGCGGTCAATCGCCTTGAACGCAAAGGTCTTGTGAAACGGATTCAAGATGCCTCTGACGGACGGTGCTTTTACGTGCGCCTGACGAAACGGGGACGTAAAGTGATCAACGATGCCTTTTACAGGCACCAACAGAACCTCGAGAAGATAGCAGAGGTTCTAACCAGGGAAGAGCGAACCGAACTCGTGCGGTTGTTAAGAAAGCTCGGTTTCCATGCAGAGCGGACGGACGCTCGCTGACCATAAGGTTTGTGTTCAGTGACTTTACACGAAGATAACAAACCGGACGAAATTAAACGGGAGGAACTGACCATGGCAAACATTTCAGAAAACACCGATGGCGGCCTAATCACGGCGAAGCTCCTGCTCATCAAGGTCATGACCACCTGCCAGGGCGGGGCCGTTGGATCATGGGTCCCGATGGCCGAGCATGGCAGGCGGGATGCGGCTGTGGCGTTTAGTGGTGCTTCGGGACTTGGAATAAGTACTCTATTTCAAAATAGTCATAATTCCACTACGAAACCAAGAGATATAAAGGAGTTGGAAGGAGCAGAAAGATGTTGAAACCAAGGAAAATTCGGATGGTATTGAAAAGCAAGCCCGTGATTGAGGGCGCAGGCGTCCACCTGAATCGGGCATTCGGTTTTGCTGAGGTTCCCCAATTCGATCCGTTTCTCATGCTCGATGATTTTCGTTCCGACAACCCAGAGCACTTCATTAAGGGTTTTCCCTGGCATCCCCATCGCGGCATTGAGACCATCACCTATGTCCTGAAGGGGGATGTCGAGCATGGGGACAGTATGGGCAACAAAGGCGTTATATCCTCTGGGGACGTACAGTGGATGACCGCAGGCAGCGGCATCATTCACCAGGAAATGCCCAAAGGGGACGGTCGAGGCTCCATGTATGGTTTTCAGCTGTGGGCCAATCTGCCCGCCTCACAGAAAATGATGGCTCCGAGGTATCGTGGAATCACGGCGAGCCAGATACCGGAAGTGGAGCTAGAGGGTGGCGTGCGGATAAAGATCGTCGCCGGGACAGTCGCCGGTGTTACCGGACCGGTCAAAGACATCGTTATTCGACCCCAGTACCTGGATTGTACCGTCCCGAAAGGAAAATCGTACGGCCATTCCACCAACCCCGAACACACAGCCTTCATCTACGTCATCGAAGGAGCGGGCGTTGTGAACGGCACAGGAGTTGACAATCGGACTTTGATCCTTCTTGATACGGGAGATCAGTTTGCGATTGAAGCTAAAGAGAGTTCGATCAGGTTTTTGCTCCTCACGGGCAAGCCTCTAAAGGAGCCGATAGCCTGGCACGGTCCTATCGTCATGAATACCCAGGCCGAGCTGGAGATCGCTTTCCGTGAGTACCAGGAGGGAACCTTTGTTAAGCGTTAACCGAGAGATTTTATTTTATGTCACGCTCAATCGTCAGCCGTAGAGGAGGTGTTTCAATGAAGATTGCGTTCATAGGTATTGGCAATGTCGGATCCGCGCTGGCCGACCATCTGGCGCGCCTTGGGCACTCTGTTACCATCGCTGCCAGAGACGCCCGTTCGGAGAGTGTGCGAAAAGCCGTGGCGAAAAACCCTTCCCTTGTCGTTCGACCGCCTAAGGAAGCCGTCGCCGAAGCTGAAGTGGTTTTCCTGGCTACACCTTTCCAAGCGAATGAAGACGCTCTTAAGGCCGTTGCTTCCGAACTCAAAGGCAAGATTCTGGTGGATTGCACCAATCCCGTGGGTCCCGGCCTGATTCACGGCCTCAAGAGTGAAATCTCCGGCAGTGAATTTGTCCAGAACCTTGTGCCCCAGGCCAAGGTGGTCAAGGCGTTCACCATCTATGGCCTTGAGAACTTTGAAAACAGCGCCTATCCGGGTTACAACGTCAAGCCGGTGATGATGTACTGCGGCCAGGACGCTGCGGCGAAGAAAACGGTGAACGAGTTGATCGCCCAGCTTGGCTGGGAACCTCTCGATGTCGGGGGTCTTGACCAGGCGCTCCACCTGGAGCACATGACGCTCCTGTGGGTGCGCATGGTGCGCGTCAACGGCCATTCGCCCAACATGGTGTGGGCCAGATTGAAACGCTGAGCGTCCCATAGGGAAACTGCTGAGTGAATACGGAGGAAGAGGTATGAAGTCGGACACAAAGAAAGGGGTATTGCAGCCGTCGGAACTCGGAAAGTGGATGCAGCAAGACAAGCCCTTCATCCTCATCGATGTGCTGCCCAAGGAAATCTACGAGAAAAGGCGCCTCCCGGGCGCTTTGAATGCCTGCGTCTATGAAGTGACCTTTCCAGACCAGATTGCAGCCATAACCGAGGATAAGAGTGCAGAAATGGTGCTCTATGGATCGAGTGCCGAATCGCGCGATGCGGCCGAGGCGGCAGAGAAGCTCTTGCGCCTGGGATATGAGAAGGTTCATGCTCTCGCCGGCGGCGTGGACGGCTGGCTGAAAGCAGGGCTTTCCCTCGAAGGAGAGAACGTAAAACCGCCCGAGCGCCTTGGGCCGACTGTCGGCCTTGAAGATCATCTCTATGCCGTCAATGCCGATGAGAGTGTGATTTGGTGGACCGGCCGCAATCGGAACGGGAAACATCACGGAACGTTGAAGCTCTCGAAGGGAGAAATCCAGGTGAGGAATGGCGCGATTCAAGGGGCTTTCGAGATCGACATGACAACGATAAAGAACAAGGACCTTGAAGGAGACCCTCTTCAGCCTGTTCTCATCGCCCATCTTTTGTCCGACGATTTCTTTTTCGTGAAGATGTTTCCGAAGGCGTCTTTCATCCTTGACGCCGCAAGAGTAGTGGAGTCGCCGACCCTGAGTTCACCCAACTTCGGCGTGACGGGAACCCTTGAACTTCGGGGAGTCAAAGCGGAGATCAACTTTCCCGCCACAGTGAACCGGCGCGAAGACGGCTCGGTGAGCATTGAGGCGCACTTCGACCTGGACCGGACCCGATGGAATGTCCGTTACGGTTCAAGCCGGTTTTTCGAGCATCTGGGGATGCATCTGGTCTATGATTTGATCACCATCGAATTGAGGGTTTTTGCCCGTTAGGCGCAAGAGGCGACTTTGCCTTTCTCCCTTGAGCATTATCAGTTAGGCGGATATTGCCCCCGCCCCCACGGTGATCCTCAAGAGAACTTTGCGTGCCCTTTTGTGAGGCGCTCAATACGCTTTGGAACTCATAATCCGGTGTTGGCCATTTTCCTCAATAGCTTAGGGTTGCTAATCGCCGCCTTTTAGGACTGGGTGAGAATTTAACCATACAATAGAGACTGTCGAAAAAGACGGATTGAGTTTGTATCCCTGTCTGGTGAACGCCCATTTTCTCATCTCATCTGAACTTTTATTGCTGACCTAGATTTTAGTACATTCTTATTCCTATCCTTCAGTCAAGGATTGGCCTATCATCTCGCGCTCTCGTTCTTCAGTTGATCCCTCTTAGGTAACCCCATAGTTGGCTCCGTAGTGAACGATCTTTTCGATGTTATGAATCATGCAATAGAGTAGCCACTGTATGGTCACCTTGATTTTTCCCCTCAGGGTAAAACGATCCATTCTCTTATGCGTTCGAACATTCGCAAACACCGGTTCTACAACCGCTATACGCTGGGGGTATATTTCGCGCCCCTTCTTGCTGTCTATTTTTTCAATCATGGATGGGGTAAGATTATCAGGCGCGTTGCCTATAGGGACATTTAAGTATCTCCGTTCACCGTTTTTACCAATGATGCACCTGCTCTTCAATGCACATCCTTGGCAATCGTTTCTGTCGGCCACATATCTTCTGTAAATAACACCACCTACCTGAGTCTTTCTTACCTGGAGCTTCAATATGTTTTCCTGAGGACAGAGATACTCATCGGTTTTTTCATTATATTGAAAATCCTCCAGTGTAAATCGCTCCATTTTTGGCCTGTATCCTCCTTTCGTCTTAAGTCTTGGGTCCCTCTTTCGAAAATCCTTATCAGGAATGTAAGCATCCAGTTTCTCTTCATTGCACTTTCTCAAATTGGTTGGACTATGATAGAGGCTGTCTGCGGTCAATATCTTTCCCTCAAAGTAATCTTCACTTTGACCAATCGCCTGCATGTTCTGCTTAGCCCCATCAAGCATAGGGGGGACATGATAATGGTCCTGTCCGTCTCCAAAGGCTTCACCATGAACAATAACCTGCTTTTTGGAATCAACCATCGCTTGCCCATTGTACCCCTGAACGGTCCCACGGGATGTAACCATTGTGGCAGATTCGTTATCCGTAATGTTGCTCTTGATCTCTCTGCCCTGCTTGCCCATCTTTGGACCATTCTCCCGTAGGAAGGTCTCAATCCGATCCGCCTGCTTCTTCAATCTCTCAACTTGCTTCTCCCTCTTCACTATCCCTGATAACTTTCCACTCCTTTCATCATTATCGTCCTCTTTGTCTGCCTCCACCTGCTCTTCTAGCAATCCCTTAACCTTTTTCTCAATTTTCTCCTTCTTCCTCCTAAGGTCACCAATCGTGCCAGTCCATTCTCTAGAAGCATTGGAGGGAAGCTTACAACCATCTAACGCAAAAAAAGTCCCCCCAAGCAATCCCTCCTCTTCACAAACCAACAGCACATCCCTAAACAAAGGCAGGATTTCTCCCTTCATCGATGAGACAAAGGCCGCTATCGTACTGTGATCCGGTTGCTGTCCGCAGCCAAGCGCCATGAACACCACATTCTCTTTGCACCCGCGCTCAATCTGTCGCGATGAGATCAATCCCCTTGAGTAACCAAACAGCACAACCTTCAGAAGGACCTTTGGATCATACGCCTCGCGGCCCGTCTCATCATTGTGGTATCGGTGATCAAAGATTGAGGTATCAATGCGGGTTTGCACCAGAGTATGAATCGCAAACTCCAAGGTCCCCGGCATCAACTGCTCATCAAGACAGACGGGAATCAGAACGCTTTGTGAGTAATCGTAGCTTTTGTATTTTGCCATCGCTCTAACCTCAAGAAGGATATCACGGCACGTTCCTTACTGAACCCGTCCCAAGGATAGCACACTTCGGACTCATTGTAAATAAATTAAGATGATTTAATATTATTTTAACAAATCAGAAACAGGATAGAATATGAAAGGTTACAAAATCAGAGGCAAAGAATCAGAAAAAATCTCTTAGCCAAAGACACTTTTTCGACAGTCTCATACGCATGATTCCGTTCGGACCATCGAGCTGAACATGAGGATTTCAGAGGCGGCCTCACGTTTCGGGTCAAATTCAAAATCGTAATGACCGATCGGAAAACCCTTTTGCCTGGCTCATCCTGCGAGTCTGGTGAGCCCCTTTTACAATCTTTTACATTTCCACAAAACTCCTTTAACATCTTCACCTCAATCTGCAGAATAAAAAAGTCCTTTAATCAAGGAGGGAGTGCCATGTCAAGAATGACAAGAAGAGCATTCATCAGAAGCACTGCTTACCTGGCAGGGGGAGGAATGTGCGCGCTGTCCACCGGATCAAGCCTATTGATGCCTGTGGAGGGTTGGGCATCGAATATCGCCTTCCAGGAGACGAGCTGTGGCGAAAACCATCCCCAACCACGACGAGTGTTGGTGGCTTATGCTAGCAGATGCGGTTCCACGGGTAGCGTCGCGGAGGCCATAGGAGCGGTACTGTGCGGAATGGGCGCAACGGTCGACGTGCGTCTTGTGGAAAACGTCAAGGACCTTAGTCCGTACCAAGCAGTAATTGCCGGGAGTGCCATTCGTCGGGGCAACTGGTTGCCTGAAGCCACTGCTTTCGTGAAAAGCAACCAAGACACGCTCAGCCGGGTGCCCATAGCCTATTTTGTCGTGTGTCTGACGATGAAGGACGACACGCCGGAAAATCGCGATAAAGCCCTGGCCTACCTTGATCCGGTACGAAAAGATGCCCCAAGAATAATACCTGCAGGGGTGGGCCTTTTCCCGGGGGTGCTGGATTTCAGCAAGCTGTCGTTCGTGAACCAGTCCATACTCAAGGCAAAAGGGGCTTCCGAAGGGGACTACCGAAACTTGGCAGCTGAAAAAGGCTGGGCCTCCAATATGGGCACTGCGCTCGTTGCGGCACAGCCCCGAGAGTAATGTGTGGGCAGTTGGGGGCGTCCATGTTTTGGCGTGTGATCATGCCATAAAATGGGAACTGTATAACCGGATGCAGTCGACTCGTTACACTAGCGGCTGATTTCGACGTTACAACTTGAGTTAGTAAACACGCGCCCCAACAGCGCATCTTTTCACTTCCGCTCAACGATACGTAGCTGACCGCGGGCAGGCTGCACGTGAACTTAAAATTTCGAGAGTATCTGGAAATTCAGGTTCAATTGGGCTGTCGTTGGTGGAGGATCGCTCGGATCCTCGACGGACTTGGATCAGTAATCGTTCGTTCTTGGGCGACCCCGTACCTCCGGCGGACCTCCTCCCATGAGCCCGGAAACCGATATGCGGCATGCAGGGTGATCCTCGCCCCTTTTGCCCTCAAAACGCCGTCTCTCAGCAAATCTCGGGCTTGCTCCCACTTACGTTATAATCCTCCAGTCCTCAACATGATGTGCCAGAAGTGCGCTTGACACACAACGGCGGATTCCCTTATAGTCTTCGCATCAGGAAGCGACTATCATGGGCTCTGTCATCTCGATCTCCTTGAAATTCCTGGCCCTTCTTACTGTTCCATCGCCGCCTATGTGCCGGAGGAAAAAGCTCTCTTTGCGTCGGACGCGGCAGGCATGTACTGCAAGAATTTCGGCTTTGCTGCCGGGAATTCAAATTGCGATCTCTACCAGAAGAGTTTGCACAGGATGGCGACCTATCCTGTGGAGGTTGTCCTGCTGGAGCACTATGGAGCCGCCGTTGGTGAAGAATCAATGACCCCGTTTGCCAAAGCCATACAAACCGCAGAGGACACGCGATCCGCAGTAGAGAACAGCTATCGCCTCACAGGGGATGTGACAAAGACCATCGAAGAGAGCACGCGGTTTGTCTTGGTTCGGTCTCCGGACTATTTTCTCGACAAGGAGATTATGACCATTGTGATCGGGCAGATGGTCAAGTTCATTATAAAAGCACAGGAAGAAAAGGAAAGGAGTTGGAAATCATCATGAAAGTGACGCTGGGTCCCAAGAACTGCTTGTACCCGATCCTCACGACTCTGGTGGGGGCAAACGTGAACGGTAAACCCAACTACATCACGATCGCGCATGTGGGAATCATGGATTATGGTTCCATTTCCCTGGGCATGGGGAAGATTCATTACACGAACGCGGGCATCAAGGAGAATGGATGCTTCAGCGTCAACATTCCCTCGGTGGATATGGTCAAGGAGACGGACTACTGCGGCATTGTGTCTGGGAAGAAAACAGACAAAGCCAAGCTCTTTGAGAATTTCTACGGCAAGCTGAAAACAGCGCCCATGATCAAACAGTGCCCAATTAACATGGAGTGCAAGCTGATCCAAATCGTGGACTTTCCGAAGCACGACATATTCATTGGAGAGATCGTGGAAACGTACATAGAAGAAGACTGTGTTAAGGATGGGGTCGTGGATTACGGGAAGGTCCATCCCCTCTATTTTTCGATGGACGGCCCAAATTACTGGAAGCTGGGGGAGCCATTTGCAAAGGCATGGCATGTGGGGAAAGAACTGAAGAAGGCATGAGGCACACGGCACACGGTGCACGGCAACAAACACCTCGGTCTATGGGAGCTCACGCTCAGGCCCCTGCCCCCAATTCCGAAAGCGCAGTTCCAACACACCGTACATCATTCGACCCCTTAGACTCGCCTGGCCGCTGACTCGGGAGATCGCATCCTTGAGCAAGAAGCACGATGTTGAACGAAGATTACAGAGACATGTTACACGCCTTATCCGAGGAGAAGGTTAGATTCCTCCTCTCCGCTAGCCATTGAAAAGAGCCAGCGAGACAAAATCACTAGCCTAAAGACTGATCTCCGGTATGATCCTTTACCTGTTATCTTGAAGATACTATCCCGCCCTGCGCGATCTACCTCTTCATTAGATAAGCGTATTCTTTTTTACAAAAAACGGTCAAAATGGGACGATTTTTGTTCGTTTTCATCCAATAAAAGATACGGGCTTCTGGGGCAAATTGGGATTTTTGTTGTGTAACATGCTGGAAATATTTGTAAAATAATTTTGTATCCTCGTTTGGCATCGGTATTGCTTATTCTAGGGGACATTAATGAGTTCTCAGATGCGCGTGCATCTTTTCGGACCGGGTTCTATCCTTAAAATAAGAGAACCGCAGGGGAAAATAACGGTATCAGGGGAACTCCAAAGCAAAGCAGAGGCATAAGCGCTCTGCTTTTCTTTTTGGTGAGACTTTGGAACTAATGGCGGCTGCCGCCGAGTTCCACCTTTGTCCCCATACCTCCTGCCATGGCTTTCTTGTAGATGTGGTTGGCTGAGGCGAGATCCTCGACGGCGAGCCCGAGCGATTTGAAAAGAGTAATTTCCTCCTGAGATTTTCTCCCTTTCACTTTTCCCAGAAGGATTTCCCCGATCTCTCCCTGAATGTGACTGTCTCCGACGGCTCCTTCCTTTTTCGGAATCAGGAAGTCGCCCCCTTCGTTCACCGTGGACTCTCGGCGGTCCACGAAGAGCCGCGACTTGACCACGGCCTCCGTATCCAGCTCGCGGGCAAAAGGAACACTCGACCCGACGGCATTTATGTGTGCACCGGCAGAAAGATATTTGCCGAGGAGTATAGGATCAGGTGAGGACGTGGTCGTGCAGATGATGTCCGCTCCCTGGACTGCAGCCTGGACCGTGGGCATGAGCTCCACCTGAATGTTGTGGCGCTGGGACTCGCGCTCGGCAAAACGGCGCCCGTTTTCAGGATTGCGGCTCCAAAGGCGCACGCGGCGGATCTTTCTGCTAAGGAGCATGGCCTGGAGGTGGGTTCTGGCCTGCGTGCCTGAACCAAGGACGGCAAGATCCCCCGCACCAGCGCGGGCAAGCAGTTTGGTCGCCACTCCGGACACGGCAGCTGTTCGGATTGCCGTAATCTCCGTGGCATCCATGATTGCGAGAGGCTGGCCGTGCTTGGTTTCGAAGATCATGACCGCTCCCATGTGGGAATCGTACTCTGTGCCATGATTGCCGGGGAACACACTCACGATCTTCAATCCCATGATCTGAAGATCTTCCATGTAGGCCGGCATCATGCCCAGGGCGCCGACTTTCTCGGGAAGCCACAGGACAGGGCGAAGGGGCAGGATGGCCTGGCCACGGGAAAGAGTTTTGAGAGCTTCACCCATGACCTCGATACACTCGGCCATGGGAAGGAGTTGCCGCACTTCGGACTGGTTGACGATGAGAATTTGCATGGAAACACCTCCTTGAATTCCCCTTGATTCCCCCTCACCCCGACCCTCTCCCGCCAGGGGAGAGGGAGAGCATTGGTCGGGGAGGGGAAATAAGGTAGAAGGAAACGGAAGAGATACTATCTCTTAACCTCAGCCACGATCGCCTTCACATCAAACGGCACCGGATTCTGGCGACTGATCGCTTCGGCTTCTGCCTCGGCGAGTTTGCTGTCTTTGAAGCCTGCCCCGGTCAGAAGGCAGACAACCCTTTCATGAGGCTTGAGCCAACCCTGTTCTACCAGTGAGCGGAGCGCAGTCACAGAGACGACCGCAGCAGGTTCCACCCAAATTCCTTCTTCCAGTGCCAGTCTACGCTGCATCTCAAAGGCATCTTTGTCATGGACTCCGACGACCGTCCCTTCGGAGGCCCTTATAGCGTGAAGGGCATGTTCCCCGCTGAAGGCCACGTTGATTCCGGAGATCTTTGAATTGGCGAAGGGGAGGGTTTCAATGCGCTTGAGACCTTTCCGAAACGCATGAACCAGAGGAGAAGCACTGAGGGACTGAACACCGACCATTCGGGGACGCTGCGGGATCATGCCGGCCCGCTTCACTTCAAGATACCCGCGCCACATGCCGGTGAGAAGATCCCCTCCTCCCACAGGGGACACCACGACTTCAGGGAATGCAGAAAGCTGGTTTACGACCTCGTAGGAGACGGTCTTCATGGATTCCAGAAGATAGGGGTTTACAGGCGCCCAGATAAAGCCCGGATAATAGTTGAGAGCTGAGGCAAGCGCCAGAATCATGTCTCCGGAAGCTTTGGGACCGTGAGAGAAAACGCCCTCGACCAAAAGGACCTTTGCCCCGGTAGCGAGGGCCTGGCGGAGCTTTGCAGGAGGTGCCCCGGGCTCAAGGAGAAGCAGGCAAGAAAGACCTGCGGCAGCACAATAAGCTGCGATAGCAGCCCCAGCATTCCCGGATGAGGCGGTAACCACCCCTTTAGCGCCTGCTTCGAGGGCGAGGGCTGCAACAAGAGCGGCTCCCCGATCTTTGAACGCTCCTGAGGGATTGCACCCCTCGTGTTTGAAGTAAAGATGGTGAAGCCCGAGAGCCGGGCCGATGCGACGCGAAGGGATCAAAGGCGTGTTCCCCTCTCCCAGGAAAGGGATGGGGGTGGATACGGGCATGAGAGAACGGTACCGATCAATCCCTTCGCCGTTCCGGATATCCTTAAGGCCGAGCACGGATTGCTCCGGGTACGCGGGTTGAAGAATGCCTTCACAAACGGGGCACCGGCCCAGGGTGCCGAAAGGGAACTCTTTGCCGCATTCAGAACAAGTCAGTTTCATAGGGGCAGATTCCATCAAGAGTTGGCCTTCATTGCAGGGAGGAAGTATAGTACAAGCTGGAAGATCCCCACAACATTTGTTTTGAAATCCCTGACAGAAGCGTGGTAGCTTTTCACCCTATTCGCATCTCTCACAACGGAGCTTGAGTATGCAGTGAAGATTCGGCCACACCGGGTTCAGACTTCGCGTCAATCTCACGGACAGAAGAGCGAAGACTGAGGAAATCCCTGAAGCCTATGCGAGAAAATGGATGGGCGGGCGAGGCTTCAACATGGAGGTCTTCTTCAGGGAAATACCGGTAGACGCCGATCCGTATGGCCCGGAAAACGTCCTTCTTTTCGGTGTAGGGCCCACTACAGGCACAAGCTTTCCCGGCTCCCGCATCAATGTCTCCGGCAAGTCCCCTCACACCGGCTACCTGGGCGACTCCAACGCGGGAGGATTCTTCGGCGCCGAGATGAAGTTCGCAGGCTTTGACCAGATCGTTGTCGAAGGCAAGGCGGAGCGGCCGGTCTACTTGCGGATCGTGGATCACGAGGTGGAGATCCGCGACGCCTCGCATCTGTGGCGGCTGGACACCTGGGAGACGAACGCGGCCATCCGCAGCGAATGCCGCGATCACACCGTGCAGGTCGCGTGCTGCGGAACTGCATCCGTGAACGGCGTCTCATTCGGCAACATCATGACCAACAACGCCCGCGCGTTCGGCCGCACGGGCATGGGCGCGCTGATGGCGTCCAAGAACCTCAAAGCCGTCGCCCTCTCCGGCTCCGGCTCTGTGCGGGTCGCGGACCCGGAGCGGTTCCAATCCCTCGTGAACTGGTTCTACCGTGCCCTCTACAACCACTCCAACTTCCAGGAACGGGGCATCACCGGCACCACCAATCTTATCCGGCTTGAACACGAGGTGGGCATCCTACCTACCGTCACTTTCAGACCGGCGTGTACGACGGCTGGGTCGGCGTATCGGGCGAGAAGGTGGCTACCGATTTCAACGTGAAACGGAAGCCTGTTTCGGCTGTATCAAGCCCTGCAGCCGATACTACGTCATCCCGGGCGGGTTCGATGGTCGGATCTGGAAGCGGAAGGACCCGAGTTCGAGACGCTGGCGGCGTTCACCGTCAGAGTCGGCAACTCGGACCTGAAGTTGGCTCTCAAGTGTGCGGAGGTGGTCAATCGCGCGGGTATCGACTCGATCACTACCTCGGAGGTCATCTCGTGGGCCCAGGAGTTGTTCCAAGAAGGCCTTCTTCGACCGGAGGACTGTGACGGACTGGATCTCTCCTGGGGGAACGGCCGGGCCGTCTACGATCTGCTGCTCAAGATCGTGAACAACGAGGGCTTCGGCAGCATGCTCTCGAAAGGCGTCGTCCACGCATCGGAGATCCTGGGCATGGGGCGGGATCTCTGCATGGAGGTCAAGAACCTCGAGCTCTTCGAGGCCGATGTTAGGGGACTGAAGGCCTACGGACTGGCAAACGGCGTGGCTTCCCGGGGTGGCGACCACCAGCGGGCGGATCCTTTCTTCGAGATGTCCGGTAGGACGAAGAGGCAATGGACAAGTTCGGCGCGGAGAGCTGCGGTCTGATGCTCCCCTGGGAGGGGAAGGGCAAGATGGTCCCCTGGTTCGAGGAGATGTGCGCGCTGGCCGACTCTCTGAGCTTCTGCAAGATCATCGGGATTTCCATGGAGACGGTCAGGAGCCGATGGCCCGGGATCTTTTCCGCTTTTCAACCGGTTTCGATGTGGACGTTGAGGAGGTCATGCGTATCGGGGAGAGGATCAACAACCTGGAACGGGCCATGCTCGTGCGCTGGGGTCTCCGCAAGGACGACTACCTGCCGAAACGATTCACCGACGTGCCTCTGCCCCCTGATAGCAATATGGCGGCCGGATTGGTGTTCGAGAACGAGCCGCTCCTCGACGAGTACTATCCGTTTCGCGGCTGGGATCCCGAGACCGGGTGGCCTACGGAGAAGAAACTTAAAGACCTGGACCTCGGGTTTGTTGTGGAGGATCTGAAGAAAAGGGGGGTTGCGCTCAAAAAGAACGTCCGGGCTGCAGGGGAAGACGACGACGCCGGCACCTTGGTTCGTTGGCCATATCTCTCGGAGAAAATAGGGGATTTGGTTTCCGGCTTACATGAGGCGCCTGAGGAAAAAAGGCAAAACCGGGACACAAG
>CAVPDE010000020.1:0-171490 GCA_963702565.1 uncultured delta proteobacterium | reverse complement strand
TGGTCACCATCCGCCTTGGTGTTGTGCTGGCGGCTGCAGCTGCGGACCAGCAGCAATGCCTCGCACAGGGTGATGCCGACCACCGCCATGGCGCCGGGCAGCAGGCGCAAATAGTCGGCTGGCGGCACGTTGGGCAGCGTCAGGGACGGCAGTCCCGACGGCAGCGACCCCAGCACCTTAACCCCTTTTTGATCCAAGCCGAACACGGCTACGATGACCGTCATCAGGATCAGGGCTATCAACGCCGCCGGTGCCTTGGGCACGTATGCTTTCATTAAACGCACGATCACAAAAGCGCCCAGCCCGATCGCGACTGAGTAGAGATTCGCATGAGGTATGGACTCAAACAGGGCGATGAGCTCCACAAAATAACCCGTGGTGTCAACGGAAGTGGCCATCGAACCATGGAGTTGTTCGGCGATCGCCGCCAATCCCGATCCTTCTACATGAGAAGCCCCGAGGATCCTTCTGACCTGGTTGGTCAACACCTCGATCCCCAAGCCCGTGATGAAGCCGGCCAGCACCGCCCGGGATAGGAAATTGGCGAGAAACGCCAGCCGGAAAAGCCAGAACACAAAGAACAGCAGGCCGCACATCAAAGCAAGGGCCAGGGCATATTGCACGCGCAGCGGGTCTCCTATCGGAGCAAAGCCGATAAGCATCGCTCCCATGATCGCAGCAATGGGGGCATCCGGGCTTCCCACGACATGGCGCGAGCTGGTGAAGAGGGCAAATATGGCGAGTGGAATGATGCCCGCATAGAGGCCGAACACAGGAGGCAACCCGGCCACCTGCGCATATCCTATATTGAGGGGGATGATCAACGCCGCCAGGGTAATGCCGGCTGAGATCTCGCTGGGAAAATTTGCCCAGGTGAACCCTCGCAAACCTGAAAACACCGTGGGCCACTGAAACTTGTGTGCAGCACTCATGCATTAATCCTCTCTAGACGGCTCTCTCTCCGGAAAAAGAGAGCCGTTATTTTGTCCTGTCCCAACACCCGCCCCAACTCCTTGACACAGAAGAAGGGGATAAAAGCCACGAAAATGATCACACAGCCGGCGAGAAATTCATAGGGTCCTTTCCCAAAGTAGTCAACGAGACCTCCCATGAGCCCCTTCCCCGTCAACAGGCCCTTGACCGCATGCTCCATGAGGGTAAAGACAGCGACAAAGAGAGTGAAGACGACAGTCTTGTAAAGGGTGGGATAAATCAGGGGCTTATCTTCAAGGCCGCGACCGAGGCGGAACACAGCTCCGATCATGATGACTTTTGCAAGAATCAAGGCTTGGATCACGGCCACCCCGTAATCCGTGTAAGTGATATCATAGGCAGCCAGAAGAAATCTTCGGTGCTGCGTGAAGGCGGCGAACACCACGGCGAGATAGGCGACATTTATCCAGTACTCGACCAACTCCTCGAATAGAATTTTCTTCCAGTTCCTTTTTTTCTTATCAGGGCTGCTCATGATTTATGACCCTCCCACAAAATATCGTTACCCCCACTCAGCGGAAGCGGCCAAGAAAGGCGTCCACAGTGTTGCCGGTCAGGCTGCCGAGCGTGATTGCGCGCACGTAGGCGAGGATCTCGGCCACCTGGGCGTCGCTGTAATACTTGCGCAGGTTCTCTATCGATTCCGGATCGAACCGGTCGAGATTCTCCGCATAGTGCTGAGCAAAAAGGATCGCCGCGGCCTCGGCCGGGTTCTTTGCCTTCAGCGACTCGATCTGATGGCCGAGGATCTGGTTGACCTCCTCAAGCGGCACGCCTTGGGCCATGGCCCAGTGGGTGTGACCCCACTGGCAGTAGCGGCAGTCGGTGACCGAAGTCACGCCGAGCATGACCTTCTCGCGCAGCGCAGCAGAGGTTTTCGGCCTGACCAGGGCCGCGAGAAGGACGGGGCCCGAGGCCACGACGTTGGCGACCGTCTTGAAGAAGTTGCCAGGGGTCAGCGTACGCTTCATCTTCCCGGGGTGCGTCGGTGGTGGGCTTGTGCCACTCTTCGGGTGCGGATCATCCACAGGCGCTTCGCCCCTGCTGCCGGTGACGTGGCGAGACTCTGCCATCACTTCACCTCCTGGTTCACACCTCCACGCACGACGGGTTACGGCACGTAGTTGGCGCTGGTGTCCTTGCCGTAGCCGCAGCCCTGGTATGTGTTGCAGTTCGTCGCGAATGATGGCCGCCCAGCCGCCGCAGCGGCCCGTATCCAGCGAAAGGTCCTTGGTGATCACCTTGGTTTCGAACTTCCAGCCTTTCGGCAGGGTCTTCAGCTTGCTGCCCACCGTGGTCGAGGTTGTCGGGGGTCAGGCTCGGATCGACCGCCTTTGTGTATTCCTGCAGGACCCAGACCGGGCCGCCGGGCTCGCGCAGCAGATGCACCGGCTTGCCCGCCTTGAAAGATCCAGTTGTGTTGCGCTGGATCAATGAGGGCACGTAGGCGCTCTGGAACTGGGCGATCATTTCGGCCCCGGTCATGTCGCCGGCCCAGTTCATTTTGATGCCATGAAAGTCCACGGTGTCGCCCGCGGCGTAACTCCAGCTCGTCCATCATCCAGAAGCGGCCGTGATTGACCGCGCATTTGTCCACTTCGAGTTCACGGGCCAGTTTCTCCGGATCGATCTTCTTGTAGTCGTCCGGGCCGACGGGAGGGTATGCCGCCGTAGTAGACGTGAGCCCGCTGGGTCTTGCCGACGCCGACGAAGGCGCCCATCCGTAGAAAGCGGCACCGCGGGTGTTGTTGGCTTGGACTCTGCGAGTAGGACCTATTTTCAGTTTCATTTTGTTTTCTCCTTTCTGAGATTGGCGTATTGTTAAAAGTTATTTCCCCTCGCCCCGATGTTTGGTTTACGGAATGCAGGGCGCATCAACACTTACTTCTTCATCTGTTTCGCGACAAACTCCTGGATTCTCTTGCCTTGCGCAGCCAACCCTCCAGCGGTGCTGAACTGGATGATCTCGGCCCCTTCCTTCGACTTGAAGTTGTGCGGAGCCGGCCAGAAGCACACTTCCCCAGCGCGGCAAATCTCAATGGTCCCGTCAAGGTAAATGACCTCCACCGAGCCCTTCAAAACGTAAGCCCAGTGTTCAACCCCGCACAGATCGTGCTCCAGTCCCTTTCCCTTCAGAATGTCTGTGAAGTCAGTACCCGGGGCAAAGATGTGGTAGGCGCACTGCATGCCGCCCCATTGCTCATCCCAAATTTTGAGGCCCGGGGTGTTCCGGGTGACGAAGTCGTCTACTGGGCGCATATCCGTCAATTTCTTTCTCATATGTTTACTCCTTTTTGTTTCAATGTTGGGGTTTTGAAGCAGCTTGGATCGGTTGTGAAGCCTTTCCGTTTACGAAAATTCAGTTTTCACTTTGCCACGAGCATCGAGCGGGACAGCATGCCGCCGGAGATGATTCGTGCTTTGAACCCGTTCTGCATCAGGATGCGCGTCGCGAAGTAGGCACGCCCGGCAGAGCGGCAGATGATATTGATCTCGCGGTCGCGGGGCAGTTCGCCGAGGCGTGCGCGGAGCTCCGGCAGCGGGATGTTGACCGCACCTGGAACTGACTCCACGGCGAGCTCCGGCGGATTGCGCACATCGAGGAGGTACCCGCCATCCACTGAGTTCCAGTGGCAGAGCGGCATGTCGCCCCGAAGCACATTGGCCGGAACCATCCCCGCGAAGTTGACGGGATCCTTGGCGCTTCCGAAAGCTGGCGCGTAGCAGAGCTCCGCCTCTTCCAGGTCGTACACCGTCGCTCCCATCTGGATCGCCATGGCCAGGGCATCGATCCGCTTCTCAACGCCATCCATGCCCAGCGCCTGGGCCCCGAGAAGACGCCCGTCGGATTTCCGGAAAATGACTTTCAGCACGATGGTCTTGGCGCCCGGGTAGTACCCGGCGTGGGAATTCGGGAAGATATAGACTTTTTCGAAATCCTTTTGGCCCAGCCGGGTGAGAAGCTTTTCGTTGGCGCCGGTCGTGGCGACCGTTCCCCCGAAGATCCCGATGACCGAGGTGCCCTGGGTGCCGCGGAACCTGGAATCTGCGGCCGGCGATCACATCGGCCGCGATGCGGCCCTGCCGGTTCGCAGGCCCTGCGAGCGGGATCAGGGACCATTCGCCGGTGACGAAATCCTTGACTTCGACCGCGTCTCCGACGGCGAAAATATCCGGGTCGCTCGTGCGCATGTGTTCGTCGACGCGGATCCCGCCGCGCTGGCCGATCTCGAGCCCAGCCGCCTTTGCCAGCGCGGTCTCCGGACGCACGCCGATGGCGAGGATCACGATGTCTGCCGGATGCGCCTTGCCGGACTTCGTGAGAACCTCAAGCGAGCCGTTCAGCCGTCTGCTTGAAGCCGGCCACCGCGTCACTCAGAGCGAGGCGGACTCCGTTCTTTTCCAGGTGGCGCTCGAGGAGGCGTGCGCATTCCTGATCGAGCGGAGCCATGACCTGATCGAGCATCTCGACGATCGTCACTTCGAGACCGCGATGGACCAGGTTTTCCGCCATCTCGAGGCCGATGTATCCGCCGCCGACCACCACCGCGCGCTTCGGCTTCTCCAGCGACCGGAATCCCGAGGACGTGTGCTCTTCGGGCAAATCACTTGAACCCCGTTCAATCCACTCCCGGATCACCCTCGCATCCGGCACGGTCCTCACCGAAAAGATTCCCGGAAGATCGATTCCGGGCAGGGGAGGACGGATCGGAGCCGCCCCGGGCGAGAGCACCAGCTTGTCGTATTTCTCGGTGGTGACCTCGCCGGTCGTTACATTCCGCAGTTCCACGGTCTTTTTCTTCGGCGAGATAGAAATTGCCTCGGTGTTCGCCCGCGCGTCGATCGCGAACATTGCACGGAACATCTGGGCAGTGAACACGAGAAGGCTCGACTCCTGCTCAATCACGCCGCCGACATGGTAGGGCAACCCGCAGTTTGCGTAGGAAACATACGGTCCGCGTTCCACCATGAGGATCTCGGCTTTTTCATCCAACCTGCGCAGGCGTGCCGCACACGACGCACCACCCGCAACCCCTCCAACGATGATGACTTTCATACTTGCCTCCTTGTTGATTTGATTTTCTGGATAACGACGGTTTCTTGAAATCAATTTATGTTCGGCGAAACGTACTTGCAGCCTTGCAGTACTCCGCGAATGGCCGGAATCAAATCGATCACTGCTCTGTGCTTCAAGACAAAGCCTTCAACTCCTGCTGCCATCACATCGTCCAGCACTGCTTTTTCATCATGGACGCTCAGGATAATGACTTTTATCTTGGGAAAATTTGTCTTGAGCACCCAGGCAATGTTTTTTTCCGTTGAACTGGGAAGCGAGAGATCTGCCACCACCACATCGGGGCTGTGGGTCTCCAAGGCATGGTGGAGCGAAGCCTCGTCCGCTACCATCAGAACCGTCTCAGCCTCATCTTCAAGAAGACGACGAATCCCTGCCAGCATATTTGAATGCTTATCGGCGAGAATGATACGTCCTTGTCGCATGGTTACTCCCTTCCGGGTGCTCCGTGGATGGAGGTTCGTAAGCGCTTGTGAGAAGTTTTGGAGGTGACAATCCCCCGCTGTCCCAAGACGATCTTGGAAGCTAAGGTCGTCGAAATCTCAATCGATCGGTCCAAGCCGAGTCAATCAATCTGAAGCTCTTGGGTTTAGGGTAGCGAGGAGGCAGGAAATAAGACAACTCGGGGAACTACTGGTTTTGGAGAGAAAATTTACTAGTCTCTCACCTAGTAATTTTACGAGCGTTATAGGGAGATGATCCCATGTTTCACAGCGTACTGGACCAATTCGGCACTGGTCTTAATTTTGAGCTGTTCCATCATCTTGTACTTATGGAATTCAACGGTCCTTGGCGAGATATTCAAAATGGATGCGATTTCTTTACCGGACTTCCCTTCAGCCAGGAGCTGTAGGATCTCCCGCTGTCGGGGGCTGATTTTCTTAAATAAATCCTTTTCCGGGGAATCCCCTTCCCGATAGGTGCGGATAAGGTCTCCTGCAATCAGGGGACTCACGTACGTTTGTCCTTTCATTGCTTCATGAATCGCCGTGGTCAATTCGGATGGGGCCGAGTGTTTCAAGACGAAACCTGAAGCGCCGGCCTCGAAGGCATTCGCTGCATAGGTGGCGTCCAAATGCATGGTTAGAAACACAATCTTGATATTCTTGTCGGTTTTCTTAATCTGTCGGGCCGCTTCAATGCCGTTGAGTTGGGGCATCGAGATATCCGCCACAATCACATCCGGATGGAGTATGGCAGCTTGATCCACGAGGGCTCGTCCATCCCCCACGCTTCCTACAACTTCAAACTCGTCTTTCAGAAGGCTCTTCAATCCCTCGATCACGATTTGATGATCATCCGCCAATAGAACACGCGGTTTTTTCATTCTCCCTCCCTCGCTAAAGGCACCCTGAGGGTGATCACCGTTCCTTTTTCCGGCTGGGACTGAATGGAGAGTTCGCCGTGGATAAGCCTTGCCCGTTCGCGCATACTCGAGAATCCCAGACCTGGGTTTTCCTTTACTTCCGCCCAATCGAAGCCAATACCATCATCCTGAACCGATAACAAGACGTCATGATCAATGCCTTTTAAAGAAACAGAGATGTGCTCCGCACAGGCATGCTTGGAGATGTTGGTCAGCCCCTCCTGGATAATCCGGTACAGGGAGAGAGAAACATCCTTCGGGATGACCCTTGGAATATTCTCATGCTTGAAGACGACTTCAATCCCTTCCCTCCTCGAAAAGCTGGTGCATTCCGATTCGGCTGCCTTGATTAACCCCAGATCGTCCAGGATGGATGGGTGAAGTTGGCGCGAGAGGCTGTGGACGTCTTGAGAAATTCTGACAATACTGTTTTGCATCTCACGAAGCTCTTCCCGAACAGGGGCGGGCGAATCCATCAACTGTTGATCGAGCCGCCCCACATCGATCGCAAAAACCGTCAAACGTTGCGCCAAATCATCATGGAGCTCACGCGCTAAGCGGCTCCGCTCCTCCTCCTGAGCGTAAATCAGTCTCCCCGCAAGCCCCCGGAGATCACTCTCATTCTGTCTCAGTATCCTCTCGCTTTCTCGAGATGCCTCCTCTGCCTGCTTGCGCTGCAGGGCGTTGACAAAGATCTCCCCAGCTCTTCCTCGGCCACCTCCTCCGGCGCCTCTGGACAATCAGGAAAATGATCAGAGCGGTTTCCGCCAGACATAAAACCACCCCGGCGATGATGTAAATCCTGTACCGCTCCCAGGCCGAGACCGGCTTGTTCAGGATCATCGCGTCCGCGGGCAGGACGGCCTCATTCATGCCCCAGCGCTTGAGTTGCAGCCAATCGAACATGGGGACCAGGGGAGCCGGGAGAATGGTGAGGGGTTTCGAGGGAAGTTGGCCGCGCAGGATCTCCATCGCCGACCGGACCGCTCTCTCTCCTTCGAGCTGGTGATTCAGGATGGCGCCCCCAACGATACCATTGTCCCCGAGCAGGGTTTCATACAGGCCGAAGACCGGCGCATTGGCGGATCGGCTGATCATCCGGGCAACATCCCGAGGCATGTAGGTCTTCCCGGTGCTGTCGGCGGCGACGTTTGTGTATAGGATGGCTGTTTTCGTCGGCAGATGGGCCACCTTCTTCAGAATTTCATCCAAGGGAAGGGGAGGTATGAACTCCACGTCCAGCTTCCCTTTCCATGCTTTCAGTGCGGCTTGAACCAAATCTAGAAATCGCCGGTCCACGGGGGCGCTTCCCGCGATGACGACGATCTTCTGGGTATCGGGCTGGAGGGTGAATATGGCCTTTACCGTTGAGATGACATCGATCGAGAAAGGCAAATAAATGAGGGGGCGTTTTGAATCGGAATGCTCGATATCGGGAACAGGATCACCCAGAATGCATATGATCGGACCCTCGGGGTAAAAACTCTGTCCTTCCTTTATCAGGAACTCGAGGGATTGCTGGTGCAGGGCGACAACCAAATCGAAGTTCCGCCCTTGGTATTTCTGGCGGAAAATATTGATCAATTCATTTCGATACTTCTGGCCCGGGTTTCGCGCCAGGTCCAGGAATTCGAAATACAGGTTGTTGAAATTGAGTCCGCCGGCGACAAAGGAATCGATCAGGGCTTGATCAATGATCTTGTAAACCGGCTGAGCATAGGCGAAGGAGTGCAAAATCAAGACTTTCTTCGAAGCCAGATCGGATTGGGCCGAGGCCGTTCCCGCTGCCGGACCGCGGTCCATGGTGCCCTTTGAGTCCCGGTGCGCTTTGAGTCTGAGCCTGGGCAAGGGCCGGGGCGCTGAGCTGCCAGATTAGTAAAACGAGGCAGCCTAGGACGAACCATGCGGGATCAATGAACTTCTTGGGCATCTCTTCCCTCGTCCTGCTATTGGGAACCTAACCGCGGAATCCTCTCTTCCTTATCTGGAATGGCATTGGGTGTCCTCATGTGTTGAACATACGAAAGAAGGGAATATCCTGTCAAGAAAGTGGACAGAAGGCGCTTCCTGCGCGGACTGACCGCCGACCAGAACATGGCGATGTGCCGCTACAGATGGCCTGGGAACATCCGGGAATTGAAAAGCATTCTGGAACGGGCGGTGCGGCCGAGATCCTGGGCATGAAACGCACCAGCCTTTATAGCCGAATGCGCGCGCTGGGCATGTCCCGGCAGGAAACCGAGAAATAGCAGGGGGCTCATGCTGATTAGCGTCTTTAATTAATGAGCTCGCAATTGTCCAGACACTCCTTTTAAATCCCTCCTGACCTCCCTTTAACAAAGGGAGGAATTACCCCTCTTTGTTAAGGAGGGGCGAGGGGGGATTTTTGAGCCTCTGTGCCTCCAGCGTGCGGCGCGTCAAATCGTGCTTGATGCCGAACACGGCATCACATTGAGTGAGGTGGACCTTGCCTGTCAGTTCCTCGATTCCCCTGCTTGATGACCAAAGGTCCCTTCAACGCCTCCATCACGAGGGACGCGGGATGCCCGTTTTCCAGCAGCTGCGCCATGGCCTTCAAATACTTTCTTATATGACGAAAGAATTTTTTGTATCCCGGGCAAAGGTAATGCAGTCCGGGCTCCCCCAGGTAAGTCTTCATGAAACGGTGTTTCGGACAGCCTCCCCGGCAGGCCGGCAGCACGTCACACTCTCTGCACAGGCGGGGCAGTGCCGTTTCCTTGCCGACACCGAAGCCCGATTTCAGCGAATGCGCCGCCATGTCCGTCAATCGGCCGTTCACGATGCTGCCGAGGCGGTACTGCGGGTAGACACAGTGATCGCAGGCATAGACATCACCGTTGTGCTCCAGCACGAGCGACCTGCCGCACTGTACTGAGTGGACGCACACGGGAGACGGGTTGCCTATCCAGGCGTTGAGTGCCCATTCGAAGTTCATGACAAAGATCTTGCCCACGTCGTTGCGTACCCACTCTTCGTAAACCGCGATCAGGAAGTCGCCGTATCTTTCCGGCTCCACGCTCCAGGCGCTCACTTCCTCTTGCTCCTCCCTGTTCAGAGCCGGCGGACCGGACAGGCGAAGACCCGACCCTCCAGTCTCCGCGCCCGCCAGCCGCTCGACAATAGGTGTGAACTGCATGAATTCCACCCCCTCGGACCGCAAGAAGCGGTAAACGTCGAGAGGTCGTTTCGCCGTTTCACGGGCGACGCAGGCGAGCACGTTGTATTCGACTTCATGTTTCTGCAAGAGCTTGAGGCCGGCCATCACCCTGTCGAACGTCCCGTTCCCGGACCGGTCGCGGCGATACCGGTCGTGGACCTCCTTCGGTCCGTCCAGGCTGATCCCGACCAGGAATCCGTGTTTCTTCAGAAAGGCGCACCACTTGTCCGTGAGCAGGGTTCCGTTGGTCTGGAGGGAATTCGTGATCGTCTTCCTTCGGCCGAAAGGCTTCTGGAGTTCTATAACCCGCTTGAAGAAGTCCATACCCAGCAGGGTGGGCTCCCCTCCCTGCCAGACGAACTCGACTGCCGGCGTGGGCTGGGCCTCGATGTAGCCCCTGATGAAGGCGGCAAGGACATCGTCCGGCATGCGGTAATCCTCTCGGGGGCCGAAGAGAGCCTTTTTCTCGAGGTAAAAGCAGTACTCGCAGTTGAGATTGCAGGCCGGGCCTATAGGCTTGGCCACGACGTGGATACCAGGGCAGGGATCTTTGCTGCCCTGGTTCCCATCGATTGATTCAGGTTTCAGATCTCGTGGCATGAGCTCATTTTGGGCGCCGACCAGGGTCGCAGGTGCCCGGCGCAGCCCGCATTGTATACGGGTGAATTTTCAATTCGGCTTACATGGTGACCGTCATCTCTGTCTCATCGGCCGAGAGTTACTGCCGTCCCATCGCGGCGCGGATGGCGTCCTCCGGCTTGACCAGGTGATCCGAATTGTTCGGGTCGTCCGCGATCGAGAGCTGCACGCCCTTGACCTCGCCGTTGAAGTGGTTGCCAACAGGACCGTAGTCCGGCGAAATCGCGGCACCCGAATCCTCACCGACATCGGTGCCGTCGTCGGCGGAGAAGATCGTCGCCAGCGTCGCCTCGACGTTCCCCTCGCCGACCTTCTTGCCGTCGGTGTAAAGGGTCACCTTGCCGCCCTTGCCGAGGCCGCCGCCGGCGTAGGCGAACTCCATGCGCACCTGGTGCTGGCCCGCGGGGAGCGGGTCCTTGGACTCGATGATGAAGGTTTTGAAGCCGCCCCAGTTGTAGCAATACTTGAGCTTGCCGTTGTTGGCATACAGGCTCCAGCCGCCGATGTTGGCGCCCTGGCAGACGATGACGCCCTCAGCACCCTTCTCCGGCACCACGATTTCGGCGGTGACGGAATGGGACTTGTTCTTGATGTTGAGGACGCAGTTTTCCGACAGGCGTCCCATGCCGCCGACGAGGAGCTGGGTCTTGCCCTTGATGAGCACCGGCCGGCCGGCGAGGTCCGGGTTGAGCTTCTCAAACAGCCGGTCGTCCAGGGGCAGCACCTTGTAGCGCGCCGCCTCGATCAGCCATTGCCGCTGCAGCTCGTGGAGCTTCTCCGGCATCTGCTTGGCGAGATTGTTCGCCTGGCTCCAGTCCTTGTCCGAGTAGAGCTCCCACACATCGTCGTCGAATGCGGGCCTCGGGGCCGTTGATCCAGGGCGTGTAGTGCTTCGTGACCGCGGTCCAGCCCTTGTAGTAAATGCCGCGGTTGCCCATGATCTCGAAGTATTGCACGTCGTGCTGCTCGGGGGCCTTGGCGTCGTTGAACGAGTAGAGCATGCTGGTCCCCTCGATCGGGTCCTGCTGAATGCCGTTCACCGAAACTCGGCTGCGGCAGACCGGCCGCCTCGAGGACCGTCGGGGCCACGTCGATCACGTGGGTAAACTGCGAGCGAATCTCGCCCTTGGCTTTGATGCCCTTGGGCCAGTGGACGACGGTGGCGTTGCGCGTGCCGCCCCAGTGGGAGGCGACCTGCTTGGTCCACTGGTAGGGCGTGTTCATGGCGTGCGCCCAGCCCACGGCGTAGTGGTTGTAGGACTCCGGCCCGCCGAGTTTGTCGATCCGCTCCGTCAGGTACTCGGCCGTCTCGAGGGCCTGCAGGCCGTTGAAGTAGCTCATCTCGTTGAAGCCCCCGTTGATCCCACCCTCGGCCGAGGCGCCGTTGTCGCCGACGATGTAGTAAATGAGCGTGTCGTCGAGGATGTTCAGCTTCTCCAGCAAGTCCACGATGCGGCCAACATGGTAGTCGGTGTATTCCAGGAACCCCGCATACACCTCCATCTCCCGGCGCAGCACGGGCTTGAACGCTTCGGGCATCGCGTCCCAGGCCGGCACCTCCTTGGGGCGCGCGGTGAGCTGGCAGTCCGCCGGGATGACCCCGAGCTTCTTCTGCCGGGCGAAGGTCTCCTCGCGCAGCTTGTCCCAGCCCTGGTCGAACTTGCCCTTGTATTTGTCGGCCCACTCCTTCGGAACGTGGTGGGGCGCGTGCGTGGCGCCGGGGGCGAAGTAGATGAAGAAGGGCTTGTCGGGCGTGAGCACCTTCTCCTGCGCGATCCATTTGATGGCCTTGTCGGTCATGTCCGCCATGAAGTGGTAGCCTTGCTCGGGCGTCTTCTTGTTCTCGACCGGCGTGGTCCCTTCGTAGAGGGTCGGATACCACTGGTTCGCCTCGCCGCCGAGGAAGCCGTAGAAGTACTCGAAGCCGCCGCCGCCTGTAGGCCACGCGTCAAAGGGGCCGACGGGGCTGGTCTGCCAGACGGGGACTTCGTGGTTCTTGCCGAACTGCGCGGTGGAGTAGCCGTTGAGTTTGAGCGTCTCCGCCAGGGGCGCCATGGAGTTGGGCCGAACCGAGCTGTAGCCCGGCGCGCCGGTCGCGATCTCGGTGATGCCGGCCATGCCGACGGAATGGTGGTTGCGCCCGGTGAGCAACGCCTGGCGGGTCGGCGAGCAGATGGCGGTGGTGTGGAAACGCGTGTACCGCAATCCATCCGCCGCCAGCTTGTCCAGGGTCGGCGTCTGGCAGGGCCCGCCGAAGGCGCTGGAGGACCCGAACCCGGCGTCGTCGATGAGGATGAGCAGGACATTGGGCGCGCCCTTGGGCGGGCGCAATTGCTCGATGGGGGGAAACTTCGTGTCCGGGTTCTTCGCGTCGTAGGTGATCAGGTTTGGCCGAACCGTGTTCGGCATGGGGAGATGAGAGCGGTGCTTGAACTCGGTCGCGCTGGGCGCAGCGGGCGACCCGGCGGTCTGCTGGGCCAAAGCCGGGGTCGAGCAGAATGCAGCGGTCAGCGCCACCCGGATGGTCGTGTTCAATGCCTTTCGTTTCATGAGCCCTTCTCCTTTCCTCTGTGTGATCGAATCTGGCTGTCTGCAACTCTTTTTACCACCCTGTCTTCCCCGCGGGCAACTTCCAAATGATTCTTCTCTCCGACGTGAGCCCATGACGCACTCCCCTTTATAGCCGCATGCGCACGCTGGGCATGGCCCGTTAGGGAACGAAGTCTCCGCCCGCGATTCCTTTTTGCTGCCGCTGGTATGGAGCACAACATTATTCTGTGCATACAAGAAAATTGACATTGGCTTTTATTGTACATACAATTTGATATATGAAAATGACTTCGACCCAATCAAGAATGAAAAGAACATTCGCGTGCGCGGGATTTCGTTTGAGCGCGTGGCAGAAGTCGATTTCGATACTGCTCTGATTTTCCCCGACACGCGGAAGGAGTACGGAGAGACGCGCTACATCGCCCTATGCTACTTGGATCGAAGATTACACGTACTATGTTTCACCGAGACCGAGACAGGCATCAGGGTCATTAGCTTCCGTAAAGCGAATGAAAGAGAGGCAAAAAGATATGGCAAAGCGCAAACCATTGATTGATTCGGACGGGGAGGTACGCGAACTGACTGCCAAAGATATGGCGAGATTTAAGCCTGCCGCCGAGGTGCTGCCCCCGTCACTCAGAAAGAAGTTGCGCGTGCGCGGCCCTCAGAAAGCTCTAACCAAGGAGCGCATCACTATCCGGCTTTCACGAGAAGTGGTGGAGCGATTCCGGAAAAGCGGAGGCGGTTGGCAGACGCGCGTCGATGAAGCGTTGCGCGAGTGGCTCAAAAAGCATTCGCCGGCATAAGCCACTATTTTGATCAGACGCAGGCAGTTAGAGGGAAACCCTAAGGACCCTGCCTCAGCAGTCTCGCGGATAAAAAAGCTCTTCCTTGCGCGTAGCTGCCTCTCTTGAGACGAATCGGAGCGTTGAGGTCTTCCACGTCCTTTGGTCTCTCTGCCGCCTTCTTCATCTCGATGAGCGTTTGACAATTTCAAAAGGTTTTCGGTATCCAAGCTCAACCAACTGCTTCAGCATTTCTTTGGACTTCTTCCTCATCATTGTCAAACGCTCTTCGAAGCTCAAAGAGCTCAGATACTCCAGCTCGAATCCAAGCTCCTTGGATTCGTTGTCTTCGGACAGTTTGAGAATGGACGGCGGTCTGGTCATGCCGAAATACTGCACCATTTCATCCCACAAAACAAGCGGACCTCTGACACCCCTTTTAAGCGGCTACGACATCGAGATGGAGGGTCGCGAGAGTCTCGCCGTAAATTCTTCAGGCTCCGACAAGACTGACCATCCGGGCTCAGAACCTCGATTGTCTATCCGAACAAATCCGCGTGAGACCCCGTTCGGATGAGGCAAAGTTCACTGCCCTCGCTGCGGTAAATCAATAGCCAGTCGCCTTCAATATGGCACTCCCGACAGTCCTTTAGTGTCCCCTTCAGTTGATGATCTCTGGTCCGAGCAGGCAATTCCTGGGCGCAGACTAGGCGATCAATAACCTCCTTCAGTTTGTCCATATCCTTCCCACGCCTAAGCAGGCGCTTCACATCTCTCTTGAACTGGGTATCTCGCCTGATAGAGCGCATGTCTTCAGATCCCCAGGTCCTTGAATAACTCCCGCGAAGTCGAGAATCTCTTCCCCTTGCCTGCTCTCGAGTTCCTGATCGCCTTCATGGTTCTTTTATTGGGCACCTGAAGATCAAAAGGCAGGCCGCCTTGGGCTACCACTTGCCTGTAAAAAAGTTCGACGGAATTTGAAACCGACAGCCCTATTTCTTTCAGAATGCTTTCGGCCTCCCGCTTCACTTCGGGATCGATCAATGCCCTTGCTGTAGCTGTTTTTGTCGTTCCCATGGCTTTCCTCCCTTTGGCATGGACGTATAGCATACTATATGCCATCCTTGCGTGCTGTCAAGGGTCTTCTTCATAGGGTTTCCCCTGATGATCAACCGCACGAGATGGGCACCTCCGCACACGCAGGGTTTTCCTGTTGACGAAATCCGTCTTACGCAAAGCCCTGTGTTCGCACTTGGCCTGAGCTGGATTCTGTATGGAATTCATAGGATCCATTCCAAAATCCAACGCGCAAGGGTGCCTTGGACGAATGACGAGGAGACAACAGAGACTTGCTTCACTGGAGTGGGAGTGTAGGGCATTCGTCCGGGTGTCTCAAATTACGCTGCCGCCTCCTCCGGACATTATGGGTTATGAACATAATCGCCGGTTTTGATATTGACATATTGAGTACACTCAGTGTATCTTCATACACATGAGAACGAACATTGAACTCAATGACGATCTGCTTGCGGAGGCGCAGAGGCACTCAAAAGCGAAGAGCAAGCGTGCTCTGGTCGAGGAAGCTTTGGCCGCGTTCGTCGCCATGAAGGCAGAGGAGCGGCGGCGCTCCACATATAAGGAACGGCTGGACAGCCTTCGTCGCAGAACCAAAGCGCTCAGACTGGGAAGTGACACGCGGGATATTCTTCGAAAGGACCGTGACTCTCGGTGAATGCCTATGTGTTGGATACAAGCGTTGCCGTGGCGTGGTACCTGGAAGAGGTGTTCTCCTCTTCCGCCAGAGTGTGGCAGGAGCGACTGTTAACTGGAAAAGTCGTTCTTGTTGTCCCCCTGCTGCATTACTGGGAGTTTGCGAACGTGCTGCGAACCCTGGTTCATCGTCGTGAATTGCCGGAAGACCTGGCACGGGAAGTCTATGAACTTCACGTGGATGCCCCGTTGGAACGAGGAGAACCTGAGGAGAAGAGTGTTCTGGATACCGCCCTCCAGTATGGGGCAACGGCTTGCGACGCGGTCTATATAAGCCTTTGCCTCTCAAGGGATATACCACTGATCACTGCTGAAAAAACCACAACCCCGTGGGTGACAAAGCTCAAAAACCGAATTGAATCGGTGAGATAAGAAGGCTTAGGGGGGCAGCCTCCCATCGGGCAGGCGGTCACAACTTCGCAGTACAGAGGACCTTCGGAGAGAAGAGGGGGCAAGTCTAAACCTCGAACTCCCGGGCGCGTCCAGGCAGAGGGTTCTCTGAATCATGCAACGCAACCTACATCATATTGGCCAATTTGTCAATCGGATTGCCAAACTGGCCATTTAGAGTGTGGGATTTGACCGGAAAAAGCTATCGGAGTTTGGTCCAATAGGAGGCGGGCGGCAGAACGTTGGACACGACTCAATCGAAACGGAAACGCCAGAGGGCGCCTGCGAAAAAAAGAGCTGCAAACCCCAGCAAAACTCCTGTTTCAGGTAGTACCTCACTCAGACCAAGACCCCGAATGATGACATCATGGTAGCCGGCCAGGGCCCAGGCGTGGGGGGTGAAAAGAGACAGGGTTTTCATGAAGCCGGGCATGATGAAGGCGGGAACCATCATCCCGCCCAAGGCGGCGAGCGTAATGGAGAGAAGGACAGAGAGGCTGTTCACCTGAGCTTCGGTTTTGCCGAGGGCTGCCACCAAGAGACCCAGGCCGTTCGCAGCTGCGGCCAGGGCCATGGAAACGAGGATCAGGGCAGGAACGTGTCCAGGGTTCATACCGAACAGAAAGACTCCCACAGCGAACATGAGCCCGATTTGAATCAGGTTCACAACGTAGTAAGGGAGAAGCTTGCCGATGAGAAGCGCCGCTTTCGACAAGGGCGCCGCCAAGATCCGCTGGAAGGTGCCGTCCTTTTTCTCTCTCAAGAAACTCGACGCCAGGGTGAGGACGATGAAGAAGACCCCGAAGATCGTGTAAGCGGGGACATTCTGCTCCGTGGCCGTAGGCCGTCTGCCTGACGAGTAGCCTTTGGGCGAGGCGTTCACAAAAACCACGGAACTGTCGGTGAGGGTCTTGGCCGTGTCTCCCAGCATTCTCCTGACCTGTTCCTCCCTGTTCGGGTCAGAAGGGCCGAGACTGATCCCTCCTGACGCCTTTTCAAATGCTTGGGACAGGCGGTGCGGCAGAGCGGCTGTGAGGATACGACGCTCAATGGCGCCGCGGATCATGCCTTTCACCGAGGCCAGAAGCTGGAGGTTGGTGGCAGGGTCACTGATCAGAGTGACGGTCGCCTTTTCGCTCTCCGAATGGCCCGGGTTCTGGAGAATTCGTTCTGAGAACCCGGCCCCAAAACTCAAAGCGAGTGGATACTCCCCCCGGCTTATCAAGGCTTCTGCCGTTTCAAGGCGGAGTGGAACCCCGCCCGCCTCCTCGATCAGCGTCAACCCTTCGATGCCTTTCAGGTCCGCAATCACCTGTTCCGCCAGGGGGCCTCCATTGGGATTGACCACCAGCACATCCACGGGGCGTCCTTTGGTTCCTGCCTCAAAGACCCCTTGCAGAGCCAGGCTCATCACAAGAATAAAAAACATGGGCATGGCAAAGAGCAGCGCGAGCGCTTCACGGTCCAACCAGACGACTTTAAGCTCTTTGAGCGTGATGGCGATGATCTGCCGAACCATGGCATTGAACCTTGTATTTAGTTCTGCTGTGTTTCAATTCCTGAGATCTCGACCTGTCAGACGGATAAAAACTGTTTCGAGATTCGGTTCGATGATGTCCAGTGTTTTCAGCAATCCGGCCCTTTTGTCCATGAGGTCAAGCAAATCTCTTGCGGCGCGGTCCGGGCGCTTCGTTTCCAGGCGAAGATGTCTGCTCTGCTCGTCCATGACCCTGAATGAGCCGATCTGCCCTATCCCACTCAAGAGCGCATCATCAGGGCTCGCGTTGAACTCCATGCTCACGATGCCCGTCCCGAGATCGCGAACCAGTGCGGCGGGGGTATCCAGGGCCATTATTTTTCCCTCATCCATTATGCCCACGCGGTGGCAGAGCCGTTCTGCTTCCTCGATATAATGGGTCGTGTAAAGGAGCGTGACTCCGGATTTGTTAAGGCCTTCGAGAGTCTCGAGTATGGCGTTTCGGCTTTGGGTGTCCACCCCCACGGTAGGTTCGTCGAGGATCAGGAGGTCCGGCTCATGAATGAGCCCTGCAGCGATATTCAGACGCCGCTTCATCCCGTGAGAGAAAGTGGCCACTGTCTGGTTGGCGCGATCCCCCAATCCCACCAGGTCCAGCACAGCCGCGATGCGTTCCTTCAGCCGGCCTTTCCTCAGCCCGTAAATCCTCGCGAAAAAGGTCAGGTTGTCCCGAGCGCACAAGGTCGGGTAGAGGGCAAACGACTGCGGCACAAACCCCATCTTGGCCTTTGAGGGCATGGGTTTCAAAAAAAAGTCATTCCCGTCAATCAGGATTCTGCCGCCGGTAGGTTTAACCAATCCGGTCAGCATGCCGATGGTGGTTGTTTTCCCGGCGCCGTTAGGCCCAAGCAGTCCAAAGAATTCTCCGCGGAAAATCTGAAAGGAGATTCCCCTCACCACCTCGACATCCCCATAGTTTTTGCGCAGGGTCTCCACAGAAACCATGGGCTCCGGCATCCCGTTCATATCAAACCCCGCTTCTCTCTCTGCGAAGGAGATGTCTAAACCGGCACCGGTTGTACCGCTGGGCCATGATGAGAGGCAGATTTTCGGCTGCGGCATAGAAAATCATGATGAAGCCGACAGCAAAAGCATTCCACAAAAAAAAGAAGGGGGCGAAAAGGATGATGATCCAGTGGGTCCACTCGGCCCGGCAGGTTTCGACCAGGAAAGTCTCAAAATAATCCCTCTGACGGCTGCTGAGTTTGCTTTTCGGGAAACCGTTTCTCCCGATGATCGGGGCTGCGTCGGGCAGGTACTTTTTCCATTTCCTGATCTTGAACACGTCCTGATACATGCGTCCGTCTCTCTCCCATTTCCTGCTGCGGCAGAGACGGCCTTCCGGATCAAAGCGTTTCAAAGGAATCCGGACCATGACATAAACCACACCCATATGGATCACAAACCAGGCGATGATGTCGACGACGACGGTCCAGAAAGTGGGGAGATGGATGAGTCTCATGGGCTAGGATTTCTCTTTCCTGGTGTCCACGGTCCGCCCCTTCCAGGGGACTCTTTTCATGAGAAAAATGCGAAGAAGCGACAATCCGAAAACAGTCACAAAGAAAATCAGAGGGACCTGAAAGAACAGTGCCGTCAGAAACCCGAAGTTTCCGATTCTCTGGAGCATCCAGTAAATCTGCGCTGCATAGAGGCCGTCCAGGAGCGCCCATCCATAAAGCTCCGTCATGTCCCCAAGCAAGAGGGCTTGAATGAGATGACGGCTCACGGAGCAACATCCGAAGATCCAACAGACCATCATGAGCAGGCTTCCGAGGGACATGGCATTGGCGCCTGTCCCGAATCCCTTGCTGAAGCCCTCGATCAGCGAAGCCAGCCCGGCCGGGTACATGCGAAAGGAGATGGACCCCTTGCCGCCGTAGCTGTGGACGCCACGATTCGCCCTTAAGAATACCTTTCCGAGTGCCAGACTTTCAAGGATTTCTCCCCGGACCTTCTCTTGGCTGTGTCCCTCCACAGCGAAATAATCTTCCCGCGAGCAGACCATGCAAGGCCCAAAGGCTCCCAAGGGCCGAAGCTTATCTCCGAAGAGCGTAAAGGCCCTCATTCCGCCCATGGCCACAAGGTTAAAGAAAGCGGACAACTTCTCATAGGCTTTCTTCATCTGATGAAAGGGCTGAACGGACAGAAGCCCCTTCTTCTCCCCGTATTCATGGAGGATCCTGGATAGGCCGTCGGGCTCCAGAAAGGTGTCTGCGTCGAGGAACAGAAGGATGTCTCCCCTTGCTTTGTTCGCCCCTAGCCAGCAGGCCCAGGGTTTTCCCGCCCAGCTTTCCGGGAGGTCCTCTGATCGAAGGACGACACAGCCCTCCCCTTCTGCAATCGCAGCCGTGCCGTCCTCCGAGTGATCGTCCACCACCAGGATTTCAAGGGGCTTCAAAGTCTGGCGGTTGAGCGAATGGAGCAGAATCGCGAGGTTTTGTTCTTCGTTTCTCGCAGGGATGATGATGGACACTCTGGATAAAGCACTTTCCGAACCGCCGGACTTCCTAGGGTTGGGAATCCTCCACAAGAAAACAAAACCGAGAAGCCAAAAGAAGAAGAGAACAAAAGGTATGATCGTATCCATGAAGCCCTGACATAAAATTGCAGTCGAGTCTGCAACGCCCCTTACCGCCCCATGCGCCTGTTGTAAAAGCGGGTGAACCTGCTCGTTCAGGTCGGGATCCTGGCCCTTGGGGCCCTTGCTGCTGAACTCCACGCGGGTTTTTCCGTCGGCCTGAGAGATCACCGAAATCGTGACGTCTGAAGAACCGGTGACCCCCTGGATGATTCCTCTCGACCTGTCCGCGGAAGTGATCTTGACGCCGGCGTCCTCTGCAGCCCCCAAACAACTGTCCCACACACGGTCATAGGAGGAGCTATAGGAGGAGGAAGGGACATACACCGGTTCATAAACCACGCACCCGCCCCATGAGGGCAGTGAGAACAACCATCAGGGTCAATAAAGCTCCTGTCCCGAAGCCTTTGTTTCCGAGCAGTGATGTGCGCATGTTTCCTCCCTACAGTACCATCCCGAGACGTTTCCCAATACAGGCATATGTCCGAATCAAATTCGAAGCACGAATTCCGAAATCCGAAACAAATTCAAAATTCAAAGGCTCCAATGTCCAAAACAAAAAGCCAGCGTGGTCGAGTTTTGGTCATTTGAATTTTCGTCATTGAACATTGTTTCGGATTTCGTGCTTCGGATTTCGGATTTTGAACTTCTACGCACCTTGCGAAGAAGTTCTTGCCAAAGGCTCTATGGCAGCTCATCGATCCACGAGCCGGCGGTCAGCCACTTCTCGTTCAATTTCTTCATCTCTCCCATGCCATGAAACTGGTTCAAGAAGTTTTGCACCCAGTTGAGCAGGAGCGCGTCTTCGGGCATGGCGATGCCTAACGGTTCGAAGGTGAGGGGCGACGCTCCAGCGATAAGCCCCTTCTTCTGGTGTCGGTACGCCGTGAGCGCACAAAACTGATAGTCGGCCACAATCACATCGATCTTGCCCTTGAGAAGCAGATCAATGCCCTCATCATAAGAACCGAACACGGTCAATTTCGCCTTGGACATGGATCTCTCGGCGAATTTCTGACTGGTGGAATCCTTAAGTGCCCCGACCTTGACCTCAGGTGCATCCAATCCCTTTGCCTCTTTCAGCTCGGTAAATCGCTTTTCAATAGCAAGGATTCCTTTTCCAGTCACGACGTAGGGGCCAACGAAGGCGGCTTTTTTGTTGCGTTCCAGGGTCATGGTCATGCCGGAGAGGACCATGTCGACTTTGCCCGCCTCAAGGGCAGGGAGAAGCTCGGCAAAGGGCATTGGGACAAATTTCAGTTTGACACCCATGGCCTCCGCCATGGCTTTCGAAATTTCAACATCCATTCCCATGAGCTCACCTTTTTTGTTGGTGGCACTCATGGGCGGCTGTGTTCCGCTCGTGCCGACCGCCAACTCCCCTTTTTTCACGATACGGTCCAGGGCAGAGCCTGCCGATGCACCCGTAGCAACCATGAGAGACACCATCAAAAACAAAGAAACGAGGCAGACTAGTTTTCTCATCGAGCTTCTCCCTTCAGGTAATAGTTTTTACCCCCCACCCTCCCCTCCCCCTCAAGGGGGGAGGTTTACCCGCCTCAGGCGGCGCCGAAGGCGACCAGGGGTTAGGGAGGGGGTGAACCTCATGCTTTGGCTTTAATTCATTCCTAATTCGCCTTTGTCCACGTGCTGTCCGGATCGAAGAGCTTCATCGCCTGGGCCGCCTTCTCGGTGTTTTTACCCAGGTCTTTCTGATAAACCACTCCATCATGATTGACGATAAAGGTCATGACCCCTGAATTGGCATACTTGGACGGATAGGCCACAAGAGCAAACCCTCCGATCATATTTCCCTTCGCCATATAGTCATAAGCGCCGCCCGGCGCGTTCTTTCCCTGGCCCGTTAAAATACGATAGAAATAGCCGTAAAAGGGTTCCGGTTGCTGTCCTTTCTTTCTGTAGCCCTGCTTATGCGCCGCCGCGGCAAGAGGACCCAGAGGGCTCTGCTCCTCGCCCTGTGCCGCTTTCCAATACAGGCCGTTCTTTTTCCCCTTGTCGCTACCGAATTTCTGCGCATATTCCAGCAGACCGTCACCGTCTCGGTCCTTGAGCGTATATTCCCGCTGGGCATCCACAAAGGCCAGGCAGACCTGGATGGCACTCAATTCATTCTGCCCGATCCTTCTCGCGAGAACTTCCTCCCTGCCCGCCTTGGTGTCAAAACGCCACAGGCCATCCTTCTTCACGATTGGAACAGCAAACGGCCAATCATCATTTCCAAGGCTGAGATTCGCCTTGGCCTCGGTTACCTCCAACCTGTTCTTCTCTCCGTAACGACTGATGAATCGCTCTCGCACCGCTTTGTCAGCAACAGGATCCCCGGACACTAGAATGTCTTTGCTCCCTGGCCCGAAAATCGCTTCCAGGGCCTTCTCGTCATTCGCTTTCATGGCTTCGACCAGGGCCTTGACCGCCTCTTCCGGGGTAGCAAACGTGCGCTGCTTCACGGTCTGCGCATGAGCCGAACCGAAGATGAACAGGGCAATGAATGCAGCGGCTATAATGAGCGCCCCGCAACCTTTGAACCATGAATCCCTTTTCTTTGTATTGACATATAGCACCATGGCTTTTTCCTCCTTTCGCAAGTGGGTGAGTGCTTCCGGGTGGGTTACCTGCGGCCGCCGCCACCGCCTCGACCGCCACCGCCGCCGCCGCGCCTCCACCGCCACCACCGCCGCCGCGGCTGCCGCCGCCACCACCGCCGCCGCCCCCGCCGCCGCCTCACGCGCTCCACCGCCACCGCCGCCACGCGAAGAGGACATGCTTTGATTTCCTCGGCTACTGGCTTCCCTGGTCGAGCCCCCGCCCCGATCCGCGCCGCTGAGGGCGCCTCCTCGGTCCATCTGACCCGCCGAAGCGCCACCACGATCCATTTGCTGGCCACCGCGGGACCGGTCTGACGTGCCCGCGGACGCATCCTGTCTTCCCCCGCCGTCCCGGCCCCGGTAGGAGTCCCGTGACTGGGCTGCATCCCGCGATCCTCCTCTGCCGTGCTGCTGAGCCGTTTTCTGGTCCCTGTAAGAGGCTCCTTTGCGGTGCTCCGGATTGTGCTTAAACGAGCCCTTTCCGCCCTCGCCGGTCGACACCTTGTTCCTTTCCTTGCTTCGGTCAATATTGTTGTTGATGTTCGTGTTCCGGTTCACGTCGACATCGACTTCACCGCGCCCCCATCCGCAGCCTCCCCACGCGTAGCCCCAGGCAGCCCCCAGAGCCACACCTGCTCCAAAGGCGAACAACCCTGCGCCGGGAACGTATCCGGGCGGGTAATAGTAATAAGGCTGATAGGCCGGGTACGGCCAGGCGCCATAAACCACTGTGGGATTGTAGGTCGGGACATAGACGACCTCAGTCTTTGCCGGCTCGATGATGATGGTCTTTGTCTCTTCTTCAACAACAACCTTCTGCTGCTCAGTGGTCTTCAGGTTGCCTTCCCCATAAGCTTTCAGGCGGAGCTTCTGGACCGTGTCCATCACCTCTTTCTGCTGCGCAAGAAAGGCATCGCCCAGCTTCTGGGTCCAGTCCAGCTTCTCATTCATCATATCCAGCACCTGGGAGAAATTCACCAGGGACTTGACGCTCGGGTCCCAGTCCTGCTTCTCCAGAGCCGCTGTCAGGGCATCTCCCTTGAGGTTCTGGTTGGCCTTGGCCCAGCGCTGAGCCTGCACCACCTCAAGAGGATAGGTAGAGGCCATCAGAATCTGGGCCAGAAGCGAGTCAGGATAAAGGGCGATGGGCGCTACCAGCTGGTCCAGCTCTTCCTGTTTAAAGGGCTTGTCCCCTTCGCTCTGCGCGACAACCCCTTGAGGGGCCCCCAGCAGAAGCGCCAGAACAACGGCCAATACTTTGATCAAAGGTCTTTTTATTTTCATGCCTCTTCTCCTCTCCCTGCTCCGGGTTTCTTTCAATCTTACGCAATACCCACCGGCGCTCATCGTTTAGTTCAATAATTTAACGCCGCTTCAAGATTTTTGCAACGGTCAATTCCGCTGCCGGCATGTTGCTCCCTTCTCGACGTACCCTAGTCCCCGGTCACCACAAGCATTGTTTTCTCATCCACCACTTCCAGGAGAAGTTCCGTAAGAACGGTGTAGGTATAACCGTAAGTCGAACCATCCGGACCCAGAACAGTCCACAGCCTGGGGCCATACACCCCACGGAAGGGTTCCTGTTTGATATAGCCCACCATCTTGTTCAGCGTGGTTTGATCGGGCATTCTATCCCACCGGGGTCCCATTTTCAGAGTCTTTCCGTCTGTCTTGGGATCAAAGAGTACTGCGATTGCCCTGTTCCCGTCCCCGTAATAATAGACCTCGTAATTCTGCCAGTTGTTCACCAGGGTCTCTACGGTCATCACGTCCTTATCGGCCACCCTCATTTTTCCATAGCTCCCCGCGCATCCTGCTGCTAAGGCAACGATCAAAATGAGTGCAGCGATTAATCCACATGTTCTTTTCATGCTCTTGCTCCTCCCTCCATGGCCTCGGTTTCTATTCGCGCCTCTGCGATTTCAGGCCGTCTAAGGCGCAGGTGCCACCCCTCATGCAAACGTGGTTCAATTCAAGTCGTCATCCTTGTAATACTTTGTTCCTTTTGCCGTAAGCTCCGCCGCTAAGCCGTCGTCGGTCAGCTGATACAGCCAGACACCTTTGGAGATGGCGACAGCGCCTGCCACACCGCCCCCCTTGTCATCGTACTGCGCCCCGACGGTCGCTTGCGAGCCCAATTCCCAGCCCGAGTTCACGAAGCTGTTGAGCGCTTCTTCCGTCTGAAAAACCCAAACGAGCCTGAACTTTTTCACCCCAAACCCCAGGCCGGCCTGGAGCTCGATCATCTTCATGAAGGTTTCTTTCTTGGTCGCATTCTGGACGGCAATCCCCTTGCCCGAACCACTACCGGCAACGAAGATCTTCATTCCGAAGTTGCTGAACACCGCATATCCCGCCGCCTTCTCGATCGCCGCCTTCGATGTGGGCTGCAACTTATAGAGGCGGTTGAGCGTCTCGTTCACCGTCTTGCGAACGTCGGCCTGCTTCTGCGCTTTCGTCGCTTCCTTCTTCGCGGCCCAAACAGGCGCGCCAGAGAACAGGGAACCTATCAGCAGAGCACCAGCCACTGTGACCACTAAAGCCAGTTTAATTTTCATCACTCTACCTCCAGCAAGCATCCTTATTTTTTCATTATCATTCTTGATGCATTCGTAAAAGGCCAGGTATCGACCCTCTCTGTCATTCCGGCGAACCCCGGATCACGTCCGGGGCAGGCGCCGGAATCCAGTGTTTCCAACTCGCTACGAATTTTCTGGACCCCGGCTTTCGCCGGGGTGACGGTAGAGAGGATTTCTTGGGAGAAAATCAAATTTCTCTCTGCCTTTTGAACTTGTTTGGGTCATTCGAATTTTGGTCATTTGTTTTTGTTTCGAGTTTCGTGCTTCGTGCTTCGAATTTGTCGGCGGCTACGCCGCTTTGTTCTTCCGCGTTTCCATCTGCATCGTGACCAGCCGTGCGATGAGAATGGCCGGGTAGAGCTGACCCAGAAGGGCCTCCATCATGACTACCGATCGCGCCACCGGATGGACGGCCGTGATATCCCCGTAGCCCAGGGTGGTGAGCGTCACGATGCTGAAATAGTTAAACGCATCAGACTGAGCTTGCCTGGACTGCAGATCCGCCGCCGGCATATGAAACGATCCTGGGATCAGAGTATCGATCAACGAATAGGCGTAAGCACAAGCCATGCCTAACAACAAATACCCTGCTACAGCGCCCCGCACCCGGTGTCCTGTGACAGGGCCTTTTTGGTTGACCTGCGCCAAAACAATAACCATGAGCGCAAGCATGGACAATAGCAAAAGGAAGGCGTCCCAGCCCATGAGCGCTCTTGTACCGAAAGCAATCCGGCTCCAGTGGACCATCATCGTCAGCGTGACGAATACGGCAAAAACGATCCTGAGGGTCTTATGTCGGGTCACGGTCAGCAGGCCCGCCAGCAGGAGCAGAGAGGAAAACACCCCTCTCAAGAAGGCGATCCTGGTTCCCTCCCTGATCACCGGTTCAAGGACGAACATGTTGATCGCCAGGAGCACGAGGAGCGTTGTCAGGCTGCGTTCTTCACTCCAGAAACTCATGATCTTTTTGAACATAGGATTTTTTCCGCTATGAAGTCAACTGCTGTCGGATGAAGCCGACAGCTTGAGGGACAAAGGGACAGAGCGGACGGATTCTTTCTGCTTTGTGCCTTTACACCTTTGTCACTTTGTCCCTTTGCATCTTTGTGCCTATGTGCCTTTGCAACTTTGTGCCTGCATCCCGGTACACAACCTAAACTGAGGTCTTCTCCTAAGAGCGAGGCTTTTTCCCAAGTGCCGCGAGAGGGACAATCACAGCAACGAGAAATCATAGTTCAGGATGATGCGAAAGTCGTGAATGTATCTCTCCTGCCCCTCATGCTCGCGGACCACGCCATAGCGGAGCCGGGGCCAGAAATCCTTGAAGAACCCTGACTTCGGCTTCCACTGGAGATCGAGGTCCATCTCGTTTTCGTTGGACACATCCCGTCCCGTGGATGGATTGATCCTGTCCCATCCATGGACAAAGAGAGCATAAGCCGTCACTCCTTCGAGGCCAAGGGCGTGAAGTCGTAGGCCGCCTTCACGAGAAACGCTTTCTCCTTTGCCCGATTGAAATCCTTCACCTGGACGCTAGGTGTAACCCGGATAGCTGCTCCAGGGATTCTGCAGATCCGCTCCGCTGGAAGCCGTCGTGAAAGCCAGGGTAAAGAGCGCCCCGCTATAGCTCACTCTCCGTTTTCAACGCCGACCTGGTTGACCGAGAAAGCATATCCTTTGAGAAGATCCTCCCCTACGCTCCTCTGATCCGTGAACTGAGCGGCGAAAAGAAGCCCGAGTTTCTGAGTTACAGGCCAGGTATATTTGGCCTCTGCGTACCCGATGTTGATCACATCGTCACAGTAGTAGTCGATAGCCCCTATGGAGAAGCGGCCCAAAGATACATTGACTCCTGCCAATCCAACCCCCCTGTCGACCGACGCTCCCGCATCCCGGGACATGGACACAAAATCATCCGAGTTGCGCTCTTTGATTTTCGTGATGTACCCGCCGCCGTACCTGAATCCCGGAGCGCCGTCCTTGCCTCCTGAGGATCCCGTAAAGGTGTAGCCCTCGAATGTCTTGGGGGTCATGCGGCCGTCGTCTTTGTTGATATAGGGAGTGTTGTATTCATAGCGGTAGAGGTTCACGTAATTCTCTTCTATGACTTTCACCCTCCATAGAATTGGCCAAGGACGGCATAGCCCTTCTGTCCCGTTTTAAGAGCTGCGTGCCGTCACGGTCGTCCGGCGCATAGAGCGGCTCGGAGAGTGTACAGCCTACCGCCCCGATTCCGAAATGGTTGAGAAACCATCCCGACCTGTAGGCAGAGCGCTCCACCGATCGCCCAGGCTTCGTTGGTCTGGGGCGTGGTATTGGGGTAATTGTCTCGGTAAAAATAATAGGTCCTGAGATTGACATCGAGCTTGGTGTCCCGGAAAAAAGGATCGGCGTCCTTCACCTGCTCCTTCAGCCATGGAAAGAACCCGGGCCTGGCCTCCTTTTCGACAAAAGAGCGCTCGATCGAAGAGACGCTTTCCTCCACGGAAACGGTTGTGGGTTCCTCCTGGGAAACTGCCTCACTCGCCACGGCAGCAGTCCTTGCCCAAAACAGCATGACCATGAAACTTATCGCCGCTGCCGTAAACCTGACCGCCATGGGTGTCGACAGTCTCCGCGCCCTGTACAGAAATGCCCAACACCATGCAGGGTTATGCCTCGCGAACATCCTTCTTCCCTCCTTGAAAGTCCATGCGGCGGTGCTCCTAATCCCTCATCACAAGCGAGTTCAATTGCACCGACCAGCCCCTGTTCATCATAGGGCTTCCCCAAGGGTAGCACATCACAGAAGGCACAGGATGGAATTTATGGGAATGGAAAGAAAAAAGATATTGGACTTTGGTCCAATATGGGGTGAGGCCGGTGCTCACCGAATTCGGTACGGTGAATTTGCGAAGCTCTCATCTCCATCGCCCATTCCGACTTCCGCCAGGAACTGAAAAAGGCGCTTGAGAATATCACGCACTTCGTCATGAGTTGAAGCGCTTGCCGGGCGATCTGCTTCGTGCAAATTGATTTCGCTCTTGACCCACACGGCAAACTCCCTTAGAGTCCATGGCCGAAAAAAGGAGTTCTTATGAAAAAATCGGAACTGCTGGAGCTCTTCCTCGACCTCTGCCGGATCGACTCGCCGTCCGGCGAGGAGAAGTCGGTCGGGGACTATATCATCAAGCATCTTGCCCGCCACAAGATCAGGGCCGGCCGCGATGCTTACGGCAACGTGATCGCCAAGGTTTCAGGCGAGGGCAAGCCGCTCGTGATTTCGGCCCATATGGATACAGTCGAACCGGGGCGGAGAGTGAAGCCAATGGTCCGCAACGGCGTGGTCCGTTCCGACGGGCGGACCATCCTCGGAGCCGATGACAAGGCCGGCCTGGCGGCTGCGATCGGCGTCGCGGAAGAGGCCGTTCGCCAGGGCTGGCGCATCCGGCCCCTTGAACTCGTCTTCACGCGCCAGGAAGAGGCGGACCTCGACGGCGTGCACCATCTGGACAGGAACCGGATCCGAGCTCGCGAAGGCTTGATCCTCGACGGGTCCGACGATCCCGGCCGGATCACGATCGCCTCGCCGTATATCTACAATGTCGAGATCAAGGTGAAAGGGCGGGCGGCGCATGCCGGGGTCGAGCCGCAGAAGGGGATCAACGCGCTCGCTATCGCGGCCGATGCGATCCGCGCACTAAAGCTCGGGCGGATCGACCGCCAGACCACCGCCAACATCGGCACCCTGGCTGCCGGCACGGCCGTCAACAGCATCCCGCCGGAGGCGGTGATGCGCGCCGAAGCGCGGAGCCATTCCCAGAAGAGCGCTCTGGCCCAGGTCGACGTCATGAACCGCGCCTTCAAGCGGGCAGTGGGGCGGCGGCGCGGGGCAAAGCTCTACTTCAAGAGCACGCTGGCCTGCCGCGGCTACCGCTACGACAAGAAGGACCCGTTCATCAAAGAATTGAAAGCGGCGATGACCGCGCACGGCTGGAAGGTCGCGTGGGAGGAATCGTGCGGCGCGAGCGACGCCAACGTCTGGGCGGAGAAACGAATTCAAGCGGTCGAAATCTCGGTCGGGTACCGGGACGCGCACACGACCGGCGAATGGATCAAGGTCGACGATATCTGGTCTGTCTTCCAGTTCCTGGGCGCTTATATCCAGGTCAAGTAGCAGGCTGCTGAAAAACGCCCATCTGCGGCGTTACCGTCATTCCTCATCGTTGCGGCGTACTCCAATGTACGCCTCACTCTTCGGAATTTCGGGTGCCTTGCATCTGGCCGTTTTTGAGCAGCCTGAACAGTAGGTGTTTTTCACCAACTTGCTCGCGCAAGGCTTTGCAAGGGAGGTATTACTATCCATGAAGAGATTTCCACTGCTCACCAGTACCCGCCAGAGCACCGAGTATTCCTGCGGCGCATCGGCCCTACAGGCCGTTCTGAGCTACTGGGGAAAGGATGTTGAAGAACAGGAGCTGATGCAGCGGCTCAATACCAGTCCTGAGACCGGGACCTACGTCGGAGACATCGTGAGGGTTGCCCGCGAGTTGGGCTTTAACGCAGAAGTGCAGGAGAACCTCACCCTTCCGGACCTCCATGCTGCGCTTACAAAAGGCATGCCGGTCATCGTGTGCGGCCAGGCCTGGAGGAGCCGTGAGAACTCGGATAAGTCCGCCCAGGAGGATTGGGAAGACGACCATTACTTTGTCGTGCTGGGCATGGACAACAAGTACGTCTACTACCAGGATCCTTTTGCCAAGCGGGCTAGCGCTTTTGTCTCCCATCGGCTCTTCGAGGAAAGTTGGCATAATGTCCGCGGAATAACATCAGCCGACAAGAAAAAACAGGTTCACCTCGGGGTGTTTATCTCAGGGGATACCCCCCCACAGCGTCATCCGTTGGGCGCCATGCATGTTACGGAAAGTGATCTTGCCAAGTTTGGCTTCCTGCAGTTGGTCAACATCAGGTTTGAAGGCAAGCTTCTCCCCATCGATGTGATGAAGCGGCTGAAGAGCATCCTGAACAGGGATCTCCTCAGACCGGTTGCCTATATCGTGCTTGTAAAAGACCGCGAGGGGGATGTCTTTGTTCTAGAAGGCGGCGATCTGGACGAGGAAGAGGCAGTCGAGATGAATACCGTCATCGGCTACCTGATAGGACTGGTGGCAGGAAGGCCTGACCTTGCAGGAGAGGGGGCTGCCGCGGATGCCTCGGGTATCTCCGAGAGGCATCTCCAGAAGATGGCAGAAGAGCTGCCTCCTGGCCATTCCGCACTCCTTCTCATCCTGGAACATGTCTGGGCGAGCAGAGCCAGGGAGATGTTCTCGTCCCTCGGCGGCTCCCTTGTGTCTCATGAAATGATAACCCACGACATGTTAATCAGGTTGGGAGCACAGCTCCGTGAAGGACAGGAACCAAAAGAGATAAGAAGATGAGTTCGTAAAGCCGGAGTCCATAAGGGAGTTTTAGGCGGCGCGCCGTCAGGAGTGTCCGATTGTCTGATTTTCCTGTTCATTCGCCTTCGCCGGGATACCCTGGAACTTGCTGCAAAGAGAGTCTGACTTCGCCAACGGCTTCGGCCCGATAGAAGAGCGACGCGAGCTTCGGCGCAATTGCGCTCAAGCCCCGCAGCGTGCTAAGGGGAGCTTCATCCAATGTTCGCTGCCAGCGTCGCAGGCGAAGGGAGATCGCTGATATGCCAATGGTTCTTTGATTTCGATGTGTCTGGGGACCGCTTCCATTACACCATTTTTCGGATTGATCCAAAGGGAATGTGAAGTCCCTTCCCTCTTCAAATAACACCCAGCTATTCTCAATCTACGCTCCAGGTCTCGACGCTTCATCCAATCAACACCTTTTCTTGAATGGCATCCTCGGGCAATCCTCGAAGTATGTCTGCCTTGCGGTCTTCCAGGATTAGTTGAATAGCCTCCCGCAGACTATTCTTCGTTTCCTCTATCGTCTCACCCTGTCCATTGGCGCCAGGTACCTCGGGACAAATCGCCCAGTAGCCCCCTTCCGGTGCGGGTTCGATGATTGCTGTGAATTCTGCTTTCATTTCGTCTCCTTTTCTATTTGACCAAATCTCTGTACATATGGTTTCCAGATAAAACCGCTTTTGAGTCCATCTTCCAGATAACACAGGATGTCAACTTTCGTAAATGCTTCGCATGTGCAGAGACGAAAGTTCTGCTCGAAATCAACATCTTATAGGGTTGTCGCATAACACACCCTGTACCGTCGGGCTAGTGCTTGGCAAACAATACCGCGAACCGATCTTGAATCGTGTCAAGATCGAGGGTTGTTCATGGAAGTGGTTTGAATCATACCAGAAGAATGGAAAAAGCGCAAAACGTCCCCCTTCCGTGGTGACGTTCCTCGCCTTGCATCTTTGCCCTGATTTTGTTAGAGTTCTTGAATTGTTTCATCCCCCGGCTTATGTTTCAATCGTCTCATCGCTGTTTGAGGACAAAGAGCACTCATAGGGTACAGAAAAGCATGAGGCGGAGGTTCGAACCCGGGCCGGCAACTTTTTCAACTGCATTGGTGCCGTCAAGGATGGGTCTATGAAAAAGGGGACGAAAATCGCTCCAAAAGCAAAAAGAATCAAGCTTGATTCAACGGCTGCCCTGATCAATCGAGAGTTAAGCTGGCTCAGTTTCGCCCGGCGCGTTCTCGCGCAGGTTGAGGATCCTGACTTGCCCCTGCTTGAGCGTATCAAGTTTGCAGGCATCATGGGGATGCTTCACGATGAATTTGCCATGAAACGCATGGGCGGGCTCAAGCGCAGGATGAAAAAAGAGAAACCCTCCCGCGGCGGGCTGAGTTTGGAAGAGGAACTGCGGGCCTGCCGAATTGAGCTGCATCAGCAGAGCCGCCTTGTTTCGCGGCTCGTGCATGATAACCTGCTGCCGGCCTTGGCCAAGGCCGGGATACCGGTGCTGGATTACAAGGATCTGAACAAAAAGCAGTCTTCTCAAATGAAGCGGTATTTCCGCAAATCCGTGGTTCCTGTCCTGACACCGCTTGCCGTAGACGTTTCCCATCCCTTTCCATTCATAGCCAACCTCGGACTGAACCTTGCGGTGATCGTCAAGGATGCCAAGAAGAAACAAAACCGTTTTGTTCGGGTCAAAGTGCCGACGAACCTCCCGCGCTGGGTACCGCTGCCCAAGGATCCCGGTTTTGTTCCTTTAGAGCAGGTGATCGCCTCCAACCTCAACCTGCTGTTTCACAAGGCCCATCGCCTCGAGTGTTATTTTTTCCGCGTCACCCGCATTGCCAAGGATGACCCGTGGGAGCGAGAACATCCTGGACGGACCGGAAGCCGACCTCATACCAGGCTCCATCATCGCCATGGTAACCAACGAGCTGACAGCCCGGAAGTTTGCGGGCGTCGTGAGACTCCAGGTAAGCGAAGAAATGCCGGAAAAGCTTCAGCGTTGGATTGCCAAGCAGCTCAAGGCGGACATAAAGGATCTTGAATCGACACAGGGGCTGCTGGGTCTGGCTGATTTAATGAAATTCCGAGTGAACGGTTACCCGGAGCTGCGCGATCCGCCCCATGAGCCCGTAAGCCACCCTAGACTGCGCCGCCTGAATCCTGACAAGCCCGCGGAGATATTCAGTGAAATCCGTCGAGGCGATATTCTGCTGCACCATCCTTACCACAGCTTCGACAGCTCCACTCTCCATTTCCTGCGCAGTGCGGCCATTGACCCGCAGGTGTTGGCGATCAAGCTGACGGTCTATCGTACCAACAGCGATTCGCCGGTGCTCCGGACTCTGATGGAAGCGGCGCAGCGGGGAAAGCAGGTGTCTGCGCTGGTGGAGATCACCGCGCGCTTCGATGAGGCGTCCAATATGTCCTGGGGCAAGCGGCTGGAGCGGGCCGGGGTGCATGTCGTTTATGGAATGGAGCGACTAAAGACCCATGTCAAAGCCGCCCTGGTCGTGCGCGCGGAGAAGGACGGCATTCGTCACTATTTCCATGTGGGAACGGGCAACTACCACCCCGGCACTGCCCGGATCTACGAAGACCTGGGCATTCTCAGTTGCGATCCGGAACTGGGGACCGAAGTCGCGACCCTGTTCAACGAGCTGACAGGCGCCGTAAAGTCACCCGGCTACAAAAGGCTTCTTGTTGCTCCCGACAATATGTTCAGGCGCTTCACCAAGTTGTTTCGACGCGAGATTCAGCATAAGAAAAAAGGGCGCCCTTGCGGCATTCGCGCCAAGATGAATCAGCTGCAGGATCCGCGCATTATCCGCGAACTCTATCGTACCGGCCTGGCGGGCGTGCCGATCAGTCTCAATGTTCGCGGTCTTTGCTGCCTGCGTGCGGGGGTTCCAGGCCTGTCCAAGAACATCCGCGTCTTTAGTACCATCGGCCGCTTCCTGGAGCACGGGCGCATTTATCGTTTTGAAAATGGGGGCAATCCCGAATTCTTCATCGGCTCGGCCGACTGGATGCGGCGCAACCTTTTCAGCCGCATGGAGTGCATCATGCCTGTGAAGGATCCCCATATCAAAGAGGAGTTGGAGCAGATCCTGAGCGTATTTGAAAACGACAACTGCTCGGCATGGGATATGCAACCCGACAGCCTGCTACGTCCTTCGTCATCACGGGAAACGCGCGGAATGTCGAGCGGCTCAAAAAGTGTTCATAGATCTTTCCAGCGCGCATCCTGAAAAACATGTCTCCGCTCCGAAACGCGGTCGCCGCCGGCTTTCTGGTCGGAAAGCATGCCCAAGGAAAGACACACTCGTGAGTAAACCGACAAGCCATGGTTGATCCTACTCGATTCAATCTGCCGGGTGAATATGATATCGAACAATTCATTAATGAATCGTCCGATCCCTATGTGGTCAAAAAAGAGCGTGGTAAGACTGAAACCGTCCGGATCTATGATACCTTCGACTGGCGCTTGTTCAATAAGTCCCTCGTTTTATACAGCAGCGGCGACAAGCTGCACCTACGCAAACTGTCCGAGAGAGAAATACTTTACAGCGTTACCATTCCCTCTGTACCCGTTTTTATTTGGGAGTTTCCCCCTGGCAAATTGAAAGAACAGTTGGCAGCGGTCATTGACGTGCGCGCACTTTTGAAGCTCGCTGAAATCCATTCCCTATCCAGGCCTTATAGGCTCTTGGATCAGGAGGGAAAAACCGTCGTGCGCCTGGTCTATGAAGAGATTCGATCTTCCCGCGACAGAAAGGCGCCCGCGCTCGCGGCTCATTTGTGGCTGGAGCCGGTGAGAGGCTATTCCAAACACTTTCAGAGAATAGCCCGAAGATTCGAACAAGCGGGGCTTACCGTTAGCACGGAAGATGAGATTTATTTCAAAGGACTGAAGGCCTCTGATAAAACCCCGGGCAGCTACTCTTCCAAACTGGCCTTTCAGCTCGACCCGGCTGTGCGCGCAGATGAGGCGGCAAAGGTCATTTTGCGGTTTTTGTTGCGAGTCCTACAGGTCAACGCCGTCCACATCGAGAAGGACATCGATACGGAATTCATCCATGATTTCCGGGTGGCTGTCCGCAGAACCCGCGCTGCACTGGGTCAAATTCGATCGGTCTTCCCGGCGGAGACCACCGAACGTTTTAAGAAAGATTTCGCCTTTGTAGGTCAACTCACCAATGAGCTGCGGGACCTGGATGTCTGCCTTCTCAAGGAAACGGCATATAAAGCAAAGGTTGCACCGGTCTTGCGCAAAGACATCGAGCCCTTGTTCGACTATTTGCGGAAGAAACGCTCAGAGGCTTTCCAGAAAGTCATTCGCGGATTGAAATCTAAACGGGTTGCAACGGTTCTCAAGGATTGGGAAGCATTCCTAGACACATCACCACAGGATTCCCCGGCTGCGGCGAATGCCGGGGTTCCGGCAATCACTCTGGCGCGAAAAAGAATCCTCAAGAAATACCAGAGCGCTGTAAAAGCGGGCAACAAGATCTCGGAAAGCACCGATGATCGGATGCTGCATGTCCTGAGAATTCACTGCAAAAAACTGCGATATCTGATGGAGTTTTTCGCCAGCCTGTTTCACCCGGAAACCATAAATAGCCTTGATTGAACAATTGAAGAGGCTGCAAGACAACCTGGGGGACTTCAATGACCTACGGGTGCAGGAAGAATATCTTATGACCGTCGCCACGCAGCTGCCCGTAACCCGTGGCCAGTCGGAAAAAGTATTCTTGGCAATCGGCAGCCTGGTCGGGGCATTGGCAGGAGACCGGAAGATCGTTAGAAATGCCTTTGCCGAAACCTTTGCGGATTTTGCAGCGCCTGCAAACAAGGAATTGTTTCAAAATCTTTTCACGGTGCAAACACCTCTGAGCGACCCATGACAACACTGGCCATCTACAGCAACAAAGGAGGCGTAGGCAAGACCGCTGCGGCAGTCAATCTATCCTACCTGGCAGCGCGAACCGGCATGAAAACCCTTCTCTGCGATCTGGACCCGCAAGGTTCCGCAACGTTCTATTTTCGGGTCAAACCCAAACTGAGATCCGGGGCCAAGGGCTTGCTCAAAGGGGGCAAGCAGGTTTTCAAGAGCGTCAAACGCACGGATTATGAAAATCTGGATTTGCTGCCGGCCGATTTTTCTCTGCGCAACTTGGACATAAGGTTTAATCAACTCAAGCATCCCCAAAAAAGGCTCAGAAAAATATTGGCCCCTTTCAAGGACGACTACGACCTCATCCTGCTGGACTGCCCGGTCACGATCAGTGTTCTGGCCGAAAATATATTCACCGCTGCCGACTTTACCCTTGTGCCGCTGATACCGACGACGCTGTCTTTGCGAACCTATCGACAATTGTTGTCTTTCTGCAAGAAAAGAGATTTTGATGAGGCCAGGATTTACGTATTCTTTTCCATGGTCGACGGTCACAAGAAAATGCACCAGGAACTGATCGCCACAGCGCCGGAGACGATCAAGAACTTTTGGAAAGCCCTATTCCTTATCTGGCCCAAGTCGAAAAAATGGGACTGCACCGCGAACCGGTTGTGGCCTTCTCTCCCGGGTCAGCGGCCTCAAAGTCGTATCAAAGCCTTTGGGACAAAGTTAAAAAAATCGTAACAGTTTAGCTCTTTGAAATGGATGGCTCAGGCCATGGGGGTCTCTCTCAAAACAGAAAACGAAGAGTGTGCGGGAAAGACTCTGCAGATAAGGGGCAGCGAAGGCGGGCGGCGAGGTTTCACCGACACCTGCCAGCGGGGTGTTACATGGCGAGTCTCCCTGTAGCCCTCCGCCCGCCTCACCCATGACCTGGAGCTTGCCACTGAGGTGTGGCGTCTTCGTTGTTCTGTTTTTGGAGGGACCCCGTGGCCTTTTTCTGTGTTTCATTTCAAAGAGCTAAACTGTTAAAAAAATCATGCGTTCCACTGGCGGATCGGACGCAACCGTGCCGCCAGGAATTCAATTGTGAACATGAGAGGGATATGGCCAGGGAAATCGAAAGGAAGTTTCTGATCAAAGGATCTGCCTGGCGCCGCGCCAGTGCCACGAGGGTGCGTCAGGGGTTTTTGAGTACTGCAAAAGGGAGAACGGTCCGTGTACGCACCGCAGGGGGCAAGGCCTACTTGACGATCAAGGGAATGGCGGTTGGAGCAACCCGCCCGGAATTCGAATACGAGATCCCCTACGAGGACGCAAAGGAATTGCTGAACCTCTGCGAGAAGCCTCTGATCGAGAAAGACCGTTATCGGTTGGAGGAGGGGGGAGTCGTCTGGGAAATCGACGAATTCTTCGGGGAAAACCTGGGATTGATCATTGCTGAAGTGGAATTGGAGAGCGAAGATCAACCCTTCCCTAAGCCGGAATGGGTGGGGGAAGAGGTCACCGGAGATCCACGCTATTTCAATTCCAACCTGGTCAAAAAGCCTTATACTAAGTGGTAGTTGTTGCCTGCTTTGACCTTTCAGGTCCGGCAGGGTTGGCTGGAGAGGCGGAAAGAACACTTAATCGGAAGGAGATAAGAGATGGCAGAAAAGGAAAAAAAGCTTTGCAAGTGGAAGGAAGATCGTCTGGCTGAAAAACTCGATGAATTCATGGATATCGTCAAACAGCCAAAATTCCTCTGCGAAAAATGCGGACGGGTAGCGGATGACAAGAAGTGGTTGCACAAACCGATTTCAATCAAGTAGCCCTCTCTCAGAATGAGTATTCCTTCATTCCCTTGACTTTTTGGTGTTGTTCAAAAGTGGTTGCATGGGCTTCCAGAAAGACTCCTAACATCGAGATGAACTCAGGACAGGGTTGGGACCTTTTCTGGAGTGACTGGCGGGAGGCCTTCCTCATTTCAGGGAGTTACGGAATGGGGGACCCGATGGCCCCGAGCGACAGCGAGGGGAACAGCGAGGGGGGAGGCACTGCCCGCCGAATTGCGAGCCGTCAGGCGAAGCGGGCGGGCATCACCCGTCCGCAACTCCTTGAAATGAGCAGGCCGGGAGCCCTTGGAACGCAAGAAAAGGCCCCAGCCCTGTCCTGGGTGGACAGGCACCATGCAGACACTTTTGAACGCTTCTAACCCATTTCAGAAGGATGAGAATTCGTGAAAACCCTTTATCTGATCAGACATGCCAAATCAAGCTGGGACTATCCTGAGCTGGATGATTTTGAAAGACCCCTTAGCAATCGCGGCCGCAAGAGCGCCCTGCTCATGGGAACCATTCTCAAAAAACTAAAAGCAGCGCCGGATCTCGTGATATCCAGTCCGGCCAACAGGGCGGCCATGACCGCGAGGATGCTCGCCGATGCGATCCATTATCCCCTGGATAAAATTCAATACAGTGAGACTATTTATTTGGCTGATGAAGCTGTCTTGATCCAGGTTATTAAAAACATGAACAATTCAGTCAATCGGGCCATGTTCATCGGCCACAATCCAGGGTTAACCGGATTAGCCAACACTATCTGCGACCAACCGATCGACAATATCCCGACCGGCGGCGTATGCTGCATGGATTTAAAGGTTACCTCGTGGAAAGGGATTCGGGAACACGGCGGCAAGTTGCGATTCTTTGAATTTCCCAAGAATCATGCTTCATGATTTCTTGCCCCTTGGCATTCAGAGCAGTTTGGTGTTGTTCAAAAGTGTTTGCATGGGCTTCCAGAAACACTCCTAACATCGAGCTGAATTCAGGACAGGGCTGGGGCCTTTTCTGGAGTGACTGGCGGGAGGGCGCTGTCTTTTCACGGTTTATCTATGGGGGAAACCCCTGGCCCCAAGCGCATGCGAGGGGAACAGCGGGAGGGGGCAAAACTCCCCCGTAGATAAACCGTAGAAGACCAGCCCGGGAGACTTGGCCGCCTCTGGCGGCCTTGGAACGCAGGAAAAGGTCCTAGCCCTGTCCAGATAAGCCGGTCCAATGCAAACACTTTTGAACGTTACTAAACGGCCACTAGAACTCTCATCCGTCAGGCACGAGCCGGCCTCTTTCCTTCCAGCATGGACCGAGCCGCCTCAAGTTCTTTCCGTTTTTCGTCGTCCACCTTGGGATACGCCAGGTTCATGTCGTCCAGCGCCTCGATGACGGCTGCGGCCACCACCAGGCGGGTGAACCACTTGTTGTCGGCCGGCACCACGTACCACGGCGCGTGCGTCGATGCCGTATGACGGATCATGTCTTCGTAGGCGGCCATGTAGTCGTCCCAGCGTTCCCGCTCCCGGGCGTCCGCCATGGAGAACTTCCAGTTCTTGTCAGGATTGTCGAGACGCTCCAGGAAACGCTTCTTCTGTTCATCCCGGGAAACATTGAGGAAGAACTTGCGGATGGCGATGCCGTTTCTCGTTGCGTACCGCTCGAAGCTGGAGATGTCCTCGAACCGCTCCTTCCAGATCTGATTCGTCACGAGGCGGGGAGGGAGTCTCTGCTTCTCCAGGAATTCCGGGTGAACCCGGACAGCAAGCACCTCCTCGTAGTAGGAGCGATTGAAGATGCCGATCCGCCCCCGCTCGGGCAGGCACCGGGAGGTGCGCCAGAGGAAGTCATGGTCAAGTTCCTCAGGAGAGGGTGCCTTGAACGAGTATACCTGGCACCCCTGGGGGTTGATGCCGGACATGACGTGCTTGATGGTGCCGTCCTTGCCTGCAGCGTCCATGGCCTGGAAGATGAGGAGGAGCCCCCAACGGTCCTGGGCATAGAGCTTGTCCTGCATCTCCGAAAGGAGCTCGATTTCCTCCTGGAGGGTCTCGGCTGCCAGATCCTTGATCCCCTCCCGATGCTTGAGGCCGAGGGTCTCGCCGGGGGCGAACTCCTTCAACCTGAACTTTTTCCCGTCGTCAACCCGGAAGCTCCTGGCGAACTCCCTGGCCTGTTTCACCAGTTTTGACATGAGACCCTCCCCTCCTCCAGGCTAATGGACTCCTATTTGGCTTCGGGGATGAACTTGAACGGGTAGGCGGGAGACTTGTATTTCTTGCCCGTCCGGCGCTTCGGCAACTTCACCTTGTCACGAGGTACTTTCTTGTACGGAACCTTGCTGAGGAGGTGCGTGATGATATTGAGACGAGCGCGCCTCTTGTCGTCTGATTTGGCCACGTACCATGGCGCCCACGCCGTGTCGGTCGCCGCAAACATTTCATCGCGGGCCCTGGTATAATCGTCCCAGCGGTCGTAGGATTTGAGGTCCATGGGCGTGAGCTTCCATATCTTGCGCCCATCATCGATGCGGCCTTCCAGCCGGCGGGTCTGCTCGTCCGGGTTGACCTCGAGCCAGTACTTGAGGAGTATGATCCCGGATTCGACCATCAACTTCTCAAAGGTCGGTATGACCTGCAAAAAGCGTTTGGCCTGCTCCTCTGTGCAGAACCCCATCACCCGCTCGACCCCCGCCCGGTTGTACCAGCTGCGGTCGAAGATGACCACCTCGCCGGCCGCCGGAAAATGGGCCGTGTAGCGCTGACCATACATCTGCGTCTTCTCACGCTCCGTCGGAGCAGGCAGCGCCACCACGCGAAACACCCGGGGGCTCACCCGCTCGGTAATGGCCTTGATCACTCCGCCTTTGCCCGCACCGTCGCGCCCCTCGAAGACGATGCAGACTTTGAGTCCCTTGGCCTTGACCCATTCCTGGAGCTTGACCAGTTCCACGTGAAGCTTGGCGAGTTTCTTGAGGTAGTCCTTGTTGTTAAGCTTCTTTCCCGGTTTTTCATTCGTTCCTTTTTCTTTCTTCTTGGCTTTGCCCATGGTTTTCTCCTTTCCACGTGTCCGCTTTATCTTGTTGATACGCACTCATTCTCCAACTTTCGCCTTATCTTCTTCTCCCTGTCTTGTCGAGCCCGCTCGCCCCTGATAGGCCTCCACAGCCCGTTCGAGGTTGAAGAACATCCTCTCCCGGCCCAGCGTCTCTCCCAGCTCCGAATTCTGGACGACCCTCAACACCTCGGGGTTGAGCCCCACCAGCCACAGCAGGATACCGTGCTCACGCTGCCTTTTCTCCGCTTCGTTCATCATCTTGAGCGCGGTGTACTCGAGGTCGGGTACGCCGCTCAGGTCGAGTGCCACGACCCGGGGTTTCGCTTCAACGATCAGGGGCCTCATCTTCTCTCTGAGGCGCTCGGCATTGGCGAAGAAAACCCGCCCCTCCAGCCGCAGAATCAGCAAGCCGGAAAAGGTTTCGTCCTCCGGATGCTCCTTGGAGCGCGGCCGGAACACGTTGGTGCCCGGCTTGCGCCCCAACACGTGGACCGGCGGATTGGCCGCCAGGTACGCCAGGCCCACCAGCGACACCACGATGGCAACGATGATCCCCTTCAGGGTTCCCAGCAACACCACCCCGGCAAAGGCGGCGAGGGCCCAGAAAAACTCCATGCGCCGGATCCTGAGGATGGCGCGGAACTCAGCCGGCTTGATCATGCCGATCGAATAGACGATAACCACCGCCGCGAGGGTGGCCTCCGGCATCAGGCCGATGAGCGGGGCGAGCAGGAGCATGGTCACCAGCGCGGCTGCGGCGGTGACCATTTCCGCCACCTGGCTCCGGGCACCCGCCAGACGGTTCACGGCGGTCTGTGTGGTGCCGCCGCCTGCGGGCATGGACCCCAGGAGCGCACCGCCGGCATTCGCCAGCCCTGTTGCCAAGAGCTCTTGGTTCGGCTGGATCGTCGGCTCGTCGTTCTTGGCAAAGGCTCGACCCGCGGCGATCGTCTCGGTGAAGCTCATCACCGCGATGCCCAGGGCGCCGGGCCAGAGATCTGCGGCGAGGGAAAAGTCCGGCCAGTAAAAAGAGGGCAACCCCTGGGGAATATGGCCCACGGATTTCACTCCAAGGGCGTCCAGCCCGAGCAGACCCATGGCGATGATTCCGAGAGCCACCGCGATCAGCGGTGCCGGCGCTCGCGGACGGAACCATTCGATCCCGACCAGGATGGCGATCATGACTGCCCCGACGGACAACGTCGCCATCGAGGTCTCGGGAAGGCCTTCAAAAATGGCGAGCAGATTGTGGAGGAAAGCCCCCTTCTCAAAATGGATGCCCAGGAGTTTCGGGATCTGGTCCACCACGATCACCAGCCCGATCCCGGCCTTGAAGCCGATCAGCACGGGTTCGGAGATGAAGTTGGCGATGAACCCCAGCCGGAGGCATGAGGCCAGCACCAGCATGCCCCCGACCAACAGCGTCAGTGTGGCCAGAGCGCTCATGAGGGACGCCGGATCGCCCCCCGGGGCAACCTGGCCGAGAAGCACCCCGGTCAGAATGGCGATCGTTGTGGTGGTGCTTACGCTGAGCGGGCGAGAGGTCCCGAGGACCGCATAGATCACCATGGGCAGAAATGCCGTGTAGAGTCCCACCTGGACCGGGAGCCCGGCAATCGTTGCATAGGCCATGGCCTTGGGAATGACCACTGCGGCCGCTGTCAGGCCGGCCATGACGTCCGGCCGCAACCAGTCCTTCCGGTACCGGCGCAGCCACCCGATGCAGGGGATGAGACCCGGTTGAGCCTCTTGCCTGTTCAATTCTGACGGTCTGGAATCCGTATTCATTGATCGAGAACCTTTCCGGCGCCGCCGCCCCTCATCGACGTTTGCCGCACACGCAGGGACCCCGCTTCTTCCAGGGAACATGCTGTTCACGAGCCTCTCGAAGTCTCGGGGGTTCTCCGGTTTTCTTCATGCCAAGCTCATTCATCTGACCGTTCTCCCCTGAGGGTCAGCGTCACATGCACGACACCTTCGGCGTATTCCTGCTTCATCGGGAAGCCGCTCCGTTTGAACACCGCCAGCATCCCCGCATTTTCCCTTAGAACCTCTGCATGAAACTGCACAATCCCTTTGTCCTTCGCAATCCCGGCGACATGTCTGAGGATGGTGCTTGCTATGCCGAGACCCTGGTAGTCTTCCTCTACCATGAACGCCACCTCTGCGCTGCGCTGGCCGCCTGCGGCGTCAAAGGCCACATAGCGGCCGGCCCCGATGATGGTCTCAGTCTCTTTTTCCCCGATCGTGACCATGAGAGCGACCTCGTTTTCGAAGTCGACCTCAGTGGCGGCCTTGAGATCTTCGTCGGTCAATCCTTTTTTGTACTGGAAGAAGCGTTTGTAGATCGATTCGGTTTCGAGGTTCCGGAAGGCTTCGGAAATTCTTTTCTTGTCATCCGCCCGGACGCCCCTGATCCTCACCTCGGTGCCGTTCTTCAGTGTCTCTACCACGGAATAGCTCCTCGCGTCTATCATCGGTCCTAACCTTTCACCCTCTTGATCGTTTCGATGGTCTGCTGTGCAATCTCGCGTTCCTCGTCGGTCGGTACCACGAGTATCTTCACCCTGCTCTCCCCGGCCTGTATCTCCGTGATCCCCCCGGCAACCTCATGGTTTGAGCGTTCATCGAGAGATATCCCCAGGCCTGAGAGTCCCTCACAGGACCTGCTGCGCACAAGGGCCGAGTTCTCACCAATACCCCCCGTGAAGACGATAGCGTCGACGGAACCGAGGGCTGCGCAGTAGGCGCCGATGTATTTCTTGACGCGGTAGCAGAACATCTCGAGGGCGAGTTCGGCCTGCTCATCTTTCCCAAGAGCCCGGCTCTGGATCTCCCTCATATCGTTCACGCCGCAGATTCCTTTGAGGCCGCTCTCCCGGTTCAGAACACCTTCGATCTCATCATAGGGCCTGCCTGTCTTTCCCGCAAGGTAGAAGGGGACCGCAGGATCCAGATCACCGCATCGCGTGCCCATGATGAGCCCTTCGAGGGGCGTCAGGCCCATGGACGTATCCATGCTCTTTCCCCTTTCTATGGCCGTTGCGCTTGCGCCGTTGCCGAGATGGAGGGTGATCAGGTTCAACGTCGTGAGCGGTCTTCCCAGATGCTGTGCCGCCTCCCTGGCGACATAGTGGTGGGAAGTCCCGTGGAACCCGTAGCGGCGGACGCCGTAGGAACGGTAGAAGGCATAGGGCAGCGCATAAAGGAAAGCCCTGGGCTGCATGGTCTGATGAAATGCCGTGTCGAACACGGCCACCTGAGGGACGTCCGGCAGGAGTTCCCGCATCACTTCGATCCCCGTCAGGTTCGCCGGATTGTGAAGGGGAGCCAGCGGAATGAGCTGTCTGATCTCTTCGAGCGTGCGGTCATCGACGATCGCCGGCTCCTTGAACCTCTCTCCTCCGTGCACCACTCGATGCCCCACGCCGAAGACCGAATCGGGGGCGGTGCCGGCCCGCGCCCGGCCGCTCACCTCCAGGATAAGGGAAAAGCCTTCCCGGTGACCGGCAATGGCCCGTGTCTCTGTGATCTCCTCCCAACGGCCGGAAGAGGGGTCGAGCCAGCGGTGCTTCAGCCTGCTGTCCGATGTGCCTATGCGCTCCAGCAACCCCTTTGCCGATGCGTTGAAGCGGCTCACGTCAAAGGCCTCGTACTTGATCGAGGAGCTTCCCGAGTTGACCACGATAACCCTCACGCAGGACCTCCTTTGGGTTGGGCCTGAATAGCCGTGATCGCAACCGTGTTGACGATGTCCGGCACCGTGCACCCGCGGCTGAGGTCGTTCACCGGTTTATTGAGGCCCTGAAGGATCGGCCCCACGGCTACCGCATTGGCAGAGCGCTGGACCGCCTTGTACGTGTTGTTGCCGGTGTTCAGGTCCGGGAAGATGAACACCGTTGCACGGCCCGCCACCTCGCTTCCCGGAAGCTTGGTCTTGGCCACACCGGCATCGACTGCCGTATCGTACTGGATCGGGCCTTCGATCTTCAGGTCGGGGCGGCGTTGTTTTGCGATCTTCGCGGCTTCCCGAACCTTGTCCACGTCAGTCCCCTTGCCAGATTCCCCCGTGGAGTAGCTGAGCATCGCAATGAGGGGATCGATGCCGAACATTCGGGCCGTCTCTGAAGAACTGATCGCTATGTCGGCCAGTTGGTCCGGGTTGGGATCAGGGTTGACCGCGCAGTCGCCAAAAACGAGGACCCGGTCGGAGAGGCACATGAGGAAGACGCTCGAAACGATCGAGCATCCCGGCTTGGTCTTGATGATCTCGAGGCCGGGGCGGATCGTGTGCTGTGTCGTGTGCACAGAGCCAGACACCATGCCGTCGGCCTCACCCAAATGCACCATCATCGTGCCGAAGGAGCTCACATCCTCCATGGCATCAAAGGCCATCTGGGGTGAGATCCCCTTGTGCTTTCGGAGTTCGAAATAGGCATCGGCATAGGCCTGGCGGCGGTCTGAGCCCAGAGGGTCGATCACCGCCACATCGGAAAGGGAAAGACCCAAAGCGGCAGCCTTTTGCCGGACCTCCTCGCGATTTCCGAGAAGGGTGATGTCCACCACCTCGCGCATTCTGAGGATCTCCGCAGCCCGGAGCATCCGCTCTTCCGTCCCTTCAGGCAGCACGATGTGCCTGCGATCCGACCTCGCCCGCTGAAGGATCTCGTACTCGAACATGATCGGTGTCACGCGGGTGGAACGGGCCGCAGACACGCGGCCCATGAGCTCGCGGGAATTCACCCTTGCCTCGACCACACCGAGGGCTGCGGCAATCTTCCTAGGATTGTCCGGAGAAAGGACCCCTTCGAGGGAACTCACCTGCTGAGCGGTCGTGTAGGTGTCCGTGGAGACCATGATCACCGGTACCGGTGAATCCCCGAGCCCCTCGAACAGCCGTTCCACCGCGGTGCAGGCCTCAGCCCGCCGGTCACAAGGATTCCGGCGACATGGGGAAAGCTCTTCGATGCGTCGGCCAGGAGACTGCCGAGCAGGATGTCTGATCGGTCACCTGGAGCCAGGATGAGGCTTCCCTCTTCGATGTGCTGCAGAAAATTCGGAAGTTCCATGGCTGCGATCTTGAAATTCCTCACCTCGCGGTCCAAGCTCCCTTGCTTGCCGCTCAGACGCTCGGCGCCGAGCGCCGCAGCGATCTCACCGACCGTGGGTTTTGCGAGGATCGTGAGTTCGGGGAGCACATAGGCGGGAATATCGGGCGGCAGAACCTGCTTCAGCTCCCCGGTGACCGCATCGACTAGGGAGGCCTGAACCCGATTGACAACGAGGGCGAGAGTGTCGCATTTCCGCTCTTCGAGCGAGTCCAGGAGGCCTCGTGCCGCAGTCACGACCTGCAGGGTGTCCCTGCCGTATCCCCGGGCAACCGGCAGCACCGCACATCCGAGATTGTTCGCCAGTTTGGCATTGAAATCGAATTCAAGGGTGCCGCCGGATCCCGCATAATCCGAGCCGGCGACGACGATGAGATCGAATTCCCTTTCAAGGTCCCTGTATTTTCCGAGGATCATCTTCAGAAGATCCTCATCCCTGTTCCGGGAAAACATATCATGGGCGACATCGTACCCGCAGCCGTAGAGTTTGTCGTAGGGATGATCAAGGCCATATCTCTTGATGATGAGACTTGTGATAGGGTCCGGCTTCTTTTCATCCCGAACAACGGGACGGAAAAAACCGATCTTTCCCATGCTTCCGGAGAGCATCTCCATCATCCCGAGGGCGACGACGGACTTGCCGCTCCCGGGTTCTGCGCCGACAATGTAGATTCCCTGAGTCATGGCGTATTCCCTTCTCCTCTTGTGGAACTTATGGGAATTATCCTCCTTCATGCTCCGGAGCACCGGGTTCCAATTGCGCGATTTTACGCGCGTAAAGTTCCATCCCGGGCGCGGCGCTAAGTCCATGTGCGAATATGCTGACAAACACCGTAGCCATGACAGCGAGGCTGATGGTGGACAAGCCATCCTGTTGCATCCTATGCTCGATATAGACCAGCCCAAGCACGATGGACGCCAGCCCCCGCGGGCCGAACCATCCCATAAACAGCACCGTGGCCCGGAACTCAGTCGCGTGCCCCAGAGAGCGATCGCCACCGGCAGCATGCGCACCACCGTGAGGCTCAGGCAGGCGTAAAGGAAATGCATCCCGTTGAATTGAGGCCAGGCTCGCACGACCAGCAGGCCGAAGAGGAAAAAGACGGAGAGGTTGAGCAACTGTCCCCATCCCTCGGTGAATTCCCCCCCATGCCTGCCTGCTTCCTTGAAGCCCACTTGCACGGCCATGCCTGCCACAAAGGCCGCGATGAACATGCTCGCGCCTACGGCTTCGGAAGCCGTCGCACAGAGCAGCGGAAGAGTGACCACACCCAGTGGCTGCCACGCCTCCCCCATCCACTTCCTGCGGCTCGCAAGGCCCAGCAACAGGCCTCCGATCAACCCGATGCCCACACCGACCAACGCTCCGTAACCGAGTTGCTCGACGATGAAGCGTCCCAGACTTGCCCTGTGACCTCCCGCACCCGTGTCGGCCAGTGCCATAAAGAAGAGAAGGAAGGGGACGGAAAGGCCGTCGTTGAGGCCGGCCTCCACGTTGAGAGCCTGGCGGATCTTCATGGGCACGCGTGGGCTGTTCACGATGATTTGTCCGAGTCCGGCATCTGTCGGGGCGAGGATAGCGGCCAGAATGCCGGCCTCCAGAACCGAGATTTGTCGAAAGACGACCAGCGCTCCGAGAGCACCGAGGAGGATGGTCAAGAGCATCCCCATGCTCAGCAGGCGGACGGGTAGATTCCGCATGCTTTTCAACGCTTGGCGATCGATGCGGCTGGCGTCATTGAACAGCAGGAGGACCAGACCCACTTCGGCGACGGTCATAAACACTTCGATATTACCCTGCTGCTCCCGAAGACTCGGCAGAACAAGGAGCGCCAGCATTCCGGCGCCGGCAAACACAATCGGGGCGGTCAGCTTCGTCCGTTCAAGGCGCCTGGAGACCAGGCTATAGAGCAGGATCAACGCGATGAAGATGACGATGACGGTCATAGTTTAACCCTCACTGTGCCCATTTCTCTTCTCCCCCTCTGCCGGGACAGGAAATACTGGACTCCGCGAGGGGCAAGTTACGGGAGTTGAACGAGAAAAGATATTGGACTTTGGTCCAATAAGATGGCCAGGCTGCTGAGTGTCGGGTTTGCCCCTTGACACCCGAAAGGCCTCTTCCTTATACTTCAGCCCATTCGAGTCCCGGTCGTATCACCTCACCCATCACGAATAGATCCCAGCGTTCTTGCTGAGAGGGAGGAGACTGCACGATGAGAGCTGATCCTGACTGGAAAGCCAAGGCGGTGAGCCCGGAGGATGCTGTGAATCATGTCAAGTCCGGCATGAAGGTCTTCATTCACGGGGCAGCGGCCACCCCTACTCCCCTGCTCAAGGCCCTTAGCAATCGCCGGGATTTGGAGGATGTCCGCCTCTACCACCTCCACGTCTCGGGCGACATCCCTTTTGCGGATCCCGGTCAGGAAGGGCGATTCTTTTCCACTTCCCTCTTCGTGGGACCGGCGTTGCGCAAGCCCGTTGAAGAGGGCCGCGCCGACTTTATGCCCATCTTTCTTGCGGACATCCCGAGGTTGTTCACCTCTCGGGCTATTCCTTTGCATGCCGCGATCATTCAACTCTCTCCTCCGGATCGGCACGGCCTCTGCACCCTGGGCACGTCGGTTGACGCTGCCAAAGCTGCGGCGGACGCTGCCCCGCTTCTGATTGCCGAGATCAATGACCAGATGCCCCGCACCCACGGCAACACGGCTGTTCCGTTTGACAGGATTACGGCATTCATCCATACCAACCGCCCGCTGATCGAGCATCACGGAGATCCGGAAACCCATGTGGAAGCTCATATCGGTGAAATCATCGCCGGCCTCGTGGAGGACGGTTCCACTTTGCAGACAGGCATCGGAAACATTCCGGACGCCGTGCTAAGCCGTCTCAACGACAAGCACGACCTCGGTGTGCACACGGAGATGTTCTCCGACCGAGTAGTGGACCTGGTCGAGAGGGGCGTCATCACAAACCGTTTCAAGAGGATCCACCCCAACAGAATAACAACCGGTTTTGTCAATGGCACCAAGCGCCTGTACGATTTTGTTCACGACAACCCTACCGTGGAATTTCATCCTTCCGACCGCGTGAACGACACGGCCCTCATCCGCCAGAATGACAAGATGATCGCGATCAATTCAGCATTGGAAATCGATCTCACCGGGCAGGTCTGCGCCGATTCGCTCGGGCACCGGATTTACTCCGGCATTGGCGGGCAAATGGACTTCATCCACGGCGCAGCGCTTTCCAATGGGGGGAAGCCGGTCATCGCCCTTCCGGCCACAGCCGCCAAAGGGACGGTGTCAAGAATCGTTCCTGAACTCAAGCCCGGCGCCGGGGTGGTGACGACCAGGGGGCATGTGCACTGGGTGGTGACCGAGTTCGGCGCTGTGAATTTGCACGGGAAGACGCTGCGGGAGCGGGGAGAGGCGCTCGTCTCCATCGCCCATCCCGACTTCCGCCCGGAGCTCAGAAAGACCCTCGCAAGGATCAGGCACTTCGTCATGGGTTGAAGCGACAGGTAATCCAAAGCGGTCGCGTGGACTGAGCTGACCGTGCGTCCCTTCTGTGGATCTTCACTTTTCTTGTGACGGCTCTTGCTGGCCGGTCGGGACGACATCAGCCCCTTCCTCATCGACCCAGGCCGTCAGGAGCTTGTGCGCCACGGCGAGCACCACCGGCCCCACGAACAGGCCGATGATGCCGAAGGCGATCAGGCCGCCTACCACGCCAATAAAAATGAGCAGCAGGGGAAGATCCGCGCCTTTCTTGATCAGAAACGGGCGCAGGACATTGTCCATCCCGCCGACCACCACGGTCCAGATCAGAAGAAACGTTCCCCAGCCCGTGCCGACGCTCCAGTAGGTCCATACCACAGCCAGCGCCAGCACGGGCACCGCGCCGATCTGGGCGATCGCCAGCATGAACATGACGGCCGTGAGGACCGCAGCAAAAGGAACTCCGGCGATGGCAAGGCCTATGCCGCCGAGGATCGACTGGACCAGGGCGGTCACCACCACACCGAGAGCGACGCCGCGAACGGCCTGTCCCGCCAACCGTATCGAATGCTCGCCCTGTTCTCCCGCCAAGCGATGCGAAAACCGCCGAATCCAGGATGCCGCGCGCTCCCCTTTGGCGTAAAGGAGTGCAGCGAACACGACGGTGAGCAGGAATTGCAGAACCAGGACCCCGAAGCCGCCTACCTCCGTGGCGAACCAGCGGAGGACGATAGCGCCATAGGGGGCCAGCTTTTTCAGAAAATCCTGCACCCCTGCGACCGCCACCTTTTGCCAGGCCGCTGCCAGGTCATCACCAAAAACGGGCACACGGTCGAGCCAGACCGGAGGCGGCGGCACCTCTAAGGTGGACAGAGACTTCACCCAGCCGGCAATCTGGTCGGCGTTCGACACAATGGTGCCGATGGCCAGCCAGAGAGGCACAACGAGAACGCAGAGGAGGACCACGGTCATCACGGCCACGGCCAGCGATCGGCGGCCCCAAAGCCGGCTCTGGATTGAAGTCATCAGCGGCCAGGTCGCCACCACGATGGTCACCGCCCAGATCGCGGCCCCCAAGAAGGGTTGGAGGATCCAGAGCGATGTTGCGATCAGAGATCCGACGAAGAGCAGTGCAAGAAAAGTCCGGGTAATGTCGCGTCGTATTTCGGTCATGGAAAGTCCCTTTCGGCAGCCACCAGGGCATGCTATCGCCCTATTCGCTGATCCGCCCTTTCCTCACATTGCGTCAAGATGTCGGTCTTGAAGCAATCCTCTCCACACCTCTTCGCAGTCTTCCCCGGATCGATATTTTGCACAGAACCCTGGCAGATGTAGCTTTTCCCTTCTGTGCGCTCCATACCCCAGGCTCGGAGGTCCACCCGGAAATTCCCCACAGGAACCTCAACGCAGTAGTTCCCGCCGCTGTCGGTTTTGGTTTCGGCAAGGGCCAGGTCTTTGTCGTGATGCCACGCATTTACGCTGACGCCGGCATAGGGAACCTGCTTTGAATCGATCGGGCTTTTCATCCAGACCTTTCCCTGGATACAAGTCTTCACTGAATCGGCCGGTCCACCCTGGATTTGCGGCGCTCCGCAGGCCAAGCAAAAAGCCAGAAGGGCACAGGCCGTCACATAACGAAGGCATTCACTCCTTTTCATACCTTTACTCCGCATTTTCTCATTAGGAATCGAACATGGATTTTTCAGTTGAGTTACTTATCGATCAATCGACACTTTGCCTTCATTGTACTTGTGAATCAACATCGCGATAAGGGATTGATAGGGAATGCCTTCTTCGATCGCTTTTGCCCTGATTTTCCTTAAATCTCGCTCGTTCATTCGGATGTTGATCCGTTTTTGTTTGTTGAGGCTATAGCGCGCATATTCTTCATACTGCTTCCTTTCCTTCTTGGTGAGATCGGAAACCCATTCGCCGTTTTCAATTGATCTCGCTAACTCCATCTCGTCCTTATCCAAGTATTTTGCCTTTTTCACTTTTTGCCTCCTAAGTACTCTTTTGTTGCTTTGCGGTTCGGGATTATCGTTTTCAAGAATACTTTTTCGTTATCCTCGACATAGGGAACTGAATAAATATAGTTGTCAATCTTCACAAGAAAAACTTTCTGGTTCGGATATCTTGCCGAATTCGGGTGTTTTACCCGGTCGATCAAATCTCCTAATGCTATGGCCAGTTCGACCTGTTCGAAGGACACGCCCCGCGTTTTCTTGAGCACTTCGTTCTTCTCATCATTCCAGTCGAAATATTTCATGAGTGTGTGCCTATTGTATTCGTGTTCCAAGATAGCAGTGATTTCCGTTTATGTCAAAACCTTTCCACTCCTGCTACGCGTCTGCTGTCACTAAGCGCCCATGACATCAAAGGGAGAGTCAGCTCGCCGAAGAACGGATCCCCAGCTTCTCGGCAAAGCGAACGAGCTCTGCAAGGGATTGGGCACCCATCTTCTCCATCACGCGGCCGCGGTGCACCTTGATGGTCTTTTCCGAAGTCCCGAGATCGAAGGCAATCTGCTTGTTCAGCTTACCGGTAACTACGAACCGGAACACCTCACGCTCCCTTGGGGTGAGGGTGTCCATCTTTGCCTGAAGCCCTTTCATTTCCTGTTGCTCTTGCCGCAGGCGGCGGTGCTTTTCGATCCCCTCGGATATCGAATCCAGGAGTTCCCTGTCTTCGAAAGGTTTCTGTAAGAAATCCATAGCCCCGGCTTTAAGAGCCTTGACGCTCGCGGGAACCGTCCCATGGCCGGTGATGAAAATGATAGGAAAGGAAATTCCTTTTTCGGCCAGAAGGCCCTGGAGGTCGAGGCCGCTCACTTTCGGCATCTTGATGTCGAGAACGAGGCACCCGGGCGCATCAGGATGGCTGAAACCCAGGAATTCAAGGGCCGACGCGAACGTCTTCGCGTCATGGCCGGCCGATCGAAGCAGACGCTCCAGAGCTTTTCGCACGGACGGGTCGTCGTCGACCACGTAGACTACAGGCTTTTCCTCTGTCACGGTGAATCTCCCTGGTGTGCCGGCAGCGTGAAAGCAAAGGTGGCGCCGCCTTCCCGGTTGTTCCGAGCCTCCATGGTCCCACCATGGGCCTTGATGATCGTCTGGCTGATGGAAAGCCCCATGCCCAAACCCTCGGGTTTGGTTGTGTAAAAGGGCTCGAAAAGGCGGTCAATGTGGTTTTCGTCGATGCCGGTCCCGAAATCTGTCACGAAGGTCTTCACGGTCCGGGTGTCCAGCATGGCGGTTCTTACAATGATTTTGCGTTGACCGGATGGAGAATTCCTCATGGCAGAGGCCCCGTTCAAAATCAGGTTCAAGATCACCTGCTGCAGCTGGATGCCGTCCCCACGGATCACCGCCAAACGCGGGCTCAGATCCGTGGCAATGGACAAACCCTGGAGAAGGGAGTCGGCCCGAACGAGATCCACAACTGCCAGAATCACCTCGTTCAGATCCAGGGGTTCGTCACGGAGCTTTTCCTTCTTCACAAGAGCCCGGACCTTCCGAACCACATCATTGGCCCGCCTGTCGTCCCGGATGATGTCCTCCAGGATCTGCCGGACCTCGCTGATGTCCGGCGAAGCATGCGACAGAAATCTCTGTGCTGCATCGGCGTTGCTTAGAATCGCCGTGAGGGGTTGGCTGATCTCGTGGGCCAAGGAGGTGGTCAATTCCCCCATCATGGCGACCCGGGTTACGTGGGCAAGCTCTTCCCTGTGCTGCCGAACCTCGACCTCTTCCTTCAGGCGTTCTGTGACGTCACGCGCGGCTGCATAGATCAGGGTTCCGGCCGGGACTGCAGTCCATTCCAGCCAGCGGTACGTGCCGTCTTTGCAGCGGTAGCGGTTTCCATAATGGAGAGGTCTCTGCTGCGATGCCAGAGTGGAAACAGCCTTGTGGGTTCTGTCCAAATCGTCTGGGTGCACGAAGTCAAAGAACCGCTTCGCCATGAGTTCTTCCCGGGTGTGACCAAGGATTCTTTCCCAGGATGGGTTAAGGCGCAGAAAATAGCCGTCCGTGTTCGCAACAGACAGCAACTCCAGCGACAGGTCGAAGAACTGATCCATTTCCTCCGTTTTCTGCCGCAGCGACTCCTCGGCCGTTCTCTTGCGGCGCTTCTGTACCAAAAACCCGGCGATCAGGAACGACTGGGCCATGATAAAGGCCAGGCCGACGACGATGTAAAGCTTGTAGTGCTCCCAGGACGAGACCGGCTTGTTCAGAATGATTGCATCCGGGGGAAGGGCGGAGGCTTTCAGACCCCAGCGTTCCAGTTGCTGCCAATCGAACATCGGAGTAAGCGGGGCCTGGAGAATCATAAGGGGTTTCTGAGGAAGCATGCCGCGCAGGATCTCCCCCGCTGCCCGGACCGCCCTCTCTCCTTCGAGCCGGTGATTCAGCATGATGCCCCCGACCACGCCATTGTCCCCGACCAGGGTTTCATAAAGGCCAAAGACGGGCGCATTGGCGGATCGGCTGATCATTCGGGCAGCATCCCGGGGCATATAGGTCTTTCCAGTGCTGTCCGCGGCGACGTTTGTATATAGGATAGCTGTTCTTGGCGGCAGTTCGGCCAGTCTCCTCAGAATTTCATCCATGGGTAGGGGGGGCAGGTACTCCGCCTCCAGATCCCCTTTCCATGCTTTCAGTTCGCCTTGAACAAAATCTAGAAATCTCCGGTCCACGGGGAGGCTTCCCGCGATGACGACGATCTTTTGGGTATCGGGTCGAAGGGCGAATACTGCCTTTACCGTTGAAACGGCATCGATCGAGAAAGGAAAATAAATAAGGGGCCGTTTTGAATCGGAATGCTCGGGAGCAATGGGATCACCCAGAATACATATGATTGGACCCTCCGGGTAAAAGTCCTGGCCCTCTTTAAGGAGGAAATCGAGGGACTGCTGGTGCACGGCGACAGCCAAATCGAACTTACGTCTTTGGTATTTCTGGCGAAATATATCGACCAATTCATTTCGATACTCCTGGCCGGGGTTCCGCGCCAGGTCCAGGTATTCAAAATACAGGTTGTTGAAATTAAGTCCGCTGGAGACAAACGAATCCTCGAGGCTCTGATCGATGATTTTGTAGACGGGCTGCGCATGCGCAAAGGAGTGCAAAATCAAGACTCTTTTGGAAGCGAGATCAACCTGAGCCTGGGTCTGGGCACGCCCCAGTCCGATACCAGGCCCGCAAGCGAGCAGGATGAACAAAAAAAAGGCAGGACAAAAGGCTATCCGTCTGATTCGGCGAGCGATTCGCATCATGAACTCCATCGTTGACACGGCATACCCTGCAATTGGGCCTTCATTTTTTCATGCTCTCTGAGCAGCTGCTCGGTCGGCGAACACCATCGCATGGTCACGGCGCACACGGCCGGCCGGAATCGACAAATCGCCGTCCCGCAGCCGCACGAGCATGCCCGCCTTATCGCTCCCCGTCACCAGCCACAGGACAGTTCGGGAACGATTGAGGATCGGATAGGTTAAGGTCATACGCCGCCTCCCCTGGTAGACCCCTGTCAGCGCGGCGTCCGTGGCGGTAACATCGAGGACCAGATCTCCGGGCACCAGCGAGGCGGTGTGCCCGTCGGGCCCGAGGCCCAAGTGGACGAGATCCAGCACCGGCGGCGAGCCGGCAATCTCGCGGAGAGTCAATGCATAGCGCCTGGCCGCTGACTCCAGGTCTTTCTCCTCCACTGGCATGGCATGTATTTGCTCGGGCCGCAGCGGGGCATGTTTCATGAGGCTTTCACGCAAGTGGGTCAGGTTCCGGTCAGGGTGGCCTGCAGGGGCCACACGCTCGTCCACCTGCACGACGTGCACACTCTTCCAAGGCACTTCTTCCCCAGCCAGGACCCGCAACATTTGCCACGGGGTGTGCCCGCCGCTGAAGGCCACCACGAACCGGCCACGGTCGGCCACGGCTGACCGAGCCTCCCCAGCGATGAAAACGGCAGCCTCCCGGGCAACCGCTTCGGCATCAGGCAATACCCTAATTTCCAACGATACCTCTCATTGCGGCCTGTGGCCGCACTCAAATCCGAAGTTTACCAGCCTCTGGCTGGCACGAAATCCGAAATCCGAGACAAATTCAAAATACGAATGCTCCAATGTTCAAAGCAGAAGATCCCCTCCTTCGTTTTGGCCATTTGAATCTGGGGCATTCGATATTGATTCGAGTTTCGTGCTTCGGATTTCGAATTTCTTACTTCTCTGCCTCTTTCTCCACGTGTCCACCGAACTGGTAGCGCATCGCGGACAACAGCTTGTCCGCAAAGTCCGCCTCGCCTCGCGAACTGAATCGCTGGTAGAGCGCCGTCGTGAGGACCGGTGCGGGAACAGCCTCATCGATCGCCGCCTTGGAGGTCCAGCGCCCTTCGCCTGAGTCCGAAACCCGGCCTGCAAATCCGGAGAGAGCCGGATCCTGTATCAGAGCGGCCGCTGTCAGATCCAGCAGCCACGAAGCGATCACGCTCCCTCGCCGCCAGAGTTCGGCAATATCCGGCAGGTTCATGTCATATTGGTATTCCTCCGGGTTGCGGAGCGGTGTTGTCTCAGCGTCGATCGCATGGTCCTGTTTTCCCGGCGTTCGCATGATGAAGGATGTTCAGCCCCTCGGCATAGGCTGCCATGATGCCATATTCGATGCCGTTGTGCACCATCTTCACAAAATGGCCTGCGCCAGCCGGCCCGCAGTGGAGATACCCCTCCTCTGCCGTGCCTCCGGTTTTTTCCCGGCCCGGGGTTCGGGAAATCGCGCCTCGCCCGGGAGAAAGAGCTTTGAAAATCGGATCCAGAGCCCTCACTGCCTCTTTCGGCCCGCCGATCATGAGACAGTACCCGCGCTCCAGCCCCCAGACGCCGCCGCTTGTCCCGCAATCGACGTAGTGAATCCCCTTGGGAGCCAGTTCTTTGGCCCGACGGATGTCATCGATGTAGTAGGAATTGCCGCCGTCAACGACGATGTCCCCCTTTTTCAAGCGGACCACAACCTCGTTCAACGTCTCATCCGTCACAGCTGCAGGCACCATCACCCAGACTACGCGCGGCGGTTTCAGTTTTTCCACAAGCTCAGCGATCGACGATGCCGCCAGGGCGCCGGTCTCCTTGGCCAAGGCTTCCCTCGTCTTCGCCGTCGCGGAGTAAACGATGAATTCATGGCCTGCACGCATCAACCTGCGCACCATGTTCCCGCCCATTCTTCCAAGACCGACCATACCAAGTTGCATAAATGCTCCTTTGAGGAATTTCCTCTAAACCCCGTCCGACAACTGCACTCTCTTTCCCTGGTGCTTATCTCTACCCACACTTGGCACACCGGGGTCTATTGATCTCCCTCTCCCTCGCTTGCGGGGGAGAGGGTCGGGGTGAGGGGGTGTCGGATTCTATCGTCCTCAAAATAGCTTCCAGAACCGCTTGCGTGTCTTTCAAAACCTCATTGTCCCAGAACCGAACGACGCGATACCCCTTCGACTTGAGGTATGCGGAACGCCGCTTATCCTCTTCACCCTGCAAAGCATGTTGACCGCCATCAACTTCAACAACAATTCGACGTTCAATGCACACGAAATCAGCAATGAAGACACCCATGGGGTGTTGCCGTCGGAACTTGTGCCCAGACAAATGCCGATCCCGCAAATGATACCACAGTAGGCTCTCAGCGTCGGTCTGGTTTTTGCGCAGAACCCTGGCTTTCCCCTTCATTCACCCCTCACCCTTGCCCTCTCCCCTGGGAGGGGAGAGGGGATTTTATTTTGATATCTCTTGGATTCTTGCGCAGACCCTCAATCCTCTAAATCAAATCGGCCCGTGGTGGGAGGAGGGATTTTCTTAATTATCTTGGCCCTTATGCCTTCCTTTCCGGTAGCGCCTGATCAGGTTGTTCGTAGAACTGTCATGTTTGAGCCGGGGTGCCGCCTCGCTCTCCAGCTCCGGGATAATGCGCTGGGCCAGAACCTTGCCAAGCTCCACGCCCCACTGGTCAAAGGAGTCGATGTTCCAGATGGCCCCTTGGGTGAAAACAACGTGCTCATAGAGAGCCACAAGCTTGCCCAGAATCTCCGGCGTGAGCCGGTGCGCAAGCAAGGTGTTGGACGGCCGGTTGCCCTCGAAAACGCGGTGAGGCACAAGCCAGTCCTCTGTGCCTTCCTCTTTCACCTGCTCAGCCGTCTTGCCGAAGGCCAGGGCCTCGGACTGGGCAAAGACGTTTGCCATGAGCAAGTCATGGTGCCGGCCGATCGGGTTCAGGGTCTCCGCAAACGCGATGAAAGTCACAGGGGATGAGCTTGGTTCCCTGATGGATCAACTGGTAAAAGGAGTGCTGGCCGTTGGTTCCCGGTTCCCCCCAGTAGATGGGGCTTGTTTGGTAGTCGACTTCGGTGCCATCGAGTGTGACGCGCTTGCCGTTGCTCTCCATGGTCAACTGTTGAAGGTACGCAGGGAATCGCTTCAGGTACTGCTCATAAGGCAAGACGGCAACGCTCTGCGCGCCGAAAAAATTGTTGTACCAGATGGCCAGGAGGGCCATGAGCACCGGCAGGTTGCGTTCGAAGCGCGCCGTGCGAAAGTGCTCGTCCATCTGGTGGAAACCGTCGAGCAGGCTTCGGAAGTGGTCCGGCCCTACGGCCAGCATCGTGGACAGGCCGATGGCCGAGTCCATGGAGTAGCGGCCGCCGACCCAGTCCCAGAACTCGAACATGTTGGCCGTGTCAATGCCGAACTCAGACACCTTGGCGGTGTTGGTGGAGACTGCGACAAAGTGCTTGGCCACCGCCTTGACATCGCCACCCAGGCCCTTGAGCGACCAGTCCCGTGCCGTCTGCGCATTGGTCATTGTTTCCAGCGTCGTGAAGGTTTTCGAAGAGATGATGAAAAGCGTTTCCGCCGGGTCCAGGTCATGGACAGCCTCGGCGAAGTCTGTAGCATCGATGTTGGATACGAAACGGAAAACCATGGCGCGGTCGCTGTAGTGTTTGAGAGCCTCGTAGGCCATGACCGGACCGAGGTCGGAGCCGCCGATGCCGATGTTAACGATGTTGCGAATGCGCTTGCCTGTGTGGCCTTTCCACTCGCCGCTCCGGATGCGGTTTGAGAAATCAGCCATTTTGTCCAGTACCCCATGGACCTGGGGCACCACGTTCTCTCCGTCTACGACAATGGATGCTCCTCTCGGCGCTCGCAGGGCCACGTGCAGCACGGCTCGCTTTTCCGTAATGTTGATCTTCTCCCCGCTGAACATGGCATCGATCTTGTCTCGCAGGCCGGATTCCTCAGCCAGTTGCACCAGGAGCTTTACGGTTTCGTCGGTGACCCGATTCTTCGAGTAATCCAGGGTGATGCCCACAGCCTCGGCGGTCATACGGTCGCCGCGCTTGGGGTCCTCTGCGAACAGATCCCTGAGATGTCGCTCCCGCATCTTCTTGTAGTGCGCGGCGAGGGCCTTCCATGCCGGTCGTTTGGTGAGTGCTTTGATGCGTGCTTCCATGTTTGAACTCCTTTTCGCTTTCTTTTCTTCGCCCTCTGTTCGTTCCCTGCTCTTGCTCTGCTTCACGGACAAGCTCTGCTTGTCCGTGCCACCCTAGTCCCTGGATTCCCATGACTGCTTACTGCATACTGCCTGCTGCTCACTTCATCGAGAGGCAATTAAAGCGAGCCCGCTCTGGGATCCGCTTCATTGGGATTCATCTTCTTTTTATTACTTCTTGTCTCTCCGCGTCAACTCCAGCAACGGCAATTCAGAGGTACGGGCGGCGTTTCTTATCACCGGCTGCACACCCCGATTCTCCACGCCTTTCTTTATCGATATTGACTATTTTTTATCAGGCTGAAAAATAGTCTTGACTATTTTTTAGCTTAATGAATAATAGTCAACCATGGAAACAAGGGACCCTTATGTGAGAACCTACCAGGACCTTGCGAGGGAAAAAAGCATGGTATTTCTTGTCGGCCCTCGCCAGGTGGGCAAGACCAGTCTTTCGCAGATCATTTCCAAATCATATAAGAACAACCTGTATTTCAACTGGGATGTTCCTCAGCACAGGGCACGCCTTATAAAAAACCCCTTATTCTTCGAAGAGGTTGCCCGCAAAGACCCTTCCCCTCCCCTCATCATATTCGATGAGATCCACAAATACAGAGACTGGAAGAATTACCTCAAAGGGGTCTATGACGAGTTTCACTCCCGGTACCAGTTTCTCGTATCAGGAAGCGGCCGTTTGGACATATACCAGAAGGGAGGAGATTCCCTTGCGGGCCGCTACTATCTGTTTCATCTGTGGCCTTTCACAATCGCCGAGTTGGGAAACTCCCGAAAGGAGATCGATGCTTTTCTTAAGAACCCTCTCGGGCTTTCTATGGCGGGAAGTGAGGATCTTCGGGAGAAATGGAAGCGTCTTTCCGCATTGAGCGGATTTCCTGAACCCTATCTGGCGAACCGCGCAACAACCTACCGCCGCTGGTCTGCAACCTATTCCAGCCAGTTGATACGAGAGGACATTCGGGATCTCACGGGCATCCAGTCAATAGGCGAAGTGGAGACACTCTATTTTCTCTTGCCTTCGAAAGTGGGAAGCCCCTTGTCGGTCCCTTCCCTTGCAGCAGACCTTAAGGTCTCCTACAATACCGTTCAGAATTGGCTATCGGTCTTTGAACGCTTCTTTCTCACCTTCAGCGTGACCCCATGGTCCAAGAGGATAGCGCGGGCAATCCAGAAAGAGCGCAAGGTCTATATTCTTGACACGCCCCGGATTGAGGATCCCGGTGCTCGTTTTGAAAACATGATCGCTCTGGAACTGTGGCGGGCTGTCACCAACTGGAATGATCTAGGACACGGACAGTTCTCCCTTCATTTCATCAAGAACAAGGAAAAACAGGAAGTCGACTTCCTTATTGCCAATGGCCTCAAGCCTTTCCTCCTGGTGGAGGCGAAACTCTCCGACAGCACACCCACGTCTCCTTTGCGGAAGTTTCAGGCAGCCCTTAGCATTCCTGCCGTTCAGCTAACCGAAGACGCAGATGGCTACCGCCTCTTCTCCAATAATGGGCAGTCCATTCTCACTGCTCCCGCATACCAGTGGCTTGCGTACTTGCCTTAGAGTCATTCCCTATCCACTGATTTGCATTCTTCGCACCTGAGGCATACCTCGTCCCTGCCCCTATTCCCGCTCCTGATCAATCATGGAGTTCACCATCTCTCTCCGTGTAAACCTCTCCGATCCTTGCACGTCTAACTGGGCAGAAAAAGCGAAGTTCAACCGTGTTCAGGAAGGAGGATGGATCATGAAAACCTTAAAAAACTTGATGGTCGTGATTATAGGATTGTCTCTGCTTCTGGCGGCAAGCACCGCCTTCGCTGACGGTAAGTATCGGCATGGCGGCTATTCTTATGGAGCGTATCACCATGGAACAAATGTCTATGTGGATCGCCATGCGTACAGGTATCCTGTTGCCCCTCGTTACGCCTGGGGCCATTACCCCGCCTATCCCTATAGGGTTTATGCCCCCCCTGTTTACAGGGGATACTGTGCCCCCTATGCGCCGGCGTATTCCTATGCACCTGCGCCGGTTTACGGGCCGAGATGGAGTTTCGGGTTTTCCTTTGGCTGGTAGGGAATAAAGCGGGGAAGGTGATTGTCATGCACTCGGCACCCTTCCCCGCATGCTTTTAAAAAAGGATAAGACTGGAGGAGCCAACAATACCTACTTAGGGCGAGGCTCCTCATCATCATAAGTCAGCACACAGAGGGCCGCATCGGGCCGGTAGGGCAGAACCCCTTCCACATTGACCACTCTTTTCGGACCTCGCTGGCTAGCGCCCGGCACTCTGAATCTTGTCACATCGATTCGTTCGATGGGTTTCTCACCGGGTTTTTCCACCTGCGGCACCCACTCATAAGGCACCCGGTAGGCCCGATAGATCAGGTTGATCTTCATCATCTTCCCCCAGTAGGGACTGATGTACTCCCAGACGATGTCATGATTGGCCGTGACCTCGATGATTCGGCCCCCCGACCCTTCGGTAATCAGAGTGTTCCCGTTGGGCAGGCGCTGCGCCGAGCTGATGAAGGGGCTGTAAAACCGGTTCGCATCCACGGGAACTGAGAGCCCGGCTTCTGCAGGCGTGTATTGCCAGACCACCTTGAGCGCTGTGGGATCGAGTTCCAGAACTCGTGAATAATCCCTCAAGGCATTCCGAAAGCCGGTGTGTGAGCCGGGGTTCGGAGAGCCATAGCCTGCCCATCCCCCGTTGTCGAAGATCATGATGTTTCCTTCACCGGGAAGGCCCCTGGGAATCATGTGAGCGTGATGCTGGCCGATGATCCAGCCCAGTTCCCTGAGCTCCTTGGTCTCATCGTAGTTGGGTCCGAGCTTCCAAACGATCTTCCCTGTCCTTTTGTCGATAATGGCCGTGAGGTTGGTCTCCCTTGCGCACCAGATCATGTTTTCGGGATGGAACCGGCTGTCTCCCGCGTCGAACCACTTGTTGGGTCCGAGCAAGGAGAGGGAATTGATGTGCATCCAGTCGCCCATGCCCCCGCCCGAGGGTCTCCAGTTGGGATTGCGGCAAAGGATATTCTTGGCGTCTTCCCTGAACCCCATATCGTCGAAGTGATCGCTGCATATCCACTCCCAGACAATCTCACCCTCCCAGGTCACCTCGATGATCGTGTCATCGAGGAGAAGCTTGTCCGCTATCTTGGGATTCTTCAGGTTCTTGTGCGAGAGAATCACCGTATTGCCGCGATCCACAAGGGGATCCATGCCGGGCACATAGTAGCCTACCGGGTTGCCCTCTCTCTGGTAATCGTGGTGCTGTCTCGCCATCCACTGGGGTTTTTCACCCGGATCCTCTATGTACTCATATTCGTTGAACCTCCAGACCACGTTGCCGTCCCAATCCACCTGGACCAGATCCACACTGTCCTGCATCCCATAGGCCGTGTTCCTTTCACCGGTGCTGCCGATCAGATAGCCGCCCGGGAGAATCCTGTTCGGCATGCCGTGAAACTCCTTCCAAAGCTGGACCTCCCCTCCGTTCATGTCGATGAGGAGAGCCCCCACCTCCTTGGCCTGAAAAACGGTGTAGCCGTTCCAGCAGCTCCTGGGGTCATAGATCGTCGCTCCGGTAGGATGGATACTGGGATAGGTCATTGCTCTTACCTCCTCGCCTTTGTAGTTCGCAAGAGTCCTAGCCAAAAACCTCTTCGCAGCCATCTGCGGCGAGCAGGGCTTCGTAGAAGTTCAAAAGCAAACCGCAGAATATCGAACTCTGAAACAAACAACAGGAATGATTTAACTTCATCATTCGAAATTTCTTGTTCGACATTCGACATTCGTTTTTTGAAATTTCAATTTGGCATGCTTGTTTCACCCTTCTTTAAAAGCTTGCTCCCGTTTGCCCCGGATCGAGGGAAGGGTCACCGCGATCAGCATAGCAACGGCCATGAGCAGAAAAGCGAGAGACAGGGGGCGAGTGAAAAACACTGAGGGGTCTCCTCTAGAGAGCAGCATGCCCCGCCGCAAGTTCTCTTCCATCATGGGTCCAAGGACAAATCCGAGGATCAACGGTGCAGGCTCGCATTCCAGCTTGTGGAAGACGACCCCGAGCAACCCGCACAGGGCCGTCAGGCCGATGTCAAAGGTGTTGTTGTTGACGCTGTACAGTCCGATGCAGCAGAAGAGCAGGATGGCGGGATAGAGCAGGCGATAAGGCACTGACAGAAGCCGCACCCAGATTCCCACCAGGGGCAAATTCAGGAGCACCAGGATCACATTGCCCACCCACATGGACACGATGACTCCCCAGAATAGATCCGGGTTGCTGCTGATGACTCGTGGACCCGGCTGAATGCCGTGAATCATCATGGCCCCTGCCATCATGGCCAACACCACGTTGGGTGGAATCCCGAGGGTCAGGAGCGGCACAAAGGAAGTCTGTGCCGCGGCGTTGTTGGCGGATTCCGGGGCCGCCACGCCGCAGATGTTGCCTTTGCCGAAGCTTTCGGGGTGCTTCGAGATTTTCTTTTCAAACATGTAGGCGGTGAATGAAGCGAGAATCGCGCCCCCGCCCGGCAGGATGCCCAGCAGGGATCCGCTCAGGGTCCCGCGCAACGCGGCAGGCATGGCCGCCTTGAGGTCGCTCCTGCTCAACCAAAAGCCGGTCAACTTGCTCTTGAGGATGTCTCGCTTTTCACGTTTTTCAAGGCTGTTGATAATGTCGGAGATGCCGAAGAGGCCCATGGCCAGGGAAACGAAGCCGATGCCGTCCGCGAGCTCCGTGACCCCAAAGGTGAACCGTTGCGTGCCGCTGGTGATATCCGTGCCGACCATGCCCAGCAACAGGCCGAGCAGGATCATGCCCACCGCCTTGAGCGTGGAGCCGGAGGCCAGAACGACCGAACCGATCAATCCGAAAACCATGAGCGAAAAATACTCGGCAGGCCCGAACTTAAACGCCAGTTCTGAGAGAGGGACGGCAAGCACGGCCAGGACCAACGTGGCAAAGGACCCTGCCACAAAGGAACCCAGGGCGGCGATGGTCAGGGCGGCGCCCGCCCGGCCCTGGCGGGCCATCTGGTGCCCGTCGAGACAGGTCACCACGGCAGAGGCCTCCCCCGGCACGTTCACGAGAATAGAGGTCGTGGACCCGCCGTACTGGGCCCCGTAGTAAATCCCCGCCAGCATGATGAGCGCCGAAATTGGCGGAAGAGCGAAGGTGGTAGGAAGCAGGATCGCAATAGTCTGAACCGGACCAATGCCCGGCAGCACCCCGATGAGAGTCCCGAGGAGGGCTCCAGCCAGGCAGTAGAGCAGGTTCGCAGGGGTCACGGCCGTCTGGAAACCCAAGGCGAGATTCGACAGCAGCTCCATGAGGTCTCCTCAAGATCCTGGTCAGGTGCGCTCGATCAGGAATGCCGGCCACACCGGCAGCTGGGAATCAAGGAAGAACACGAAGACCGCCACCACGATCACGACCAGCACGGCAGCATTCAACAGCGCTTCCTTCCACCGGAACTCATGGCTGGCCATGCTGGCTACGATCACCAGGATGACGGTCGAAAGCAACAGCCCCAAGGGTTGGAGAACCTGGCTGAAGACAACCACCGATGAAAGCACCAGGACAACCGGTTTCACCTGCAAGGCAGGCCGCGCTTGCTCTCCCTTGGCCCGCAAAACGCTTTGCACCAGGATCACCGCCCCCAGCAAAGACAGCACCGCGCCGAGCGCAAAAGGAAAGTATCCGGGTCCCATTTTTGCGGCGTTGCCGATCCGCAAAGGCGTGGAGAACCCCATGGCCGCCAAGCCAAAAAGGATGAACAGCAGTCCTGCATAGGTGTCTTTGGGATGACGGGTTGGCATCGCGGCCATGCCTCTTTATAGAGCCCTTGCCCGGAACAGCCCTTTTCGGGATTCGAGCGATTATTCCGCTTTGAAACCGGAGGCCTTGATCACCGGAACCCAGCGCTCGCGATCCTTCTTCAGGACGGCGGCAAACTCCTCCGGTGTGGTGCCGGCCGGATCACTTCCCATGCCTTGGATCTTTTCCACTACATCAGGCGATTTGACCGCTTTGGCGAGCGCCGCACTTAACTTGTCCACAACGGGCTTCGGCGTCTTGATAGGGACGACAACCGCGTTCCATCCAATGCCTTCGATTTCCGGGAAACCCTGCTCGGCGCAGGTCGGGATATCCGACTTCTTTCGGGTCTTGCCGGCCGTGGCCAGGATGCGGATTTTATCCGGATGGTAGGCGGATTGGACATCGTAGGCATCGACACCCATGGGGATCTGATTGCCGATCAGGGCTGTCGTCAGCGGACCTGAGCCGTTGTAGGAGGAATGGACCAGTTCCACTCCTGCGGCCTTGCCGATCATGAGTCCAAAGAAATGCGGCAGGCTTCCTGCGGCCGGGGATCCGTAATTGGCCTGGTTCGGGTTTTTCTTGATCCACTCGATCAGGCCCTTGAGATCTTTCACGGACGAACTGACCGGAACAGATACACAGAACTCATAGGTCCACATCAGTGACACGGGCGCGAAATCTGTGTCAGGATCATACCCTAACTTCGGGAAAACGACTGGCGCCACCATAAACATGGCGGGGTTCACCACCAGCATCGAACTGCCGTCCGCGGGCTGTGTTTTGGCATACTCAGCGCCGATGCGACCGCCGGCGCCTGCCTTGTTCTCCACAATGACCGGCTGGCCGAGGGAAACCTTCAACTTTTCGGCAATGACCCGCATGATGACGTCCGTGCCTCCCCCGGCCGGGTAGGCGACGATGATCTTAATCGGGCCTTTGATGTCCTGGGCCGGAGCGACACCGGCTCCCACAAGGCAAAGAAAGCCGATGACCGTCCAAACAACGCACAACCGAGTGAAGAAAGAACGCATGACCACACCTCCTTCTGATGAGTGATGAGCTTTTCCCGCAGAGCCGGGTTGTTCCGAACTCTCAGGAAAAGACGCTTGATTCGTTTGGTCTAACGTTACCTAGATAACATTAAACCTGTCAAGGGTCGAACACGCTCAAGAAAGGTTCTTTCCTTTATCCTCTCAAGCTTTTTTACCCGTCCACCCTCGTTCGATCCGCACGATCACAAAGACCAGGACTCCCAGCCCGAATGAAATGCCCAGGTCCTGCAAGTTCAGCGGCACCAGTCCGAAAAAGCCCTTCATAAAGGGCAGGTAGATCACGGCCAACTGCAGCCCGATGGTCACCAAGGTCAGGATTGTCATGAAAGGGTTGGACGTGGGGGAGAGGGCCGAACTTCCCGTGGCCCTCAGCCCAAGGGCGTTGCCGATTTGAGTAAATCCGAGGGTCATGAAGATCATGGTCTGCCAGGTGGTGTCCTGCGGATTTTCAGGGTCGAAGTACAGGGCTCCGATGCCCAAGGCGAGGACCCCTATCAGTCCCCCCACCCAGGCGATCTGGAGGCGAACGGGTTTGTCCAGGACAGGACTCCCGGGCCTGCGCGGCGGCCGGTTCATGGCGTCCGCCTCAGCGGGTTCCACGCCCAGCCCAAGCCCCATGAGCCCGTCCGTGAGCAGGTTCAGCCACAGGAGCTGAAGAGGCCTGAGGGCCACATTGATTCCCAGGAGCGGCGCACAGAGCATGACCAGGACCTTGCCCAGGTTTCCACCAAGGGAGAACTTGATAAACCGGAGCAGGTTGTCGAAAATCACTCGCCCTTCCTCTACTGCAGCGACAATCGTGGCAAAATTGTCATCCAGAAGAACGATGTCCGCCGCCTCTTTGGCCACATCCGTTCCAGTGATGCCCATGGCCACGCCAATGTCCGCTTTTTTCAAGGCAGGCGAGTCATTGACGCCGTCGCCGGTCATGGCCACCACCTGCCCTCGACGCTGAAGCGCCGTCACAATCCGAAGCTTGTCTTCGGGCGATACGCGGGCGTAGACGGAAACCCGATCCACGGTTTCTTCCAGAGCGCCCTCTGTCATGCGGTTGAGCGCTTCGCCGGTCACCACCTCAGGGCTGTCGGCCATCTGCAAATCGTGGGCAATTGCGACAGCGGTCAGCGGATGGTCTCCGGTGATCATCACCGGCCGGATGCCTGCCCTCTTGCAGGTCTCCACCGCCGGCCGGACCGCGGCCCTGGGCGGATCCATAAGCCCCACCAGTCCGATGAAGGTGAGATCCCTCTCCAAGTCCTGAGAAAGATCCCTGGGCAGGGAATCCAGGAATTTCAAGGCGACCCCGAGCACACGCATTCCGCCTTTCGCCAGCTCGTCGTTGGCCGCCTGGATCCAGGAACGCCACTCCGGGGTGCGAGGCTCGGGATGCCCATCCGTCCAAACCGCCGTCGTCACGTCCAGCAGACTGTCCACCGCCCCTTTGGTGAAAGACACATGATTCCGATCCGGCAGCACCTGCAGCGGTTCCGGCAGGGAGTCCCAGTGCTCCACTCGATGCAACGTGGTCATTCGCTTGCGTTCTGAATCAAAGGGGAGTTCGGCGATGCGGGGCAAAGCAGCCTGCAAGGCATCCTTGAACATCCAGGCTTGGGCCGCGGCGACCACCAAAGCCCCCTCGGTCGGGTCGCCCAGCGCATGGAAACAGCCGGCACGGGCGTCAGGCTTGAGCACGGCGTCGTTGCAGAGCGCACCCGCTGCGAGCACGAGGCTCAAAGGCCTGGGAAGCCCCTCCAGCGGAATCAGTCGGCATTCCTCGTCGGTGACAGAGGGCTGATGCCGGCGCATGGTCTCCGTGATGTTGAGACGCTCTCCGGCCGCATCCACCACGGACACGGTCATCCGGTTTTCCGTGAGCGTTCCGGTCTTGTCCGAACAGATCACGGTGACGGATCCCAAGGTTTCCACGGCAGGGAGCCTCCGCACCAGCGCGTTTCGCCGCAGCATCCGCTGCGCGCCAAGAGCCAGCGTGATGGTGACAACGGCCGGCAGCCCTTCAGGGACCACGGCCACAGCCACGCTCACGGCGGTGAGAAACATTTCGGTCAAAGGTTCTCCGAAGAGCACCCCGGTGAGCAGAACCAACAGACCTGCAAGGGCTCCTGCAGCGGCCAGGCTTTTGCCCACCTGGTCGAGCCGCTTCTGAAGAGGAGTCTGCTCAGGGGCCACTTCCTGGATCAGCGAGGCGATCTTGCCCAGTTCCGTGCTCATGCCGGTGGCCACCACCACGGCACTGCCCCGCCCGTAGGTGACGGACGTGCCGAAATAAGCCATGTTGCGCCGGTCCCCGAGGGGAAGCTCGGGTTCAGGGATCGGATCGATGTGCTTTTCCACCGCCTCCGACTCCCCGGTCAGGGCAGCCTCCTGGATGCGCAGGCTGGCACTTTCCACCAGGCGGGCATCCGCGGGCACCGCATTTCCAGCTTCCAGCAGAACCATGTCCCCTGGGACAAGGTCCCGTGCTGACATTTCATTCACGGCCCCCTCGCGTCGCACCCGCACCACAGGCACGGCCAGCTGCTTGAGCGCAGCCATGGCTCGCTCGGCCCGGTATTCCTGAACAAAACCCAGCACCGCAAACAGCACGACGATCGCCAGGATCGCTGCGGTCTCTGTCCCCTTACCCAAAAAGGCGGAGATCAGCGCTGCCGCGATAAGAATCAGCACCATGGTTTCAGACAGCTGCTCTCCCATCATCACCAAGGCGCTTTTCCCCTTGCGCTCCTTCAACTCATTGGGGCCGTGCGTCTCGAGTCGGGCTTTGGCTTCAGCCGTGCTGAGTCCGTTCTCGGAGGAGGACAGGGATTGAAAGATCTCGCTCACGGATTGAGTGTGCCAGGTTTTCATAAAGAGTCCCAAGGCCCGGTGATCTGATTTGGCTGCCCATGCCAGGGCTGAGATTGTTTATTCGCTGAACGAAGCACCCGTGAATCTCTCCAGCCGCGCCTGTTTCACCAGCCAATCCCCTTCCCGTTTGAGCCATTCGAGTTTCAGCCGGTAAAGATCCGCATTCTCCCCTACCGTCTCCAGCCATCGCTGCGGGTCTTCGTAAAGTTCCTTGAGCTTGGGAAGCGTCGTCTCTTTCTTGACGATCAGGAATGGGAACACGGCCGTTGCCGAGCGTTTGTCCGGCTTGAGGTCTACGCCCGGCCTCGGATAAAGGATCTTGAAATCCTGGTAATGGCGAAAAGCCACAAAAAGAATTCTTCTGGTTTCCTGTCGGCCAAGCTCTGCGGGCAGGACACTGAAATCTTCGGTCGTCAGGTTGATCAAGCCTTTGATGTCCTGTTCCTCAGCCAGGGTCGCCCCTTTTTTGATCAGTTCGCGGATGGCTGACTCCTCATCTTTCGAGGAACACGATCCCAAGCAGTTCACACTGATCAAAAGCAGGACTAAAAACCATACCCAACCTTGCTTAGCCAAGGATAAACCCTCCTCCAGGCTTGAGGTCACATGATCCGTAGGCTTCTATCTTTTTGAGCCTTGCCTATCGCTTTCAACAGAGCCTTGTCAGCTCCTTTTCGGCCGGCACCCTTCAGATGGCTTTTGAGCCCGTAATCGGAAACGGTCTTCAGGCGTTTGCGCGTTGCCTCAAGCATGATCGGTTTGACGCCCCATTCTCTTACCGCTTTGATGATGCTTTCCAGCTCCGCCGCCTTCCTCTCGGCATGCAAGATCCCCCGGATGATCCAGAAAGCCATCTCCTCCTCTTTCGGAATGGACTCCACCGGCTTGACCACGAGAGGAGCGATCCACTGGGGATCAATTCCGACTTTCCACGCGCTCAACGCGAGTTCCAGGCACAAGGCCTGGATCCCCTTATAGTAGATATTCGCCAGGGTCTTGATCGTCGTCGCTTTACCCGCCCCACCCGGCACCACCTCCGGATCCATCCCGTAAGGAGCCATGAGCCTTTTCAGAGGACGCGCCCCGTCTCCTGAGGCGAGCATAAAGGATCGGTGCTTGTCCCGCTCAGGAGCCACAAAAAGAGCCAGGTCAACGTACTTAGCGCCCTTTGCATTCAACATTTCGGCTCCTTGCGTCTTCACGGACGGGGCTGTGTTGTTGATGTCACCATAGAACTGGCCGGCCTTCACAAGGGAAGCGCATTGGCCGGCTACCTTCAGTGCGGTGCTGCCCCACACCGCCGAAAAAACTACATCCGATTTGCCCACGAGCTGCCGAAGGCCCGGGACCAATTGGACCCCCGCTTCCCTGGCGCGCCGTCGCACGATCTCGCCCTTTGTTCTCTCCTTCGCGTTCTTGTCGTAGGCGAAGATCTCTTGAATCCCGTCTTCTTTTAAGCCTTTTGCGAAGTGATAGGCCACCTCGCCGAAACCGATAAAACCGATTCTCGGGTTCTTAGAAATCATTTCATTTTCCTCATCCAGGTGCTTACAGGCTGGTCAGATGTCTTTTGCTCTCCAGGGAACGCCGGTACCCATCATCTTTTCTGAGGATGGCCAGCGCCCTGTCTATGGTCTGGAGCATGGCGGCCTGATCTTTGGGAAGCTCTCCATAGACCGGGACGTAGTTGGAAATGTGATCGCTAAGGTATTCTGATGTGACCTGCAGCAGTTCGATCAGACGACGCTGCTCCATCAGGATCGTTTCTGCAGAAGCCAGTTCAAAGGATCCCCTCTGGACTTTGTCCCAAAGAGGAGAGAAAGGCGTCGGCACATAGGTCCGAATCCTGATGAAGTGAGGACTGATTTGGTTTAAAACATTCGCCGTGCCTTCAGCGTGCTGCTTCCACTTCCTTTCTCCCCCGATGCCGGCCAGCACGTAAAGGCTCACTTCAAAGCCTGCCTCTTTAGCCCGATTCGCTCCTTCCACCATTTGTTCCGGAGTTGCCCCTTTTTTGATCTCCTCAAGCAATTCGGGGTCGCCTGTTTCCAGTCCGATGTGGAGCCGCGTGAGCCCTGCCTGCCGGATTGCTTTGAGTTCATCCATGGATTTTTTGCTCAGCGTCCGAGCCCGCGCATAGCTCGTCACTCTTTCCACGGATGGAAAGGCCTTGTAGAGGTGCTGCAGAATCTCGACCAGGGGCTTCGTTTCCAGGACAAGACTGTTGGAGTCCCCGATAAAAACAGTGGGGGCCGCTGTCCCTGAGAACTGCCGCAGCGTATCGATGTCCCTGAGGACTTCCTCCACCGGCCGCTTTTCAAACTTCAGGCCTTTGTACATGGAGCAAAAGCTGCACTGGTTCCACGGGCAGCCTCGGGTCACCCTCAGAAGAAGGCTGCTCGCCTCGCTGGGCGGCCGGTAGGGCGGAGGGTCATAACTTGGAAAAACACTCACTGTGTAGGACTCCTTTCGTAATTCTTTTCAAAACAATATCCTATTTCATGCCCTTGTCAATCCGCTATCTCAACAGACTTCTTTGCCCTGTACACTTGTGTTCTTTCGAATACGATAAATGTGCGTTTTTGGAACATCCGTTTCTTCATTGTTTGCGGTTTGCAACGATCATCCTTTGGGGCCGCCAGACTGAGCGCCTGTGCTTTTGCCCACACCCCCCGCCTCTTAGACTTGCCAACTAGGCCGTATCTATTATCTTTTCTTGGCGATACCCTCTTCGTTGCCTTCCGCAAGAACCTGAAGAAACCTCAGGAGCTATTCCGGTTCTCACGCGGGATCCTAATTGGCACACGATTTGCTGAATCATCTCCTGTGCGCTTACATTCTAACGACATAGGCCAGAAGGACAGGAGCATTCTTTTCTCCGTGGGCTTGTTGACCCTTCTTCTCTTTGCCTTTTCTGAGGTCTTGGCAGCCAACAGTGTCACCCTCCAAACCTTGGAGACTTACGGCAATTTCCATGCGGCCGGTATCACTGTCACCGTATCCGGCGATGATAACCGCAATGCGGCCGTCAACCTCCAGTGGCGGCTGTCCGGCGAATCTTCCTTCAAATCGGCTCATCCTCCGACGCGAATCGATTCCACCCATTTTGCAGGAAGTCTGTTCTGGCTCAAGCCAGGAACTGACTACGAAGTTCAGGTTACACTGACTGATCCCGACGGCGTTTCAGGGAATCCCACCCTCGTCGCCATGCTGAAGACCCGGTCCGACACCCTGGTGGAACCTGCAATGAGAACCTGGTATGTGTCGCCCACTGGAAACGACTCTAACTCTGGAGCAGATCCGGACAATGCTTTCCGAACCATTCAGAGAGCGGCCAACCTCTCCCAACCCGGAGACCTCGTTCTAGTCATGCCGGGCCTTTATAGGGAAAGTGTCAGTCTCCCTCGTTCCGGTACCGCAACTCAGCCCATTGTTTTTCGTGGCACTGGAACAGGCGTCATCGTGGACGGCGCAGACGAGGCTATGTACCGCGGGGCAAATTGGACACTCGAGAACGGCGTTTATTCCTGCTTCATGGGATTTCCCACGGGTCATGTCGTCACGGAAATGGGGAGGCTCTACAAATACAGTTCCCTTTCGGAACTTCAGACCATGGCCGCAGGATTTCCCGGAGGCTTTTATTTCGCTGGAGAAAAGCTCCATGTGAAATTCCCCGATGGAAGCTCCCCTCAAAGCCACAAGATGCATGTGGCCCGGTATGAAGACGGTTTCACTCTCAACAGTCTATCCCACGTTAGAATCGAGAACCTTGAGATCCGCCACTTTGGGTCAGGGTCTTACGGCAAGGGGGTTTATCTTCGCTACTGCTCCAATGTCGCCGTCCGACAGTGCCGGATTCACGATGTGGGGTCAGCCGGAATCTGGATCAAGGGAGGCAGTCAAAATCTGGTCGAGGAAAACGAGATCTGGGACACCTCCATTTTCGGGTGGCCCTGGGACCTCGCGAAGGGAAGCAGTGCAGAGAACAACGGGATCGTTTTGACCAACGAGATCGGCCAGGGAAACGTCATTCGCCGCAACGTGATCCACGGCACCTTCAACGGACTCGGGCCCTGCGGATCATCCGCCCCTCCCACGGGCATCACCAACGAGACCGACCTCTATGACAACACCCTTTATGAGCACACGGATGACGGCATGGAACCTGAAGGCTACTGCTCCAATGTGCGCATATGGAACAATACCCTTCGGGATGTGCACATGGTCTTCGCCGTGGCGCCGGCTGCTCCAGGTCCCACCTATATTCTCCGCAATGTAGGCAACCGCTTCGGCAACACCCGCACGAGCAAGATGGACGGATACACGGCAAGCGCGTTGAAGATCAACAGCGGCTATTCCACTCCCATCGGCCCGCTTTATCTTTATCACAACACGTTCTGGACCGACTCCACGGCCACAGATGCCGTTGCGCTCCTGAATCCGGGCTACAGCACCTTCATCAAAGCACGCAACAACATCATGGCCGGAACCCTGTATGCCCTTTACAAAGTCAATCCCGTCGTCTTGGACTGGAATTATGATGACCTGTTTACTACGGATACGACTCGCTTTGTTTCATGGTTGGGGACTCGTTATGGAACGATGGGTCAATTCCGGTCAGGCACTGGGCAGGAGTTGAATGGCCTCTCGGTTGATCCCGAGTTCCTTAATGCACCGGGAGGCGATTTCCGTCTCCCCGCCGGCAACGCTTTGATCGATCGCGGCTTGTTGATGCCCGGCATCAACGACCAATACGCAGGATCCGGGCCCGACGTGGGTGCCGTTGAATCCGCTCCTGTCTTTCCTGGACCTCCGGGCCCCGCAGGTTTGAGAATCGAGTGACGTCCACCTGTGCTTCTCTCTCGTTGACCCTTCGACGGCGTTCGGTGCCGTGAGGCTCTCGAACGGCTCAGGGTCAACCCTGAGCATGCCCCATGCAGAAGCATGGGGAGCCGAAGGGTTGACTTGAAATCCTTCGCTGACTTATACTTTGCAGGAATTCATCCTCGTCCGTCTGTCAGGGCCATACGGCTCTCATGTCATTTCGAAAGAGGAGCACATGAAAAAGATGATTCTTACAGCATTCATCCTTCTCGCCATCGTCGTTGCCGTGTACCTCTTCACATCGTTTCGAAATGTCTCGAGACAGATCATGGATCCAAAGGATTTGCCAAGAGCGACTTTTGAAGTCACAAAATGGGTAAGCGATGCCAATGGAGCGGCCTACATTCTTGACGATCCCGCGGAAGCGACTCCCATCATCGTCAATGCGGGATTGGGCAAGAAAGAGGCCATGGGTTTAAAGCAGCCCCAGGAGTATCTGGACAAGGTAGGCGCCGTGATCCAGGTCTACAGGCTTCAAAACAAGAAAACGGGGAACCCCTTCGGTTACGTCATTGCACCGGCAAGGCTGGAAATAGAGGCGGGCTACAATATCCTGAAGCAAGGCGTCACCGTCTCCATAAGGGATCCGGAAGACTCCCATCATCGTAAGCAACGAGAAGGTCCAGGGTAGGTTCCGCCTTGCAGAATTGAGTTTATAGTTTGTACCCGAACTTCCGGAGAAGGTCTTTTCTCCAGGCCACGCCGTCTTCTTTTTCCATCCCCTTGGGCGATGAGCCGTCGATCACGCCGAGCACCCCTCTCCCCTGTTCGGACTGGACCAGGACCACTTGAACCGGATTGGCTGTCGCGCAGAAGACATTGCATACTTCCTGACACATCTTCACCGCATTGAGCATGTTGATAGGGAAAGCGTCCTTGATGAACATGATAAAGGTGTGTCCTGCGCCGATCCTGTAGGCCGTCTTCATGGCCAGATCCTTGAGCGCGCCGTCATTTCCTTCACCGCGCACCATACAATGGCCCGAGGCCTCACAGAACCCGATGCCGAACTTGGCTCCCGGCACCGCCCCCACCATGATTTCATAGAGGTCCTCCACGGTCTTGATGAAGTGGCTTTGTCCGAAAATGACGTTGCAGCCCTCCGGGATCTCGAGTGTCTCCATTTTCAGTTCCATGTCACCCCTCCTCTTAAAGGTTGTCCTTTTGTGCAGCCTCCGTATACCATCCTCTTGGCCGTCCGTAAACAGGGTAGAACCATGGAAAAAACTTTTCGCAAGGTTCAGGCTTGAACGAGGGGGCCTGATTTCTTAAGGCCCACCTAATTCAAGTAGGAAGTAAGCAGTAGGGAGTAAGCAGAAAAAATAATGAAGGGCAGGCCTCAGTGGGTGTATTGGAAATTGCTGCATACTGCTTACTGCATACTGCTTACTCTGGACATACAAAAGAGAGTGGCTATCATTCATTCATGAAGACGAAACTGAATATTGGAAGGGTTGACTCGCCTAAGGGCTTCAACAGGAGAGATTTCCTGAAGTACACCGCCATCGCGGGCGGTTCTATTTATCTCGGTTTAGGAGGGGTGTCCATGGCAAAGGAAAAGAGTCGTGTGTCCCTTGTGAGAACGGAAAACCGCAAATCCGGCGTTTCCGAGTCCATCCAAGCGCTCAATATCAATCCCGTGAAGAACAAGGACGTGCTGATCAAGCCCAATTTCAACACCGCGGACCTCGTTCCCGGTTCGACTCACAACGACACCCTCGTCAGCCTTGTAGAAGAAGTGTGGAGCATGGGCGCCAAGTCCGTGAGCCTCGGTGAAAGGAGCTACCCGCCCACAAAAGAGGTGATGGACCAAAAGGGGATCATCCCTCTTATGGAAAAACTGAACGTCCGAATCATCAATTTCGACGATCTGCAAGAGAAGGATTGGGTTCACGTAAAACCCAAAGACAGCCACTGGCAGGACGGCTTCCGCGTGGCGAGGCCTATTCTCGAAAGCGAGTGTCTCATCTCCACCTGCTGTCTGAAGACTCACCAGTACGGCGGAGTCTTCACCATGTCCTTGAAGCTTCACGTCGGGGTGGTTCCAACGGCCAGGAACGGGTTCGGATACATGAGAGAACTCCACAGCTCGCCCCACCAGCGGAAACTCATTGCCGAGATCAATGCACCGTTCAAGCCTGCGTTAGTTGTTCTGGATGGAATCGACGCCTTTGTGGATGGAGGCCCCATGACCGGCAAACGGGCCAAAGGGAACTGTTTTCTTGCGTCCACGGATCGCGTGGCCTTGGATGCGGTCGGAGTGGCGATCCTGAAGGTCTTGGGGAGCAACGATCAAATCATGAAGCCTAAGATCTTCGAGCAGGAACAGATTGCCAGAGCCGCTCAGATCGGTCTGGGCGCCTCGTCGCCGGCGGAGATTGATTTGTTCGCGGCCGATGAACAGAGCCGGGAAGTCCGTGATCGCATTGCCGCCGTCCTGAATCAAGGATAGGACACTGCAGAAAAAACCCTAATGGATCATTCTTCCACTGCTTTCTTCACATTGGCCTTGCCGAAGTCCTCGATGAATTGATCCAACAGGGACCGGATGTCGGCGCGGATCGCCTCGGTTCCTGAACTCATGCCCAGCACCCGCACCAACCAAGTGTCTGTGTTGGTTTTTACGTTCGGATCTCTTTCCAGAACCACATTCTGAAGCAGCGACAGGGAGATGCTGTAAAACAGCCGGTTGATTTTTTCAGGCCGGATCACCTGGACATAGAGGTAAAGCGCGGGACGGCCGCGTTCAATATCCGGGGCTATGGCGATGTTCGCTCCACGGAGTTTTGCTTCCACATCCGCCCTGACCTGGGCCTGAGTGAGACCCATACTCTGTATTTCAGGCTCAATGGACTCGATGACCACATTGACTTCTTTGATGCCTCGCAGGGTCAGGCGTGTGATCTCTTTGTCTTCTGCAAAAGCAAAGGGGATGACGCAGAGAAACACAACTGCCAGTGCTGTTGCAAGTACGACGATTCTTTTGTTGCCCATAGAACCCTCCTTCTTGTACGAAACTTCACGCGGCCGGAACAGCGAACCGCAGAATTTCGAAGGATCATTTCCTTCGACATTCGACATTCATTAATCAACATTCGATATTCTTTTTTTGTAACACTCCAGGCTTTTGAAATTGCATGTTGTTGGCCGAGGCCATGGCTTCTTGATACGGGCTATCTATATTGTATCCCCCATTCCTCGATTCGATCAAATGCTTTCTCAAGTTCTTTTTCGGTTGCACCAAAGGAAAGCCGGAGGTGGCCTTCCCCGGTGGGGCCGAAACCGCTTCCCGGCACAGTGATCACCGTTGCTTCGTAAAGGAGCTTGAGGCTGAGGTCCACAGCGCTCAACCCGGGCAACCCTATTCTCGGGAACACATAGTAAGCGCCTTTTGGCTTTTCGTAGGAAAACAGGTGAGAAAGCCTGTCGAGTCGCGAACAGGTGATCTCTCTCCTTGAACCAAGCGCTGAAATGAGCTCCCGGATGAACTTGTCGCCCTCGCCGTCCTTGCCGTTGGTCGCCCGAAGGGCCGCCAGCGCTGCATGCTGGGAAACGGTCGGTGCGCAGATGGCGAAAGCATCGTGGACCTTGAGGACCTGGTCCACGATGCGGCTGCTTGCGACCATGTACCCTACTCTCCAACCGGTCATGCAGTACATCTTGGAAAAACTGTAACAGGCCACGAGGTTTTTCTTCAACTCCGGAATGGATACCAGGCTGAAATGGGGGTGATCGTCGTACACCAAGAAATCGTAAGCCTCGTCCGCCACGACAAAAAGATCCTTTTCCAAGGCAATCTCGGCCAGAGCCCTTAATTCTTCTTCGGAAAAGACCGCTCCGGTAGGATTCATGGGATTGCACACCACGATGGCCTTTGTCTTTTTGGTCACAGCCTTCCTGAACCCTTCGATATCCAGCTTCCACCCGGCCTCCTCAATAAGGGGCACGAAGACAGGAATGCCTTCTGCAAAGAGAACTTGCTCGATGTGGGAGGAATAATTGGGGGACGGGATCAGCACCTCATCCCCTCGCTCGATGAGGGTTGCCATCCCGGCGGCAATGGCTTCCATGGCCCCGCAACTGATGAAAACCTCCTTTTCGGGATCGACCGCGATTCCTTTGGTCTGCAGAAAACGCCGGGCAATGGCCTCCTTGAGTGCGGGCAGTCCAGGCTGAAGGGAGTATTTCCCGATGGCGTCATTCTGCCGCAGCGCCTCGATCACGGCTTCACGAATGAAGGGGGGCGTCGCAAAGGAAGGGATGCCCTGGCCCAGCGAGATGCAACCTTCCACCTTGCTCGCAAGAACAGGCATCTGCTTGATGGCGGACACCGTGATTTGGGCGACTCGCTTCGCGATGCCCCGCACATCCTCTTCTCCCCCAACGATTTTGTAAATCGAACGCTCCGCCATGTCCAACCCATGGCTCACAGGTAAGGAGCCATTTTCATCATGATCTCGTGTTTCTGCAGGGATCCCGGCAGGGTTTCTGTAAGTTCCCCACGATCAAAGACGAGGATTTGGGGGACGCTCAAAATGTTGAAGCGGGAAGAGAGCCCGGGATTCTGATCCACATTCACCTTGCCCACGCGAACTTTCCCTGAAACCTCCCGGGCAAACTCGTCGATCACAGGCACAAAGGTCCTGCACGTGGGGCACCAGGGAGCCCAGGCAAAAAGCAGAGCAGGAAGCGGGGCTTTCAAAATCCTGGCTTCGAAATCCGCATCCGTTACGATGAGGGGCTGAGGAAGAAAAAGCTCTTCCGTCGCCAGCGGCTTTCTGCATTTCCCGCAAACAGGATGCGACTCAAGCCGATCCGCGGGGATTCTGTTCCGCGCGCCGCACTCCATGCAGCGAAACTTAAATCCATCCTGTTCTGACTTCTCTTCAACAGGAAGCGGAGTCCCACATTTCCCGCACTTTGCCTTGGCCCCCAGTTTCTCGAGGGGTACGCGGTTTTTGGCCCCGCACTGAGAGCAGGAGATGATTCGTGTGCTAATCTCTTCCATCGCTCGTTTGACCTACCAGGAAACAGCCGTTTTCTTGAATCGAGTGGTTCTCTCTTCAGGAGCCGGGGGCCTGGCTGCGAAAGGCTCAGCCATAGCCGTGCCTCCTCTTGGTTTAAGAAGTATCGGCAAAATCTCCAAAAGTCAACGCGGATTCGAGCCATCGAAAGCGCGCTTACCTGATCGGGGCTAGGCTCGATCGAAAAGCTTCTCCATCCCAAGCTGTTCCTGCTTTCGTATCGCTTCTGCAGGTTTTGTGTAGGCTCTTTTCTTTCTTGTTTTTTTCACGTTCCCCAGGAAGGCTAGATCGGGAAACAGGAGGGGTTGGCGGTAGCGGGAATAATCGTCGCACGACCGCCGGCGCTTGCATGCTTTGCAGACACTGACGTGCACCTTTGGTTTTGACTTTTTGATATTGCAGCTGATGAATTCCACTCAGTGTTCCTCTTTTGACTATTTCAACCACGAACAGAGCTATAGATCAAGCATGAAATGGCATGGGGAAGACTTTCGTGCTGGATGCGAGAGGTGAAGCGGCGGAGGAACGGAGCTACTTAAAGATCAGGTGAGGGCCGTCCCTGAGCGGTTTGACCTCGCCCACCATGGACGCCCGCGTGACGCCTGCCGACTGAAGAGCCTTGAGAAGCGCATCGCCCTGGCTCTCGGGCACGGCGATCAGGAGCCCTCCGCTCGTCTGCGGATCATAGACGATCTCTTTGTGCCATAAGGGCAGGTCCTTTTCAAAACGGATGGCCCCGGCCACAAGTTCACGATTGTAGTTGTTCACGCCCGTGGTGACACCCTTCTGATACATTTCCAGGGCTTCCTTCATGATCGGAATTCGAACCATGGAAAACTCCATGGTGACCTGGGACCCCTTGACCATCTCGTAGCAGTGCCCTGCCAGGCCGAACCCGGTGATATCGGTTGCCGCGTGCACTTCGAAACCGGCCGCCACTTCGGCCGCCTTCCGGTTGAGGGTGGTGAGGAAGGCGATGCACTCCTTCATCGCTTCATCAGAGACCCACTTCTTGATATTCGCGTTGAAGAGCACTCCGCTGCCGATGGGCTTCGTGAGGATGACCACATCCCCTGGCCTCGCCCCTCTGTTGCTCCAGTACTTCCGAGGGTGCACAATGCCCGTCACAGCCAAACCGAACTTCGGCTCGTCGTCTTCGATCGTGTGGCCTCCTGCAAGCACGGCGCCTGATTCCGTGATCTTGCTTAGCGCTCCCGCCACGATCTGGTGCAGGACCTCCGGCTCCAGCTTCTTGGCAGGGAACATGGCCAGATTCAAGCAGGTGATGGGTCTTCCCCCCATAGCGTAAATATCACTGATGGAATTGGCCGCCGCAATCTGCCCGAAGGTGTAAGGATCGTTCACCGGAGGAGTAATGAAGTCTGCGGTCGTGATCAGAGCGATCTCATCCGTGAGGCGATAGACGCCTGCATCATCGCTCGTGTCAAAGCCGACGAGAAGATTGGGATCCTCATTCTTCGGCAGCTTGTCTAAAAGCGCTCCGAGCCCGACCGGGTCGAGTTTTGCCGCTCACCCGCAGGTCTTGGACAGGCTCATCAAGGTCGGTTTTTGAAATGGGCTGATCATACTCATGACACTTTGCTCTCTAAAGCGTGCCCCTCCCGTGCCCTGGACTACCATTTTCCAGCTTACTTTGTCCACCGGCTAATTGGCGCCTTGAAATCGGTCTCAGAAACCATCCTGTCGAAAATGCTGGCACACGATGTTCCCTTGGCAAACAGGAAGCCCTCATAAATCCTGTGCTTCAGATTGGAAAAGCCGATGGGCAAAGAAGGATAGTCATGACGTGACTCGTGAAGCCGACGCATAGAGCCTTCAAAGAAAAAAGGAGTGGGATCTACTAACCGCTGCGATTCGAAATCGGACCTACGCTCAGAACCTACCCGATGTAGTAAACTTGAGGTTTCGTGTTCTTGTCGGGGAGCATGACCCAGGCCTGGTACTTCTGGATCAGCCCGCTCACTGTGCTCTTCGGATCACCCACGTCTCCGAACAATCTCGCTGCAGTGGGGCACACTTCCACGCAGGCGGGCTGTTTTCCCTTGGCCAGCCTGAAAAAACAGAAGTCACATTTCAAAGCAACGTTGCCTGGGATCTTCTGGTGCACGGGTTTTTCAAAAACCGTTTTCCCGTCCGGGAAAAGGGTCCGGTTCTCCCGCACCAGGACCCGCGCATGGTAGGGACAATGTTCGACACAGGCTCCGCACCCGATGCACTTCTCAAAATCAATCATCACCACGCCGTCTTCTCTCTTGAAGGTGGCCTGGGATGGACAAACCTCTACACACGTGGGCTCTTCGCAATGGTTGCATAGAACAGGCAGGAAGACCCGCACGACGTTCGGGAACTTCCCCAGTTCCCGCTCCAGCACATTGGTTTGAAGTATTCCTGTGGGGGTATTGTGCTCCGACTTGCAAGCCACGACGCAGGACTGGCAACCGATGCACTTTCTCAGATCCACAACCATTCCATATCTCGGCATCGCTCTATACCCCCCGTGCTTTGGTGATCTTGACGCGCACACATTGATCGATCTGGCCGCTCAGCGTATCGATCCTATCCAGGTTCGGCGGCGGCAGCAAGCGGTTGTGCATGACCCCCTTGCCCCTGGCAATGGGCATGCCTTCAGCCCAGTGGCCGAAAGTCCCGCACACGTTCACGCATTCCGGGTGGACGAGTTCTGTCACCCGCAACCGGCCGGTGTAGTTCCCGTGTCTGGACTCCACCGTCACGATGTCCCCGGTAAAGAGCCTCTTCTTTTGAGCCACCGATGTGTGGATCATGATGTTGTAGCTGTAGGGATTCGCTGAAGCGATCTCATCGATCCAGAGGTTCTCGCAGGTCACGGAAAACTGATGGGTGGGGAGTTTGCAGTTCGTCGCCAACAGGTCATATTCCTGGTCCTCCTGGTGGGCCGCGCAGGGAATCCACAGCGGAACAGGGCTGTAGGGCTTGAAATCCCATTCCAAGCCCAGCTTGTCCGTGATAGCCTTCACGTCCTCTTTATGCTTCAGCAGATACTCCAGGTAGATGGGGACCCTGTTCTTGAAGAAAAGCCGTGGGAATGCTTCTTCCACGGTCTTTTTCCTGCTCACCATGCAGGAAGTCTCCCGCAGTCCTTCCCAGTTGAATTCGGGCCCCACAATGGTTTTCGCCTGTCTCTCCGCAATATCGCGGATGCTGTATTTCTTTCCCTTTTCCAGCTTGTTCTGGTCATTGAGGACCCACATGTTGTTCCCGAGCTGGTAGATGTCGTCGAGGATACCGATCCTCTCCGCAATCTCCATGTAGATCTGGTTCCACGGTTTTGCGCCCTCCGGAGGCTCGACGACCGGCTGCCTCATGAGCCAGTACCAGTTGCCCGGCCCCGGAGCGATAAAGGCGTAGGGGTCATTGCCCGGGAAAATATCCCACCGCTCGAAATCGTGGGCATCGGGAAGAATGATGTCCGCAAATTCGCTGGTCTCGTCAATGAACATGCAGATGGAAACCTGGAACTTGATCTTCCGGAGCGTTTTGGCCATGGCCTCGGGATCATGGCTGTTCATCATGAGGTTGGAGCGGCCATGGATCATCATCTCCGGTTCATAGGGAATCCCGAACTTTTTCGGGTTGTCGATCCCCATGGGAAAGAGTCCCCTGGTGAAGAGGGCCGTGGGGAAGAGTTCCTGCAAATCCAGGGTCGTCGGCACCTTGGCCTGCCGGCCCGGAAAGGGCTTGTTGTATTTGGTGATGATGTCGGAGGGAGTGAGAAGGCCGTCCGGTCCGGTGTCCGCGCTCCAGTAAGGCCCCCTGGGGTTGACGCCCCTCTGCCCGCCCGGCACATCCACGGCCCCGACCAGCAGGTTGAGGAGGTGCACGGCAAAGCAACTGTTGAGGCCTCCCTTGTGGGCCGCGGCCCCTCTCTTGTAGTCAATTCCGGCCGGCCGAAGCGGCAGGGTGTGGCCTTCGATCTCAATGGTGCTGCCGATACGGGCGGCTTCGCAGAATTCCTTGGTGATCTTTCGGATGCGATCCACAGGAATCGTGCAGGTCCCGGCCATTTCCTCCAAGTTCACCTGTCCGAGGTGCTCTTTCAGAACCTGGAAGGAGGGCTTGCATCGCTCTCCCTTGACCTCGAACTCTCCTTCTATGGCAGGATCTCTGAGGCTTTCGTCATCATAGGTCTTGAGCTTCCCGTCACTCAGATCATAGACGAGCGGCTTCCCTGTCTGATCATCCCTCCTGTAGTGCTGATCCACCTTCACCAGATAGGGGCCGTTGGTTTGATGCTTGAGAAACCAGGTGTCATAAATGCCCAGTTCGGAAACCATGACGTGCAGCATGGCCAGGGCAAGGGCACCGTCTGTTCCGGGCCGGATGGCAAGCCACTCGTCGGCCTTGGCCGCTGCATGGGAACAGAAGGGATCCACCACCACGAGCTTTCGTCCCTCGCGCCTTGCCTTGGCCAGGGCCGGCCCTGAAACCAGAGGGATGGTGTTTACCACGTGGCCGAGCTGGGTCCCCCAGAGGATCACGTAGTTGCAGTTTTCGAAATCAATCTCTGAATTGAGCGATCCGTTGGTGATCAGCCAGGCCGGGTGGGAAGCCGAGCCGCAGTAGTCGGCCCTGTTCCAGTGGAAATTCCCTGTCCCGAAAGCCAGGGCAAAAGCGCTGCTGATCTTGTAGCCGGAAATATCGAAGTGGGAAATGATGAGCTTTCGCGGGTCTTCCTGTCTGATTCTCTTCAGCCTCTCCACGGTGGCGTTCATGGCTTCTTCCCAGGAGATCTCGACCCACTTGGGATCCACGCCGATTCCTTTTTCCGGATTCGTTCGCTTGAGGGGCTTGAGCACCCTGGCCGGATGGTGGAGATCGAGCACCCGGGAAAGCCCCTTGGCGCAGATATAGCCTTTGGAGTTGTCCGCCTTGGGGTCCCCTGTCACTTCAACCACCTTGCCGTTTACTCGGTGAACTTTGATCCCGCAGCAGTTGTAGCATCCGGCGCAAACGGTCGGCACCCACACATCGTCGCCTTTCACAATATGCTGACTATCCCAAATCATCCCTTACCTCCTGGGAATCGTGAATCTCTTCTGCAACAACGGACATCCCTCATTTGCCGTGCTCAACCCTTCCAGGCTATCCCTGGAAAGATCGGCATCCGAGTTCCTGAAAGCTCTTCTCTCCGATAAAGTCCACTTCCGGGCCAAAGGGCTTCGTCAACTGGATTCTCTCCTCCCTCTTTTGCCGGATCGGGCACTCGAGGTGGCAGGTTCCGCCGTGGCTGCATCCGTCGAGCTCAATGACCTTCCGGGTGGCGAGAGCCGCCGGGTCTTGCTTCTCTCCCCCTGCCGAGGCCACGAGAAGGCTGACCGGAGTGGCAATGATGTGAAACATCTTGCTGAAAGGAAGATACGCCAGACCCGCAAAGCAGGCCATGAAGTGAATGATCCACAGCGCTTTCGGAAGGCCGACTTCATCCATGCTCAAGGCCATGGGTTTCATCACCCGGCTGAGCGGATAAGAAATGAACGCCGCCTGCGGCTCGGAATGGCAAGACGCGCAGCTCACCTCATGCGCTTCCCTGCCTTTGGCCAGAACCTCCGCAGGCGAAGGCCCCCTGACGGCAGGTGAAACGACCCCGAAATTCGCTACCCAATAAGCCTCCAGGGCTTTTCGCTCCTCTTGGTTGGCCACGGTGGCATAGTCCTCCACCATCTGCCGGTAGATGGAATAAGAGCTGATTTTGGTCGCTTCCAGGAGAAAGCCGGATACCATGATGATCACAAAGAGAACGATCACCGTGTAGTCCATGCCCGTGGTCTTGACCCGGTTTTTTCTGGGACTCGCTCTTCGCACCACGGCCAGCACAAGGCCGATGAACACGAGGACGCCGAAGACGTTCCTGAGAAAAAGGAAAGGGTTCAGGGTGGACTGATAGTCAGGGAAGAGCGCTTTGGTCAGGACGCTCCCCAGAGCATGCATGAGAAGGAGAAGGGTAAATCCCGCAAAGATGAGAATGTGCATGACCCAAAGCATCCGGTCCTCCTTGTCACGGAGAATTCTCAACTGCAGGAGCACGTCCACGATAAACGCTTTGATAAGACCGAAAATTCTCCCGCTGAAGACGGCACCAAGAAGGCTTCTGAGGGCCGCAGCAAATCTCGCGGAAGCCGGAATCCCTTTTTCGCCTATCCCCACGTCCCTGCGAAACCACGAGACAATGCGGATCAACATCCCGATGCCGAAAACGACAAGCGCCAAGTAAAGGGTCACATCGAAAAACATGGCAAGACCTCTCTCCCAAGTCGTTTGAGAATATCACTCCCCGAGGAAGGCTTTCCGGACACTGTCCTGATGGGCCAGTTCTTTTGAACGGCCGCTCATGACCACCTCCCCCAGTTCCATCACGTACGTTTTCTCGGACACTTCAAGCGCAAGCAACGCATTCTGCTCCACCAAGAAGATGGTCGTCCCACTCTGGTGAAGGTCTCGAATCAGATTTCCTACCTCGCGAACCAGAATCGGAGCAAGACCCAGGGAAGGCTCATCCATTAGAAGCAGGTCTGGGTTCCCCATCACCGACCTCGCCATGGCGAGCATTTGCTGCTCCCCTCCGCTCAGAGTGGCCCCTAGTTGGTCCAACCGCTCCTTCAAGCGCGGGAAAGAAAGGAAAACCTTTTCAAGATCTTTTTGAACCGCCTCCCTGGATTTCCTCGTAAACGCCCCCATCATGAGATTCTCATACACGGTCATTCGAGGGAAAAGGTGCCGTTCTGACGGGCAAAGGGCTATCCCTTTTCTCAAGACCTCATCCGGTTTCAGCCCGGAAATGTTCTCATCGTTGAAACGAATATGGCCTGAAGAGGGTTTGAGCAACCCGACAATCGTCCAGAGGGTGGTCGTCTTCCCTGCCCCATTGGCTCCAATCAGAGAAACGATATCCCCTTTTTCGATTTGCAGACTCAGTCCTTTGATGACCTGGATAGGGCCACGGTGGACCACAACCTCGTTCATGGCGAAAAACATCATATGGCCCCCCCCAGGTAGGCGTCGATCACCGTCTGGTCCTTGCGGACCTGATCGGGAAGCCCTTCGCAAATCACACGGCCGTAGTTCAGCACAATGACTCGCTGGGCCAGTCCCATGACGAAACGCATGTTATGTTCCACCAGGAACAGACTCACTCCCTTTTGGTTGACCGTGGTGAGGACTTCGGAGAGTTTTCCGGCTTCCTTCTGATTCATGCCGGCCGTGGGTTCATCCAGGAGGAGGAGCTTCGGATTCGAGCTGAGCGCAATGGCCAGAGTCAGCAGTCTCTGGGAGCCGTAAGGCAAATCTTTTGCCACATGCTCCCGCTTGTCGGCAAGCCCCACCAGGGTCAGCAGCCCCTCCGCCTCCTCAAGCGCGGAGATTTCATCCTCCCTGTACTTCCTGGTTTTCACGAGAGAAGCCAGAAAACCGGCCTTGCGGGTCAGGTGTTTGGCCACCAGGATGTTGTCCACCGCCGTGAGATTGTAGAAGAGCTTGGCCAGCTGAAAGGTGCGGCTGATGCCCCGGCGAGCCACCTGGTGCGGCTCCAGACGGGTGATCTCCTCGGACTCGAGATAAATCCTTCCAACCTCCGGCTTGTAAAACCCGCTGATGCAGTTGAAGAGGGTCGTCTTGCCTGAGCCGTTCGGGCCGATGAGTCCCACGATCTCACCCCTCTGGAGGCTGATCCCCACCTCGGTTAGGGCGGAGAGGCCCCCGAATCTCTTGGTGACATTTTCAGTCTTGAGCAATAACCCATTGTCACCCACGTTTCTTGCTCCTGAAAAGTTTTCCAAGGTCCACGAGTCCCCCCGGGAGAAAAATAATGATCACAACCAGGATTACGGCTAGGATCGCCATGGACAGGGCGCTGATCATGGTGGCTGCCGCGGGAAAGCTGAGAAACTCCGGCAGAAGGTTGATGAAGATCGCCCCGAGGATGAGACCCGGGATGGAGTCCTTTCCCCCCATGATGACCGCCATGAGGATGAAGAAGGACTCCAGAAAATTGAAAGAGTCTGCACTCAGAAAATGAACATAGTGGGCATAGAGACTGCCCGAGACCCCGGCGAAAAAGGCGCTCAGAAAAAAAGCGAAGAGCTTGTACCTCGTGGGGTCAATGCCCACGGCTCTCGAAAGATCCTCGTCCTCCCTCATGGCCACAAAGGCCCTGCCCGCTGTGGATCGCAGAAGCCGGTCCATCACGTAGATCGCGAGAAGCAAAAAGAACAAGACCAGATAATAGTAGGATGTCTTTGTGTCGAACACAAAAGGACCGCCAAAGGGAATGGGCAATGAAGCATCCGGGATTCCCGACACCTGCCCAGGTCCCATGGTCACGCCCGCAGGCCCGGCGGTCAGGAACACCCAGTTGGAGAAGATGTGCGCCATGAGAATGCAGAAGGCCAGGGTGGAAATGGCGAAATAGTGACCTCGCAACCTCAAGAAGGGGTAACCGATAAGGATCCCCACCAGGGCGGAGATGATCCCGGCTGAAATAATGCAACCCCAGAAGGGAAATCCGGCCTTGAGGGCCAACAGGGAAGAGGCGTAAGCGCCGATCCCCAGAAAGCTTGCCTGGGCCAGAGAAATCTGGCCTGTGAAGCCGGCAAGGATGCCAAGACCCAGCACCGCAATGCACCAGATCCCAATTTTCACGGCAATGTGGACGTAGTATTCATCCCCGAGAAGGTAAGGAAGCGCTAGCGCCGCCAGAAGGATGACCAAACGTGGTGTTGTCTTCCTCCACGCTGAAAGCCGGGAGGGTTGATGTTCCTTATTTTTCTCCAAAGAGACCCTCCGGTTTTAAGATCACAAAAATCAAGAGGATGATGAACGCATAGGCGTCCGCATACCCCTTTCCTAGAAAAGGGATGTATCCCTGGATGAGGCCGGCGCTTAGGCTCTCGGTCAGCCCGATGATGTAACCTGCGATGATGGCGCCGGTCATGCTGCCGAGGCCTCCGAAAATGACGATGACAAAGGCCTTGGCCGTGAGCATGGAGGCCATGGTGGGGCTCAACGCCATTCCGGGAATGGCCCCAACCAGGGATCCCGCCACGCCGGCCAGGGCTGAAGCAAGGGCAAAGGTCACGATCATAACCTTGTCTTCCCTGACCCCCACCAGCGCGGCTGCCAGGGGATCCTGGGCCACCGCCCGGATGGAGTTTCCGGTCTTGGTCCGATAGACGAGCCAGTAGACCCCAAGGATGAGAAGCGGCGTAAGGCAGAGGAGGAGCAGTTCCTGCTTGCTGACCGTGGCGCCTGCAAGTTTCAGTGACCCCTCCCAAGGGATAGGGATGGACCCCCACAAGGATTTCCCCTGGGTCATGAAGACCGCGAATGCCTCAAGGAGGAAATAGAGCCCGACAGCAATGATGAGAAGGTTGAGGGGCGGGGCATTCCTGACGGGCCTGAACAGGGCAAAGTAAGACAGAACGCCGAGGACCGTCGTGATCCCTGTGGCGATGAAGAGAGCCCAGAGGTAACCGATCTTGAGGAGCTGGCCTGCAAAGAGCGTGACGAAGGCGCTCAGCATCAGGAGATTTCCGTGCCCGAAATTGGGAATTCTGAGAACCCCGAAAATCATGGTGAGGCCCAGGGCGACAAGGGTGTAGCCGCTCCCCACCACAAATCCGTTGATCACACACTGGACAAAAGTCTCAAAGGTCGGCACAGGTCTTTCTCATGGGTTCAGCTGCACGCCGATGACCCGGCGTGCAGCTGGGTCAGCAGGTTACTTCGTCCATTTATTCGGATCCACTTCAATCTTGCCGTTCACCACCTGGGCAATTCGGCCGGAAGCGCCCTGCAGCTGCCCTTTGGCATCAAAGTAGGCGTTTTCGCCAAGCGGACTGTCGTACTTGATCTTCCTTAGGGCGTTGGCCAGAGCGGTGGTGTCTTTGTTCGTTCTTGCCTCTTTAAGGCCATAGTAAAGGGCATAAATGTTCGCATAGCCCAGGGCATGGAGGATGCTCCCCGGTTCCTTGCCGTACATTTTCTTGAAGGAATTGTGGAAACTCTCCGCCACCTTATTGAATGACCGGTGATACACCACCTGTCCGTAAACCCCATTCGCCTTCTCACCCACGGCGTCGAGCACCGCCGTTTCCACCACATGGTCATCGCCGCAGATCCTGATTCCGGCTTTGTGCATCTCCAGCTCTTTGAACTTGGTCACCACGCCGATGGCCTGTTTTTCGACACAAATCAGAGCGATGGTGTCGGCCCCCGAACCCTTGATGGGAGTGAGATAGGGGGTGAAATCCGTCGCTTCCATGGGGAACTTGTTTTCGTGGACGATGTCCACGGAGGGCAGCTTGAATTTCTTGAGGCCGTCCAGAGCGGAGAGGCCGTAGGGATAGTTGGCCACCAAGATCGCCAGCTTCTTCGTGTTCAGCTGCCTGGCCATGTCCTTCATGTACTGGTCCATGAGCATCTCATTGGTGGGCTGGTTTCGGAAGCAATACTTGTAGCCCTTTTCCGTGAAGGTGTCTGCCCGAGCCACGGTGAGGTGGAGCACCTTTGCCTTCTCCGTGTTGTCCATGGTGGCAAGTGCGGAGTTGCTGTCGGTTGTGATGATGAAGGGCACCTTGTACAGGCTCATCAGCTTTTCCACAACCGAGAGGGCAGTGTTCACATCCGCCTTTGTGTCGATATAGATAACCTCCAGTTTTTGGCCGTTCACACCCCCTTGTTTGTTGATCTCGTCCACAGCCATGTTCATGGCTTCCCGCTCCGCCTCTCCCAGGAACTGGGCAGGACCGGTCAGTGGCAGTGCAGCACCGATCTTATAAGTGTCCGCCGCGAGTAGCGGACCTGCTGTCCCCAGCAATAGCGCGATCAAAACCCCACCCATCACCAAGAATGATTTCTTCATGTTTCCCCTCCTCCTTCTTAAGGTTGGTTGAACATTCGCCCCAGGAACCGAACGTGACATCATGACATAATTCACACCCCAGGGAAGCCCATGAACTTGAACAGACCCAAGACTGCGCGGTCTGGTTCACGCCGCTTTGAGAGACTTCTCCTTCGCCCCGATGGCGGCGGCAAAGCCCAGAAGGGATTCGGCCCGTTTGAAAGATCCGTAGTCGATCATTTTGCCGCCGAGAGTGGTGGCGCCCAGGCCTTTGGCTCTCGCCTCCTGATAGGCTTCCACGACTTTCCTGGCATACTCCACATCCGCCCTGGCAGGTGTGAACACCTGGTTCGCTACTTCCACATGGCGGGGATGGGTCAACTGCTTTCCCGAGAACCCGAGAAGCTTAACTTTTTCCGACTCTCTCTTCAAGCCTTCGAGGTCGATGACCAGCCCGAAGTAAGGAGTGTCGATCGCCTGGATGCCTGCAGCCCGTGCAGCCATGGCAATGCTCGATCGCGCAAGGAGGATCATGGGGAAATACTCGTCCGGGGAAAGCTTGGTCACGCCCATGCCCGCGCCCATCTCTCTGGAAAAATCGCCCGCACCGAATCCCACGGCAACCACTCTCCGACTCGCCGCAATGATTTCCCGTATGTTTAGAATGCCTTTGGGTGTTTCCAGAAGAGCCATCACCTGCACGCTTCCGGGAGTGATCCCTTTCTTTTTTTCCTGCTCTTTCAGCAAAACGTCGAGCGCCTTCACATCCTCCTGGGCCTCTGTCTTGGCCAGCATGATCCCGTCGAGGCCCGGCACAACCACATACCCGATGTCTGTGCCTGTGAGTCCGGTTTCCATGGAATTGACCCGCACAAAAACATCCAGCCCATGCTCTTTCAGCATGGAGATAGAATCTCTCGCAAAAACCCGACCCGTCTCTTTTTCAGCCATGGGGCAACCGTCTTCCAGGTCCAGGATGATCGCGTCCGCCCCTTCGCTGGTTGAATTGTTGATCATCCTCCAGCTGTTTGAAGGCACATAAAGCATTGATCTCAGTATCCGTGTCATCCATCGCCTCCCTTACACCGTTCCAAAAACTTTCTTCAGGGCCGGACCCAGTTCATCAGGTCGATCCACCACCGTGGCTCCCACTTCCTTGAGCGCCTTGATCTTTCCTTCTGCAGTGCCTTTGCCCCCTTCCACGATGGCGCTGGCATGGGAGAATCGCAACCCGGCCGGAAGTCCCTTGCCCGCGATGTAAGCGACTAGGGGCTTGGTGTAGCCTCCCGCCCGGATCACATCGCACGCTTCCTCTTCCATGACCGTCCCGATCTCTCCGAAGTAGACCACCCCGTCCGTCTCCTTGTCCTGCTCATAAAGAGGAAGCACCTCCGCCAGGGTGGTGCCCAGCACCGGCTCGGAACCCAGGTGAATCGCAGTGCTGATGCCGAACCCGGCGCTGCAAACCACCCAGCTGATGGTGGAGGTCTGGCCTCCGCTGCGGGAAACCACTCCGATCCGGCCCGGTTTGAAGGCGATCTTGGGCAGATCCGATGACCCGATAAACCCTCCCAGACCCCCGAACGAAGCTTTCCCGGGGCTCACGACGCCTGCCGATCCGGGACCGATCAGCCGAATTCCGTGCTTTCGAGCATGAGCAATGATCTCCAGCGAGTCATGGAGCGGGACCCGCTCCACGCGCATGAGCACGGTTTTGATGCCTGCTTCGAACGCTTCGATGACCGCGCCCTTGGCTTCAGGACCCGGAACCACGGCCACGGCCGCATCCACCGGTCCCACGGCTTCGAGCGCCTCCTTGATCGTATTGTAAACCGGGACGCCCCAGACCGACTGCCCGCCGCGGCCCGGAGTCACGCCCACCACCACCTTGCTTCCCACTTCGATCATGCGCCGGGCAACTCCCTGGCCGAAGCGGCCGGTGATCCCCTGTATGAGCATTCTCGTGTTCTCATCAATCAGTATCGCCATACCTGCCTCCAGCGTGTTCCATGAACCCTGTCTCAATCCAAAGAGATGTCGATCTTGATGCATCCGGGACCGGACCGGTCGCAGTGGTACTCGCAACTGATGCATTCGTTGTCGAGCCTCTTGATTTCTTCCTTATCGTTCACCGCAAGCACAGGCCGGTTGTTTTCAATCCGGAGAATGTTCCGCCCATACAGCCGGCAAGCCTTCACGCAGGCGAACCCGCAGCTCGGGGAGGCGTTGTTTTCTCTGGCCGGTATGCATTGACCGTAGTCGATCGTGATGGTCATCTTCCTTGTCTCAAAACTCAGCGCTTCACTCATCGCGTCATTACCCCTTTTTCGCTTTCTGGTACTCCTTCACCAGCGCCTCGACCCTGTTGGCGATGAAGTCGGTGTCGTAGATGTACTCTCTTCCGTAGAGCTCCCAGCGCAGGGGGAGGTTCTTGAACCCCTCCTTGATGATCTCGTGGGTCTCTTTTTCCTTGTTGCCTCCGATCAGCATGATCACAGGAAAACCGGGCCGTTTTTTGGCCTCCTCCTTGAAAACTTTCACAAGAGCGTGGGCATGATGCCACTGTTCCTGATTGGCCAGGCAGGCCCCCATGAGCACATAGCCGTCCACAGGCTGCTCCAGAATGCAGCGGATCACGCTGTAGATCTTGCTGGCCGGCGGGTCTCCGCTCGTGTCCGCATAGTTCGCGATCTTGAAGCCCCTTGCCACAAAGGCGCTGGCCCCGAGCATGGCGCCCCCACCGCCTATGCCGTGGAAGCCCAGCCAGCCTCCGCCCTCCACCTTCGTCGTCATCTGGGAGAAATATCCGGTCCCCCGGTAGTCGCCTTCCTCTATTTTCCAGGCCTTTTTCTCGAGCGCCGTGGGAGGTCTATCCATGTCTCGCGGCAGAGCAATGCCCAGTTCCGGATGACGAAACACGGAATTGTCGTCAATGGTTACATGGCAGTCCGCAGCAAGGATGACTTTGCCCTTGGTCAAGATCAGGGGATTGACTTCAAGGCTCCGCGCATCGTAGTCCTTGAACGCTTTGTAAACTTGAACCACCGCTTGGCTCAGAGCCTCCTTCAGTTCCTTGGACGCGGGATTCCCATCAAAAGAGACCTGGCTGATCAACGCCTCCGCCTCTTTCAGCCCCACCCCCTTGAGGTAGTCCACGTTGAGTTTCCCGATTCTCTCTGGATTTCTCGCGGACACCTCTTCAATGGAGCTTCCTCCTTCTGAGCTGAAAATGAGCACCGGGCCTTTGATCTTATGGGAGTTGCTCACGATCACGCCTACATAGAACTCGCGCTCCACATCGAGCTGCTCTTCGATGAGCACTTTTTCAACTCGCAGACCCTTGATCTCAGCGCCGATCAGAGCTCTTGCCGCCTCTTCAGCCTCGGCCGGCGATTTCGCGAACTTGATACCCCCGGCCTTGAACCGGCCGGTGGCCCAGACCTGCGCTTTCACCACGCAGGGCTTGCCGATCTCTTCTGCTATTTTCTTCGCTCCAGAAGGGCTCTCCGCACTCCTCCCTTTCGGGACAGGGATCCCGATTTTGCTCAATACTTCTTTGCCTTGATATTCATAAAGTCTTGCCATCTACAGCCTCCACCTATGAAACAACCTTCTGAAATACCATGAGCTTCAACAACTTGCCGATGTCGTCCAGCTTGTCCAATGCAAACACGCTTTCGATCAGCCGATTCATCTGAGTCTCGGTCATGCGGACCGAGGCCATGTCCTTGAACTTGGCTATGACCTCCTGGTCGGTCATGGGGTTTCTCGCGTGCCCCCTGGGGTGATCCACACGCAGACGAAAGGTCTTCCCGTCCCTTGTGACGATCTCCGAGATGCCCGCGGGTCTGGCTTTGTCGAGAGCCGGATCCCCGATGAGCGTCACCTTGCCGATCAGATCAATGACCCGGCGATCGTTGTATTTCTCCGGCGTGAACTGGTTGGGCCCGATCTGCCGATCCACAATCGCAATCGCCGTGAGATAGTAGGAACTGTGATCCGCTGTCTCCTTGTTCTTCGGATATTTCTTGACCGGATCGCCCGTGTGTTCCGCGCACCGCTTGCTCGTGGTGATCCGGATCTCTGCAACTTGCTCGGGCTTGATGTCGTGCTCTCTTGCAAGGGTGAGGGTCGCGGTCAGATGCCCGTGGGAAGAAAAATCCGCTATGATGGATTTGATGCAGGTCTCGCGAATGGCGAACTTTTCTTTGAAATTCAAGAGACGCTCGACATCATATTCGCCGTCCATGATGGAGTGCACGAACCCGTCGTGTCCTTCGATCATGCCTGCAGGCCCGGTGAAGCCTTTTCCCGCCAACATGGCCGCCATGATTGCGGCATAGGACATCATAGGGAAGCGGATGTTCTTGGTCATGGTGTATTCTTCTGCAGGGGTGTCCAGGATGCCGAAGACCGCATGACAGCTTCCGGCAATTCCCACGGCGCTCTCCATCTGATCCTCGCTCAGCCCGAGGATCTTTCCGGCTACGAGCGGCATGATCAAGGCCCCCCGCGTGTCCCCGTTCCACCCCTTCTTTTCCATGCCGGCGCCCGTCACGCCTTCCAGGAACGCAAGGGAGAGGTCATAGCCCAGGTTGATCGCCATGATCACGTCTTTTCCGCTGAGACGATGCTTTTCACCGAGAGCGAGCACAGGAGGGATCACTTCGCTCGGGTGGTAGCCGGTCCGGTACGTTTCGCCCTGCAGGATGAATGCCGTGTCATTGTAGTCCAGGTAGCGCACCATGGCGCCGTTGGCCAGGGTCGCGTTCAGGCAGGAGGTTCGGATGCCGCTCCCGAAAACTGTCGCTTCAGCCGGATGCCCGGCGTCCTTGATGAACTCCTGAATCGCCAGGCTCGCTTCGCTCCCGTATCCGCCGATCGCGCATCCCAGCGTATCCAGGACCATGCGCTTGGTCTGGTGAACCACATCGGCCGGAATATCGCTGAATTTGAAATCCCGCACCTTCCTTGCGAGCTCTCTTGCGACACTCATACTGTCTCATCTCCGTAACGCAGGCCGCCGACCTCGATATCCTAAGTAAGCAGTATGCAGTAGGGAGTAAGCAGTAAGTACCAAGAAAACCAGTGACCCGCTTTTTTGTTGTTTCTGCTTACTGCTTACTGTTTACTGCTTACTGAATTTCCACGGCACTAAACCGCTCTCCAGCCAATGGAGTTCTTGGAGCGGGTCCTCTTGAGCTTCACGTTGAAAAAGTATTTGTCCGCCCGGTAGAGCACGAACACGCACTCCACGGGCCTGTTCTTCGTGTCAAAGACCGTCCTTTCCACTTTGAGAAGGGGATCCCCCACCCGAACTTCCAGGAGGGGCGACACGTGGGCGTCGGCGATGGTTGCTTCAATCGTCTGATCCGCTTCCCCCGGCCGGATGTCGAGATTTTCTTCCATCACCATGAGCAGGGGCTTGGCGGTCAGGTCTTCGGGTTTGATCTTTTCCCCGATCTTCTTGGGCAGATAATTGACCACATAGGAAAAGGGGCTTCCGTCCACGAGTCTGATCTTCTCAATCCTCAGAACTTGCGACTCCTCTCCAAGTCCCAGCCTCTCTCTGACGCTTTGGGGCGCCTCGCTCCAGGAGAAATCCAGGATCTTCGTGGAGGTCTGAACTCCAATGAGGATGAGATCCTCCATGGACCCCGTCAGCTTGGCCGACTCAAAAGCTTTAACCCCTTCAGAGACGAATGTCCCCTTCCCTCTTTGGCGGATGACGAGACCATCCTTTTCCAGGAGCCCGAGGGCCTGCCGGATGGTGATGCGGCTCACGTCAAACTCCTGAGCCAGGGCATCCTCGGTCGGGATGGGCGCAAGAGGCTGCAACTCTCCGGAGAGAATCTTTCGCCTCAGGATCGTCTCGATCTGATAGTAGAGAGGAATCGCTTTGTCCTTAAGCATAAACACTCCTTGCCCGCCTTGGTGAAACCTAACGCCATTTAGAGGGACAAGCACGAAATCCGAATATCAAAATCCGAAACAATATTCAAAACTCAAAATTTCTAATGACTGAAACGAAGAGATTTAAGGTTTACTTCTCTTTTGGTCATTTGAGTTTTGGCTCATTTCGTTATTGTTTCGGATTTCGTGCTTCGAATTTCGGATTCATCGAACAAAGGTTATCTAATCCTTGTAATGCAATTTGACCGGTCTCTTCAGGTACCGGCCGTATCCTGGCTTTCCAACCACTTTCCCTTTTTCGAAAACCACCTTGCCTCTCAAGACCGTATATTCCGGCCAGCCCTTCAACTTCATGCCCTCTTCAGGACTGAAATCCTGGGCTGTGAACAGATTCGCCAGGGTTACCTGTTTTTCCGCCTGGATATCCACGATCGCAAAATCCGCGTCACTGCCGACCTTGATGGCTCCCTTCCTGGGATAGAGGTCGTGGTAGCGTGCCGGATTGGCTGAACTCAGTTCCGCGATCCTCTGAAGAGGCAGGCCCCTCTTGTGATAGCCTTCGGTAATGAGGATGGGAAACATCAACGAGCTGCCGCCGAATCCCGGAAGAGAGGTCCACAGGTCGCCTTTCTTGATTTCCTTGGTCACGCACGCATGATCGCTCACCACGGTCTTGATGGTCCCGTCGAGCACCGACTTCCACAGAAAGTCCACGTCCTCGCGGCTCCGGATCGGCGGGTTCACCTTGGCCAGTTGCCCCAGGTTCATGTCGTTGGAGAGACCAAGATGGTGAAGTGTTCCCTCGAGAAGGAAATTCACCTCAGGGTATCTTGCGGTCACATCCACACCAGCCTCCACGGCCTTGCGGCTGCTCAGGTGGAGCAGGTTCACAGGGCACTTTGTCTCACGCGCCATGACCGCCACTTCATGGATGGCCAGCTCTTCCTGCCACGGCGGACGGGCGTTGCTGTAGTCCTTCAATGGGTTGCCGGTTGACTTGTTCTTCGCTTCTTCGCTGGTCACCCGGATGATTTCCGGGTTTTCACAATGGATGCTCAAGGCGATCTTCCCGTAGTCCTTGAAAACCTGATTCACCCTGCTCACTTCCCGCATGAACTTGTAGAGGAACCCGAGATCCACCGGTGTGTCGATCATCAGGTACTTCAGCGCGTCCGGAGAGTGGCCTGAGAGGTTCAGGAGCTTGTAGAACATGTAGTACTTGAAGGTGGACACGCCGCCCTCTCTCACCAGCCACTCGATCTCGCTGATGTGCTGGTCCGTGAAGAGGGCCAGGTGATAGCCGTAGTCCACGAGAAAGGAATCCTTGGAAAGGTCCAGCAGCTCGGGCAGGATCTCCTTGTACGGGCCCATCTTGTTGAGGTAGCTCTGTCCGGTTCTGAAGTAGGTGAGGATGGTCGTGACACCGCCTGAAGCCGATGAGGCGGATTCACTCATCGCATCTTCACGAAAGGGCCTGTAGATGCCTACGTGGTAATGCGAGTCAATGGCCCCCGGGAACACATACCGGTTCGTCGCATCGACCACCTGGCCGCCTTCGCTCGCAGGAATCGTCTCAGCAATGGCCGCAATTTTCTCCCCTCTGATGCCGATGTCGGCTTTGTGCACGCCGGTAGCCGGATCAACCACGAAACCTCCTCTGATGACCAGATCATATCCAGGCATGTTCAGACCTCCTCGCCCAAAGTTGTACTATAATTATAACAATAAATCTTTATGGTCAAGCCTTATTTCTTTTCCCGCTTTGATTTCTCTTAAACCTTATTGTTTTCAAGGCTTCTCAAGCTCGGGTCTCATATCCTGCCAAGGGCCTTCAGAACCTTTTCCGGCGTGACAGGGGTCTCCGTGAATCGAACCCCGATGGCGTCGTAAATCGCGTTCAGAATCGCCGGAGCCACGCAACAAGTGGGCCCTTCCCCGGTCTCTTTGTTCCCGAAAGCCGAATTAGGGTCATAGCTTTCTACGGACTGAGTGTCCATGGGCGGCATGTCCATGGCCGTGGGGATCTTGTAATCGTGAAAATTGGGATTGAGCAAGCGGCCGTCCTTTCCGACAATCATCTCCTCATAGAGCGCCTGCCCGATGCCCATGGAAATCGCCCCTTCCACCTGCCCTTCCACTGCCATGGGGTTGATGGGCTGGCCGCAATCGCCGGCCTCCCAGTACTTGACGATCCGAATCCGCCCTGTTTCCAGATCCACATCCACCTCAGCCGCTTGGGCGGAGAACCCGAATGCAGGGGAAGGGCCGATGAGCTTGCCCTGATAATTCCCCTGAGGCTGGGGCGGGGTGTATTCGCCGACGCCAAAGAGGGTGCCCCATGAATTCTGGTATTTGCCTACAGCCTCGAAAAAGGGGATCCTCTTTCTGGAGTCGTAGATGGAATAGATCTGGCCCTCCGCGCACTCCAAGTGCTCCGGCCTGACTTCAAGATCCAGGGCCGCAGCTTCCAGAAGTTTTTTTCTCGCTTCCATGGCCGCGTTTTTCACGGCATGGCCGCAGCCGTGGGTCACCCGGCTGTCGTAAGTGCCGTTGTCCATGGGCGCCAGAAGCGTGTCCTGGCAGATCAAATTGATCTGTTTGTAGTCGAGGCCCAAGACTTCCGCCGCCATCTGCACCAGTACCGTATTCGCCCCCTGGCCGACATCTGTAGCACCCACAAAGAGGGTCACGCCTGCTTCCGTGTCGATCCGAATGTTCGCCGTAGAATGGGGGCGGTAGCTCCGATACAGGAGGTAGGCGCCGCCTGAACTGTAGTGGCCTCCTGCCATCCCGATGCCGCGGCCAAAGGGCATTTTCCCGTACTTCTCCAGGAACCCGGAGCGCTCCGCCACGGACTGGAGACACTTCTTGTACTCGCTGTGGCCGACTGAAATGACGCTCTTGGTCTGATACCCGGTCTCCACGGCATTGATGGTGCGTACTTCCAGGGGGCTGATCCCCATTTTGTTTGCCGCCTCATCCAGAAGACTTTCAATGGCGATTCGCACCTGAACCCCGGCCAGCCCTCTCTGGGCTCCGCAGGTCGGCTTGTTCGTGTACACCCTTCGGCCGTTGAAACGGACATTGGGGATCTTGTAGGGGAGCTGGGTCAGGGCCGCGGTGAACCAGAGCACCACCAGGCCCCAACTGCTGTGAGCGCCTCCGTCCAGGGTGGTGTCGAAATCGAGGAAGGTGATGTTTCCGTCCTTCTCAAAGCCCATCTTCACTTTCATGATGGCCGGGTGCCGGCCCTTGTTCTGGAAGAACACTTCGGCCCGGTCATAGGTGATCTTCACCGGACGCCCCAGCTTCCGGCTCAGAATGCAGGCGACCAGGGAAGCAGGCGTGGCCTCGGTCTTGCCGCCAAACCCGCCGCCCACATAGGGAACCACGATCCTCACCTTTTCCTGGGGAATGCCGAGAGCTCTGGACACGGTGCCCTGGGTGTAGTGGGGGAGCTGGATGCAGGTGTAGAGCGTCAGCTTCCCTGTTTCATGGCTGAAGTCGGCCAGAGCCGACTGAGGTTCGAGAAACGCGTTGTGAACATAAGAGGACCGATAGGTGCCCTCCACGACTACAGGGGATTGGCGCGAGGCTTCATCCACGTTCCCGAAATGCTGGTACCCGGAAACATTTATGTTCTCGTGGGCAAAGTCATGGATGCGAACAGCGTTTTGCCCCATGGACTGCAGGGGGTCGAGCAACAGAGGAAGAGGCTCGTACTCGACCTCGATCAGATCGAGCGCTTCCTCGGCCGTTTCTTCGTCCACGGCCGCAACCGCCGCCACTCCTTCCCCGTAGTAACAAACTTTCTTGACCGCCAGCGGGCACTCCGTGGGCAGGTGATCGTTCACGGAATAGGCCTTGGGAGAGTCCTTGCCCGTGATGACTGCGAGCACGCCGGGGAGAGAGACCGCTTTGGAGACGTCGATCTTCTTGATGTCGGCATGGGCCACGGTGCTCGGTTTGATCTTGGCGTACACCATGCCTGGAAGCGCCATGTCGTCCGTAAACAGGGCTTTTCCGCGCACCTTGGCTGTCGCGTCCACACGGGGTACGCTCTTTCCTACCACCGAAAACGTTTTCTTCTGATCCGTCATGATTTGCGCCCCCTTTTCTTAGCCCAAGGCCTTTCCCTGCTCTTTGGCCGCCGCTTCCACGGCTTCAATAATCTTCGCATACCCTGTGCAGCGGCAGAGATTCCCTGACAGCCCCCGCTTGATCTCATCCTCCGTGGGATTGGGGTTTTGATCCAGCAGAGCCTTGGCGGAGAGGACCATTCCGGGTGTGCAAAAGCCGCACTGAACCGCTCCGTGGGTCACAAAGGACTGCTGCACCGGATGGAGAACCCCGTCCTGATCCAGCCCTTCGATGGTCGTGATAGTCTTACCCTGGCAGGAGACCGCCAGGGTCAAACAGGAAAGGATAGGCTTGCCGTTCACCAGCACCGTGCAGGTCCCGCAATCCCCGTGACCGCAACCCTTCTTGGTCCCTGTAAACCCGATCTGTTTGCGAAGCACATCCACCAGGAGGTCCCTGGCGGAAATGAGAACCTCATAGGAAATGCCGTTCACCTTCAACCGTATCACCTGTTTCATAGCCTCTTCTCCCCTTCGTGATTCATCGAACTCCGCTTGGGCCGGAATGCATGGCGGAGACCTGCCCCTACCCTATCGCGTTCAAGACCTCCTTAAGAGTTCGCTTGGACAGAACCTGGACGATTTCCCTGCGATAAGCGGCCGTGGCCCTGAAATCATCAATAGGCCGCGACTCCCCAGCACAGGTTTCCGAAACCTTGTCCAACAGTGAATCCTCAGGCACCTTGCCCTTGAGCATCCCTTCGGCTTTGCGGGCCCTGAGAGGGGCAGGCGCCACAGCGCCCAGAACGATCCGCACGTCCCTCACTTTGCCGCTCCCCGGCTCGATGGCAAGGTTCACCGCCACGTTCACCATGTCGATTTCCATGGCGCCCCTGAGGCCCATGATCCGATAGCGGCTTGCCGAGTTGGGCCACGGCTCTTCGACAACAAAGCTTTCCAGAAATTCGTCTGCTGCGAGGGCTGTCTCCCGATTGCCCAGGATGAACTCCTCAAGAGGCATTTGGCGGGCGCCCTTTTGGCTCACCAGGTTGACCCTGGCACCCAGGGCAACGAGAGGAGGAGGCGTGTCCGCAGCAGGAGAGGCCGTGCAACTGTTCCCGCCGATGGTTCCCATGGCCCGCACTTGCGGGGAACCCACCACCGAGGCGCCCTGGTAAAGGGCATGGTATTTCTCCCGGATCAGGGCCGAGCGCTCGATCTCGTCGAGCTTGGTGGCTGCGCCGATCACCACGCCCTTCCCTTCCTGGCGCCGGATGCCTGACAGGGCCGAAAGGTCCGCGATGTCGATGACGCAGTCGGGCTTCACGGCCTTGTCTTTCATGGCCACGATCAGGTCTGTTCCTCCGCAGAGAATCCTGGCCTTTCCCCGGTATTGGGAAAGAAGGGAGGAGAGTTCTTCCGTGGTCTTGGGAGCATGATATTCGAACTGGGGTAAGTACATGTTCGACCTCGACTGAAGGGTTGGGATGAAATAGGAGACTAGGCCGGGTCTCTGCCGTAAATCCGCCTGAACTCCTTGGCGAGTTTGTCTCTGAACTCGGGTGCCGCAATATCGATCAGGGCGCGGGCACGGGCTTTCATGGTTTTCCCCCTGAGACGGGCGATGCCATGGTCCGTCACAATATAGTCCACGTCCATTCTGGAGGTCGTGACCGCCTGCCCTTCGGCAAGGGAGGGCACGATTCTGGAGATCTTGCCGTCCGCGGACGTTGAAGGAAGCGCGAGAACACTCCTTCCTCCCTTGGATCTCCTGCACCCTCTCACAAAGTCCACCTGGCCGCCCACGCCGCCGTACTGATTGGCGCCAAGCATGTCGGATGCCGCCTGGCCGAGGAGATCCACGCAGATAGCGGAGTTCACGGAGACCATGTTGTCGTTCTGGCCGATGATGACCGGATCATTCACCCATTCCACCGGGTGCATGTCGATGAGGGAATTGTAATCGAGCCACTGATAGAACTCCGTGGTCCCAATGGCAAAGGTGATGACGATTTTCCCTTTTTGGAAATTCTTTTTCCTGCAGGTCACCACGCCCTTTTCCACCAGGTCCCAGACTCCGTCGGAAATCATTTCCGAATGAATGCCCAGGTCGTTCTTGTCGCCGAGAAAGGACAGGAGCGCGTCGGGCAAGGCGCCGTATCCGAGCTGGAGGCAATCCCCGTCTTTGACGAGCTGCGCCACATAGCCGCCGATCTTGTTCTCCACTTCGGTCATGACCGGTCTGGGGGCGGTGATCATGGGCCGGTCCGTTTGCACGAAATAGTCGATCTCAGAGACGTGCATGAAGGAATCGCCCATGGTTCTGGGCTGGTGTTTTGTCACCTCGGCAATCACCATCTTGGCGTTTTTCGCCGCAGCCATGTCATAGCACACGGAAATGCCGAGGCTCACGTTTCCCACCTTGTCCGGAGGGGACACGGTGATCATGGCAATGTCCGAGGGGAGAGTGCCATCTCCCATGATGATCGGGAACTCCGCGAAGAAGCACGGGGTATAATCGGCCCTGTCTTCCTCCATGGCTTTCCGGGTGCTGGTCCAGATAAAGAAAGAATTGTGCCGGAAGGATTTGGCATATTCCGGCCGCGCATAAGCGCTCTTGCCCGTGGAGACCATGGCGACGATCTCCACATTCCTGAGTTCATCGGCCCGCGTAAGCAACCCGTCGATGAGACCCTCAGGCGTGCCACATGCGGATCCGACGATGACCCTCATCCCGGATTGAACAAGTCCCACCGCTTTCTGCATGCTGACGCTTCGATCCTTGTACAGTTGCTGCCAACTCATGTGTGACACCCCCTTTGTCTTGAGATGTTGGTCTTCTCCTGGCATTGTCCGAAAGGCTTGTGCACCCGGCGTTGCTTTGTGCGCGCTATGGCGTGGATGGAAAGAGGGCCTGCCATATCTCCCTCTGTTTGGTTTGAAAAACCCGGAGAAAAGTCAAGTTGTCATATAATTATAACTATAGGATAGCCGTGTCAACAGAATTTTCTTTTCTGGAGTGCAGAACCGCGTGCAGGACTGTGATCCCGATCACCGGCCCGACCTCAAAGAGTCCTGAGCATCTCCGCAGGCATCGGGGCCCATTTTTTTATTGACAAATTTTCAGACTCTATGATTAAAGATATAACTATAGTACTTTTCTCCGAATCTCACGAACCCTTTTCCGGGGATCTCAGGGGCTCTCGGATCCGGCCAAGAAGAAGCTTTCCCAATCATCTATCCACAGGAGGTTGACGGCTCATGGCGACAAATCTCACGGAAGTCAGAAGAGGATACGCGGATTTGAAGGCAAGCGGTCTTCAGATGTACTACGAAACCCTGGGAAAAGGGAAACCCGTCATCTTCCTTCACCAGTCCTGGTGGAACAATTTCGAGTTCGAGAAAGTGCTCCCTCTGGTCGCCAAGAAATACAAGGTCTATTCTCCGGACACTCTGGGATTCGGCTTCTCGCCTCCTGCGCCGTGGGACTGGGAATTCGAGCAGCTCTGCGACAGCTTCATTGAGTTCATGGACGCCCTGGGCATCGAGAAGGCGAGTCTGGTGGGCCAGCACACGGGCTCCCTGGTGGCTGCGGACCTGGCGGCAAGATATCCAGAGCGGCTGGACAAGCTCGTGCTCGGCGGACTGGCCATCTACGAAGAAAAGATCCGGAAAGAGAAATACGCCCGCCGCCGCATGATCGGATCGAACTATGGCCCTTATGTGAAAGAGCTCAAACCGGGTGACGTGATCGGGTTTGAGGTGGGCGCCCTTCAGAAGAAGGATGATGGGACTCATCTCCTCGACATGTGGACCGAGCAGAAGAGGGAAAACCCGGACTCCAAGCTTGAATACATCCACAGGGCCACCATGGCCAACATGCTCCATTACGACAAGGGAGGAGCCGACGCCATCACGATCCTGCTCAACCATGACCTGGAGGCCACCTTGCCCAAGGTCAAGGCCCCTTCCCTTCTTATTGCCGGCAGCCGGGACTGCGTGAAACCTCCGGTTTTCAAGACCATCACCTATGCCGGCTCTCTCATGTCCGGTCTCGTCAAGTACAAGGTGGTTTACGGCGCCGGCATTATGGGCTGGCTGGACTACCCGATCGAGCACGCCGAGGCCGTAGTGGACTTTCTGCAGGACCCGGACGCCTTCCAAGGCACCACCGGCCACGAGCTGGACCTGGCCATGCGCGAGTACCTCTTTGTCGTGAAGGAAGATATCCAATACTGATTCCATCCTTTGAGGTTGTGCCTTACCCTCTTCTCTACCCCCTGTGCCGGGCGGAGAAGGTTCTACAGGAGGCAGGCTCATGATCAAGAACGGACTGGATCGGGTTCTGATCAGCGTGCAGAGCATGGAGGAATCTCTCGCTTTCTACGGGGACCTCCTGAAGATGACGGTGGTGGCTGATGACCCTTTGCCCTCTCAAGCCGTCTGCCAGTTATGGCGACTGCCGGAAGGAACCAAAGCCCGCTCCGTGTTGCTCCGAATGGAGGAGCAAGTCACCCTCCTCGAACTCATCGAGTTCCAGCCCCACTCCGGCCAATTCATTCGCTCCAAGGCCAAGACTTATGACTACGGTCTGTTTGACGTGGCCTTCCGCGCCAAGAGCGTGGACACAGCCTACCAGGACCTCAAGGCCCGGGGGTTTGACTTCATCTGCCCTCCCACGATTTACAATGCGGAGTGGACCAAGGTCACGGCAAAAGAAGCCCTCCTGATCGGCCCCAACCGAATGCCTATTGCCCTGATCGAGCGCCTTTCCGAACCCAAACCCGTGATCAAAGGGGACTACGGGGTCATGGTGGATTCCGCACAATTCGTGGATGACATGGGCCAGGTGACCCGGTTCTATGTCGATGTGCTCGGGCTCAACAAGTTTTTTGACCAGCCTCTGCCTGCCGGACTGATCGACGATGTGGTGCGCCTCCCTGCAGGCACTCAATCCAGGATGGCCTTTGTCATCAAACCTGGAAGCAACGCCATTTTTCTCGAATTCCTCGAGACGACCGCCAAAGCGGACTATCTTGCAAACGTTGCCAAACCGCCCAACATCGGGCTTTTTTCCATTGCTCTTGAAACCGTGGATTTGGATGGGCTGAGCAGGAAGGTGGCGGAGGCCGGTTTTCCTGTTTTTTCAGGCCCGGTGGAGATCGGCAGAGGGTCTTACGAAAAGATCCGCGCCATCACCGTGGCAGGCCCGAGCCGTGTCCTTCTGCAATTCTACGAGAAATAGCGCCGGGCTTTCATTGAGAAAGGGAGGATCCATGTGATCAGTATCAAGCAGCTTTTCGAGCCCCTTCAAATCGGCTCCCTCACGCTGCCGAACCGAATCATCATGCCGGCCCTCACCACTTTTTATGACTTCGAGGGAGGAACCCGCTTCGCCGACTTCTACGTCGAGCGGGCCCGGGGGGGCGTGGGGCTCATCATTCTCGGCGCTTTCCAGTCCCTCTATCCCGGAAGAGCGGGCAAGAGCGGGTGGATTCCCGACGAAAGCGTCAAGGAGAAAGGGCCGGCCAAGCTCAATCACGATTTCTACATTGACCGGCTTCGCCAGTGGACGGATGCCATCCACGCGGCCGGCGGCCTGGTCGCCGCCCAAGTGGCGACCTACGGATACTGGGCCAAGGACGGGCTTGGGAGCCCGGCAGAGGAGATCTCCCCTTCCGGTGTCCGCATCGAAGGAGACGCTTTTCGCCCCGGCCTGGAGAACCTGACCTTCATTCGGGGAGGACGGCCTCTCACGGTCGACGAGATTCAGACGATATGCGACCAGGTCGGCGATGCCGCGCTTAGGGCCAAGAACGCGGGGTTTGACGCGATCGAGCTTCAGGCCCTCGGAGGCAACCTCCTGAGCCGGTTTCTTTCACCAGTGACCAACCGCCGTGCCGACGACTACGGAGGACCCCTGGAGAACCGTGCCCGAATGCTCCTGGAGGCTATCGCCAACATCAAAGCAAAGCTCGGGGACACGTTCCCGCTTCTGTGCCGAATCAACGGCGAAGACTTCATTCCGGGCGGCATGACCCTGGAGGACTACAAGAAGCTCGCGCCCATGCTTGAAAGGGCCGGCGTTCATGCGCTCGACCTGATGCCCGGGTGGTATGAAACGCGGCGCCCCATGAACCAGATGTGCGTGCCCAGGGGCGCCTTCATCTATCTTGCCGGAGGCCTCAAGGGGGTCGTGAAAATCCCTGTGGCGGCCAACATCCGCATCAACGACCCGGTTCTCGCAGAGCAAGCCCTTGCAGAGGGCAAGGCCGACCTGATTGCCATGTGCAGCCCTCTCATTGCCGACCCGGAGCTTCCGAACAAAGCCAAAGAAGGGCGCCTGGAGGACATCCGGATGTGCACCGGGTGCTGCACCTGCTGGAGCGACCTGGCTGAGAAGTTCCAGCCCATCGGGTGTTCCGTCAATGCGCAGGTCGGGAAGGAAACCCAGCTCGTGATCACGCCTGCCAAGGAGCCCAAGACGGTCTGGGTTATCGGCGGAGGACCGGGAGGTATGGAGGCAGCCCGTGTGGCCGCTCTCCGAGGGCACAACGTGACTCTGTTCGAGAAGCAAGACAGACTGGGAGGTCAACTCTTATTTGCGGATCTCCCTCCCCATAAGGGAGAATGGAAGTACTTTGTTCAATACCTGAGCACTCAGATCAGGAAACTCGGCGTCAAGGTGAGGCTCAACAAAGAGATCACGGTGAAGGATGTTGAGAAGGGTAAACCTGATGTGGTCGTGGTTGCATCAGGCGCAAAGCCCCTGATCCCTCCCCTCCCCGGAGCACAAGGCAGGAACGTGGCCACAGCGATTGATGTGCTCACAGGCAAAAGAACGGTCCGCCGCTCAGCGGTGATCATTGGGGGAGGGTCGCTTGGGTGCGAAACAGCAGAGTTTCTTGCTGAAAAGGGCAGAAAGGTGACGGTGCTGGAGATGCTTCCCCGCATGGGCAATGACATCGGTCTCTGGAACCGCTGGGTGATCCTTGACCGCATGAGTGCTTCCGGCATTCAGATGGAACCAAACACCAAGGCTCAAGAAATTACCGATAAGGGAGTCGGTGCGGCGACAGAAGGCAAGCCACGCTTCTTCCCCTGCGACACGGTGGTTCTTGCCGCGGGCGCAAAAGAGGATAATGCCTTGGCTCTGGCCCTGGAAGGCAAGGGCCTCGCCCTCTACAAGGTGGGAGACTGTTTGAAGCCGCAGAAGGCGAAACAGGCGGTGGAAGATGGATTTAATACAGGCTTGAAGATTTAGACACACGGTAAGTCGGCGTTCTCGTTTTACAAACCTCGAAAAACTGACAGGAGGAGCACATGAAAGGGAAAAGGAGCGTATGGGCGATTGTATTGGGATTGGCGTTTCTTCTCTGCCCGAGTGCAGGACAGGCCGCGGATTTCCAGTGGCCCAAGATGCTGACCATTGCCACACCGGCCATGGGCAGCAACTCCTACAACATTGACCTGGCCTGGGCAAACAAACTTGAAGAAGGGACCGGCATGAAGGTGCGCCTCCTCCCTGAGGAGTCTACCAGCGCCAAGTGGGCCAATGTCAAAAGCGGCCGCTTTGACATTATTCAGGACACCATGGGCTACATTGCCGGTTGGATGATGGAAGGCAAGGAAGGTTTCCAGACCCAGCAGGGAGGCCCTTTTAACGCGCGCCTTTTCTGGGTTAACCAGGACTATTGTTTTGTCATTTTTACCCGTGGCGACTCACAGCTCAAATCTATCTATGACATCCCCAAAATGGGGAAGAACTGCAGAATCATTCACTGGACCGTTCCTGCGGGCATAGACATCATCAAGGCACTCCTCGCCTGGGTGAACCTGACGGTCAATGACGTCACCCTGGTCGAAACAGGAAGCTACGTGGCCTCCACGAAGATGATCGCTGAAGGCAAAGGCGACATCAGCGTGTTCGGTGTCCCGCCCTCGTCTGTTTTCATGGAAGCCTTTGCCAATCCGGACAAACTGCGCGTTCTCCCCTTTGATCCAGACAAAAATCCGGAGGGAGCCAAGAAGTTCCGCCAGTACCTTGCGGCTTATGGTTTCCCGAAGGTCGTTGGAGGGCCTCAGGAGTTCCAGGGCATGACCGGCTGGGGTTCGCCGGGCGGGTTTGTGTGCAGGGCGGAAATGGATACCGAGCTGGTTTACAACATGGCCAAGTGGACCGTGGACAATTTTGACAAAATCAAGGATCTGCATCCCTTCATCAAAGCCTATCAAGGCCTTGAATCGAATCTGAAGTTCTTCAGCGAGCAGTACTTCCCGCTCCATGACGGGGTCGTGAAGTACCTCAAAGAAAAAGGGGTGTGGTCCGAGGCTTTTGAAAAAAGGCAGCAGTACAACCTGAAGGTTTTCAACGGCTACAGTGAAGGATACAAGAAAACCCTGGCCGCAGCCCAGTCCAAGAACATCCCCATCGATCCGGGCAATGCCCAGTGGGTTGACCTCTGGGAGAACTACAAGAAAGAAAACAAGCTTCCCAGGATCACGGTCTTGACTGATAAAGAGATCGAGGAGGCTCTCAAGACGATGAAATAAACTTCGTATCGAGTTCAGGCCTCTCGAGGCTGTCCGGATGGGATTTCTGCGGTTGCAGGACAGCCTCCCGATGTCCTTTCCACTTATGGCCGCCCAACGAAAGGAAACGCTCATGGCAGAACAGAGCAAAACTCCCGAGTTTGATCCAAGCCGTTACAAGCAGCTCCCGTCTTATCTCAGGGTCATCTTTTTCGTTTTTTCCGCTTTGGGAATTGCAACCGCCACGATCTACATGACCAACACGACCCTTTTCGGCTGGGCTCTGCCTTCGAGCGTTTACTTCTATCTCCTATACCTTTTCTTTCTTCCCCTGGCCTATTTGGTCATGCCTGCAAGAGCCAAGGATCGTGCCGGAGTGCCATGGTACGATCTCTTGGCAGCAGGCCTGTGCTTCGCGATTCCCATCTACTTTATCCGTTACTATTTCCAGATCGTTTTCGTGGGCTGGCTTCCGGCTCCGACCACCTTTGCTTTCTTAATCGGTTTGGTGTACAGCGCGCTCATCCTCGAAGCCTGCCGAAGAATGGGCGGCACTGTTTTCTTTCTCGTCTGTCTCGGTGTGGGCCTCTACCCGTTGGTTTCTCAGCACATGCCGAGCATCCTCTTCGGCATCGGGTACAGCTTCAAGGAGATTATCAGCTACGCGATTTACGGAGGCGAAGGCATTATCGGGATGCCCGGGAAATTGACAGGAGGCATTCTTGTCGGGTTCCTCATTTTTGCAGGCATGCTTATCTCCTCTGGCGCAGGAGAGTTTTTCCTGAACCTGGCCACAGCCATGATGGGCCTTTTCCGAGGCGGGCCTGCCAAGGTGGCGGTCCTCTCCAGCGGCTTCTTCGGAATGCTGAGCGGAAGCCCCATCTCAAACGTCATCTCCACAGGGACCATCACCATCCCTGCCATGAAAAAGATCGGCTATCCTCCCCACTATGCCGGCGCTATCGAAGCCTGCGCCTCCACAGGGGGTGTTCTCATGCCCCCGGTCATGGGCATGATCATTTTCGTCATGGTGATCATCACGAGCATTCCCTATTCGGAAATCATGGTGGCAGCGGCCGTGCCTGCGTTTCTCTACTACGCCGCCCTGCTCGTTCAGGTGGACCTCCACGCGGCAAGGCACGGTTTCAAGGGGACCCCCAGGCAGGACATTCCCCCTTTCTGGAAAACCATGAAAGAGGGATGGCACTTTATTACGGTGATCGTGTTCCTGGTGTGGGGCCTTCTTTACATGAGATGGGCTGAGGTGACGCCTTACTATGCCTCGGGCCTGCTGCTCGTTCTTTCTTACTTTAACAAGAAAACCGCGATGACTCCCCGGCGACTGATTGCGGCCATTGATTCCATCGGCAAACTCATTGCCCAGATGGTGGCTTTAATCCTTCCTTTTACCTTTATTCTCGTGGGCCTGGTCATCACCGGCACCTCCGCATCCTTTGCCGCTGGGCTTGTGTCGCTGGGCGGCGGCAACGTGTATCTCATCCTCCTCCTGACCATTCTCGCCTGCTACCTTCTCGGGACCGTGGGTTTTGACATTGCGGCCTACATTTTCCTCGCCATCAGCGTGGCGCCTGCCCTGGAACAACTCGGCCTGAACAAGATGGCGGTTCACCTGTTCCTCGTTTACTACCCGATGCTCGCCGTATTGACGCCGCCTGTGGCGCTTGCCGCTTTCGTGGGCGCCGCTATTGCCGGCGCTAGCCCCATGAAGACAGGCTGGACGGCCATGAGGCTGGGGATCGTCATTTACTTTATCCCTCTTCTTTTTGTCCTGGAACCCTCCATGGTGCTGCAGGGGCCCTGGCAGGATACGCTTTTCCATGCAGGGACTTGTTTTCTGGGAATTCTGGTCCTTGCTTTTGGTCTTGAAGGGTTTATTTGGGGAATCGGAAGAGTGGAGGAGCCGTGGAAAAGAGCTGCCCTCTTCGTGTCCGGAGTTGCCATGTCCTTGCCGAGCAATACCTCCACTCTCATCGGGGCTTTAGCCACCCTGGTGATGCTGGCCGTTGAGTTGGCCGCCAAAAAGGCAAAGCGGAGCTAACCATGGATTTCGAATTGAACGAAACACAGCAGATGTATCGGGCTATGGCCAAGAAGTTCGCCGAGAACGAAATCAAACCCGTTGCTCTGGAATACGACCGGAAAGTCAACCCCAGGGAGGCGATCCCTCTTGGCCTTTACCGCAAAGGCATGGAGCAGGGTTTTCATTTGATGATCATCCCTGCTTCGCACGGCGGGACAGGGCTGGACGCCGTCACGACGCTCGTCATTCTCGAGGAACTGGCCGTTGGGGATGCCGGATATGCCACGACCTGGCACGTGAACAATATTTCCATCACCACGCTCCTGAACCTAGGTTCGGAAGAGCAAGGCCGGCGGTTCATGGAACCTATCCTGGGACCGGAGGGCGGACTGGCCGCCATCTCCACGACAGAGCCGGACGGGGGGGTGACCAGCGCCGGCATGGTCGATCCCCTTCATTTCATATTCAGCACCAAGGCTCATTTGCAAGGAGAGGAGTGGGTGATCAGCGGCGCCAAGAGCTATTGCAGCAATGCCGGGCTCCCCTTTGCCAGATGGGTCATGGTGTTCTGTCGCTCGGATATGACCAGGACCGGTTGGGAATCCACAGTGCCTCTCATTGTCCCGACCACAGCGCCAGGGGTCATCATGACCACTGAGGAGGACAAGATGGGGCAGCGTCTCTCCAATACGCAGTCCATCACTTTTGACAACGCCCGGGTGCCGAAATCCAATGCCGTTGGGGGAGGCGGACGCGGCATCGCGGGCGGAAGCAGAATCGTCACCTATGAGCACGATTCGGCAGTGGCCATTATGGCGGTAGGCTGTGCTCGGGCCGCCTATGAAGAAGCTCTCGGGTGGGCCAGGCAGAGGGCCGTCCTCGGCAAGCCCATTATCCAGTACCAGATGATACAGGCCAAGATCGCCGACATGTTTATCGGCCTGGAGGCTGCCCGCACTCTCGCCTATCGCGTCGCGGGCTACTCGGATAGCCATGCGCAGATGGACCTGAAGCTTGGTCGAACGGTCAAGGTGTTTGCCACGGAGACTGCCAACCAGGTCACGAGCGACGCCTTGCAGGTCCTGGGCGGCATGGGCTATTGCAAAGGCACGGTCACTGAGAAATGCTACCGCGATCAGCGGGTGACTACCATCTACGAAGGAACCAATGAAGCCCAGCGCATTAGTCTTAGCCGCATGATCGAGCTGGGTCTGTAGAAGAAGTGACAAGTGACGAGTGACAAGTTATTGTCGTGATCTCGCCCCTTGTTTCTATAGAGGCTCTTTTGCAGGACCCTGCTGCGCACCCCCTGATGCTCAATGGAGAAACCTAAGAAAGAAGCATCACGCCCCGGACTCTTCTACGGGTGGATCATCGCCTTTTCCCTCCTCGTGATCTATTTCCTCGCCGACGGAATCTCCCTCACGGTTCCGCCGGTTCTCTATCCTTCACTCCTCAAAGAGCTCGGTGTCTCGGAGGGTGCTGTTTCTTTCTGCGGGGCCCTCACTCTCATGGTTGCAGGGATGGCCGCTCCTTTTGCCGGAGTGCTACTGGACCGTTTCGGCGGCCGCAGCATGATGGCTGCCGGCCTGATCCTTCTCGGCCTTTGCGGAATCCTCTATGTGCAGTCTTCCGCGCTCTGGCACCTCTATCTGCTTCATGCTCTTCTCGGGATCGGCCTGGTCTTTTGCGGCATGCTGAGCCTTGTGGTCCTCGTGTCCAACTGGTTCGTGGCGCGGCGGAGCACGGTCCTCGGCATGGTCCTCGCGGGTTCGAGTCTTTCAGGCGGAATCCTGCCCAATCTCCTGGCTCCCATCGTTTCCAATCCCTTGTACGGATGGCGCTGGGCATACGGGTTGGTCCTTGGGCTTTTGCTTCTCATCGCTCTGCCTCTGGCGCTTTTTGTGATCAAAGAAAAGCCTTCCGACCTGGGCGTTCATCCTGACGGCAAACCTCCACACCCGGAGGCCGAAGGGGGAGACAGGAGCACTCCTCTTTCCAAGAGCGTGCCCTTTCGCCGTGCAAAAGGGCAGATGGTTTTCTGGGTCTTTGCCGTGTGCCTTGCGACTCTGTGGTTTTCCGTATTCGTGTTCCAAAGCCAGCTCATCATCTTCATCAAACAGGATCTCGGGTTCACTCAGAGACTGGCTTCCTTTTGCTTCAGTCTCATCTTCGTTTCCAGCGTGACAGGGAACCTCTGTTTCAGCGCTCTCAGCGACCGCCTGGGAAAACACCGGGTGATTTTTTTCACGGCTCTTATGCTCTTTCTCGGAAGTTTCCTCCTCTTGGACTTTTCCTTGAGCGGCGATGCCCTGTCCCTTGAGCTCACGAAGAGCGTAGCCAGAATCCTCGCTTTTTCCGTTCTCTTCGGTTTGGGATATGGAGGGGCCTTCACGATTCTCCAGGCCATGATCTCGGATCACTTCGGCCCTGGCGAATTGGGCCGCATATTGGGGGCGTTGACCTTCATCGGGACGGCCGGGGGCTTTGCCGGCATCTCCTCAAGCGGTTTTCTGAGGACATGGACAGGGAGCTATCTGATTCCTTTTGCCGTCGTCTCCGCGCTGTGCGCGATCATGGCGGCTCTTCTTCTCTTTCTCAATCGGCTAGCCAGAGGGACCCATTAAGCCCTCCGCATTTTTTTCTTGACTCCTGTTATGTTAATAATAACATAAGGTAGCTCGAAGGGTTGCTCAACCCCCGAGAAGATACTTCCTGGTTCCGGTTTAACCGGACGACAATGGTCCTTTGCGAGATTTTCTTGGTTTCCCGGATGGAGAAACGATATGAGAACTTTTGAAGAACTTCTTGCCTCCTCGGTCAAAGCTCACGGGCATTTGTGCCCTGGGCAGGCGGTGGGCGTTAGAATGGCCATGCTGGGGTGCCGCCTCATCGGGCTTCATGAGCCGACAGAGCACTCTCAGATCAAGAAGCTCCTCGTTTATGTCGAGATGGACCGCTGTGCCGCCGATGCCGTCGCTCATGTGACCGGCGCAAAGCTGGGCAGGCGCTCCTTGAAGTTCACGGACTACGGCATCATGGCCGCCACGTTTGTGAATCTGGAAACAGGCGCGGCCTTTCGCGTGATTTCCACTGAAGACGCGCGCGACCTCGTGGCGCATTACGCTCCCGGTGTCCGGGGAAAAGCCGCCCAGCAGCTCGAAGCCTACCAGCGCATGCCGGACAGCGTTCTCTTTCGCGTCCAGAAGGTCCGGGTTCCTGTAGAGGATTCCGATCTGCCCGGGCCGACCCGTTATAAAGCGGTCTGCTCCCGGTGCGGCCAGGTGGTGCGGGACAGCCGGGAAATCGTGGCAGCCGGAGAAATCCTCTGCAAACCCTGCGCGCAGGGAGCCTATTTCCAGGATGCCAGGGAGATCACGTGGCCGGAAATGAACTGGACCCCCGCCTCTGCCCGGGTTTCCCATGAATCTCTTCGCAGGCAAGAGCCGGGGACACGGCATGCTCACGCGGAAATCCCTTCCCACTGAAAGGCGTGGCCGCTCCTGAGCCTAGATGCTCGGCCGGCAAAGGAGATAAGGGTTGATCAAGAAAATCAAAGTCCAGGACGCAGTGGGCACCAAGCTCGCTCACGACATCACGGAAATCCGGCCCGGCGAATTCAAAGGTCCCGCCTTCCGGAAAGATCACACCGTATGCGACGGGGACATCTGTCATCTCCAGCGTTTGGGAAAAGATCACCTCTATGTGCTCGACATCGAACAGGACGAAATCCACGAAAACGATGCAGCCCTGATCCTTGGGGAGGCCCTCTCCGGAGAGGGCGTGAGATGTGAGGGGTCGCCAAAAGAAGGAAAAGTGAGACTCCTCGCCGACAGAGACGGGCTTCTCATGGTGGATACCGCCGCGCTGGCCGCTTTCAACATGGTGGAAGAGGTCATGTGCGCGACGCTGCACCGGTACACTCTGGTCAAAGCCGGCGAAATGGTTGCCGCCACCCGCGCCATTCCTCTGGTCATGAAGCGGGTACCCATCGAGCGCGCTGCAGCGATTGCGAAACAAAACGGCGGGGCTCTGTCCGTCAAGCCGCTGCGCAAAGCCAAGGTCGGCCTGATCATCACAGGCAATGAAGTTTATCATGGTCGAATCCAGGATCGGTTCGGCCCTATCCTCACCGAAAAGATCACGGCCCTGGGATCAGAGGTCATGGGCGTGGATTTCGCGGCCGATGATTCGGAAATGATCGGCAAGGCCATTCGCAGCCACTTGAGCAAGGGCTGCGATCTCCTGCTTCTTAGCGGAGGCATGAGCGTTGATCCCGATGATGTGACACGGCACGGCATTCGCCTTGGCGGCGCAACGGAAGTCCATTACGGCTCAGCGGTTCTTCCGGGGGCTATGTTTCTGGTCGCCTACATCGGCGATTTGCCCATCCTGGGTGTGCCGGCCTGCGCTCTTTACCACAAGACCACCATCCTGGATCTCGTTCTGCCCAGAATTCTCGCCGGAGAGCATGTGACCAGGGCGGAACTCGCCTTTCTCGGCCATGGCGGTTTGTGCCGCGACTGCGAGGAATGCATCTACCCGCACTGCCCCTTTGGTAAGGGCTCCTAGAAGACTCATGTCCGGATCGGGATCGTGCCCGCTGGCGATTCCTCCAGCGCTTGAAGCTTTCCTGCCATGTAATGCAAGGAGTAAGCAGTATGAAGTAGGGAGTAAGCAGGAAAAAGACTGCCTACTGCTTTCTGCTTACTACCTACTGGATCCCAAGGCCCAAAGAATTCCTTGACCGGAGAATCCAAGATATATTAGACTATTATGCGATTTGAACCAACTGTCGACCCATGTCTGCCCGCAAGTTTTTGGTTGACGGGTATCTTCTTGAAGGAGGCGATGAGCCTTGGAGAAGAACAAGGACGTTTACAAGAAGGAGTATCGGGAGATTCGCGTGAAAACCACGGACGGAGTCACCTTGAGGGGAAAGGTGAACATCGGTATCAAGGCAAGAGTGGCGGATCTCTTCACAAAGACCGATGACCCCTTCATCGTGCTCTCCGATGTCAAGAGAGAAGACGGACTCAGAACGGTTCTCTTCGTGAACAAAAACAACATTGTTTGGGTGGAACCCGACGACCACTAAATACATACCACGCCGTTTCTGCCTTATAAACAGAATGCCGCGTGATGCGGCATTCGTTTATCCTTTAGATCTTACGCCAGTCTATCCGTAACCGATCCCCTCCCTCACCTTTGCCGGAGAACCTCCAAGGCCTTTTCCAAGGCAGGGAGGGTTTTCATTCCTGCGGGGCAAGTTAGCTTTTCTTGGAGGTCACCGCTTGAAAGGAGGAGATCTGCTGCTTGATTTTGCGGCTCTTGCATTTCGGACACACCATTTTCTTCTTCTCGTGCTCTGAAATTGACAGAGTCAGGGTAAAACGCTTTTTGCAATTCTCACATTTGAATTCGTAATTAGGCATTGCAACCCTCCTTCCTGCGCGATCTCTAACTCAAATAAGCGAATCCTCCCGCCCCCCTTTACGCAGGGGAGGCGGGGGGTTTTTTGTTAGTACATGTCCTCAGAAGGCATTGGAGGCATTGCAGGGGCCTTCTTCTTTTCCGGCTTTTCAGCAACCATGGCCTCGGTCGTCAGGAGTAGACCTGCGACAGAGGCTGCGTTCTGAAGAGCAAACCGGGCCACCTTGGTCGGGTCAATGATTCCGGCTTCCAAGAGATCTTCGTACTTCCCGCTCTCCGCATTGAATCCGAAGTTGCCCTTACCTTCCGCCACCTTCTGAACGACCACCGAACCCTCAAAACCTGCGTTGTTGGCAATCTGCCTCATGGGCTCTTCCAAAGCCCGCCGGATGATGTTGACCCCCATCTTTTCCTCGCCCGTCAGGTCCAGCTTATCCAGAGCCTTGAGCACGCGCATGAACGCCACTCCGCCACCGGGAACAATACCCTCTTCCACTGCGGCCCGGGTGGCATTGAGCGCATCCTCCACGCGGTCTTTCTTTTCCTTCATTTCAAGTTCGGTCGCTGCGCCTACATTGATCACAGCGACTCCACCGATCAGTTTCGCAAGCCGCTCCTGCAGCTTCTCCCGATCGTAATCGCTCGTGGTTTCGTCAATCTGGGCCCTGATCTGTTTCACCCTGCCTTCCAGAGCCTTTCGGCTGCCTCCCCCGTCCACGATGGTCGTGTTGTCCTTGTCCAGCGTCACTCTCTTCGCTGTCCCGAGATCATTGAGGGTCACGTTTTCGAGCTTCAAACCTAGATCCTCGCTGATGACCTGGCCGCCGGTCAGGATCGCGATATCTTCCAGCATGGCCTTACGCCGGTCCCCAAACCCGGGGGCCTTGGCGGCCGCCACCTTGAGCGTCCCTCTCAGCTTGTTCACGACCAGGGTCGCCAAGGCTTCGCCTTCGACTTCCTCTGCGATGATGAGAAGAGGCCGTCCCATTTTCGCGATTTGCTCCAGGATGGGAATCAAGTCCTTCATCACGCTGATCTTCTTCTCATTGAGCAGGATGTAAGGATCTTCCATGTGAACTTCCATCTTCTCGGGGTCCGTCACAAAGTAGGGAGACAGGTACCCGCGATCAAACTGCATTCCTTCGACGATCTCCAGGGTGGTCTCCATGCCCTTTGCTTCTTCAACCGTGATCACGCCTTCTTTGCCCACCTTTTCCATGGCCTCTGCAATGATGTCTCCGATCGTGTGGTCATTGTTTGCGGACACCGTGCCGACCTGAGCGATTTCCTTTTTCTCTTTTGTGGGTTTGGAGATCCTCTTCAGCTCTTCCACCACGATCTCGACCGCCCTTTCCAGTCCCCGCTTGAGAGCCATGGGATTGGCTCCGGCAGCGACCAGTTTGCTCCCTTCACGATAAATGCTCTGGGCTAGAATCGTCGCGGTGGTTGTCCCGTCACCTGCGACATCCGAAGTCTTGGAGGCGACCTCCTTGACCATCTTCGCGCCCATGTTCTCGAACTTGTCTTCCAACTCGATTTCTTTAGCGACCGTGACACCGTCTTTGGTCGTTTTCGGGGATCCCCAGCTCTTTTCGATCAGAACGTTTCGCCCTTTCGGCCCAAGGGTCACCTTGACCGCATCCGCCAGGGTGTCCACACCCATCATCATCTTCTCACGGGCACTCATGCCGTATTTGATTTCTTTGCCTGCCATCGCTCTTTCCTCCTCGCGTTACTTCTCGATAATTGCCAGAATATCGTCCTCTTTCATGATCAGATGCTCAACGCCGTCAATCTTGATTTCGGTCCCTGAGTACTTCCCAAACAAAACCTTGTCCCCGGCTTTGACATCCAAAGCGATTTTCTTCCCTTCATCATTCACCCTTCCGGGACCCACGGCAACCACTTTTCCCTCTTGGGGCTTTTCCTTCGCTGTGTCGGGAATGATAATACCCCCGGAGGTCTTCTCCTCTTCCCCGATCCGCAACACCAACACTCTGTCATTCAATGGCTTCACTTTCATTTTCAATAAACCTCCCTTTTAAATATTAAAGTGATCGGCTGCTCCAATCGTAAGGAAAGCAGCGGACTCCAAGTAACTGGCTGATATTATTGGCCTTACATAGATAGGCACAGAAATTTTAAGCACCTTCGGAGTTTTGTCAAGACGGGGTATTGAATTTATTCCGAAGAGTCATGCTAGAAGCAGGTTTACCTTGCCCCTGACCAAATCGCTCCTTCCTCGGCCAGGATCTCATAGGTCGCTTCGAGCATGCTGTCTGAGAACTGCTTGGGCGCGGGGATTCTCTTGCCGCAGCGCGGGCAAAGGTCCGGCGCATTCTTGCCTTCACCGACGGATGAGCCCACACAGGCGCAGAGGTCTTCTGTACCGGTCATGACGATTTTCCTCTCTGATCGGACCTTAGCACAAGAGCCTGCGGTTTGCCACCTTTCTTTGCCCTTGACCTCTGTTCCTCTTTTCTATATCCTCCTTTTAGTCCACTTGGCCGATTCCGGCCTTAACATGAACCCTTACACAAGGAGGCGTCACATGGCAAACAGCACGTACAAAATCATTGAACTGGTAGGCACGAGCAGCAAGTCGTGGGAAGATGCAGCAAAGAGTGCCGTGGAAACAGCAGGCAAGAGCCTCAAAGAGCTGCGTGTTGCAGAAGTCACAAAGATGGACATGACCATTGAAAACGGGAAGGTCACGAGCTATCGGGCGAGGATCACGGTGTCTTTCAAGTACGTCAGGGGCGAATAACAAGAGCGGCAAAACACTCAGACAATAAAGCAGGGGGAGAGTCGATCCTCCTGCTTTTTTTGTTTCTAATTCGTAGTGAATCCGGCCGGGAGCTTCTTTTCGTCTTTTGCGGCTGGACCTGCCGGCAGGCTTCTCCCTTCCTGCTGATCCCTGTTGAGAATCGTGTGGTCCTCGACGCTGGCCTTTGCATGAAACACCAGGCCCAGTTCCTTCGCTTTTTCCTTGTAAGACCCGGAACCCAGGCGCAGCTCGCCGTAGGGCTCTACGATAATCGCGGATTCACCTGTGACCGGGCACTTGCACTCGCAGTACCCGCACCCGTTGCACCTGTCTTCATCGATCACCGGCACGGTGATGGGGTGTCCTGTCACGAACTGGGAAACAATCGCATTGTACGGGCAGATCTCGTCGCAGATGAGGCACTTCTTGTCCTGCTCCCAGGCAATGCACCGTGTCTTGTCGATTCTGGCTGTACCCACCTTGGCGAATGATTTTTCCTCAAGGCTGAGTGGCCTGATCGCCTCGGTTGGGCACACCTGGCCGCAGAGGTTGCACCCCTGCTCGCAGCCGGCCAGCCTGGCGGTAATTTTAGGGGTCCACATCCCTGAGAGGCCTGCCTCAAACCACACGGGCTGCAGCGTATTGGTGAGACAACCCTTGATGCATTCCCCGCACCGCACGCACCGAGCCTGGAACTCCATTTCGGGAAGGGCTCCCGGCGGCCGGATCAAGCCGGCAGACCTCAAGGCCCGCGGGGTTTCGCCTCCGTGGAGGTGGTGAAGGTTTGTCATGGTCAAGGCTGCAGCGGCCAAGCCTGCAGCCCCTGCTCCCAGGGCTCTGCGTCGGTCCAGATTCACTTCCGGCGAAAGGCGGGGGACGTTCACGCCCATTTTGAAACTGATCGCCTTCTCAGGGCAAACCTCCTCGCACTTGAGGCAGGTGATGCACTCCGAATGGGCCGTCTTAACGAAATCTTCGGCAATGGCTCCCATGGGGCAAAGGCGAACGCACCGGCCGCAGCTCGTGCATTTCTCAGAAACCGCCCTCCGAAAAAAAGGCCTCCGTGAAAACAGAGCGAAAATGGCGCCTGCAGGGCACAGGTTGCGGCACCAGAATCGCGGCTGGATCATGCCGAGCAGCAGGATGGCCAGGACCAGAAAAGCTACAAAGAGATTCGTGTTGAACAGGGGGACCGAGTAGTGCACATAGGAGAGGCCCTCGAGACCCACGTGAGGAAAGACCGGCCTCAGAAGATCCAGGAAGAGATTCGCGATCATCAAAAAGATGGGATACAAAACAAAGGAGGTGAACCGTGTCATGAGAGACAGGGGCGAAAAAAGAAAAATCCACGAGATGCCCACCAAGGCAGAGCCGGCAAGAGCAATGAGGATGAGATACTTCAAGCCCCTGAACCGGCCTGCCCCCTCAAAGCTGTTCTCGCCTTTGAGTTTTCCCCTTTTGCCGCTGGCCCAATCCCAGAAGTCAATGGTGGCACCCATGGGACAGACATAGCCGCAGAAAAAGCGGCCGAGGAAAACGGCCAATCCCAGGACCACGAAGGCCCAGGCTGCTTTCGGAATAAAATCCCGGGCAACCGCCATGGACCCCAGCGAGATCAAGGGATCCAGGCGGAGAAACAGATCCACCTCGAACCATGCGGGAAGAGGGTAGGCTGCGAGCCACAGGAGGAACAGGAACAGGAAGAAAAGGGGAAGCTGAAGGAGGCGCTGGAACCTCATCAGGCGCTGACCTCTTTGACGGTCTGAGAGGAAATGTCCATGTTGCCCAGTCTCCTCTGGTCGGCGATCTGGATGTGCTTGACCTGGTGACCTTTGAACTTCCGGCCATACCAGGTTCCCAGCTCTACGGCCATGGAATCGGCCGCGACCATGTCCCTGGACGCGATAATCTTGTTCATGGGAATCACCTTGCCCGGCCCGCTAGGCCCTCCTTCCGAGAGGATGCGCGACGCATCGATGACGGTCAGTTTGGGTTTGAGCACGGTGCAAAGGTCCACGACCGCCACATCGATATCTAGATTCAGGTGAAAATCCTTGCGGTCGTAGATCAGGCCCATCATCCCCTTCAGGGCCATGCTGACCCCGGTCGCGCTGTGCGACTTGGCCACTGGAGCCGCGATGAGAACATTAGCCTCCAGCACTTTTTTCATGACCATGGTCGAAGTCAACGCTTTCCCCTCCGGAATCCTGACTTCCTCATAGAAGGCTTTGTTCGTCAGCCCCTGGACCTGGGTCTGCGGCAAGTCCTCACAAGCTTTTCTCACACCTGATCGCACCAGGCAGAGCTCCGAGCTTCTGAGGGGGTTGTCCAGAACCAGCACGGAGGATGCCCCGGCCTCCACGCACATCGCGGTGAGCTCTCGAACGACATCCGGGTGAGTGGTGCTTCCCCACTCCGGAGGATTGGGAAAGCTCATGTTCGGCTTGATCACCACTCTGTCGCCCTGTTTGACAAAGCGCCCCATACCCCCAAAAGCGTTGACTGCCGCCCTCGTGGCAGGCCCAGGCCCGCCATTGGCTACGACGATGTTCGGCTCTTTTTCAGCAGCGTAAACGAGCTCAATCATTCCCGGCACACGCATACCGGCCGCGCCAAGGGCGGCGTATTGAGCAGACTTTATTAGGAACTCCCTTCGGTTCATAACCTTGCCTTTCCCCTTTCACCATAAAATTAATGACTGAATATAGTGCTTTTTCTGCGAGATTCAAATCAGGAAACGTCAGAGAGAAGGCGGGAGGTATGCCTGGAAAAGAGCAATGAGCCTCCCTTGTCCGGCGCCCTCAGGATGTAGACTTCCTCATTTCCCTGATGAATAGGCGGGATTTCCCTAGAAGGCCTTGCAGCTCAAATCAACAGCTGTCAAGGCGTCAAAGAAAACAGCACCCTTGTGAGGTGCCCTCAAAAGACTGGTGCTACACTTTGACTACGTTTTTCGCTTGTGGGCCCCGCTCGGTGTCTTCCACCTCGAAGCTCACTTTGTCCCCCTCAGTAAGACTTTTGTAGCCTTGCATGTTGATGGAAGAGAAATGAACAAACAGATCCTGCCCCTCTTCCCTCTTGATAAAACCAAACCCCTTGTTCGCATTAAACCACTTCACAACTCCCTCTGCCAAAGCCCCATACCCCCTTTCCAGGTTTAGACAGTAGTCCCGAGCGTCCGGTCGTCACTCAAGCAAAGGGATAAGGCCCTTCAAAAGGAATGCCGACCCACTGTGAGCGCCGGGCCCTATTTTGAGAAACGAATACGACAGGCCAAAGCCAAAGGTCAAGCAAAAAGTGAAACGTTATTAGAATCTTAGATCAAGAATCCTGCTTGGCTTAGTTCGCTGCTTTGGTCGAAATTCTCTCTATTTTTGCCGTCTTTTTGACTTCAGTGAGATACTGCTCGACTCTCTGCTTCAGCTTCTCGCCGGCCAGATGCTGCCGGATCCTTTCTTCCACCTCTTTGAGGGGGACCGTCTTTTCAGGCTTTTTCTCGTGGACCTTGATGAGGTGGAACCCCAGAGGCGTCTCTACAACAGCGCTCACTTCCCCCGGCTTCAGTGCAAAAGCCGCATCGTCAAAAGTCTGGGGCATCTTGCCTCGCGGAATCATGCCCATGTCCCCGCCCTGGGCTGCGCTGGGGCTCTGGGAAAAATCCTTGGCCAGAATGGCAAAGTCCTCTCCTTTTTGGAGCCTTTTCTGGAGGTCCTGCGCTTTCTTGCGCGCTTCTTCCTTCTTCGCCGCATCGGCTTTCGGATCTACCCTGATCGTGATCTCGCTCACTCGAATGGCTTCAGGCTCTGTGAAGTATTCGGGATGCCCGTCGTAGAAGGCCTTCACTTCGGCTTCCGTCACATCGGACTTGCCTGCGAATTCCTTTTCCACAAATTGCTGCACCGCCATATTCATTTTGATTCTGGATTTCACGGTGGCTTCCGTGAGGTGATCTTCTGCCATGCTGTCTTTGAAGGCTTGTTCATTAGGGTACTGCTTCTTGATCTGGTCAAGCTGCTCGTTCACCTCAGCATCCTTGACGGTGATGCCTTTTTTCCGGCTCTGCTGGTAAAGGAGCTCGCGGTCAATCAGGTTCTCCAAAACCATTTTCCTCGCCTCCATCATCATCTCAGGCCGGATAGCCTGGCCTGTGGTTGCGAGGAGCCGCTGCTGGTGATAGAGAAGTCCCCGATTGACCTCCTCCTCTTGGATGACCACGCCGTTGACAACGGCCGCTTTTCCCCCTGCGGCCGGCTGCGGCTCGGGCTTTTGGGCGTGGAGGGTTCCGGAAAGCACGGCCCACAGAAAAATCGACAATAGGACAAGAATTGATTTTGATTTCATAAGAGTTTCAGTCTCTTCCTTTCTTTGATTCGTTCGATGCAAGATTTCGGGCCAGTTCGCCGGCCTCTGTGACGATGCGGTCGAAAAGCTCCTTGATGGTGGGAATGTCATGGACCAGGCCGACCCCTTGCCCGCAGGGCAGGATTCCGGCATTCACATCTCCCGTGTCGTACATTCGTTTGGCATTCTCACCGGACGCCACTTTAAGAATCTCTGCAACATCCGTCTGGGCCTCTTCCAGCTCCAGGCACTTTTTAGCCGCTGCATTGATCCATGCCCTGTGTGTGGCCCCGAGGGATCTCAGAATCAGCATGGTGTCCAGTTCGCTTGCCGCCACCAGCGTCTCTTTCACCTTGATGTGGATAGGCGCTTCCTGGGTGGCGAGGAGCCGGGTCCCGATGATCACTCCTTGCGCTCCCAGGGCAAGGGTGGCCAGGAACCCCCTGCCGTCCGATATGCCTCCGCCGCCGATCACAGGCACCTTGACGGCTTCCACGATTCTTGGAACAAGCACCATGGTCCCGATGTCCAGCTTCCCTGTGGCCCCGCCGTTTTCGTACCCCACCACGGTGATGAAATCCGCGCCCATGTCCTGGACTTTGAGCGCATAACGGAGACCGACGCACTTGTGGATCCAGGTCATTCCCGCTTGCTTGAACCGGCCGCAGAGATCTTCGGGCGCATGGTGACCGGAGGTCTCTACTATTTGCAGTCCCTTCTTGATCATCACGTCCAGGTACTCGTTGTTGTCAATGGGAACCATGGTAGGGAAGAAGTTGAGATTCACCGCAAAGGGTTTGTCCGTCAGGTCCATGAGGCGGTCAACGGCCTGGGCGAAGGCATCCGCGCTCTTGTAGAGGGCGGAGGCGAGCACCCCAAGGCCGCCGGCATTGGATATGGCCGCCGTGAACTCAGGAGTGGTGACCCACATCATGGTTCCACCTACAATGGGGTACTTGATACCCAGTTTTTCAGTCACTCTGGTCTTGAACATAGCCGTTCTCCCGTGGCACGCATGGGGTTCTGTGAGAAGAATAGGCGGGAACGATTTGTGGTGTCAAGGATTTACCTTTTAAAAACATGAAGCCTTCCGACTCATGGAAGGCTTCGTGCAAGAGCTTGTCTGGACCAGTGTCACTTCTTCATGAAGGGAAGCCCCTTCAGGATATCCTTTGTCTTGCCCTCAGTGGGCTGCCCGCCCTGGGTCGCATCCTTGGGTGCGAGCAGGCGATCCTGGATGGCCTTTTCCGCAACTCCCTTCATGTCAGGCGCAAAGTTCGGTGAACTGAAGGTTCCCGTGACCAGAATGGGGACGGTGATCCCCTCCCTCTGCTTGGTGTCCGCCTGACCTTTGAGACTTCCAACCAACTTGGTGTCAACTCTCATATCGAGCGACTCATCCACAAGGTTCGCCTTGCCGGTTGCCAGAACCCGGAGAAGCGGCGAATTCATTGTCGTTCCTGTCGTGTTCACGAGGCCTTTCGTGATGGTGAAGGGCGCATTGAGTTCCGAGAAATCGGTTTTGGGTTTCTGTTGCCCCTCTTTTCCCAAGCCAACGAAAGCCTTCGCATCCCTGGCCATGCCTGCCAGATCTATTCCCTTCACGGATCCGTCTGTAAACAGGAACTGTCCTTTGCCGTCCAGAGTCCTCTTGATAAGCTCCGGATCATCTCCCTCCATTTGGAGAGAAGCGTCGGCATTTGCAGCGCCTTCGAGAAGATCCTTTTTCAAAACATCTCGCAGAAGCGGCCCTGCCTGCACTCCCTTGGTCTGAAAATCCACGGTGGTCTTGGGCACGTCCTGACGCACGTCCAGAGCGGTTTTCGCCGTCACCCCGCCCTGGTAGACCTTGGCCGTCAGAGGATCAACATGAAAGATGCCGTTCTTTCCGGTCACCTTCAGGTTCACATCCTCGACCTTGGCTCCCATGGCCGTGAGCATCCCGACCTTGACCGTTCCATTGACGACCATTTTTCTGAGGGGCGCATAGTCCGTCTTTTTCGAAGCCGCCGGGGCCGCCTTTCCTTTTTCCTCTTTGGCCGCGCCTTTGGGAGAGGGAGGAGGCAGGTAGCGATCCACGTTGATTTTGTCCAGGTTGATGTCAAAGGCCACATCCGGCTTGGAGAAGTCCTTGGCGTTGAGCGAGAAATTCAGCTTCGATTCATCCAGGTCCAGCGCTCCCTGCGAGAGAGACACCCGGTCAGGGCTTCCCTTCAACGTCGCTTTTAAAGCCACCTTGGTCAGCGCCTCCGGGTCGCTCGTGACTACCGGAAAAGGTTTTCCAATGGCAGAGAAAACCTTTCGCGGAGAGAAGGAAGACACCTGGAGGCCAAAATCGAACTGCTGTGTGGCGGCCACCACATTTCCTTTCAAATTCACATTCACTTCCTTGAAGGCCTTTACCGTCACATCCAAAGGGATTTTTGCAGCGGCGAATTCCCTGCCCACAGGACCCAAAGTTCCTTCAACCGACAGGGGCTGCTTGTCCACCAGGGCCGTGAGCATCAACCGGATGGGCCGGTCCAGGGACACGTCTTGGAGAGTCAGGTTCAGCCCGGAAATTTCGTTTTTCGCTCCTGTGCCCTGATCCAGATACAGGAAAGAGGCGTTCTTGACGGCAAACTCGCCCACCTCCAGCGCCTTGAGAGGGAAGGCTCCCTCTGTTTTCTCTTCCGGTTTCCTGGTTGTGTCTTTAGGAGGAGCAGGCGGAGCTTTGTCAGGTGTTTTCCCTATGCCTTCCCAGTTTCCACGGCCCTCTTTGTTCTTTTCCAGGTTCAGCTTGAGGCCGTCCACCACGAACCGCTTGACCTGAACATCCTTGGAAATCAGGGGAAGAAGTTTCACCTCTACGTCGAAGGACTTGACGTAGACCATGTCCTTTTCCTTGTACCCTGGAGGATTTCCCAGATGAAGGTCGGACAGCCCGATCACTGCCCACGGAAACAGGGACAGACGGAGATCCCCCCCGATCGTGAGAGGCCGCCCTGCGGCCTGGCTAGCTTGTTTTTCGATCTCCGGCTTGTATTTCTGGATATCAATAAATTGGGGAACAATCAGCAATAGAGCTATAACCAGAACAACGAGCCCCACTACAATACCGAGAATCCATTTGACGGCCTTCATAGTTCACCTCCCTGGAGTAAATCATGGACCAATATAAGTCCATTCCTTCTCCGTGGCAAGAAACCCTGTTTTCAGAGAGAGAACAATAGGTTTCTTTTATGATTGATTGGTGGGAGCAACTCTTGTAAAGTACTATGCCAGTTCAGCTGGTCCCCATCCGGAGATGGGCTTTTCGGGTTCGCGCTTTCAGCTGTCAGCTATCAGCAACAGATCCATCAGTGACCATATCGAGCTGAGCGCTGAACGCTGGACGCACCGCCCGGATTCCCTCTATTCCCGATGGGTACTGAGAAAAGGTGTGAATCTCGCGGAATCATGGGAACCAATATCAGACGAAAGGAGATTCGGACATGGCGATTAACAGCGTGAAAGAGATTTTCGGCGGCATGCCGGCGGCCTTTAATGGCGCTGCGGCCAAAGGGATCAATGCGACCTTCCAGTTCGAGATCACAGGGGAAGGCGGCGGGTCGTGGAATGTGAACGTGAAGGACTGCGCCTGCCAGGTGGCCGAGGGCAAACACAGTGCCCCCACCGTGACGCTGACCATGGCGAGCGACACATGGCTTGGCATCGTGAACAAGCAGGTCAATGCCATCCAGGCTTTCATGGGCGGCAAGCTGAAGCTTACCGGGAACATGATGCTCGCCCAGAAAATCCAGGATCTGTTCAAGTTCTAGCCCTGCTCCGTGGGCATGCGCGATTACAATCGTGATCAGTGGGAAGCCCTTCTGATGGTGCAGCACTATCTTGAAGGGCTTTCTGCTTCTTAAAGAGAAAAACAATTCACGTGGCCTGACAAGCCCGTCCTCTTTGATCACCTGGAAGAGCTTTTTCTTGAGGCAGGCCTCAAAAGCCCCCTATTGTACTGTCACCTGAGCCCCGGTCTTCTCCGGGTCAAGGCCCAGCGAAAAAGAGGGAGGCGCTGAGGCATCAGTTAAGGACCCCGACACCTCCATTCCTCACTTGGGGTGCCTTCACAACCCGTCAACCGCCGTTGATCACCGCTTCCGGAATGACGTAATAATAGAAATCATTTACGCTGATCGACCAGTTGTCACCCTGCTTCTCGGAGGTCACCTTTTCCTTTGGATCGGGGCTTGTCACCGTGCCGCCGGAGAACTTCAGGACGCGAGTTTCATCCTTGTTCAAGGTCACATCATAGCCGGGTGATACGAGTTGAACCTCGGCTTGCCCGGGCGCGCTCGTTGTGACGCAAGAGAATGGCAGGGTTAAGCACACACGCCGCAGCGGATGCAATCCCCCACATGGCAGATGTCCGACTCCTCTCCCTTGAGAGCGAGCTTGTGCTCCTTGATGAGGTGCTCTTTATAAATTCCGTGATCGATGAAATCCCACGGAAGCTTCTCATCCAACTCCTTAGGCCTGTGGACAAAGAAATCCGGATTGACCTCGCTGTGAGTGAAGGCTTTTGACCAGTTGTCTTCGTGAACATGGGAGAGAAGGAGCGTAGAGGCAACCCGCCTGTCGCCCAGAGACAAGAGCGCCTGGACATAGGCCCACTTGGGCAAATCGAAACTTACCTTAATGCCGCCTTCCCGGCCAAGCGCCCTCTTCAGCCGCTTCTGTTTCTCCTTGAGGCTCGGCACCGTGTCCATGGGGAACCATTGGAAGGGAGTGAAGGGCTTGGGGATGAAACAGTTGATGCTCAGCTTGATTTGCCTGATCCTGCCCCTGGTGGCGGCCTGCTTGACGAGGTGGTGCTTGATCGTCTTGACCAGCTCCAGCACCTCGCTCACATCCTCCTGGGTCTCGGTCGGAAGGCCGATAAGGAAGTAGAGCCTCACGCTGAAGTCTCCTGCAGCCCCGATGACACGCACCGCGTCGACGATCTGTTCCCTGGTCAGGTGTTTGTTGATCACTTTTCGCAACCGCTCAGACCCTGCTTCCGGAGCGACCGCCACTGTTCTCTGCCCTGCATCTCTGAGATGCTCGACAAGGCTTTGAGTCAGGGAGTCCGCCCGAAGGGAAGAAACGGAAAACCGGCCTCCCTTCCTCAGAACAAGACCCGTTATCTCCTCAATGCCGGGGATGTCGGAAACACATGCGCTCAGGAGGCCGACGGAGCGTTCCCTTTCCAGGACATCGCTCACTGTTTTGAGGAGGGAGGATTTTTCGTGGATTCTGGGAGGACGATAAACATATCCGGCGGCACAGAAACGGCAGGACCGGGTGCAGCCTCTCCCGAGTTCGATGAGCACCCGGTTGGAAAATTCGGATTCGGGCGTGAGCAGGGTGGAGGTTCTGACCGGCATGTCAGCAAGCTTAGGCCGGAGCACCTCGATCTTTTCAGGCGCTGCGGGGTCCAGCGGTTCTCTGGATTGAATCGTTCCGTCCTTGTGATAGCTGATGCGGTATAGAGAGGGGACGTAGAGGGATTTCACAGCACCGGCAAGGACCTTGACCGCCTCTTGCCTCGTCACGGAATGGATCCTGATCTCTCGGAAGGCCACCAGAAAACCTTCCAGGGTGGCTTCGGCTTCCCCTAGAAGAAAGAAATCAAAAAAAGGGGCGAGCGGTTCCGGATTGAGAAAGGTCGTGATGCCGCCCGCCATGACAAAGGGGTGGAATTCCTCGCGGTCTTCCGAGAGATAAGGGATTTTGCCGAGAGATAAGATTTTCAGAATGTTGGGATAGTCGTTTTCAAAGGAAAGAGAGAAGGCAACAAGGTCGAACCGGTGGAGCGGGGAAAGGGACTCCAGGGAGAGAGGCCCCTTTCCCGCTTCCACACAGAGGGACATTTCTTTGCCTTCGGGGAGGAAGACACGTTCTGCAACCACATCCTCTCTTCGGTTGAGAAGAGAGTAAACGACCTGCAATCCAAGGTTCGACATGCCGATGCGGTAGGCGTTGGGGTAAACGAGAGCTACCGAGATCCGGCCGCCCCAATCCTTTCGCACTGCCCCCTTTTCCAGGGCAAGCCTTTCCACGTCTCCACCACCTTCGATCAATCCGCCTTTGCTCTCAGAAAGGTGGGATAATCCAGGTTCTCCTTAAAGAAGCCCTTCTTGAAAAAGCTCCTCTTGGGTTGGGGCTCCTCCTTTTCCCTGTGAAGGGTGGTGGAAGACCCTCCCGGCCCTACCCTCTGAAAGGTCGGGACATCCAGGTTTTCACCGTTCAGTCCCCGCACGGTCCAGGGGTCTTTGGCATCGTCCGGAGTGACATCGCGGAGCTTGATGGCTTTGTCTTTTTCCTTTTTCTCCGGTTCCCTGTCAATGCCCGTGGCGATCACGGTGATCTGGACCTCATCGCCCATGTTGTCATCGAAGACGACACCCCAGAAGATCTCCGCCTCGCCGTCCACTTCGCCCTTGATGAAGTTGGAGGCTTCGTCGATCTCCTCCATGGTCATGTCCGACGGCCCGGTGATGTTCATGAGAAGGCCCCTGGCGCCATGGACGGAAATGTCTTCGAGAAGAGGGCTGTTGATCGCCTGCTTGGCCGCTTCTGTGGCCCGGTTCTCTCCTTTGGCTTTTCCGGTCCCCATGATGGCGGTCCCCATCTGCTCCATCACTTTCTTGACATCCGCAAAATCCAGGTTGATGAAGCCGCTGCTCATGATGAGATCGGAAATCCCTTTGACCGCGTTGAGAAGCACCTCGTCCGCTCGGACAATGAGTTCCCGGAAGGTGCTGCTCTTGGTTCCCACAGCCTTGAGCCGCTCATTGGGGATGATGATCAGGGTGTCCACTTCCTTCTTGAGCTTGTCGATCCCCTCCAGGGCGCGCCTCATGCGCTTGTCCCCTTCGAACTTGAAGGGCTTGGTCACCACCGCCACGGTGAGGGAGCCTTCCTCCTTGCTCTGCCGGGCCACCACAGGGCAGGCCCCGGTCCCGGTGCCGCCGCCCATTCCCGCGGTGATGAAGACCATGTCCGCGCCTTTGATCGCCTCTTTGATCTCGTTGGTGTTTTCTTCAGCCGACTGGCGGCCGATTTCCGGATCCGCCCCTGCGCCCAGGCCCTTGGTGACCGATACCCCTAGCTGGATCTTGTGGGAGCAGGTCGATCGCTCGAGGGCCTGGATATCGGTGTTGGCGGTGAAGAATTCCACCCCGCGGAGCTTGGACGCAATCATGTTGTTGATGGCATTGCCGCCGGCCCCTCCCACGCCGACCACTTTGATCCTGGCTGCGTAACCTTCTTTTTCTTCTACGAATTGAAATTTCATGAATGTCCCTCCTTTGTTCTCCCCGTTTGATGTTTTAGACAACCTCTTTGAACCACTTTTTCATTCGTTCCATGACCTTTGCAAAAATGTTGCTGTCCCTGATTCTGAATTTCTTTCCCTCCTTTGCTCTTTTCGCGCCGTAAAGCACCAGGCCCACGGCGGTGGCATACATGGGCTTGTTGACGATCTCCACCAATCCGCTGATTCCCTGAGGATATCCCGTGCGAGCCGGAACATTGAAGATCTGCTCGGCCAACTCAGGCACCCCGGCCAGCTCCGCAGACCCTCCGGTGATGACCACTCCCGAATTGATCATGCTGTCATACCCGGCTCGAACCAGTTCATCCTGCACCAGGGTGAAGACCTCTTCCACTCTCGGTTCCAGGATCTCGCCAAGAATCTGTCTGGAGAGCACTCTCGGCTTTCTCCCTCCCACTCCGGGGACCTCGATCGTCTCCTCCTTGCCGATCATCGAGGACAGCGCGCAGCCGTACTTGACCTTGATCTTTTCCGCTTCCACCTTGGGAGTTCTCAAACCGATGGAGATATCGTAGGTCAGGTTGTCGCCTCCCAGGGCCAGCACCGAGGTGTGCTTGATCGTGCCGCGAGAGAAAACCGCCACATCCGTGGTTCCTCCCCCGAAATCCACGAGCGCGACCCCCAGGTTGCGCTCCTCGTCCGAAAGCACCGCCTCATTGGAAGCGAGGGATTCGAGCACAATGTCGCACACGTCCAGGCCTGCCCGGTTGGCGCACTTGATGATGTTCTGGGCCGACGTCACGGCCCCGGTGACGATGTGGATCTTGGCTTCCAGTCGGACGCCCGCCATGCCCAGGGGGTCCAGGATGCCGTCCTGTTCGTCCACGATGAATTCCTGAGTCAGCACATGGATGACCTCGCGGTCCATGGGAATGGCCACGGCGCTGGCCGCTTCGATCACCCGGTCAATGTCCTTTGCCGTCACCTCCCTTTCCTTGAGCGCAATCACGCCGTGGCTGTTGAAGCCTTTGATGTGGCCGCCGGCGATTCCTGCATACACCGAACTGATTTCACAGCCGGCCATGGTCTCCGCCTCTTCAATGGCCTCTTTGATGGAGTTGACCGTCTTTTCAATGTTCACCACCACGCCCTTTCGAAGACCCTCGGAGGGGTGGCTTCCGATGCCGATAATCTCGATCCCGTCGTGCCGCAGTTCACCCACCACGGCGCAGACCTTGGTGGTACCGATGTCGAGACCTACGATGATTTCACCAGCCATTTTCCAACCTCATAAACCGCATTCCCTGGTGCCCGGCGCTGGGCTTTGCCCGCATCCCGCACGGAATCAGTAGACAGTAGGGAGTAGGCAGTAAGCAGAAAAAGACGCTGCCTACTTCATACTGCTTACTCCCTACTGAACACAGCCGCTCTGGAAAGGACACCTCCTGGACCGGCCCCGAAAACTTGCGAGTAGGTTTTGAACTCATTGGTGACAAGGACTCTACCCCTTCTTGAACGACACCACGGCGCCTTCGCCGTAATTGAGATGAATGGCCTTCACCGTGTGCATCCGACCGGTGCTGTTCAGATGCTCCACGACCCTCTTGAGTTCCTCCATCTTGGACTCCAGGTTCTGCGCTCTCAGCTTGACCGCTGCAGGCAGAAAAGAGAAATAGAGGGAAACATCCCCATCTTTCTTCACATGGATTTCAGAAAGGTTCTTCAGGGACCAGGGATCCTTCTGGGTTTCAAGGAACTGGAGAACCTGCATGGAAAAACCCACCTGCTTTTGCCTGTCCGTCTGGTCCGCTGAAACCCCCGTGACGATCGGAAAGTCCACGGCCTCGTTCGGGCCAACCTCTTTGAACACCTTTCCGAATCGGTTCATGTAGTAGAGCTTTTCCGCAACCACCAGGGCGCGGGGCTCTTCCTTCTCCGCACGGATCAAAAGGCCATGTGGAAACTGTTTCTCCACCTCCACCGTCCGGACCCAGGGGTGCTTTTCGAGTTTCTTCTGCACCTCATCCACGTCGATCGCCAGAAGGCTGAGCTCGAAGTTCAAACCGGACATCTCTCGTAGCTCTTTTGTCATTGCCTCATCCACACCCACGATCTCCACCTGTTCCAAGCGAATGTAGGGGGAAGTCAGGAGATAGCTGTAAAGAAACACAAAGAGAACGCTGATCCCCGCCAAGCCTGTCAGCAGCGCCGAGATCTTCAAACACCAAGACCCCAGGTCACGGGTTTTTCTCCAGAGTTCCGAGTATCGGCCCCCGTTCTTTCTCTTCACGTGCTGCTGTTTGAGGACGGTGTTCCGCTTCATGGGTTTCCCGCCCCTTTAATCCCCGACCACTTTGATTTCAGGTTCCAGGTCAATCCCGGTTTGCTCCCTCACCCGTTGGCGCGTCGTTTCCATGAGGGCGAGGATGTCCTCTGCACTGGCTCCTCCCACGTTCACGATGACATTGGCGTGCCTGTCGGAGATCATGGCGCCCCCCACTCTCGTTCCTTTCAGGCCCACGCTCTCGATGAGCCTCCCCGCATAGTCCTGGGGAGGGTTTTTGAAAACAGAGCCGGCGCTCGGATAATCCAGGGGCTGGCCGGCTTTCCGTCTCTCCAGATAGTCTCGAATCCTTTCGCCTATGGCCTCCGGACGATCCGGTATCCCCATGAACTGGGTCTTCACCACCACGGATCCGATGGGAAGCACAGCTCTTCTGTACCCGAACTGGAGCTCCGAGCGCTTTAGGGTCACCCTTTCCCCATCGGCCGTGAGGATCTCCACCACGGTCACCACCTCGCCGGTGCTCTTTCCCCAGGCTCCGGCGTTCATGGCCACGGCTCCGCCCACAGTGCCCGGGATACCGGCTAGAAATTCCAGACCGGCAATCCCCTTTTTTTGGCTGAAGCGCACCAGCTCTGCGAGACCCAGACCTCCTCCGGCGTGGATCTTGCCCTCTTGTTCCTCAACTTCTTCCAGTTCGCCCTTGAGAAGCAGGGCAAGACCTTTGAGCCCCCTGTCTTTCACCAGGACGTTGCTGCCTTTGCCCACCACCAGGTAAGGGAGGTTTTCTTTGCTCGCAAAGGAGAGCAACTCCTTCAGCTGCAAAAGGCCCTTCACCGCGCACAGAGCCTCGGCCTTTCCTCCGACGCGAAAAGTGGTGTACGGCCCCATGGGGCAGCTGAAATGGACGTCGTTGCTAAGGACCCTGGTCAATTCTTTTTTCTGCCTCTCATCCATGAATTCGGAAAGCCGAACCCCAGTTTATCGTTGATCCATTTTTTCGAGCAGCCGCTCTCCCACGTGATAGATGTCTCCTGCCCCCAACGTCATCACCACATCCCCTTTTTGAACACGCTCCTCAAGAACCTGCACGCTTTCCGCCTGATCGCGGCAGACCACCACATCCCTGTGGCCATGGTCCTTGATTCCCTGGCTCAGCATCTGACTGTCCACCCCCTCGATCGGTTTTTCTCCCGCCCCATAGATGGGCGCGAGAATCAACACATCCGCCTGGTTGAAGCACGTCATGAAACGGTCGAAGAGCAAATGGGTTCTGGTGTAGCGATGGGGCTGGAACACCACGACGAGCCTTCGGTCCGGCCAGCAGTCTTTGGCCGTCAGCAGGGTGGCCGCGATCTCCGTGGGATGATGGCCGTAGTCGTCCAACACCAGGACTCCCTTCTTGTCTCCCTTGATCTGAAACCGCCGGGCCAGCCCGCCCAGATGACGCAATCCCTTTCGAATGTCCTCCATCGGCACATCGAGTTCGAGACTCACCCCTATGGCGGCAAGGGCGTTGAGCACGTTGTGATTCCCGGGCCTGCCCACCACCACCTCCCCAAGGGAGGCATTGTGATAGAGGATCTCAAAGCGGGTCTCCAGTTCGCCCCGGACCACGTCTCTGGCCCTCAAGTCCGCCTGGGAGCTCATGCCGTAGGTGAGGTACCTCTTCTTGAGAAGAGGAATGACCCCCTGGATTTCTTCATTGTCGAGACAGAGCACGGCCAACCCGTAAAAGGGGATCTTGTTGATGAAGTCCACAAAGGCCTTTCGAATCGCCTCAATGCTCCCATAGTGGTCCAGGTGCTCGTAGTCGATGTTGGTGACCACCGCGATGGTGGGCGAAAGAATCATGAAAGAACCGTCACTCTCATCGGACTCGGCGACCAGCATGTCCCCCTGGCCGAGCTTTGCGTTGGACCCTCCCCAGATGTCGAGCCTGCCGCCGATCACCACGGTGGGGTCCAGGTTCCCGCATGTCAGAATCGAGGCGATCATGGAGGTGGTCGTCGTTTTCCCGTGGGCGCCTGCCACGGAGATGCCGTATTTCAGGCGCATGAGCTCTGCCAGCATCTCCGCTCGCGGGATCACGGGAATGTACTTCTCCTTGGCCTCCAGGACTTCCGGGTTGTCCGTGGTCACGGCGGAGGAGTAGACCACCACGTCCGCGCCTTCGATGTTTTCCCTCTTGTGGCCCGCGAAGATCTTTCCACCCAATCCGGCCAGGCGCGCGGTGACCGCTGAGGCTTTGACGTCCGACCCGCTCACCCCATACCCGAGGTTGAGCAGGAGTTCGGCAATGCCGCTCATCCCGATGCCGCCGATGCCCACGAAATGAATGTGCTTTGTCTTTCCAAAGATCTTCATGATCGAACCATCTCCAGGAGCAGATCGGCAATTCTCTGAGCTGCATCGGGTTTTGAAACGCTCCTGGCCGCCTGTCCCATTTTTTCAAGTGCAGCCCTGTTTTCCATGAATTTCTGGAGCCGCTCCGCCAGGACCTCTCCGGTCAGGTTTTCCTGCAGGATCATCTCAGCTGCGCCTGCCTCCACAAGAAACTGCGCATTGGTCTCCTGATGCCTGTTCGCCGAAAAAGGATAGGGAATCAGCAGGGAAGGCTTCCCCATGGCCGCCATCTCGAAGACCGCGCCTGCTCCTGCCCTGCTCACCACCAGATCCGCGTCCCGGTAAACTCCGGCCATGTCCTGAACGAAAGGCCTCACCTCAGCCTCGAGCCCCTTTTCCTTGTAAAGGGCGGCCGTTCTCTCGTAATCGAGTTCGCCTGTTTGATGAATGACCCGGCAGGGTCTGTTCCTCTCTTTCAGCAGGGCCAGGGCCTCCACAAAGGCGCTATTGATGTCTCTGGCTCCCTGACTCCCTCCCACCACGGCCACGGTGAAGAGCTTGCCATTTCGTGAGAGTCGTGTTTCCGAGGTCACGAATTCCGCACGAATGGGATTCCCCGTGAGGTGAATCGAGGCGCCGGAGAAATGTTTCCGGCTTCCTTCAAAGGAGATGAACACCCGGTTCACCACCCGGCAAAGGAGTCGGTTGGTCACGCCGGGAAATGAGTTCTGCTCATGGACGGCCGATGGAACGCCCATCACCCTGGCGGCAAGACACACCGGACCGGCGGAGTATCCTCCCACGCCCAGCACCAGGTGGGGCGAAAACCCCCGGATGATCCACAGGGACTCCAGAAAGCTCCAGGGAAGCTTCAGAGCCGCCCAAGCCCCTTTGAAGAGGCCTCTGCCTTTCATCCCTTCAACGGCAACGGAGGTCTGACGAAACCCTGCCTTTCTCAACACTTCCGATTCCATCTTGCGCTTGCCCGTCACAAAAAGGATCTCCGCTCCTTCAAACCGTCTGCTGATCTCCTTGGCCACAGCCACTCCCGGAAACAGATGGCCCCCTGTGCCTCCTCCGGCCACCATCATCCGAATCGCCTTTTTCGCCTCCTGCTCCAGAGTCCTTATCTCCTTGAAGAGATGTTCAGAAGAATACCGACGCTCACGAGGCTGATGACCAGCGAGGACCCCCCGTAACTGATGAAGGGGAGCGTCAGACCCTTGGTCGGCAAAAGGCCCATGACTACGCCCATGTTGATCATCACCTGAAGGCCCAGGAACGAGGTGATGCCTAGAGCGAGGTAAGTACTGTACAGATCAGGGGCATGGAGCGCCACCTGGATCCCCCGAATCACCAGAAGGCCGAAGAGGACCACGATCACTGCAATCCCCACGAGACCCAGTTCCTCCGCCACGATGGAGAGGATGAAATCCGTGTGGGGCTCGGGAAGGTAGAAAAGCTTCTGTTTGCTGTTTCCAAGGCCCACGCCCAGGATCCCTCCTGAGCCGATGGCCAGGAAGGAGTGGATGATTTGAAACCCCAGCCCCTGCGGGTCATCCCACGGGTTCAGAAAAGCCCACCACCGTTTGAGCCGATAGTCCGCTCGGTGAACCAGCCACAAAATCGCCGGCAAAGACAGCAGCATGAGGCCGAGGAGGTGAAGCACCCTCACTCCTCCCACAAAGAGGAGAATCACCAGCCAGCAGCCGATGATGATGGTCGTCCCCAGGTCAGGCTGGAGCAGGATGAGCCCCATGAAGGCCCCTGCAACGACCAAATGAGGCACCAGCCCATTCGAAAAAGAACTCATGGCCGGGCCTTTCCTGGAGATAGAGTAAGCCACATAAAAAGCGAGCGCCAGTTTGGCGAGTTCCGAAGGCTGGAAGGAAAAACCAGCGATGCGGAACCACCGGGAAGCGCCGCCGACCTTGGCCCCCACTCCAGGCACCAGGAGGAGCAGCAAAAGAAAGAGGCTGATGCCGAGAAGAGGATAGACCAGGCGCGGGTAAACCGTGCTCGGAATGTTTTTTGTAAAGATCATGAAACAAACACCGACCAGGCAGAACATGCCCTGCCGTTTGAAAAAATAGTAGCTGTCCCCCATCCGGTGCTCGGCGAGGAAAGAGCTTGCGCTGTAGATGGCCACAAGCCCCAACCCGAGAAGAAGCAGCGTGGGAACCAGGAGCAGGAAGTCATACTCGAAATATTTTTTCTTGGTCTCATCCATGCTGCAGCCCTTCGACCGCTTTCTTGAACACCCGGCCTCTGTGGCCGTAGTCCGTGAACATGTCGAAACTGGAACAGGCCGGAGCCAGGAGAACCACGTCCTGGGGTTTTGCCACGGAAAAGGCCTTAGTCACGGCATCGTCCATGCTGTCCGCCGTGGCATAAGGGATCTTGTCCTCGAAGGCTTCGGCCATGATCTGCTTCGCCTCTCCCATGAGAAACGCTATTTTCACCCTTCCCTTGGCCCCCCTCACCAGGGGCGCGTAGTCGCCCCCTTTGTGACGACCCCCGGCGATGAGGATAATGGGACGATCAAAACTGGCAAGGGATCGGATGGCCGCGTCCACGTTCGTCGCTTTGGAGTCATTGTAGAAGTCCACTTCCCTGATGCGGCCCGCAAGCTCCAGGCGATGGGGAAGACCCTGGAACTGGTCCATGGTGTGCTGAATCACCGGCGGCTCCACATTCAGAGCCAGACCGGCGAGGGTTGCCGCCATCATGTTCTCCACGTTGTGCTTTCCCGGAAGAGCGCATTTCTGCAGATCAAAGAAATGGCTTTGCTTGCCCGGCAAACCGGCTCTGATCCCTTTTCCCTCCATAAAAGCCTGACGAAGATTTCCCTTCTTCAAACCGTACCGCAAAACGGAAACGTCCTTGGGGGGCGCAAAAGAGGACAGGACGGCATCGTCATCGTTCAGGATCGCGAAATCCCCTGCGCCCTGATTCTTGAAGATCTTCAGCTTGGACTGGACGTAAGCTTCGTAATTCGGGTAACGGTCCAGATGGTCCGGAGAAATATTGAGCAGGAGCGCAACCAGAGGGCTGAAGCTCTCCATCGTGTCGAGCTGAAAGCTGCTCACCTCCACCACGGCAACATCCGCCTTTGAACCCGAGGCCGCGTAATCGATGAGCGGGGTGCCGAGGTTTCCTCCCACAAACACATTGTGCCCCGCATTCTGCAGAAGCGCTCCAAGAAAGGCCGTGACCGTGGACTTGCCGTTCGTGCCTGTGACCGCCACGATCGGTGTGTTCATGATCTGGACGGCCAGGTCCATTTCCCCTGTCACAGGGATTCCTTTTTCTTTTGCAGCCGTAAGGGGCGCAAGATCCAACGGCACTCCGGGGCTTACGATGATCCGCTCGGAACAGATGAAGGTGTTCATGGTATGCCCGCCTGTTTCCAGCGTCACTCCCATGGCTTTCATTTCCAGGAGGACGCCGGGGGCAAGGTCCCCCTCCTGCTTCATGTCGCTGACCGTGACTCGAGCCCCTTCCCGCACCAGATAACGGACCACGGAAAGCCCGGATTTTCCAAGACCAACGACAAGAATATGTTTATTCTTCAGAAGCATGAGTGTTCGTAAAATTCCTTTCAATCAACGACCATGAACCGTGGAGTAATGGAGTATTGGAGTACTGCAAAACCATCAGACCTGTATCTCTGCTCTTTCTTCACCATCACTCCAATACTCCATTACTCCAGCACTCCAGTTCTTCATCACTCCATCACTCCGGTCGTTCTACCTCAGCTTCAGCGTGCTGAAGGACAGGAGGGCCAGCACGATCGCAATGATCCAGAAACGAACCGTCACCTTGGATTCCGGCCACCCCTTAAGCTCGAAGTGGTGGTGGAGAGGCGCCATTCTGAAAATCCTCTTGCCTCCGGTCATCTTGAAGTAGGCGACCTGGAAAATGACCGAAAGGGTTTCCACCACAAAAATCCCCCCCACCAATACGAGCACAATTTCCTGTTTGGTCATGACCGCCACGGTTCCCAGCACCGCTCCGAGCGGCAAGGAGCCCACGTCGCCCATGAAGAGATCGGCCGGGTGCGCGTTGTACCACAGGAAACCGAGCCCTGCGCCCACCACGGCGCCGCACAGCACCGAGAGTTCCCCAGTGCCGGCCACGTACGGAATCCCAAGGTAATTGGCGATTCTCGCGTGTCCTGAGAGATAGGAAAAGACCAGATAGCTCGCAAAGGCGATAATGATGGGCCCCATGGCAAGACCGTCAAGACCGTCCGTGAGGTTCACGGCGTTGGATGCGCCCACAATGACAAAAACGACCAGCAGAATATGGAAAACCCCCAGGTCCGGAGCGATGTTCTTGAAAAAGGGAAGATTCAGGTGGCTGTCAAAGCCGGGGGAAAGGTAAAGGCTGACCCCCACCAAAAGGGCCGCAAGAACCTGGAAGGCAAACTTCGCCTTTCCGCTCAGCCCCTTGCTGCTCTTGCGCACGGTCTTCAGGTAGTCGTCCGCAAACCCGATGGCCCCAAAAGAGCAAAGGACAAAAAGCACCAGCCACACATAGAGGTTGTTGAGATCTCCCCAAAGAAGCATGGTCACGATGACGACCGGGAGGATGAGGCAGCCTCCCATGGTGGGAGTGCCCGCCTTGCCCTTGTGGTTGGCGGGCCCGTCCTCCCGGATGTGCTGGCCCACCTGCATGGCTCTGAGTTTGCGGATCACCCAATCGCCGCAGGCAAAAAGGATGACGAGCGCGCAGAGTGTCGCCAGGATCGTCCTGAACGTGATGTAGCGAAAAACGTTCAGCCACGAAATCTCCGTATGGAAGAAGTAGATCAGTTTATAGAGCATGGATTCTCGTCCTCTCTCAGGTTCTCCCCTCTGCTCACGCGCTCTTTTTGATCCTCTCGGCTACCCGCTCGAGGCCCATCCTGCGGGAGGCCTTCAAAAACACCAGGTCTCCCGGTTTCATGATCTCCAGGATCTTTGATCCCATCTCTTTGTAATCCTTGGCGCGGATCGCTCTCCTCCGCGGGAAACCCTTGTCCACGGCTCCCCGAATCATCTTCGAGGCGTGCTCGCCCAGGGCCACAAACCAGTCGGCACCCGTTTCTGCAACCATTTCCCCCGCTTCCACGTGGCGTGTTTCGGTCTCGTCTCCCAGCTCCAGCATTTCCCCTAGCCCCACGATGACCCTTCTGCCTTGCGGCGCAAGGGCTTTAATGGATTTCAGGGCCAGCCGGAGAGAAGAAGGGTTCGAGTTGTAAGTGTCATCGATGAGGATGCTCCCGTCCGGAAGAGGCACCACCTTGAACCGGCCTTTGATTCCTTCAAATCGACTCAGACCCTCTTGAATCTGATCCCTGGAAAGGTTCAACGAGAGAGCGATTGCAGCCGCTGCAAGGGCATCGCTCACATTATGAAACCCAGGCACTCTCAGCCTCACAGAGAAGGGCTTTCCTTTGTGGTGAATGTCAAAGGAGAATCCCTCCCGGCCCAAATTTCGGATTTTCTCGGCTCTCACCGTGTTCTCCAGACCCTGACCGAAAGTGATGGGCTTCTTGCGAAAGGCGGCTGCCGCCTGCATCAGAATCCGGTCATCCCCGTTCAGGATGGCCAAGGCACGGGGAGCCATCTTGTCCAGGAGTTCGACCTTGGCCTTCGCCACTCCCTCAATGCTCCCTACGCCCTCAATATGGGCATGTCCCACATTGGTGATGAGCCCGATGTCCGGGTCCGCGATCTCCGTGAGCCTGCCGATTTCACCGGGTCGATTCATGCCCATTTCAAGAACCGCGTAACGATGACTCTTGTCCAGAAGGAACAGGCTGAGGGGCAGTCCGATCAGGTTGTTGAAGTTCCCTTCGTTTTTCAACGTAAGCCCTTCAAGAGAAAGGATGGCGTAGATCATCTCCTTGGTCGTTGTCTTTCCGCCGCTTCCGGTAATGGCCGCCACGCGGGCGTCGAACCGCCGCCTCCACCGCCCTGCCAGGTCGCCGAGGGCCTTCAGGGTGTCCGGCACACGGATAATGCTCGCACGAGTGTGCGCAGGAAGGTCGATGGTCCAGTCTTTATTCACTACGACAGCGACTGCTCCTTTCTTGATGGCTTCCTGCACAAAGTCGTGACCGTCAAAGGTTTCCCCTCTGAGAGCAAAGAAGAGCTGGCCCTTTTCAACGGTTCGGGAATCCGTGCTGACTCCGGAAAAGGATACGTCCCGTGATCCTCTCAGGAGTTCTCCCTTGATGGGAGAAAGGATTTTCCCGGCGGTCATTTGAATCCGACTTTCCTGCATTCACACGCCCTCCGAAGCAGCCCTGGCCGCCTCTTCCTGATCACTGAACGGTCTTTTTTCAGAACCGATGATCTGATAGTCCTCGTGGCCCTTGCCTGCGATGAGCACGACATCCGCCTCGTCAGCCATGGCGACCGCCTTTCGAATGGCCTCTCTGCGATCCACTTCGAGAAAATATCCTCTCCCCGGATGAGTATTGCCTCCTCCTTTCTTGAGGCCCGAATCGAGCATGCCCTTTTCAATCTCCTTCACAATGGAAAGAGGGTCCTCGGATCGGGGATTGTCCGAGGTGATGAAAGCCACATCACTGTGCTCACCGGCAAGACGGCCCATGTCGTATCGCTTGCCTCGGTCCCGATCCCCTCCGCACCCGAACACCGTGATCAGCCGGCCTTTCACATGGGGCTTGAGGGAGGTCATGGCTTTGAGCAGGGCGTCCGGTTTGTGGGAATAATCCACCACAAGAGCCAACCCTCTGCGGTTTTCCACCCGTTCCAGTCTGCCCGGGATGGATTGAAGAGCTTCGACGCCGCGAGCGACTGCTTCCAAGGTCAGGTTCAAGGCGAGGCCAGCGCCCGCCGCGGCGAGGATGTTGTAAACGTTAAAATCACCGATCAGGGGCGATCGCACCACCGCTTCGCCTGCAGGGGTTCTGAGGCGAAACTTCAGCCCCCTTGTGTCCATTTGAACGGCATCGGCGCTGATCTGACATTCCTTTCCGAGCCCATAGGTGAAGACCCTTGCTTGCGTCATGGCCAAGAGATCCTTTCCCCTGGGATCATCGAGGTTGATGACCGCGGCCGGCACCTATCCCGAGGGATCAGGCTTAAGCCCCTTGAAAAGGAGGCTCTTGGCTGCAAAGTACCCCTCCATGGTGTTATGGTAATCGAGGTGGTCCCTGGAGAGATTGGTAAACACGGCCACGTTGAACGGGCAATCCTGGGTTCTTCCCTGCTCAAGCGCATGGGAAGAGACCTCCATGACAATGTGAGAGACGCCGTGATCGACCATCTCGCGGCTCAAACGGATCAGGTCAAGGGATTCCGGAGTCGTCACAGGGGCAGGGATTTTCTTGTCCGAGTAACGGTAGTTCACCGTACCGAGCACGCCGGGTTTTCCGCCTGCGGCCTTGACGATGGACTCCAGAAGATAGGTCGTCGTCGTCTTGCCGGAGGTTCCTGTTATGCCGATGAGGGTGATGTCTTTGAAGGGGTTGGCATAGAAAGCCAGGGCGAGTTTGGAGAGAGCCTTTCTCGAATCGGGAACAAGGAGGGTGGCGGCTTTTCCTTCGCCACCAGTCAGCGTTTCGACCGCAACAGCCACCGCGCCTTTTTCGACCGCTTTATCGATGAACCTGTGGCCGTCCGAATGATGGCCGCGAATGGCCACAAAGAGGTCGCCGGGCTTGACCTGGCGAGAGTCATAAGCCAAGCCTTGAATCTCCAGGGCAGGATCGCCCCGGAGTTCGAAGTGCGACAGTCCTTCTAAGATTTGGCCCAGTTTCATATTCTCAAGAATCCCAAAACGCCGGCCTGCGACCGGTTCATTGAACAATTAGCACTGAGAACCTTCAAAACTGATTCTGCTTGCAGGTGGCTCAAAAACGCTCAGATACAAGGCTTCAATCACAGTGACGAGTGACGAGTAACAAGTAACGAGATCAATACATAAACTTGTCACTCGTGACTCGTCACTTGTCACTTTCTTTCAGCAACCTGCTAAGACGGAGGTCTGAAGCTGACCCTAACCTGTGTCACTTTGTTCAGAGGGGAACCCGGCTCAGGGTTTTGCGCAACCGCCAGCCCTGTCCCGTCCACCGAAACCTTCACGCCCAGCGACCTCCCGCCTCTCAGAACCTCGCGCATGGTCTGGCCTCTGAAATCCGGAAGCAGACCCGGGCCTTCCTGAGACACCTCCACGTGAAGCGGTGAACCGTTGTTTCGCGAGTTACCCGGTTCCACTACTTCCTCCGCCCTCACCATTCTCACATCCGGAAGGACCCGGAGGTGATTGAGGCTCCAGGCGCCGATCTCCCTGAACACCGGGGCAGCCACCAGGCCTCCGTACTTCTTGGCCTCCGGTTCGTCCAAGAGCACCAGAATGGCCAGCCGTGGATTCTCCACCGGGGCGAAACCCACAAAAAGCGTCACATAGTTTCTGGCGGAATAGCGTTTGGTCACCGGATCGACTTTTTGGGACGTCCCGGTTTTCCCGGCAACCCGGTATCCCTTGATCGCCGCTAGAGATCCTGTTCCGCCTTTTTCCTTGACCACCGATTCAAGGATTTGAGTCACCTTTTTTACCGTTTCAGACGACATCACTTTTCGCACCACCTGGGGATGGTTCTCTTTGACCACTCTTCCCTGCTGGTCCTTGACCGCCTTGACCACGTAAGGCCGCATGAGTTTACCCCCGTTGGCGATCGCGCCCATGGCCATCACCAGCTGGAGGGAGTTCGCGGTCATGCCTTGCCCGAAAAAGGTGGTCGCTTTTTCAATTTCCTTAGCGTCCTTGACCGGTCTCAGGAATCCTTCCTGCTCCCCGGGAAGGTCGATCTCTGTTTTGTCCCCAAACCCGAACTTCTCGAGATACTCGTGAAACTTCTTGTAACCGATTCTCTGGCCTATTTTGACCGCACCGATGTTGCTTGAAAAGGTGACGATCTCGGACACGCTGAGCATTCCATGCCCTTTCCGGTCGTGGTCATGGATGGTGTTGGCGCCGACCTTGTATTCCCCGTTCTCGCAGAAGAACTTCGTCTCCGGTGAAACCAGAGAACTGTCGAGCGCTGCGGCAAGCAGGTACGCTTTGATCGTGGATCCCGGTTCGTAAATGTCCGTGACCGCCCGGTTCCTCCATTGATTCGGCTGGTGGGTCCAGAACACGTTGGGATTGAAAAGGGGGGCCACGGCCATGGCCAGGATCTCTCCCGTGTCCACCTCCACCACAATGGCGTGACCGTTTTTCGCTCTGGTTTCCTCCATGGTTTTCTTGAGCGCCTGCTCCGCCGCGTACTGGATGTCCTTGTCGATCGTGAGCACCAGGTCTCTGATTTCACTCTCCTCCGGTGCGGGCCGGTTCACGTAAAAAGGCCTGCCCAGCGCATCTCTCATCTGGATCAGGGTGTATTCCGGGCCTTTGAGCATCTTGTCGTATTTCTTTTCAAGCCCTTCCAGCCCTTGGTTGTCTTCGCCTGCGAACCCCAGGACATGGCCTGCGATCTCTTTGCCGGGATAGTATCTTCTCGTTTCCGCGGTGAAGCCCACTCCCTCGATGCCCAGCGCTTTCACCTGCCGGATTTTTTCAGGGGCCACCTTCCGATCGATCCACACAAAGGGACGCTGGCTCTTGAGAAGGCTCAGCAGGGCGTTCTCCTTCATGTCTAGAATCTTGGAGAGAAGCTTTGCCGCCTGCGCCTTGTTCTGGACGTGGTGAGGATGCACGTAGACGGACTCCACTTCAACGCTCACCGCCAGCTCGTGCCCTTCCCTGTCGTAGATGGTTCCCCGCTTGGGCGGCAGCTTGACAATGCCCCGGTAACCGGCCAGCGCAATGCGCGCCAGTTTGTCCCTCTCGATGACCTGCAGCTGAGTCGCCCTGGCCAGAATCATGCTGAGCCCGGCCAGAAAGAAGACGGCCACGATAGTGATTCTGACCCGGACCCATTTCTTCTCGGTGACCTTCATGGCAGAACAACAATCTGTTCCGGCGCAGCGGCCTTGAGCCCCAAGGCGCGGGCAGCCCCCTCCAGGTATTGAGGCGACTTCAAGGTGGCCAGCTCGAGCCTCAGTTTTTTGTTCAATTCCCTGAGCCGGATTTCCTCGTGCTTCAACCGGCTCACATCGTACCCGATCTGGGTTCCCTCGAAATTGGACCACACGTAACCGATGCCGCTCCCCATGAAGAGAAGGAGCAGAATACCCACAAGCGCAATCTGACGACCGCTCAGGCGAAAACGCCGCTTCCGAGCCTTCGCGTTTTTCACGCGAATGCCGGTGCCGGCATTTCTGCGGTTTTCAATTTCTGAGACCCTGATCACTCGTATCATGCGTCGGGATCCTTTCCGCGGCTCTCAAAATGGCGCTCCGCGCTCTCGGATTCTCTTCAATTTCTTTAGGGGCGGGTCGGATCCCCTTCTTGTGGAGCCTTCGAAAAAGGGGTTCTTTTCCACAGCCGCACTGCGGCAAGGTCGGAGGACACTGGCAACCCTTTTCCCAATCCATCATGGCCTGCTTCACCATTCGGTCCTCAAGGGAGTGGTAAGACAGGATGACCAGCCTGCCGCTCCCGGCCAGGAGATCGGGACTCTTGTCCAGAAACGAGGCCAAGTGCTCCAGTTCTTTGTTGACGGCGATTCTCAGGGCCTGGAAGGTTCGAGTCGCCGGATGCTTCGCCCCTGCTCGCCGGGGTCTCGGAACAACCGACTCGACCAAATGAGCAAGATGAAGGGAGGAAAGGATGGGCTTTGTTTTTCTTTCTTGACCGATGCGCCGTGCAATGGCCCTGGCTCTTCTCTCTTCGCCGTAGTGCCGCAAAATTGCTTCGAGCTCTTCTTCGGACAGATGATGGATCAAATGCTCGGCCGTGATGCCTGCATCCGGGTCCATTCTCATATCGAGCGGTTCATCCCGATAAAAGCTGAATCCCCTCCCTGACTGTTCGAGTTGAAAACCGGACATTCCAAGATCCAGCAAGATGCCATGCGCTTTTCCCCATCCCAGATCCCTGAGGACCTGATCCGCCGACCTGTAGCTCGCCCTGATAATCCGAGCCCTTTCCCCAAGAAAACTCAGTCTCTCTCTTGAAATCCGTATGGCTTCTGAATCCCTGTCCAGACAGAGAAGCCGTCCTCGTCCCCCGATTCTTCTTCCGATCGCCTCGCTGTGTCCCCCGCTTCCGACCGTGCCGTCTATGTAGGTGCCGTCAGGATCGGTGATCAGGTCTTCCAAGACCTCTTGCACCAGGACGGGCCGGTGAGGGTATTCCAAGTTTCCCCCTCAAATCCCAAGCCCCTGAAGGGTCTGGCTGACCTGTGGGAAATTCCTTTTTGCCCTCTCAAACTCTTCCTCCCATCGTTCCCTGTCCCAGATTTCGAAGAGCTTCAGCCCTCCCACGAGGACCACTTCTTTCTTTAGCCCTGAAATCTCCCGCAAATCCGGAGGGATAGTGATGCGACCCTGCTTGACAACGCACTCCTGCGCTCCGGAGATGAAATACCGAAGGTACGTGTTCACTGCGTGGTCCAGTTGAGGCATCCTTGCCGCGTTCTCTTCAATGGTTTTCCATTCATCCTGGGCAAAAGCCCATAAGCAACTGTCATGATTGGTTAAAACAAGAATATGGTTCGATTTGGTCTGCAGCACTTCCCGAAATCTTGCGGGAATAGCAAGCCTTCCTTTTTCGTCCAGGAAATGCTTTGACCGACCTCTAAACATGCTTTACCCCTAACAGTTCATGCCACTTTATTCCACTTTGTGACACTTTAATGCCAAACGAGCTTTCTTGTCAATAGAAAAATTGAGTGAATAAAGCATTTTAATCGCTTTCTTAAGCTCTTAGACGCGGGTCAGTTACGGGCGGTTGTATTTGAGAAAACAGTAGACCAGTGAGGCAAGATAAAGGAGAGCGAAGAAAAGGTTGAGCACCAGACCCGAGTAAGCGTAATCCTTGTCCCCTTTTTCTTCGATGAGAGCGATGGATTTCACTGACAGGAACACCCCTGCGGCGAGGAGGAAAGGGATAATCCCGAGGAAGGAGACGAGAAAGCGGTAGGACGTATAATCTCCTTTGCCGAAAAGCACGTAAAAGGACGCGAATCCTGCGCAGAGGAAAGGCATAAGGAACCCTGCAATGGCAAGGTGATTCGTCTTTCTGAAATGCAGGAATTTCATGGTCCGCAACCGAGGGGGAAGTTTGTTTTCAGAATACTTTGAAATCGTTCTCTTGTAAAGCGAGGGAGGAAATAGCTTGCATCGAAGGCAGTGAGTTCCTAATATTAGCCTAGTTCTTCGAGGGTTGCATTGGATTCCCTATAGTAAAACCACAGTTACGGGGCTTGATTTATGTGAGGCCCATTTGAACTTTGAAACCTTAGCAGGATCTTGAAAAAGCCCCTGCTTGCAGGTTGCTCAAAAACGCTCAGATACAAGGCGCACGGTTCTGGGGACCCGCCCGAAGGGTGGGGACTCCAAGCGAAGCGCGGATTAATCCCGAGGAATGAGACGTACAGTCCAGCACGTCGCAGTGACGAGGGATGTGGGCAACGCCGTAGATGGGCGTTTTTCAGCAACCTGTTAGAATTCGCCTTCCAGGAGGTTCAGCCATGGCAGAGCTGATCATATGGAAAAAACAGGAGATCGACAGGCTCAAGAAAGACATGGATCGCCTTCTCAGCCGTTTTCGGGATGACTTCTGTTCCCCCCTGTTGCTGAAGGGCTTTCGGGAGGAGCCCTATCTGGAACTCACCGAGACCCAAGACGACCTCCTCCTCAAGGCGGAGATTCCGGACCTTAAGCCCAAGGACCTGGACATCACGATCAGCGACGACCTGCTCACCATCAAAGCGGAAGTCAAAGAGGAAAGTTTTTCCAAGGGCGAGGGGTTCCGGGAGAGAACACAATCGTGCAGTTACTTTTCTCGAACCATACAGCTCCCATGCAAGGTTCACGTGGACGAGGTTCGAGCCTCTTACCAGCACGGCATACTGAACATTGTCATGCCCAAGTGTAAACCTGAGACGGCCCGCGAGATCAAGATCAAAGTGACGTAAGCCGTCCTTTTCATGGCTCACTTTTCGTTGTGCCTGTTGCTCTATCCTTACGACGTGGAGGAGGTTGATGACCATGGCCGCCAAGAAAACCGACAAAGAAGTCGCTCTTGACAAGTTGAGATGGAGACTGGATCTTGCCACGCTTCCTTTCAAAACAACGGAAGACCTATCCCCTCTGAAAGAAATCATCGGACAGGACAGAGGGGTGGAAGCGTTTAAGTTCGGCATGGGGATCAACAAGCCCGGCTACAATGTTTTCGTCACGGGCCTTGCCAACACGGGAAGGCTTTCCACGGTCCGCAAATTGCTCGAAGACATCTCCAAGAGGGATGGAAGAGTGCCGGATGATCTTTGCTACGTCAACAATTTCAAGAACACGGAAGCTCCCATCCTTCTCCGGCTGAAGGCGGGAACAGGTCAGAAATTCAAGAAAAATGTCCGCGAGTTCATCGACGTCTTGAAGAAGGAAGTGCCCCAGCTCTTTGAGAGCCAGGAGTATTTGAATCGCAAAAAGGAAATCATGATCGAGTACGAGAAGAAGGGCAAGAGCTTCTTCAAGGACCTGGACAAGAAAGTGCGGGAGGAGGGCTTCGCCCTTGTGGACATCCAGATGGGCCAGATCAAGAGGCCCGAAGTCATGCCCCTGGTGGACGGGAATCCGACGCACATTGATCAACTGGAAGGCATGGTGGAAAAAGGGCGTTTCCCCAAGGAGGAGTTCGAACTCCTCAAGGAAAAACAGACGAAGCTCCGGGAAGAAATCGATCAGATTTTCCTGGAACTGAGGGACCTTCAAAAGGAGGTGCAGCAAACGATCGAGAAAATGGACCGCCTCATGTTCATGAAGGTGGCCACGGATCTGTCCGCTCCCCTGAAAGAGCAACACCCGACCAAAGAAGTGGAAAAATACCTGACCGACATGCTCGAGGACATGACCGAGAACCTGCAGATCTTCGCATCCCAGCCTCAGCAGCAGATTCCGGGCATGCCCTTTCTCATGCCTGAAGGAGACGCTTTTCAGCCCTATCAGGTCAACCTGATCGTGGACAACGCAGAGCAGAAAGGGCCTCCGGTGATTGTCGAAACCTATCCCACCTACCGAAATCTTTTCGGAAGCATCGAGAGGGTGGTGGACCGGAGCGGGGTGTGGAGAACGGATTTCAGCAAGATCAAAGCGGGCTCCATCGTTCAGGCCAACGGGGGGTACCTTGTTCTCAACCTCCTCGACGCGCTTGTGGAGCCGGGTGTGTGGCCCGCCCTCAAGCGGGCCTTGAAGACCAAGAAGATGGAGATTCAGACCTATGACCCCTTTTATCTCTTCACGACCACGGGCCTCAAGCCTGAACCCATCGACATGGACATGAAGGTCGTGGTCATCGCCGACGGGTACATCTACCAACTTCTCCACGCCTATGACGAGGACACGGCCAAGATCTTCAAGGTCCGGGCGGACTTTGACACGTCCATGAACAAGAACGAAAAATCCGTTCTCCAGTTTGCCGAGTTCATCCGGAGGAAAGCCGATGAAGACAAGCTGAAGCCCTTTGAGCGGAGCGCCGTGGCTGCGCTGGTCGAGCAGGCGGTGAGGATGACCGGACGGCAGGAAAAGATCTCCACCAGCTTCCCGATCATTACAGATCTCCTTCGTGAAGCCGACTACTGGGCCGGGGAGGACAAATCCTCACAGGTCCAGGAGAAGCATGTGGACAAAGCGATTGAGACAAAGATCTATCGTTCGAGCCTCATCGAAGAGCACATCCAGGAGATGATCGACCGCGGGACCCTGCTCATCGATGTGGACGGCGAAGTCGTCGGCCAGGTGAACGGGCTTGCCGTGTACAGCCTGGGCGATTACATGTTCGGCAAGCCTTCCCGCATCACGGCAACAACCTCCATGGGCCGCGCGGGAATCATCAATATCGAGCGCGAAGCGGAAATGTCCGGAAGCACCCACAACAAGGGCATGCTCATCCTGAGCGGGTATCTGAGAAAAAAGTACGCCCAGGACAAACCCCTCACCATGAGTGCGAGCATTGCCTTTGAGCAGTCCTACAGCGGCGTGGACGGAGACAGCGCCTCCTCCACGGAGATCTATGCTCTCCTCTCCAGCCTCTCCGGTGTTCCCATCAAGCAGTTCATTGCGGTGACCGGCTCCGTGAATCAAAAGGGCGAGGTCCAGGCCATCGGAGGCGTCAACTACAAGATCGAAGGGTTCTTCGAATGCTGCCGCAAGAAGGGGCTCACCGGCACCCAGGGCGTGATGATTCCCGAGAGCAACGTTCAGGACCTCATGCTCCGCAAGAACGTGGTGGATGCCGTGAAAAAAGGCAAGTTTCACATCTACTCGGTGAAGACCATCGACGAGGGCATCGAGATTCTCACAGGAAAACCTGGAGGGGAACTCCAGGCAGACGGCACCTATCCTGAAGGAACGATCAATTACCTTGTGAACGAAAAGCTGAAATCCCTGGCCGAAGGGCTGAAGAAATTCGGGGAAGAAGAAGAGGCGGCGGCCGCACCTGAGGACAAAGGAAAAGGGAAAAGCCGGAAAGGCAAGAAATAGGCCATGACCCCGGCCGAACCCCCTCTGGACGCCCCTGTTGACGCAAAGCTCGAGTGGGCCGATGCGTGCTTTGACAGGGAAAGAAGCCGGCTCCTCGAAGATCAAACCCTTGCGGACCTTCTTGAAGCTCTGAAGAATGCCGTCCATCGGTCCCGCGACACCATGCTCCGCACAGGGATCGTGGATTTCTGCAGGGAATGTGAAGAAAGAGAAGGGGGATCCTGCTGCGGAGCCGGCCTGGAAAAACATTACAGCGGCGTGCTCCTTCTCATCAACCGGCTGCTTGGTGTCGCTCTCCCGCACCAAAGGGAAGAACCGTCGAGCTGCTTTTTTCTCTCCTCCACGGGATGCAGGCTTGTGGCACGCCACGTGCTCTGCATCAACTACGTCTGCAACAAGATTACCTCCAAGATAAGCCCGGATCAGCTGGCGTCCTTGCGAGAAGCGGAGGGCGAGGAGACCCTTCTCCTCTTCCAGGTGAATGAAAAACTGAAAAGACTGGTCAGGAGATACCCTACCGCAGAGCACGCGGGGAACACAGAGAATCCAGAAAGTGAATGAAAGAATCCCATCTCAGCGAGCTCTGCGCTCTCGGCGGCAAGCAAGGTTTTGAAGATTAGGAGTTGGTTGGCTTGGAAACAGCCCTGGAACACACACTCTTTCAAGTCGTCGAGTTCTACGACAGCAGAAAAGTGGGGGATGTGGGGCACCTTGGATTTCGGAGGTCAAGCGACCTTTCCAAAGTCCTCTCCTCGCTGAAGACGATGATCGATCATGGTCTCTTTAGGCCGGGCGAGGCCCTGTTTCTGGATATGGGCTGCGCAGACGGGAGAGTGAACGTCTTGCTGAGTTACCTGGCGAAGACCTCCGTCGGGATCGAACTCGACGAATGGACTCTGGACGACTACGCACCCTTAAGACAAGAACAGGACGCGTTGTTCGCCGAAAAAGAGGTGCTCTTGCCTCCCAAGAACATCTTTCTCTACCACGGGGACTCCATGGATGAATCCCTTCATGACCGGATCCATCGTGAAACGGGAATTCCATTTAACAAGTTTGATGTGTTTTACACCTATCTCACGATGATGGAGGAATTCGCGGAACTGATTGCGCGAAAAGCCGAGTCCGGAGCGCTCTTCATGGTTTACGGCCTGGAAAAGATCCTGCCCCGCTTCACCGGTCTTCGTCTCCTCACGCCCGAAAGACCTTTGGAAGGAATCATTGCCCTGTATCAGAAAGTTTAACCTCTCTTTATTTGTACTTGCTACCAGTTGAGCGCACCGATGTAGAGAATGTCCTAAGACTTCTAATTAGTGTTTTATCCATCGTCCCCCAGGCGGTTAGTGCGATGGCATGTGATGAGTTGCGGGCTGTGCGCCTAGGGTGGGCAATGTGGAGTGAGGGGATGATGGATAAAGCGATGAAGAGCTCAGGCGCTTCGCGCACCACGGAGTGTGAACGGAGTATATGGGTTTTGTAAGAGCTGTTTTGCTTGTCTCAAGGTACGGGGTTGGTCTTTGGAATACTGTGTCGAAAGCTGGTTTGGAAAACGATTGAGCGGATACGGAGGGGTGAAGGGGATGTTGCGTCCAGGGGCGATGGCATGGCAAGGGTATTTTCTCATGATGTGGACGTAGTGATCCATTTGCTTTTGACTGGAGCAATTTAGGGTTCACACACAATGGTTTCAGGGCGCTGGACAGAGCCTAGCCATTGGGTGGTCGAATGAACTGATAGGGGTGCTTGCCGCTGTAGCATAAGATGTCTGCGATCTTTTGCATCCTGCCCTTTTTGCAACAGGGACAAAGAGTGATGTCGATACGGGTGAGCCGGAGCATGATTTCCTGGAGGGAATGAGTCACAGTACGCACCGGAGAGGGCCATTTGAGCAAGCGCTGGATGAGGCCCAAATGGGCGGTGCGATCACGGTTAGCCAGAAACCCATAGTGGCGGATTCTGACGAAGCCCTGGGGCAAGGTGTGGAGGAGGAAGCGGTAGATAAACTCCACCGCGCTGAGGGTGGCTTGTTTGAGGACATTGTTCTGCCGGTCTTTGTACCTGAAGCTGACCATGCCGTCTTTAAGATCAACGAGGCGACTGTTGGCGATAGCGACGCGGTGGGTGTAACGGGCCAGATACTCCAGGACATGCTCAGGATTGGGGATGGGGTCCCGCACACTGACAACCCACGTGTGCTTGTAGAGCTTGGTTTTAAGTTGGGAGTCGGCCTCTTCAAGGTTCAGGTCTCCACGCTGAGCGCTTCGTCCGAAGTGATCGATGACCTTGCCCCGAAAGACCAGGGAGAGGGCTTCCTGGTTGAACAGATAGTTTTCTTTGCATGGAATCCAGTGTTTGCTCTTTGTGCACAGGGCACCTCCAGGGACCAGGCAGTGCAGATGGAAGTGCGCTTTGAGTTGCTGATCCCAGGTATGCAGGACAGCGATAAAGCCCAAGGTCCCGCCCAGTTCCTTCTTACCAAACTTGATCAGGGTTTCAGAGACGGCTTTGAAGAGGAGGTTGAGCATCACGGATTTGTTCTTTAACGTGATGAGGTTCAACTCATGCGGGAGAGTGAACACGATGTGGAAGTAGGGGGTGGGGAGGAGTTCGGATTGACGTTTTTCAAGCCATCGCTCTCTGGGGACGTGCTGACACTTGGGGCAGTGTCGATTGCGGCAGGAGTGATAGAGGATACGCTGTGCGCCGCAGTGTGTGCAGCGCTCGATGTGCCCACCCAGGGTGGGGGTACGGCAGTGAAGGAGGTGGGAGACGATCCGGTGCTGATCTGGGGCTAGAGGGTAGGCGTTGCGATACTCTGCGATATGATGGCGGAGGATCTCGGCGACTTCCAGCTTTGGTTTTGGCATTTTAATCGGAGGGCTCATGGGAGGGGTCCTCCTTTTTTGCATTTTGGGGGTCAAACAGATCCAGGGGGCTAGGGATCTTGGACAGGGTGGCGCGGCTGACGTGCAGGTAGATCATGGTGGTGGACAGTCGCGTGTGGCCCAGGAGCACCTGGATTCTGCGCAGATCGTAACCAGCTTCCAGAAGATGGGTGGCGAAGCTGTGCCTCAGGGTGTGGATGCCTGCGCCTTTCTTGATGCCGGCTTTTTCCCGAGCCTCCTCGTAAATGCTGCGGATGGAGGGATAAGTAAGAGGGAGGTGTTCGCGGTTTTTAAACGCGGAGGGGAAAAGGTAGGGGGAGGGTTTGCAGGTTTTGTAGTACTGTCGCAGTTCCCCCAGAAGCCTGGAGGAGAGCACCGTATAGCGCTCTTTGCCTCCTTTGGCCTGTTCCACCTTGATGAGCATGTCTTTGCTGTCGATGTGATCGGGTTTGAGCATAGCCACTTCCATCGCTCGAAGTCCGGCGGAATAGGTGGTCATGAGAATGAGTCTGTGTTTGAGATGATGCGTGGCGTTGATGATTTTCCAGATGTCCTCTTGACTGAGCACTGTGGGCAGTTTGCGATTCTTTCTACGGATCCGATAGTCAAACGGGGTGGCGGTTTCAATCACGTGAGTGTAGAAGAACTTCAATCCTGCGGCCACAGCGCCACAACTGCCGGTGGTGTTGCCCTTCTCATTTTTCAAATACAGCAAATAGTCTTCGATAGCGTCTTTGGTGAGTTTGTCCGGGGATTGGCGATAGAAGCTGGCAAGACCTTTGACGGCTCCCAGGTAGCCCCGCTGAGTGTTCTTGGCAAAGTTCCTCAGCTCCATGGCTCTGATCATCTTCTGTCTTAATGGGGTCATAACGGATACCTCCTTGAGTTGAGATTAAAAAACGGAGGTATCTTACAGAATCAACGAGGAGGGTAGAGGATCAAAAGAGGTCGGTGGGAAAGGCGAAAGTGTGCACCTCGGCAGGCTGCCGCGAAGCGGTTGAGTTCTACATATCGTAGTCGAAAGCGAACAGGAAGCGCTTCAGGCGCTCGATTAGAACTCAAGTCATAACCTTGCTCAAAACATAAGAGGAAGAGCAAGACACCGCTCAGCCTCAAAATAATAAGGTCAACTGTAAAGTTCTTAATTCCGAGGGAGCTGCGTGTTCCAGTCGATTTAGTCAAAACGGGCTGCTGTCTTTGCGTCACTGGAGAGAAGTGAATCTGAACCACCACCACCATGGCGTGGCTACCGCAAAAGTTACGCTGATCGTGTGGTTCTTTGTGACGTTCGTGAAGGTGTAGGAGCTCAATGCCCCAACGGATGAGCCATCCACGGTGACACTGCTGATCTTGTATCCAGTCGATGGGGTGATGCTGAAGGTCTTGCTTATTCCGGAATTAACGCTTACGCTTCCTGAAGGTGAGATGGAGCCTCCCGTTCCTGCAGAAGCTGTGATAGAATAGGTCTGCACTCCTGCCTGTGTTACCGTGAATATCTTACCTGCGATAGATGAGGTCCCTGTCCTCGACGTGCCCGTGTTGGCTGGTACTGAGTAGCTTACAGTACCACTACCCATGCCATAACCACCTGACGTGATCTTCATCCAGGAGCCACTCGCTGCTGTCCAACTGCAAGAATTCTGCGTTGTCACTTTAACTGTACCGGTTCCGCCAGATGAGCCGAACGTCTGGTTGGCCGGCGATATCGAATAGGTACAGGTGGACGGAGCATTGTAGGAGACCTCATTCGAGTAGCCGCTTTCAAGACCTGCGGTATTAATAGCGGTTACAGCGAAGAAATAAGTTCCCTCTGGAAGGTCATACAGGGTGAACTGCACTACGTTTGGATCTGGATCTTCATCCTGATCAAGTGAGATATCAACAGGTGAGTCACCATCTGATGCCCCTCTACCATAGTAAGGATCACCTGAGTCGGTGTCATAGTAGATCCCATACCCAGCTAGATCTGGTTCAGTGTTGGCATCCCAGGCAAGTGTTACGTCTAAAGCGTAGCTGGGATTTGAAGAGTAAATCAATATTGCGATGCACGTCACCACACAGATTGAAAAGTATCGCATCTGCCCCCTTTCCTGAAGAGCCCCTGAGGCACCAGAGCTTTCCATATCCGACTAGCAGCGAATTCCGATATGGTAAAGGATCATAAGCAAGTCATATGCCAGTTCCTTTGAGTCGGAAAGTAATTGATATTACTGTTTTTTATAATGCACAAGGTTATGCAGTGAAGGATTTTTCATGCACAAAGGAAGATCAAGATCGGCGAAATGTGATGCAGCTAAACGGAATTCGGAGGTTTTTGCTTCGTAGGGTATTCCCTTCAGCTCTTTCCGAGATCCGAAAAGGGTTCTATCTCATCCTGTTGGATTTCTTCGGGCACCTAGACGGTTTCCCCGGAATAGGCATGTTCCAAGGATCTGATTGCTGTTATTAGTTCCTCATTTCAAAACGGTTTTATTATCGAGAAATCAAACAGATCCGTTTGCACTTCATCTTTGCTCACTGAATAGGCTGGGGCTGCATCCGTGGAGTCAGAATGCAAGGGGAGCTGCCTGGCCAGTTTGGTAATCTTTTGACTTCCCGCTATGAGTCCTTCAGATTTCATCACAGCAGGCCGGGCACACTATCCGGAGTTCTCGAGAAACGAGCATGCTTCATCACGTGATCCTAACCATTCATGATCGAAAAAGACTTCGATATTCCTTTCATCGCTGATCTCGCATTAAGAGAAAAGCAAATCCAGCAGAACTATCGTCCTGTGATCGCCGTACATAAGTGGTTTGCCAGAAGACCAGGGACCCTTTTCCGAGGTCTGATCCTGTCCGAGTTCGTTGCGAAACCCTGCCCGGCTGAGATGGGTGCGTCAATCCACATCAGCGGGACAGTATCATCCAGCATGGAAACGGTGCCCAGCGCTTCCAGGTCATCGCATGTATCGGGGGACAGGGTTTTGGCGTGAGGCGGGAAGACATGAAGAAAATGCTGATCGCCACGCGCGGCAAGGTTTTTACTGCGGATACTCTTTCTAAGATGGTGGAGCACACCCGCCTCAAGGACTTCGCCTCAAAACCGGCCTAGGCGGCAGATCCTAACGAGTACAAGGATAAGGGAGTTTACCACGGGGTGAGAACACGATTATAGAAATCGGAGAGGATGTTTTTTGGAGCCCGAGGCTCGAAAAGATACCTGGAGACTCTTGCCTGGACTGAGGAGCTGAGGGGCGTCGCTTGATCTCTTATCCGTGCTCTTGGCGCCCCTCCTTCGAAAGGCACAATTCCCGATACTTGCAAGCCAATTGATCGCAGTACACGCTTGCCTTACCAAAGCAGTCGAAATTGCCTTCTTTCAGTTGCTTTCTGTGTATGACGTGGGAAATGAGCTCTCTGAAACAGGGATTGCAAAAGGAAGAAGTGTAATCTTCGGGCCCCCACGGAATGACGGTGTCTTTTTCCCACTCTTCGCCACACTTGATGCATTTTACGCGCAGTTTTTTGCTGTTGTTCTCCACGTTAATCTTAATATGCTCCAGTCAATGTCGATGGATGATTCAATTGCTCGGCTCCCGATGATCATGAAGATCGCTTTCCGGAAGAACGGTCAGCGGGTCGGTCAAAATCAGGTGTGTTTTCGTTGGGTCTTACAAGTGAAAGAGAAGAGCACATCTAGCCGAACAATTGTGCTTTATAATATCACTTCAAGATATATAGTGTGTCAAGGTAAGAAGCCACAACCTATAGGGCTTGCTGCCCCATCAGTCCACGTTTCTTGAATGGCCAGGAGGTGGAGGAAAAAGATTGCGAGACCTTTTCGGGATCATGCGGCGCGGAGAGCGCCGAGGACAATAAACACGACGATGAAGTTCTTAATTCCGAGGGACCTCTGGATTCCGGGGCATTCCTTCAGAACGGGCTTTCGGCTTTGCTTCACTGGGAAGAGGGGAATCCACGGAGCGGTCGGCCTGTTGTCGCAAGCGAGGAGGCTTTTTAAGTTCAGCAACCATGGCCTCTCTGAGAATCTGTTTGTCCTTCTCCTCATCAATCCTCATAAAATAGAAGCCCATTGCAGGGCTGAAATTCAAAGATATGCAATTGTCTAAGTTGGACCAGGTGACCTTGCCTGTCATCTGCACTTTTTTCTCAGGAAGCTTGATTGTCACGGGATAAGCTGCTCCTTCACGGAGCCTCTCCGAGCAATAAAGAAAGAACCCTTCCCCTGTGATATTCCTCGTTTCCCCTTTTGCAAACCCACTTTCCGTTTTTATCGCCAAGGGCCAAATCACGCTCAGCCGCAAAAGTTCCCGTCTATTCATTGAATCAACCATGGTCTTCCCTTTCAATGAGGAGTTGATCTAAATAACAGCAAGTCTAATCCTCTTTCTTGTCTGTAGGCAAGCAAGATGCCTGCCAATTTAGGGTGTTATTGATTTCATAAAGGATTTCGAACTATTAACACCGTTAGACTCTCGTTCAAACATGAAGATTGCCACATATTGTCTAAAATAAGCAAAAAATGGAGGGGGAACGTGCAAAATAATGACACTTTTTGGCGCCGGGATTTATCAACACCGTAGAAAACGGAGCTGACAACTCAAGTCACAGCCCAGCTTGCAAAAGAGTTGAGCAAGATAGACCACGGTGATGTGTTCCCAGGACTTCGAAGATCGCGCAACAAGGAAATACATCCGGCTGGAACATTGAACGGCCTCAAAAAGGCATTATGTATTGCGTATGAAGGAGGACGAATCGGGTCTTCCCTAGTGTAGTGCGTCTAACGCTTCTTTACATTTGGCGATTTTTGCCAGGATCTGCTCCACTGGCGCACTCCAAACGAAGAGCTGTGGTTTTTGGTTGTGAGTTGCAATGTATTGCTCAATGACATCAATGAGCGCGGGTACATTATGAAAGCTCCCGCGGCGAATTTGTTTCTCTGTGAGTTCTCGGAACCAACGCTCTACCATGTTTAGCCAGGAAGTGGACGTAGGAGTGAAATGAAGATGGAAGCGGGGGTGCCGACGGAGCCAGGATTGGACGCGCGGATGCTTATGCGTGCCATAATTGTCGACGATCAAATGAAGCTGCATAGTGGGAGGAGTCTCGGCATCAATCTTCTTCAGAAATCGAATGAATTCCTGATGCCGATGCCGCGGCATGCAGTCTCCTATGATTCTTCCATCAAGCATGCTGAGTGCGGCGAACAGGGTGGTGGTTCCGTTTCGTTTGTAGTCATGAGTCATCGTCCCACAGCGGCCTTTCTTCAAGGGTAGGCCAGGTTGGGTTCGATCTAGCGCCTGAATTTGACTCTTCTCATCGACGCACAATACAAGGGATTTGTCCGGTGGATTCAGATAGAGTCCTACGACATCGACCAGCTTTTCTACAAACCGCTTGTCGCGGCTTAACTTGAAGGTCTTTACCATATGAGGCTTAAGATTGTGCTGGTGCCAAATGCGACGAACGGTGGCCTCGCTGATTCCTTGAGCGCTGGCCATGCTTCGGGTACTCCAATGCGTAGCATCCGAGGGTTTCGAATGCAATGTGGCTTCAATAACCGCTCGAACCTTCTTGTCGCTAATCCTGGGGATGCGCCCAGGGCGTGGGCATCTTTCTCCAGCCCTGCTGTACGCAACGCCAGGAAGCGCTGACGCCAAAGCTGGACGGTTGGTCTGGAAATATCCAATTCCTTGGCAATGTCCTGGCTATCGATTCCGTTGGAAGCCATCTGAATGATTCTCGCACGCTGGACAACTCGCAGGGGCATCGTCCGACTCCGCGCCCACTCGTCCACTATGGCGCGTTCTTCAAGGGAAAGTATGATCTGGGCTGCTTTTCTGCTCATAATGCCCGACCATACAGGGTAAATGACGATATGTCAAGTTATTTATGACGCACTACACTAGAATGCCTTTGGCGGGGGTATGGTGAAGATGAAAAGCCGTTTCGGATCTGTTCTTGTCTTGGCTGCGCTGGTTCTCACGCTGTATGGCTGCGCGAGCTACGGGAATGTCCGTTCCCCAATGATTTATGGTAATCGCATCACCGTGCAGGACCTGGTAAAAGACTGGCAAAACTATACCCTCTATTTTACCGGACACGGCCGTGGTCACCCTTCCGCCGTCCTCTTTGAACCAAAGAACGATGACAGGGTTATCATCGCAGACCGGTGGTGGAAAGTGGAGAACTACGAGATCTTGACAGACCTCGTCGGTTCCATCCAAAGGCAACTTCCCATAGCTTATTACTATCCAAGGTTGCTTGAACTTCTGGGCCCGGACAACCACCGATACGGATATGTATTCACCTCGTGGGACCACGTGGTCGCGAAGCTTATTGATGATCGCACCATGGTCGTCTATGATTTGCCACTGCCTCCCTATCTTGCGATTGATGGAGGGGACGGACTCCGTGAAAGGAGACCGCGATGAGGATCAGTTGAGATACAGGGAGTGCAGAGCTACTCGAATGATTCAGCTCCTCAAAGTGCCCCTGGGATCTGATTCCCGGGGCAGCCTCTGGTTTGGTGGATTCTGTCGTGGTGACCCACAGGAATTCCACATCTAATCCACGATCTCAAGAACGCTCCGCCTCCTAAGCTTGGTGGAGGCTCCCGCAAGTATTATTCTCATGGACTGTGCCGTGCGTCCCTCCTTGCCGATCACTTTTCCTACGTCTCCTCTGGCCACCCTCAGCTCAAAGATGGAAGTGTGCTGTCCCTTAGTCTCCGTGACAGCGACCTCTTCAGGGGCATCCACAAGGGCCTTTGCCATGACTTCAATCAGTTCTTTCATGTGTCACCTCACCCTCCGCTGCGATGCGCCGCCATCGCAGAAGTTCAAGTTGCCAATGACCGCAGGAGCTTGTATCGCAAAAGTTTTCGTTCCGAAGGATCCAGAGCAGTCAACACCTCTCCGCAATAACGGACAGTGGGATCAAAAAAATGATCGTTCCGGCTCCTTTCAAGAGGCCTGCAGGCCCTTCCCCAAGGTCCTGTACCGTGGCGCAATGGGAGGGAGGGCCGGACGAAATCACTTGAGACCTGCGGCTTTCCGCCCCCATCTTTCCATGAGGGTGGCTTTGTCGGAACACAGCTTTGGACTCCCTACAGAACAGAAATCGTCCTGCACGGAGTGCGGCTTGCAAAATTTGAGGAGTTTATCCATGAACAACCTCCGACATGGAGGTTAATGGGTGGAAGGAAAAAATCTGAACTATTGAACGGCAACCAGCCTCCAAAGTCAAGAAAATCCGATTCGCTGATATCTTCTGTCGCGTATCGCAGGTGAAAGCGGGATGCGGCCCTTTGGGACGCGCGATTTGTTGCTGTAGAAGTCTATGGCTCGGAAAACCTGATGGGCCGAGTTTGGCCTTGACACCAAAGGGTCGACTCACCTACACTCCCGCACATTCAAAGAGAGTTCTATCATCCTCTCACCTAATGTTTTCAGCCAGCCGGAGAAAACCCAATCTTGCCGAAAGAAAGGAGGCAATCCATGACCCCCAATGAAATGCAGGAAAAGGCGATGCAGGTTTTTGGTCAGGGCCTTCAATGAAGCCAGGCGGTTCTTGCGGTCGGGCAAGAGAAGCTGGGAATAAAAGATGAGAATCTGATCAAGGCGATGGACTCCTTCGGCGGCGGTTTGGCCGCTCACGGGGAGGTGTGCGGCGCTGTGATTGGCGGACTGGCTGTCATCGGCTTGAACTTCGGCCGTCCAAAAAGCGGCAAGGAGGCTGATACGCGAATGTGGAAAACCTCCAGCATATTCATCAAGCGTTTTAAAGAAGAAGTCACTGAGGGTAAACTTCTTTGCCGGGAGATTGCTGGAGTCGATTGGAGAGACCGGGATCAGGTAACTCAGTTTCATGAAGGCAAAGGATACAGGTCATGCCAGGTCCTTGCCGGTAGAACGGCAAGAATCATCGGCGACCTGCTCGAACGATTCTCCTAATCGACACCAAACGCACAGCCTGCTCTGAACGAGATGCCCTTGTGATGGACTTCCATGCAATAGCGCCCCGCACTTACCTTAAACCGGACGAACCGCATCCCCTCTTTGACTCCCTGAAGGGCCAGGGGATGCGGATTCAACCTCATCCGGCCAAAAACCCATGCGAGGAGGTCTAACCACAAATGAAACTCAACTCTCACAACCTGGTCATGTCCGCCATGTTCGGTGGACGGCGTGGACCCCGCCCGGCCGTGGGCAACCCCACCTCTATCGCGTGCCATGGTCTCATGGAAAAGGCAGGAGTGTCTTTTCCCGAGGCCCATCTCAATCCGAATGCCATGGCCGACCTCGCCCTGGCCGGGCACGAAGTGGTCGGTTTTGACACGGTCATGCCCGAGTATTCGGTGGTCCAGGAGGCCGCCGCCTTAGGGGCGCGGGTCGACTGGGGCGACCGTGACAAGATGCCTGACGTGAGGGAGTTTCCGAACGCTGATTTCTCCGACATCGCCATGCCCCCCGATTTCCTGGAAAAGCCTTCCTGCCGCGTGCTGCTGGATGCCCTCGCCATTCTGCGTCGTCATGTAGGCGGCCGGGTGGCCATCATCGGCAAGGTGATGGGTCCTTGGACCATGTCCTACCACATGGTCGGCACCCAGAACTTCCTGCTCGCGGTCGGCATGGGCGAGAGCGCCAAGGTGACGAAGATGCTGAGGCAGCTCATGCCGATCACCCTCGCCTTCATCAACGCCCAGTTCGCGGCCGGGGCGGACATCGTGGTCCTGGCTGACCACGCCACCCGCAACCTGGTGGGGCCCTACCACTACGAACAGTACCTGCTGCCTATCCACCAGGAAATCACGGCCCAGGCAGGCGGGCCGATCATCCTGCACGTCTGCGGCAATTGCTCGGACCGGCTCGAGCTCTTTGCCCGGTCCGGCGTGGACGCGTATCACTTTGAGTGGCAGGTGGACTCCAAGGAGGCGGTGCGCCGCATCGGCGACAGGATTTCGCTTTGTGGCAACGTCAACAATCCGCAGGCGCTCCTGCAAGGCACGCCGGAGGATGTCCACAAGCAGGCCCGCTACGCGATCGAGGCCGGTGTGCACCTCATCGGCCCGGAATGCGCCATCCCTCTCGCCACGCCGCTCGAGAACCTGAAAGCCATCGTGGAGGCGGCCCGGCAAGGATACTGAGAAGGAGAGGAGGACAACCCTCTATGGGCGATCATCTGGAAACCATCAAGAGCGCGGTCATCAGCGGCAAGCATGCGGAAATCAAGGCCCTTGTGCAGGGCGCTGTCGATGCCGGCCTCGACCCGAACAGGATCATCAACGACGCCCTCATACCGGCCATGGACGTGGTCGGCAAGGACTTCGGTTCGGGCAAGATCTTCGTCCCGGAAATGCTGGTCTCGGCTGTGACGATGAAAGCGGGAGTGGATATTGTGAAACCCCTTCTGGCCGGCGGCCAGAACCAGTCCTACGGCACCGTCCTCATGGCCACGGTGAAGGGAGACCTGCACGACATCGGCAAGAATCTTGTCACCATGATGCTCGAAGGCGCAGGGTTCAAGGTGGTAGACCTCGGCGTGGACCTGGACGTGCAGAAACTCGTCGAGCAGGTGAAGGCCATCCGGCCCGACATCCTGGGCCTTTCCGCACTGCTCACCACCACCATGCCGGAGATCCAGAAGGTCATCGCTGAACTCAAGGCTCAAGGTCTTCGGGACAAGGTCAAGGTCATGGTGGGAGGAGCGCCCCTGGACCGCACTTTTGCGGAGAAGATCGGCGCGGACGGCTACGGCGCCAATGCCGCAGAGGCCGTCGAGCTCGCCCGGAGGCTGATGGTGAAAAAGGGGTGAAGAGCACCTCTTCCGATGAAATAGAACTCCGGCCTACTTGCCCTTGAACCGGGGTTGGCGTTTTTCCATGAAGGCGTTGACCGCTTCCATCAGGTCTTCACTGATCAGGATCGCGGCATTCTTCTGGGCCACGTACTCCAACCCGGCTTTCACACCGTTCTCACGGTCGAATCGCATCACATCTTTGACTCCCTGAACAGCCAGGGGCGAGCACGCTGCAATTTCAGAGGCAAGCTTCCTGGCCTCTTGAACCAGAACAGACGGGTCACCGCAGAGCCGGGTGATGAAGTTTATCCTGAGCGCTTCTTCTGCGCTGAAATCCCTGCCCGTGAGAGCCAGCTCACGGAACCAGCTTTCTCCGATGAGGGAGGGCATGCGCTGCAGCGTCCCGAGATCGGCCACCATGGCCATGCGGGTTTCCCGGATGGAGAAGACCGCGTCCCGAGAGGCGAGCCGGATGTCGCAAGCACAGGAAAGATCCACCCCCCCGCCGATGCAAAATCCGTGAATCGCAACAATGACGGGCTTGCGGCAGAGCTCCACCGCAGTAAAGGCGGCCTGGCCCTGCAGAATGAAAAAGCGAAGCTGCTCGCGGGCCTCCACGCTAGTGGACTGGACAAGACCGCCCAGGGCGCCGAGGTCGATGCCTGCTGAAAAGCCTTTGCCCTCGCCTCGAACAACCACGACCCGAACCTCAGGGTCCTGATCGAAATCCATAAAGGCCTGGGTCAGCTCCCGGAAGAAATCTTCGTCCATGGCGTTTCGTTTGTCAGGACGGTTGAGAATCAACCAACGAATGAAACCCTCTTTTTCTATTTTGAAACGAGTGAAATCGCTCACGTCTGTCCTCCTTGCCCGATCCTTTCAGGGTGACTCTTTCGGCCGCCAAAAACAGGGATGATTTTCACCTCTCGTCTTGGCCTGTGTCAACAGGAAAAGCGGGAGCCGGATCATTAAGCATGACTTGAACTTAGGCTTGCTTTCCTCGCTGCGGAGCCATATAATCCAAGCCCTGAGGAATTCTCGGCGGAATTTGTGCGCCGGATCATTGTTGTCTGAGAGAAGTTGAACGAAAAGACATTCGTGGGGATTGCATCGTGTGCATCGATGCAGTTTGGTTGCGGCCAATGGTCTGCAAAGGGGAAACCTGAAAACGAAAGGATGACAACCTATGCCAAAACTTGCTGAAGTTCTCAGAGGGGAAATCATCAGGATCAGTCGCAGGGAAGCACGAGTCGCCACAGCAGGCATTCGGGAGGCGAAGATCAGGCTGACCAAGACGGTTGCGGACTTGAAGAGAAAAATAGCAATGCTTCAAGGGGAGAACAAATGGCTTGTCGCGGCGGAGAAGAAGCGGCTGGCGCAGAAGCCTCAGGTCACCCCTGAGACATCCAGGAAGGCCCGATTAACATCAAAGGGAATCCGAAGGCTTCGAAGAAAATTAGCCTTGTCTCAGGCGAATTTTGCGAAGCTGCTGGGAGCCTCGACTCAAACGGTCCACATGTGGGAAACGAAAGAGGGTCCGCTGAGACTTCGCGGGAACACCTTGGCATCCGTTCTTTCGGCCAGAGAAATGGGCGCAAGGGATGCAAAACGAAGAATAGCCGAGTTGGAAACGAAAAAACCCGGCCGCAAGGTGGTCAAGAGAAAAAGGGCGAGACGGCGCTGACACTCCACGGCCTCATGTAACCACGTCTCTTCCCCCCCCCTTTTTTAAGGGGAGGGGGGTGGATCAGGGTTCTTTGCGCAACAATGGTCGAGAAGTTGAAAAGCATTGATCTTGGGCGCAGTGGGCTCAAGGTCAGCGAAGTGGGTTGCGGCGGCATTCCCATCATGCGGGTAGGCCTGCAGGAGGCTGAGGCCATTATCAGGCGCTGCTTCCAGTTGGGTATTACCAGGAACGCCGGCCCTTAGGGTCGGACGAACGGGAGCAAATGAAAAGCATCCGGAACGGGCTGGGAGTCCGGTTTTGCCATCGGTGCGAGTACTGCATGCCGTGCGAACAGGGCGTTCAGATTCCCAAAGTTCTGTTGATCAAATCCCAGGTGCGGCGCTTCAGCCCAAAGCAACTCGCCTTCATGGCCAAGGAGGCCGTGGCCTCAGCGGAGCAATGTGCCGATTGCGGCGAGTGTGTGGAAAAATGCCCTTACCATCTTCCTGTTCCCGACATGCTCAAAGAGAACGCGGAGACCTTCAAAAAACTCATGGCTGACCATGGCTTTAGCTAGAGGATGTGAGACGCCAAAAGATTTTTCTTGACATAAAAAAGTGAATCTTGTAGTTTTCCATCAATTGATGGAAGCAAAAGATGGAGACCGGGATGATCTCTCCGCTCGAAAAGGCGCGAAAAGATCCTGATTCCATGAAAGCCAAGATTCTGAAGGTGGCCCGCAGAGTCTTCGGCGAGTACGGTTTCCACGGCACCACCACACGCCTCATCGCCCAGGAGACGGGCATCGACATTTCTACCCTCCACTATCACTGGGGCGACAAAGCGAGCCTCTACGAAGCGGTCATTCGTGACATCACCGACGATCTGAAGAGCGAACTTGCGGAAGTGGAGAAGATCATCCACGGGCTTCCCCTGGCCAAGCGAATGGAAATCGCCATCGACGTAGTGACGGATTATCTGTTCGCGTGCCCGGAAGTGTCCAACCTCATCCTTTTCCGCTATTTCGGCAAAACCCGCCACGAAGCGACCCTCGACTTCCATATGCCTGAGTTCGTTTCAGACATCGCCAGGTCCATGCACCTTTCGGAGAGGTTTAAAATCGTTCCCGTGGAGGCGAAAATGAAGGTTCTGGCCATGATGAATGCCATCCACAATTTCATCTCCGGCGAGGAGTTCTTCCGCTCCATGCTCAATCTCGACAAAGACGATTACATGTCCAGGGTCAAGGAGACCCTGAGGTTCATCCTGATCCCTGCTTTTGTTTCAGGGGAGAGTAAACCGGAGCCTGACAAAACGGTGGAATATGAAGATCGGCCTGGAGGGTGGTTATGGGTAAACGAAAGGGACCGTTGAGCGGGATACGCATTCTGGATCTGACTCAGCTGTACCCCGGACCCCTGGCCACCATGATGCTTGCAGACATGGGCGCTGACGTGGTGCGGCTTGAACACCCGAGCCGACCGGACAATGTTCACCTTTTGCCGCCCTTTATCGGCAAGGAGTCGGCTGCCTATCTGACCTTGAACCGATCCAAAAGAAGCCTGGCGCTTGACACGGGGAAGCAAGAGGGGCGAAAGGTCTTCTTTGATCTCGTGAGGACGGCGGATGTGGTCATGGAACAGTTTCGGCCCGGCGTCCTCAACAAGATCGGCATCGGCTACGAGCAAGCCATCCGGTTCAATCCCCGGATCATCTATGTCTCCATCACAGGTTTTGGCCAGAACGGCCCTTACAAACAAATGGCGGGGCACGACATCAATTACATCTCTCTGGCAGGGCTATTGTCTCACGTGAAAAAAGGGGACGAAAGGGTTCTGCCAGGCTTTCAAACGGCGGACGTGGTGGGCGGCGGTTACATGGGCGTCATCGCCTGCATGGCGGCCCTCTGGCATCGGGAGAAAACAGGAAAAGGCCAGAGCGTCGATGTGTCCATGACGGACAGTATCATGCCCATGCTCACCCTGCAGCTTGCCCAGTACTGGGGAAGCCGGGAGAGCGACGAGATCATGAACCCTTTTGATGGCTCGTTCCCCTTCTATGGAGTCTACGAGTGTGCCGACGGGAAGCACGTCAGCTTGGGCGCGCTCGAACAGAAATTCTGGACAGGGTTCTGCCAAATGGCAGGCCGGCCTGAATGGCTGCCGCTTCAGTTTGCCACAGGCGATGAAAAAAGAAAGGTTCGGGAGGAAATTGCCGGCCTCTTTAAGACCCAGTCGAGGGATGAATGGCTGGAGTTGGCAGAGGTTCATGACGTCTGTCTGAGCTCGATTCACGAAATGGAAGATCTGGAAAAGGATCCTCAGCTTCAGGCTCGCCAAATGATCATCGAGACGGAGCACGAAAGCGGACTGAAACTGAAAGGAGTCGGTATACCGATCAAGTTCTCCGAGTCCAAGCCCTACGCCCCTGAACCGGCTCCGGCTGTGGGGCAGCATTCCATTGAGATCCTGAAGGAGGTGGGATATTCGGAGGAGAGAATCGAGGATCTGCTTGAGAAGGGAATCGTTTTTGCTGCGATGAAACATTAAACCCCATGGAGGAAAGAAGATGGCCCTCAATCCTGACGCAATCGGAAAAAAGATCGGCCCTCTCACCAAAGCGTACACATGGAAAGACGCGGTGACCTATGCTCTGGGCGTGGGAGCCGGGTTCTCCGAGCTGCAGTACTGCTACGAGAAAGACCTGAAAGTGCTCCCGAGCTTCAGCATCGTCACCCTTTACGACTTCATGGCGCTCGTTGCCGATGCGAGCAAAGTGAATCTGGCCGGAATCCTCCATGCGGAGCAGGAGATCCTTTTTCACCATCCGATCCCGGCAGAGGGAACACTGACCACAGAGGGTGCCATCACCCGCTATTACGACAGGGGGAAAGAAAAGGGCGCCTTCATCGTCGGGGAGTTCGAAACCCGGCACTCCAACGGGCAAAAGCTCTACACCAGCATTGCAACGGTCCTCGGCCGTTTGGACGGCGGATTCGGCGGGGGAAACCCGCCCAAGGAGGAAGCCCGTTTTCCGGAGAGGGCGCCGGATGCGGAAGTTACCGACACCCCTGCCCAGGATCAGCCTCTTTTTTTCCGCCTCTCAGGAGATATTTTTCCGCTTCACGTGGATGCCGAGTTCGCCCGCATGGCCGGCTTCGACCAGCCGATCATGCACGGCCTTTGCACCCATGGGTTTGCGTGCCGGGCCGTGATCCAGAAGCTTTTCCCGGGCGAGCCTGAGCGGATGACGCGCTTCAAGGTGCGCTTTTCAAGACCCCTGTACCCGGGGGTTCCCATCAAGACCCAGATCTGGAAAGAGGGGGAAGGACAGGCTTTCTTCCGCACCGTCAACGTGAAGACCGGCGAAGTGGTCCTGGACAGGGGCACTGTGGAATGGATGAGCCGGGAGGAGGCTTCCCAAAAGGAGAAGCGCGAGGGCATTCGCTTTGACGGCCGGGTGGCGATTGTGACGGGGGCCGGAGGGGGATTGGGGCGAGCCTATGCGCTGGAGCTTGGCAAGCGGGGGGCCAAGGTGGTGGTCAATGACCTGGGAGGGGGGAAGGACGGCAGCGGCGGGAGCCGGAGTGCAGCGGACAGTGTGGTGGAAGAGATCCAGGCCCTGGGAGGGGAGGCGGTTGCGAGCTATGACAGTGTGTCCACGGCCGAGGGCGGGGAAGCGATTGTGGAGAAGGCGGTGAAAGCTTTTGGCCGGGTGGACATTGTGATCAACAATGCGGGGATTCTGAGGGATCGGACGTTTGCGAAGATGGATGGAGAGAGCTGGGATGCGGTGATGGGGGTGCACCTGAAGGGGGCGTATCATGTGACGCGGCCTGCGTTTGTGAAGATGAGGGAGCAGGGGTATGGGAGGGTGGTGCTGACGAGTTCGGCGGCGGGGTTGTACGGTAATTTTGGCCAGACGAACTACAGTGCGGCGAAGATGGGGTTGGTGGGGATGATGAACACGCTCAAGCTGGAGGGGGAGAAGCACGATATCAAGGTGAACACGGTGGTGCCGATCGCGGGGACGAGGCTGACGGAGGGGGTGTTGCCACCGGAGGTGTTTGAGAGGCTGAAGCCTGAGTTTGTGGCGCCCCTGGTCCTCTATCTCTGCTCGGAGCAGTGCCCGGTGACCGGCGGCATTTACAACGCGGGCATGGGCTTTTTCAATCGTGCTGCGGTTGTGACCGGACCGGGAACCGTGATCGGCGACGGCGAAGAAATCCCGACCCCGGAGGACATGGCCGGCCACATGGCCAGGATCAAGTCCCTGTCCGGAGCCAGGGAATACGTGAATGCGGTGGCGGCTTACGGGCCGATGCTCGATGTGCTCAGCGGGAAGAAGGCGGAGCCTGAGCCTGCTGCCGGAGGTGGGCTCACGGTGAAGAAGATCTTCGAGCGGATTCCTGAGGTGTTCCGGCCGGAAAAGGCGAGCGGGCTGGACGTGGTGTTTCAGTTCGTGATTGCCGGGGGAGGCGGAGGGACGTGGCATGTGAAGGTGAAGGAGCAGAAGTGCGAGGTGAAGGAAGGGCCGGCTGAGAAGCCGACCACGACGATCAAGATGGGGGATGAGGATTTTGTGAAGATGATCCAGGGGCAGTTGAACGCCATGTCGGCGTACACGAGCGGGAAGCTGAAGATCGAGGGCGACTTGATGAAGTCGCAGCTGATCGAAAAACTTTTTAAGTTTTAGCGTGCTGATGAAAAACGCCCATCTGCTGCGTTCCCCTCGTTCCTCGTCGTTGCGGCGTACTGTCCTGTACGCCTCACTCCTCGGAACTTCTGGAGCCTTGCATCTGGACGTTTTTGATCAGCCCGCGGGGGATGGGTTTTGACAACATTCTATGATTCCGACATTCCACTATTGCAATTCTTCATGGAGGAGGACCGGCCATGACAGGCATCGTATCCTATGGAGGTTACATTCCGAGGTTGAGGCTCAGCAGGATGAGCATCTTTCAGAACATGGGCTGGTTTGCGCCTGCCATCATCATGGTGGCCCAGGGAGAACGCTCCTTCTGCAACTGGGATGAAGACAGCGTCAGCATGGCCGTGGAGGCCTCCCGGGATTGCCTGAAGGGACTGGACAAATCCAAAGTCGATGCTCACTACTTGTGCTCCACCACCCTTCCGTTCAGCGACCGCCTGTGTGCCGGTATTGCAAAGACAGCGCTCAATCTGCGCGACGACGTGCTGGCCGAGGATTTCACCAACTCCCTCCGATGCGGGACCAGCGCTCTCCTGACGGCCTTTGACGTGGTCAAGGCCGGCGGCAAAAGACAGGTCCTGGTGACGGCCTCGGACAAGAGGGAAGCCAAGGCCGGGTATTTTTATGAAATGTGGTTCGGTGACGGCGCTGCCTCGGTCCTGGTGGGCGACACCGATGTGATCGCCGAGTTTGTCGGAGGCTACACGGTATCCTATGACTTCATCGATCACTACAGGGGGGCGGATCGAAAGTACGATTACATGTGGGAAGAGCGATGGGTGCGCGATGAAGGATACTCCAAAATCATCCCTGAGGCGGTCAACGGTCTGTTCAAGAAACTCTCGATAACGATAAAGGACGTGGATACCCTTGTCTTTCCCTGCTTCTTCAAAACGGAGCACAGAAACATCGCTAGGGCTTTGGGCGCGACGGCGGACAAAGTGATTGATAATCTCCATGAAGTCTGTGGAGAAACCGGCGCGGCTCACCCTCTGGTCATGCTCGCCTATGCTCTGGATCAGGCAAAACCCGGGGACAGAATTCTTCTTGCGGGCTTCGGTCAGGGCTGCGACGCCCTCTACTTCAAGGTGACGGAAAACCTATCAAAGCTCACCCGGCGAAGGGGCATCAAGGGGTCCCTGGAGAACAAGAAGACCACGGAAAACTATCTCAAGTTCCTGAAGTTCAGGGATCTCCTTCAAACCGAGATGGGCATCCGGGCCGAAGCGCCGACCCAGACCGCCATGACCGTCCTCTGGCGAAGGCGTAAGATGCTCCTTGGACTGGTGGGAGGAAAATGCAGGACGTGCGGTACGGCACAGTATCCCTCCATGAGAATTTGCGTGAATCCGGACTGCCGCGCCGTGGACTCGCAGGACGAGTGGGAGTTTTCGAATCAGCAAGCGGTGATCAAGAGTTTTACAGGCGATCTGCTCGCTGTTTCGGTCGATCCGCCCGCGGTTTACGGGATGGTGCAGTTCGAAGGGGGCGGCAGGCTTTATGCGGATTTAACGGACTGCGAACTGGGAGATGTTTCCGTGGGGCAGCCGGTGACCATGAGTTTCAGAAGACGATATGTGGACAGGGAAAGAGGGTTCACGGGGTACTTCTGGAAAGCGGTTCCCGTCCAAGGGTGGACCCCCCCCAAGGAGGAACACAAGATTCGCTTTGACGGCCGGGTGGCGATCGTGACCGGAGCCGGAGGGGGATTGGGGCGAGCCTATGCGCTGGAGCTTGGCAAACGGGGGGCCAAGGTGGTGGTCAATGATTTAGGAGGAGGAAAGGACGGCAGCGGCGGGAGCCGGAGTGCAGCGGACAAGGTGGTGGAAGAGATCAAGGCCCTGGGAGGGGAGGCGGTTGCGAGCTATGACAGTGTGTCCACGGCCGAGGGAGGGGAGGCGATCGTGGAGAAGGCGGTGAAAGCCTTTGGCCGAGTGGACATCGTGATCAACAATGCGGGGATTCTGAGGGATCGGACGTTTGCGAAGATGGACGGGGAGAGCTGGGATGCGGTGATGGGGGTGCACCTGAAGGGGGCGTACCATGTGACGCGGCCTGCGTTTGTGAAGATGAGGGAGCAGGGGTATGGGAGGGTGGTGCTGACGAGTTCGGCGGCGGGGTTGTACGGCAATTTTGGCCAGACGAACTACAGTGCGGCGAAGATGGGGTTGGTGGGGATGATGAACACGCTCAAGCTGGAGGGGGAGAAGCACGATATCAAGGTGAACACGGTGGTGCCGATCGCGGGGACGAGGCTGACGGAGGGGGTGTTGCCACCGGAGGTGTTTGAGAGGCTGAAGCCTGAGTTTGTGTCCCCCCTGGTCCTCTACCTTTCCTCTGAAGGCTGCGAAGAGAACGGGATGATCTTCAATGCAGGAATGGGTTTCTTCAACCGGGCGGCCATGGTGACCGGGCCCGGGGTGCTTGTAGGAGACGGCAAAACCGTTCCCCCCCTTGAGGAGATCCACAAGAACTGGGAAACTATCAACAGTCTTTCCGGAGCCAAGGAGTATGTGAATGCGGTGGCGGCCTATGGGCCGATGCTGGATGTGGTGAGCGGGAAGAAGGCGGAACCTGAGCGTCTGCCGGAGGCGGGCTCACGGTGAAGAAGATCTTCGAGCGGATTCCTGAGGTGTTCCGGCCGGAAAAGGCGAGCGGGCTGGACGTGGTGTTTCAGTTCGTGATTGCCGGGGGAGGCGGAGGGACGTGGCATGTGAAGGTGAAGGAGCAGAAGTGCGAGGTGAAGGAAGGGCCGGCTGAGAAGCCGACCACGACGATCAAGATGGGGGATGAGGATTTTGTGAAGATGATCCAGGGGCAGTTGAACGCCATGTCGGCGTACACGAGCGGGAAGCTGAAG
>CAVPDE010000019.1:0-213604 GCA_963702565.1 uncultured delta proteobacterium | reverse complement strand
CCATATCTCAGGCTTTTGGGCGGGCTGATATTTGGAGGTTCTGGCAGGATATCGCAGGTGAGGTGCGGAGTGCGATGATTGCGTTTCCACGGAGCTAAAGAGCAAAGATTACTTGGCGTAGGTTATATTTTGCCTTCGCGCCACCATACGTATCGTAATCAGAACGCGGCAGCCCGCGTTCCAAGCAGTGCTGGGCAGAGAATTAGCAAACGTAAGCGTTAACGAAAAAATCGGCGGTGAGCGTAGCGAGTCCGCTGGATTGGCCTGTTACACATACCTGTTTTAGCCTTTATGAACAGCTTTATAGTCATTGGTTACCAACCGTTAGTGTGAGTGCCCAAAGACCCAACCCAAGAATTAAGCAAACTATATGACCAGATGACCAGCCGTAATATTGTTGATCGGGATTTCGCTTGTGTGTGACTGTGTTAATGTAATCCTGAACAGGCACTAAGAAAAGGAATGCTGGTAGAACAAAAGAGATAATGGCAATTGCATTCGGCACGCGGCCAATTACATTTGCCAAGATTGCCAAAACTATAAAACCGGTGGCCAAACCTCCGGGAGAAAAGGAAGGCACTTGGACAGCGCGTGCCTCTGCGTCTGAATGTATTCTCTTAAGAAGACTATGGCAGAAAAAAATACCGAAAAACCCTCGCCAAAAAGGACTAATATTTATCACGTCGCGTTGTCTTACATACCACCAGTTCTTGTAAATCCAATAGGCGTAATAGATGCCGCCTGAAAGAATTGATAAAATGATTAGACGCGATACTGGTATATACAAGAAGAGAGGCGTCGAAGTCTGCGCTGTAGCCTGAGCCGTGTATGGCTGGGCATAATTAGGTTGCATCGAAGTTGCCAAGTTGTCCTCCCTAATGGCAATAACATAGCCCAACAGGCATGCTGCTGCTGCTATGCCGCAGGCGGAAAGGGCGATACTAAGTGGCTGACTGGACTGACGATCAAGAACTTTACTGCGAAGAAAATAATTCAGGATGTAAAACCCAACAGTTGGAACTAATGAAAGAAACGTGAATAGAAGAAGCAGCACCTTGCCTTTCATTTTCGGATAAGTAAAGAGAAGAACAACACTCCCGAGCATCAGAATAGCTATAATCCAGAACCTAACTTCAATAAAAGTTGCCATAGTATCTTCCTCCTTTTTAGTCGCCGAAGCCTATTGCGCGGTAGGGAAATGGGTCGGTTATGACTTGCCCAAGCAGCCTATTGCTTGGATAGGACCGGGGCCGGTAACGATTTAGAACTTGGACCGGGACCAGGGCCTGCCGTTGAAATCATTATCCTCCGCTCCCCACCGGAATACAAGATCGCGTATCGAAGTCGAAAGCGAAGGGGTAGCCTGTCAGGCAGACGATTACCATCTCAAGTCATATGCTAAAGTTAAGACCTGAGGATACCCTCGAAAGCTGAAACTTCAGATCAACGGCCTGATTGGAGGTTTCGTGTGTCAGCTCACTTTTGAGCTTTAGCCCCCTGGTCCTTGCTGGTTTCTGCACTCTTGTTTGCCTCTACGAAAATGAGCTCCACCTCAAAGATCAGGGTGCTGTTGGACGGAATGCGCGACCCGAGGCCTTTTACCCCGTAAGCCAGCTTGGCAGGGATAAAAAGCTTCCACTTGGCCCCCGGCTTCATGAGCTGGAGCCCCTCGGTCCAGCCCTTGATCACCTTGTCAAGCATGAAGGTTATTGGCTTCCCTTGATTGTGAGAGCTGTCGAACTCCTTTCCATCGATGAAGGTCCCCCGATAGTGAACAGTTACCCTGTCGGTGGCTTTTGGGGACTGCCCTTCGCCTTTCCGAAGGACCTGATACTGGAGACCGCTCGGCAGGGTCACGATCCCCTTCTTTTTCCCGTTCTCGGCTAGAAAGGCCTCGCCCTCAGCCAGCGTCTTGGCCGCCTGTTCCTCCATCTCTTTCTGTTTCGCTTGCTTTACCTGAGCCTCTAGACCCGAGAGCCTATCCTTCATGTCCGCTTCGCTGAGCCTAGGCTCAGCTCCGCTCAGGCCATCTCGCACCCCCTGAGCGATTATTTCGGGGTCCACCACTACACCGCGCTTCATTAATTCGGCTCCCATCTGGAACCCGATGCTGTAGCTCACGGCCTCCTCTGGATTCTTGAACTCCTTTTTCTCCTCTGCGTTCACTGAACCAATCAGCAATCCCACGCAAGCCAGACAGTAAACAATCCGCTTCATATACCCTCCTTTCCGCTTTCATTCGACGGAACTAGAAGGATGAGTTTGCCGTTCTCTTTTTATACCTGCAAGCTGACAACGAGATCCTGCTTCCGGATAACACGCGACCTCGATTTCCCTAAATGCCTCTCATAGTCAAAGACATAGGGCGGGTCACGGTAGAAATCAGCGACTTATAAGGTTTCCGCGAAAAACCCACCGCACTGTCGAGCAAGTGAGCGGCAAATAAAGCCGGCAGGCGATCTTGAATCGGGTCAAGATCGCGTGTTGTTCATGGAACGATTTTTTATTATACCGAAAGAGGAGAGAAAGCGCAAAATGTCGCCCATTCCTTAGCGATGAAGGAGCGAGATCCCTCTCAAACACTCGAAGTGTGACTTTGGTTGTGATTAGCGTCAGTAGAAGCCTATCGTGTGGATAGAAGGAAAACCGGTTGCGATTTCGACATTGAACCGAGGCCTGAGTATGACTTTGAAATGTTCACTTGGTAGCTCATGAGCAGCTGCTTCCAATCCGTATCGTAATTGAAAGCGGTAGCCTGTGTCCCTGGCGTTCCTCGCCAAGCGATTACCAGTCCAAATCTTCAACCCGATGATATCCATGGTTTCCTCGATTGCAGAATCCCGTTAGGATAACTTGGGGTCATCGGATCTCTAATCCAGATAACATGCGTTCCCCTCCAGTTTCCTTCCTTGGGGCCTTGAGGATTCCCAAGACAATGCATAGAAACCGTCCGGTGAATCTAGGGGAACTTTTTCCATTGCTTCTCTGACCCGTTTGACGTAACTGTGAGTTTGTTCGATAGGAGGAATAGCATAACCTGCCTCGACTACCCTTCTTGACCCTGAATTATAAGCAGCAAGAGAAAGCTCAATGTCGTTTCTAAACCTCTGCAACAGAGATTTCAGATGCTCCAGACCCATTCGAATATTCTCATCCGGATCGTATAGCATACACACATCTATCTCGGGCTCTTTACAGAAAAACCGCGGCATCAGTTGCAATACTCCAATCGCCCCCTCTGGGGAGACGGCTTCAGGATTAAAACCAGACTCAACCTCTCCCAAGGCGACAGCTAAACGCGGGTCCAGCCCTAACTCTCTCGCCACCTTTCGAAGTTTCTTCCTGATGTCTCCTTTCACCGTTGTGCGGGAAAATGTTCCAGAGCTATACCTGTGTCTATTCAGGTAGACGGTTTCGCTTTTTCCTGGCATCCAATCGGGCATCTTTGAAATGAAGCCCTTTTCCGTATTCTCCGAATGCTCCACCGGCCTCCTATAATCACTGGTTGTGAACTCAAGCACTCGATAATATTTAGGGATGCGCTTAGTCCCCCATTCCGGTTCATAGGAAAATCTAGATAGCGTGCGGTGCGTGCCTAGAAGACTGCATCCTGCCTGAGAAAAACTAACTTCCTCATATATACCTCTGTCGATCAGGCTCTCTTTATCCTTGTCCTTGCTGTCTAAACTTTCCGCGGCATTTCTTATGTCGCCTCCCTGATTCAAATAAGATCTGGGCGCTGGATTCAAGGCGATAGACTTAACGCCACAATCGAGGGTAGCGCCTAGGGCAATTGCGAGCGCTATGAAGCCCAAGTCTCTTGGCCTGATCCCCTTTAGCATCTTGACTTCTCCCCAAACCGCCTCTGAATCCGCTAATACAGAAGAATAGATACTATGCAACCTGTAGTGTGTCAATAGAAATAAAACACAACATAAAGTAGAAGTTAGGATAACTGCAAAGCAAATCGATACAGTAGAAAAACATAAATTATTTCAGAGTGATCACTGGGATTCAAGATCTTCGCATCTAGGATTGCCATCACGGTGAAAAATTCTACTTCGACGAAGCGACGGATATGACTGCTGTCTTTTGGACATGATTTATCGATCTGAATCTGACACCGATACCTTCCGGCGTTACTCTCATAACATCACCGGTAATCCAAACGGTTTTCTCGAAGTTGGCAGGAGAAAAGGCGATTGAAAGACTCTGTCCCAGAGAAAAAGGCCTTCGGCTCAAGATAAACACCCCTCCTAGGCTTATATCTCGGATAACACCCCTGGAAACTCCAGACTTATTGGTATACTGCACAGGCATGTGAATGGGTTTTCTGAAATTTGGTGGCGCTCCAGGGGCACGATTAGCATAGCCTCGCTTGAAATGGAAAGGCGGAGCAATGCATTACTTGGCTTAGTTGATCTAGTTTGTATAATACGGAATTAATATCAACTATACAAAATTATTTACAAAGACATGAAAGTATGCTTAAATGTATTCGTCCTTGGACAACGAGAATGTTATTAAGAAATCCTCTTAGGCAAACTGAAAGAATCCTAATCTAAGGATGAAGGATGCGAACACCCGCTGTAGCCGATCGTCGAACCGGATCCGATCGTCGAACAGGACTGGATAGACGATCAGGGTTTGATAGACGGGAGGCGTATTCGCTGGAGTACTTTCTCAACGGCGGAACCGAGAGAAGAAGCGGAAATGAGAGGAGGTTGCCACCAGAGAGAAGATCTGAATGGAGACGGATCACCGACTGGTCGAGCGTCAGTACGAATCATCTCGAAGTTCCGATCATCTTGATATGACATCGGCTTTCTATTCATTCGCCTTCGCCAGGATACTCTGCAGCTTGCTGCAGAGAGGAATGGCGAGGCGACCGCGCCGTAGCTCGTGAGAGCGAAGGCGGGTGGGGCTTCGGCGCAATTCCGCTCCAGAGATACCCCGCAGCTTGCTGCGGGGAGCTTCATTGCTGTTTCTATGAAATATGTAATTCTATGCTAACAAGTAGAATGACTTTTCTCTGATAAGAGCAAATTATTACTCATCGGGATATGATGATGCGCTTCATGTTTCTTAGTCGTTTGGAATAACAAGATTTTTTTGCGGAGGAATAAGTAGGTACTTTGGCATGGTAATTGTAAAAAGGAATGGTGCGACTAGGGATACGGTCGCCTGAAGGAGCCCTACGCTGTGACCGACACCGACCAGGAAATGACAGGCCATCTCACCGATAACGGTGGCAGGCGTTCTGGAATCGAGCGAAGACGGTTTCAATATACTTCTCACATCCCCGAAAGACGTTCCGGCCACGACCGCAGAAGCGGAATTGGCCGCAGAACCATGGAACGAAGGCATGGTGCAGACCGGAGAGCCGCCTTCCTTTCATCTGCGGATCTGGAAGGAGAATAATCGTCGTCATTCCAACAACTTGAATTCTGCCCTCCCTTTGTTTGAATGAGACTGACAACCCCGCCTTGTGTTATATTATACCTACTATATGAGACTGTCGAAAAAGGCATGGTGAAATGGCTAGGAGCTCGAGTTTTCGTCGCTTACTAACGGCAGTCTATATGGTTCGTTGATTTCGCCAAAGGAGGTCAAACCGCAGGATTCAGCCAAAACTCATGAGAACCCCGAGACTCTGCATATCTCTTGGAGATCACAGCCGCACCCAATCCTGTGATATGAAGATTGTCACATGAACCGTTTTTGAGTGTGACTTGCTTACAAAACCGGCATGCCATGAGCGCGGGATTTCGTGCTTGACCCATAAGTACCGGTTGTCTACAGTCTGACCCGCCAAAAGGGAGTCGTTTCCCCTCATGAATTGCACTCTTCGCCGCCTTTGTGCCGATGACCCTGCTGCCCCGTATCAACTGAGAGCCGACCTGGGATGGAATAGGAAGATTAAAATGGTTTTCGGACGATCGCTAAACAGACTCTGTCATGAGGCTACCCAGCACTTGGTCCCTCTCTCCAATGGCTGTGATCTTCCCTTTGTCTAGAACAAGGGCGTGGGTAATGCAAAGAGGGAGTTCGTCCTTGTGGTGGGTCACGCAGATGAGATCTGTGGCCGTCTGACTGCCGATGAACTCAATGAACTCCAGAACCTTTCTTCGGTTGGCGTAATCGAGACCGTCGCACGGCTCGTCCAGGATCATGAGAAGCGGCGACTTGACCATGGCCCTGGCCAAGAGAATGAGGCGCTGCTGCCCATGAGAGAGGTGGTCGAATCGCTTGCGCGCCATGTCTTCCATTTTCAACAAACCAATCCATTCCCGCACTGCCTGGTGCTGCTCCTCTGTGCAGCTCTGATAGAGGCCTACGGAGTCAAAGAACCCTGAGCAGATCACATCATAAGCGGAGATGCGCTTCTGATACCTCATCTGGAATTCCGCAGAGACCGTGCTGAGTTTTTCCTTTATTTCCCAGATCGTCTCGCCGCTTCCCTTTCTCCTGCCAAAGAGATGGATCTCATTGGCATACCCTTGAACATTGTCGCCCGTGATCAATTCCAGCAGCTTTGATTTACCCGCTCCGTTCGGTCCCAGGACGGCCCAGTTCTCGCCTTTTCGAACCGTCCAGTCGATATGATCCAGGACCATGTGCCCGCCATACCGGACCGAAGTGTTCTTCATGGCGATGAGTTCCTGAGGCCCGGAGGTTTGCATTTCTTTTTGAGCCTTGAAGTAGAGCCCCTTCCCTTGTTCTCCGAGGCCTCCATCTCCAAAAATCTGGGGGATCCTCTCAGCCTTGAGGATTTCCTCTGCCCGACCTTGCAACAACACCCGGCAATCCTTTACGCAGAGAACATGGGTTATCTTGGGGCTGATTTCACCGAATCGGTGAGTGACCAAAATGACTCGCATGGGTCCGGTCATTAGCCGGTCGATCAGTTCTTTCAACTCGGTTTTCGCTCGTTCGTCCAATCCCTCGAAAGGTTCATCCAGAATCAAAAGGCTCGGAGACCGCAGCAACGCACGGGCAATGAGAACTTTCTTCGCTTCTCCATTGGAAAGAACGTGGCGGGCTCTTCCCAGAAGATGCTCCATCCCGAGCTGCTGCGCAATTTCCCTGAGTCTACCTTCTTCGGCCCGCCCTTCCGTCGAAGACCCCCACAGAATGGTTTCTGCGACGCTCACTTCTCCATCCTGCTCGGCGCTGAACGAATCGAAGCCGGCCTTGATTCTGTGTAAGTCTGTTTCCGTGTCAAAAGCCACTCTGGCCACTTGCCCGTCGGGGGATAAGCCCGACTCATCCCTGAAATGATAAACCGCCCGGCCCCGAACAATCGGCACATCCCCGGCAATCGCCTTGACCAGAGTGGATTTCCCTGCCCCGTTCGCCCCAATGACGGCCCAGTGCTCATCGCTCCTGATCTGCCAGGAGGTCTCCTCGAATACAAACCGATCTCTCAACCGGATCGTCACATGATCGAGCGTCAAAAACGGCTTAGCAGGATCCTTCTTCTCTTCAGAATTCATCATGGTTCATGACTCTGGGCGGGGGTTCCACCACTGAGGCACGGAGGTCACAGAGGGGATTTGTTTTTTTCGTCTATCGGGAGATACCGATAGACGAAAATAACCCCTGTGACGGCCTAAACAAGTCCCTGGGTTTTCATAACCTGGTCATGGAGCAGATATTTCTGTTTGTCGGTATCTCCCGACAAACAGAAAGTCTTCTCTGGGCTCTCTGTGTCTTTGTGGTGATATGCTTTTTGCCCTACTTGCACTCAGGGCCATACTCGATGCTTTTCTTCCAGTTCATTCGCTCACGCCAGTCCGGATAAATGTACCGGCCGATGTTCATGTCTTCCGGATGGATGTACCGGGCGCCGGACATGAGCACCACGGTACGCAAATCCAGCTTTTTCTCCTTTGCCTTCCTGTCGACAATGTATTCGAGGTAGGACGGATCTTCAAAACAGTTGCCCCAGTTGTCGAAGTGCATGGGGCAAACCACTCTTGCGTTCAGGGCTTCAGCAATGCGCCAGAGATCCCAGGGAGACGCTTTGTCCGTGTAACCGGGCGCGTTGTTTCCCATGTTCATGGTGAACCAGTCGATGTCATAGTTTTCGCCCACCATGCGGTAGCCGTTGTGGTAGAGGCTGTCTCCCAGGAAAGCCATGCCGCCCCCTTCTGTGTTGAACACATAGCTCACCGCCACCTCCTCGAAAGGCGCCGGCGTTTCAAAACCCGTCTTGGTGGCAATGGTGTCGAAGTTGGGGGCGAAATCGATTTTCATGTCTTCGATCTGAATGCTTTTCCCCACCTCGGCCACGATGATCCGTTCTTCCGGCACGCCCATGTCCCGCTTCATCCGGCGGCACGACTCGGGCGGCGCAACGAACTTGCACTTGGTGGTCTGGAGAGCTGCGCTGATGGTGTAGAAATCCAGGTGGTCCTGGTGATGGTGCGTGATGCAAACGGCATCCAGGCGTTTGAACTTCCAGGGGTCGATCACGTGAGGATTGATCCGGATCCACCACAGCTTGTCCGCGCCGCTCGTCCTGCACACTCCGCAGTAAGAGTAATCCGTGAACATGCTGGACCCTGAATAGAGATCCACGGTGAAGACGGCTCCTGCTCGCGATTTGAGGGCAAAGGACGGCCCCCCGAAATACCACAGAGCCGCGGTGCCGGGCTTCACTTCGTACTTGTCGATTTCATAATTGAGGTAAGAGCCCCATTCCGGGAAAACCTCCTGCAGCCAGAGGTCCCGGGTCATCTTGCGGGGCTTGCCCATGGTCGAGCCGTCCATGATGCCGTACTCGTCATACTTGACCACACTGTCATTAGACATAATGAGTTCCTCCCTACGAGAACTGGTCTTGGATCAAGCCTACGTCTCATTTGCAGGCTTGGGGTTGCTTGGAGTATTGGAGTAATGGAGTGCTGGAGTAATGGTCAGTCCTCCAGGTATGCTCCCTTCATCGCGGATGCCGCGTGCATCGTATATCTCCTGAGGATGCCCGGTGAATGATCACGGGAAGGGGCTTTCCATTTCTTTCTTCGCTTCACCAGGAGCGCAGCCACCTCGCTCCGCTTCATCTTCTTTCCTTTCTGCCCCACCATGGAAAGACGGCGGCCGGGAATGTCGATCTCGATCATGTCCCCATCCTCGATCAGGGCAATGGGCCCCCCCCTCACCGCCTCAGGCGACACATGACCGATGCAGGGTCCGCGGGTGGCGCCGGAGAATCTTCCATCCGTGATAATCGCCGTATCGCTCAGCCCCGGGACAGTAACCAGGGCTTCGGTTGTGGCGAGGATTTCCGGCATACCGCTGCCTCTCGGTCCTTCGTATCGCAGAATCATCACGGAACCGGGCTCCACTTGACCGCTGAGAATCGCTGCAAGCGCATCCTCTTCCCTGTTGAAAACTCTTGCCGGTCCTGTGTGAACAAGCATGGATTTATCCAGGGCAGAGTATTTCACTACCGCTCCCTCAGTGGCGATGTTGCCTTTCAACACGGCAATGGACCCGCGTCCCGGGCTTTTGTCCAGCGGGCGAATGACCTGTTCCCACTGGAGATGATAGTTTGCGAGATACCCCTCCCCGCGACGGAAAAACCCTTCCCTCTGGAGCTCGCTCAAGTTCTCTCCAAGGGTCTTTCCCGTGACGGTCATGACCCGCAGATCGAGCATGTCCCGGAGCTGCAACTGGACTCTCGGGACTCCTCCCGCATACCAGAACATTTCGCTCAAATAGGTGCCTGAGGGCTGCACGTTCGCCAGGTAGGGCGTCTCCTGGTTTATCCGATCAAAGAGATCCGCCCCTATGTCCATGCCCAGTTCATGGCCGATGGCCGGGAAGTGGATGAGCGCATTGGTTGATCCGGAAATCGCTGCGTGGACCTTGACGGCATTCTCGAAAGCCTCCTTGGTCAGGATATCGGAAGGCTTGATCCCTCTCTTAGACAGGTTCATGATTTGCCGGCCTGCCTGGCGTGCAAGCCTTCGGATGTCGAAAAGGCTTGCAGGCGCGAGGGCCGCTCCGGGCAGAGCCATGCCAAGAGCCTCGGACATGCACTGCATGGTGCTCGCCGTGCCCATGAACTGGCACGCTCCGTAGCCGGGACACCCGGAAAGTTTGTAGTCGCGCACCTCTGCGGACACATCCTTCCCCTGTCTCATTTTCGTGGCCGTCCCCCCCACCAGCAGGCTGTGGGTCATGCGGGGGCCGATCCGGTTGCTCCCTCCCGGGATGTGGAGTGCCGGGATATTGAGGCGGCAGGCTGCCATGAGGTGGGCCGGGATGGACTTGTCGCAGGAGGAAACGAGCACAAGCGCATCCCAGGGGATGACCCGGCCGTGTACCTCCACAAGATCGCAGAGCGCTTCCCTGGAGGGGAGAATATAGTTCATCCCATCGTGAAGCATGGCCCATCCGTCGCAGAGATCTGTTCCGTGAAAGTGCGCTGGTTTTCCTCCCTCCTGCAACACACCGACAGCGACTTCCTGTGAGAGATCGTTCAAATGAAAGCTTCCCGGGTGGCTGCTTCCGAAAACGTCTTCGATCAGGATTTGAGGGTTCTCAAGATCGGCTTCGTCCCAGCCTGTACCGCAGGCAAGGGCATCGAGCTGAACCCAGTCTCGCCTCACCTTTTCACTCTTTTGTTTGAGCTTAGCTGCCATTCCTGTTCTCCCGTTTAAGCCTATGAGCACCGAGCGATGCTCATCTGAGCTCAAGAATCTTAAGAAGCAGAGTTAGGGTCGCTCATGGCCTCGATCACTTTCTTGACCGCAGCGTAATCCTTTTCCGAAAGGCCGCGCCCCATGGCTGCTCTGTAGAGCTGGAACACCACATGCCCGGCCGGAACAGCGGCTCCTGTCTCATCCGCCGTCTGGAGGATAAATCGCAGATCCTTGGTCATGTTCTTGAGGGCGAACTGGGCCCCGTAATTGTCGCTGATGAGCATGGGCTTCTTGAATTCAAAGAGAGGGCACTGCGTGGGCCCTGAGAGGATCGTCTCCAGCATAGTCTCCGTGGAAAGGCCGCATTTTTGCCCTAGATTGACCGCCTCGCCCAGTCCGGTCGCCATGATACTCAACAGGAGATTGACGACCATTTTCATACTCGACCCCTGCCCTGCTTCCCCGCAATAGACCACTTTTTTACCCATGCTGAGGAGCAGCGGTTCCATCTCCTTCACCTTTGCCTGGGGTCCTCCGGCCAGGATGACAAGGGCTCCTTCCTCCGCGGGCTTCTTCGAACCGTAGACCGGAGCATCAATGGCGGCAATGGAGCGAGACTTCAGCCTCTCAGACAGGTGCCTGGAATAAGACGGAGGAACCGTGCTCATGTTGACGATGGTTTTTCCCGCATCCAGGCCTGCCAGCACTCCCTGGGGGCCATCGAGCACCTGGTCCACTGCCTCCGGACCCGTGAGCATGAGAATGACCACATCCGCACCCTTTGCCCCGTCTCTGGGACTTGCGGCCAGCACAGCTCCTGCCTCCTTGAGTGACGAGGCCTTTTCCGGTGTGCGGTTAAAAACGGACAGGGCATACCCTTTCTTGGCGACATTCTTCGCCATGGGCTGTCCCATGGTTCCCAGTCCTACAAAAACTACTTTCATACTCATTGCAGAACTCCTTTCAAAGAGTGTGACAGGTGACGAGTGACAAGTCACCCGTGGAGCCGATTTGTTTTCTCTCGTTTCTCGTCACTCGCTACTTTAGTGTAAGCTTCAGCTTTTCTATAATCCTTCTCGCGGAAAGACCGAACCGGTCATAGAGGTCTGCGGGGCTCCCTGATTTTGCAAATCCGGACAAAGCAACATGATCCAACTGCACAGGGATCCTTCGAGATGTGATCACAGTCATCACTTCGTCCCTCAGTCCGCCGTTTTCATAATGGTCCTGGATCGTGCAGATCCTTCCTGTTTGCCTGGCTGCTTCTTCAACCAATCCCTCATCCACAGGCCTGATCGTAGGCATATCGATCACCGCAACGCTCTCTTTTACCAGGCTCGCAACCTTCAACGCCTCGATCAGAATCGGCCCCGAGCTGATGAGGGTGATGTCTTTTCCCTCCTTGATCCTGTATCCCTTCCCGATTTCAAACTCCTTCATCGGATTCACCCTGAAGGCATTGTCCTCAACGTAGACAAGGGGCGTTGGATTCCGGCCTACCCGGAAATACGCCGGACCGTCATACTGGAGCACCTTTTCAAAAAGCAAATCGGCCTGAATGGCATCCGACGGCTCGACAATGACGATGCCCGGGAGAATGCGCATGGCTCCCACATCCGCAATGGCCTGATGACTCACCCCGTATTCCCCCAACGCGATTCCCGTGTGACTGCCGATGATCTTGACGTTGAGACTGGGATAGGCAATGTCCTGCCGAACCATTTCCCAGGCCCGGCCCGTTGAAAAGACCCCAAAGCTGTTCACCACAGGGATCTTGCCGCAAGCGGCCATGGCAGCGCCCATGGTCATCATGTTGGCTTCCTGCACCCCCACGTTCATGGAACGCCTTCTGAGCGGCTCCTCTGCGTTTTCAGGATACTTCTCACAAAATGCCGTAGCCCCGCAAGCGCCCATGAGATCGGCGTTCAGCACAAAAATCCTCTCGTACTCCCCGAGCCGGACAAGGGCATTCCCATATCCCATTCTTGTCGCTGTGGGCTCACGGTACGACTGGCAAGGATTCCGGCGGATGATCTCACCAAGATTCTGCTCTTTCGCCTGAGCAGATCGTTTGACCACCGGCTTTACTTTGACTCCGCCCTGGGCTTGCGCGGAAACCTTCTTATCCAGGTTGTCGATCAAAGCCAAACATTCTGTCTCAGCCCGCCCGTACTCTTCGTCGTTCAACGGGACCGCATGGTATTTACAGACATCTTCGATTTCCGAGGCGCCTTTGCCTTTGATCGTGTTGGCGAGGATCATCAGCGGCTGCGCTTTCTCGCTTCGACTTCTCTTGAACTCGTCCAGCGCATCGAGCAACGCGTAGAAGTCATGGCCGTCGATCTCCTTCACTTCCCAGTTAAACGCTTCCAGTTTCCGTGCCAGAGGATCCAGCCGGTTGATGTCATCGGTTCTTCCGTCCACCTGCAAACGGTTGCAGTCCAAGATCCCGCAGACCTTGTTCAATCCTTTGTTCGGGATGGTCAGGCAAGCTTCCCAGGTCATGCCTTCCTGCATGTCCCCGTCACCCAGAATGACATACACGTGGTAATCATACCCGTAAACTTCTGCATGCAAAGCCATGCCTGCTCCGGCGGACAGGCCGTGGCCCAGAGAGCCCGTGCTGAAATCCACCCCTTTGGTGCCGTGCTCGACCCGTCGTCCATCCTCTTCGCGGACTCTGTACATGGCAGGATGGCCCTCCAGCGGCGAGTCTATCTTGCGGTAGATTTTGAGAAGGTCTTCGCTGAAAAATCCGGCCTGGGCAAGCGCCGCATAAAGCGCCGGAGCAGCATGTCCTTTGCTCAGAACCAGGCGGTCGCGGTTCGGCCAGAGGGGATCGGTCGGGTCGTAGCGCAGGATGTTTTCCCACAACCCCGATTCAGGGTCACAGGTGCGTCCGAAATAAAGAGCGGTGAGGATGTCGGCTACGGAGAGAGAACCACCCGGATGCCCTGCTTTTGTCTTGGTGATGTTTTCCAGGGCATTCTTTCGAATCCTAGCGGCAATGAGTTTCAGCCGGTTGATCTCCCCTGCTTCATCCAGGAATTTCTTTTGCGACATGAAAAGCCTCAATAGGGGCCGATCCTGGGCAGCGAGTAAACCGATTTCCAACCCTTGCTGCCTGGCTCTTTGAGATACGGTTCCATCTCCTTGTTCGTCCGGAAGGTCGTGCTCTCCGGATCAGGCACTGCTCCCGCAGGCCATGTCTCGAGAATGTCATCGCAAAGGAGATCCAGGTACTCACAGATGGCCAGCACGGCCCGCACCGTCTTCCCCGCTGCGCCCTTGCTCGCTTTCCCCACCACTCCTTCCGGCGTCGCAACCAGTTCCAGGGGCAGGTCCCCGGCCCTGGACCTGTAGGTGTTCGGCCTCAGCAGATCCTCCACGGACTTGTCGAAGTGCCCATCCGGCAGGTAGGTGTAATTGGCCATGGGCCCTGTGTCCTGGGCAACGCTCATGTCCACCATCTCAGGAAACAATTCCAACCCCAGGGACGTCTCCGCTTCATCGGCATGGACAAACCGATCCTCCAGCTTGCCCCCATGCTCCCTGGTTTCGAAAAATTCCCGCACAGCCCGGTGCCACTCAAGGGCAAGGTAAAAACCCGGTAGCTGATAGGTGTTCATGAACCGTTTCACCGCTTTTTCAATCTCGTTCTGCTGCGCGTGGTTGTTGATCCAGATCTGCTTTCGAAATCCGTCGTTCCACAAGCCGTACATGACGTGCATGATGGTTTGTTCAAAAGCTTCATCGCTCACCATGACCGTGCCGTACATTCCCTGGTGCCACGGCGGATGCACCCCGTAGTTGATGGGCCAGGCCAGATTCACCGGAGGTTTCCCAGCCTTCCTCTGCTTCCGCCGAACCGCTTCGGCAATCCGGGTCACCAGCAGCGTGTCAAATCCGCCGACCGTGTGCCTGCCGTGATTCTCCGTCGAACCGACAGGCACGATGACGATGTCATTTCTCCTGCGGTTCTCGATGAGTTTCTTTCTCACCGTGTTCTGAATGTAAGACCCTGGCTTCTCCAACTCTCCCTGAGAAGGAACTTCGTACTCCTTGAGCAAGGCCCAAACCTGGTCATCCCTCAGATTGAAAATCCGTTCCTTCAGTTTACCTACGCCCGTATTCTCAAACGGCAAGCGACATTCCCCTTCTGCCATGACAACACCTCCCTAATAACGTATTGACTCACGGCGTCTTCCGTCCCGCCGTCTGCTTGAAAGCTCTCTCTTCCTTGACGAGAGCTCCGTGCCTCAGAAGGAAGAGCAGTTCCTTGGCGCGATTCTCAATCCTACTCCGCCTCCTCTAGGCATTGGGATGAACAATGACCTTGATCGCTCCCCCGATCCTCTCCGTAAAAGTTCTGAACGCTTCTTCGATCTGGCCGAGAGGAAAGGAGTGAGTCGCAAGAGGCTTCAGGGAAATGCGGCCCTGGGAGAGAAGCGAAATGCCTCGGCCGCAGTTGGCCCAGCCTTCGCCTCGAACCGAAAAGATGTGAACGTTGCGCATGCCCATCATAGAAAAATTGACCGGAGCCGGCTCCTCCGGGTATCCCACCAGAAGGACCTTGCCCATACGCTTGCACATCTCCACGGCCATCTGGGGTCCGGTGGTGGCGCCTGAAGACTCGATGACCAGGTCGGCGCCCATGCCCTGGGTCTCCCTTCGAATCACTTCGATCGCGTTCTCCTGGTTAATGTTGATCAGCCGGTCAGCGCCCATGGCCTTTCCCATCTGGAGGCGGCTGTCCCGTGTTCCAACGAGAAAGATTTTCCCCGCACAGAGTGCGCGCGCCACACCCACAGAGACCAGACCCAGGGGTCCGGGCCCAACGACAGCCACGCTGTCCCCGACCACGTAGCCGCCGACGGTCTGGAACCCGTACAGGATGCATCCGAGATTGGTGATGAGGGCCGCTTCATTGAACTCCACGCTGTCAGGAATCTTGTGCACTGTATTGATGTGGTTCACCGCATACTGTGCAAACCCTCCGTTGGTGGTGAAGCCGTTGGCTCGGTGCCCTCTCTGACGGTTGCCGTAGTTCAAGCAGGCTGTGTAGTAGCCCAGCCGGCAATTCCTGCAACGGCCGCAGCCATAGCTCGCTTCCACCGCGACCCGGTCGCCTACCTGGAATTCATCCACCGTGGAGCCCACAGCCGCAACGATTCCTGCATACTCATGGCCGATAATGAACGACCCATAGGGCGGTTGTGCTTCCCAGGGTTTGGCCATCAAGCTCACGTCACTTCCGCACACGGCCGTCGCCTGCACGTTAATCAGAATGTCCTGGGGGCCAGGTACGGGTGTCTCCACGTCCTGAACCTCCACTTTGTTCGGTCCCATCAACACAACCGCTTTCATCTTTTTCGGTATGTTCATCAGCGTGATCCTCCCGCCATTTTTCCTTGACACTCTCCCACACACGGCATAGACATGTCAATTGTGCATCTTTTGCACATTTGAGCAAGATGGATGCCACCCTCAGGATCAGAGAAAAGGAAGGTGGTCCGGCGGACAACCCAAGTCGCTTTTTCAAAAAAATCGGTTGATCAGGAGGGAGAATTTGGAGGTTACGAAACACGTTCACGCCGTCAAAATCCCATTCGAACTCGCTGCCGGCTCAGGAAAAATGCTGGATCGTTTTGTCTATGCTTATCTCATCTATGGTCGAAAAATCTGCCTCGTCGACTCCGGCGTCTCCTCTTCTTATCGTGTCCTCTCCGATGACGTGAGACAAACAGGGCGAGATCCCCGCGACATCAACAGGCTGGTTCTGACCCATGCCCACCCCGACCATATGGGCGGGGCCCGGACAGTTCAAAAAGAAACCGGCTGCCAGATCGCTGCCCACTCCATGGACAAACCCTGGATCGAAGACGTGGATCTTCAATACCGGGAAAGGCCTATTCTGAATTTGTATTCCCTGGTGGAGGGCTCTGTGAAGGTCGATCAGATTCTCAAGGACGGGGACACGTTGGATTTGGGAGAGGGTCTCACCCTGAGAATCATTCACACGCCGGGCCACTCCAAAGGGTCTGTCTCCCTGGTTCTTGAGCCGACGGGCCTGTTGTTTTCTGCAGATGCCATCCCCATGCGAGGCGCTGTTCCCATCTACGACGACGTCCTCTCCTCCATCGACTCCATCCGGAAGCTGAAGCAGGGAAGGGGCTCACCACGTTGCTCGCATCCTGGGACGAGCCGCGACACGGGGAACAGGTCTATTCTCTCATGGAGGAAGGCCTGCTCCACTTTCAACAAGTGCACGACCTGGTCCGCCGAGTAAGAGCTGGATCACCGGACGCGGATTTGACGGCTTTCGCCTCCCAGGTTCTCCACGCGATGAATCTTCCCCAAACGGCCCTGATCCCTATCGTGATCCGATCCCTTGAGGCCCATCTCAGGGTAGCCGACCGTGAGGACCTATTGGGAGAGGCCTGAACCTTCGAGACCCACAACCGTGAGCGACACGAGGCCATGCCATGACCCTTCTTGGTGTTGATGTCGGGACCACAGGAATGAAAATGGGCGTCTTCAGGGAAGAACAAGGCGACCTGATGATGCTCGCCGGCTTTTCGAAGACCTACCCGGTTCACACTTACAACGACGGTCTTTTCAGCGACATCGATCCAGCCCTCTGGCGTCAGGCGTTTGTTGACGGCTGCCGCCATCTGAGGGATTGGATGGCCGAGGTAGAGGTCATTTCGTTTTCAGGCACCACGCCCGGTTTGACGGCCATGGACCGTGAGGGCAACGCTCTGTATCCTGCTATTCTCATGCTGGACCAACGGTCACGCAAGCAGGCGGAGCACATTATCGAAACCGTCGGATTAAATACCCTCATGACGGTCACAGGCAACATGCCCGTGGCCGGCGGATGTTCTCTTGCCAGTATCCTCTGGATCAAGGACCATCATCCCGAGCTTTTCGAGAAGGCTTGCGTCTTCGGCCATTCCAATACCTACATGGCTCGATGGCTTACAGGCCGATTTGCCATTGACCCCTCCTCCGCCTCCCTGACCGCGCTCTACAACACGAATGATAACAACCTCCGATGGAATGAACACATTGCCGGAGCTTTCGGCCTCTCCGTGGACAAGCTTCCCAGGGTCATTCCTTCTCACGGCAGCACGGGGCGGGTAACGCCCAAGATCGCTCTTGAACTGGGTTTTGCGAGAGAACCTGCGGTGGTCATTGGAGGAAATGATGCGGTTCTAGCCGCCTACTCGGTAGGAGTGCAGGAGCCCGGTGAAGTGATCAACGTCAACGGCACCTGTGAAATCACCCTGGTCTGTCTCCCGGAATGTCTTTCTTCGAAAAACTACAATGTGCGAACCCACGTGATCCCGGGCCGATGGCTCACTCTCTATGTCATGAATGCAGGCGGCACTGCTCTGGAGTGGTTCAGGACCCTCTTTTGCAGTGAAATGACGGTTGACGACTATCACCGCCATTTCATTCCTGGAGCCGTGGACTCGTGGCTGGAACGGGAAAGCGGTGTGACTTATGTTCCCTATCTCATGGGATCCCGTTATTCCCTCGAGCCTCTAAGGGCTTCTTTTGCAGGTTTGACCGCAGAAACCACTCGCGAAGAACTTCTCGCGGCCCTCGTCAGAGGTTTGTGCCATTACCAGCGGGCCCATCTGGAGGAAATCAGTGCTCAGTTCCCGCTGGCCGGCGAGGTTCACGTCACGGGCGGGGCCGTGAGCCCTGTCCTGATCCGCGCAAAAAAAAGGTGGATGAGGGACTGCGAGTACCGCCATCAGGAGGAGTCTTCCATGAAAGGGGCAGCCCTTCTCGGGTTGAAACACCTAAAAGAAGCATAGAGCAGAGAGCTTAGAGCGCAGAGCCAGATAAAGGGAGGCCTTTGCTTCTTACTCTACGCTCTTCGCTGTCAGCTCTCTGCTATTCTGAGTGTTCTTTCTTGAACTTCTCAGCTATGGGCTTGAAGTCGTAAGAAGGAAAGACCTCGTAGCGAAAGGGTCCCCACGCTTTCTGCTCCATGAAGCGATTCAGGCTGCGCAAGGCATTAGGCTGAACCAGCAGCTGGATGATGAAACCGAAGGACATGGCCACCACCCAAGACACGAGTTCACAACCTTCGGGGGGGAAATCACGGTAAAAGCCGGTCTTCTTCGTGTGGGCCATGATCTCCTCAAGAGGCTTGGACTGATCGTGGCGCAAGAAAACCGTGACAAGAATTCGCTCATCAGATGCCATAGCTCTATCTCCTTCTTCTTTGGTTACCAGGTTGCTGAAAAACACCCCTCTACCATTCGACGGGCTCATGGCCCTGAGCGGTTCGACAGGCTCACCGCCCCGAGTAGAATCGAGGGGCAACGTCGAAGGGCGGTGTTGCCCTCACGCATCGCCCTGTTACATTCCCGCGAGGCGGGACGGCGGAGCCGATTTAACAGGGCGAGTCGCTGCGACGTACTGGACTGTACGACTCACTCCTCTTGCCGCCGGATAAAGATTGTCGGACGCCTTGTACCTGAGCGTTCTTGAGCAACCTGGGAGCGGTCTCTTTTTCAGGGTCGTGGCACGGTAAAGGCTTCTTTAAACCTTCAGGTCAGAAAAGGCTTGAGTTCCTCGCGTGACACGATCCCCTCTCTCAGGACCACAGGAGGATCGAGCGTCACATCCAGAACCGTGGACCCTTTTCCTCCAGGGGTCCTTCCCCCGTCCAGGATCAGATCAATGTCTTCGCCGAGGACCTCGATCACCTCCTCTGCTGTTGAGCAACTCGGTTGACCGGACCGGTTGGCACTGGTGCCTGTGACAGGACTGCCCACTGCCTCTGCAAGTGCCCTTGGAACAGGATGGCCGGACAGGCGAACCCCTATCTTTCCTTTGCCCGCGGTGAGCGACGGCGGCAGGATGGGGTGTGCAAGGAACACCATGGTAAGCCCCCCCGGCCAGAAGCGTTCCATCAGTTTCCATGTCCTGTCCGAGACTTCTGTCACGTAGGAACCAAGGGTTTCTCTGGAGGCGAGGAGAATGAGAAGAGGATTGTCTTCCCGCCGGCCTTTCACGGCAAAGAGGCGCTCGATCGCTTTCTCATTCAGCGCATGGACCGCCAGGCCATAAAAGGACTCTGTGGGAACGGCGACCACACCACCGGAAAGGATCACCTTGGAGGCTTCGTGGATAGCCCTTTGAAGGTTGTCTTGAGTGTCTGTCTTGAGAACACGAGCAGGCATAGGAAAAATACAAAATACGAAGCACGAAATTTTGAAGTCACGAAAAAACCAACACTTCTTTCGTGCTTTCCCCCTTTCGTGCTTTCGTGATTCAATGGGTTCAGAGCTTTGCTTGGGAAGCATCCAAGGCTTTCCTGGTCAATCCTTCCCTGTAGGCTTTCAGCCTTTCGGCGATTTCAGGGAATTTGAGCGCCAGGATCTCCGCAGCCAGCACGGCGGCATTGGTCGCTCCTCCTTTGCCGATCGAGACCGTGGCCACGGGGATGCCGGGAGGCATTTGAACCGTGGACAGAAGAGAATCCATGCCCTGGAGTGGCGACGAATCGATGGGAACGCCGATCACCGGCAGGGTCGTGTGCGCGGCGACGACTCCGGCAAGGTGAGCCGCCCAACCGGCACCCGCAATCACGACGTGAATGCCCCGGGGCGCCGCATTCTCCACGTACTCCCTGGTCTGCTGCGGAGTGCGATGCGCGGAGAGCACCCTGACTTCATGGGGAATCTTCATTTCCGTAAGGGTGTCCGTGCATCCCTTCATCACTTCCGCATCAGACTTGCTTCCCATCAGCACGCCGACAAGTACTTTTTCATTGCTCATAGTTCACTCCAACAACTATCAGTTTTTCGTTTGCATCCAAGAGGTGCACGGTACAAGGTGAACGGGGCACGGAAAACCAAAACCGTGTACCTTCTACCTTGTACCTTAAACCTTCTTCGTCGCTCTTCCCATCATCGGATAGACGACCATGCCCGACAGCCAGGCGATATCTTCGGCGGAAAGAATTCCGATGACGCTCCGGTCAAAAAGAACGTTTCCCTCGGGCGGAAACTCCTCATCTCCCTTCCACAGGATCAGCGCGATGGGGACAAGAGGCAGCGCCCGCACCACCACGGAAACATCGCCCTGGTTGAAGAGAGCGGCACCGTACAATTCCGTGGCCACCTTGAGAAGGAGATCCGGTTTTTCGCCGAAGGTCATGACCATGGGATTCTTCGCTCTTCTCTGGAACGCATCCATGTAAAAACGGCCGTCCGGTATTTCCTGAAAAGAGATCCATTCCCCCGTGGCTTTAGCCCCTTTTGAAGACCACGCTCCGAAAAAATAATGAAGGTAGAGGATCTGCTGCTGAATGGGGATTTCCATCTCGACCTTCTCGGAGGCAAAGGAGAAACCAGGCCATGTGATGCGCACCTTCTGGTTCAAGGCGTTCAGGATCAGCTCTTTTCGGCCTTCCTTGTCCCGGCCGATCACCGCACCCGAAAGGCTCGCCAGGAGCTCAGGGTCTTTGTCCATGAGTTGCTCGGAAGCCAGCTTCAGGGCTTGCTTGTAGTCATCGATTCTTGGCATGGAATCCCGCCCTTCACTTCCATAATATCACGATCATGTTATAATAGAACAACGGACGGCAATTCAAGGGGTAAACGCTTCCCATGAAAAAGAAGGACATTGATCTTTTCAATCCCGCATTCGAAGGTCTCAAGGAGAAGATCAAGCAGACCCAGGAAAAACCCGAGGCACCCCCTAAGGAAGAACCGCGGAAAAATGCCCTTGAGGAGGAAATGGGATCTTTCCTCGATGCGATGGCAGGCGTCACCCCCATACCCGAGGACAAAAGGAGATCGCTCCACGGGCCAGGATCTCGCGCCAAGCCTTCCCATCCGCCGACCGGGGAATCCAGGCAGGTGATGGACCAGCTTCAGGGTCTTGTGAGAGGGTCTGTGGAACTGGACATCACCTTCAGTGATGAATACATCGAAGGAGCTGTCCAAGGGTTTAGCCGCAAGCTCATGAAAAAACTCAAGCGGGGAGAGCTGCCCGTGCAGGGCCACATTGACCTGCATGGCTTGACCAAGCCGGACGCGGAGACGGCGGTGACCGATTTTCTCCTCGAGAGCTTCAGGAATGGCTTGCGGTGCGTGCTCATCGTGCACGGACGGGGATTGAACTCTCCCGAGAGTTTGCCCGTGCTCAAAGAGGGTCTGCCCCAGTGGCTCAACCGCGGCCGCGTGCGCAAGGTGGTTCTCGCCTTTGCCACAGCGAGGCCCTACGATGGCGGGACAGGCGCGACTTATGTGTTTTTGAGGAACAGGTAGACGAGGTCCCGGCTATTCCTGGGCATCTTCCTTTGATTCTTTTTTCAGCTCATCGATTTTGCGCTGGAGGTCTTTGGCCTTCTTGATGTAGTAGTCCACCCGCTTGTAATTCGGATCCACATCCCTCACCAGTTCCCATTCCGTGACGGCATCCGTCAACTGCTCCTTGCCGTAGTACTCGATCCCCTGCTTGTAGTGCATCTCTTTGAAGAGTTCCTCGCTCCGCCTGATGTAGACGTGGCACTGCTGGCATTTGCTGTTGTGCTTCAAGGAGACGAGAAACTGCTCTTTTGCGGCAAGGTATTCCTTTTTCTGAAAGAATTCCAAGGCGAGTTCAAAGGAGGATTTATAGGAATACTCTTTGGCGACAGGGTCATTCGGGTTCGCGCTGAGCACCTTGTTGAACTCCGAAAGAGCTTCCTGGTATCTTCCTTCCAGATACAGCTCCGTCCCGTGTTCACGATATTCGGCAATCTGTTGGACGACCTCTTGTGGTTCCTCTTGAAAGGTCGGTATTTCAAAAAAGACGGGAGCTTCCTCTTCCGTGGCCAATCGCTCGGGCGGCTCCTTGATCTCGGATTCGGGCTGAACCTTCTGGACCGCCTGCTTTTCAGCAGTAACCGATCTTCTTGCCACGGTCATGCGGAGGGCTTCGGGATAGTCCGGCCACAATCTCAAAGCCGTCAGATAGTGCTGGAGGGCCTGCGCCTGTTTCCCCTCCTTCTGCATCCGCAAGCCCAACCTGTAGTGCTCTTGCGCGCCTTTTCGCAAGTTCTTCTCAACGCGCTCTCGCCCCTCCTTTGCCATGCGGTCGTTGGGCCAAACCGTCAGGGCGATCTTATACTGCCTCAACGCTTCCGGGAGCTGTCCGGCAGCCTCAAACTCCTTAGCCCTTGCAATCGAGTCCCTCGCAAAACGATCTTCCGGCGTGGTCAATGTCTCCTTGACAGGGGCCAAGGCACAGCCCAGGAAGCCCGCGAAGCACAAAAGAAGAAGCAAAATTTTTCTAAAGGGTCGCACTTTTCTATTTCAACGACATAGGGTGAATTGTTTTGAGTTTCAGAGAAAAACTCTGCATGTCCTTTTTCAAGATTTGATCCCTCTTCAAAGTGAGAGGCTCGGAAAAAAAGGGATTTCCGCCCGACTTGACTGAAAACCCGACCCGGTATCCTATTTCTTCACACAGTTTCAGCAGGACCGGGCTGAACTCGCCGTAGGGAAAAGCAATGTAACGGGTGTCCTGGTTCAGCCTGTCGTCCAGGATCTGTTTGGAGAGAAGAAGCTCTTTCTTGATTCTCGCCAGGTACTCCTTTTCACTCTCACCCTCCATCCTCTTTGAAAGATCGACGTGGTTCACGGAGTGGCATCCCACCTCGAAACCGTCGGCCTTCATGGTTTTCAGTTGATCCCAGGTGAGGGCATTCCTCGAAGCTCCAATGAAGGCCGTGTAGATAAAGAGCGTCGCCGTGAAACCGTACTTTTTCAGGATAGGATACGCAATGTCATAGGTTGACCTGTACCCGTCATCGAGATTGATGACCACGGCCTTCTTGGGGATTGCCCTGCGAAAGGCAAGGAATTCGCCGAGTTCCGCCGTGCTGATCACCGAATACCCTTCCTCCTTCAGGAATCTCATCTGCTGCTCGAATACGGACGTGGGAGTGCAAAGAGAGGAGTCGCACCTTTCGGCAAAATGGTGGTAGCAAAGAACAGGGACAATCTGACAGCCTTCCGGCGTGAGGCCCCCTTTGTTTTCTTCTTTGAGAGGGACGACGATCATTTGATCCTTGGCAAAGGTCGCTCCTCTGTTCGCCTCGGCAATGACCCATGCCTTTCGCGGATCCCCCAGGAATTCCCGGGCAAGGCTTTCTGCCTTTTCATCCCCTCCGAGCCTCAAGACGGCATAGTCCTCCGATCGAAAGACCACGCGTTCCCCGGGTTTCCCTCTGGAGAGCGCAGGCTCCGAAAACGTGCGGCTCAAGTTCTCCCACGCGCATGAGGTCATGAGAGCCAGCCCCGCCAGCAAGGCGATGAGGAAAACGCCCCTAACCCTGCGCCTGGAGATTCCCATACTCCTCCCCCTTTGAGCGGATCACGCTGTAGATGGTCACGTGCGCCCTCCTTCCCTTCACCGGCGCTTTTCCTCTTGGTTCAAACCTCAACTCCCCCTCCTTCTCCCCGATGGCATCAAAGGTTTTCTTGCTGATCAAGATCTCCCCAGCTTTGGCGACCTTGGTCAGCCGGGAAGCGATGTTCACATTGTCTCCGATGACCGTGTATTCCATTCTTTTCTGAGAACCCAGGTTGCCGGAAAGCATCTCCCCGGAATTGATCCCTACGCCCACTCCGATTTTCATGCCGTCCATTTTTTTCTGAAGGTTGAGCTCCGCGATCTCATCCTGGATCTCCAGAGCCGCCCTGACTGCGGCCAACGCATGGTCGGGATTAGCCGCGGGCGCACCGAACACCGCCATGGCCTCATCGCCGACAAACTTGTTCACGTGGCCGCCATGCTTGATCACGCTGTCCGTGACTCGAGTCAGGTAGTCGTTGAGGAGATCCACAATGACCTCCGGCGTCTTGTTCTCGGAAAGGGCCGTGAAGCCGCGGATGTCGACAAAGAGGACGCTCGCCTCCACCGTCGCACCTTTCATCCACTGGCTTTCCGGATTCGCCAGGATGATGTCAACGATTTCGGGCGTCACATACCGTCCGAAGGAGTCCTTGATCTTCTCTTTCACCTCCAGGTCTTCAGCCATCCTGTTGAAAGCAAAGGCCAGATCCCCGAACTCGTCGTTGCGGCTAGTCCTGACCCGGTGGCTGAACTGGCCCATGCCCAGGGCTTTCGCCGTCTCGCTGAGCTGCCGGATAGGCACCGTGAAATACATGCTCAGACCGAGGCTGAGAATGATCCCCAGGCCGATGACCATGAGCGTCAGCATCACCACAAAAAACTTCGCATCGCTCAGGCTCTTGAGGATCTTGGCCTGCGACACGGCAAGATGCACTTCCCCAACCTTCAAGTTCTGGTACCGGACTAAGGTCTCAAAGTAGAGAGCCTCTTCCTCGCCCAGACGGATGACGCTCTTTCGAACCGGTCCCGTGGCCTGCAGGATCGCTGCTTTTTCCGGCGGCTCATAGGGCAGGCCCAGATTCTCCATGCGGCTGTGCGCCCGGATGATCTTCTTGTGATCCGTGATCACCGCAAAAAGCACCTGCTCGTTTTGCGCCAGGTTCTTGGCCAACTGGAAGAGGACCAGCTCTTCTTCTCCCAGGATTTTGTCTGCAGCGTTGCTTGCGGCGATTCTCACCAGACTCTCGCCGAAGTCGGTGAGCTGCGAGACGAATTGCTGTTTCTGTTCCCAGAGAATGATGAAGCTGATGGAGCAGATGAAAAGGGACATGAGGAAGGTTGAGACGATAGCAAGCTTCGCGAAGATGGGGATTCTCCGGTGCTTTCTTGTCCGGCGTTCCCCCTGGCGACGATCCTTTCCGCCTCTCCTGTCCGGCCCTTCAAAAGGTTCCTGCTTCTTTCGCCTGTCCTCACCGCTCCTTCTGTCCCTCGTGTTCCGCCTGTCCTCATATCGGTTCGAACCCTGCTCAGAGGGCGTAACTCTAGATTGTTTGGAATCAGGTGCGGAGGGCATGGGGTGGTACTCACCTCGCTGTTATATATGACCGGCCTAGGTCCTTTTAATCATTAGAATTTTACTTCATCAGTGTCCATATGTCAATGTTCTCCTTTAAGCCTGTGCTTAGGGATGTCGTTTGATTCCGTGCCTGAAATCTTTAAGTTGCTGGTATTCGTAGTTTTCTTTCCGCCTGGTCCTATCGTCCGGATCAGGGGTTCTTTTTTCGAGACGGACCTTCCTTTCTTTTTCCTTGACAGGTTTGCCTCTCAAGCGTAGAAATAACATTAACCAACCGGCTGGTTTAACCTTATGATTAATGAGGCAGTGATGATGACCAAAGAACTCATGGATCGGTCTTCTCCCGAAGAACGAATCCTCGCCGCAGCGGCAGAGGAATTTGCCGCGAACGGATTCTTCGGGGCGCGGACCCAGGCCATTGCCGATGCGGCAGGCGTCAACAAAGCCATGCTTCACTACTATTTCCGCACCAAAGAAAACCTCTACGGCCACGTGATTGCCGGCGCTCTCAGGAGGATTCTCAACCAAGTGGGTCAGGCGTGGCTCAGCCAGGACTCTGTAGAGTCCCGCCTGGAGAGGGTTGTGGATGCGTACATGGACAATTACGAAAGGAATCCCGGGTTCCTCAAAATAATTCTGCGAGAATTTGTGGACGGCGGCGAGCGCTTCAGGAAAGTGTTCAGAGAGCTCAAAGACCTGGGTCCCCTGGCTTCAGGGGTTACCCTCCCCCAGATCATGGACAGAATCGGAAGCGAGCTCGGCCTGAGTCTAGCGCAGACCACTCATCTTATCGTCAACGTGGTGGGCATGTGCGCGATCAGTTTTGTGAGCCCTCTTCTCCTGGAAGCGCTCGGCCACTTCAAGGTAGGTGACCTCAATCTTTACCTTAAGGACCGGCGAGCCGCCGTCAAAAGCATGGCTCTCGCCTATGTCAATAACTTGATCCGCGGGTCAAAGAAGGAGTGAGAAATGAAACGTCGCAGAATACCGGTGATCCTTGCCGCCGTCGTTGTCGCAGGATTAATTTATTACTTTAAGTTCTACCTGCCAGGGCTCTCCGATTCTGAAATCAAGGCCTCCGGTCACATTGAAGTCACGGAAGTGGACATGAGCTTCCGAATTCCGGGACACGTGGCCAAGCTCTTTGTGGATGAAGGCATGAAACCCAAGAAGGGCGAACTTCTTGCAGAGCTCGAACAGGAGGTCATCAAAGCCCGCAGGGATCAGGCGGAAGCTCAGCTCAAGGAGCTCGATGCCCGCGAAGCTTCTCTGGCCCTGACGATCAAGATCAAAGAAGAAGTTCTGGATGCAGAGATCAACCGCGCAAAGGCCGGGGTCAAGGCCGCTGATGCCCGCTACCAGAGCCTCAAAACCGGGTCGAGGGAACAGGAGATCGCCGAGGCCGCAGCAGCCAGGGACAGGGCCAAGTTCGAGTGGGAGAACAGGGAAAGGGACTACCGGAGGATGAAGGACCTCTTTGCCGGCAAAATCGTCTCCGAGAGCCAGTACGATGCAGCCCGCACCAGCGCAGAGGCGGCCAGGGCGGCCTATGAGGCGGCCCTGGAACGCTACAAGCTGGTGAAGGCCGGTCCCCGCGATGAACTGGTGCTGGAAGGCAAAGCCAATCTCGCAGGCTCCAGCGCCGGCCTGGTTGTTGCAGAAGCAGGACGCAAGGAAGTGGAAAAACTAAAGCTCGATCTTCTGGCCCTACAGGCCCAGAGGGAACAGGCCAAAGCACTTCTCGCCATTGCCGAGGAGGATCTCAGGAAGTCGCGCCTCTACGCGCCCTTTGACGGGTTTGTCACGGTCAAGGACGTAGAGGAAGGGGAATATGTGCAGGCAGGAACGCCCGTGGTCACGGTCGCACACCTGGACGAGGTCTGGGTAAAGACCTATGTTCCGGAGACTCAGCTCGGAAAAGTTTATCTCGGACAGAAGGGCGAGGTGATTTCAGACACCTTCCCGAACAAGACCTACCCGGGCACAGTGACCTACATTTCCCCTGAAGCCGAGTTCACCCCAAAGAATGTGCAGACCAAAGAAGAGCGGGTCAAGCTGGTCTACCGGATCAAGGTGACGCTTCAGAACCCCAAGCAGGAACTGAAGGCAGGCATGCCTGTGGATGTGGTTTTAAAGTAACCGGAGTAATGGAGTGATGGAGTATTGGAGTATTGGAGTATTGGAGTACTGGAGTACTGGAGTGATGGAGTGATGGAGTGAACTCGTGGCCCTTGTTGAAACCGAAAACCTGTGCAGATCCTTCGGTCCGGTAAAGGCACTCGACGGCCTGAACTTCTCCGTAGAGCAAGGCGAGATCTTCGGGCTCATGGGGCCGGATGGCGCGGGCAAAACCACCTGCCTCCGCATCCTCTGCGGTTTGATGCGGCCCACAAGCGGCAAAGCCATGGTTTTAGGAAGTGATGTGGACAAGGATCCTGAAGCGATCAAGGACCAAATCGGCTACATGGCCCAGCCGGCCAAACTCTACGAAGACCTCACGGTCAAGGAGAACATCGAGCTCTACGCGGACCTCTACCAGGTTCCCAGGGACCGCTACGAACAGAGGATGACGCGGCTTCTTGAATTCTCGGGGCTAGCCCCTTTCACCGGCCGTCTTTTCAGACAACTCTCCGGAGGCATGAAACAAAAGGTGGGCCTGAGCTGTGCTCTGATTCACACCCCCAAGGTCCTGTTCCTGGACGAACCGACCAACGGAGTGGATCCTGTGTCCCGAAGGGATTTCTGGAAGATCCTCTACGAACTCCATCGGGAGGGGGTGACGATTCTGGTTGCCTCCACCTATCTCGACGAGGCGGACCGCTGCCACCGGGTCGCGCTTTTCGACCAAGGAAAGGTGACGCTGGTCATGGAACCTCTTCACCTGAGAAGCCTAGTTAAAGGCCAGCTTTTTGAGCTGAAAACCCCGGAACGCCGAAAGGCCATGAGAGTGCTCAAGAGCTCCCCAAGAGTGGTCCAGGCAAGCCTCTTCGGGGCCGGAATCCATTTCTCTCTCAGGGAGGCTGAAGACCTCTCTCCTGTAGAAAACGAACTCACCTCTTCCGGCCTCGGCGCCTTTCATCTCGAACCCATTCAGCCGAGCCTGGAAGACGTTTACCTTTCCCTTGTGGAGGGAAACCGAGACCCATGAGTGACGCGGCAGTGATCCTTAGGGATGTGGTCAAACGCTTCGGCAGCTTTGTGGCTGTGGATCACATTTCTCTTGAAATCGGCTCAGGGGAAATCTTCGGTTTTCTGGGACCCAACGGCGCGGGCAAATCCACAACCATCCGCATGCTCTGCGGCCTTCTCAGACCCTCTTCGGGTCAAGGGTGGGTCAACGGGCTGGACATCGTCAGCCAGTCTGAGCAAATCAAGTCGAAACTCGGTTACATGTCCCAGCGATTTTCCCTTTACGACGACCTGCGGGTCGAAGAGAACATGGCCTTTTTCGGGGGAATCTACGGGCTCGACTCATCGACCTGTGAAATGCGAATTCGGGATGTGCTGGCCCTGATCGGCCTCGAGGAAAGACGCCGCTCCCTCACCCGAGAACTCCCCACCGGTCTCAAGCAGCGCCTGGCCCTGGGGTGCGCGCTTTTGCACCAGCCTCCCATCATCTTCCTGGACGAACCCACCTCCGGCGTGGACCCGGGGACCCGGCGCAACTTCTGGGATTTGATCTACACTCTGGCGGACGGCGGAGTCACGGTCTTTGTCACGACCCACTACATGGAGGAGGCGGAGTACTGCAATCGAATCGGCCTCATTGACCACGGCCGGTTGATTGCCCTCGGATCTCCTGCTGAGCTCAAATCCAAGCACCTTGCAGGAACCATCTACGAGATTGCGACAGACCAAGTCCTTGCTGCGGTCGAGGCCCTTGCCCCTGCGGAAGGCGTGCTCGACGCAGCGGTTTTCGGCCGTGCCCTTCATGTACGGCTGAAACAGGACATCGACGCTCTGGCTTACCTCCCCGGCTTTCTCCATTCATCCGGCCTTCTCGTGGATTCCATCCGGCCCATCGAACCCACGCTGGAAGACGTGTTCGTCGCTCTCGTGGGCCACAAGGCAGGGCAATCCTCATGAGCATCCGAAGAATCAAGGCTTTGACCAAGAAAGAATTCATTCAAATGAGCCGGGACATACGGAGCCTCATGGGCGCGCTTTTCAACCCCCTGCTCATGATCTTTCTCTTCGGTTACGCCCTGAGCCTGGACGTGGACCGCATCCCCACGGTGGTCCTGGATTTGGACCGGACTCCTGTGTCTCGCGAGTTCATCCATCGGCTCACCGATTCCCGCTATTTCACCCTGGTCAGGTATCTGGACAGGGACGCAGACGTGGATGCCAGCCTTGCAAAAGGCGAGGCGCTCATGGCTCTCGTCATCCCCCTAGACTTCGCCTCCAAGGTGAAGCAGGGGGTCCACGCACCCATTCAGGTGGTCTTTGACGGAAGCGACTCCAACACCGCCACCATCGCCCTCGGGTACCTCAAGGCCGTGGCTGCGGGTTTTGACATTGCCTTGCAGGAACAGCGCATCCGGCGCGCAGGCCTCAAGATGGTGGACATGCCCCTTGAAGCCAGAATTCGTGTTTGGTTCAACCCGGAACTCAAGAGCAAGAACTTCATCATTCCCGGCCTGACAGGCGTCATCATGATGGCCATTTGCTCTGTCATGACCGCCTTGAGCGTATCCAAAGAGAAAGAGACCGGGACCCTGGAGCAGCTTATCTCCACGCCCATCACGAGCCTCGAACTTCTCCTGGGCAAGCTCCTCCCCTATCTGGCTGTCGGTCTGGTGGATCTTGCCTTGGTGGTCGGTGCCGCAGTGCTGATTTTCGATGTCCCCTTTCGCGGCAGCTACATCAATCTCTTCATCACCTCTCTGATCTTTCTCATCGGCTCCCTCTCGTGGGGTCTTTTCGTGTCCGTGGTCGCCAAGAGCCAGATCCAGGCCAGCCAGATCTCCGTGATCAGCGCCTTTCTCCCCTCCTTCCTTCTGTCCGGATTCATCTACCCCATCGAAAACATGCCGGTGGTGCTCCAGGCCCTCACCTTCATCGTGCCTGCCCGCTATTATGTGGAAGTCCTCAAGGGCCTGTTCCTGCAGGGAGTGGGGCTCACGGTGCTGTGGCCGCAGGTCCTGGCCCTGGTCCTCTATGCCGTGCTGGTGCTCAACCTCGCTCGAAAACGCTTCACCAAGAGGATTCTCTGATGCGAACGATGTTCCTCCGGGTCAAAGTGCTCCTGATCAAAGAGATCATCCAGGCCCTTCGGGATCCCCGCCTCAGGTTTCTGGTGTTCGTCCCTCCCCTGCTGCAGCTCGTGGCCTTCGGCTATGCCGCCAACCTGGATCTCAAGAACATCCCCATGGCGCTCTACGACGAAGACAACACCCCTGTCTCCCGTGAGCTGGCCTTTGCCTTTGCCTCTTCCGGCTACTTCAAGTTCACGGAGACCATCCAAAGGCCGGGGGAGATGACCACCCTGATCGACAAAGGCACGGTGAAAGCCGTGCTTCACCTCGGTCCTGACCTGGCCGCCCGCGCGGGAAGCGGCCGCACAGCTCTGGTCCAGGTGATCGTGGCAGGGACCAATTCGAACACCGCCTCCTTGGTGCAGAGCTATTCGCTCCAGATCATCGAACGGTTCAACCGGGCAAAGCTCAAGAAGCGGCTCGAAGACAATCCGCCTCTTCGGAAAATCATTCCTGCTGGATCGCAGGGAATCGTTCAGCCCGAGATCAGGGTGTGGTACAACACGGAACTGCTTTCGAGAAACTTCTATGTGCCGGGCATTATTGCTCTGGTCATCATGGTGTCGGTCTTGAACCTGACGGCCATGGCCGTGGTGAGAGAAAAGGAAGTGGGCACCATGGAGCAGATCATGGTCACCCCGATCCGGCCGGTTGAGTTCATTCTGGGAAAAACCATCCCCTTTGCTCTGATCGGCATTTTTCAGGTGGCTCTGGTGAGCAGCGTGGGGGTCTTCTGGTTTGGTGTGCCCATGAGAGGGAGTGTGGCGCTTCTGTTCTCCTGCCTGCTCATCTATCTTCTCTCTTTTCTCGCCCTGGGTCTCTTCATTTCTACCATCAGCCGAAACCAGCAGCAGGCCCTGGTCACCACTTTCTTCTTCACCTTTCCCATCATTCTCCTTTCGGGCTTCATCTTTCCCATCGCCAACATGCCCCCGGTCATCCAGTGGGTGACCTACGTCAACCCTCTCCGCTACTTCCTGGTGATTATCCGGGACATTTTCCTGAAAGGGTCGGGCATCGATATTCTGTGGCCCCAGATGCTCGCCCTTCTCTTTATCAGCGTCTCCGTGATGCTGCTCGCCGTGCGAAGAGTAAGCAAGACGCTGGACTAGGGAAGAGTGGAGTAATGGAGGATTGGAGTAATGGAGTGGTGGAAGAGTGGAAGAATGGAATATTGGAATGATCGAGGAATCGGATAAGGGATCTATTTTCTTCAACGCACCCAGAGCAGCACGCCCATCAGCCCGATCACGATCGAAAGAATCACTTCAAAACGGCGCTGGCTCATGCGCCGATTCATTCTGATCGCGAGAAGGATGCCTCCAACCGCAAAGGGTGCGGCCACTCCGGCTGTTGTGAGCACGGATGGAGTCAGCAAGCCGTGCACCCAATAGCTTCCAAGAATAACGAAGTTGGTGATCAGAAAAAAACTCTGGAGCATTCCCACGACCTGCTCTTTGCTCCACGGTTTCAGCGCCGCGTAGACCGCCACGGGCGGTCCGTCCGTTCCTATGGCCGCTCCCAGAATACCGCTTAACAGGCCTGTCGGAAGCGCCCACATCCCTGAGAAAACCAGTTTGAATTCAGGCGCGAGGACTTTGTAAGCCGAAAACAGAATGAGCACCGTACCCATGATTTTCATGATGAGCCCCGGCGGCATGCTCTTGAGGAGGAGTCCGCCGAACAAGGCCCCCGGGATCGCCGCAGCGATCAAAAGGAGGGAATGGTCCCACATCAGGTTCCTTCGCAGCACGAACATGGCGGGAACCCGGTTGATCGTGTAGCAGAGAACGACCACAGGGGCCGCCCATCTGGGCTCTGCGTAGAGAAGAATTAAGGGAATGGAGACGAGGGCACCGCCGAAACCGGCCAATCCCTGGAGCAGGGAACCGGCGAAGAGTATGAGCGTTGTGACAAAGACATGTTCAAGCATTGGGAAACCTCAATACCACAAGCGACTTAAAGAGGAAAGAGGAGATCGCTCAACCCGGCGGAAGACGGCGAATAAAACCTTGACTTATGTCTGCCGCTTTTCTAAAAGGGATAAAGCTACCTGCTAGGTATCAGGTCTAAAGCCGCTCACTGCTGGTCTCCACAGTGCCGATTCCCCATTCGTTCCCTCCCTGTTGGGGCACTCATGTTTCCGGCAACGATACACACCACCCTCTGGCCGGCTAGAGATTTTTGTTTAGGGTTGAAACAGCTACCAATCATCAATGGAGGTCATGACAATGAAGATTTACGTGGGGAATTTGTCCTTCGAGGCCAGTGATCAGGATCTTAAAGATGCCTTTGCGGCTCACGGCCAGGTCGAGACGGCAACCATCGTCAAGGACTCTTTCAGCGGCAGATCCAGAGGCTTCGGGTTTGTGGAAATGTCCAATGAAGCCGAGGCCCGCGCTGCCATCAGTGCCTTGAACGGCAAGGAACTGAAGGGCCGGGCCGTGAAGGTCAACGAGGCCATTTCCAAATCGGACGGCCGAAGAGGGGAAGGCGGAGGAGGACGAGGACGAGGCGGACAAGGCAAAGGTGGCCAGGGCAGAGGCGGTTGGGGAGGGGGAGACAGAGGACGCTCCAACTACTGATCTTCGGCTTCAAAGGCCGTTTGAAAAAGCGTTTCCGCCCCTGTTCCCTTTTTTGGGAACAGGGGCTGGAAAGATGCAGGAGCTCTGTGTCCAGCAAAAGAAAGAAAGACGTCCTGTGCTATGGTGTCCACGCCTTATCCTCCGGCCATCATGACATTCGGATTCTCAAAAGACAGCACGCCCCTAACTGGTTCGGGTACAGGGTTTGGGCGTCAAGCTGGCTATTGATGGATTTCCTGAAACGCTGCACGGTGCCGGCCGGCAGTCAGGTCATGGAGCTGGGCTGCGGTTGGGGACTGGCCGGCATCTATTGCGCCAAGACGTTCGGTGCCGCGGTGACCGGAGTGGATATTGACCCGGAGGTTTTCCACTATCTTCACAGACACTCAGAAATCAACGATGTGGAGATTGCCACCATCAACCTTGGTTTTGAAGATCTCACCCGCGAACATCTCAAGGGCATGAAAATCCTGATCGGAGCCGACATCTGCTTTTGGGACAGCATGGTGAATCCCATTCGCTCTTTGATTTCCCGAGCCATGGATGAAGGCGTGAGCATGGTGATCCTCGCTGATCCAGGTCGCTCCCCCTTCAGCAGGCTTGGGGAATTTTTCGACAAGGATCGAGGAGGAGAGATGCTGAACTGGTCTACCCTGCAGCCTCACCCCATCGACGGTCGGATCCTCAGAATCACTTCTCCCACCCATCCCGTTCATTGACGATCGCCGCCTTTCAAAAACAGATCTGCCCCTCCCGGCAGCTCGAAACGGCAAAGGGCGAATCATGACTTGACTCCCTCCATGCTTTATTGTGAAATTACAAAATCCTGGCCTGTCCGAGGTGCCCTACAATGGACGCTGCTGAGATCAAGGACATCGTGAAGAAATCCGAGATCTTTAGGACGCTGAATGACGAAGAGCTCGACCTGCTTCTCTTCTACGGCGAAGAGAAGGGACTTGCCCCAGAAGTGACGATCTATAGAACCGGAGAAGCCGCGGAGAGAACCTTTTGCCTGATTCTATCCGGTGGTGTCGAGATCGTCGCTCAAAGCGGCCGCGTGATCCGCAAAATGGGCACCGGCGAAATCATCGGCGAGATCGGAGCCACTGGCCCACAAAACAAACGCACCGTCACTGTCCGGGCGATTGAACCGACCCGGCTGCTCGAATGGGATATCAAGTACATCCACACTCGTTGGCCTCCCCTTCTGAAAAAGCTGAAAGAACGGGCGTGGAAGCACCTTGCCCAGTATTACGAATCCACAAAGTAGCGGAGTGAAAAAGAGACAGTCGATCCTTAAGGCCGGCAAATAGCATTGCTCCTTGGAAGGCTGCAACCTCCCACTCGCTGTAGACGCACGGTTCTATCTTCCAACCCCTTGATACGCCTGTCTGATTTCATGGGTCCCGTCAAGTCATGTCAATTATGGTTGCATCCTTCGGCCAGGGCAATCCCCTTACCAACCCAAAAGAGAGGCGATTTCCCGTCGCCCCTTCATCCGGTTCTCTCGATTGCCTATTTGTAGCCTAACCTCTTGCCGATGCTAGATTGTCTCCGAGGCAGCAGCCCGGCAAGCGCACCTTCCCCTTATCGAAAACGCACGGTTGAGAGATCGGAACGAGTTTGGAATGCCGCTTGCTTAGGCATGTTATCAGGTCGCACTCGCCTCTTTGAAAGAAAAGGAAGGGACAAACCATGACGGCTCAAATTTTCCCCGCCTCAGCAAAGTTGTATGTGGGCATTGACGCCGGATCTGTGAGTGTCAATGGCATGGTCATCGATGAGAGAAAACGGATCCTCTACGAGTTCCCTTACGTACGCCACATGGGAAAGGCGGAGGAGACGGTGGCCGCCCTCATCCGCGAACTCTACGAGCGTTTCGGCAAGGGGAGCATCGCATCCGTTGCTTTTACCGGGAACCACGGCAAGAACCTCAGCGAAAAACTCGGAACCTTCTACGAGTTCGAGATCATCAGCCAGGTCCTGGGAGCGCTCCACCTCCAGCCGGATGTGAGGACCGTGATCAGCATGGGCGGGCAGGACACCTCCCTGGCCCAGATCAACCATCGCGAAGCCGGCTGGGACCTGGCCACCTTCAACACCAACGGCCCCTGTGCCTCAGGCACGGGATCCTTCATCGATCAGCAGGCAGAGCGTCTGGCCACAGCCGTGTACGAGAAGAAGAAGGGCACGGACCATCGGCCTCTCGATTCCATCCTTGGAGACTTTATCTCCCTGGGGCTGAAGAGCCGAAAGCCTGCCAGTGTCGCGTGCCGCTGCACCGTCTTCACCAAGTCCGACATGATCCACCTTCAAAACAAAGGGGAACTCCTTGAAGACATCATCTACGGCCTCCACATAGGGAATGCCAGGAATTACCTGAGCACCATTGTGTCGAAGTGCTCCCTCCTGGACCCTATCCTTTTCATCGGAGGGCTGTCTCTGAACGCCCTTCAGGTGAGGGCCTTTAGAGAATATTTTCCAAGTCTCATCGTCCCCGCGCACAGCACCTCGATCGGCGCTTTGGGCGTTGCACTCCAAGCCCTTCAATCGGGAAGGAAAGATTGCCCTGACCTTGAAAGGGTCTTGGTCAAAGATCCGGGGCAGACGCTCTCCGTGCCTTTGGGGTCAAGGCTTGTGCTTGAAAAAACCGTATTTCCTGAAAAGAACGAGATCCCCTGGAGACCTCTCGGCAGGAGTCCGGCCGCTTATCTGGGCATCGATGTCGGCTCCACCACCACGAAGTACGCGCTCATCAATGACCGTCAGGAGATCATCCATAAACGTTATGTTCCTACCCAGGGTAAACCCATTGAGGTCACCCAGGCACTCCTCCGGCACCTCGGAGAACAGATCAGGGATCAGGTCCAAATCCTGGGAGTGGCCACCACAGGTTCAGGAAGAAGCGTGGTGGGAGACTTTTTGAATGCGGATCTCATCATCGACGAAATCACCGCTCACGCCAGGGGCGCAGTGCAGATTGATCCGGAAGTGGACACCATTTTTGAAATCGGAGGCCAGGATGCCAAATACATCTCCATTGCCAACACCCACCCTCTCGATTTTGACATGAACAAGGTATGCGCTGCAGGGACAGGAAGTTTTCTCCACGAACTGGCCAACAAGTACGGCATTGACATTGTCGGTGAGTTTCAGGAGATCGCCCTTTCTTCGAACCGGCCCGTCAAGCTTGCAGAACGGTGCACCGTGTTCATGGAATCAGACCTCGTCTCTTACCATCAGAAGGGAGTGCCCAGGGAGGACCTCATCGGAGGGCTCTGCTATGCCATTGTCCACAACTACCTGAACCGTGTGGTGGGGAACCGGAAGATCGGGGAAAAAGTGATGTTTCTGGGCGGCCCCTCCCTGAACAAAGCCGTGGTTGCCGCTTTCGAAAACATTCTTGGCCAGGGCCTTGTCGTACCTCGCCACAGGGAGGTGCTCGGCGCCTTCGGTGCCGCCCTGAGCCTCCAAGAGAAGATGCGTTCCGAGGGAAAAAAGGAAAGCACCTTCCGGGGAATCGACAGTGCCATAAACGACCGGATGAGCCACTCGGAGAGGACCTGCCGCGCGGATGCCGAGTGCCACAACCAGTGCAAGCTCAAAGTTTATAATTTCGACGGTCGCAAAAGCGTTTGGGGCGGAGAGTGCGGGAGGTATGAGCGGAGCAGACGAACAGAGGAAAGAAAGGAAAACCTTTTCGAGGTGCGGCAAAAGATCTGGCAGAGCCACGTGCAAGGGATCTTCGAGCCGGTTCAGGACGACCCTTTGATGGAGGTCGATGGAAGACCCACCGTGGGCATGATCAGGGCTCTTTATGGGCTTCAGAGCAGCGTGTTGTGGGCTCATTTCTTTGATCACCTCGGTTTCCGGCTCGTGCTCACACCGCCTACGAACGAGCAGATCTCCAGGATAGGCATTGAGACCATGGCGGCGGAGACCTGCTATCCGATGAAGGTTTCCCACGGTCATGCCAAGACCTTGATGGGGAAAACAAGCTATCTGTTTCTGCCGACGCTCATCGACATGGCCACGCCCAAGCCTTCAGAGAGGGGATATTACTGCCCCATGGTGCAGAGCAGTTCTTTCATGATTCGCTCAGCCCTGGGAATCCCCGGGAGCGATCTCCTGAGCCCGACCCTCAACCTCAAGTCTGATCCTGAAATAATCGCCCTGGACCTTTACAAGCAGCTCGTTGGGAAACTCGGCTGGAAAAGAGGACAGGTGAAAGCCGCCTTTCAGTATGCTCTCCAGAGGCAGGAGCAATTCGAGACAGAACTTCACAGGCGGGGGAGAGAGTTCCTCATGACCCTCCCTCCGGAGGAGCCCCTGGTGGTGGTGACAGGGCGAGCCTACAACCTTCACGATGAAAGGCTGAATCTCAGACTTGGACAGAACCTTGCCAAGCTCGGGGTGTCGGCGTTGCCCATGGATTTTATGGATGTATCCGATGTGAATCTCGCGGAGTTCCCCTCCATGTTCTGGGGTCTCGGGGCTCAGATTCTGAGAACCGCCAGACGCATCCGGAAAGCACCCACCACTTTCGGCCTGCACCTGACCAATTTCAGCTGTGGAGCAGATTCTTTTATTGAGCACTTCTACAAACACATCATGGGCGACAAGGCGTATTTGATCCTTGAGATGGATGAACACAGTGCGGCGGCCGGTGTGATGACAAGGCTCGAGGCCTACAAAAACGTCATTGAGAACAGTATGCGTAAACTTGCACCGGGACTGAGCCGCAGGGTCGCTCACTAGAGGAAAGGGGAAACGGCTATGGAAGCAAGCAACATCATTGAGTTCCCACCCCTGTCGGAAACTCTGGGGAAATTTCATCTCACCAAGAAAAAGGTGTTGATCCCGGAGATGAACAGAATGACCGCCCACCTTTTTGCGGCGACTTTCAGATCCTTCGGCATCGAGGCCCAGGTCTTGAGAACATACGGAGGGCTCGATCTCGGAAAGAAAAACACCTCAGGGAAAGAATGCTATCCGTGCCAGGTGACCTTGGGGGATATCCTTTGCTTTGTTAAAGAAGAAAGAGAAAGGCTGGGACCGGCCTTCAGTCCTGAAGATTACATTTACTTCATGCCCGAATCCGAAGGGCCTTGCCGTTTTGGCTTGTACAACAAGTACCAGAGAATCGTGCTGGACTCATTTCCCGGATTGAAGAAGCTGAAGATCAGCTCTGTGACCACGAAAGACGGCTACTCCGTAGACGGCCTTCTCGAAAAGGAAAAGGTTTTGGGTTTCAAAAAAGCAGGTTTTCTCTCCGTCGTGGTGGCGGACATCCTGGACAGGCTCACCTGGAGGGTCAGACCTTATGAGAAGGAGCAAGACATGACCGATGCGTTCATGGAGCAGGCGATGCACCGCATGGCTCACTCTTTTGAGACTTACGGAGTTGCAAATGACTTTGACCCTGTCCTTTCGGAACTGGATGGGATACTCCATGAGGTGAAAGGCATCATAGACCCCAAAATCTCACCAAAACCTCTCATCGGGATCGTAGGGGAAATTTTCCTCAGGATGCACAGGGATTCCAACCAGGATCTTATCAAGGTTCTGGAAAAATACGGGGCAGAGGTGGAAAACGCTTCGATCTCCGAGTGGGTGAACTACGTGAGCTATGCCGGGCTGAGGCAGGCGAGAAAGAACCTTGCCCTCAGTCTCAGACTGCTTCGCCTTGCAGAGGTCAAGGCTTGCGCCAAGGAGATCCTGAACTTCGGGATGAATCTTCTCTTCCAGGAGAGGACCCAGAAAACGCTGTACAAGCGGGCACAGAAGATCACCGATCTGGCCGGCGATCACAAGATCTCCCACTTGGAAAAAACGCTGGACCGTTCTGGAATCTTTTCTTTCGACGTGAGCACTGAGGCTTGCCTGAGCATCGCCGGCATCCTTCACTGTGCAAAAGAAGGGTACAACGGCGTGGTGAACGTCTTCCCCTTCACTTGCATGCCGAGCATCACCACCTCCGCGGTCGTGAGGCCGCTCATGAGTGAACGGCAATTCCCCTACCTGGACACTCCCTATGACGGAAGTTACCAGCCCGGCAGGGAAGCCTCGCTCAGGACTTTCATGTTCCAGGCCCACCAGCATTTCATGCAACACGGGAGAAAACGCACGGGAAACCGCACCGGCCGTCAATGAAGCTCCCCGCCGCAAGCTGCGGGGTATCTCTGGAGCGGAATTGCGCCGAAGCCCCACCCGCCTTCGCTCTCACGAGCTACGGCGCGGTCGCCTCGCCATTCCCCTCTGCAGCAAGCTGCAGAATATCCTGGCGAAGGCGAATGAAAGGACTGGAAAGAAAGGGTGATTTTGTGGTAAAAGAAAAAAGTGGAGCCGAAGGAGCCTCTTGGGAAAGCGTGGCCGCAACTCAATGGAAGAGGAAGGGATTTGTTCCGTGACTCCTTTAATTTAAGAGGGCCTTACCTGGATATGAAATCTCTCCTATCCGGAATACTGCTCATCCTTGTGGTGCCGCTCCTGCTCTTCACTCCTGCCTGCCGCTCCATCCACGACGGGAAGACCCCTCCCAGAGCCGTAAGAGGGGTTCTGGACCTCAGCCCTTGGGATTTCGAAAAAGACGGCCCTGTGGATCTCAACGGAGAGTATGAGTTTCACTGGGAGCGCCATGTACCACCTTCCGACTTCTTGAGCCCTTCTCATGAGACAAACGGTTTTATCCCTGTACCCGCGTATTGGAGCAACCACCGCTTAGGGGCTGGAAAACTTCCCGGGCAAGGATACGCTACCTATCGCCTCAGAGTAATGCTCAACGGCGTGCAACAGTCCCTAGCCCTTCGATTTCAAGACATGGGAACAGCCTACAGGGTGTACGTGAACGGAAGGCTCCTGGACGCTGTGGGAGTGCCGGGAAAAGATCGTGAAAGAACAGTTCCCAGGTACTATCCCCAGGTCTTAGGCATCAACGAAAGTGTCGATCGTCTTGACATCGTGTTCCACGTGTCGAATTTCCATCACCGGCGAGGGGGAGCCTGGGAAGCGATCCAATTAGGACAGGAAGGGCGGCTGAGAGATTTGAGAGAGCGACGGGTCGGTATGGATCTCTTTCTTTTCGGCAGTATTTTCATCATGGCCATCTATCACCTCGGTCTTTTCTTTCTGAGAAAAGTGGATCGGTCACCTCTTTACTTCAGTCTTTTCTGTTTTGTGGTGGCCGTGCGGCTCCTGACCACAGGGGAAAGATACCTCACCCACCTTTTACCGGCTCTGAGCTGGGGCCTGCTGCTCAAGCTGGAGTATCTCTCCATGTGTCTCGCTGTTCCCGCTTTTGCTCTGTTCATGCATTCCCTCTTCTCAAAGGAATTCTCCCGGCTTTTTCTGCGCTTCATCGTGGCTGCTTCATGCGTCGTTTCTTTGGTCATCCTGTTCACTCCGGGACGGGTGTTTTCTTACCTCCTCCCTGCTTGCCAAGCGCTGCTCCTCGTGACCTCCCTCTACGGGCTCTATGTTCTGGTCCTGGCTTTGAAGCGCAAAAGGGAAGGGGCCTTCATCTTCCTCGCCGGGTTCATCATCCTTTCTCTTGGAACCATAAACGACATCATTCATGTGGAGAAGATGATCCAGACAGGGTATTTCGCCGCCTTCGGTTTTTTCGTCTTCATTTTTTCTCAAGCCTGTCTCCTGTCCCTGCGTTTCTCCAGGGCTCTTGCAACCGTGGAAGTGCAGCACAAAGAATTGATCACCGTGAATGCGGCCTGCAGGCAGGAGATCAAGGATCGTGTGCTCACGGAGGATGCTCTGCGCCAGAGCGAAGAGAAATACCGAATCATTCTTCAAAGCATCGAAGATGGGTACTATGAAATCGATCTGGCCGGCAACATGACCTTCTTCAACGATGCCATGCGCCGGATCCTTGGCTATCCCAGGGATGAGCTGACGGGACTGAACAACCGGGCCTTTATGAGCGAAGAGACGGCGAAACGGGTTTATGAGACCTTTAACGAGGTCTATCGCACAGGACAGCCGGCCAAAGTTTTCGGCTGGGAGACCCTCTGCAAGGACGGCTCAAGGAGATACCTGGAAACCTCCGTGTCCCTCATGCGTGACGGGAGGGGAACTCCGACTGGCTTCAGAGGGCTCGCCCGGGATGTGACAGACCGCAAAGAGGCCGAAGATAGAGAGCGGATGCACCATCAGCAGCTTTTGCAGGCAAGCAAGATGGTGGAACTAGGGACCCTTGTGTCCGGAGTTGCCCACGAGATCAACAATCCCAACAATTTTATAATGTTGAACGCTCCTCTCCTGGTGGACTCATGGCAGGCGGCGAAGCCCATCCTGGAGGAGTACTACAAGGAAAATGGAGACTTCCTCCTGGGCGGCATGTTCTACTCAGAAATGAGAGAGAATATCCCCAAGCTGTTTTCCGGGATCCTCGAGGGATCAGAGCGCATCAAGCAGATTGTGGCTGACTTAAAAGACTATGTGAGGCCCGACACCTCTGATTTGACCCAACCAGTGGACCTCAACACCGTTGTCCAGTCCGCCCTCTCCCTCCTCTCCAATATGGTCAGGAAATCAACGGATAGTTTTTCACTGGATCTTGAGAAAGATCTCCCCTCCGTGAAAGGCAATTTCCAGCGCCTCGAGCAAGTGGTCATCAACCTGGTGCAGAACGCCTGCCAGGCCCTTCCGGACAGAAAAAAGGGGATTCGTGTATCGACCCGGTGGGACGAAGTCAACGGCAACGTTGTTCTGCAGGTGCAGGATGAGGGAGTCGGCATACCGCCCGAAAACCTGTCTCGCATCACGGATCCGTTTTTTTCCACCAGGCATGATTCCGGGGGTGTGGGCCTGGGATTGGCCATTTCGTCGAGAATCATCAAGGAACAGGGGGGGACGCTGAATTTTGCATCCGAGCCCGGGATAGGAACGAAAGCAGAGGTTATCCTCCCTGTGAACCGGAGCATTAAAACCGGAAAAGAGGTGACCCGATGATGGACATCACATCTCCTCACCGTCCTGTGCTGCTGGTCGATGACGAAGAACAGTCCCTCACCAGCTTTGAAATGGCCCTTCGCTCTGTGAGCCTGAACAACTTCATCAGGTGTCTGGACAGCCGTGACGTGATCCCCCTGCTCACTGAACAGGAAGTGGAAATCGTGCTCCTGGACCTGAGGATGCCCTACATCGCAGGCGACGAACTGCTTCCTGCGATCATCTCCGATTTCCCGGAAATTCCTGTGATCATGATCACGGGGGCGAATGATGTGGAGACGGCGGTGAAGTGCATGAAACTGGGGGCCTTCGACTATATGGTGAAGCCGGTTGAGAGGAGCCGTCTCATCGGAGGGGTGAAAAGGGCCCTTGACCTCCGGGAGTTGCAGAGGGAAAACCGTTTGCTCAAAGCCCAGGTATTGTCGGACAAGCTTGAGCATCCCGAGGTCTTTTCAGAAATTGTGACATGCAGCGCCAGGATGCGATCGATTTTTCAATACGTAGAGGCCATTGCAGCGAGCCCCAGGCCTTTGCTGATCACCGGGGAGACAGGCGTGGGCAAGGAACTGGTGGCCAGGGCGGTTCACCGGCTCAGCCGTCGCAAAGGAGCCTTTGTCGCGGTGAACGTGGCAGGCCTTGATGACAACGTTTTTGCAGACACTCTCTTCGGACACAAGAAGGGTGCTTTCACCGGAGCGGAGCAGGCGCGTGGGGGTTTGCTGGAGCAGGCGGCAGGCGGAACCCTCTTCCTGGACGAAATTGGAGACCTGAGCCATGCTTCACAGGTGAAACTCCTGCGGCTCTTGCAGGACGGGGAGTACTTTCCTCTCGGGTCGGATCTGGCCAAGCGATCGGATGCAAGAGTCGTTGTGGCCACGAATCAGGATCTGAACACGCTCCAGGCCAGCGGGCGGTTTCGAAAGGATCTCTATTACAGGCTCTGCGATCATCACCTCCACATCCCCCCTCTCCGAGAGCGCATGGAAGATCTGCCTCTGCTTCTCAACCATTTTCTTGAAAAGACCTCGACGACCCTTGGCAAGAGCAGGCCCACACCGCCCGAAGAACTTCTCACCTTGCTTTCGACCTACCACTTCCCGGGCAACATTCGAGAGATGGAATCCATGGTGTTCGATTCTGTCAGTATTCACCGCTCGGGCAAGCTCTCCATGGACCTTTTCAAGTCCCATATTTTTCAGAAGCCGCCTGCGCCGGAGAAAGAGCGGCCTCAACAGGTCCAGAGGGAGGGTGTCTCTGTCTCTTTCTCGGACCGATTGCCGACGTTGAAGGAACTGGAGCAGAACCTCGTGGACGAGGCCATGCGGCGCGCAGGAGGCAACCAGTCTATTGCCGCCCTCAGCTTAGGAATAACCCGCCAGGCCCTGAACAAACGCCTCAAAAAAGGCAGAGAATAGAATCACACTCACTCCGGGAACCCTGCAACCCCTTTTGCTCGGTTAACACGCACGACGTTTTGTCAATCTGTTGACTTCACTTTGAAATTCTTGAACAAGGGAGACGCTGTCAATCCCGGTTGCCGGCCTCTTGTTCAAGCTTCTCTGTCGAATTTCCAGAAGCCGATCCACGCTCCCAGCCCTTAATCCCTGATCTCCCTCAGGCGAAGTACCACGACTGACTCAGGTTTCTGCCTCGTGGGGGACTCCGTCCCCTGCCCTGCCCGCCCACTGAAAACAGAGAGAACCTTAGCGGCACAACTCTTGCTCTTCAGGTCAGGCAAAAGCTGACGCCCTGAGGTGAAGGCACATGGAATCGACGAAGAATCAACCCCTGATCACCGGTCACGCTGAGAACACCACCGCCCTCTCACAGGCTGGGGCATTCGGCTCGACGCGAGCGCACCGCATCAAACTCGCGTTGGGATGCATCGTTTTCGTCCTGCTCACGACTTCCATTTTCTTTTACCAGTTCTCCCGGATCGAGCACGGTGAGGAGACCTTCACCTGGAGCGGCCTTCGTTTCGAGTACCTTTGGCTCATGCTTCTCTGCCTCCCTTTCGATACGCTTGCTTCCGGTTTGAGAATCTGGCTCGTTTGCCATGTGCTTCAGCCGGGCACTGGATTTTGGACATGCCTCAAAGCGGAATGGGCCAACTCAGGGATAGCCATGCTCACTCCCTCCCAGACCGGGGGAGGATTCGGCCAGATCTACATACTTCATCGCGGCGGGGTAAATGTCGCCACAGCGACGACGATCAGCCTGATCACCTTCCTCGGGACCATGGTGAGCTTGCTCGTCGTGGGTTTCTACAGCGTTCTTGTTTCCGGCACAAGCATGGGCTCGCTTTTTTCCGTCGCCATCTGGCCTTTGACGATTATCGTTGGATTGATGACCGCCGCCCTCCTCTGGCCCGGGTCGTTTCGTTTTGCCGTGACTCGCCTGTTGCGGGCCTATCGCCGGATCTCCAACACCCCCGACTCTCACCAGGGTCGTATGGAGTTAACGGCATCCAAGCTGATCGGCCTCGTCTATGACTACCACCATGGCACATGGAGATTTATCCGCGCAGGGAAAGCCCAATTTGCCGGGGTCTGTCTCCTGAGCTTTGTTTTCATTCTGGCCCGGTGCCTCATGGCTTTTCTTTGCTTGCGTTTCCTGGGTATAGGGAATTCGACCGTGGGCGATGTGCTTCAAATCCAGATGGCTCTGTTATTTCTCCTCTACTTTGCTCCCACCCCGGGAAGCTCAGGGTTCGCCGAGGTCTTCTCCCTTTCAGCCATGGCCGCGATTGTCCCGTCAGGATTTGCACCCTATTACAACCTCATCTGGCGGACCTCCACGGTTTACCTGCCGGCGGTGCTCGGGCTTCTGTTTCTCGTCCTCACGGTTCTTAGAGACACGCGAAGCATTCTCCAGCGCCGAGTTCATCCTTATGATTCTCAGCCAAAGTCGCGCAATATCGTCCAGGAAAGATTCACCCCGAGCCTTTGCCTTCCCACCGGCGGATCTTTCCACGACGGATCTTTTCCTGACAACCCCTGTCGGGGATGTTTATTTCGTGACCCGGTACGTTCTAAAGGTTTGTGTCGAGGGGTTTCTTGATTCGTTTTGGTGCAGTAGGATCATCAACATTCAAAACCAGGAGGATCACTTATGAAAAGAGGACATGGGAAGAAATTGTCGGCAATGATTATTGGAGCCATTCTCGCAATTTTCATCTTGTCGAGCCAGGCATTCGCTTGGGGGTCTGCGACGCACGCTTACATTGACGATCGCCTCGGCAAGCAGGGCCCGATCCGAAACCTCAACGAAATATATGGCGGGATGGCAACGGATGTCTTCAACTATCTCTTTATTAACCCCCAATGGCTCAATTACTTCTACTGGAAAACTCATTATGATTATGAAAAAAACATGGAATTGTGGAGCAACGCCGATACGATTTTAGAAAAAGCGGTTGTTTTAGGGTTTGTGAGCCACAGCGGTCTGACCGGTGCGGATGTAACTGCCCACGGGTCTTATGATTACGGTAAACCGGATGGCTATGTAATTGAGAAGACAGTGAAGATGGCCGAAGCTCTTAACGATCAACTAAAACTACTGAGATTGGCGACAGAGGGTGGCGTTTCTGAAGCTGGCTACGAGCTGTGTCATACCTTCGTGGAAAGTGCGGTAGATCTTCTTCTCGCCCTACGCGACCACAGCCTGGGTGCGAAGATCGCTGCGGCAGCTCTGGCCCGGACTCCCAAGTTCCCTGTGCTCTTAGTCCAAGCCTACGCAGAGGGCTTTGCAGAGACATTTGGGATTAAATATGGAGCTGCTGTCAAAATAATCTGCTCAGCTGAAACCGAATTTCGAAAAAATATGGTGTCTTATGGTCTTGCCTTGGCTCAGGAACATGAGGTAGCCAAAAGACTGATCGCTGAGCAGTTGGTCGCTCTCGCTCCGGCCTTCCTTGGCGCTTATGGAGTCGAACTTCCTGAAGGAGTCAATTTAATGGACCTATCCAACCAATTAATCGATGTAGCAATGGAGTTCTGTAAAGACGACTATTTAACAGCCGTGGAGAACACTATCCCATTTGTTTCTGAAAATCTTTTGGACATGGGCATTTCCTATTGAAGCTGATGAGATAAAGATTAGCTTGATGCAAATTCACGAAAGAGGCGTGGACGCATGTTTTCCTTCCGCGCCTCCTCTGTTTTTTGTTGACACATGCGCAAGTGGTGCGGATGTCGGGCGCTGATGAATGATCAAAATATTGACGTAGTCAAGTTGGCTTGATATTAAGAGCACATGCCAAGACCACCCAGTCTGGCCTCTATTCTCAGGAGTGATGACCGCATGAATAAAAAAGCCTTTCAAGATTACTATCCTGACGACCTGAGCCATTGCTATGTCTGTGGCCGACTCAATGAACACGGGCTTCAGCTCAAGAGTCATTGGGCTGGCGAGGAGACGGTTGCCGTCTTCCATCCCAAGCCCTATCACCTGGCGATTCCCGGCTATGTCTACGGGGGTTGATTGCTTCCTTGATCGGCTGCCATGGCACAGGCACAGCCTCGGCAGCGGCCTACCGTAAAGACGGACGAGAGATGGGGACGAATCCTCCCTTGCGTTTCATGACCGCCTCTTTACACGTGGATTTCTTGCGTCCCACGCCGATGGGCGTGCCCCTCGAAGTCCGCGGGCGGATTGAGGAAGTCAAGGGCCGAAAGGTGGTGGTGAGCGCCACAGTTTCGGCCGGTGGAGAGGTGTGCGCAAGCGGGAAGGTCGTGGCGGTGCAGATGCCAGCCCACTTGATGCCAAAGAAGGAGCCAACCTAACCACTCTCTGTAGACGAAGATGCGTGTTTTTCCTGATGCGCATCTTCAGTCTTCAATTTTCTGACCAACGAAGCCTGACACAGATCTCATCGTTCTGATGGGTGCAACTTCTCTTGCTTTGTCAACCCACGCCCCTTTGCGTTAATATCCTGATACCTTTGCGATTTCGTTGATGGTCCGTCATTCCGTCAAAATCCCTTTCACCTCTCCTTCTGTCTGGATCCGTGCCGGCGAATCATTCTCATGAGGGATTGGTTTGCATTCCCGCGCGTTCCGACTTTCATCGGGAATCCATCCTCCTGTGATATCGCCTGGTTAGCCCTAAAACCCCCCTCCCCTGATCAATCCAAGACATGACTTGCTCGACATGTCGCAGCGCCAAGGGTTTGGAATACCCTTTGCTAAGGCATTAAGGTGCAGAGAGTAAAAACTTAGACTGATAATGGCTAGGAGGAGGGCCTATCCTTGCGGTCCAGATGCATACACACAGCGCTTATCTTCACCGTCGTTGCTGCGTGGCTCTTCACCGGATGCACGAAGTCGATCACTTCGACAGATCGGTATGCGGTGACAAAACTTCAGCCCGGAGCCATACTCCTCTTTTTTCTTGACCCCCAATCACAGGAGAAATCCAGCAAGATGGAAGCGAGAATTGTCCGCTCCATGACGCGTGCACTGGAAGAAGCTAATGCGTATGTCTGGGTCCTCAGCTCCAAGGAATTCTGCACTGATGTGGCAGAGCCTTTTTACAGTCCTGAAGATATTCTGCTGCTTTTGCAGGATGCCCAGTTCAAAGAAAGAATCAAGTCCAAACGGATACAATACATTGTCCTTGTTTATGTGAAGGACATGAGCAGGGGGTGGAGCACCAAAACATACACCGACCCGGGAGGTATGATGGTCTACAATAAAAGGGACACTGAGCATCACGCGAAAGCCACGGTAATAGACACTGAAAAGGCCGAAATCGCTGGGGCTCTTGTAGCTGACTGTTCTGCAAGCTCGGGTTATGGTTTTGGAGTGGGCGTGGGCGGGGGCGGATGCTGCATTTTTCCTTTTGCGTGGTACGGCGGAGAGACGGAAGATGTTTCGATAAGGACGTTAGCGACCGGCGTTGCAGCATTTTTCACCGACAAGGATGCAACCCCCACTTCGAAGCGTCCCGAGAAAGAGGCTATTGTAGAGGCTGTTCCGCCCGCGACTGATTCGGAGCGCATCAAGGAAGAGTCTGAAGTAGCGGCTGTTGCGCCTGAGGCTAAGCCTGAGGTGATCGAGAGGATCAAGCTGAGAGACAGAGCTGAGAAGAATTTTAGTGATCGAGATCTTCAAAGGATGATCTGGGACCGCAATTTCTTCAACAGGCAGTTCAACCCGGCAGGGAACTTCCCCAACGCTTTCGTGGACAATGGCGACGGGACCCTTACGGACAAGATCACAGGGCTGATGTGGCAAAAGGCAGGGTCTCCGTCTGAGATGACTTTTGATGCAGCCGGGAAGTACGTGCAGGAGTTGAACTTGAGCCGTTTTGGGGGTTATGAGGACTGGCGCTTGCCGACCCTGGAGGAACTTTGCTCTCTTTTGAAAGGAACTCCGAATCAATCCGGAAGGTTCATGGACAATCTCTTTGATCCTGCACCATACATTTGCTGGAGTGCTGATGAGAATCAGCACTACATCGCCATGCGGAACCGGGCTGCGTTTTGTGTAAACTTTGCCAGGGGTGAGATAGTAGCAGGATGGGCGGAAAAGTTTCATCCACACCACACTGCTAACATCACTCAAAGTCGATACTATGTCAGTGCGGTGCGAACTGCAGAATGAGGAGCTTTCAAAATAGCTTCAATCACGCGCGGCCCGCCGACTATGGCGGCCGGGCCTTGCGATCAAAAGCGAGAACCCGGCTTTGATGCCTGTTACGGCCGGATCAATAGGACATTTTCATTCGGCTATCACACCTTGCGACTTTAATCTTGACATGCAGGGCGGATACTATAATACTTGTCGCGTTTAGAGAGGCTTTGTCAGTACTTCACTCCTCAACCTTTAGCGCCAAGGAGGAGCATCATGAGAAGGATTGTAAAGTTTCTCGGGCTGGTGTTTCTCGCGCTGTCGCTTGCGGCTTGTGCGTCCCTGCAGGCGACCAAAGCGCCCTCCGCTGATCTCTCCAAGATCAAGACCGTCTATGTCCAGAAGCTGGAGGGTGACGGGTACAACGTTTACCAGGTCATCACCGCACGACTCAACGCCACGGGCTTCAAGGCAACCACTGGCGCAAGCGCTGATCCTCCCGAACCGGTGGATGCCATCGTCACCTACGTGGATCGCTGGATGTGGGACCTCACAATGTACATGATCCGGCTCAACATTCAGGTCCGCGACGGCAAAAGCCGCGCTATTCTCGCGAGCGCAGAGTCCTACCGACCGTCGCTTGAACGCCGTTCGACCGAGGACATGGTCGCGGAAACTCTTGACGCAATCTTCAAACAGTAGCTCGGTTATGCGCCTATTCCTTCTTTGCGCTCTTGCGCTCCTATCCGTGCTTTCTGCGTGCGCCACGCCATCGCAGCCGACTGCCATGGCTGTCAGCGGAGTTGCAGTCGCTTCGAAAAGCAGTGAAACGGTTTCGATTACAGTCACCGGCGGCAGAGTTACGAGTTCCACCTACGTATCGCAGATCTCCGATGCCGATTTTCGTGAAGCGCTAAAGCAATCGATCTTGAAGTCGGCTTTGTTTTCAAAGGTCCCGGACGACAATTCAGGTCGATACAGATTAGGTGCCTATATCGGCGCATTGACCCAGCCCCTCATGGGCATGTCTTTCACGGTGGATCTCGAGGTCAGCTACACTCTGGTGGACTCCACCACCGGTAAAACGGTATGGCAGCAAAGCATTGCCACTTCTTATACGGCGACAGGAAGCGACTCCATTGTCGCAGCTACAAGACTCCGTCTCGCCAACGAGGCGGCGGCCCGCAAGAACATCGAAACCGCTATCGCTGCAATGGGCAACCTCGGATTGCGATAGCCCCACAGCCCTTTGTCAGAACCCGCGATGCCCTCTAAAACAAACACGCTCATCGATTTCTTCAGCTCCATTGCCTGGCCAGGAATGGAAAGGCTGAAGAGCGGCTGCACGGGGATCGTACTCCTTGATATCGAGGCCCTGCTCCCGAATGAGAAAGATCTGTTGACCCCTCGTGAAGCGGCTCGGGCTGAAGAACTTGGGACCCAGGAGGCGCAGGCTCTTCATAGCAGCGCGGGTGGCCCTGAAAAGACTGGCGCGCCAGATCGGTCTTGCTCATAACGACACGCCCGACTCGGGCATCGAAACGCTTGGCCCTGATCGAGTGAGACCCTGTCTAGCCGAGAGTGACCTTCACTGCTCCGTCTCTCACACCAACCGTTTCTCCGTGGCCGCAGGGCATGTTCACCCCGTGGGCGTGGATATTGAGATTGTTTCTGCAAAAGCCGTGAGGATCTGGCACCTTTTCATGCCCTCCAAGAACTGCGACCTTCTTTCCACGTCAGGGATGGGTCCGGAGCGGACAGCGACGCGTGCATGGACCATCAAGGAGGCAGCAGCCAAAGCTTTCGGCTTGGACCTTTCAGAAGCCATCCGGGAGGTGGACATCGTCCAGTTGGGAGAAATGGAGAGCGCCATCAGACATCGCGGAAACACTTACTCTGTAAAGCATGCTGAGGGGGAAGGCCATGTGCTCAGCCTGCTCACTTGTGGTGGTTTTTGAAGAAATCCCAGATGATGTCCGTGGCGTGGAAATTCCTCAGCGGATCGTTTTCAGGGAGCTTTTTCGTAAAGTACTTCGTGGGGATCGTGTGCTTCCAGCCTTCCAGGGTGTAAAGAATGACTTCTCGATCGCTTGTCTGGGCCTTCCATGTGTCCTTGATCACCCTGCCGGCCATCATTTCTTCTCTTTGAGACGCCGTGGAAATCTGGTTGGCTTTCAACCAAAACTCCATCGATTCCTTCACGGAAACATAGGACTGTCCCTCCTTCCCTAACCTTCCACCCTCGTAAGGGATGCGGTCATCCTCTCGACCGTGAAGGGCCATAACGGGCACAGGCGCCCGAGCAGGTGGAATGCGCACCTCAGGCTGAGAAGGAGAAGGGCTGCTGCCGATCGTGGCTGCAATCACGGCAACAGCTGCCAGGGTTTCCGGTTTTTGCGCAGCAAAGAGATACGCGAGCATCCCGCCATTGGAATGGCCCACCATAGAAATGCGCGAGGGATCTGACATGGAAATCCCTGCGGATTTCCTCGATGACCGTGGAGACAAAACCGAGGTCATCCACCCGGTCCTTCATGGCCTTTCCGCAGCAATGCCCTGCATTCCAGTGCTGAAACCAGCCGAACAGGGTGATGCCGTTTGGGTATGCGACCAGGAAGCCCTCCCTGTCGGCGAGCTCGGAGAGCCCTGTCTCCTCTTCCATCTCATCTGCCGTGCTGAAGGCCCCGTGAAGGGCTACAATCAAAGGCCGAGCTTCGGCCCGATTGTAATTCTTGGGGATGTGAATCAAGTAGGAACGATGAAACCCAAGCACGCGGAGGTCGAGCTTGCGCTTGTGGGTTCCCGGCTCGTAGCTCTCGACACCGGCAGGGCTTTTAGAGCAACCGCACAGCAAGAGGGAAAAGATCACGGCCACCAGGCCTATGATCCTCCAGCCCTTCCTCATGGTCGCGGCCGTTAAAAGGAAATTCGTTGTCATGGGGTCCCCCGAAGCAAAGTCATTTTCAGTCTGTAGGAAGCCGGCTTATGAACCAGCAATTCAATCTGAGAAGCCAGCCCCTTCACAAAAGGCGCCATGAGCAAGGCCTCCTTGGCCAAGTCCCCATACCTGTCCCGGAGCGAAATCTTCGGAACCGTTGAAAGAGCGATTTCTCTTCGAGAACCATCAGGTCTCTCCCATCGGCACACGAGGGCGCCGTCTGCCCTCTTCCCCAATTTTGACGGCCGCCCCTGGGGAGGGAAAAAAAGGAGATTCACATCTTCCATCAATCCTCTGGCAAAGGCCGGGGAATCGAAAGGAGCCATAGCCTTCAACACCGAAATTGCATCCTCCTGTTGTTCTGCCTCGAACAGGATAAATCCCTCAGGGGTGAGCAAGAGGGTATGCAGTTTGCGGCCTGCGGGGTCTCCTTTAGTGATCCCTAGCAGAGAGGAAGACATCCCCTCTTGGATCACCGCTTCGATCTTGTGGACGCACTCCCAAGGCCCGGACGGAAATAGCACAAAACAGGTCTCGAGATCCTCCGGTGCCCCCGGCAGAAGCTCTGTTTCCGGTATGGACAAACACCCGGTGCATAGCATCAGGACTGCGATAAGACTCGTTACTAATACAGACGCAGTTTGTCTTTTGACATGTGAACGTTCCCCCTCACCCTTCCCCTCTCCCCCAGTTTGGGGGAGAGGGCGGGGTGAGGGGGCTCGACGGTAAACAAATAAATATGTTCGCGTTCGTTTCTTTTTAAAGTTCATGGTTTGTCGAAGAGCTCGGACGGCAGACTTGAATTGATCTCAACGTTCCTGAATACAATCCGTAAGGCGGAACCACCGGGTTCCGCTATCTCTACCCGGTCAATGACCCCGGGCTTATCAGACAGGACAATTTCAATCCCAAGGATAAACCTGTTGATCCCTTCTTTTGGGGTCAGGAGGATTCGCCCGGAAGGGCTTGGAGAATAGGCATGACTGAAAATCCTACTCTCCTCGAAACGCCCCTGCAGCCAATGACTCAATTCTGCAAGCACCATCCGTCTTGCCTCCACCCCCTGGGCCAGGTCCTGTTTCCATGCGCCATCAGAGAAATGGTAGAGCCGGGCACTGTCTCCTTTCTGCAACATCACACTTTGAAGCGGGCTCAAGTACTCCCATCTGAGCGCACCGGAAGCCAGGTAAAAGAATCTCCCTTGTGAAACCAGGGGATCTTTAAGAATCTGGAGGTGGCGCTCCTGCAAGAACTCCGCTTTCACCGATCGGATGTTCCTGAAGGACTCCTTCACGGAAGCCCAATCCTGAGTGTAACCGGGCATGACTGAGACAAGGCCTGCGACCGCCATCGCGCTGCACGAGTGTAAGATCTTGTTCCGCGCCCATTTCTTCATCAATTAACTCCTAATGCAGGCTTTTGGCCGCAACCAAATTGGAATACCTAAACTCGAATGTCGAATGTGGAACAAGGAATTTCGAATGATGAAGTTAAATCTCTTCTGTTATTTCCTTCGGCGTTCGTTATTCGATATTCGATATTCTGCGGTTCGCTTTTGAATTTCTACGCAGCGTGCGAAGAAGTTCTTGTCTAAAACCCTAAATCATCCCGCCATTGACCGATATAACTTGTCCCGTGATGTAAGAGGCGTCATCGGAACACAGGAACCGGACCACCCTGGCCACCTCTTCCGGAAGTCCGATCCGGCCCATGGGAATGATCTGTTTTATCATCTCTACCGGGAAACCCTGGATCATCTCCGTCTCAATCAGGCCGGGCGCCACCACATTCACGCGGATGCCGAGACGAGCGACCTCTGAGGCAAGAGATCGGCAGGCGCCTTCAAGGCCTGCTTTGGCGGCAGAGTAGTTGGTCTGGCCTCTGTGGCCGAATTGAGCGGACACAGAGGACAGAGTCACGATGCACCCTCTCCTCTTGCTGATCATCCTTTTTAGAACCGGCTTTGTGACGTTGAAAAAACCCTGCAGAGAGGTATCGAGGACTCTTCTCCATTCTTCAAAGGACATGAGCACAAAGAGACTGTCCGCTGTTTCCCCCGCATTGTTCACCAACACATCGATGCCCTCATGCCGGGTGAAAAGGGCTTCGATCTGTTTCTCTGTCTCCTCTCTCTCGGCAACGTCAAAGCAGACGGCCTCTCCCCGGCCTCCGGCCTGGCGAATCAGCTCGACCGTCTCCTCCGCTGCTTGCAGGTTAGCGCGAAAAGTAACGACGATGTCGAAGCCGCTCTTTGCCAATTCCAGGCTGATGGCACGGCCGATTCCCCGTCCTCCGCCTGTCACCAGCGCAACCTGTCTAGAAGGCATAAGCTTCAATCCTCCTGCTCTTTTTCGGCAGAACCAGAACCCTGTGCGTTCAGGAAACTCAGAAAGTCCTCTCCTTCAGGTTCCATGACCTGGATGGTGGCGGTGCAACAGAGCGCTGAACCGCAACTCACCTGCCCCTCGAACACGGCATAGCCTCCCACATGGTAAAGCTCTTCCACGCGGACCAGGAGCCCGGCCCCCATGGGGAGACTATCCGTGAAAAACTGTGTCTCCTTGATTCCTACAAGCAGGCCCGGCCTGGGTCTTGCCCCTTCTCCTCTTCGCCACGTGCTCAGGGCGGAAACGGCCTGAGCCACCAGCTCGATGCAGAGCAGAGAACTCACGGAGCCGTCCTTCTTCAGGGGCCACGATTCGGCGACCCTGGTCTCGGCCTGAAGCCCGTTCTGCACAGGATTGATCACCCGATCCAGAAGCTTCATGTGACGACGTTGCGGGATCAGATATTCGGCTTGTATGACGTTTTCTTGCTTCATGGGTTTTCCCGGCTTATGTCGAGATTCCCGTCTCCACAAAGACGGAGGGCTTCCCTGTACCGCGCCTCCAGCTCTTTTGCGAACTCCCTCTCTGCTCCTGCCCTGGGCGGAGCCAGGGGCTCCCAGTATTCGAGTTGGATGGTGGAAGCAAGGAACGGCGGGAAGTACCACTTGTCCTCTTTCGGAAGAAAAGGAGGCTGGTTTCTTATAAAGACAGGCTGCACCGGAACACCGGATATCCTGGCCAACATGAAAGGGCCGGGACTGAACCTTCCCAAACCCCCTTTTGGCGATCGGGTCGCTTCAGGAAAGACCATGAACCTGTAACCCTTTCTAATCTTTTCCGTCGCTTCATCCAACGACTGGAGAGGGCTCCCGTGCTCGTAATCGGGCGAGAGGACATAACCGGCCGATCGGAACAGCGGGCCAAGGGGAAGGCTTTTTGCCAAAGCTCTTTTGACCATGACATTCATGTGAGGGATGTCACGGATGAGAAACAGGACGTCAAATCGGCCGGGGTGGTTGGAGACCACCACACACGGGCCTTCCACGGGTTTTCCTTTTGACGGCATGGAAACGAGCAATCTGCAAGCCCGCAGGAACCAGAGCCAGAGCTTGATGAGGGCCCCGAGCGCCCACTGCATCCTGTAGGGCCGCTGACCAAAGAGCCTGTTGATGATCCAGATGCACGGGAGGAACAAAAAGAGCTCGCACAGGATCCCGAGGAAGAAGATGCCGTAGAGCACTCCCATCAAAACCCCTTTGGTGAGCCGGACCATCGTCTCAAGCATCGCTCTTGGCCTGCCCGGAGGTGTCGGGAAGAAAAGCGATCGCCCATGTGCCGGGTCCCATGTGAACGGCGGAGGTCATGGACATTCTCTGCATGATGACGCTTACCCCCGCAAATCGATCCTCGATCTTCGGTTTCATCTCCTTTTCCAGCCATTCCCTGTTGTCCGTGTATTCCAGCAGCAGAGTGGCTGGCCGGTCCCCGGTCAAACTTTGTTCAAGCCGCTTGAACGCATATTTCACCTGTTCTTTCGCGTTTCTCGCCACGCCCATTTTTCGCGCGCCGTCCGGATAAGGGCTCACAATGGGCTTGACGCGGAGCATGTCCCCGAAAAAGGCGCCGGTCTTTGACATCCGGCCGCCGGCAGCCAGGAACTGAAGCCGATCAAGGAAAATGTACTCCTCAACCCTACGGATCGCCTCCTTGGCAAAGGCAACAACCTCCGAAGCGTCCCCTGCAAAAAGGGAGAACTCCGCTGTGGCCCTGGCTGCAAGCCCGAGCTTGCCCGAAGCCAACCCCGTGTCCACGACGATCATCCGGTCTTCAGGGTCATTCTCGGCCTTCCATGCCACGGCTGCGCTGTAGTTTCCGGTGTAAAAGGAACCGACGCAGAGATATAGGACGCGAGGATGGAGCGTCAACACTTTGTTGTAGTATTCGTGACGCTCGGCAATGGATGCCTGGCTGGTGGATACCGGGACCCCGCTTCTCATGGCTTGAAAAAGGCTGCCGGGATTTATGTAGCTTTCTGGAAGACAGCGGTCGCCGACCGTGACATAGCTGTTGAGGAGAGTGACTCCAAGGTCCTTGGCCGTGTCCCTTGTCATGGCTCCTGCGGCATCGGTCATGACGTGCAGGGCGGGCTGCTTCCCGGATTTGCTGAAATGGAGGGTTTGCTCGGCAAGGTCGTCCTCGTCCCAGGCCAGAATAGACCCGTGCGTGGCAAGGCTCTGTTTCACGCTTTCCCTGTCCATGGTGTGCAGGTGCAGCTTCAGGCAATCCCCATCCGGCATGGCGACCACGGATTCACCGACCTCCATGAGGTGTCGCATGACCTCCTGCTCTCCGTTGCCGAGCTTGAGCACCACGTCCAGGCAATAGCCCTGGTGCTTCTGTTCCTTCCAGGACCCGGAAAGGTTGAAGAAATCTTTCAGCTCTTCAGTGAAACCTGAGCTTCGCACCCCGCGGCCGGCCAGGACACTCAACAGGGGATCGAGGAAAACCAGCATGCCCAGAGCCCCTGAGTCCACGACTCCCGCCTCCCTCAGCTCCGGCAGCTGCTGGGTCGTGGCTTTCACCGACTCTTCCAGGTCATGGGTTACTGCGTCCACCCATGAACCGGTTGTCTCAGGAGGGTTTCTCTTGAAAGATTCAGCGAATGCGTCGAACAACGAGAGCATGGTCCCGGGCTGAGGATCGGGAACCGCCTTGTAGGCGAGATCTCGGCCTGCCTCGACTGAAGCGGGCAGGGAAACCAGGTCTTTACAACCAAGTACCCCGGCAAGAAACCGAGCCGCGATGTTCCCTGAATTGCCCCGGGCCGTGAGCAGGATTTCCTTGGCCAGACTCTCTTCATCATGCCAGGGGTTTCTGAGGGCGCTCAAGGTCATGACGAGATTTCTGCCCGTGTCTCCGTCCGGCACCGGATACACATTGATCCGGTCAAGGATATCCGCCCAGACCACAATCCTTTCATAGCCTGCGGCTAGGGCATTCACTAGGGTTTCGCGCATGTGCATGGACTCCCCCTTTCGTCTGCCCCGGAGTTCCTGCCGATCAGGTTGTCGGGCAGCGGTGGAAAGAAGGGTTCAAAAATATACCATTGGAAGGGGTGCCGGTGCACCATCTTCTCCAGCTCACTTGCAAACTCCTGAGCGCTCGACTGAATAGCCGCCTGCCTTTCAGAGCGGGATGCAGCCTTCACCTGCCGGGGAGCGGACAGGAGGATTTGGTACCTGCCTTTTCTCTCCCGAAAGGTGAAAAGCGTGAACAGGGGGGCTCCTGAAACAAAGGCCAGGAGGTGAGGTCCTGCGGGAAGCCCCGCGTCTCGGTCGAAGAACCGCACCGGCACAAGGGCTCGCTGGTCTGTCCACACAAGGTCACCGGCAATGGACACAAACCCCCCTTCTCGTATGAACTGAAGAGCCTCAAGCCCGCCAAAGGGAGAACCCTCTTGGGCCGTGGCCACATGGATTCGGACTCCCCGCGCCATGAGGGTCTCTCGCTGATCACGAGCCACCTGTTTTGCTTCTCTCTCGCCCATGATGATGAGGAGCCTGAGCCCAAGTTCCTGAAAAGCACGCACTGCGATTTCATAGCTTCCCATGTGGGAAATGACGATAATTCCGCCGGTTCCCCTTCTTGCCGCCTCGACCAGTTTCTCCCTGCCCTGGGCCGGAGCGGTCATTTCTTTGTTCGCATACATCTCTATGCGATCCGCATAGGTCCCGGCAAAAGAATGAAATTGGCGCCAGGCGCAGTAGAGATGATACCACGGTCCGCGGTCAGGAAAGAGGACCTGATAGAGCCGGATGCTTGAGTTTCGCCTCGAAGTCCTGAAAAGCAAATATCCCGTAGAGATCCACCAGGCAATGAACCGAATCAACCATGAACCTACGACAAGAGATATTTTTGAAACCGTTTTGAGAAAGAAGGCCTTCATGAATGTCCTTCAGAGCGCCAGGGCCTCCTGTCTCATCATTCTTCTCAGGATCTTGCCTGCCGGATCCCTCGGGATCTCCTCTCTCAGGAGGACCGCCTTAGGCAGCCTGTGCTCAGGCATATTGTCTTTACAGTATTTCAGGAATTCCTGCTTGTCCCCTTCTACCCCTGGTTTGAGAGCAATCACAACCACCACCGCCTGCCCTTTGATCCGGTCAGGCACGCCCACGGCCGCGGCATCCTTGACCTTGGGATGTCTCCTCAGGACCTCCTCGATCTCAGCCGGATAGATGTTGAACCCGCTTGAGATGATGAGGTCATCCTTCCTGTCCGCGAGATAAAAGAACCCCTCCTGATCCATTCTTGCCAGATCGCCCGTGTGGAGCCACCCGTTTCTCAGAGCCGCTGACGTCAGGGCTTCATTGTTCCAGTATCCCTGCATGATCTGAGGCCCTTTCACAACAAGCTCTCCAATTTCTCCTGCAGCGCACTCTGCCTTTCCTGTCTCCCTGTCCACGATCCTGGCCTGTGTGTCGGGAAGGGGAACACCGATGGAGCCGATGGGCCCGCCCCTCGGGTAGGGTGTGAAATGAGTCGCTGACGAAGCTTCGGAAAGGCCGTAGGCCTCCACTATCCTTCTTCCGGTGAATTCTTCGAACCTCTCGTGCGCCCATTGCGGGAGAGGAGCGCCCCCGCTCGTTGCCACCCGTATGAACGAGAGGTGCTCCCTGGCAACCTCGGGAGGGAGAGAGAGGATTGCCGCCCAGAGACTCGGCACAGCAGGGAAGGCAATAGGCTTGTAGGTCTTCAGGGTCTCCATCAGGGAGAGAATGTCCATCAGGTCGATCCTGGGGACCAACACCATCCTGTATCCTTTGAGCACAGAAATGAGAAGACACGCGGACATCCCGAAGACGTGGAAGAAAGGGATGACGCACAGGACCGCAGCATTCCCGGCATCGCTGATCCCGACCCAGGCGTCGGACTGGAGCACGCTGGACACGATGTTGTTGTGCGTCAGGGTAGCGGCCTTGGGCGCTCCTGTAGAACCGCTCGTGTACTGAAGCACAGCGACATCTCCGGGAAAAACACGAGGTGCCGGCTCTTCGACTGTCCCGGCTGAGGCCAGAAGTTCCTGAAAAATGAGCGGTGGAGGGACCCCCTCCTCCAGGGCTATGCTTTTCTCCAGGCCGAATACGGAATGGAGAATCACGGTCTTCACTCCTGTGTTCCTGATCACCGCGTAGAGACCGTGTGCGAACAGGTCCAGGGTAACAACCGCCTTGGCGCCTGAATCATTGAGACAGCGGGCCAGTTCCTCTCCCTGGATTCCCACATTGAGGTTGACCACAACAGCCCCTAGTTTCATCACAGCGAAAAAAGCGAAGACATACGTGGGGGAATTGACCAGCAGCAAGGCGACCCTGTCCCCTTTTTCCACGCTCAGCTTCAAAAGAGCCTGGGCGAACCGGTTCACTCTCTCATTCACATCCCTGTAGGTGAAATGGAGATCATTGAAGGTCACGGCCACGTGATCCGGGTGCCGGTCCACAGTGTCCGAGAGGAAGCGCTGGATGGGGATCTCAGGATAGGTCAGGGAGTGAGGGACATGTCCCTCATAGTGTTTGAGCCATGGTTTGTTCATCGCCTGTGCACCTCGAATCTTACCCAACGGCGCCGCCTGTTCCGGCCTGGCCGGAGCACACCTATTTCGTCTTTCTCGTTTTCGCAATGTACTCGGCCAGGGTGGAGAGAGTGATAAAGACCTTTTCCCCTAATTCGCGGGTGAATATTTGCACCCGGTAATCCCTGTCCACCATGGCGACGAGCACCAGGAGATCCACAGAATCCAGACCGAGCCCTTTGTCGAAGAAGGGGGTGTCATCCGCCAGTTGATCCGGATTCACGTCCTTGAGCTGGAGTTCTTCAACGATTTTGATCTTGAGTTCTCTCAGCAGTTCTTTCATCGCCTTTCCCTAAAAGAGGGCCTTTTGCCCTGATGTCCGTCACCTTAAGCGTGCCTTGCGCAACGCTGTCCCCATCGCAGGTCACATGAAATGGAAGTTCTGCTTCAGGCTCGGGAGGCATTGGCGCAACCGAAACGTGGAGGCCTTCTTCCGGAAAGATTACCTTCCGAAACCTCACCTTGAAAAACCCGGACGCTTCCAGGTTGCGGCCTTGCCGTTCACCATGCCTTCTCACCGTCTCCGCGACAAAGGCCAGGAGGGCGACGCCGGGCACCACGGCGCACGCCTCGAAGTGACCCGAAAACCATGAGGAAGAAGCCTCAAGCCGCACGCTGGTTTCAAGCCGGCCCAACGCGGAGATTTGGATGTCTCCAAGGGGAAGCCATGGATCGTCGTCGCTAGGCATTTTCTTTCAAATGGCGCATCACATAGTTAACGACATCCCGGACCGTGCGCACCTTCTTGATGTCCTCCTCCACGATGGGCAGATGGATCGTTGCCTCCATCTTCGCAAACCAGTCCAGGGCGTCTATGCTGTCAAGTCCCAGGTCTGTGAAAAGGTTTGCCTCCGGCCTGATCTTTTCAGCAGGCACCTCAAAATCCTTGACCAGGTATACGGAGACAACCCTGAAGATTTCTTCTCTGTCTCTCATCACGCGCTATCCGTTCCCAATCGCTTTGCCGAGCTCCGACCGGTCAGTCTCTCCACCAACGTGCGAAGAGACCATAAGAAAAAGACCTCCACGTATTTGAAGCTACCTCTCCCGGCCAAGACCATGCCGGCGAGAAACACAAGGTGGGAAAACCCGAAAGCTATTGGCCCGCCGATCAGAAGGCCCGCGTTCTGATAATAGGCCGCCAGGAAGCTGAACAAACCCACCATGGGCCAGCCAAGCACATAACTGATAAGGATCAGGCCGACCCCTGTCAGAAACCTTGTGGAAGGCCGTTCCTTGAAAGCTGTCAGATCCGTTTTTTCACGGATCGCTTTCCGGCCGGCAGCGGTCGAAGCAAGCCATAGGCCTGAAAACTGCCGGAACCTGCCTTTTTCGCCCGCTTGAGAGGATCGCCGCCAGGCTTCGGCCAAGGAGAGTCTCGCGGCGTTCACGCGGGCGGCCGGACCCTGGTAAGCGGGAAGCCCGGTCATTGCTTCCAGATCGTTGAAAGTAAACCCGCGGCCGCGAATCCCTTTCACAATGGAGTCCACCATTTCTTTTAAACTCACCGGATCCCGGCACCCTTCGTGAAGCAAAATCACGCTCCCCTCTCTCACCTTGTTCAGTACTGCCTCTACCACCTTCTCCGCTTTCTTCCGCGTATCAAAGACCCGGACATCCCAGCCCACGGAGACCAGCCCGAGCCTCTTCAGCACACTGCGGTAGTGAGGGTTTGTAAGGCCTGCCGGAGGACGGAAAAAAGCCGGGGTCTTCCCGATGGCCGCCGCAATAGACTTCTGGGCCTTGACCATTTCCTGCTCAAGGGACTTGCCCGCCAGCAAGTTGGTGAACCAGGCGTGCCTGTAAGAGTGGTTTCCGATGACATGCCCTGCCTGATCGATCTCTCTGAGAAGCTCGGGGTGCGCTTCCGCTTTCATGCCGATAGGGAAAAAGGCGGCCTTTACACCGTGCCGGGAAAGGGCCTCCAGGAGTCCTTTTGTGCCTGAAGGATCAGGCCCGTCGTCAAAGGTGAGAACCACGCCTGCTCCAGGCTGTCTGCCTCGGCAGAAGGAGCGCACGAAAAAACCAAACCGGACGACACAGATTCCCAGGCTGAACAGGATCAGGTACAATCCGAGCAGGGAGCCTATTGCCACCCACCGGATGCCCCCTTCCAAAGAAAGCCATGCGGACAGACCTGCCAGGGCCAACAAAATCGTAGAGGTTTGGAAGGGGCTCATAATACACTCGTTTGCTGAGGAGCCTTTTGGTCTCGGTGCAGGTTGACTTTTCCTCACCTTTGTGTTTTTTATACCACAGTCAGGGGAGAAAACCAAAACACTTTATAGGCAGGGGGTATTGGTATGAACAGAGCAAAATGGTCCACGCGTGTCATACTTGTCCTTGTCGGATGGATTCTAACAGGCTTCTTTTTTTCCGGATGCGCTAGCAAGAAAGTCATGATCAACAACTACACACCCGCCCTGAGCAAAGACTTTGCAGCCTTGAAGGGGCAGAAAATCTGTTTTCTCTATTTTCAAAACCATGCTCAAGACGCCACCCGATCCTACTATTACAGCAAGGATAAGCAGACCGGCTACACTTCGGAACAGCCGCTTTACGACTACTTCAGGCACGCCTTTGAGGATGCCAGTGCCAAGGCCGGCATGATCGTTACCAATGAGGACAAACCGGACCTGACGGCGCCTGCCATGTGGGTGACTCTCCTCTCTGTCACGGACGAGCAGTTCCAGACCAAGGTGTGGGTTCAAAAAAAGGATGTTACCGTCTTCACAAAGCTGTACGATGTCCGGGAACCTTCCCCACCGGCAAAAGATGCCAGCCCTGGGGAACTGGCCGACCGGGCCTATAGAATGACCAACCGGTTGATCGAGAGCGTCCTGGGAGATCCGGCGTTCCAGAAAGTCATCACTGAACCTTGAAGCGGGCGGCAAGGGGATCACCCTCCACGAGGTCCCTCCCATGCCCGATCTATCTCCGGAAGAGGCCGTGACGCTTCGCTGCGCTGTTGTCATCCCGGCATACAACCATGGGAGGCAACTTGGCGACGTCTTGGCCAATACCCTGCGGTTTGGATTTCCCGTGTTCGTGGTGGATGACGGTTCCACTGACTCAACCCCCCAAATCCTCGCTTCGTTCTCTCAAGCGACCGTCATCCGCCACGACAAGAACATGGGTAAAGGAGCCTCTCTTCTCAAAGGCCTTTCCCTTGCTCTCAAAGTAGCGGACTATGCCATCACCCTGGACGCGGACGGTCAGCATAATCCGGCCGATATACCATCTCTTGTCCAAGCGGTGCAGGAAGGAAACCGTCCTCTCGTGATCGGGAAACGTTCGGGAATGGAGCGCCCAAACGTTCCCTGGACCAGCCGCTGGGGGCGCCGATTCTCCAATTTCTGGGTCTGGGCCTCCTGCGGGAAATGGGTTTCCGATTCCCAGTCCGGGTTTCGATTGTATCCCTTGCCTGAGACATTAGGCCTTGGCGCCAGGTCAAGGAGGTTCCAGTTCGAAGTGGAGGTCCTGGTTCGCGCCGTTTGGTCCGGGATTCCCATCCTGGAAGTCCCTGTGCAAGCCCTCTACGGTGCTGCTGAGGAACGGATCTCACACTTCAGGCCATGGATGGATTTCTGGCGCAACACAAAGACATTCACTCGTCTGGTTGCCCAAAGAATCCTTATCCCATCAAACTGGAGAAGGGGGAAACGCAGGGTCGAATGACCATTCCAATGGGAAAAGGCAGGTACGTCCTGGCATTGACCTTGCTGGCCGGTGTGGGGATCGCTTTCTGGTGGGGCGTGAACAGACTCACCGTGAACAATGACATTGTAGCGACCCTGCCCCGGGACGACAAGGTGGTTATTGCTGCAGAGGAGATCCTCAGACACCATCCCGTTCTTGACAATATTTTTATCCAGATCAGCACTCCTGACGGCCTTGCGACCAGAGAAGATCTCGTGAAGGCCGCAGATCTCGCCTCAACCATGCTTACGGAGAGCGGGCTAGTGAGAGTCGTATCCGGCGGCAGCGCTGCAGAGACCTTCGCAATCCTTCTTGGAACGGTGACGGATAACCTGCCCTTTCTCTTGAGCGAAAGCGATTTGAAAGACGAGGTGGAGGATCTTATCCAACCGGCCCGGGTGGAGGCGCTCCTGGAGGATGGGTTCCGCAAGCTTCTCGACCTGGGCAGCATCGGTCAGGCCGAATATTTCGCAAAGGATCCTCTCGGGTTGCGCAACTTTTTCCTGGATCGTCTCTCCTCGAGTCTGCCTTTCCGTGATGCAATGCTGGAGCAGGGATACATCGTGAGCAAGGACGGCAGGCACCTTCTCCTCATGGCCCGGCCGACACGACCTAACCAGGACTCCGCCTTTGCCCGCCTGTTGACCGAGGTCATCGGAGAAATCCCAGCAGGGCTCAAGCAATTCTCCTCCGGTCAGGGGAAACATCTCACCATGGCTTATGGGGGTGCCTTCAGGGCTTCGCTGGACAATGAAGAGATCATCAGGCGCGATACCTCCAGAGCCCTCACCCTGGTGATGCTCAGTCTTGTCCCTTTGGTTCTTCTCAGTTTCAGGAGGCCATGGCTCGGCCTGCTTTCAGCCGTTCCCGCAACAGCTGGAACCATGCTGGCCGTCTTTGTTTATGCGCTCACAGGCGAGGCCATTTTCAGCGTTGCCATGGGCTTTGGAGGCGCTCTCATCGGCATTGCCGTGGATCACGGATTGGCCTATGTCATTCTTCTGGACCGACCGGGCGGAACCGAGGCTCGGAGCGTCTCCAGAGATATCTGGGCTGTCGGCTCCTTGCCGCTCTTTGCCGCTATGGCCGCTCTCCTGTCCCTTGCAGCCATCCACATTCCGCTGTTTGCGCAGGTAGGGATCTTTGCAGCTCTCGGTGTGGGACTCTCGGCAATTTTTGCACACCTCTTTTTCCCTCTTGTTTTGCCCCGGATCAAGGCGTCAAAGAGAGAAAAGCCGCTGCCTCTGGAACGGGTCATGGACTGGATCATAGACAAATCCAGCGGGTGGTCGGTCGGAGCCTGCGTGGCTCTGGCTCTGGGCATGCTCTTTTTTGCAAAACTCGAGTTCAACGTGGATCTCGCTTCCATGAACACCCTGAGCAAAGAAACCGTGGAGGCGGAGCAGTCGCTGCAGAAGGTCTGGGGAGACATGTCGGCCAAGCCATCTCTCATGGTGAGGGGCCGCACGGTGGAGGATGTATTGATGCAGGCGGACCGCCTGGCCATGTTCCTGGACAGAGAGCGGCGTTCCTCGGTGCTCGGCGAAGACCTGCCTCGATCCATGCTTCTCCCCGGACCTGCAACGCAGGAAAGGAATCGGAAGGCGTGGGGCGATTTCTGGACCCGGGAGCGCATCTTCAGTCTGGAGAATGCCCTGAAAGAGACGTCTGCGAAACTTGGATTCAAGGCTGATGCCTTCGAGCCTTTTGTCAAGATGCTTCATCAGCCCATGCAGCGGCCATCGCCCTTCCCTCAGGAATTCCTGGCTGCCTTCGGTGTGTTTCCGGAGGGAGAGAAGGGCGGCGGATGGGTCCTGGTGGATGCGCTTGTCCCGGGGCCGAACTATGATTCCTCTCTCTTTTTTGAGCAGGCCCTGCAGCAAGGATTCCTTTTTTTCGACGCCCGTCATTTCTCCAGTCATTTGGCTCGGGAGCTGAACAGGTCTTTCGTGGGAATTCTGCTGATTGTCATGGTCGTGACCGTGCTGAGCCTCTTCCTTGCCTTTCTGGACTGGCAGCTCCTTCTGCTTTCCGTCGCGCCTGTGACTTTTTCGCTCATCGCCACCCTGGGGACCATGGGACTTCTTGGGCATTCTTTGTCCATCCCTTCGTTGATGCTGGCGCCCTTGCTCGTTGGGCTAGGGCTGGAATCGGGCGTCTATTTCGTGCGCAGTTATCAGCGGTTCGGGACCGCTCCGAATCCAAGTTCCGACGGATTTCGCGTCACCGTCATGGTCTGCGGTCTCACGACGCTTGTGGGGTTCGGTTCCCTGCTCTTCGCACAGCATTCGGTGTTGCGAGACGCCGGGATCAGCACCTTTCTCGGGATTTTCTATTCCATGGTCGGTGCCTTCTGGATGGTGCCCCCTCTGCTCCGGCTGGTCTTTTCAGTCCGCCCTGCGCCGCCCCCCCCTTTGCGGGCCGGATCAAAGGAACACACCCGCTTTACCATCAGGCGATTCAGACACCTTGAGGCTTTCCCGCGTGTCTTCGCCCGGTTCAAAATCCTGCTCGATCCTATGTTCCCTCGCCTCGCGGATTTTGTGAAGCACGGGTGGAAGATCGTCGATGTAGGGTGCGGGTACGGCGTTCCGGCAGCGTGGCTCCTGACCCTGTACCCTGATCTGGAGTTCATTGCCTGCGATCCCCTTGCAGAACGGGCAAGGATTGCGGCAAGAGTGCTTGGGGAAAGAGCGAAGGTGCTGTCTGTCGGGGCGTTGGATCTGCCCCTGGACCACGTGGAGGCAGATGCCGTTCTTCTCCTGGATGTTCTTCATCATCTTCAAGACAAGGAGATCGTCGAACTTCTCAGCCGCCTCAAGGGTTCTCTTTCACCGGCAGGAAGGCTGATCATCCGGCTCACTCTTCCAGGAACCGCTTTCAGCCTGTTCCGTTTTGTCGAGGAGAATCGCCTCCGCTTGAAAGGAGCGAAGCCCTGCTGGAGGAGCAAAGAGAAAGTTCTCGATATTCTCGGAAACGCAGGGTTCAAGGTGGAGCTTGTCGAGGCCACCGCACAAGGGAGAGAGGAAACGTGGTTTATCGGGGTGAGAGGGTCGTGAGGGTCGTCACGCAACACTCATGATCATGGAGGTGTTGATGCCTCCGAACGCGAAGTTGTTGTTCACGGCCACTGTGAAGCGTTTGTCCATGGGGTTCCCGATGACATGGTTCAAAGGAGGCAACTGAGGATCCGGCCTTTCCAAATTCAAGGTCGGGGCAATAAACCCCTCCCTCATCATGAGGATGGTGCCGACAGCCTCTATGGCCCCACTGGCCCCCAGGGTATGGCCCGTGTATCCCTTGATGGCCGTTACAGAGACGCGTGACCCGTAAACCCTGTGGATTGCCACCGCCTCAGCTTCATCCCCGTTGGCGGTCGCCGTGGCATGGGCATTCACGTGCTGGATGTCCTCAGGGTTCCTTTGAGCCTCCCTTAGGGCACGGCGCATGCATCGTTCAATGGAGGGGCTATCCGAGTCCGTGAGATGCACGCCGCTGCCGTTCGTCCAGAAGCCTTCCACCTCCGCAAGGATCTGCGCGCCCCGGCGCTTTGCATGCTCATATTCCTCCAGCACCAGGGTTCCTGCCCCTTCTGCCACCACGAGACCGTCTCTTTCCGCATCAAAGGGCCTGGGCGTTTTCGAGGGATGATCATTGTAACGGGAAGACGTCGCCAGCATGAGGTCAAACACCGCCGCATGCAGGAAATGCATCTCTTCGGCCCCGCCCGTGATCATGATCTCGGCCTTGCCTGTCCGGATGGCCTCGTATCCGAATCCTATGCCTTGTGATCCGGAAACACAGGCCGTACAGGAAGCGATGAATGGTCCCTGGAGACGGAAAAGGGTGGAAAGGTTGCCCGCGCAGGTGTGGCTCATGCATTTGAGGTAGGAAGAGGCCGGGGCGCCGGTCAGGTCGGAATTCAGGATATACCGTCCGATCAATTCGACCTGTTCAAGGGTGCTTCCAGCCGTGGAACCGTAAGAAATCCCACAGTCGGCCGAGGCTATCTCCTCTTCTCCCAGGCCTGACTGCCTCACGGCGTCAATGGCTGAGAGTGCAGCCAAGATCGACACTCTCCCCATGCTGCGCCTGAAGTTGCGGGGGATCCCCTTTTCTTCTCCATCGATGTTGCAGACCCCGGCGACCTTTGTGCGAAGCCGACGGATGCCCTCCCACTCGGGCATCTTTCGAATCCCGCTCCGGCCCTTTTTGAGGGATTCGGCAAATTCCGTCAAAGAATTCCCTACCGGAGACCTGATCCCCATGCCCACGACAGCGACCCGCTTGACGGATCCGTTTTCCCTTCCACCGCCCTTCATCAGATCACTCCTGCCCCTTCACTTGCTGCGGCCCCACAGGGCATTCTGAACTTCTTCCGGGATCATGAATGCCATCTCCGTTTCAGGCACCTTGACGGCGGCCTGCTCGCTCCGCCCTCTGGCGCAGACTTTCCCGTCTGCAACTCGTGTGATCTCAAAATCCACGACGATCTTCACCCTGGCTTCTCTAAGGGTAGCCGTGCATATGAACTCATCATCCAGTTTCAACGGATAAATGTACTTCACTTCGGAACGGATCACAGGGAAAACCCATCCTTTTCCTTCCGTCTCATCGAAGGACGTGATCCCCTGCTGAGTGAACAGGGCCTGTCTGGCCTCCTCAAAGTATTTCCAGTAATGGCCGTTCCAGACCACCCGCATCATGTCCACGTCATAGAACGGGACTTTTCTTCGAATACTGGCAGAGACAATGCGATCCATCTTGATCCCTGAGTCAACTCCTTCTTGGTACGCGAAGTATAGGGAAGGCGTGACAGGGTGTCAACGGTTAATGGCCCATGGGCTGAGTTATCGCGGAGTTTTAACGCTGGGCAAGAAAGGGTTTGGAGGGCCTTAGGCAATGTGGTACTCTTAATTCTAAGCTCTTATCTGACACGTCCGGTTCAAGGAGGACCCGCAGAGGACCCTTGATGATGGAGTTCTTGTTCCTGACCGCTTCAGCTTATTTTCTGGGATCTATCAACTTTGCCATACTTGTCATGAAGGCCACGGGCAAAGGGGATCCGCGGGAGAAATTCAGTGGGAATGCTGGGGCAACCAATGTTTACAGGCAAGCGGGGCTATTTTGGGCAGCGGTCGTCCTGCTCCTCGATTTCGGCCGTGCCCTGTTGTTTTCGTTTCTCGCCCTTGACTGGACAGCACATCCGCTGATGCCGTGGGTCGGCCTCTCTCTTCTTCTAGGAAACCGCTTCCCTTGCTTTCATCAATTCAAGGGGGGGAAAGGCGTGGGCTCGTATATCGGCTTTACAGCCGCCCTGTCTCCCCTCACTGCGGCCTTGTCCTGCCTGGTATGGGTCGCAGGGTACAGCGTTTTTCGTGTCTCTTTTATGGGTTCCCTAGGGATGATCTTGGTTCTGGCCGCCGGTTCCATGATCGCCCTTTCGTGGGATGCTACGGCCGTCACCGGCATCGGGCTCAGCACAGCCCTTCTTCTCGCCAACCACTGGCCGAACATCAAACGCCGCTTCGAATTGAACAAATCGCACGGCTTTCAATGATGGGGCTTAAGGCAGCCGACATGTTCTCGAGAGGTGTCTACTGATCTCAGGCTGTCCTGGCCGTTGGCCTGTTAAAGGAGAGGGCGCCCGTTATTTCTTGCCATACCTCTCAATCGCTTCCCGCAGGAGTTCCCGGTCTCCCTCGCTGACTTTCACGAAACAAAAACCCATTCCCGGCAGAGTCTCCCTGTCCAAAGCACTGTCGAGATTGGACCACAGGAGCTTGCCCATGACTTCGATTACGTCTCCTGCAGGCTTGATCAGCAATCGGTAGGTTTCGTTCACGCTGAGCCTTTCCATAGAGTGAATAAATACCCCCTCGACCGTGATGTTTCTTGCTTCCCCCTCGACCGACCCCTTCTCCGTGATCAACGTCACAGGCCACCGGACCTCTATGCGAGGGAGTTTTCGTTTTTCCACAAAGCCGCTCAACGTCTTCCACCTCCTGGGCTAGAGCCGGTTGCGTTTATTCTCTTTTGGGCTTTGTAACTCATAAAGAGAAGGAATTCAAGTTTGACGGCCTCGCACGCTTTTTTCCGTCATTCCGGCTGAAGTCCCTCGACAGGCTCGGGACCCTGAGTTTACCGAAGGGGCCGGAATCCAGGAAAACCAAAACCTTCTGGACCCCGGCTTTCGCCGGGGTGACGGTCTGGGGGACTTCTCGCGAGATCGTCGGTTTCCGGACCTTCCTTTCCCCAGAATCCTCTGGAAAATGAAGAGGGCCTATCGTATAGTTCGTGGAGCCCTGCGGCCAGGAGCCTCGGGAGATCGAAGCTTCCTGAGAAGGCGACTGAAGGATTCCTCTGGGAAGGGAGATGATCCTATGAAACTGGGCCTGATTGGTCTGCCTCAGTCCGGCAAATCAACGATCTTTTCGGCCATTGCCGGGGCTAGAGGCGAGGAAAAGGTTTCTCGATCCGACCAGTTCATCACGACCGTCAAGGTGCCGGACGAGAGGGTGGATTTTCTGACCAAGGTCTTCAAGCCCAAGAAGTCCACCTATGCCCACATCGAGTACCTCTTGCCTTCTCAAGCGCCTTCCGTTGCAGGAGCCAAGGCTGAAAATGCCGTCCTCACTCAGGCTCGGATCTGTGACGCCCTCATTCAAGTGATCCGGAACTTCACGGCAGGAGGGTTGGAGCCCGCTTCGGAAGCTGATTTCTGGAAGACCGAGGAGGAGATGATTCTCAGCGATCTCGTGGTTGCAGAGAAGAGAATCGAGCGCATGGAGTTGGACGCCAAGAGAGGCAAGAAACCGGATGAGGAGGAACACTCTCTCATCAAGGCGTGCCGGGAGATGCTGGAAGCAGGCGATCCTTTGCGCGCCAACCCCGAATTGGCCGCCGCCCCTGCCTTGCGAGGTTTTGCTTTTCTCTCTGCCAAGCCTCAGTTGGTGATCATCAACAACGACGATGAGAACGAGGCCTTGCCGGGGTGGAAGCGAAACCCTCCCCATGTGGACATGATCGTTGTTCGAGGGAGGCTGGAAAAGGACATCGGGACCATGACTCACGAAGAGGCCAAAGAATTCATGGAGGCCTACCACATCCAGGAATCCGTCCTCGACAGGGTGATCAAGAGCTCATATAGTCTTCTCAATCTGGTCTCCTTTTTCACAGTGCTCAACGAAGAAGTCAGGGCCTGGCCCTTGAGGCAGGGCTTTCCTGCCCTTGAGGCTGCCGGAACGGTTCACACGGACATGAAAAAAGGGTTCATCCGCGCGGAAGTTCTCTCTTTCGACCATCTCAAGCAGTACGGTTCTGTTCACGACGTCAAACAAAAGGGACTTGTGCACTTGGAAGGGAAAGAGTACGTCGTCAAGGATGGGGATATCCTTCAGTTCAGGTTCAATGTGTAGGAAGAAGAAAGAAGTTTGGAGTACTGGAGTAATGGAGTAGTGGAGTAATGTTAAAGCCCAGCACTCCAATCCTCCAACACTCCATCACTCCGGTTCGTTAAAGCGCCACGGCAAGAAAAATGTAACGTCATCTGACAGGAGAGTTGTTCAATGAAAAAAATTCGCGCAGGGATTATCGGTGCCGGCGGATATGGGGGATGCGGAGCGATCGAGCTGCTGGTCAGCCATCCCCATGTCCGGATCGCGGCCCTTTTGGACAAACAGGACATCGGCAAACCCATCAGCGACCTTTATCCGCACCTCAAGGGGTTTTGCGACCTTCCCTTGATCGATGCGGACGACCCGAAGCGGCCTGAAGACTTCGACGTGGTCTTCTTTGCAACGCCGGACGGCGTGGGTCAGAAGGAAGCCCGCTTCTGGCTCGGCAAGGGAGTGAAGGTGGTGGACTACAGCGGGGATTTCCGGTTCAACGACGCGGAAACCTACAAAGGGTACGCGGCACGGATCGGAAAAGCCCACGAGCACGCCTCTCCGGATCTGCTCCCCAAATCGGTTTACGGGCTCGCAGAGCTCCACCGCAAAGAGATCGCAAAGGCCAGCCTGGTGGGCAACCCCGGATGCTTTGCCGTGAGCTGCATTCTGGGGCTCGCTCCGGCTGTGAAATCGGGATTGATCGATCCGCGGTCGATTATCTGCGATTCAAAAACCGGCGTTTCCGGAGCAGGGAAAAAACCCAATCCCATGTTTCATTACCCCGCTCGCTATGACGCCATCAATGCCTACAAGATCTCAGGCCATCAGCACGTCTACGAAATCGAGCGGGAGCTCGGTCTTGTGGCCGGCAAGGAGATGCGGATTACCTTCACTCCCCACGTGATTCCTCTCTGCCGAGGCATCCTGAGCACGATCTACGGGAACCTGAAACCGGGTTTAAACATCCAGGCGGTGATCGATGCCTATCGCGGGTTCTACAAAGGGGACGCCTTTGTCCGGATCTTCGGGCCGGAAAGGATGCTCACGAGCACCGATGTCCGTGGGAGCAACTTCTGCAACATCTCCCTCAACATCGACGAGCGGACAAGGAAGCTCATTGTGGTGAGTGTGATCGACAACCTGGTGAAAGGCCAGGCCGGAAGCGCGGTGCAGAACATGAACATCATGTTCGGGCTGGAGGAGGCTGCAGGGCTGATGAGGCCTGGCCAATATCCATAGCCGAAGGCGAGAGGCGAGGCGCTGGAGGGTTGAGGCAAAACACAAGAGATTAAAGCCCACGATGCACGGAAAATCAAAAACGAAAAGGCGCAGGTCCTAGAATCATGTCCTGCGCCTTTCGTTTCAAGCCTATCGACTTGACCCTGTTGAACAACCCAACTTCTTCTTAAATGTTCTTTTTCTTTACTCTCCGCTTCTACCCGCCGTGTTCGTGGCGGGCTATGCTCTACGCTCTAAGCTCTACGCCCTATGCTTATTTAATACACACCTTCCTGACCTGCATGAGGTCTGTCATGCCGACGAGGGTTTTCCTGATCCCATCCTGCATCAGCGTGGTCATGCCGTCCTTCATCGCCTGTTGTCTGATCTCTTCCATTTTGGCCCGTCCCTGGATCAAGGATTTCAGAGGGTCTGTCCCCACAATAATCTCGTGAATTCCCGTTCTCCCCCTGTAACCGGTGTTCCCGCACTTGGGACAGCCTTTGGGTTTGTACAGGACAAGGTCGGAGTTGAAGTTGAAACCAAGGGCATCGAAATCCCCGGCATAAGATCTCACTAAAACATCGAACTCCTCTCTGGAGGGTTGATAGGCTTCCTTGCAGTCTTTACAGAGGGTTCTCACCAGCCGCTGGGCAAGCACTCCGAGCAGCGCATCTGCAAAGTTAAAGGGATCCATTCCCATGTCCAGGAGCCTGGTGATCGTCTCGGGCGCGCTGTTGGTGTGCAGCGTGCTGAAAACCAAGTGACCGGTCAAGGAGGCCTCGATGCCGGTGGAAACGGTTTCGTGGTCGCGCATCTCGCCGACCATGATCACGTCCGGGTCGGCTCTCAGGAAAGCCCTCATGGCCGTGGCAAAGTCAAATCCGATCTTCGGTTGAACCTGAACCTGGCGAAGTCCTTCCTGTGTGATTTCCACGGGGTCCTCCGCCGTCCATATCTTGGTTTCCGGTTTGTTGATGAAGTGCAACGCAGCATGAAGGGTCGTGGTCTTGCCGCTTCCGGTGGGGCCGACCACGAGCACGATCCCGTATGGTTTCTGGATCATCTCGGTGAAAACCTTGTAGTTCCTCTCGCTCATCGCCATCTTTTCCAGAGGCAAGGGCTCGCCCGCTGCCAGAAGCCTCATGACCACATCTTCGTTCCCTCCGGCTGTCGGGATCGTGGCCACGCGCAGCTCGATGTCCAGGGGCGCGAATTTCTTGAACTTGATTTTACCGTCCTGGGGGAGCCTCCTCTCGGCAATGTCGAGATCCGACATGATCTTGATTCGGGAAACGAGCGCTCTCTTGTACGTGAACGGAACCGTCTGATAGAGCTGGCAGGCGCCGTCAATCCTGATCCTGATGTGGGCGTGGTTCTTCCCGTGTCGCGGTTCGATGTGAATGTCCGAAGCGTTGCGGTTGTACGCGTCGACGATCATCTTGTTGACCAGCTGAACAATCGCGCTGTCTTCCTCACTGACCTTGTCCGCATCTTCAGCGCCCTCTTCCTCGGGATGTTCAAGCTGTCCAAGGATTTCTTCGATGCTGCCCCCCGAATCTTCCATCAGGCTCGATCGCTTCACGTCAAAGAAGAGATCGATCATCTTGAAAATATCTTCCTTCAGGGCAACGCAGTACTCGAACTCTTTTCCCGGGATGAGTCTCCGAATGGTATCCCTGGCCGGCAGGTAGTCCGGGTTCTCCATGGCGATGACCACCCGGTTCCCGGTTTGAGAGACGGGGACGAAAATATTGTTCTTGAGGAAGCTTGCCCTCAAGCCCTTGAGGGTATCCCCGGGAATCACCATCTTCTCGTCATACGGGATAAAGCGGGTCTTGTAATAGGCCGCCAGGGATTTGCCGATGTCATCCCTGGTCACCTGGAGTTCTGCCACAAGAATCGACTCTACGGGTTTCTTAATTTTCCTTGACGTGGAGATCGCCTGCTCCAGGTCTTTTTCCGTGATGATGTTGTTCGCGATCAGATAGTCGAACTTGGTAGGCCTTCTTTTCTGTGTCGCTTTCTGGTTGTTGAAGAACGCGACCCCGAGAACCTTGGCAATCTCCTGCACGGAGGATTGGTCTTCCTGGGTAAACTGCTTACCGCCTTTTTTGTTGATGAGTTGGATCACGCCAAGGAGGTACTTGTTGTAAGACACGGGCGCCACAAGAACCTGGTTTGTCTTGTAACCCGTCTTTTCATCCCAGCTCTTGTCAAAGGTCAGGCTCAGGCTGAGTTTCTTGAGTTCCGTGTCATCATAGGCATTGGCAATGCTCACCATTTTCCCTGATGCGGCGCAGTACCCCGCAATGCTGTCATTCCCAATGGGGACACGAATCTCCGAGACTTCATTTCCTGTCTTGAATTTCGAGACAATCTGACGCTTGATTCCGTCCACCATGTAGATGGTGATCCTATCCGCGTCGAAAAGGCCCAGGATCTCTCCCTGCAGATTAAGGAGGATATCGCTCGTATCTTTGGCGGCGTGAATTTTGTTGGTTATGTTATTGAGTCTTTTCTGGAACTTAAGCTGTTCCTCAAGGATTTTCTCTGAGGGAACTGCCTGTTGTTCGGGCGTGACAAATGCAGCCATTCGGAAAACTGACCTCGTTTTTGTTATTGTCCGGAATATTGTATAGATTTCTGTAGAATTTGCAACCTATTTCATTATACTACTTAGAAGAGCTTGTGGGCTAACATGCTAATAACTAAATGAAATGAGGAGGATATAAATTATTGTATGCTGATTGACAGCCATGCCCACCTTGACATGGACGATTTTGCCGCCGACCGTGACCCGGTTATCAAGAGAGCGGTTCAAGGGGGCGTGGCGCGCATCGTGACCATTGGAATCGACCTGGCCAGCTCAAAAAAAGCAATTGAAATTGCTAAGAAATACGACTTCATCTACGCCACCGTGGGGTATCACCCCCACAATGCCGACGAAGCGGATCCCAGGGATCTTGAGAAGCTGAGAGCCCTCGCCTCCGAGCCCAAGGTTGTTGCCTGGGGCGAGATTGGTCTTGATTTCTTTCGTCGCCATTCACCCCCTGAAAAGCAGGTTAAGGCATTTGAACGGCAGCTGGACATCGCCTCCGAACAGGCCCTTCCGGTCATCATTCACGACCGCGATGCCCATACGGATCTCCTGCGTATTCTGAAGAGCAGAAAAAGACAGTACCGGGGCGTGATCCACTGCTTCTCCGGCAATTACGACCTGGCCATGGCCCTCATTGAACTGGGTTTCTGCATTTCTTTTCCCGGTACGGTGACCTATAAAAACGCAGTCGACACCCAGGCCGTGGCCACCCGGATCCCGCTGGAGCGCCTCCTGGTGGAGACGGACTGCCCTTACCTGACCCCACTGCCCTTCAGAGGAAAAAGAAACGAACCTCTCTATGTCAAGCACACGGCGGAAAAGATCGCTCAGTTGAGACAACTGGATTTCGAAGAACTGGCACAAGCGATCTCAGCAAACACTATACGGCTTTTCAACCTCCCGGAGACCCTATGACTCGACCCGTCAGCGAAGACTCCCCTCTCGTGCTCGCTTCAGCCTCTCCGAGAAGAAAGCAGCTTCTCAGGCAGATAGGGATTCCGTTTCGCACCATCACAAGCCGCGTCAATGAAGACCCCCGGTCCCGTGACCCTCTCATGAATGCCCGGCTTCTCGCCGAAGCCAAAGCTCACGCAGTCATTGAGAAATGCAATGAGACCTGGATCCTCGGAGCGGACACGATCGTGGTCCTCGGCAGGGCGGACCTCGGGAAACCTGCGGATGAAGACCAGGCCTTTTCCATGCTTCGGCAACTGAGCGGCAGGGAGCACAGGGTCATTACCGGCTTCTGCCTTGTCGCACCGGACTCGAAAAAGTCCCACTCCGAAGCGGTCGTGACCAGAGTCACTTTTAAGACGCTTACCAAAAGTGAGATCCTGGGGTACATCGAAACAGGCGAGCCCTTCGGCAAGGCGGGCGGCTATGGGATTCAGGGGGTCGGAGCGTTTCTCGTGAAGGGGATCAACGGTTCCTACACCAATGTCGTGGGGCTGCCTTTGTGTGCTCTTGTCAACGCGCTCCTTGCCACCGGTGCGCTCAAGAAATTCCCCATTCCCTCCCGCCCTTCGTTCCCCGTTGGCGGAGGATCTCGGAAAGGATCACCCCTCCTGCCACAGAAAGGTTGAGCGATTCGACCTGTCCGGATCCCGGGATTTTGACCAACGCATGGCAGCGATCCCTGACCGAATGGCTGAGCCCTTTGCTCTCGCTTCCGAGAGCGAGAACCACATCCCTATCCCAGTCAAAATGGAAAATGGACTCCTCCGCTTCTCCGGCTGCACCGATAATCCAGAAACTTTTTTCGGCAAGAAGATCCAGGGTTCTTCCCAGATTGACCACCTGGGCAACAGGCAGGGAGGCATAGGCTCCGGAGGTCCTTTTGAGAAGCCTGCCCGTGATCCTGGCCGAGCGGTCTTTGGGCAGGATCAGACCGTGCACGCCGAAAAAAGCGGCTGTTCGGATAAGGGCGCCGAGATTTCCTTCATCCGTAATGTGATCGGCCACTATGAGGAGGGCGCCGCCTGGAGCCTGGCGTGACTTCTTGATCAGGTCTTCAAGATCCGTGTACGAAAAAGTCTCTGCAAACGCGACAAAGCCCTGGTGGGCGGCCCCGGGGGCAACCGTTTCTATTTCACGGAGATCTTTGAACTGAACCGGAACACCTTTCTCCGCTCCGAGTCCGGCAATCTCCTCGGCCCTCGGCCCTTTCCTGCTCACCCCCACCCAGATCTCGCGAAGATTTTCAGGGGTCTTGAGGAGAGTCTCCCTCACTGCGTGAAAGCCGGGAATAAAAGAGAGACGTCTTTGGGATTCAGAAGTGATTTTCCCACCTCCTTCGCGTAGACATCCATGAGTAAACAGTAGGCAGCACGCAGAAACACCAACCCAAATAACGGTTTTCGGTTTTACTGCATACTCCTTACTCCTTCACTTCTTCCCAAACCAGTCCTCCTAATGCGGTCCTAGGTTAAACAGGGTCTGAGCTTTGGGGAGTCTGACCGACTTGCGGCATCGTTCCGCGATGAGAATAGACTTCAGTTCCTCCACCGTCTGATCGAGTTGGTCGTTAAAGAGCAGGTAGTCGTAGGAGACACAGTTCTTGATCTCCTTCCCTGCCTTCTTGAGCCTTGTGCGGATCGCTTTTTCATCGTCCGTTCCCCTCTCCCTCAGCCGCTTTTCCAGGATCTCCAGCGAAGGGGGAAGCACATAGATCAGAATCGTGTGTTTGAAGTGGTCCTTGATGTTCCTTGCGCCCTGAACGTCTATGTCCATGATCACATCCAGCCCCATCGTGATTTGGCTCCTGAGACTGGAGACGGAGGTACCGTAAAGATCCTGATAGATCTCCGCCCACTCCACAAACTCCCCGTTTTCGATCATTTTCTGGAAGTTCTCTTTGCTGACAAAATGGTACTCTACCCCATTCTTTTCCTGCCCCCTGGGAGGCCGGCTGGTGTGGGAGATGCTGTAACCCAGGCCCGGGACCTTTTGTCTCAATTCTCGGATCAGGGTGGACTTGCCTGACCCGGATGGACCGGAGACAACGAAGAATTCGACCGGCTGCGCTCATTCCTCTATATCTTCCTTGAAGATCTTGCCGTCAGGGCTGAACCGCTGGGCAATGGTTTCAGACTGGATAGCGGATAAGATCACGTGATTGCTGTCGGTAATAATGACCGACCGCGTCTTTCTCCCTTGGGTCGCATCGATGAGCCTCTTTTCGTCGCGCGCTTCATCGCGAAGACGTCGGATAGGGGCAGCATTGGGTGAAATAATGGCAATGACCCTTCGCGAAACAATGGAATTCCCGAAACCGATGTTGATCAGTTTGTCACTCATGCTCGTTCCCCCTACTCTACGTTCTGAACCTGTTCACGCACTTTTTCCAGTTCCGCTTTGATCTCCACGCCCCTGGCGGAGATCGAGGAATCCGATGCCTTCGAGCTCATGGTGGTAATCTCCCGGTTGATTTCCTGCAAAAGAAAATCCAGCCGCCTCCCAACCGCGTCTTCCGGAGAAAGGTAGGACCGGAACTGCTCCAGATGGCTTCTTGCGCGAACAAGCTCTTCGGTGATGTCGCACCGGTCCGCGAAAATCGCGATCTCCTGCATCAGGCGGTTCTCATCGATGGGCATTCCCTGTGCCACGTGCTCCACCCGCTGTCTCAGTCTGCGCTTGTAGTCCTCCACCACCGAACCGGCCCTGTTTTCGACTTCCTTGAGATGGTTCTCGATCAAAGAGAGTCTCTTGAGGAAATCTTCTTTCAAGGCTTTCCCTTCCTGCACCCTCATGGAATCACACGCCTCCAGAGCAAGACCTACGGCTTCGCGGAACGCGCCTCTTGCGGCTGCAAGGTCGAGCTCCTCTGGTTTGATAAGCAGCACGTCCTTCATCTGGCAGAGCTCCTCCGCCCTCACCTTCCCTTCGAGGCCGAACTCCTCGTTCAACTGGTTGAAAATCCTAAGATAGGACCGAACCAGAGGGAGGTTGAGTTGCAGGTCATACTCCAGCTCCACGCCTTCCTTCTCCATCTGAAGCGTCAGTTCGACGCGGCCTCTCTGGATGACCGCGGACACCTGGCTGCGCACCTCATCCTCAATGGCCTGCAGGGTTCTGGGCAAACGGACAATCAGGTCCCGGTGCCTGTTGTTGACCGTCTTGATTTCTGCGATAAACCGTCTGCTGTTCAGGACCGCTTCTCCCCGGCCGAAGCCGGTCATGCTCTTAAGCAATTGGACCTCCTTCACGAAGACTGGAGTATTGGAGTAATGGAGTGATGGAGTACTGGAAAATCCGAAAATAGGATGCGTTGTGGTTTTATCGCCTCCATCTGTTCGTTATTCGCTCAGCCCACGGAGCTGATTTTTGTAATGGTTTCTAATATTGTTGAAGTAGCCGATGACCACCGGGTCCGCATAGTCCCTGTAGGTCCAGGCTAGGGTTTGAAAGCTCCCCTGATGAAAGACCAGGGTCAAGTCCGCGTAGATCCCCTTCAGGAGATGGATACGGTGCGTGTAGTTCTTTCCCGTGGCAAGAACCAGTCTCTCCAGGGCGACATAACCGGGATCGATGTTGACCTTCCGCCTGCCTTCCTGAACATATCTTTTCTCCAGCTCATTGGTTTGAAGCTTGATCTCCACGATCGCTTCAGGCCGGATGAGAAGCTCAAACGAGACAAATCGCCTGTGAAGCGGCCAGCCCATCTCTTTTTCATAGTACCGTGTCCTGTCGAAAAAGAGAGCGGGGCTCACCCAGTCCGTGGACCCGTACGCCGCCTGGAGTTCGAGGGTGACCTCTTCGAGGGTTTTCTCCTCGGGAGAAAAGAGGCTCGCCACGAGCTTGACGTCATCTGCATCCTTCGGCTCGCTCACCGGTTCTCCTGCAGACCTCAATTGTCGATCTCAGGTCTCGGCATCGAGTGCTCTTTGGGGGTAGTGCTGAATGGTACACGGCGTACGGTACACGGGAACAACGTCCAACGTACATGACCGTGACCCGTGCACGGTATACCTTGTACCGTCCTTAGGCTTTCCCCAGCCTTTCGTAGATCACTCTCTTGAGCTCTTCGGCTTTCACCGTGGACGTCCCTACCTCTCCGACCACAATGCCTGCTGCAAAATTCGAGATAAGGGCCGCTGATTTCAGATCCATTCCGGCGGCCAGGCCCAGGCAGAAGGTGCTGATCACCGTGTCACCGGCTCCTGTCACGTCAAAGACTTTTCTTGCCACCGTCGGGATGTGAACGGGCTCTCCTTTCTTCTCGAAAAGGGTCATCCCGTCCTTGCCCTGGGTGATCAGAACCGATCGGCATTTCAAATGCCGGAGGATCCGGTTCCCTGCGGCCACCAGCGTCTCGTCGTCAACGATCTCGATCCCTGAGAAGGCGCTGGCCTCGTGGTGGTTGGGGGTGATGACATCAATGCCTTTGTAATGCTCGAAATTCTTCTTCTTCGGGTCAACCCCCAGCACAATGTCGGAATCCGCGACCAGGTCTGTCAAACCCTTCATCAGTTGAGGAGAGATCACGCCTTTGGCATAATCCGAGACCACAATGGCATGGATGTCCTTTCGCATCCTGTTCACGAAACGGAGAAGCCTCTCGACGGTTTTTGGCAGGAGCTCCCTCCGGCTTTCCCGGTCAAACCGCACGACCTGCTGGTGCTGAGCAACGATCCTGGTCTTGATCGTGGTCGGCCTGTCCGGCTCCTGGAGAATTCCTTCAGTGGCCGCCCCCAGGTTCCTGACCATCTCGACCACCTGGCGGGCCGTGGAATCGTCCCCCACCACTCCGCACAGGATCGCTTCCCCGCCCAGGGAGGAGAGGTTATTCACCACATTTCCCGCGCCCCCCAGCATCTTCGTCTCCCGTTTCACGTCAACAACCGGCACAGGCGCCTCCGGAGAGATCCGCGAGACATCGCCCCAGATGTATTCATCCATGATGATGTCTCCTATGACAAGGACCCTGGTTTTCGGAAATCTCTCAATGCTTCGGGCAAGGGAGACGGGATCAAGGTCGAAAGGCATTTCCTTGAGCATCGCGGCCAAATCCTTTTCAAGAATCGTTTTGCGGTACCGGGTTACCGAGAACTTCGGCCGGTAATTTAACATTGTGCTCGTGCCCCTGTCCATCGCTTTTTCGCTGGTCTTTTTGGTTGAATTCCCGGGCTTTTTCCTGTACATAGATTCGGCTGTGTCTCTTGAATCCTGGAAACTTTGTGGTATATTGGGCAAAAGCGTTCCTCTGGATGAGAAGGTTTCTCTCGAGGGTAAGGAGTCCTTGCTTTGGCGATTGCCCAGACCATACTCAAATACCGCCTGGTTCCCCTGTGCTATTGTCTTTTGCGGTTGTACCTCTCGTTTCTGAGGATCAGGGTTGTCGGAGAAGACAGCGCCCATAAGCATTTTACGAAATACGGCCGCCTGATCGCCGCGGTCTGGCATCAACGCTTTCTCCCTGCTCTGGCCTATGTCACCAAATTCAGGAACTTCAAACCCATCGTGATGATCAGCCAGAGCAGCGACGGAGAGCTGATCGCGTCTCTAGCCGAAAGGCTCGGGCTTGTTCCTGTGAGGGGGTCCAGCACTCGAGGGGGCAGAGAAGCTTTGATGGCCATTCTGAGAGCCCTCAAGAAGAACCCCGGCGTCGTCCATATTGTGGACGGGCCCACAGGGCCCAAGGGGGTTGTCAAGCCGGGGCTCCTGGCCATGGCTCAGGTCACCGGTGCACCTATTTTCCCGGTGATCATATCCGCTGAAAAGGCCTGGGTCATGAAAAGTTGGGATCGTTTCCTGGTGCCCAAGCCCTTCAGCACCGTGACCATCCGGTGGGGGGACCCTTTCCCGGTTCCCAGGGGAACGCGTCCCGAGCAGCTTGAGGTCCTCCGAAAAGAGCTGGAAAGTCTCCTGCTGGAGGCTCATGCAGAAGCAGACCTGCAATCAGGTTGGTCTCAACCGCTCTGACACACAAGTTCACCACAGACACTGAGGGATTACTTTCTCTCTGTGTCCTCTGTGCCTCTGTGGTGATAATTCTAAAAGAAAGGTGATCCGGTATGGCTCAAATGACACATGATGAGGTCTTTGCAAAAGTGAGAAAGGTCGTGGCGGAAGTGTTCAAGGTGGAAGAGAGCCAGATCTCTTTGACAACGAAATTCATGGATGATCTCAAAGCTGAGTCTTTGGATATCATCACCTTGCTCATGGAGTTTGAGGAAGCCTTTGACAAGAGGATCCCGGACGAGGATGCGGAAAAGCTTCTCAGCGTGCAGGATGCCGTGAAATACATCATGGCCATGGAAGAAAACGCGACCCAGGCTTAGTGCTTCGATTCGCAAATGCGGTGTTGTTTGTATCCAAAGGATTTAAATCTGACGAATGGCTCCCTCAGCACTAAGTCCTGAGGGAATAGATGCGTCACCGAATTTATGACTCGATGGACTTAGGCTCATGAAGAGACGAATCGTCATCACCGGATTGGGAGTCCTCACGGCGATCGGGCAGAATCCCGATGAGTTCTGGAAAAACTGCCTGGAGGCGAAAACCAGGGTCGAACGAATCCCTGACCACTGGAGTTATTACGGGGATTTCCATTCCCAGATCTGGTCCCCTCTGCCGCCGATCGATTCTTCCTCTTACGGAATCGGTCGCATCGAGGAAAAACAACTCGACCCCTCGAGTCTCATCGCCCTCGCCTGCAGTTTTCAAGCCCTGGATTCAGCGGGCCTGGAGTACATCAAGGCAGATCAGAAACGAAATACCTATTCCATCCCCTCCCTGGACGGGGAAAGAGCCGGCGTGTTCATGGGGACCGGGATTGCAGGCCTCGGCACCTTTGCCTCCTGCTACAGTTACCATCTCCTCATGCGCCAAAAGGAAGCCCTGGCCAAGGCAAGCGCCCAGCTCGGGAACCACCCTGCCGGAGAGATCCTCAAGCAGGTCCAGGACAGGATGATTTATCCGAGGCGCTTCAATCCGTTTGCAGTGTCGATGACCATGCCCAATGCCTGCTCCGCCAACGTGGGGATCAAGTTCAACCTCCACGGAAGCAACAACGCCTACTGCGCGGCCTGCGCCTCGGGAACAGTGGCCATCGGGCACGGGTTCAAGGCCGTAAGATCCGGTGAACTGGATGTCGCTCTCGTGGGCGGCGTGGAGCATCTGAGCGACGAGTACGGCGGCGTCTTCGCAGGCTTTGACGCAGTGAGGGCCCTGGCCAACGACAATGGGAATCCGGACAAGGCAAATCGTCCTTTTGACAAAGACCGTACGGGTTTTCTCTTCAGTGAAGGGGGAGGGGCGGTCTTTGTCATTGAAACTCTGGAGCACGCCCAACACCGCGGCGCAAAGATCTATGCCGAGATCCTGGGCTACGGCGAGACCTGCGACGGATTCAACATCATGATGATGGAGAGCAGCGGCAGCCAGATCATGAAAATGCTTGAACTCGCCTTTGCCGATGCGGGGATATCAGCAGAAAATATCGATTACATCAACGCCCATGGAACCGGTACCCGTTTGAATGACGAGACGGAGACCGCGGTGATTGAACGGGTTTTCAGGAAAAACGTCCTCATCAATTCCACAAAATCCCTGATCGGCCACACTCTCGGAGCTTCGGGAGCGATAGAAACGATGGTGACTGCTCTCAGCATCCATCACAAGACCACCCATGTGTGCCGGAATCTGGACCATCCCATGAAGGATTTGAATTTCGTCACCAAGGTGGACGCCTACCCCATCCGGACCGGCCTCTCCCAGTCCTTCGGCTTTGGCGGCCACAACGCCGTCCTCATCCTTCGCGAATACGAGTAAACAAGAACAAAGAAGCGGGGCGAAGCATGGAAAAATTCATTGCTGCTGTGGATCAGGGGACAACGAGTACACGGTTCATCCTGTTTGATCACAGGGGCGAGATCGTCGGAGCGGAGCAAAAGGAGCACAGGCAGATCTTCCCGAAATCCGGATGGGTGGAGCATGACCCCGTTGAAATCTGGAGCAACACACAGCACGTCATCCGCACCGCCTTGGCGAGAGCGGGAATCAAAGGTTCGGAATTGGCCGCCATCGGCGTAACCAACCAGCGTGAGACCACGGTCGTGTGGGACAAGCATACGGGGCAACCCTACTTCAACGCCGTTGTGTGGCAGTGCACTCGGACGGATGAAATCTGCCGGGACTTGATCACCCATTACGGGCAGGAAGCGTTTGAATCCAAGACCGGCTTGCCGGTTGCAACCTATTTTTCAGGACCCAAGCTCCGGTGGATTCTGGACCACGTTCCTGAAGCCGAGCGTGCCGGCCGGAAAGGCGACGCTCTTTTTGGAACGCTGGACACTTGGCTCGTCTGGTGGCTCACGGGCGGGCCCCAAGGCGGAGTGCATGTCACGGATGTCACCAATGCCAGTCGCACAATGCTCATGGACCTGGATGCACTCGAATGGGAGGAGAGCATCCTCCGGGTTCTGAATATCCCCAGGCCCATGCTGCCCAGGATCGTTGCGTCCAGCGACAAAAACATTTGGGGATATACCACAAAGGACGGTCCTCTGAAACACCCTGTGCCTGTCTGTGCTGCTCTGGGGGATCAGCAGGCGGCCCTGGTGGGGCAAACGTGCTTCGAGAAGGGAGAGGCCAAGAACACCTATGGGACAGGGTGTTTTCTCCTCATGAACACGGGTTCCGTGCGCGTCCGGTCCAGGCACGGATTGATCACGACGCTGGGGTACCGAATCGACTCGCAAGACCCCGTGTATTGTCTGGAAGGCTCCGTGGCCGTGGCAGGGGCGCTCGTTCAGTGGCTTCGGGATAACCTGGGGATCATCACAAAGGCGCCCGAGGTTGAGGAACTGGCCAGGACCGTAGAAGACAACGGAGGGATCTACTTTGTTCCGGCCTTCTCAGGGCTCTTTGCCCCCTATTGGCGTGCAGATGCAAGAGGTGTGATTGCAGGACTCACGCGCTTTGTCAACAAGGGACATATGGCGCGCGCCGTTCTGGAAGCGAGCGCCTTTCAGACCAAAGACATCGTTGAAAGCATGAACCAGGACTCGGGCGTCGCCTTGCGAAGCCTCAAGGTGGATGGCGGCATGGTAACCAATGAGCTCCTCATGCAGTTCCAGGCGGATCTGCTGAACGTGCCGGTCATTCGCCCCAAGATCACGGAAACGACAGCCCTCGGGGCGGCTTATGCCGCAGGACTCGCCGTGGGTTTCTGGCCGGACCTTGAGAGCCTTCGCCGGAACTGGACCATGGATAGAACGTGGCTCCCGGCCATGCCGCAAGAAGAGAGGGGAAACAAGTACGGCGAATGGAAAAAAGCCGTTGAAAGAACATTCAACTGGGTTGACCGACACTGAGCCCTATCCTTGGGACGAAGAAAAGAGTGAAAACTAACCTCTCTAGTGATGCTGGCATCCGCCTTGGCCTTGGTCCCCGGCACAGGTCCTATTGACCGAAAACTCGGGAAGCTTGTTGGACTTAATGTATTCCAGATTTTGCTTGACGCTTCCTTCCACAGCCCTGAAAACGCGCACTCCTTGAGCATCAGGGCATCGTTGCGGCCATTCCCCACGCTGACGGTTTTCTGCAATCCTAGGTGCCGGACATAGTCTGCCTTGGCGCGGGTCTGTTCTCTTTCCCGATGACCACAACCTCACGGGGGATGCCGGTCATTTCTTTCTGAACACTTCCGAAAGTGTCCGCCGTGAGGATGTGGGTGGAGATAACACGACCAAGCTTGAGGGCCATATCTTCCGTCATATTCCTTGACAGATCAAGCACCTACTTTCTATACTTAAGAACGCATACATAAGCTTTCGCCGAGAGGAATCGCGACGATGGGAATAAAAGAGAGATCCGCCGCGCGCAGGGTAACAATGGTGGTGCATCGCGCGGCTAACTTTTAGGAAGCTGAAGCCTGGGACCTCGTTTTCTGGCAGAGCCAGTCTACTGAACAGCGATTGTCCGCTTTTTTTGGCGATCCGCAGGGACGTCGACAAAGTGATGGAAGCACGATTGGCTGGAGAGAAAGCGGGAAGAAAGAATCGCACCCATCACCCCCGGCACCAGGAGGATGTCCGCGTATTGCGAGAAGTGAGACGCTGTCTAAAACGAACCAAGTCAACGGCATCGGCATAAAAGGGCAATGATGGGGTATCAACGAGTCCATCCAATTAGACCATGTTCATGTTCTTGCGTTCTCGAATCAAAGCCGTGCCTCAATGCAATCTTCGTGAACATTTGCGCCAGCCCCGTTCCGAGCGTGAAAACAGATCCGATGTCCAGATTCCGGTCTGCCGTTTCATCGAAAAAAATGTGAAGGCTTGAATCCATACCGTCTTCCGGCAACCAATAGCAAATCATGACAGGGACTTTGGGCAGGGGGTGCAAAACCACGGATATGTCGGATTCAAATTGTTTGTCTACCTGCTTTCCGCCGAAAACATGAACGATATCATCAAAGAGCGGCGTGTAGATGTCTGCTACTCTTTTCATGGGCTCTTCACAGCGCTTTTGGAACAAGGGATACCCATCACGTCCTCCTCTTAACTCACGGTAGGGGACCCACTTCCCGGCTGGCGGCAGCCCTTGCCCGTAGAGGATGTAGCTGAGAAAGGGAGCCGCAACCCATGGGTTGATATGGATTTCAGCAAAGAGGTTTCCATCGGTGTCGACGCTGAAGTCCTTGCCGAGCACCTTGAGCGTCAATTTCCTGCCGGAGAACACGGCGCCCACGCGTTCGGCCGCCTTGGCCAGATCGATCTGAGCGACCTGGGACTTCAGCTTCTCCAGACGATCCTCAGGACTTGGTTCATGAGAGCCCTTTGCATCGGTCTCCTCTCTAAACCTCTCAAGGATTTCCGGGCTCAGCTTGGGGCACTCGCGGATTCTCTTCTGCCCGAGAAAGACCGCTCCCGCAAAAGCAAGGCAAGTCTTTTCACCGCACTCTCCGCAGTTCGACTTATCAAGAAGTTGAAAGATCTCAAAAGCGTTCCTAGGTTTGCTCATCAGCTTCGCCCTTTTGGACTCCTCATCCTGGCCTCGTCATAGGAACGGTCATGAGGCAAGAGGCATCTCTTATGGATTCAAATCCAGGATGTCTAGAAGCATGCGCTTGAACTGATCGAAATACTCAGGTCCCCTTAGAGGCTCGGACGAAGGCAACTCCAGGGTGAGGGTATGAATTCTCCTCTCCATTCCCGCGTAATTGCCGAGGGAGCCCGGAAATACCTGATACCTCCTGAAAGGCAGCCCGTTCTCTTCGCTGACTTTTTTCAGCCAGATCACAAGCGAGTCGAGATCTGAGGACGGGCCATCGTAGTCGTTGTACCCAAGCGGTGAGTGAATGCTGATGATGTGGCTGGGCTTGAACCTGTTCATCAGGGCAATCTGGAACTTTGTCTCGTTCTCACTGTTCGCACGGGGCCCCGAATAGTAACGGTCTTTCCTGCTCTGCTTCCAGTCTCTCGTGGGAAAATTCCGGTTGACATCGACGCCGGCGCCGTTTGTTCTTTTCTGGGGCTTTGAAAGGAAACCGTCTGGGTTCACAAGAGGCGCGATCACGATCGTTTTGTTTGCATAGAGTTCCGGGTTTTTCTTCAGAAACTGCGCAAGCCTGAAAAGAATGTAGACGGAAGGGCTCTCGTCCCCATGCACGCCCCCGAGAAGAAGCGCGACCTTTTCCGGGCTGTTCCCAAAGGCGGCAAACATGAGCGGCCGATTCCCCCGGGATTTCCGGTGATACTCCCAATCGTATTTTTCAATAACCAGGTCCTTCCATCCGAGATTGCCGAAATGCTTCTTCAGTTCGGATGCGAATCTCTGGAATTCAGCGCCTTTCTCCTGCGCTCCTTCAGAGCTGGCAGCCACAGACGCAATGGAAATCAATGAGAGCGAAAAGATTGCTATATAAAAAGAAAAGGTACTGCCTTTCACCCGGTGGCTCCAACTATTTCTGATGTTCGGCTCATGAACTCCTCTGCCCTTCTATAAGGTGAGAGCCGAAGGTTGTCGGGTAGCACACCCCGGTCTATTCTTCAAACAGGATCTTATGGCTGACCAGGTTCATGCTCTTGAGTTTCGCTTTGATGATCTTCTGCTCGCCGAAGATGTTGACCAAACGGAACTCCTTGTCCCCCTCCGGGGTCACTTCGTCCACGGATTCCAGGACCAACTCCTCCTTGCCGTCCTTCAAAAAAAATGCACTCGCTTCACACATTTCTCAAAACCTCCTGTAGGTGTTCACTCATCATGGCCCTGAACGGGTTGGGCAGGGCTTCCTAGGTTGAGAAGCCTTAACGCTTTTCCAGCGTATCAAAACAAGGGATGCACAACACCTGATCGTTGAAACGCCGGGTCCGGGTTTCCATCACCGGTTCGCCGCAGCTAACGCAGGTCAAGCTGGCCAGAATGCGGGCCTTTTTCGGCACGGGGGTTTCCGGCGCCTTGAACTCAAAAACCTCGGCCATGTCAGAGTCCATGATCCGTTTGGAAACAGCGGCTCTCGCATCCTTCCATGTTTTCTCTTCTTCCTGGCTCAACCCCTCGGTTTGCATCTTGTGGTGCAACTTTCTCATCAGGGGTCCGGTGTCTCCATAGATGGTCGGCCGGAGCACCAGACGCACGGCCTTGCCGTCCCTGCGCCGGTAGAAGGTGAAGGCATTTTTCCCATAGTCTTTGTGGATCAGATTGCCTTTGCCGAAGGTGCAGCCGGTAAGGTACTGGATGGCGTCCACGCCGCACATGTCCGTCTCCACCACGGCCACAATCTCTTCGTCGGGTGCTTTCCCCATTTCTTTCAAAGCCCATTCCGCGGCCCGGATGCCAATGGCCAGCCCAGGGCACCAGTGGCCGTGGAAGTTGGTGGTTTCTTTGATTCGTTGCTCCTCTATACGATCCGTACTCATGATCTGTTCCTCCTATATCCCTTTGCATTTTATATATTAAGTCCGAATGGGAAAATGGCACCACACCCTGTGCTTCCCGTAATACCCGTCAGCCCCCTTCTGATACCCCATGGTCTCCAAGAGCGCACGGGCCTTTTCCGGGCTGAAGGCGTAGGAAGGGGTGTTGGGATTGTACATATCATGATGGTCCGGGGAAAGAAGCCCGTAAGAAGCCGGCATGGCGAATCCGCGGTGGGATTTGTCGATAATCTCCTGCTGGTTGACGGCGAAGGCCAGGGCGTGGCGGAAACGCCTGTCGCTGTAAGGCGCTTTCTTGTGATTGATCATCAGCTTCTTATTCCATCCCCTCTCGTCCTTGATCACCACGAGGCCTTTCTGTTTCAGAGGTTCGGCCATGTCAGGCTGAATGTTGGCCAGGTCGACCTGGCGGCCGGCTAGGGACACCAGGGGCTGTCCTGTTCGCACGTAGATCAGTCTGTACGCCCTGGGTTTGCCCTGGTAATACTCCCCGAAAGCCTCATAGAGATAAGTTCCCTGGGTCTTGTTGAAGTCCAAGAATCGGTAAGGCCCGCTCCCGATAAAGGCCTTGGGGTCACCACAGGCTTCGGGATTGGTCACCGATTGCCAGATGTGCCGGGGCAAAACAGGCATGGTGCCGCCGATGTCGGAGATGAAGGGAGAGTAGGGCTTGGAAAGATAAATGACCACCTTGTGTGGTCCTTGGGCTTCAGCTCGGCCTATGTCCTCCACGCTGATCCAACTGTAGGGATGTTTCTTGAAGTATTCGATCGTAAAGACCACGTCATCCGCTGTGAGAGGCTGAAGGTCGTGCCACTTCGCTTTCGCGTTAAGATGAAAGGTGAAAACCATCTTGGCCGGGTCATAGGACCATGCGTCGGCCAGGGCCGGCACATATCCTTCCTGGTCTTTCCACACAAGGGTATCGAAAACCCAGCTCATGCGGATGTAGCCAGGGCCACGGGGGTAATGGCGGTAGGGGTTGGGATATCCCCAGTCGCCCTTGCTGTCCCCGATCCGGATTTCCTGGACCTGAGCCTTGGCCGGGGCAGGCGTTCCAAGTATAAGCGAAGCAGAAATAATATGCAGGCAGATTACCCACAACCTTTTCTTCATATTCCAGCCCTCCAAGTCTTGGAGTTCCCCAAAAACAAAAAGCCACGAAGCCCCCCGCTTTCTGCAGAGCAAGACCTTCGTGGCCTGTTCATGTTCCTATCTTCTACACCCCGGGCATCAGCCCCTTTAAGCCTTTGCCCATGACCAACACAATAAGACCCTTCGTGGATCTTTCATTACAACAGAGTATTTTTCATGTTTGTCAGTCTGTGTCAAGTGCTTTTGTCTTTTCCGCCATGACTTCAGAGCTATGGGACTTCGTAGGGTCGGCCATTTACCCGCCTGGCGGGTTGCGCCGACCGCAACTTAAGCCAAATCCAGCTTTTGTCTTGATTTGCCCTCTGCATTTCCCTAATATAACCGATCAAGAGCACCACCGTGATAAGTAGCCCAATCAACTTATCAGCCGAACCCACTAGTGTCCTGAATCAGAAGTTCGTTAACATATTCTGTGTCTCGATTGGCCAGAGACCCATGTTGGATTTGAAGCACTTACATCGGTCAAGAACATAAGGAAGCCGCGGTAATTTGTCAGCGAATTAATGATTCAGGACACTAGCCGATCAAAAACCAATTCCCGGTACCAGACTTCAAAGAATGTGAAGCATGGATGAACAACTCGAGTTTGTGAAATTGATAGCATCGCGGCTTGATTCCGCCGATATCCCTTACATGATGACCGGCTCTATGGCGATGGCTATCTATTCTATACCGAGGATGACTCGTGATGTGGATCTGGTGGTTGAGGTCAAACCGGCCGATGTCGCTAAAATCGTCGGTCTCTTTTCCAAAGATTGCTATATCGATCAGGATAGCGTCAAAGAGGCGGTGCGTGACCGTGGGATGTTCAATATCATCCATAATGACTGGGTGATCAAGGCGGACTTCATCATACGAAAAGACGAGGACTACCGGAGGGAAGAATTCGAACGGAGAAAGAAGATCGATATCGAAGGGGTAGTCGTCTCCATTGTGACGGCCGAGGACCTCATTCTGTCGAAACTGGTCTGGGTAAAACAATCCGGATCGGATCTTCAGCTCAGTGATGTGCTCCAGATGACATCCACTGTTATAGGACTCGATTGGAAATACATCAAAAAGTGGGCTGCCTCCCTGGAGGTCGAGGATCTGTTGCGAAAGGGAGAAACAAATGAGTGACGCTTCCAAGCATATAGAAAAACGGTACAAGGAGATGTTATTATCTCTAACGCCGCTAGAACGACTGAAAATGGCGAGCAGAATGTATGATTCAGGCAGAAAGCTTGTCATCACAGGCATACAACTCGGCAAGCTCACGCTCACTGCTTCGCAATTGCGCGGCCAGATTTTTCTGCGTATGTATGGGAGTGATTTCGCGTTTGAGGAAAGGAAGAGGATCATCTCTGAGATTCCTAATATGGAATTAGATGCAGACCGCTAAGGGGTCCATCAATTGATGGGCTGAAACAGAAAGGGACACGGGCGATCTTACAGCTATGGCAAAGGAACAGAACATGAGTATAAGTGAAACGTCTCAAAACAGGCTTGCCGTGCTTATCGATGCGGACAATGCACAGCCTTCGATCACCGAGGGTCTTCTTTCAGAGGTCGCCAAGTACGGTGTTGCAAGCGTGAAGCGTGTTTATGGCGACTGGACGACACCGAGCCTGAGCGGATGGAAGTCGGTCCTGCTTGAGCACTCGATCCAGCCGGTTCAGCAGTTCCGTTACACCGTGGGGAAAAACGCAACAGACAGCGCCATGATTATAGATGCTATGGACCTGCTCTATACGAAGCGGTTTGACGGATTCTGTCTTGTCTCCAGTGACAGCGACTTCACTCGCCTCGCCTCTCGAATCAGAGAGGAAGGTCTGCTCGTCTATGGCTTCGGAGAGAAGAAGACTCCAAAGGCCTTTGTATCCGCATGTGACAAATTCATCTTCACTGAAGTTCTGAGGTTCGAGGAGAATGTCGGGTCAGCCGTGAAACCCAAAACCACCAATGAACTGAAAAGAGACGGCAAACTGGTCGCTCTTCTCAGAAGCGCTGTTGAGGCGGCCTCCGATGATAGTGGGTGGGCTCATTTGGGTGCCGTGGGCAGTAATATCGTCAATCAAGCCCCGGAGTTCGACCCTCGGAACTATGGCTTCAGCAAGCTCGGGGAGTTCATCGCAGCCACCGATCTCTTCGACGTGGATGAGAGAGTCCAACGGGACGGTCATTCCAAAGTAGTTTATATTCAACACAAGCGCAAGAAGCGCAAGAAATAAACTCATCCCCTGGGCCGCGGGTGCGGCGAAGCCGAGCTGACTCAAGCAGGGGCGTTTCGGGTCTATCGCGACCCGGCGGAGCTGCATCGATCGCTCGATGAACTGGGTATCCTGCCCTGAGCGGTGTTTTGTGCGGATGGACACCGAAAACCGATATCCAAGCGGTTTTCAGGGAGTTGTAGGACCAACGCCCGCAGACCCCGGCTCGCGCTCACTCCCCGATGATCTTCACCAAAACCCTTTTCTTCCTTCGACCGTCGAACTCCCCGTAGAAGACCTGCTCCCAGGGGCCAAGATCCAGCTTTCCTTCGGTCACCGCAACCACGACCTCCCTCCCCATGATCTGGCGTTTCATGTGCGCGTCGGCATTGTCTTCCCCCACATTGTGCCGGTACTGAGAGACGGGTTCATGGGGCGCCAGTTTCTCTAACCAGACGTCATAGTCCTGGTGAAGACCTCTCTCATCATCATTGATGAAGACGGATGCCGTGATGTGCATCGCGTTGCACAGGGCGAGCCCTTCTTGGATGCCGCTCTCCCTGAGGCAATCCTCCACCTGCGGGGTGATGTTGATGAATGCCCGTCTCGAAGGAATGCTGAACCACAATTCTTTGCGATAGCTTTTCATAGCCCCTCCTCCTTCGGTCCAAAGTCGCTGCCGTTCACATCGCTTTGAAGGCGTATTCTTCGTTGTCTTAAGCCAGCACTTTCACCATCAGGGGGATGGCCACGAAGGTGCCGAGAGAGGCGCCGATGTTGGTGAACACCACGACAAGAAGAATCCTGGTGATCTTGTTCCGCCAGAATCCCTTTACCGATGCAATGTCATCGAGGAGACGCTCGAAGTCCTTCACCTTGGGTTTGGCAATGGCCGCTTCCACCAGTCCCGACACCCAGCCTGCCGCAATCAGAGGGTGAAGCGTCGTGAAGGGAGCTGCGGCCGCAGCAGAGAGAATGGTGAGCGGATGAGCGAAAGCCGCGGCTGCGCCTAGGGCGGCGAGCACTGCGGTGGTCAGGGTCCACCACTTCACCATCTGGGCGGTCGCCATCATTCCTGAATAGAAGAACCCGAAGAGAATCAGGCCGACGATAAACGCAGGGATTCCCCATCCGAGGATCTTGCCGAGTTTGCCTTTGGGAGGGAGCTGCTCCAACGAAGCCAAGTCCACTTCCTGGTTCCAGGAACTCAGTATGCCCGGAACATGCCCTGCCCCGACCACGGCTACGATCCGGTTTCCGGGCGCGTGGCGAATCTTGTGGCTGAGATATTGATCCCTTTCATCGATGAGGATTCTCCTCACCTCCGGAAGAACCTCCCCGATCTCGGACAGGAGCGCATCCAGCACGTCCTTCTTCTTCATCTGCTCGATCTGTTCCTGGGTGATCTCCTCCACCTCCCACACGGAGGACAAGATCTCTGTCAGGAGTTTCGTCTTTTTCCAGAACCCCATGAGGCGCCAGGTGCGAGACAGGGTGATCCGGATGTCCCTGTCCGCCAGGTGGACCATTGCTCCTGCCGCCTCGGCCGATCGAATGGCTTGGAGGATTTCCTCACCGGGCCTGATCCCGAGCTTCTGGCCGATCTTTCTTTGAAAGCTTGCAAGGAGGAGGTTGGAGAGGAGGAGAAACGCTTTCTTCTCCTTGATGACCTTGAGGAGATCCGTGTTCTCCCATTTTTTTTTCTGGGTGAGAGAATCGTAGCGGGACTGGCAGAGCTCCACACAGACCGTGTCTGGTTTCGTCTCTTCGATCACCTGGCTGACCAGGTCCGCGCTCTCCTGGGAGATGTGAGCGGTGCCGATAAGCGTGATTTCTTTCCCTTCGAAGTCAAGAGGATGCACATTTGGATGATCAAGCATGGCCAATTTATGTTTCCTTTATTTCGCCTCTGAATTTGAGCAATTGCGTTTCGTAATACTCCACGTTGTCCCTTGCAAGGGCTATGGCCTCCTGGATCGTCTCGACCGCCTCTAGAGCGAAACCATTGGCATAGAGCGTCTCGGCCAGGGTGTCGAGATACACGGGTGACCTCTCGAGGGCCACAGCTCTCTGAGCCAGAGCAAGCGCTCTTTTCTTGTCCCGCAACTCCGCCTGGTCTGCCGTTACCAGAATCCACGCCAGATTGTTCAGGGCTATCGGCTGGTTCGCATCAAGGCTCAGAACCCGTTCATAGAGCTTGATGGTCTCCCGGAGTTCTCCTCTCTTGTGGGTGAACATGGCGAGCCTCTGCAGGAGAAGCACATCATTCGGGTTCTTCACCAGGCGTTCAGTGATAGCCGCTTCCTCCCACTCGTTGAAGAGCTTTTCCCTGGCAGGACTGAAATTGAGGAAATACCCGAGGCTCATCATGACGACAAGATAGAGGCTAAAGCAAAGGCCGACGAACCGATTGTGCTTCCTGATCAAGCCGGGGTCGCGGAGAAATCTCCAAAGGGTGTCCACCCGCTGCCTGATGCTGAAATGGTGCCAGCTCGGCAAATCCCGGATCTTACCGCTCAGGATGGCAATTTTCTCCAAAGAGCTTATGGTCTCGCTGGGGCTTCCCATGGTCAGGGCGGAATAGAGATCCGCCTGCCGTTCGAAGTGGCGCATAAAAAAACCCATCCCATAGCGAAAATAGACGACCATGCTGACGAGGATAGGCAGCGCCAGAAGGAAGTACAGGAAGCTTGCGTCCGTCGAACCGACTGCCCCGATGAGGTTCATCAGGAACGGCCGGGTCGCGAGCAGCACGGCGAAGAAGTCCCAAAGGCCGGTCGAGACCACCGCAAACCCGATGAAGAACAAGAGGTAGAAAAAGAAGTGGCGGTATCGGGCATGGCCCATCTCATGGGCGACCACGGCTTTCAGCTCTTGCAGGGAGAGGATCTCCATGAGGGATTCGGTAATCAGGAGGTACCGGAAGCGGGGCACCATTCCCATGATCCCTGCGGTCATCATCCGGCCTTCAAAGATGGGCCACCTCAGGAGTTCCCGGTACTTGAATTTCTTTTCTTCGAGAAAACTCTTCAACGCATTCACTTTTTCAGAGGGAAGAAAAGGCCTGCACCCCCACCAGTAACGGATCAGGCCGGGCATGAAGATCATGAGAATGAAAAGGAAGAGGGAAAAGAAGATGACCTCTCCCTCGGGTCTGTTCATGAGAGACTGCAGGCCCGTCCAGGAGCTGAGAAAGATCAGGTCGTAGATCAAGGAGAGCATCACCCACGGGAACAGGATGGGCACATTGAGTTTCAAGTTGGAGACAATGAAGGATCGCCGCGCGATCCCTGTGTGGAACGCACGATCATAGGCGGGAAAAGCGAAATACCAGATGGTCACCTGGTAAGCGATGAAGACCAGAACGGCGAGAATCCCCTGAAGCACGGAAAAGAATTGCACCACGGGAAGAACCTGAAGCCAGGTCTTAATGTGGAACAGGTGGACGTCAAGGGCGAAAAGAAAGATCGCCAGTACCGAAAACCGGAACACCAGAGAATGATAGTGCTCTGCAGGGGAAACCGTCTCTCTTTCCGGTTCAGCGAGGTGACGGAGGAGGCGCTGAAACAGCCACCGGCAGTAGGTGGCAAAGATCCCCCAGGTGGTGACCAGCAGGATCACCGTGTACCAAAGGGGATCCTCGGGAGCGCCTCTTTGCTGGCTGATGCTCAGGATGAGAAGGACAATGATGAAGTAAAGGACGTTGTTAAACATACTGCTTGTGCCCTGCCGGGTAATCCGCCTCCGTCACCACTGAGGCACGGAGAGCACAGAGGGGGATTTATTTTTTTCGTCTGTCGGGAGATACCGACAGACGAAAATACCCTCTCCTAAGATTGCCCCTTTGATAGGTATTTGTTTTGGTGTTTGATGCAGAACCTTTTCATTTGCCGGTATCTCCCGGCAAATGAAAACGATTTTCTCTGTGGCCTCTGTGTCTCTGTGGTGATACGACTAGGCGGCCGGTTCGGTCTGGGACGCCGCGAATTCCATCTTCCCTCCTCCAGGAGGCATGAAAGGATCGGCATGGAGAAGGATGGTCACCCCGTACCGTTTTTCGATGTCGGCCAGTTCCTTCCTCTTCTTGTTCTGGAGGTACCCGGCCACATCCACCGAAAGGGTCCCCTCGACCTTGCTCACGTTCCCCTTTGAGACGCCCATGAGAATTCGGCGGAGATAAGAGACTGCCGCGGACTCCACGGAGATGACGATGCCCCGTCCGTCGCACGCACGGCAGATCTGATAGCTCTTGGATTCGATGGACGGCCTCAGCCTCTGGCGGGAGAGTTCCATGAGCCCGAATTTGGAGATGTGAGAGGTATCCACCTTGGCCCGGTCCTTTTTCAATTCCTCCCGGAGCACCTTTTCCACCTCTCTCACATGCTTGGATTCCCTCATGTCAATGAAATCGATCACGATCAACCCGCCCAGGTCCCTCAACCTCAACTGCCTTGCGATCTCCCTGGCCGCCTCCAGGTTGGTGTTGAAGATCATGGTCTCCGTGTCGCTTCCGGTCTTCCCCCGGCCGGAGTTCACGTCGATGGAGATCAGCGCCTCGGTGGGGCTGAGCACAATGGACCCGCCGTGTTTCAGATAGACTTTGTTTCCGTAAATGCTTTCGATCTGCTCCTCGATCTCGTACTGATCGAAGAGGGGCCGCGTATCCTCATAGAGTTTCACCTTCTCCTGGTCCCTGGGGGAGATGATCTTCATGTACTCCTGGATCTTCGTGTAGGTCTCCCGGTCATCCACCAGGATCTCGGTAATCTCGGGGTTGTAGGAGTCCCGGAGCGTGCGGAAACACAGATCCTGTTCCTTGTGAATGAGAGAGAGGGACGGAGCCTCCGGCACCCTTTCCCTCATGGTCTTCCACATTCTCACCAGTCGCGTCACATCCTTGGAAAGCTCCCGCTTGCTCTGACCCGCAGCCACGGTCCGCACGATGTAGCCGAGATCCTCCGGCAGCTTGAGCTGGACCATGAAGGCCTTGAGCCTCTCCCGCTCCTCTTCGTTCTCGATCTTTCGCGAAACGCCGTTGATCGTACGGCCGGGCGTCAGGACGATGAACCGGCCGGCGAGGGAGATATAGGTGGTGAGTTGGTCCCCTTTGTGGCCCGGCATCTCCTTGATCACCTGAACCAGCAGTTCCTGGCCCTTTTTCAGGGCTTTTTCAATAGGCGGGTAATTCTGGTCCCTCCAGGAGGAAAGATCCATGTGGTAATATTCCGGGTGAATGTCCGTCATGCCCAGGAACCCGTTCCGGTCCGTGCCGAAGTTGACAAAACACGCTTGAAGCTTTGATTCGACCCGCTCCACCACCCCCTTGTAGATGTTTCCCATCTTTTGCTCGGCCGTGGACGTTTCAATCTGGAACGCATCGAGCCTTGCATCCTTGAGAAAGGCGATCCTGTACTCTTCAGGATCAACGGCATTGATCAGCATGGTTGTCTTCATGAGCTTCCATTTCTTCCATGACGTTTGAGGTGCTGCTGCGCCTGGTACATAAACGTCCGGATGGCCGCTTCCCGGCCGGGTTGAAAAGAGCCGTCATACGGCGTGTCGATGTAGGGAACTTTCTTCTGATTCATGATGGGTCTGATGATGGAGGACGTGACGGTGCTGGGCATGCACGTGAAGGGGTACACATTGACCACCCCGTTGTATCCCTGATGCACATACTCCAAGATTCCCGGAATGCTGAGACAGGCCTCGGTCCCCACGTCGAAGGAATAAATTCTTTCTTTCCCGAGGATCCGGTCTAGGTGATGGACTCGGTGATCCTCCGCCAGGTCCAGAATAGGTTTGACCCTTTTGTAAACCTGATCCTGCCGGTACTGCTGGTACGAGAGGTCCACGCCGTAGGAGAGAATCTTCTTGAGGGAGTCCCTGATCCGGCTCACCCGGAGTTGCTTGAGACTCAGGCGAAGGCCGATCTTCGCTTCTCTCATCCGGTCATAGGTCGTGTAGTTGACCCACTCGGCAATGGATGCATTGACCACCTCTGCCCCGTGCTTTTCCAGCAGCCGGATCACATCCTGATTGGCCTGGACGTGGGTTCTCAGGTAGATCTCGCCGACAATCCCCACCAGGGGCTTCTGCGGAATGTCGGGATCGATGAGGTTCTTTCCTTCACGGATGATTTCCGCGAGCTTGTCGAGAATTCGCTCAAAATCCTTGATCGAGCCGCACCGCTCAAAAACATCGGCCATGGCACGGCCGGCCCTTTCAATGAATTCGTCCGCCGTTCCCTTCTGTCTCTCGTAGGGTCTCACCCTCCAAAGCAACCGGTCGAGCACATCCGCCACCACCACCGAAAAATACCCGACCTTTCGAAATTCCCTGGTCTGCTCTTCGTCGAGCATTCCGTCCAAGGCATAGGAGTTTTTCGAGGTGAGAGATCCGATTTTGAGGCTCTCCAGTTCGGGGAAAGAGTCCAGCACGATGCGCTGGTACTTGTTGTACATGCCGAAACGACAGGGACCCTCCGCCTCGGGCATGAAGTAAATGTAGCGTTCCGGATCAAAGTCCTTTCCCAGCTTTTCCTTCTCTTTTTTGAGGAACAGCAGGATATCGCCTGTCGTCACTTGACAGGGGAAACACTCTTTGCCGGAGGTAAAGGCTTTTCCAAGATCCAAGCCTTCGTAAGTGTCCATGAGCACGGCGTTGACCCCGAAACTCCTGAAGGCTCCTGCCAGGAGAAGCCCGCCGATCCGGTTCATCTGGGGGATGAGAAAGGTTTTGTCTTTCAGCCTGAAGGCGCCGACGTTTTCCGACAGGGAACGAAAGGTCTGCTGGGTTTCTGCTTCCATGATCGCCTCAGTTGGATACTTCCAGATACACAAAGGAATCGTTTCCGAGCTTCTGCATGGTGTTTTCGATCACGTTCCGAAAGGCTTCGAGCCGTGTCATGACCCCCGCCACGCCACTGTGCTCGTCGAGCTCGAGAATCAGATAAGGTTTTTCCTGCATGATGACCTTGTAAAAGTGTTCAATAAAAGAATCGGCGCCGCAGCTGAAATTGGTCATGTGGAGCCCGAAGAAATTGGGCCGGCTCCTGATGAACTTGGCCACCCGGAGGATCTGTGCGCCAAGACCCCAGTACATGTTCGGGAAGTCGCTGAGATCAATGGACGAGGTGTCGATGAACTCCATGGGCATGGCCGCGACCCCGATCTTGGCCAGGTTCTGCCCCAGTCGCAAGTTCACCCTTTCGTCGTAGAGGTTGTACGGCCTGCCGGTGACCACCACCATGGGCTCTGACGGATCATGGCTTTCCAGAACCGCTTTTCCCTTTCGGATCAGGCCCTGCGCAAACCCGTTCTGCTTGTCCCAGGCCGCCTCCAGGGCCTCCCTGATCTGTCGCCGGCTCCGTCCCAGTTTGTCACCGATCTGCTCCGTCAACTCCAGGGCGAGCGTGGGGAGGTCATACTTGAGATGGAGAACCGGATTCAGGACCCGCTCCATGTCCAGATCAAGAGCCGCCCGCACCATGTATTGATTCGCTTGCACCAAAGGGCAGAAAAATCCTGTTTCCTCCTCCCTCGGCGTCGGCATGTTCACGATGCTGGGGAGGAAAAGAAAACGCGTCTTTCCCGCGAGCGCTTTCACGTGGCCGTGGGACACCTTGATCGGATAGCAGGTCTCGGCCGTCATGGATTCAATGCCGGAGCTCGAAATCTGGCTGTTGGTGGAAGGGGTCAGAACCAGACGGTAGCCGAGCCGGTCGAAAAAGTGGGCCCACATCACGCCGGTCTGGAGCGTGTACAGGGCTCGCTGCATTCCCACGGTCGGCCGTCCCTCGAGCTCCATCAGGGGCTTTTCCTTGAGCTCCTCGAACACTCCCGACAGGGCGTCGGCCCACATCTCGTCACGGACCTTGAAAAGGTTTTCCTGTTTCTTTCCCTTGCCCCGGACCACTTCATATCGGCCGCACTCTCCTCCCCAAACGCTCTTGCGGCCGTCAAAGTCATAGATTTTCAGCTTGCACTGATTGTGGCAGTTGGGATCCGCACTGCAGACCTTCTCCGCATAGTCCATCCGGTCCTCGATGGCGCTGACCAGGCCCCGGAACGTGCTCTTTTCTCTTTTCTCCAGGTTGATCTTTTCCTGGAGACACACGGCCGCCCCAAAGGCGCCGAGCACCTCCCTGTGCTTCGGCACGATCAGCCCCCGGCCCAGCACATCTTCAAAAGCCGCCACCACGCCCTTGTTGAGCGACGGCCCTCCCAGAAACATGACTCTCTCGCCGATCTTCCTCTTTCCCACAACCCGGTTGAGGTAGTTGTGAACAATGGCGTAACACAGTCCGCCGATGAGATCTTCTCTGGCTACGCCCTTCTGGTGGTAGGACACCAGGTCCGACTCCATGAACACCGTGCAGCGCTCGGCCAGCTTCACAGGCCGGTCCGAAGACAGGGCGATTTCCTGAAACTCGCCCACGATGTTGATTCCATGCTTGTTGGCCAGTTCGTGGAGAAAGCTCCCTGTGCCTGCGGCGCAGACCTTGTTCATGTCAAAGTCCAGGGGATTGGCGTTGGTGATGGAAATGTACTTGGAATCCTGTCCCCCGATTTCGAAGATCGTGTCAATGCCGTGATCGATCTCCACGGCTCCCCGGGCATGAGCCGTGATCTCGTCGATGATCAGGTCCGCGTTCAAGAAATCGCCCACCACATTTCTTCCTGAGCCGGTCGTCGCAACACCCAGAATCTCGACACGGTCTCCCAGCCCATCGGAGATTCTCTTCAAAAGCTTCTGGGTGACCTCAATGGGTTTGCCCTGGGTGTGAACGTAGTTCTTGTCGATAATCTGCCGCTCTTCCGTGACCAAGGCATACTTCGTTGTCGTGGAGCCGATGTCGATTCCCAAATAAACAGGGACTTTCCTGCTGAAGCCCACCCGGGGCAAATCATTGTCTTCAGGGAAGCGGGTCTCCTTGATTTCGAGTTTCGGCGCAATGGGGAGTTTCTCCTGATCCGCCGGCTCCCCGCTCCCGAGCGCTTCCAGATTCAGTCGGTTCTTGATCCCCAGCTCTAGCGCATGGAGCGCGACACCCAGAGCTCCCACCGAGGTGTTGTGGGGCGGCACAAGCAGTTCAGGGAAATAGGCCCTGAAAGCCCTCACCTGCAATTCATTGAGTGAAAGGCCTCCTATGAAGAGAATCGGATTTTCCAGGGTCCGGTTGGAAACGATGGTGCTCATGTAGTTCCTGGCATTCCCCACGTGAAGGCCGTAGATGATGTCCCGCAACCTTTCTCCCTTGTTCTGGAGGTGAATCATATCCGACTTGGTGAACACCGTGCACCGGCAGGCCACATTGGCCGGCTTGGCACTCCGGAGCCCGAGGGTGATAAAGTCCGCCAGAATCCGGTCGATCTGATTCGAGGCGCTGTCTTTTTCAGAAGAATAGATCGAGGTGGCCAGTCTCTGCGCCTGCTGATCAATGAAGGACCCTGTTCCCGATGCGCAGGGACCGTTGGTGTTGAAGTATTCGAGTTCCCACCCCCTTGAATCGTGATGGATTTGAAAGAGCGCCGTGTCCTGGCCTCCCATGCTGATGATCGTTCTCGCATCCGATTTCAGAAGCAGGGAACCGAGGACCTGGCTGATGGTCTCAAACTCATAGAAACCTCCCAGCCGTTCGTTGATCTTCTGTCCGTGATTTCCCGTAAACGCAAAGGCCAGGATGTTCTCCTGCCCCAGCCTCTCCTGAAGGTCCTGAATCAGATCAAGGGCTTCTTCCGCCACTTTGCCCATGTGACGTTTGTAGGGCGCCTCATAAATGATTTTCTTGTCCTGGTTGATGACAATGGCATTGAGGCTGACCGAGCCTGCATCGATTCCCACATAGTAAGTGTCGCTCTGCATTGTTCTTCCTGTTCTGCCTTTATGGAACTCTTAGAGTCTTAGACTGAAATTTCTGTGCATAATGCGGATAAGTTCGAAAGCGAACCGCAGAATGACGAATAACGAACTCCGAAGGAAACAACATAAAAAATCTAACTTCATCATTCGACATTCCCTGGTCGCCTCTGGCACCGCCGAAGGCGGGTAAACCTTGTTCGATACTCGACATTCGAGTTTCAGCGCTCAAATTTGGTTGCGGCCAAAGGCCTGCATCAGGCCGTGTAGTAGTCTTTCCCCAGATGGGTTTGTTCGCGAAGTTCTCCTTTGTGCACCAAAGCCTTCACGGTTTTGTCCACTTCAAACAGGGGGGCATCCAGCGCACCCGCCACGTCTTCGACCGTGACAGGCCTCCTTCTCGCCATTTCAAGGACCGCGGCCGACAAGGTCCCCTGAAAGTGCTGCTTTTCCCTGATCGGTGACGCGGCGATGATTTCTGCGCTTTCGCCGAAAACCCTCTTTATATACTCCAGTTTTTTTCTGTCAAGGGGGATGGCCTTTGCATCGGCCGGCGGCCTCACCACCGTGTTCAACTGGACCCTGTCCGGAGCGATCTCCAGAATCACCTGTCTCAGCCTTTCGATTTCCTCATCCTTGTCGTTGAACCCGGCCAGAAGCATGATCTCAATGAAGAGCTGCCCCCTGAAGCTTTTTCTCAGGCTCCTCAAACCCTCAACAAGGCCGGCCACATTCAGGCCCTCGTGGGGTTGATGGATGGCCCGGAAAGTCTCCTCCCGCACGGTGGAGAGAGTGGGCATGACCACGTCCGCTTTGAGCAGCCTTTCCCTCACCTCCGGCCGGTACAAAAGGGAGCCATTGGTCAGCACAGCCACTTTCGCGCCGGTCCTTTCCTTGACATACGCAATGAGCCGGCCGAGTTCAACGTGAAGGGTCGGTTCACCCGAACCTGAGAAGGTCACGTAATCCGGCTTCACCTTGGCCAGTGCTTCATCCAGTTCAGCAAGGACTGCTTCCGCGGGCACATAGGCTTCCGGCTCGATCGTTTTGCACGTGGTCTTCCCAATCTGGCAGTACAGGCAATCATAGGAACAGGTCTTGGGAGGGATCAAATCCACCCCAAGAGAAAGCCCCAATCGTCTGGACGGCACAGGACCGAAAAGGTATTTCATGAAATGAAGGCCTCAATGAGTGCACAATTTCTTAAATATATACATGCTTACACTATGTCGCCAGTTGTCAGTTGTCCGTTGTCCATGGTCCGTGGTCCGTTGAATTTGGAGTAACAAGTGACGAGTCATTTCTTCTTTTCACTTGTCACCCATTACTTGTCACTGTCCTTTTCAGTGCGCTTCCTCCCAGTTCCTCCCTGTCTTCATGTCCACTTTGAGTGGCACATTCAGGCGGTGAACGCCTTCCATTTCTTCTTTGACCAGCGCGCGGACTCGAGGGAGTTCCTCCTCCGAAACCTCGAAAAGAAGCTCGTCGTGGACCTGGACGAGGAGTCGGGATTTGAGTTTTTGTTCCCCGAGCCTCTCATGAATGCGGATCATCGCCTTCTTGATCAGGTCCGCTGCAGTTCCCTGGATGGGCGTGTTAATGGCCATGCGCTCGGACTCGGCCCGGATCATCCTGTTTTTGTGCTCGATATCCGGGAGATACCGTCTGCGATGAAAGAGGGTCGTCACGTACCCTTTCTCGCGCGCCGCACCAATGGCCGCGTCCCTGTAGCGAGCCACTCCCTGATACCGGCTGTAGTACGCAGCGATGTAGTCTTTTGCGGTTGGAAGGTCGATTCCCAACTGCTCACTCAAGGTCTGAGGTCCCATGCCGTAGATAATCCCGAAATTGATGGCTTTGGCGATTCGCCTCATGTCAGGGGTGACCCGGTCTTTTTCAACCCCCAGGACTTCGGAGGCCGTTCGGGTGTGGATGTCCTCCTCTTTTCTGAAGGCTTCCATGAACGCGGAGTCCCCTGAGTAGTGGGCAAACACCCTCAGCTCAATCTGGCTGTAGTCGGCCGACAAGAACACGCATCCTTCATCCGCGATGAAACCTTTGCGAATCTCCCTCCCCTCTTCCCCTCGGCTAGGAATGTTCTGCAGGTTCGGATTGCTGCTGCTCAGGCGGCCTGTGGCGGTCACCGCCTGGTTGAAGGAGGTGTGAATTCTTCCGGTTCCGGGATGGACCATGTCGATCAGGGCATCCAGGTAAGTGGATTTCAATTTGGACAGGCTCCGGTACCTGAGAAGGAGCCCGGGCATCTTGAAAGGAAGCGAGGCCAATGTTGTTAGAACCTTCACGTCTGTGGAATAGGCTTTGGTTTTCCCTGTTTTCTTCTGTGAAGGGAGCCCCAGCTTCTCAAAAAGCACAACCCCGAGCTGTTGAGGGGAGTTGATGTTGAATTCCATCCCCGCTTCTTCATGGATCTGCCGTTCAATGCTTTGGAGTTCCTCTCCGTATTTCTGAGACTGGGCCTTGAAAAAGGGGATGTCGATCCGGATCCCTTCCCATTCCATGTCCGTCAAAACCGGCACCAGCCGCATTTCCAGATTGTAAAAAAGGTCGTCATTCTTGTCAGAGACGAGTTTTCCTTCCATGAGGCCTTTCAGCCTCAAGGCCACCTCGGCCTTCTCGCAGGAATATGCCATGGCCCTTGCCGTGTCCACCGCGGAAAAGGCCTCGGGTCCCCTGCTCTTTCCTGCCACCTCTTCGTAAGAAAGAACCTTGGCGCCGAGGTGTTGTTGAGCCAGGGTTCCCAGTTCGTGTTGTTTGAGCCCCGGATTGAGGACATAAGAGGCGATCATGGTGTCGAAGTGAATTCCCCTGAGGAAGATCCCGTGACGACGCAGCGTCAGGGCATGGGCTTTGATGTTCTGCCCCACTTTCGCGATGGCGTTCGCCTCCAGAACGGCTTTCAGAATTCCGACCCCCTGAGGGAACTCCAGCTGGCGGGGGACTCCCAGATAAGAGTGACGCAAGGGCACATAGGCCGCCTTGCCTTCCTCCCAGGAAAGCGACAGGCCCACCACCTCCGCCCTCAATGGGTCCTCAGCAGACGTTTCCAAGCGGAAGGAAACCAATTGGTGCTGCCTGATCCGGTCCACCACGCCGTGAAGATCTTCTTCCGAGAGGCACAGGCTGAAATCCTTCTCTCCCGCAGCTTCTTGCGGGGCGAACCGCTCCCAGAGGTCTCTGAATTCCAGCTCACGATAAATCTCGCCGAGCTTCTTCTGATCCGGAGGACCGGGTCTGAGGTCTTCAGGGCCCCGGTCCAGGGGAACGTGCAGATCCAGGGTCACCAGCTTCTTGCTCAGAAGAGCCTCCTCCCGCGCCCGGGCCAGGTTTTCCTTGAGTTTGGCTTTCTTGATGTCTTCGCTCTTTTCGAGAACCCTTTCCAGCGTTCCAAACTGCTTCACAAGATCGATCGCTGTTTTTTCCCCTACGCCCGGGACTCCCGGGATATTGTCCGAGCTGTCCCCTGAGAGTCCCATGACATCGATCATCTGCTCGGGTTTGAGCCCGTATTCCGCCCTGAACGTTTCGTAGCTCGTCACCTTGTCCTTCATGGTATCCCAGAGGGCGACCGAGGGGGAGATGATCTGCCTGAAATCCTTGTCCCCGGTCACGACAACGATCGTGTAGCCCTGCTCCTCCCCCAATCTTGCGAGAGTGCCGATGACATCGTCCGCCTCATAGCCTTCTTTTTCCATCATGGCCAGACCAAGCCCTTGCACGATAGCCCTGATGTACGGGAATTGAGCCACCAGATCCTCGGGCGCAGGGGGTCTCGTTGCTTTGTACTGGTCGTAGAGCGCATGCCTGAAGGTAGGGCCTTTCGCGTCAAACACCACGGCGATGTGGGAAGGTTTTTTGTCCCCCAGGAGCTTAAGGAGCATTCTGGAGAACCCAAAGATCGCATTCGTCGGAAGGCCCTTGGAGTTCGAGAGGTTCCTCACCGCATGATAGGCTCGATGGATGTAGGAACTTCCGTCCACCAGATAAAGAATTTTTTCTTCTTGGGTCATGCGTCCTTAAACCTCTTGGGTCATAAAAGAGAAAAAGATGAGCAGGCAGGTTTGTTCGCGCAGTAAAGTCATTGCCGGTCGGATCCGAGAGTTGCTGGGCAGGATCTCTCTTAAACGACTCGACCCTCGCTCAGGAAGTTCGCCAGGTCCTGAGCCGCTTCACGAAAGGTCAGCTTGGGCAGAGGGGGCGCGGCCCATCTGGGTTTCAACTCAGGGAGGACCGATCTCTTGCCCTTGGGCCCTCTTTTGCCGACAGGCATCGGGCAGGTGCTGGAGGTGAATCCGATCCTCACCCCCTCTTGATCATAGAGGATGTCGTCGATAAACCAGCCGAGGTGCTGACCGTTGATGCCGTAAACGTGATCCTCTTCATAGAGGTAAGCCACGGCTTGGCCGTCCCAGAGAAAGATGGCCTCATGATAGTCCATGGCAATATAGGCCGCCGGTTCCCCTTTCTTATCGTAGAGAGTTTTTTCCATGGAACAAAGCTCCCATGATCAGGATAATGTTCCCATAGCCCTTGAGGAGTCTGTCATTTCAATCCCGCTTCACGAGCGAGAGAGCAACCCTTCTGCACTCGCCGCTTATCAGGATCTCTCCCTGAGTTTGTCCGCCTTAGGCGGATTTACCCTGAGCCCGCCGAAGGGGTCGAGAGGACAAGGGATGACAGAAATGCGACGCGGGCTCGGCGATTTTTGCACTTTACCAAGGATTGCGACGTAAAACAATTGAAAATTCGATCACCTCGCGTACTCCACGGCCCGGGTCTCCCGGATCACCGTGACCTTGATCTGGCCGGGATAGGTCAACTCTTTTTCAATTCTCTTTGCAATGTCCCGGCACAGAACAAAGGACTGATCATCCCCTACGATTTTCCCCTCCACCATGATTCGGATCTCGCGGCCGGCCTGGATGGCAAAAGATTTGGTCACTCCCGCAAAAGAGGTCGCAATCTTTTCCAGATCATCCAGTCTTTTCACATAGGATTCCAGCATCTCCTGCCGTGCCCCGGGTCTGGCCCCGGACAGCGTGTCCGCGGCCTGAACCAGGACCGCCAAAACAGACTCGGGCGCCACTTCTTCGTGATGGGCCGCAATCGCATGAATCACTGCAGGAGACTCGTTGTACTTCTTTGCCAACTCCGCCCCGATCAGGGCGTGAGGACCTTCGACTTCATGGTCCACGGCCTTTCCGATATCGTGAAGCAGCCCCGCCCGTTTGGCCTGCTTGACATTCAGGCCCAGTTCAGAGGCCATGACCCCGCAAAGGAATCCCACCTCTATGGAATGGAGGAACACGTTTTGGGCAAAACTGGTTCGGTACTTGAGTCGGCCCACCAGCTTGATGATTTCCGGATCCATCCCGTGAACTCCCATGTCAAAAGCGGCCTGCTCGCCCGCTTCTTTGATGCCCGCCTCGATCTCCTTGTTCACCTTGTCCACCATTTCCTCAATGCGCGCAGGGTGGATTCTGCCGTCGTCGATCAACCGCTCCAGCGCGATTTTCGCCACTTCGCGGCGCACCGGATTGAAACCCGAAAGAATCACGGCTTCGGGCGTATCGTCGATGATCACATCGATCCCCGTGGCCGCTTCAATGGCGCGAATGTTCCGCCCTTCTCTTCCGATAATTCGACCCTTCATTTCCTCGTTGGGCAGGCTCACCACGGAAACCGTCTTCTCCGCCACGTAATCGCCCGCATACCTTTTGATGGCCAGCCCAAGGATTTCCTGCGCCTTTCGCTGGGCCGCCTCCCGGGTTTCATTTTCGATCCTGCGCATGAGCTTCGCCGCATCCGCTTTGGCCTCCTCCTCCAGAGAGCTGATGAGCAACGCTTTGGCCTCTTCACTGGAAAGCCCTGCCACCCTTTGGAGCTCATTCCTTTGGGTGGCGACCATTTCCTCGAGCTGGGCCTGTTTCGCTTTCATGTCCGCTTCAATGGCTTCGATGTCCTTTTCTTTTCTGAACAGCTTCTTTTCCTTTTGTTCGTACTGTTCGATTTTTTTGTCCAGGTTTTCTTCTTTGTGAAAGAGCCGTTTCTCCTGGACGACCATTTGCTCTTTTTTATCTTTCGTCTCCCTGTCAAACTCCTGTTGCATCTGGAAGAGCGTGTCCTTGGCCCTGATGGCCGCATCCTTTCTCAGAGCCTTGGCTCTCTTATGGGCCTCATTGATGATCTTCTTGGAATAGTTTCTGATCGAGTCATACTGCCTTTCCACCACCCTCTTTCGGGTCCAAAATCCGAAAAGCAGGCCCAAAAGAATCCCCACGACAAAGATCCCTATGATTTGAATCATCGACATATGCGATCGTCCTCTCCCTATATTGAGATATCAGCAAGCCCTGCTCCGGATCCGAAAAGGCGGAGCGGTCTGCTGGCTAAAACCTGCGCTTAGGGTAGTCCTTCGAGAAACGGCTAAGAGAGGGAAAGAAAATCAGAAGAGCAATAAAGCGACTGAGGGAAACAGCGAGAGGTCAAAATCCCCTGGCCCCAGGGTCAAGAGATCCCTAACACACAGCCTTATATCGTCAATACTCCCCGCAGGAAGCATGTTGGTGTGTTCTGAACGATATGTTAAAAGGCTCGTTTCCATCGTGCCTTGCTAGTCAACCCCTCAGTTGACCCTGAGCGACTGTTCCTGCCCTTCTCTACCAGACAGGGCCGGAGGGCCGTCGAAGGGTCCACCTTTTCTTTTCCGACCGCTTCCGTTCCTCAATCTCAAGCAGGTCATATTTGTCTCGACAAAGCCTCCCTGTTTCTCCCCTAGCCAAGGGATAGAAAAAGAGACACTTCATCGTTTGCCAGAAGGTCCTAGGACCGAGTCAATCGAGCGAATCATGGACTGGGTCCGTTGACGTACCGACGTAAGCAGGTTTTCCTTTTCCTTAAGAATCTGGAAATAGTCGCCTGCAATATCCAGCGCCGCCAGAATAGCTGTCCTTTTTTCAGACAGCCCTTCAGTACCCTGTTCGATTTCCTTCAGCTTGTCGTTCACAAAATCCGCAATCCTCTGCACCTGCTGCTCGTTGTCTTCGCCCTGAACAAGGTACTCGGCATTGCGGATTCTGACTTTAACGGGCTCCATGAAACTCCCTGGAAAAACCGCTTCAGGCAGAACCAAAACTCACGTCAACCCGCGCGATTTTAATGAGTTACCTCAATTTGCTCAAGTTTCTCCAACAAAGAAAGAACTCGTTGCTTCGCCTTGTCCCTTGAGCCCTTCAGAGTCTCAAGTTCACTGATCAAATCAGCGATTTTCCCCTCTTGGATGTGGAGTTTCTCAAGCAGAGATTCCTTTTCTTTCTTGAGCGAGTGAGCGAACTTTATCAAAGAATCCACTTTGGCTTCAAGGACTTGAAACTGATCCGTTTCCTCTGTTTTAAACATGACACCCCTTCGATGACTCAGGCGAAATCGCCAAGCTCTCCATTCCTAGCACTGTCGGTTATACTAGCCTGCATGGAAGAAAAGTCAATAAAAAAGACAAGCTTATGCTTGTCTTTTTTGATGTTTCTTTGCAAGTTTCACAAACGGTGTCAGACGGTCTTCTGGACGACTTTCAGCCTCGCCACCGCTCTCCGAAGGGCAGTCTCTGCCCTGGCAAAATCGATTTCTTTGTCTGATCGATCACGGGAAAGCCGCTCCTTGGCCCTTTCCATGGCTTTCCTGGCTCTCTCCGCATCGATTTCAGGCGCTCTCTCGGCTGCATCCACGAGAATCGAAACCTTGTTCTTGAACACCTCGGCAAAACCCGTGGTCACGGACAGGGCCTCTTTCTCAGAACCTGCCGTGTAGCGCAATTCACCCGGAATAATCCCTGAAAGGAACGACACATGGCCCGGCAAAACGCCGAATTCCCCTTCGCTGCCGGGGGCAACCACACTGTCCACGTCTTTTTCGAGCACCACCCTGGCGGGCGTCACGACTTCCAGATGGAGCTTGTCCATAACTTAATCTATCCCTCGTTAGGCTGCCGCAGCCATTTTTTCTGCTTGCTCCTTGACCTCGTCAATAGACCCTACCATGTAGAATGCCGCTTCGGGCAGTTCGTCGTATTTCCCTTCGATAATCTCCCGGAACCCTTTCACGGTCTCCGCGACAGGCACATAACGTCCCTTCCTTCCTGTGAAAGCCTCGGCCACGTTGAACGGCTGGGACAGGAACCTCTGTATTCTCCTTGCCCTGGCCACCACGAGCTTGTCTTCGTCAGAGAGCTCATCCATCCCCAGGATGGCGATAATGTCCTGGAGGTCTTTATACTTCTGAAGAATTTGCTGGGTCTGCCGGGCCACGCTGTAGTGCTCTTCTCCAAGGATGTTGGGATCAAGAATCCTGGAGGTGGAATCCAGCGGATCCACGGCAGGATAAATGCCGAGCTCTGCAATGGGCCTCGAAAGCACCACGGTCCCGTCCAGGTGGGCAAAGGTGGTAGCCGGCGCAGGGTCCGTCAGGTCATCCGCAGGCACGTAAACGCACTGCACAGAGGTGATGGATCCCTTGTTCGTGGAGGTGATTCTCTCCTGAAGCTCGCCAAGGTCTGTTCCCAGGGTCGGTTGATAACCCACCGCCGAAGGAATTCTTCCGAGGAGAGCCGACACTTCTGATCCTGCCTGGGTGAATCGGAAGATGTTGTCAATGAAGAGAAGCACGTCCTGATTCTGGACATCTCGATAGTATTCAGCGGCGGTCAATGCCGAGAGCGCCACCCTGGCCCTTGCGCCTGGCGGCTCCGTCATCTGTCCGTAGATCAAAGCGGCCTTGTTGATGACCCCCGACTCCTTCATCTCCAGATAGAGATCGTTTCCTTCACGGGTTCGTTCTCCCACGCCGGCAAAAACGCTGATTCCGCCGTGTTGCATGGCGATGTTGTGAATCATCTCCATCATGACCACGGTCTTGCCCACACCGGCTCCTCCAAACATTCCCATCTTGCCGCCGCGGGGGAAGGGGATAAGGAGGTCGATGACTTTGACGCCGGTCTCCAGGACTTTGACGGACGTGTCCTGCTCCACAAAGGAGGGCGCATGGCGATGGATCGGCAGAAATTCCTTTGCATTCACAGGGCCCAAGCCGTCCACCGGCTTGCCCACCACATTGAGAACCCGGCCGAGGATGATGTCCCCTGCAGGCATCATGATCGGTTTTGCCGTGTTTTTCACCTGCATGCCCCTCACCAGCCCATCGGTCGTATCCATGGCGATCGTGCGGACCACGTTGTCGCCGAGGTGCAGGGCCACTTCAATCACCAGATTGTCCGGCGTGTTATCGATTGTAGGATTTGTTACATGGAGTGCGGTAAAAATAGGGGGCAGATCTCCTTCCGGAAACTCCACATCCACCACAGGGCCCATAACCTGAATGACTTTGCCATCACTCATGACTTGATCAAAACCTCCCTTTCTGAAGAAGCGTAGAACTTAGAGCCAAGAGCGTAGAGCAAAAACAAGTTCCTCATACAATGTTTCGTTTTTACTCTATGCTCTATGCTCTTTGCTCTCCGCTTTGTTTATTCTGCTCTTTGCTCTCCGCTCTCAGCTCTACGCTGTGTTTATGCACTTCGCAGCGCTTCCGCACCGCCCACGATGTCCATGAGTTCGGCGGTAATGGCAGCCTGCCTGGCCTTGTTGTAGATCAGCGTCAGGCTCCCGATTAACTCGCTGCAGTTCTTGGTCGCATTGTCCATGGCGGCCATTCGCGCCGCATGCTCGCTCGTTTCCTGCTGAAGAAAAGCGTTCAGAATCTGCACACTGATATGCTTGGGAAGCAGGTCCACCAGCAATTGCTCCGAGGAGGGTTCATAAAGGTAATCCACCTTTGCCGCCTCGGCCCCTTCCTGTTTCGGAGGTTCAATGGGGATCAGTTTCAACAGGGTGGGTTCCTGCCTTGCCATGCTCAGGAAGCGGGAAAAGAGCACATAGACTTCGTCGATCTCCCCTGCCATGAACCGCTGGATAAAGCCGGCGGTCATCTTGTTCACAAAGGAGATATCTGCAGTTCCATAGATATTGGTGTGGGCGGCGGTCACAGGAACCGTTTTTCTCCTGAAGTAGTCCCTCCCCTTTTTTCCCACCAGGGTGAGGCGAACGTCCAGTCCTTTGGTTCCCTGCTCCTTGATCCATTTCTCCGCCTTATTTATGGAGTTCATGTTGAAGCTTCCGCACAGGCCTCTGTCGGCCGTGAAGTGAAGAAGCTCCACCCTGGAGATCTTTTCCCTCTTGCTCAGGAGCGGATGAACGTCCGGATTGATTTGGCCGGCCAGGTTGCCCAGGACTTCCGAAAACTTCCGGGCATAGGGTCCGAAATTTTCCATTTTCGTCTGCGTGCTCCGGAGCCTCGCCGCGGCTACCATGTTCATGGCCCGGGTAATCTGCTTGGTCTTTTTGACCCCAGAAATTTTCTGTTTGATATCTCTTAGTGTGGCCATCGACTCCCCTTAAACGCTACCCTTTAGAAGCGGGCTGGAACATCCCCTTAAATTGGTCCAGGGCTTTTTTCATTTTCCCTTCCAGCTCATCGTTGATGATCGCTTTTTCCTTGATCTCCTTCAGAATCTCCGGGTGCTTCGTCCCCACGAACTCGAGCATCTGCTTTTCGTATTCGCTCACGGACTCGACCGGGACCTCGTCAAGGTAGCCGAAGGCTCCTGCAAAAAGAATCATCACCTGCTTTTCAGCAGCCATGGGCACGTACTGGGGCTGTTTCAGGATTTCCACCAGCCTGCGCCCCCGGTTGATCTGCCGCTGCGTTGCCTTGTCCAGGTCGCTTCCGAACTGGGCAAAGGCCTCCAGTTCCCTGTACTGCGCCATGTCCAGCCGCAGGCTGCCTGCAACCTTTCTCATGGCCTTGGTTTGAGCCGATCCTCCCACGCGCGACACCGAGAGCCCTACGTTGATGGCCGGCCTCATGCCGGAAAAGAAGAGGCCCGGTTCCAGGTACACCTGTCCGTCGGTGATGGAAATCACGTTGGTCGGGATGTAGGCGGACACGTCGCCTGCCTGAGTTTCAATAATGGGAAGAGCAGTCAGCGACCCTCCTCCGAGCGTGTCGTTCAACTTGGCGGCCCTCTCCAGAAGCCTGGAGTGGTTGTAGAAGATGTCGCCGGGAAACGCTTCCCGTCCAGGCGGCCTTCTCAGAAGCAGAGAAACCTGTCGGTAGGCAACCGCTTGCTTGGAGAGGTCGTCGTAGATGATCAGGGCGTGCTTGCCCTTGTCTCTATAGTATTCGCCGATGGCGCAGCCCGAATAGGGGGCGATGTACTGCTGGGTGGCCGGGTCACTCGCACAGGCTGCGACGACCGTCGTGTACTCCATGGCCCCGTGCCGCCGCAACACATCCACCACCTGGGCCACGGTCGATTTCTTCTGACCCACCGCCACGTAGATGCAGAAAATCCCCGAGTCCTTCTGATTGATGATGGCATCCACGCCGATGGCCGTCTTGCCGATCTGCCGGTCTCCGATGATCAGCTCCCGCTGGCCGCGGCCGATGGGGGTCATGGCGTCGATCGCTTTGATCCCTGTGTACATCGATTCCTTCACCGGCTGCCGCGCGATGACGCCTGGGGCGACCATCTCGATTCTTCGGAACTCGGTGGCATTGATCGGGCCCTTGCCGTCCAGGGGAGTCCCCACGGCATCGATCACACGGCCCAGCACCGGTTGCCCCACAGGGATCTCCGCGATGCGGCCCGTCCGTTTGACCGTGTCCCCTTCCTTGATCTTGGTGTCATCGCCCATGATGGCCACACCGACATTGTCCTCCTCCAGATTGAGGCACAGGCCGTAAATGCCGCCCGGGAATTCCAGCATCTCCATGGCCATGGCATTCTGCACCCCATGGACCCGCGCCACCCCGTCCCCCACGGACAGAACGGTCCCGGTTTCGCTCATTTCGACCTTTTTCTGATAATCCTTAATCTGGCCCCTGATAATCTGACTGATCTCTTCTGCTCTGATTTCCATGCCCTTTACTCACCCCTTTTCAGTGATTCTTTGATCCCTTGCACCTGGGCTTTCACGCTTCCGTCCACCACCAGATCACCGATTTTCACGATGATCCCTCCCACGATACTCTTGTCCTGCCGGACACTCATTTTGATTTTCTTGGAGGTCATCTGCTCCAGGGCCTTGCCCAGTCTGCCCTCCGCCTCCCCGGCCAGCGGCCTGGACACGACCACTTCCGCGCGAACAATGTTGGATACCTCGTCGGTCAGCTGCTCATAGAGGGCGCTGATCTCCCCGAGGGCACTGATCCGGTTTTTGTCCAGAAGAAGATTCAGGAAGTTCCGGATCGTTTCCGACGTGGCGCTCCTGGCCAGCACCGCCTTGAGAATTCCCTTCCGATCTTCCAGCGTAAAGGCCGGGTTGGAAATGGCCTGATTCAGCTCGCCATGGGATTCGCAGAAATCGGCAAAAGCCCGAAGGTCTTTGCCGTACTCCTGGTAACGGCCTTCTTCCATTCCGAGACTCAGAAGAGCCTTGGCATAGCGTTTGGAAACTTTCGAGCGTGTCAATGTGTCTTCCCCAGTTTTTCTATGAATTCATCGACCAGGCGGTCCTGGTCTTTGTCTGTCATCTCCCGGGCAATGATCTCTTCCGCCCTTTGAGCGGCGAGAGCCACCACGTCCTGCTTCAGCTTTTCCTTTGCGCTCTGCATCTCGAACTGGATGCTCATTTCAGCCTGCTCAAGGATCTGCTTGGCCCGATCCCTGGCCTCGGCCAGGACGCGCTCCTTCTCGGCAAGACCGTCGGCCCTGTACTGGGCCAGGATCTCTTTCCGTTCCCCTTCAAAGGCTTTCAGCTTGCTCTCCAGCTCCCGGGCTTTGCGCTCGGCGGCCTCTCGTTGTTTCTTCAGGTCTTCCAGTTCCTTCTTGATCCCCTCGATTCTGGAGGAAAAGTACTCTTTGAGGGGAACTTTTCTCAAGACGATGAAAAGAATGATCACCAGGAGGGCAAAATTAATGAACCGGTAAAGCAGATCGAGAAGATCCCCGCTGCGATCGGCTCCGCCTCCTGCCGCCAGGGCGAAAGAAGAGAGAAAGACACTGGCTGAGGCAAAACACCCTAGCGAGAACAGGAGCCTTTTTCCGTCCTTGGAATAGCTCTGCATCAAACGTTCCTCCCCAGGATCTTCTCAGCAAGCTCTTTCGAAAAGAGGCTGAGTTCGCCCTCCAGAGCTCCTCTGGCCTCCAGGAGCTTTTTCCCCATTTCCGCTCTCGCTTGCCCCATCCGCTCTCCAGAAGCTGAGGCCGCCTCTTTCAAGACCGCCTTTTCCTCTTCCAGACCCTGCTTCTTCAGGGTTTCCTTCTCCTCATATCCCGTTTTTCTCGCTTTGGCCTTGCTCTCCTCGAGTTCTCCGGCAATACGGCTCGCCTTGCCTTCCAACTCGCTCACGGAATGTTGCAGGCCGTCCACTTCCGCCTTTCTCTTGCCGAGAATTTGGCGAACCGGTCTGTACAAAAGGATATTCAGGATAAAAAGAAGGAAGAGAAAATTCGCCAACTGGAGAAAGAGGGTATAATCCGGCATGATCATAGATCCCTTTCCTCCTTCGCGCTTCAACCGGCAAATGCCGAAACGGATTTCTGCCCCGGGAAAGGCACCGTGTGCCCATCCCTGCAAAGTCCCGAGCCAATCAATCGGTTTTGGATTTGCAAATTGAAGGACTTAGCGAAGCCTTTTACAAAAACACCCATCCCTTTGTCAAAGGTTTTTGTTTGTAACGCCTCTTTTTTTGCAGCGACCTCTACTCTGAAGGCCCGGGTTTTTCGCCGCCGGGTCCTTTGATCTCCTTCATCCGGCAGCAGCCCTCGAAAACAACCCCTTCGTCCATGACCACGGCCGGAGCCTGGATATTTCCAAAGACTTTTCCGGGCGGATGGATTTCAATTTTCTCCGCAGCAAAGAGATTGCCCCGAATCTCTCCGCACACGACCAAATGGGAAACTTGAACCTCGGACTCGATGACAGCGTCATCTCCGACAATCAGCGTGCCGTCCGAGAGGATCTCTCCTTTGAAATGGCCGTCAATCCGGACCGTGCCTGAAAAAGAGAGCTTTCCCTCGAACTCCGTGTTCTTTCCCAGAAAGGCGTTGATTTCGTCCCTTCGTTTCATATTTTCCTCTACGAATATGGAACGCAAATTCTTAGCACACCTGCACGAGCTAAGCAAGAAAAACGGCGCAAGCGGTTACTGGAACATAAAGCGCCGCATGCTGATGTTCATCAGGAGCCCCATGCCCACCATGGTTGAGAGAATCGACGAACCTCCATAGCTGAAGAAGACCAAAGGAATTCCTACCACCGGCAGCAATCCCGTGGTCATGCCCACATTGATGACCGTTTGCCAGAAAATAATCGCTACGATCCCCAGGGCGATCATGGTCCCGAACTTGTCTTTCGAACTGAGAGCAATGTGGATCCCCCACAAAATCAGAAAAACGTAAAGGACCAGCAAGCAGACGCCGCCCACAAACCCCCACTCCTCCGCAAGAACGGAGAAGGCGAAGTCCGTGTGCTGCTCCGGCAGGAAATGCAGCCTCGTCTGGGTTCCGTTCAGAAAACCCTTGCCCCAGGCCATTCCGGACCCGATCGCGATCTTGGACTGGTTGACATGATATCCTGCTCCGAGCGGGTCCAAGTCCGGGCTGAGAAAGGTGAGGATCCGGCGCTGCTGGTATTCCTTGAGGTGCATCCACAGAAAAGGGGCGGCGCAGAGACCGGACAGGGTGAGGACCAGGAGGGATCGCCATTTCATCCTGGCAAAAAGCAGTATGGAGAAGGAAAGCGCGACGATTATGAGGGCCGTGCCCAGATCCGGTTGCTTCACGATCAGCAAGGCCGGGGCCACGATGAGGAGAAAAGGCTGCCACAACTCCCTGAGACCGAACTCATTGATATGGCTCCGGTCGTTGAAAAACTTGGCCAGACTGAGGATGAGCGTGATCTTGACGAGCTCCGAGGGTTGAAAGGAAAAGCCGCCGAACCCCAGCCACCTCTGGGATCCGGATCGAACGTCCCCGATCAGGGCGACCAGCAGAAGAAGACCCAGAGAAAAAAAGTAGGACGGGTAGGCCAGGCGCTCCAGCCCGTGATAATCGAAAGTGGTCATGAGCAGCAGGACTGCGATCCCCAGGAGAAACCAGTAAGCCTGTTTCATGAAAATTTGGGACCCGCCCGAACCCTTGATCGGGTAGGTGGCACTGTAGAGATTGAGCACGCTCGCCATGCCGATCACGACGAGCAGGAGGAGCAGCACCCAGTCGAAATGCTGAAGCAGTCTTCGATCAAACATACTCTTCGTTCCTAAAGAATGCTTGTCACCACAGAGGCACAGAGAAAGTCTTTTTCATTTGCCGTAAAAGGCCTCGAACATCTCCCGGGCCATGGGCGCCGCCGCGCTTCCGCCGTGCCCGCCGTTTTCCACGAGCACCGCCACGGCGATTTCCGGCTTGTCCGCGGATGCGATCGCGACAAACCAGGCGTGATCGTTAAAATCCGGAGGCGGTTCCTCCCCCTTCTGGACCGGTTTTTCCTTGCCCAGCGCCACCACCTGAGCCGTCCCTGTTTTGCCGGCCACAATGGCTCCGGTCTTAATTCTTGATCGGGAACCGGTTCCTCCGGGCTCGTTGACCACACCGATCAGGGCACTGCGGATCAGAGCGATGTTCTGTTCTTTCGCCTTGAGTCGGCCATTCACTTCCGGAGTGAACTGATAAACCTGTTTGTCATCCTTTCCCACCCACTTCACCGCTTTGGGCTGATACAGAACCCCTCCGTTGAAGAAAGCCGAGATCAGCCTGGCCATCTGGAGCGGAGTGACCAGCACAAAGCTCTGCCCGATGGAGGTTGAAATCGTCTCCCCCGGCTGCCAGGGAACGCCGAACCGCTTGAGCTTCCAAGGGCTGCTCGGAATCAACCCCTCTCTTTCGGAACCGAGCTCATAACCGGAAACCGTCCCCAATCCGCACATCTTGGCATAGTGGTGGATCTTGTCCACGCCCAGCCGTTTTCCCAATTTGTAAAAGTAGACGTCACACGACTCCACGATCGCTCGGTGCAGGGCCACCCGACCGTGTCCCTGTTTGCGCCAGCAACGAAACGTGTGTTCGCCGAACGGGAATTTCCCGTCGCAAAAGGCCTCTTCGCGCGGGTCAATGCCTTCCTCAAGCCCGGCAAGAGCCATCACGATCTTAAACGTGGACCCCGGGGCGTATTGCCCTGCAACCGACCTGTTTTGAAGGGGGTGGTCTTTGCTTGTGACGAGCTTCACCCATTCCGTCCGGTTCAGCCCTTCCAGGAACAGATTCGGGTCAAAGGCGGGATTGCTCGCCATGGCCAGAATCTCCCCGGTCATCGGATGGAGCGCGACAATCGATCCCCTTTTGTCTTTCAGGCATTTCTCTGCCGTGAGCTGGAGTTTCTTGTCGATGGTCAAGCCGAGGTTCTGCCCCGCAACGGGAGGTCTTCTCGAAATCACGCTCAGCCGGCGTCCCGCCGCATCCACCTCCACCTGCTCCCCGCCCCGGATCCCGTTCAGATTTTTCTGCCAGACCCGTTCCACCCCGGCCTGTCCGATCAGGTCCCCCTGCTTATTGTCGGGATAGCTGCCGCTCGCCAGCTGCGTTTCGCTGACCTCTCCGAGATACCCGATCAGGTGGGCGGCCAGCTCCTTGTAAAGATAGTATCTCTGCGGCTTGATCTGGATCATCACTCCGGGCAGATTGAAGAGATTGCCCTCCACAACGGCCAACTCCTCCCGGGAAAGGTTTTTCTTGAGGAGCACCGGTCTGAAAGCGTATTTCTGAGCTTCTTTGCCCAGTTTTTCTTCAAGGTTCTTGGGATCAAGCCCGACCAGCGCATGAAGGCTGCGGATGAGCTCCTCACGATCGGAGATTTCTTCAGGGATGACATAGGCATCAAAGGAGGGACGGTTGTCGACAAGCAGTTCTCCGTTACGGTCGAAAAGCATTCCGCGGAAAGGGGCCACATCCTGGAGCCGGATCCGGTTGTTCTCAGACTGAACCCGGTATGAGGGCCCCTGGAAGATCTGGAGAAACCACAACCTCAGCAGGAGCACGACAAACACCGCGACCACGAGGAAGGGCAGAGGGCCGAGTCGTTTTCGCAAAACTTCTACCGATGCCTGTTCAAAAGCTTGGTTCCTCAACGGGGCAACGCCTCTTTCGATGAAGGTTAAACCGGACGCAAGTCACGAAGCCTCTTTGCTTTCTCCTCCGGTCCGGATCTGAACCGTCTTAAGCATACTAGAAATGAGAGGCGCAATCAAGCCTGTGAAGAAGGCCGAGGCTGCGAACCAGAAGAAAAGAGAGGACGACAAAACCACCTCAAAAGCGAACACGTCCAAAAGGCCCACCAGGACGAACTCCTTAATAAAAACAACCAGACCCACCAGGATGAACTGCCCCTGCACCGAGCGCAGATCAAAAAACCGTGCTCCGAGTTCCAGACACAGAAAGCTGATGACATAGAGGAGAGCAAAAAACCCCAGGAATCCTGCCGACAGGAGATCGATGAGCATGCCCTGGCCGAAAGCGAAGATCGCCGCCCCTGCGCCTCCGGAACGGATCAGAAGAGAGGCGGTGATGACAATGACCAGATCGATTTCGAAAAAAAGGGGAGCGAGGTCGTTCACCATACTCCCTTTGAGAAGGATGGTGACCAGGGAAAGCAACCAGGCTGCTCCATGGAGGACTACTTGGTTCTTGGAGACGGGCTTGATAGAGGATCCTCCTTGAGCAAAACCAGCACTTCTTCCAGCTTCGAAAAATCCGCAGAGGGTTTGACCCTCACATCTTTGAAGAACTCCCAGGGCGTATCCACAATCTCCGTCACCTCTCCCACGGGCAGTCCCTTCGGGTAGATCCGGTCCAATCCGGAGGTGACGATTTTGTCGCCTACCGCAACGTCCGCGGCCCTGGAAACGTAGTGGAGCCTGCAGAGCTGGGAGGGCAGCCCCTTCAGGATGCCTTTCTCCCGCGTGCGCTGGATGAGGCAGTCCACGGCGCTGTTCTGGTCAACGATCAGAAGAACTTTCGAGTAATTCGGGGAAACCGCCACCAGCCGCCCGATGACCCCGCGGGCATCCACCACGGGCATGTTCAGCCTCAGCCCGGCATGCGTTCCCTTGTCAATGAGAATGGACTCAAACCAGCCGGTGGGATCTCTGCCTATGACCTGGGCGGCCGCCATGGGTGAGCGAATGCTCTCCTTGACCTGCAGGAGTTCCCGCAGCCGGGCATGGGTGGAAGCCAGCTCGCGGTAGAGGTCGTTCTGCATTCGGAGATCGTCACGTTCTTTTTTCAGGCGGGTGTTCTCTTCGCGCAGATCCACAAAGCTGAAGTACTTCAGCCACGCCTTTTCCACGGTCTCTGAAGAGTTCCTGATCAACTTCTGCACCGGGGCGGTGATTTCAATGACCACCTGCTCCACAGGAGTCCACGATCGCCGCTTGCCCACATTGAAGGAGATGAGAACAAGCGCGACAAAAACGAAGATGACCCATATCCAGTACGCTCTGATTCGTTTTAAAGGGTTCAAAGATGCCTTTGAGCTCCACAGGAAATAGGGTTACCTCACCGCGACCTCTTTCAGAAGCGCCACATCGTCCAGAGCCTTTCCGGAACCGAGCACGACCGCGGCAAGGGGGTCCTGCGTCACCGTGATCGGCAGTTTCGTCTCCTCTCTCAGCAGGACATCCAGGTTCTTGAGAAGAGATCCCCCGCCGGTCAACACGATCCCCGTGTCCACGATATCTGCAGCCAGTTCCGGAGGGGTCTGCTCCAGGGCGATGCGAACCGTTTCCACAATCATCTCCAACTGCTCGGAAATGGCTTTTCGCACCTCATCCGAATCAATGGTGAGGATTTTCGGGATCCCTGTCACCAAATCCCTTCCCTTCACCTCAATCGTTTCCACCTGGTCTGTGGGATAAGCGTTCCCGATCGTGGTTTTAATGATTTCGGCCGTGGCCAGACCGATGAGGAGGTTGTATTTCCTCTTGATGTGCTGCAGGATCGCATCGTCCATCTTGTCTCCTGCCATGCGAACGGATTTGCTGTACACGATGCCCGACAGAGAGATCACCGCCACTTCCGTGGTTCCGCCGCCGATGTCCACGATCATGTTGGCTTTGGGCTCGGTGATGGGCAGACCCGCGCCGATGGCTGCGGCCATGGGCTCCTCAATGAGGTAAACTTCCCTGGCTCCGGCCGATTCCGCCGATTCACGCACCGCCCGTTTTTCGACCTGGGTGATTCCTGAAGGAACACAGATAATGATCCGCGGCCGGACGAGGGTCCGCCGGTTGTGCACTTTTTCGATGAAATGCCGCAGCATGGCTTCCGTGATCTCGAAATCGGCGATCACGCCGTCTTTCATGGGGCGAATGGCGACGATATTGCCGGGGGTCCGTCCCAGCATCAGTTTTGCCTCGCGGCCCACGGCCAGCACCTTGCTCGTCCCCTTGGCGTCTTTGCGCACAGCCACCACAGAGGGCTCACTGAGAACGATGCCCTTGCCTTTGGCGTAGACCAGAGTGTTGGCTGTCCCTAAGTCGATGGCCAGGTCATTGGAGAACAAACCCAAGAGGGGATCCAGCAACATGAAACACTCCTTTCAGACGGCCGAGGACGCTTCTTTAACCAAACAGAAGAGTTGGGCTTGACAAACGCACAAATTACGTTTATTAAAGTTCTCTTTTGAATTCAATCAAAAAACGGATATAATGACACCATGAAAAGAACGTATCAACCAAGCAATATCCGAAGGGCGCGGACTCATGGCTTCAGGGCAAGGATGAGTACGACCGGGGGTATCAAGGTCCTGAAAAGAAGAAGAGCCAAAGGCCGAAAACGCTTGAGCGTGTAACGGTGCCCTAACCTTCTGAAACGACCATCATTACCGAATGCCTGCTTCTGCCTTTTCGAAAACTGAGAGGCTATTGAACCGCAAGGATTTTGTCAATCTAAATCGGTTCGGGCGGAAACTCCGCACGGCGCATTTTACGGTCTTTGTCGCAAGGAACGGGCTGAACCGTTCAAGGCTGGGGATCACGGCCAGCAGGAAGGTCGGCGGTGCGGTCGTCAGGAACAGGGTAAAGCGGCTCGTCCGAGAAGTCTTCAGGCTCCACAAGGGTTTTTTCCCCGCAAGCTGCGATATCGTGGTTTCCGCAAGAACGAGCGCCGACGACCTTGATTTCCGGAAAGTGAGAGAGGAACTCCTTGAGCTTGTCTCTGATTCGACGTTGCACTGATCCTCTTAGGTATGTGCCGATAGGAATGATTGTTCTCTACCAGAAACTCATTTCGCCTATGCTCTTGCCTTCCTGCCGCTTTTACCCGTCCTGCTCAACCTATGCCCGCCTTGCCCTCGAGAAACACGGAATGATGAAGGGAGGCATTCTATCCTTGACGAGGATTCTCCGATGCCACCCCTTGCACCCGGGAGGCTATGACCCGGTTCCTTAGTCAGGGTCGGCCTCCGCCGCCTATGAGAAAAACAATCTAGGGTCAGGGAGTATCCATGGAAAAGAAAACCATTTTGGCATTTGTTTTGTCTCTCGCCGTTCTGATCGTCTGGTCTATTCTCTTCGCACCCCAGCCGGCGCAGAAAACAGATTCACCCGCAAAAGAGGGGACTGCCCCGTCTCAAACCGCTCCGACCGCCTCGCCTCAACCGGCACCCAGCGTCCAGAAGATGGAAAAGCCTGCGGAGCCGACGGCAGTAAAGGCCGAAGCAAAGGAAGTGACCGTGGAAACTCCCCTCTACACCGCTGTGTTTTCGAGCACCGGAGCTTCCATCAAGAGCTTTAAGCTCAAGAAATACCACTTGAGGGCCGATCCGGAATCGCCTCTGGTGGAGCTCGTTCACGGCCAGGCTCCTCTGGTCGCCATCCTGTTTGATGCCGGCGGAAAGAACGACCCAAACCCTGTGGTCTATCACGTGGAGGAGAATTCGCTGACCCTGGAGCCGGGAGCTTCTCCCAGGGAACTCACCTTTCGCGGCACCTCGTCGGACGGGCTCGTGCTCCAGCAGACGTTTCGCATCGATCCGGACCAGTATGCCATCGAGCACGGTTTCACGATTTCCAATCCCCTCGAAAAACCCGCCGAAGGACTCCTGAAAGCACGGATCTCGAATCTGCCTCCCAAGGAAGCGAGCAGTTATTATGCCTTGATCGGAGCCTCTCTTCTGCTGAACAACAAGTATGAAGAGTTTGCATCAACAGATCTCAAGGAGGAAAAGAGCCTGTCCGGCCTCATCGCCTGGATCTCGTATCAGGAAGATTATTTCATGACCGCCTTTGTGCCTGAGGCCGAGTCTCAGAGCAACTTCATGGCCCGAACGCTTGCTTCGGGGGTCCTCGAACAGACCTGGAGCGCTTCTCTCCAGCCCATTCCTTCCGGAAATCAGTTCGTCACCCGCTCGACCTTCTACATGGGACCGCGGGACCTCGACATTATCAAGGCCATCGGACGGAAACTGGACCTCGCCATCGATTTCGGCTGGACGGATATTATCGCCAAACCTCTGCTCTACCTTCTCAAGTTCTTCAACCAGTACGCGGGGAACTACGGCATCGCCATCATCCTTCTCACCATCCTCATCAAGATCCTGTTCTGGCCCCTGACCCACAAGAGTTACAAGTCCATGAAGGAGATGCAGAAAATTCAGCCCCTCATGGCGAAGATCAGGGAGAAGTACAAGGACAACCGGGAGATGATGAACAAAGAGATGATGTCTCTTTACAAAACCTACAAGGTGAACCCCATGGGAGGATGCCTTCCCATGGTCATCCAGATTCCCGTGTTCTTTGCCCTGTTCAAGATTCTGGGAAACTCGATCGAACTCAGGCATGCTCCTTTCGTGCTGTGGATCAATGATCTTTCCGCGCCTGACCGGCTGTTCCACCTGCCCTTTACAATTCCTCTCATGACACCGCCCTCGGGAATTCCGGTGCTGACCCTGCTCATGGGCGCCTCCATGTTCATTCAGCAGAAAATGACTCCCACACCCGGTGATCCGACGCAGGCCAAGATCATGCTCCTCATGCCCGTGATTTTTACGTTCATGTTCATCAACTTCCCCTCTGGCCTCGTACTCTACTGGCTGGTCAACAACGTCCTGTCCATCGGCCAGCAATACCGCATTATCAAGCGAGCCACCTAGGGACTGGAGGACCGTTATGGAAACTTACGAATTCGAAGGAAAAACGACTGAAGATGCCATTCAGAATGCCGCGCGTGAACTCGATCTTCCTGTGGAAGATCTCAATATCGACGTGATCGAGCCCGGATCTGCAGGTATTTTCGGCCTGGTGGGAGGCCGAAAGGCCAAGATCAAAGTCACCCTGAAGACGCCGGCCGAACTGGAGGAAGAAGAGAAAGAAGAAGAGGGGGAGGAGGAACTCGAGCGTGGGGAGAGGACAGAGAAACCTCAAGAAAACGATGTGAACTTCGCCAAGCGGACCCTGGAAGAGATTCTTGCCCTCATCCCGGTGGAAGCGACGATTGTCGCCGGCCGGGGGGAAAGGAGAATCACCCTGAGGATCCAGGGCGATCGCTCCGGCCTCCTCATCGGCCGAAAGGGGAAGACACTGGATGCCCTCCAGTTTCTTGTGAACAAGATCGTGAGCAAGGCTCTGGACAAGAAAATCGATGTGGTGATCGATTCCGAGAATTACCGCCGCAGAAGGGAAGATTCCCTGACGCAGCTGGCGCTGAAAATGGGCGACAAGGCCAAAAGGATCAAGAAGTCGGTCACCACCAATCCCATGAACCCTCACGACCGGAGACTCGTGCACCTGGCCCTGAAGGACGACGAGCTCCTGGAAACGAGAAGCCGAGGCGAGGGGCTGATGAAGCGGGTCGTGATTATTCCAAAAGGCAAGGGAGCGATCCAGGATAAGGAATAGGATCTCAGGTGCCGAGTACTCCGCACGTCGTGCGCCGTGCACCGTTCACCCTGTACCGGTTTCCCCTATGTTCCTCAATGCGTCCGACAAAGATACCATCGCTGCCGTAGCCACGCCCGCGGGGCAGGCAGGGATCGGCATCGTCCGCATGAGCGGCCCTGAAGCCCGAAAAATCGCCGATAAGATCTTCAAACCCAGGAACCCGGTGGACTCCTTTCAGAGCCACCGGCTTTACCTGGGTCAACTGATCGACCCCGCCTCAGGCACAGCCGTGGACGAGGTCCTCTTTTCCTACATGGCGGCGCCTCACACCTACACGCGTGAGGAGGTGGTGGAGATCAACTCTCACAGCGGCCCCCTGCTCCTGGAGCAGATTCTGAAAATCCTTCTCAGGGAAGGCGCTCGTTTGGCCAAACCGGGAGAATTCACTTTCCGCGCCTTCATGAACGGCAGAATGGACCTCACCCAGGCCGAAGCGATCATCGATCTCATCAACGCCCAATCCGAAAGAGGGCTCCAGCTCGCTTCAAACCAGATCCACGGCGGGCTTCGTGCTGAAATCGAAGAGCTGAGGCAAAAAGCCGTGGACCTCCTCACCCAGATCGAGGTGGCCATTGACTTCCCCGAAGAGGACTTCAGCCTCTTGAACCGGGAGCAGACCGTCCGCCGAGTGCAAGAAGACATCCTCGATCCCGTGGCCCGAATCCTTTCCGGTTACGGGGCAAGGAAATTGTGGCTGGAGGGCCTCAAAACCGTGATTGTCGGCCGCGTCAACGCCGGGAAGTCGAGCCTCCTGAACCGCCTCCTCAACGAGGAGAAAGCCATGGTCACTCCCATCCCCGGCACCACGAGGGATGTTATTGAATCCACGATTCACATGGAGGGTCTCCCCCTGAGGGTGATGGATACCGCGGGGTTCAGGAAAGGAAGAGGCAAGCTGGAGAAGATCGGCATTCATCGTGCCGAGCAGAAGATGGAAGAAGCCGATCTTGTCCTGCTGGTGATCGACCGGAGCCGACCTCTCCAAAGCTCAGATCTGGACCTCCTCGCCAGAGTTCAAAAGAAGAAAGCGGTGGTGGTGCTCAACAAGATCGACCTCCCGGCCGGAGTGAAAGAAGAAGCGCTTGAAGCCAGAGCCGGCGGGCTCCCCCGAGTGAGGATCTCGGCTTTAAAAGGAGACGGCATCGAGGATTTGCGGAAAGCAATCCGAGACGTGATCACCGCCGGGATCGACACCTCGGATCTCGGTGTCGCCCCGAGCCTCAGGCACAAGGAAGCTCTGGAACGGGCTTTCGGTCACTTCGAAAAGAGCGTTTTAAATCTCAGGGACGGCCTGCCCTTTGAAATCATCGCTGCCGATCTGCAACAGGGGCTGGAGGCCCTGGGCGAGATCGTGGGAGCGACCACCAGCGACGAGGTCCTTGACCGGATCTTCAGCCGGTTCTGCGTCGGAAAATGAAGCTCCCCGCAGCAAGCTTCGGGGTATCCTGGCGAAGGCGAATGAAAACCTACAGCAGCCCCTTCGCTTTATAGTAGATCAGCTTCTGATACTCGATGATCACCTCACGGACATATCTCCGCTTTTTCCACCAGTCCTCGGCTCTGAATTTGGAATAGGGCGTGGGCACGACCGTGATGCGAAAATCCTTGACCGGAATCGCCTTCCTGAAGGTCAACCAGGCTCGCCTTGAATGGGTCGGAGAGGTGACCAGGATGAGGGAACGATATTTCTTATCTTGAATCAGGGCTCCGACCCTCTCTGCTTCATCAAATGTACTCTCCACCGGCTGGTCGCTCCTGATCACCGCCGATTCCGGAACGCCAAGGTTTCTGAGAATCATCGTCACCAAGTCTATGCTTTCGGGATAGGCGATTCCCTTTTGCTTGAGCGTCTCCAACCCATCCGGGAGGGGTTCCCGGGCAATGAAGATTCGTGGGGCCAATCCTCCCGCAAAAAGATCGGCACTGGCGAGGCCTCTTTCCACATCGCTCCCGGCCATGCAAACGATGAGGTCGGACTTTGCGACGGGATGCTGCACCACGAGGTATTTTCCCAGCTGAGTGAGAATAGGGCCATGAAAGTAGGACAGGAGAACGTAGAGAAAGACGACGATGAAGAAAACCCATTTGAAGACACTCACCTTCGTGGAGGAGGCGCTCTCAGGTTCGATGGGCTTCGCATCGGGCGCTTGGCTTCTGTCTTCGGGTTGGCTCCCCTCCGGGCTTTTCGGTTTCGGCCAAAAGCTAAGACTCATGTGTTTCCTCCTCCTAAGCAAACCCCGGCCTATCAGAATGTTTTCTCAGTATCTAAGAGAATAGTCACCGGGCCGTCGTTGACCAGATGAACCTCCATCATCTCCTGAAACACCCCAGTGGCTGCCTTGAGCCCCTTTTCCCGGATCAGCCTCGTGAAGTGTTCATAAAGCATTCTGGCTTTTTCAGGAGGCGCAGCCCGAGTGAACGAAGGCCTTCGCCCCTTGACGCAGTCCCCCCACAGTGTGAACTGAGACACCACCAGGATCTCCCCACTCGTCTCCAGGACCGAGCGGTTCATGAGTCCCTGATCATCGGAAAAGATCCTCAGATGAGCGATCTTTCCGGCCAGATAGTCGCAGTCTTTTTCGGAGTCCCTGTGTCCCACACCCAGGAAAACAAGGAGGCCGGGGCCGATTTCTCCGACCGTTCTTCCCGCCACATCCACCTTCGCCTCTTTGACCCGCTGTACAACCGCTCTCATCCTGTCGCTCTCGACGTTCAAACTTTGTGGTTTGTCATTAGGGATTTCTTAGTATACTTAAGAAGCGTAGAGCAGAGAGCTAAAAGCAGAGAGTACAACACAACTCGAAAACCTTATTTTTCCAGCGCTCGCTTCTCTATGCTGTTTGCTCTGCGCTTTTTGCTCTATGCTCTTAGCTCTACGCTCTATGCTTTTACCTGCCGTGTGTGTGGCAGGCATTGCTCTATGCTGAGTGTAAGTCGCGATGAAACCCAGAAATAGCGCCCCTTCCCTAATTCTTGTCAATCCCTGGATCTACGATTTTGCCGCCTACGATCTCTGGTCAAAGCCTCTCGGTCTTCTCTATCTGGCAGCGTATCTCCGGGCTTGCGGATTCAACATCCGGCTGATCGACTGCTTGGATATTCATCTTCCAACCCTGAAAGACAGTGGGCTGCCCGCCCGGAGTGCTTACGGGACGGGCAAGTTCCTCAGAGAAAAAGCTGTCCGATCACCGGCCCTCAAGCATGTTCCAAGATCTTATAGCCGATACGGGATTCCAAAACAACTCTTTGTGAGCGCCCTGAAGGAGGTCAAACAGCCCGCAGCCATTCTCGTGACTTCGCTGATGACCTATTGGTATCCCGGGGTGACCGAGGCCATTGCCGCGGCTCGGGAGGTTCACCCCGGGACTCCGATCCTCCTTGGCGGCATTTACGCGCGTCTCTGCGAAGAGCACGCTCTGGCGACTTCCGGCGCGGACCGGGTCGTCACGGGGATCTCGCTTCACACCATGGCCGAACTTCTCGACGACCTTCGTGACTTAGGCCTTGAAGGGGACAAGGCCCCACCGTCAAGAGAGCTTCCCCTCCCCGCTTTCGATCTGCTCCACGGCCTGGACTATGTTCCGATCGTCACCTCCACCGGGTGCCCTTACCGTTGTGAATACTGTGCGAGCCGTTTCTTGAACCCCCGGTTCATCACGCAGGATCCCCACCGGGTTCTCGATGAGATTCTGCACTGGCACCGGGAGCGCGGAGTGAGCGATTTTGTCTTTTATGACGACGCCCTGCTCGTGGGTTTTGCAGACCACCTGGGTCCTATCCTGGAGGCTCTGGTGAAACACGACCTCGGCCTTCGGTTTCACACGCCCAACGCTCTTCATGTGAGGGAACTGTCCGGTGAAGCGGCGGATCTCCTCTGGCGCGCTGGGTTCAAGACCATACGGCTTGGATTCGAAACATCGGACATGACCATGCATCAATGCCTCGACCGGAAGCTCTCGGAAGGGGATTTTGAAAGGGCGGTGCGATCTCTGCTCAAGGCTGGCTTTTCGAAAGAGCAGATCGGTGCCTATATCCTGGCAGGCCTACCAGGGCAGTCCGTAAGGTCCGTGAAGGATACTGCAGAGTTTGTGAACAAGGCAGGGGCCATGCCTTACCTGGCCGAATACTCCCCTATCCCCCACACTCCTCTGTGGGACAAAGCCGTTGCCTGTTCCCAGTATGACCTTGTCTCGGAGCCTCTGTTCCACAACAACACGCTTCTTCCCTGCTGGAACGAGGAGCAGAGAAAGGAATTTAGGCACGTGAAAGCAAGAGTGCTGGAGATCAGAAGAAGTGACAAGTGACAAGTAACGAGTGAAGAGTATTGTTTTCTTCTTGTCACTTGTCACTTGTTACTTTCTGTTCATCAAGCTTGCCGCGTAGGCTGCCCCGAATCCATTGTCGATGTTGACCACCGTCACGCCTGAAGCACATGAATTCAGCATGCCCAGGAGCGCGGCAATGCCCTGGAAACTCGCCCCGTAGCCCACGCTCGAAGGCACAGCGATCACCGGTTTGTCCACAAGCCCGCCGACCACGCTGGGCAAGGCTCCCTCCATGCCGGCCACCACGATGATCACCGATGCCTTCTGGAGCTTTTCCCTGTGTGCCAGCAGCCTGTGCAGGCCCGAGACGCCCAAATCATAAAGGGTGTCCACATCGTTTCCCATAAACCGGCCGGTGACGGCCGCTTCCTCCGCCACAGGAATGTCCGATGTCCCGGCACTGACGACGAGGATGGGTCCCTTTCCCCTGGGCTCTTGGGCATAGGGGATCAGCGTGAGGGTTCGTGATCTCGGGTAATATTCCGCTTTCCGATATTTCTTCTTGATCTTTCCCGCTTTTTCCGGCGACAGGCGGGTGATGAGAATGTTCTCCTCCTGGGCGATCATCCTGTCCATGATCGCAAGAATATCCTCAACCTCTTTGCCTTCTCCGAAGATCACCTCCGAAGCCCCCCTGCGGATGCTCCGATGGTGATCGATGCAAGCCACGTCTATGTCTTGAAAGGGAAGATCGCGGAGTCGGCTCACCGCCTCATCGACCGTTACCTCCCCTGTCTTCACCTTTCTCAACAGGTCTTTGATCCTCTTCTCGTCCAACTTCCTATCCTTTTTCCTTTTTCTCTTGTCTGTTCAAGATACCTAACGAGCGGGTTGATCAAAAACGGCCATATGCAAGGCGCCCGAGATTCCGAGGAATGAGGCGTACATTTCCAGTACGCCGCAATGACGAGGAACGAGGGGAACGCCGCAGATGGTCGTTTTTCATCAGCCTGCTAAAGGAGCCCCGACTCCTTCAGATACGACATGGATTGCTGACCGATGTTCGTCACCTGGCTCAGGGCCCTGGCCACATGAATGAGGGCCTCTTCCCCTATCCCGGAATCAAACATCGCAAGCGCTTTGTTCAGAAAACGTTCAACCTCGTCCCACTCCTCGTGCCCTGTGACAACCTTGGCCAGGCCGACTTCGTGACCCAGCATGCTCAAATCCATATAGATGATTCTCGATGCTCCGCGTTTCTCTTCCTGCGGCAGGTTCTTGAAAAGTTCCAGGCTGCTGGCGATCGTGATCAGTCCTGACTTGATCTTCTCGCTCTGGGAAAAAGCCATGATGGCTTCGCTGGAATTCATGACGACCCCGAAAAAAAGCGCTGCTCCATGCTTTTCCTGGAATGTTTTGCGAGAGAAGGGAAAATCCGACTCCGCGAACTATAGGGAAAAGCCTGCCCACTGTCAAGCGCCTGCCACCTATTCGGGCCGGAAAGACCTTCCCAATCCCGCAGGGGCTGATCCGCTCAAGATTCGCACCACGCCGCGGAGCCACGGGGATCCCCTGCTCGATGTTTTTGCAGAGCTCCTTTGTGCCAGGTACATGACGATCAAGGTGAAGATCATGAGCGGAAAAGGAGCGACCTGGAAAACCTGGGCAGGCACCGAAGGCCACCACCCCTGAAAATGAATTCCCATGATCTGCAGAAAAGCGAAGAGGTACGCTCCCAGAGCGGTTTTGACCGGGTGCCAGCCTCCAAAGATGACGATGGCCAGGGCGATCCACCCGGTTCCTTCGGCGCCCTGAGGCCGGCCCCAGCCGGTCTTGGTGCACAGAGAGAAAGTAGCCCCTGCAAGGCCTACCAGGAGCCCGCCCGCCACCGTGTACCAGAACTGGATCGCTCGAGTGTTTGTGCCTCTGGCGTAGGCCGCTTCCGGGTTCTCCCCGATGGCCCTAAGGCGAAGACCCATGGGTGTTTTGTACAAGTACCACCAGACAAAAGGGATCAGGAGCAGGCTCAGGTACGCGGGAAAGCTTTGATCAAAAAAAATGGGGCCCAGAACAGGAATATCCTGAAGCCATGGGATAGGGAGAAGGCCGGTTTGAGGGCCGTAGAGCCGTGCGTATGGATTCCCGAGGAAATAGGCAAGGTCCCTGGCCGTCAGGGTGAGAACAAACCCTACAGCCACCTGGGACAGGCCCAGGAATACGCTGAAAAACCCGACAACCGCGGCCGTCATGGCTCCCACAAGGGCGCCGCCGGCAAATCCAAGAAAAAGGTTGTTGCTTTGATAGGCGATGGCAAAGGCGACCATGGCGCTCAGCAGAATGGAGCCGTCGAGGCTCAGATTGATGACCCCTCCTTTTTCCGAGATCGTCTCCCCCAAAACAGCCAGCACAATCGGCGCAGCGCCGGCCACAATGGAAGCAAGAAGAATGGTGAGATCAAGGTCAGTCATGCGTTAGGCCCGCAGGCATCGTTTTCCGTTCAAAACATATGAGCTCACACCATCATATAGAGCACTTCGTTCGAAAACCGCCTTAGGCGGGACGCTCCTCCCCCTGGGTTTTGCGCCTCAGCCCATACACCAGGAGGGTGGTGAGCACCAGGGCTCCCTGAATGATCCCGCTCAACGAAGAATCCAGCTTCAACACGATGGGAAGTTGTATGCTTCCCACGTTCAGGCACGCAAAAAAGAAGGCAATCCACGGCGACCCCCAGACTCGGTAATTGGCAAGCATCACCACCAGCAGTGCGAGATAGCCGTAATTGCTGGAGATAACAGGAATGAGGCGATGATAGACTCCGGTCACCTGAAATGCTCCTGCCAAACCCGCGCACCCTCCAGCCATTCCCATCGCAAGGATGAAGTAGGTGTTCGGGTTCAAACCGTGGAGATACGCCGCCCTGGTATTGCTCCCAATCCCTTTGAGGGCAAGCCCCAGCCTGGTGCGGTTGAGCACCCAGGCGGCAACCCCAAGCGCCAGTACCGTGACGACCAGGCCGACAGGCGAAAGCCTTCCGGACAGGAACGTCGGGAGCCACAAAGATTCAGGGAAGAGCTCCGTCCCGCTCATGGACCCGACTCCGGGCCTCTTCCACGGACCGAAAATGAGCCAGAGGGTAATTCCCTGGGCCACGAAATTGAGACCGAGCCCGCCGAAGATCTCGTTGACGCCGCCCTTGGTCTTGAGAAAACCGGCCAGGGTCGCCCACAGGCCCCCTCCCAGAATTCCTGCCGCAAAGGCCATGACCAGCACGAGAGAGGGAGACCCGCTCTCCACGCCGAGCCTGAGCACAGCGGTAGAGGCAATGGCGCCGGCCACGACCTGACCTTCCACGCCGATGTTCCACAACCCGATTCGAAAGCTGTAAATCAACCCGCAAGCGCACAAGGTGAGAGGGATCCAGACCATCAACACCTGCGCCAGCTTGCTCCATGATCCCAGAGCACCCACAAAAAGGTGATAGAAGGCGGGCCACGGGGGCGCGCCGGCAACAAGGAGCACGAGGCTGGTCAGACAAAAGACGCCTCCCGCGATGAAGACGACTTTCAGGAGAAACTCTTTGGGGCGGCTGTTTTCAGTAAAAAGGCCCATGACTATCCTTTGCCTGCGATGGCCTTCGCAAGCTCCTCCATCGTGGTGTCGCACGTTCTTACGTCCTTCACCACCACCCCGTTGAAAAACACAAGGACGCGATCGGCCATTTGGAAGATCTCGTCCAGCTCGGCGGACGAGAAAACAATGCTTGTTCCCTGAGCCGCGTAGGCCATGAGCTTTTCCCACACCCACTGCACCGAATCCATGTCAAGCCCGCGCGTCGGGTGTTCCAGAAGCAGGAGCAGCGGATTGTCCGGAAGGAGGGCAAGCAGGAGTCGCTGCTGATTGCCCCCTGAAAGGGATTCCGCCGCAGAAAGAGGACTTCCCCTGATCCTGAATCGTTCGATCCCTTGCTCGGCCCTCCCCCAGGCCTTCGGCCAGTGGATCGTCATCCCTTTCTGCTGCTGGAGAGCGAAGTGTTCCGTGATGGTCAGGCCGGGCATCAGGCCTTCCTCGAGCCGGCCCGCCGGCAGGAACGTGACCCTCCTCGCCCTGTAGGCATGGTGATCCTTGCCCGCCATCTCCACTCCGGCCACCCGGATCTTTCCCGTCTGAGGTTTCTCCAGCCCTGCCGCCAGACGCAAGAACAGGCCCTGCCCGCTTCCTTCCAATCCTGCCAGCCCGACCACTTCGCCCTGCCGCACAGATACCCGGCAGGGGCTCAGCCCGGCTCTTCCCCCCAAGCCGGATACCTCCTCCATGGCCAGAGTCAGGACTCCCTCCCCTGTCCGTTTCTCGAAACAGGGAGGCGGAGCGAGTTCGTTCCCAAACATCCACCTCAGAAGTTTTGCGCTCTCAAAGGGCAAGCCCATGTCCCCTTCCACTCCCCCTCGCCTCAAGACCGTGATTCGGTCACAAAGGGCTTCCACGTCTTCGAGTTTGTGAGAAACAAGGAGGATGGTTTTTCCCTCCAGGGCAAGTTTCCGAAGGGCGCTGAACAGGGCTTGTTTCTGAAGGTTCGATATCCCTGTGGTGGGCTCATCCAGAATCAACACCTCCACCCCCAGGGCAAGAAGCCTAATCAGCTCGAGCTGCTGCCGCTCTCCCACGGTCAAGCGCTCTACGGCTGTATCGGGACGGAGCTGAAAGCCGAAAGGGTCGGCCATTTCCCGGAGACGGAGACGATAGGACTCTTCTCTTGAAACGAGTCCGCGGTCAAGTCCCATCATGAAATTTTCCAGGACCGTGAGGGGGGGAAAATCAAGGGGATCCTGGTAGAGCATGCCGATGCCGAGGCGAGTAGCCTGGGAAGGATGACCGTATTCAACGGGCCGTCCATCGAGGAGAATGGTGCCGGAGGTCTTGGCCGTGTATCCGGCAAGAATCTTCATGAGGGTGCTTTTGCCCGCACCGTTTTCGCCCAGGATTCCGTGGATGGACCCTGCAGTGATTTCCAGGTCGATCCCGTCGTTGGCATTCACCTTTCCATATTGCTTGCGAATGTCCCGGAGCGTAATCCTCATAGGATTCTTCTTTTGTGTGAACGAAAAAGCAGTCCTCAGTGATTCAGACGGGTGGCACGGACAAGCCGCTCAGGATTGTCCATGATGCCCTTCATGCCCGTTTCGTAATCTTTCCGGATCACTGCTGACTGCTCACTTCTTACTGCTTACTTCTTCGCCTTACTCTCTCCGGCCATGCCCTTGAGGAGCTGTTCCATGTACCAGATCTGGTTGTCCGTCGCCACTTCCCCCGCTTTCAGGAAAGGCTTTCCGTCCTGGTAATCCAGAGGGCCCTTGAAAAGCTGGACCTTTGCGCTTCCAAGGTCTTTGACAAAGGTATCCAAAGAAGCCTGCACGGTCTTTGAAAGGGCGCCTCCTGCGAGGAATCCCACGGCGCTGGTGTCCGGATTGTTGATATCCTTCCAGTCCGGCCCGTTCCAGAGCCACTCCTGTTTGAATTTACCCTCCATGGCATCCTTGATGGAACGAACGTAGGTCGGCCCCCAGTTGAAGTAGGGGACACCCAGGCAGGCGTCCATGGCGCCCTCACACGCTCCTTTGTAGTCATACGGAATGGCCCACACCTGCTTTTTCTCCTGCCTCTTTTGCCGCGCCACCACCAGAGCTTCGGTGGTGTCAATCCCGGAGATCACCACATCGTATCCCGTGTTGAAGAAGTTCTGCGCCACCTGGGTGGGATCGGCCGTGACGCCGGGGATGTTGAACCAGAACCCGATCCAGGTCACCTGAAACGAGAGGGTCTTGGGGTCTTTCTTGAGCACGTTTTCCCAGGCGTAACGGGCTCCGAGATAAGCGGAAACAGCGAGTCTTCGCGTCTCCTCATTGATCAGAGGGCCAAGGTAGCCGATCTTTCCGGTCTGCGTGCTGAGCGCCGCCGCAAAACCGGCAATCATCTTTCCATATTCCATGCGGCCCATGACATTGGCCAGGTTTTTCGACGCCTTGCCTGTGAGGACATCGTCCCCGGACACATGGATAAAAGAAACCTCCGGGTGCCGCTTCGCCGCCTCTCTTGCCCCGTCTTTCATATCGTCGGAGTTGGCAATGATGAGCTTCGCCCCTTTTCCCACAAGGTCATCGACAAGCTGGGGAATGGTAACTCCCGGTCTGTCTGCAGGGTTGACTTTGTCGATATAAACCATCTTGGTTCCCGGCACTTTTTTCTCAACATAAAGACCGGCATCGTAATGGGCCTGGCTCCACCCGTGATCGTTGTAAGGCCCTACCAGCAGCAATCCGAAAATAAAAGGCTTGGCTGTGGATTGAGCCTGGGCCGGGTTCATGATCAACAGCCCGCACATAACAAGGGCAATCAAGAAGAGCTTTTTCCTCATGGTCTTTTTCCTCCTGTGATGTTGTGTCATATTGTCAGTGGTCCGTTGTCAGCCGTCCATTGTCCGTTGTCCGTGGTCAGTTGACTCTTGCTCGTTGCGCGTCGGTGGCACGGACAAGCCCGCTGCGGAGGGCTTGTCCGTGGCTTCGCAGGGACACTTGGCCAGGCCGCACGGACAAGCGAAGCTTGTCCGTGCGGCCATTCACCCGTCACTCGTTACTTGTCACTGGTTTCTTCAACTTTAGGCACTTTAGGCATTTCGGAGTTCCTTGATCTTCCTGTCCGCGATTCCGACAAAAGCCTTGTTCAGCGTTGCCAGGAACTCTTTGTCTTTTCCCTCGATGTAGAACCGCAGGACCGCATCGGTTCCCGAAGCTCTCAGCTCGAACCACAGGGTCCCGAAGTCGATGTAGGTCCCGTCCCCAGCCCAGAAGACTCGTTGGATCTCAGGTACCCTGACTCCTTGTCCGACCAGTTCCTGTAAAGCCTCCTGGGCTTCCCGTGGAGACTTCTTCAGGGTCAGGGCCTTAAACGCGCCGACCATGTAATCCTTGGCCTTGTTCCCGATCGCTTTGGCCTTTTCTCTCGCCTCGCCGATGAGGCTTTCTTCAAAGAGCGTTTTGTCGATCCGGCTGTAGTACCGGTGCTGAATGTTATACTCCTCGATCTTCTCCACGTAGAGTTCGGCAAAGGATTTCTTTTCAAGATAGAGCTTGCTCATCGCGCCCAGGTTCATGAGGGCGATCTGCATACCGTCCTTTTCCTTCATTGCCAAGCTTTTTCTGTTCTTGTGCTTGCTGAGCCGCCAGGTTGCGCTTCCCATGGCCGCACCCCCTGATTCCTCGGCCATAATGAGAATGCGCGGGCTCCGGCCCAGGGAAACCTCCTTCCCCGTCACGTCCTTGAGAACCACCTCATTTCCCCGGTCCAACTGGGCCTCGATGTCCCCCACCATCTCTCCGAAGTACTTGAATCCCACAGGAGTGTTGAACACCCGGATGCGGGTTCCGGATTGAGCGAATTCCTTTGCATACCTCTTGTTGAACGCGTCGGCCAGTTCACCGATGGATTTCGACGTCGGATAGGTGGTGCCGATCACCTGATCGTACTTGAAGAGGTCTCCGCTTTCAGCCAGCATTTCCAGCTTGAGGGCCGCATTGAGGAAATAAATCTGATTGGGCTTGAAATAGACAATACACTTGCCGGTCCCTGCGACGAACTCCACTTCAAGACCGCTCTCCTCAGCCCGCTTCTTCACGGACTCCGGCGCGATCGTGACGATGTTGTAGCGGTCGCCGTCCGGATCCCAGATAAACCCGAAGTGAATCTCTCCTGAAAGGAGTTTCTCCTTCAACCCGATATTTCGGTAAATGATTTGTTTTGTGGGGTCGCATCCGTAATTCTCTCCGTCAATCTCTCCCACCTTGTGAAAGTCATCCCGTTTTTGCCAGTGCATGTACTGGATCACACCGTCTTGCCCGGTGCTGATCCCGAAGCGTTCAAAGAGGGCGAGCGAGTTCTCGTGCATGCTTCCGCCCACCGTGGAAACTCCCACCTTCATCCCGGCTTTTTCCGCCTCCTGGATCAAACGGAACGCCTCTTCAGGGATGATGTCTTTCAAGTAATCGGCATAGGCTTCCAGGTAGTGGAAGTCCTTCTTGATGTGCGGCGAGTTCACCGCGCTCAGGGTGATCGAGAAAGAGTCCGACTCCGCCTCTTGACCGATTCGGCGCACCTCGTCCCTGATTTCGTCCGCCACAGCAAGGAGCTGCATGCCCTTTTCATCGACCGGTTTAAAGCCTTGCTTGAAGTTCTGAGAGTGACTGGCGGTGATATTGGCTCCGCCGTCCAGCTCATTGTAAAAGACGCCGAAGGACGTGGCCCAGATGGGGGTCGTGCCCCTCTCCGCATTGAGATGGACCGTGATGCCGTGGGAAGCAAAGATCCTCCCCATGAGGGCGATGATTTCCGAGGTGTATCGCCGAACCTCTCCGCCCAGGTGAATGGACCCATACCCTTTCCTGGTGTAGATCCGCGCCATCGCCTCTGCGACCACCATGATGGTGTGCGCGTTGTACGGGGCAGCGGTGGAGAAGAAATCGTTCATGTCGATCGTATCTCGGTAACCCGCAGTGCCCAGCTTGAAATCGGAGATCCACTTGAAAAGTCCATTTTCTTCGAAAAAGGACGACCTGTAGGCAAGTCGCACATCCTGGTCCTCCGGGATTCGGAGGTGAGGATCCTTGTCCACTTTGAGTTCCACCATGGCTAATCTTCCTTTCCCCAAGCTTATCGACCCCCGAGACTATGAAATCCCCCTGAAAACCTCAACCCTTTTTTTCTCCAACCCTTGACGCTCTCTATCCATTGGGTTAGGTTAAGACCACTTAAAGCTGGTGCATGGTCTCAATCCGCACTTGTCATCTCGACCCAGGCAAAAGCCGGGGGAGAGATCTTAATCGCCTATGATGATCGTAAGATTTCTCTCCCGCTCACTGAGCGGGATCGAAATGACACCTGCAAAAGGCATTATCGAGACACTGCGCTAATTCATCTCTGCGACTGTCGAGGTTCCTATGCGAGCAACGTTTCAACGTGTAACCCTGAGTCTGATTCTTTTTCTTTTCACCACTTTCCCATGCGCGGCTGCCCAGGAAGCACCCCCGCCCGCCTTCAACGCTTTCTCTTGTCCTAAAACACTGACTCTTTGCGGAGAACGCATCCCGCTGGAAAACCCGGATGTCTTCGAGATGCTGGACAGGGAGTTCACCGTGACGGTCTGGGATCAAGGCCGGGTCTTCATGCTGCTCAAGCGGGCGGCCCGCTATTTTCCGTTCATCGAAAAAGCGCTCCGTGAGGCCGGCATGCCCGATGATCTCAAGTATCTGGCTGTGGCTGAAAGCTCTCTCATTCCCTATGCCCGTTCAACCTCAGGAGCCCTCGGACATTGGCAATTTATCTCGGAGACCGGCCAGAGAAAGGGGCTTCGGAAAGATCAGACAATGGATGAGCGAATGGCTCTTGAACGCTCGACAGAGGCGGCCATCCTTTATCTGACGCAGCTCAAGGAAATGTTCGGGTCCTGGGCCCTGGCCATGGCCGCTTACAATTGCGGGGAAAACCGCGTACAGAAGGAAATCGCGGAACAAAAGGTGTCAGACTACTACCGGCTCAATCTGCCTACCGAGACCGAGAGGTATGTCTTTCGCATCGCTGCCATCAAAATCATCATGGAGAATCCGCGCCGCTACGGCTACCTCCTGCCTGAAGACCAACTCTACAGACCCCTGAAATTCGACACCGTGACAGTGAACCTCAGCTCCTCCATACACATTACGGATCTCGCTCAAGCCATCGGAACGGATTTCAAGGTGATCAAAGAGCTCAACCCCGAGCTGCTGAACTACCATCTGCCCACAGGCCAATACAGTCTCAAGGTTCCGGCCGGTTCAGGACGCAACGCTCTTGCCGCTCTTGCCCAGCTCAACCATGGTGGCCCTGTGGTAGCCCGGGCCAACAACCACTCTTCGAGTCCGCCGAATAATTCATCCCAAGGGGTTTGGGTGGTGCAGCCTGGAGACACGTTGATCAGGATATCCGCAATCACAGGAGTGCCGGTGGAAAGGTTGAAAACGCTCAACGGAATTCCCGACTCTCGCATTGAGGTGGGACAGAAGCTGAAGCTGACCCCTTAAAGAAGCGAAGAGCAGAGAGCGTAGAGCAAGGAGCAAAGAAAGTCGAAAAGCCCCTCCCCCTCGACGGGGGAGGGCGAGGGTGGGGGTGGAAAAGATCGCAGAAGGCTCACCGGCTTTTCTAATCCCCCCTCCCCTTTTTCCCCTCCCGCCAGGGGAGGGGGGATGTTATTGATCGTGCCTCTCCTGTGAAGAAGAGGGAGGGGCCTCAGGTGCAATCCGATAATGGCTTCTGATATAGAAAACTTCTTCTTCCGCGACCTCCATCCCCGCGTCTCCATTGGCACGGCCAGTGACCGGTATGCCGGTTGGCTCGGGCAGATCTATTCCCCGGAGCGGTTCGGAGGCAAGATCTCGAAAAGATCCAAAACCGTGGGGGGTCAGACCGTCACGGAAGAACTCCTGCCCGTAGAAAGCGTGCAGGAGTATTTTGAGCATTTCTCGATTCTTGAACTGGATTTCACTTTCTACGGCCTGCTTCTGGACGATCATTCGAATCCCACCCCGACCCATCGGGTTCTCGAGACTTACCGGAGAAATCTCAAGGATGCGGACCGCATCGTTCTCAAAGTTCCTCAGACGGTTTTTGCCCAGAAATTGTGGAGAGGGGGAAAGTTTGCCGAGAACCCTGGGTACCTGAATGCGGAGATCTTCATTCAGAAATTCTATGCGCCAGCACTGAAACTCCTGGGACCAACCCTCCAGGGCTTCATCTTCGAGCAGGAGTACCAGGCAAAGAAAGAGCGGCCTTCGCCCGATCTCTTCGTCTCAGCCCTCGACCGTTTCTTTGAGCAGATCCCTAAGGATGATCGCTACCACGTGGAAGTGAGGACCGAAGGGCTTCTCACCAAAACCTATTTTGAGGTCCTTGAAAAGCACCGCATCGGCCAGGTTCTCTCTCACTGGACATGGCTGCCTCCGCTTCGCAAGCAGTTTTCAAAAGGTTCCGGCCGATTCTTGAATGCGGGAAAGCAGGTGGTCATCCGGTTGATGACGCCGATCGGAATGCGCTATGAGGAAGCTTACCTCAAGGCATTTCCCTTTGACAAAATGGTGGAGGGGATGATGAGTCCTCGCATGCCCGAAGAGACCGCAGAGGTCATGAGCGAGGCGATCAAACAGGATGTGAAGGCGAATGTGATCATCAACAACCGGGCAGGAGGCAATGCCCCGCTCATCGCCCAGAAGGTGGCCGAGAGATTCATCCAAATGAGTAAGCAGTAGGGAGTACGCAGTATGCAGTAACTACCGTCATCCAATGCTCTATCCTTACTGCTTACTTCTTACTGCCTACTGTTTTTCTGCCGGGAACAGCCAGGACCTGAAACGATCGTCCTTGCCGGCAACAATGTCGTTCATCAAAGCCATGAGCTTTTGAGTCACCGGCCCAGGGACCTTTTCAAGGACTCTGTTTTCAATCTGTCGAATGGCGAGCGCTTTGTTGGGCGTGCCGGAGAACAAGATCTCCTCCGCTTCAAAGAGCAGCTCGGGCCTGAGCCTTCCCTCGAAAGTCGGTATGCCTGTTGCCTGTGCCACTTGAAGGAGGGATTTTCGAGAGATGCTCGCAAGCACCGTCCCGAGGCCCGCGGCCATCAGCACCCCTCCCTTGACGAGAAGAACGGACTCCGTCCCTCCCTCTGCAATGAACCCCTGCGTGTCGAGCATGATGGCGTTGTCAAAGCCCCGCTTTCTTGCCTCTCCCCTGGCCATCATGCCGTTGAGGTAGTTGGCAGCCGCTTTGGCTTCCACAGGCACGGTTTCAGGGTCGAGTTTGCGCCACTTGGAAATGCAGGCGCTGACCCCTCGCTCAAAGGGGAATTTGAGTCCCCCCAAATCCTGCAGGGGATCGACCACGAAAATGGAAAGGTCTAGCTTCTTCTGGGGGGGTAGAATCTCGAAGGCGATCTGGGAGTAAAAGCAGATGATCTTGATGTAGCCTTGCCGGATGCCGTTTCGCCGCACAGCCCCCAGCACCGCCTCGTGGATGGATTGCTTGGTCCCGGGGAGTTCCATGTCCAGGAGTTCTGCGCTTCTGAAGAGCCGGTCCATGTGCTCGTCCAGTCGGAAAACTGCGGGCCCCTGCCGGGTGTCGTGAAGGCTCAGAACCTCAAAGATCGCAGAGCCGCGACCAAAGGAATGGCACATGAGATGCGCCTTGGCCTGATTCCACGCCACGAATTCGCCGTTCACATACACGACCCTGTCTTCGAGCATAAGAACTTCCTCCGGAACTTGGAAATTTCAGAAAAAACAAAGAATCGCAATATCTTCGAACTCGGACTATAAGGCAAAGGGACGGGGCAGTCAAGGCCCAAACCCGAAGGAAGCCTTCGTTTTCCCTTGAAAAGAGGATCTCCTCTATGGTACTAAAAACCCTGGCTCATGGGGGTTTTATGGTGATGCCTCAGGCGGGGTCCCCCAGATGGGATCCCATAACAAGACACTCTTTAAACACAAAGAAAGGGGGAACAGTGAATGAAGGCTCTTAGATTGGTTGTAGCGGTTCTGTTGCTCCTTGGGACAGCCGGTGCCGCTGTCGCAGGGACCCTGGATGAAGTCAAGGCTAGAGGAGTTCTCGTTGTGGGCGTCAACGGCCAGGTCTTCGGATTCGGCATGCCTGACGACAAGGGCGTCTGGAAAGGTCTTGACGTAGACACCGCGAAAGCGATTGCCGCCGCGGTCTTCGGAGATTCCAGCAAGGTCAAGTACGTGGCGGTCACCGCGGTTCAGCGGCTGCCGGCCCTTCAATCCAAAGAGATTGACGTGCTTTGCCGAAATACCACGGCCACCCTGGTCCGGGAAACGACGAACGGATTGAACTTCGTTCACGTCAACTACTATGACGGGCAGGGCTTCATGGTTCCCAAGAAGCTGAACCTCAAAAGCGCAAAGCAACTGGGCGGCGCAACGGTTTGCGTTCTGCCCGGAACCACGACGGAGATGAATGCAGCCGACTATTTCCGAAAAAATGGAATGACCTGGAAACCGGTGGTCATCGAGCAGAACGTGGAGTTGAACAAAGCCTTCTTCGCCGGCCGTTGCGACTCGCTCACCTCGGATGTGTCTCAGCTGGCCGCTCACCGCTCGGTTGCACCGAACCCGGATGACTATGTCATTCTGCCGGAAATAATTTCCAAAGAGCCCTTGGCCCCGGTCGTACGTCACGGCGACGATCAGTGGTATGACATCGTCAACTGGACCGTCATGGCCTTGATCGAAGCGGAGGAAATGGGGATTACCTCCCAGAACGTGGACGAGATGCTCAAGAGCACGGATCCCAATATCCAGCGACTTCTGGGCGTCACGCCAGGCATGGGTAAGGCGCTCGGCCTTGACGAAAAATGGGCCTACAACATTATCAAGCAAGTGGGAAACTACGGCGAAATCTTTGAGCGCAACGTAGGCAAGAACACTCCCCTCAAACTGGAACGGGGCCTGAACGAACTGTGGACAAAAGGCGGACTCATGTACGCCTTGCCGGTCCGATAAATACATTTTCGAGGTGCCCCTCCATAGGGGCACCTTGACTCCTCTTCGATCCATCCCCGATTCCGGTTGAAAAAATGACAGGCCCCAAGGACCACTCCGTTGTAGAAAAAGTTCCTTTTTGGCTTGATCCCAGGAAAAGGGCGATCATTTTCCAGTTCCTCTCGATCGGTGTTGTGGGGCTGATCGTCTGGTATCTCGTTTCAAACACCGTCGTCAATCTTCAGAAACAGTCCATTGCCACAGGGTTCGGTTTTCTCCAGAAAGAGGCCGCTTTTGAAATCGGGGAATCCCTGATCCCCTATTCTGCAGCAGACACCTACATCCGTGCTCTGCTGGTAGGCGCCCTGAATACGATCAAGGTCTCTTTTGTCGGCATCGTCGTCACGATCCTTCTGGGGACGATTATTGGAGTGGCAAGGCTTTCCACCAACTGGATTGTGGCAAAGCTTTCCGCCATCTACATTGAAGTCATGCAGGACCTCCCGATTCTTCTCCAGCTCGTCTTCTGGTATGCGGTTTTCTACGAGAGCCTGCCTCCGCCCAGCGAGGCGCTTTGCCCGGGTGCAGGCATCTACCTTTGCAAGCGCGGAGTAGCGTTCACGATTCCTGAAGCGCATCCTGCGCATCTTTTCATGCTTTTTGCCTTTTTGGGAGCCTGTGTGGCGGCCTATTCCATAAGGCGATGGGCAAGGAAGAGACAGGAGAGGACCGGTCAGTACTTCCCTGTGTTTCGTGTGTCCCTGGCGTTGCTCATAGGGCTTCCATTCATCGTGTGGCTCGCAGCAGGCTCTCCCATGAAAATGAACGCGCCGAAACTTACAGTGTTCAATTTCGAGGGAGGCCTTACGGTCAGCCCTGAGTTTATGGCGCTCCTGCTGGGCCTTGTCTTGTACACTTCCGCCTTTGTCGCCGAAGTGGTTCGCGCAGGAATCCAGTCGGTCGGCAAAGGGCAGAGAGAGGCGGCTATGTCCATCGGCCTCAGGCCGACTCAGGTTCTCAACCTGGTCATCCTGCCCCAGGCCTTGCGGGTCATTGTTCCGCCCCTGACGAGCCAGATGCTCAACCTGACGAAAAACAGCTCCCTGGCTGTAGCCATAGGGTATCCGGATTTTGTTTCAGTGGCCAACACAACCATCAACCAGACAGGCCAGTCCATTGAAGGCGTCGCCCTCATCATGGCGGTTTATCTGGTGTTCAGCCTCTCCACGTCCGCCTTCATGAACTGGTACAACAAACGCGTGGCGCTGGTGGAAAGATAACGGACCGGCGCACGGGTCACGGAGCACGGGACACGGAAGAAAACAAAAAAAAGAGATGGAAACGATTTCAAAAACCATAGACGCCGACCACATCAGACCGCCGGTGACCAGCGTCGGGGTGATCGGGTGGATAAGAGCGAATCTCTTTAACAGCGTCTTCAACTCTATTCTCACCCTGGTGACCCTGTACCTCCTCGGTAAAGTCTTGCCCCCGCTGATCCGCTGGGCCTTCTTGGACAGTGTCTGGATGACAAGCAGCCGGGCTTGCCAACAGGCTGCCGGAGCTTGCTGGTCCATCGTTTCTTCCAACTTTCGCTTCATTCTCTTCGGGTTTTATCCCCAGGAGTTGCAGTGGCGCCCTCTCGTGGCCATGCTCATCCTCTTCGGTCTTCTCTTTTACAGCAGAGACAGGAACCACTGGAAAAAGCCCCTGGGTTACGGCTGGATCATAGGACTGGTGTTGATGGGGGTCCTCATGACCGGGGGCATCTTCGGGATGACGCACGTTGAAAGTACGCAGTGGAGTGGCTTGCCCCTCACCCTCCTGCTGGCTGTGTTCGGGTTGACCGCCGCGTATCCCCTGGGAGTGATTCTGGCCCTCGGCCGGCGCTCGAAAATGCCTGCCGTCAAAATCATGTCGATCCTCTACATCGAACTCATCCGGGGCGTGCCCCTGATCAGCCTCCTCTTCATGTCCTCCATCATCTTTCCCCTGTTCCTGCCGGAGGGGATCACGATCAACAAGATTCTGCGGGCCCAGGTGGCCATCATCCTTTTCACCGCGGCCTACATTGCCGAGGTGGTTCGGGGAGGGCTGCAGGGGATCTCCAGGGGTCAATACGAAGCGGCTGAGTCTTTGGGCTTGAACTACGTCCTGACCATGAGGCTGATCATTCTTCCGCAAGCTCTGAAGATTGTGATCCCGCCCTCTGTGAGTATCCTCATCTCCGCCTTCAAAGACACCTCTCTGGTGGTCATCATTGCGCTTTTTGATATCCTCCGGACCACCCAGACCGTGTTGTCCAACCCGGAGTGGATGGGATTCAGCCGTGAAGCTTACATCTTCATCGGCCTGCTTTACTTCCTGGGTTGTTTTTCCATGTCCAACTACAGCCGAAAGCTGGAAAAGGAGCTCTCCACGGGAAGATAAAAGAATGGAGTACTGGAGTAATGGAGTGAGGCGGTAACGATGGAGAAAAGGAATATTGATGGCTTCGTGAAATGGCCTCTAAGCCGTCACCCCGGCGAAAGCCGGGGTCCAGGAGTCCTTGAAAGAACTGGATTCCCGCCTCCGCGGGAATGACAAGAAAGAGCGTTTTTCGACTTCTTACGAGTTCATCAGTGATAGAGAAAAGACATGTTGGAGTTGGTTTTCCCAATACTCCAACACTCCAGCACTCCATTACTCCAGGATGTTCTGATACTCCATCACTCCATCATTAGCTGAGAGGACCCTATGAACACAGAAGCCGAAATAGAAGCCGTATCCAAGCCCAGCAATGAATCGATGATCGAAATCACCGAGTTGCACAAGTGGTTCGGTGAGTTTCACGTGCTCCAGGGGATCAACCTGACCGTTCAGAAACAGGAGCGCATCGTGGTCTGCGGCCCTTCCGGGTCAGGGAAGTCCACGCTCATCCGCTGCATCAATCGCCTCGAAGAACACCAGAAGGGCCGGATCGTGGTGGACGGCATCGAACTCACAAACAACATCAAAAACATTGAAAAGATCCGTGCTGAAGTGGGAATGGTGTTTCAGCACTTCAACCTCTTCCCTCACCTCACCATCCTCGACAACCTCACCCTCGGTCCTCTGTGGGTTCGGAAGATCCCCAAGAAACAGGCCGAAGAGGCGGCCATGCATTACCTGGAAAAGGTGCACATTGCCGAGCAGGCCAAGAAATATCCCGGCCAGCTCTCCGGCGGCCAGCAGCAGCGCGTGGCCATTGCCCGGAGTCTCTGCATGAACCCGAAAGTCATGCTCTTTGACGAGCCCACCTCGGCCCTCGATCCTGAGATGATCAAGGAAGTGCTCGACGTCATGATCGACCTGGCAAAGGAAGGCATGACCATGATTGTCGTCACCCACGAGATGGGTTTTGCCAAGAGCGTGGCCCACCGGGTTCTGTTCATGGACTACGGGAAGATCGTGGAAGGAAACACGCCTGAGGACTTCTTCGATCATCCGCAGCACGAGAGAACCAAGCTGTTCCTGAGCCAGATCCTCCACTGAGCTAATACCGCCGGTACAGCCACTCCCCCAGAGGAACAAGCACTCCTGCTGTTGCCGCACCGGCGAACACGTCCACCGCATAATGGTACCTGCAGTAAACTGTGGCGATGATCAGGGCGACCGTCGCTATAAGGATCAGGTAACGCACGCGCCGCAGATATCGCCATGCAAAAAAGAGGATGCAAATGGCCGCCGCCACATGGCTGCTGGGAAAGGCGCCCCCGCCGGTTTCAAAAGTCCTGTAGAGGAATCCCATCCAGTGAAAGAAAGGGCCCGACATCACTGAGGCCGGGAACTCCAGGGGGTAGTAAGGGAGCGACTGCTGATCCAAATACCTCGGGATCTCCATGAAAAACGCAGGCGGTCCCGCCACAGGAAGGAAGATAAAGCAGAGAAAGCACACGTAGAAAACAAAGGACAGCACGGCGAGATAATGCCAGAACTCTTCTCTTCTACTGAAATAGAGCGCCAGCCCCACGCCCGCGATCATCACGTAATAGGAAAAGTAGCTCAGGTAGAAAAATTCGCTCACCAGCGGATGGGGAAAAGCGTTCATGAACACTATTGCAGGCTGAAAGCCGAAGATCCGCTGTTCAAGGGCGATGAAAGCCGGATCCAGGTACCTGTCCACGAACATGAGGTTCAGTTGTTCGGATTCGCGGTACAGGAACAAGTAAAGCAGGAGCGGATAGAAGTGCCGGAAAAAAGAGAAAAACCGGTTTTCCGGCCGGCGGGCACTCCAGACAATGAAGCCGTGGATGAGCAGGATCCCCGTGCCGTGGGCCAAAAGAAAGAGCGGGAAGTGGGGGACGCGGCCGCCGTGAAAAAACAGGATCAGAATCCCCACCAGCAAGAGGTAGACCTGGGTGGCGTAATCAACGAAACGGTACCTGCGGGTGATTCCGCGCCAAGGGGCCATGCCTATAGCCACCCTTCCCTGCGGTACCACTCCAGCGTTCTGCTGATACCTTCCTTCAAAGGAGTGCGCGCCGTGAAGCCCAGATCATGCCGTATCCGGTCCGTGGTGCAAACCCAGCCCGGTGCCAGCAGTTCCGGCAGTTTCTGCCGGTTGAGCATATTGGCCCGGCCCGTCAGATGGGAGAGGATTTCCCGGATGGAGCAGCCAAGATAGAGCACTGGCCGGGGGATGCGCAGCCTGACTGGCCGGACGTTCATAGAGCGGGCGATTTCCTCCATGAACTCCTCATCCGTGCACGGAGGTTCTGCAGCCACATGGTAGGTTTCACCTCTGCCCTGATCCTGCGTGAGGGTGGAGAGCACGGCAGATGCCACATCCGGCCCGTAGACCATGTTGAGGGAGCGTTTGGGGCCGGAGAGAAGAGGCATGAGGCGCTGCTTCACTTTTTGAAACAAGCTCAGAAACTCGGCATCTCTCGGCCCGTACACCGCAGCAGGCCGCAGGATGGTCCAGGAAGCACGGCAGTGATGCCGGATCTCCTCTTCACCGAGAAGTTTGCTGCGGCCGTACACGGAGACAGGGTGCGGCCCGCCCGTTTCCTCGGCAGGGCAACCCGGGACGCCCGGCCCGCTCACCGCCAGGCTGGAAATGTAAACCAGATGCCGCACGGATTCACGGCAGGCGTTGGCAGCTGTGACCACATGACGGGTCCCTGCCTGGTTGACCCGGTAAAAGTCGGAGGAATGGAGAGCCTTGGTCTTGCCGGCGCAGTGGATCACCGCTTCCACCCCGCCCATGGCCTTGGTCAGAAGGGGGACATCCTCCAGAGAGCCGTAATGGACGATCACCTCGGCTAGGTGCCGGGAGAGGAAGCGCGTGCTGCTCGTAGCCTGAAGGAGGATGGAGACTTCGTGGCCGTCGGCACGCAACGAATCGAGCACGTGGCTTCCCACAAAGCCGCTGGCGCCTGTCAGAAAGACCTTCATAGGGCCTTCTCGTAGATTCTGTAGACTTTGCCGATGGTCGCACCCATGCGCTCGACGGCTCGCCTCATGAGCACGTTGTCCTCCAGGATCCAGGACATCTCGCCTCCGCGATAGCCTTTGGGCAGTCCCCTTTCGAAAGTGTCATGAATGAGCAGGACTTCAATGCCGCTGAGGCGGTGGTCAGCCACCACTCCCATCAGCAACGTTCTTACTTTTGTCACCGATTTGCGGCCGAAGAGCAGGTGCAGAAATCCGAAGGGGAACAGCCGTCCACCCATCTTCTTCAGCAGCACATTGTAGTCAGGCAAGGTCACGATAAAACCCACTGGCCTGCTCTCTTTCTCCGCGATCAGGACGATAGAGGGGTCTACGATGGGTTTGAGATCCTTGGCCGTGGCCCTGAATTCCTCCTCCGTCACGGGCACAAAACCCCAGTTCTGGGACCATGCATCATTGTAAATCCTGAAGATGGTTTCCACATCCTCTGCAAAGCGCTGCATGTGGATAGGACGGATGACGACTTTCTTGCGCTCCCGGATGCGCTCGCTGAAACGCACCAGGTGATCCGGAATGCTTCCCTTGTACTCATACTCATAGGCCAAAAGATCTCTTCCCTTGTTATAACCGAGGCGGGTCATGAGATCTGGATAATAGGGCTTGGTGTAGGGCATCATGAAGGACGGAGCCCGGTCAAACCCCTGGACCAGAAACCCGCATTCCTCGTTGGTCGAAAAATTGAACGGCCCGCGGATCATCTTCATGCCCCGGGCTCTGAGCGTGTCTTCAGCGGCTTTCATCAGAGCCGAGGCGGCGGCTTCGTCATCGACGCACTCAAAAAACCCGAAGAAACCCGTCTTCTCGCCTGCATGCCGGTTATGGCGCTCGTTGATATGGGCTGTGACCCGCCCCAGGACCTTGCCCTGTTCGTCGCGGGCCAGGAGATAGACGACCTCTGTGAACTGAAAAATGGGGTTGGAGCGACTAAAGAATTTTTTGCGTTCGTAGAGGAGGTGGGACACAAAAAGGGGATCCTGGCCGTAGTGCCGGAGCGGGAAACGAATAAAGGCATCCATGTCCCGGCCGGATGAAGCCGGTGTGACGAAGACTTGAGTCATAGAAGGCCCCCGGACCTTGCAAAAAGCACGAGCTATCAGGACCCTGACAAAGACCCTGACTGCAGGTTGCTCAAAAACGCTCAGATACGAGGCGCCCGACAATCTTTATCCGCCTCCGGCGCGCCGGGGAGTGAGTCGTACAGTCCAGTGCGTCGCAGCGACGAGGGGTGAGGCTTGCCAGCCTCTGGCTGCGCAACGACGTAGATGGGCCTTTTTCAGCACCCTGCTAGATGAGCCCGAGTTCCTTGCCCACTTTTTTCAGTTTCTCAAGCGCCATCTCTATCTGCTTCTCCGTGTGGGTGGCCATCAGGCTGATACGGATGAGGCTTTTGTTGGGAGGGACTCCCGGAGGCAGAACCGCATTGACAAAAACACCTTCCTGGTGAAGCCGCATGGCCATGCGCAAGGTCTTTTCATCTTCATAGCAGAAAACGGGCAGGACAGGGGTTTGGCTGGCGCCCAGATCAAATCCGAGCCCCAACAATCCCTCTTTCATTAAGTGCGTGTTCCGCCACAGGCGTTCAATTCGTTCCGGCTCGCGCTGCATGATTTTGAGCGCCGCGAGCACGGCCGCGGCATTGGCAGGCGTCATGCTCGCGCTGAAAATGAGGCTTCGGGAATGGTGTTTCAAGTACTCGATGGTGTCTGCATCCGAGGCGATGAATCCGCCGAGAGAAGCCAGAGATTTGCTGAAGGTTCCCATGATGATGTGGACGCGATCGGTGAGACCGAAGTGATCGCACGTGCCGCGGCCGTTTCGGCCCATCACGCCGATGCCGTGAGCGTCATCGACCATGACCGCGGCCCGGTGGACCTCTGCAAGCCTCACAATGTCCTTGAGGGGCGCGACGTCCCCGGACATGCTGAACACCCCGTCCACAACAACGAGCTTGCCGGCCGCACGATCGATTTTTTTGAGGCAGTTTTCAAGACCGGCCATGTCATTGTGGTTGTAACGCAGGAAGGTGCCCATGGAGAGCAGGCACCCGTCCATAATGCTGGCGTGATCCTCCTTGTCGGCGATCACGTATTCGCCCCGTCCCACCATGGCGCTGATGGTGCCGAAGTTGGCCTGAAAACCGGTCGAATAGAGGAGCACGGATTCCTTGCCCACGACTCGCGCCAGGGTCTCCTCCAACTCTATGTGGATATCCAGGGTGCCGTTCAGGAAGCGCGAACCCGCGCACCCGGAACCGTATTTTTCCACAGCCGCCTGCACGGCCTTCTTGATTTCCGGGTGATTGGTAAGGCCAAGATAGCTGTTGGATCCGAGCATCAGGACTTTCTGCCCTTGGATCATGACTTCCGTATCCTGGGCAGAGGAGATGGGTCGAAAATAGGGATAGAGCCCGAGCGCCTTGATCTCTCTGCTTCTGGTGAAGTTCTTCGCTTTCTTGAGTAATGGCGGTTCAGCCTCTTCGTTGTCTTCCCTAATGCCATAATTCAATTTGAGCAACTTGTCAGATAAGGCCATATCCACCTCTTCAACCGGCTATTGCACATCGAAAGCTGGCCGATGCGAACCGCTAGGAAATCAATTGGCTCTTATTAGAAAAATATTAGGGCCGTGTCAAGAATGAACTTATATCAAGCCGTTAAAGTGAAAATTGCATTTCTGACTCCTTTCCCCTTCCCTTACTCCACCGCATAGAGCTCGACCAACCCGCTCTTGCCTTTCACCGGAGTCGCCGGCAATTCCCTGAGAGAGAAATCCCCATTCAAAGCGGCTCTGGTAGCCGCTGTGATGAGGATTTCCGTCCCGAACTCCTTGTTCAGTCCCTGGACCCGCGAGGCCAGATTCACGGTGTCCCCGACAAGAGCGTAGGACAGACGCTCGGGGCTGCCGATGTTGGCGGCCAGAACCTCACCCGTGTGAATTCCTATGCCGTGAAACAGCGCCGGAAATCCCCGCCGGTTCAACTCCCGGTTCACCCTTCTCAGGCGCTCTTTCATGTCCATGGCGGCTCTCACGGCCAAGACAGGATGGTCGTTTCGGTAAATAGGCGCGCCGAAGACGGCTTCGATCTCATCCCCGATGTACTGAATCACCAGTCCATGGTGGTGATTGATGGCCTCGTCCATTTCTCTGAAGTAGCTGTTGATGACTTTCACCACCTCTTTGGGAGGCGTGGTTTCAACCAGGGGAGTGAAGTTCCGGAGGTCTGCAAACAGAACCGTCACCTGCCTGAGCTCGCCGTCCAGAGTGACTCTCCCCGAAAGGATTTCATCCCGTATCTCCTTGGAAACATACTTGCCGAAGACTTCTTTGATGAAGTCCCGCTCCTTGAGCCCTTCCGTCATCTCGTTGATCACATCCCCTGTGTAACCGATCTCGTCATTGGAAGTGACTCGAACTTTGTTCCCGAATTGGCCGTTCCTTACGCCTTGAAGCACCCGGACCGTCTCTTGCAGCGGGCGAGTCATGTTGCTGCTCACAAGAAAGACAAGCCAAATGCCGACACCCATGAAAATGAGCGTCTCTGAGATGATGGTTGTCTGCAGTTGTTCGAGGATTTCAACAGGATCACGACGGCTTTGAAACGAGCTGTGAACGGCGTAGAGGAAGGTGAGGAAAGGGATCAAATTGCAGGCAAAGAGAAAGGCCACCAGTCGGACACGGATCCGGATGCGAATGGTTCCCGGGGTCATGGAGAGGCCCCCTTCCGGAAATACGTGGGGGATGACCCTTCGTTGCATGACAAATTCAAAAACGAAAAAGGCGACCGTGGTCGTTATCAGGCCCGTATGGGAACTGAGAAGAAATGCCGTTTGCACCACAGGCCACCCCGCATCATAGGACCAGAAGACGGCCGAGTAGATGACGGCGGCAGCCAACCAGATCCCCATATCCAGGGCTATGAGGAAGAAGGGCTCGTTCAGAAGTCGCCGAAGTGCATCGCGTTTCTCTTTCTCATTCACCGGTCTCTGAAGAGAAGCGTTCCTGAGGTAGAAACGGATGGGTTTCTCATAGAGGACCGTCAGAACCAATGGCAGGAGAAAGGAACAAGGAAGAAACACCTGGTTGATCCGAAGCGCCAGTTGAGAGACCTCTGCGGTGGGCAGGCTGATGGTTCGACTTAGGAACACAACAACGCACACACCAATGGCGTTAGAAACTAGGTTCGCCAGCAGCATTGCATTTTTCACCCTCAAAAGTGCCCATTTTTTCATGGTGACCTCCCCCACTTGATCTGGCAATGCGCAAATCCTTCCGCCTGCGAGACGCTTTCATAGATACCTTATTTTGTGCTATCCTGCCAACATCACTATTGCTCGGTTGAACGCCGCACTTCTCGACAGACATCGCCCGGCGCCTGGACTGCCCGAAGACTCCGAGGTTTGTTCTTGCACGTCATGCACGGATTCGGCTTTGTTGTTGACCGTTTTGAATTGACAAAGATATCAATACTCTTAATTTCTTGGTAAATTTATATTCTATCAGCCCTCAACCTGGTTTTCTGGAGATGGAGTTATGAGCACCGTTCTCGAAAAATATCCGTTCCGCTGCGTGTTCAGTCTGAGACCCCTCATCGAGTTCTGGCGCCGTAATGTTGCCGCTAATCTTGAGCATGGGAGCTGCCTCGTGGAAGGCCTTGAAGCAAAACTTCAAAAAGCTCCAGAACTCCTCGAATCTATTGAAGATCTTATCATCTTGGACCGGCACCAGGACCTGCTCAAGAGCCTGATGAGCCTGGTTTTTCCTCCGGCCTTCTGGAACACGGACATGGTGGGAGCTTTCGTACCTTTCAATCTCAGGCCGGTTTACACTTCCCCCTCTTTCAAGCGCCTCCTTCTGAATGACGACGGTTCCTTCAAAAGCATACCGCTTATGGGAGAAGAAAATTACCTCATGGGTCGTATCCTGAGGGCCTATTTCCTGATACTGAATAAGTACTACGGGATTCATCAGGACATAGACTACCCCATCATTCAGGTCGTTCCGGATCGGGAGACAGGACTGGATCTTTACCTCAGGATAAAACCCAATCTCCGCTTTATTGAAGTGAACCCCAAAGGCAAACTCAAAGAACTCACCGAAGAAGAGCGTGCAATAATTCTAGAAAACATGACAAACCTGACCGTTCTTCGGGAGATTCTGCCGCCCGAGAGCTTTGAATTCAGCGGATTCGGTTCTCTTTACGCCTTTGATGTGACCCAGTCTGAAATCATCTCCGCTCTGGAGAGAAGCCTTATCGATCAGGAGTCCATCTTCTCGAAGAGCGGTTTTCAGCTGCTCCAGCAAAAGCTCCGCACCCTGTTTCGTTGTCCCAGTCTCGTCGCCGGCCTCGCAGCGATCAAGGGCGAGCAGGTCATGCTCCTGAATGTGGGCTGTGATCTTTCCGACAGTTCTGTTTTTTCAGGGTCCTTGCACCTGCCCCTTGACGAATTTACAGGATCCTTCTATGAGCGGGCATTCCTGGAAAACAGGATTGTCGTTATCCGCGACCTCAAGGAGGAGACGCTTCACACCCGGGCTGAGGAAGCTGTTTTCCAGGGCGGCGCCCGATCGCTTCTCGTGGCACCCCTGACTTACCAGGGAAACATGATCGGGACCCTTGACATCGCTTCACCGAACCCAGGGCAATTCGGTCCCGAGGACATGATGTTGATGAGCCAGATCATTCCCCTGTTCGCCTTAGCCGTCAAAAGAGCCCTGGATGAAACGGATCATCAGATCCAGAGCGTGATCAAGCAAAAATGCACAGCCGTGCATCCTGCGGTGGAATGGCGATTCCAAGACGCGGCGTTTCATCATCTGGATAGAATCCGAATGGGACAGGTGTCCGATCTTGAACCGATCGTCTTTAGAGATGTTTACCCTCTCTATGCCATCTCAGACATTCGTGGATCTTCCGAAGAACGAAACCGGGCCGTGCAGAGTGATTTAGAAGAGCAGCTGGGTTCGGCTCTCAAGGTGATTCAACTGGCAAGCGAGGCAAGATCGATGCCTATTCTTCAAGAGCTGGGACACCGCCTGGGAAGACAGCTGGAACGGCTGCGTGCAGGCTTGAGCTCCGGAGATGAAACCTCCGTCATCAAGATGCTTAAGACAGACGTGGAACCCCTCTTTGTCCCCATTCAGGATTTCAGCCTGCAGGTCCGCCAGGCCATTGAAGGGTATCAGTTGGCTCTCGATGCCAGATTGGGTACCGTCTATCGCAAGCGCAGGGAATTCGAAGATAGCGTGTCGCTTCTCAACAAGCGCATCTCCCTGTATCTTGACCGCGAACAGATTGAAGCCCAATCTGTGTTTCCCCACTACTTTGAGAAGCACCAGACCGACGGGGTGGATTACCTGATTTACGTGGGAGCCAGCCTTAGCGAAAAAGGCGTGTTCAATGAACTGTACCTTGAAAACCTCAGGCTCTGGCAGCTCATGGTCTCCTGCGGAATTGCGTGGCATACGGAGCAGTTGAAGACCGAGCTCAAAGTGCCGCTTGAAACGGCTCACCTTGTTCTGGTCAATCACACGCCTCTTTCTATTCGTTTCCGATTTGATGAAAAGCGGTTTGATGTGGACGGCGCCTATGACGTCAGGCAGGAGATCATCAAATCACGGATTGATAAAGCCCTGGTGAAAGGCCGGCTAGAGCGCCTCACCCAGCCGGGCAAAATCGCGGTGATCTACACCCAGCCCCAGGAGGGAAGGGAGATCCGCCGGTACATCGATTTCTTACGCTCTCAAGGGTTTCTCAAAGGCGACACGGAACCCTTGGACGTGGAAGAGCTCCCCGGTGTGCAGGGGCTCAAAGCGCTGCGCGTAGAAATCGATCTGAACTCCCCCGTCATCTCGGAGCGCGTCAATCGAATGGCGAAGTGAACAAGTCAAGGGACAAAGTAGCAAAGGCACGAAGGGCACAAAACAGAAAGAATCCTCTGCTTTGTGCCTTTGTGCCTTTGTCCCTGTGTGCCTGTGATCACATTCCTTTGATCTTTGCGATATCCAGATCCTCGATCACGGTGATGCCTTTCGCCTTCATCTCGTCAAGAGCCTTTGCAGAAGTCTCAGGCGCCACGCCCTTGCTCAGGTTCTTCACCATGATGACTTTATATCCCGCGGCTGCCGCGTCAATGGCCGTCGCCTTCACACAGTAATCCGTGGCAATGCCGTAGACCACCACCTTTTTGATCCCTGCCTTCTTCAGGATCTTGTCCATGTCGGTCTTTTTCCCGCCGTCATCCTGGAATCCGGAGTAGCTGTCAAACTGGGCATCCATGCCCTTCTTGACAACGGCCTTGAAGAGCTTCTTGTCCAGAAGAATCTCCGCACCAGGGGTGTTCTGCACGCAGTGGGGAGGCCATAGGACCTGGTCTTTTCCATGGAGCTTGATCACGTCAAAAGGCTTTTTCCCTTGATGGTTGGCGGCAAAGGAGGCATGGGTCGCAGGATGCCAGTCCTGTGTCGCGTAGATGGGGAAACCGGCCGCTTTGAGCTTGGCTGTGGCGTCTGTCACCGACTTGACATAAGCATCGTCGGTTCCTTCAACGGCCAGAGAACCCTTCTTGGCTTTGGTGAAGTCTCCCTGGAGATCCACCACGATGATCGCCATGTCCATTGCCTTCTTGGCTGCCGCCTTGGCCGGTTCCTTGGCTTGTTTAGCTGTCTGTGCCATGGCCATTCCTCCGAAAGCCAATGTGACGAACAACACCCCGATCAGAACCTTGAATCCCCAATTCTTCATACGCCACCTCCAGAATGAAAGTTGATAAAAAACATTCCCTAGAGCCAGAAATAACGGATTGATTCTCTTTTGATAATTTTATACTGCCTTGAGCGAGGGAAAGTCAAGAGGTCGCCCGTGAAGCTCACTGTGCCGCTATTCTTCGCGGGCCATGGTGATGGCACCCTTGGGACAGATGAAGGCACAGATCCCGCAGCCTTTGCAGAAATCGTAATCGATTTCAATGTGGCCGGTCTGCTCGTTTCGCGTGATGCACAGGTCAGGGCAAAAATATCGGCACAGGTCGCAGCTGCGGCAGAAATTGTTTCCAAGGCACCGGCTTGCCTCCATGACCGCCGTCTCCTCGTCAAGCCCGGGTTTGACCTGATTCAGATCTTTGGCATGCTGCTCTTGGTGCCGGCGTTTGATTTTCAATTCACAGGGTTCAGCCATTGTTACTTCCTTCATCTCACCACAGAGGCACCCCTCTTCCCTCTGTGTCTCTGTGGTGAATCACTTTTCTTTTGATTGCAAATACCGATCTACAGCCTGGGCCGCTTTCTTGCCGCTCGCCATGGCTTCAATCACCGTTCCGGCTCCGTTGACAAAATCCCCTGCGGCGAAAACTCCATCCACATTGGCCTGCAGCGTCTCCCGGTCAATGGACAGAGTCTTGTTTCCGGATGCAAGCCCGCCGGTCACCGGCCCATAGTCCGCTTCCTGTCCCACGGCAGGAATAACCGTATTGGCTTCGATCACGAACTCCGATCCCTCCACCGGTACAGGCCGTTTCCTTCCGGAATGATCCGCTTCCCGGAGTTCCGTCTTGAGACATTCAAGACCCTTCACCCTGCCCCCCGAAACCAGCATCTTCTTCGGGGCGGTGAGGAACTCTACCCGGACTCCCTCCCGCAGGGCCTCCTTGATCTCTTCCCTGTCCGCAGGCATCTCTTCAAAGCTTCGTCTGTAAAGGATGGTGACCTTGGCTCGGCTTTTTCGAAGAGCAGAACGGGCCGTGTCCACTGCGGCGTTTCCGCCCCCAATCACCAGAATCTGGCTGCCCAGAGCGACGTCCCTTTCGTCACTGCATGCTTTCAGGAAATCGAGACAGTCCAGAACCCCTCGATGCCGATCTTCATTTTCAATGTGCAGCTTCAGGCTTTTCTGAGTTCCGGTTGCGACAATCACGGCATTGGCGCCATTCCTTTGGAGCCCAGATATCTTCACGTCAGCGCCGAAGTGCATCCCTGTTTTAATCGTGACGCCCATCTTTCTGATGTAGTCGATGTCTCTCTGCAGAATCTCCCTGGGCAGCCGAAAGGCGGGAATGGCCCATGCCAGCAGCCCACCCGCTTCCCGGTAGGACTCGATGATCTCCACCTCATAGCCCATCCTGGCAAGCTCATGACCGGCGGCCAGACCCGAAGGCCCGGAACCTATGATCACCACCTTTTTTCCTTTGGGCTTGCCCACGCTGGGCGGGTTGAGCCGGCCGTCATCATAGTCCGTGACAAATCTCTTCAAGGACCTGATCGACAGGGGATCATCCACCCGACCTCTGGTGCAAGCGCTCTCGCAGGGATGGTGGCACACATACCCGCAGACCGACGGAAGCGGATTGGCTTCGCGGATCAGTTCGAGAGCTTCCCCATAGCGCCCTTCCGCAATGAGCCTCATGTAGCCGCGCACATCCTGGCGCACCGGGCACGCGGCCTGGCAATGGGGAAGGTCAAAGACTTTTGTGACATTGATCCTGGGTTCCGGATCTGAATGAGAATACAGTTTTCCCCTGAGGCTGTCGGGTTCATACCGGAAGTCAGGGATCGCCTCTGCCGGACAAGCCTTGAGGCACACGCCGCACGTCTCGCAGCGGTTGTAATCAATCACGGGTTTGTGGGTTCTTCCTTCGACAGGCATAGATCACTCGATACTGGTTACTGGATTCTGGATACTGGATGCTGGTCTCTCATTCTATCTTCTTGTATGAAACTTAACCTGGACGGAACAGCGAACCGCAGAATTCCGAAGGGTTTTTCACTTCGACATTCGACATTCCTTGTTCGGTATTCGATATTCTTTTCTTGAGGTTTCCTGTCCGATCAAACTGGCCGCCTCAGCGGCGAGCGGCTAGGCTGTATTCTGTATTCTTCTCTTCGCCAACTTTAGGCATTTTAGGCACTTTAGCTCACTTTAGGCACTTCTTGACCTAGACGATAGCCTAATTCCAGCGCCCTGACATTCAGGTCCCTGAAGCGAGCAGACACATTTTCAGTGATCGCCGCGATCAACGCTTCTTTCGTGACCATTCCTGTGATCGCTGCTGAGGCTCCCAGGATCACGATGTTCGCCGACTGCTTTTGGTTCAATTCTTTGATCGCCTGAGATGTGGCTGCGACGCCGATTTGCACCACTTTGTCTATAGCTCGAGGGGCAACCGTCTCATCGTCGTAGATAATGACTGCCCCTTCAGCCAGTTCCTCAGTGTACTGGTTGTATGCCGTCTGAGCCATGGTGACCAGTACGTCGGCTTCAATCACATGCGGGTACACAATCGGCCCCTCTGAAATGACCACATCCGAGCGTGCGGAACCGCCCCTGGCCTGGGCTCCGTAAGAGCTCGCCCCGGCCACCCATTTCCCGTCCTTGGTGGCGGCATGTCCCAGGATCGTGCCTGCCAGCACCACGCCCTGGCCCCCGAACCCGCTGATCCTGATTTGCTTCGGCTCACCCATGGATGAACTCCCCCGTGACGATCTTGTCCTTCAAGGCCTCTCCGCTCAGGCGTTCGACCTCTTCCACGGGAATGCAGGACTCCATCAGCGTCTGCAGCATGTCGGTTGGAGCATCGTATCGGTTTCTCCTTCCGAACTGTGTCGGGCAGGGAGACAGCACTTCAACAAAGGTGAATCCCTTTGTGCTCATGGCTTTCTTTATCGCTTCTTTCAGAGAAACCACTTGAGTCACGGAATAACGGGCCACATAAGAAGCTCCTGCAGCCTGAACGAGCTTGCACAGGTCAAAAGGCCGGTAAATGTTGCCCTCCACGCTCGTGGCCGTTGAAGCTCCGAGGGGCGTGGTCGAAGCCACCTGGCCGCCGGTCATGCCGTAGATCATGTTGTTGGCGCAGATCACGGTCATATCCATATCTCGCCGGGCCGCATGAATGAGATGATTCCCTCCGATGGAGGTGAGATCCCCGTCCCCGCTGATCACCACCACCTTGAGCTCCGGATTGAACATCTTGGCTCCGGTGGCGAAGGCAAGGGCACGGCCGTGAAGGGTGTGAAGTGTGTCTGCGTTGAAGTTGGGGCTGGGGATCCAGGCAGCGCAACCGATGCCCGAGACGAAGAGCATTTTGTCCATGGGGAGCTTCAGCTCGTCGATAGCACGAAGAATCGCATTCATCAGGATCCCGTGCCCGCAACCCGGGCAGAAAGGCGTAGACTTGACATCTGAACGTAGATAGGCTTCCAGGTCTCTTGCCATTATAAAAGACTCCTCACTTCCTCCACGATGGTGTGAGGGTGAATGATCTCCCCATCGGTCTGACAGTAGGAAACGACATCGCAGCCGGCATACTTCTGAATCTCACCGGCGATCTGGCCTCGGTTCATTTCAGGGACAAGGATTCTTTTGGCTTTTCTCCCCAGGTCCCGAACAAGCTCTTCTGCAAAGGGCCAGATGGTCTTGAGCCGCAACAGCCCCACCCTCTTCCCGTCCTTGCGAAGCGCCTGCACCGCGAACAGGGCGCTTCTTGCCGTGAAGCCGTAGCTGACCACCACCACCTCTGCATCATCGAGCGAGTGAGCCTCGTTTTGAATGATGCTTTCCCTGTGCTTCAGAATCTTGTTGTTGATGCGGACCACGAGTTTTTCATGGGCCTTGCCGTCATCCGTCTTCCGGATTCCCACGTCATTGTGGGTCGAGCCTGTGACCAGCAGTCTTTCACCCTCTCCGAAAGCCGGCATAGGCGGCACCCCGTCGTCCTCCGGCGTTCCGAAGGGAGGGGCTCCCTTCTTCTTGAGCCGGTTCACAATCTTCAGCCTGGGTTTGACATCCATCCTTTCCCTGAGATGGCCGACCGCTTCTTCGGACATGACGAAGACGGGGACCCGGTACTGCTCCGCCAGATTGAAGGCCTCGATCGCCTGGTCGTACATCTCCTGCACGGACCAGGGTGAGAGGGTGATCACCTGATAATCCCCATGAGATCCCCACTTGGCCTGCATGTGATCGCCGCTTCCGACTCTTGTAGCCTGTCCTGTTCCAGGGCCTGCTCTTTGCACGTCCACAATCACCAGGGGGGTCTCTGTGAATGCGGCGTAGCCAATCGCTTCCTGCATGAGGCTGAAACCAGGGCCTGCTGTAGCGGTCATGGCCTTGGCCCCGGCCCACACCGCACCGATCACGGAGCAGATGGAGGCGATCTCGTCTTCCATCTGTATGAAGACCCCGCCGACCTCTTTGAGCCGGACGGCAATCCGCTCCATGATCTCGCTTGAAGGCGTGATGGGGTAGCCGCCGTAGTACCGGCAGCCAGCGGCTATGGCCCCTTCGGTCGCCGCTTCATTGCCGGAAAAATAATAACTCCCCGCGGGGAGTGTGCTCTCTATTTCCTGAACACTCATAGGTTGATTGCTCATTCCTCTTTGAATGAAACAACCATAGAAAAAACCTGCCGTCCAGTCAAGAAAGAACAGGCCAGAAAAACGACCCCTCTCCCAGTGGAGCCCCACGGGCAGAAAACTTCCTCTCCAATCAAGGCCCTGCCCACAGGCTCTTGTGGCCGCCCATTTCAGGTCCCGTGATTCAGAAGAACAGGCCGCTGTTCGGGTAGACCTCCCATTGCACTAATGAACCCGGAATTGAGCTACAGAACAGATACCTGTAACCAGACGAAGTCAAGATCTGTCAGACGTATCGCAGGTCCTTGAGGCAGATGATATCCTATAGGTTTAAGTAGTTATCTCAGGGAACCTTCAGGATGAAAATGCTATCTACTCCAATCGAGTCATTTCCCTGAAAACGTGAGAGGAACCCTCGCTTGATTTCCGGCTTCTCATCGCAATCGGGACCCCAGCCTTTCCAGTTAAATTCTTCTTGAGCACGGGGGACCTCCTGAAAGGGGCAATCCTTTTAGCCCCCGGCTATGTTACATCACCGACTCCCCCCGCGCCCTTTTGCCAGCGAGGACGTCGCGGACTTCTTCGAGGTTCTTCCGTGCCAAATCGGAGTCGGGCGGGGCCAGACGGACCGACTTCTCAAGTGTCGCCTCTGCCTTTTCCAGATAGCCAGCCTGATAAAGCGTCCAGCCGAGATCGTTGAGGTGGATATGATTCCCGGGGGCGAGCGTGTCTGCCCGGCGCGCCTTGACAACAGCCTCCTCGTGCAGTCCAAGTCTGCTCAGACAGTAACTCAGACCCGCAGGATAGACTGCTACATGTGAAAACGCTTTCTCTGCTGCGGCGTAAAGTTCCCGCGCTCGCTCGTAATCTTCTGCATCCAGGAGGAATTCCCCGGCCTTGTCAATGATGATTGAAAGGTCCGGTTCGTCCGCCGGCAGGGTCGTCAAGGTGAGGAACAATTCCATTGCCTCGTCCTGACGCCCTAATTGATACTCGACGGATCCGACCGTCAGGATCGCAGGGGCGAAAAGCGGGTCGATGGCGAGTGCCAGGACTCCATCGGGCCACGAGGGCACACCAACTTCGGCTCGGCCAAGACGCGCCAGAGCATCATTGAACATGCTGCCCGCAATCGCGGAATGGTACTCCCAGTCGGCGGCCATACGCCGCTCCTCAGCCGGTTTGTGTGTGTACTCCGTACGCAACCCCGCAAGATACTCGTCCTTCTCAAGGCATTCCCGGAAAGAGTGCCTGTCTAATGTGATAATCTGTCCGGCACCCTGCATCGGTGGCCCTATCCACTTTCGCCGTCTCAATGTTGGTCCGAAATCATCTATCTCCCGCAACACCTCTTGTACTTCTTGCCGCTGCCACACGGGCACGGGGCATTCCTCCCAACCTTCGGTGCTGAGCGCACGCCGGTGCCAGCCTCCTGTCGGCCTGCCGCCGCGCGGAATGGCTCAGCCAGCTTGGGACGAGGCTCTTTTCGGGGGCTGAAACACGCCCACCAGTGCATCTCTTCGACCACGTCATCGATCAGTCCTTTGTGGCGCTTCTTTGAGCGAGCTAGGACAGCTTCTTCCGGCCTTGCGAAGACCTCCTCGACTTCCTCCGGTTGCATGTATCCCGGCCAGAGCAGTCCTTTTTCGTAAGCCCCTCGAATGTCATCAGCCAAGGTCTTGGCATAAAGATCGACCGCTTCGGAAGCCAACTCGTCCCAGACATGCGAAGGCTGCCTTTCCAGTCTGGTCCGAAACAGTTCGGTGAAATACGCAATGACTTCCTCCCGTTCGATTACTCCCTCGTGAACGAGGATTGAGAGCGAACGGATCGCCGAGCCCCGGACATACTCGTCAATGGACGAGGTCTCAATAACCGATTTTATGGGCGCAGTGTCACCGTCAAAAACCGACGCGATGATGCGGGGTAGCCCCTCCGTGATCGTATCTCCGATCAGGCCATCGAGACTATCGCGAGGAAGCTTGCACAACTCCATGATGAGGGGATAGGCCCGTCGCTTGCGAAACTGGGCGAGCAGGAATATGGCATAAAGGGGCAAGAAAGAGGCTTCCTCGTCCTTCGAGCCCGCTGAGCCCTCAGCGGCCTCCTGAAGGGCACGCATCAGGTGCGGTGTGATTTCCTCACGACGGCGAATCGCCTCTTCAATGGCTTCACGGGGAAAATAACCGCGGTTCTTATCGAGTTCTTTGAGGATGCTGTCGATTTCCAACCTGGTTCACTCCCACGTGCATACGGCCAACTGGAAGGCACGTTCCTTAAGGCAATAGCTCCCCTTTTCGGGATGCATTGTACGCAGTTTCAGCTTGCGGATCAAGGATGAGGCCAGTCCCTTGTGCAATATCGCCTTTTCACCACACAAGTCCGAAAGAGACGTTCAAATTTCCTCGTCTGAACCCCAAATCCTCAGGCACCGCTTTCTTATCATGGACGAGCGCGGCTCATATTGCAGGTCCATAACTCCTCAATTTCCATGCAATGACCTCGCTTCGTAATTACTACTGAATTTTCAAACTCGCAAAAAGGCCAAGATTTTGATCGTGTGGGTCACGGGAGTCAGACATATCAGGTTTTCTGGCAAGTTGATATCCTGTGGTCCTGGCAAGCTATCACAGATGAGGAAATAGGCTTCAGGCCGTTGCAATATAAAGGAATGCTTCCCGTTCCGATGCCCTCCCGCCTCTGCAGGCGGGGCCGTCTGATGGGGCGCCCACAGCCAAAGTACTGGAGGGTGGTTACATGCGCTCGGAATGTGATTGGAGGCGCCCCTTATTCGCGGATTTCGCGAGCGTTGGCAACCCCTCGATGGTGTTTCCCGTTTCCTGCTCGGCGATACGAAGTTCATATAGCTTTTGCAGGTTCATCCAGAACTCAGCGCTTGTTCCGAAGAAATGCCCAAGGCGCAAGGCCGTGTCTCCGGTAACAGCTCGTTGTCCATTCAGAATGGCAGTAATTCGGTTGGTCGGCACCCTAAGTTGCCGGGCCAATTCGGCCGCGCTCATGCCAAGCTCTTCAAGCTGCTCGGCGAGATGTTCGCCTGGATGTATCGCGTTGCGTCCCATGATTCACCACAATGATAATCGACTATTTCAACATTGATTGGTCCGGGGCTTCCTTTGGGCCACTCAAAGCATATCCGCCATTGGTCGTTGATGCGAATGCTATACTGGCCTTGGCGATCCCCTTTGAGAGCTTCAAGACGGTTCCCGGGCAGGCTCAGGTCAAGAAGGGAGGTCGCAGCTTCCAACTGGTCAAGCTTCAGCTCTGCCTTGCGCTCAAAGCCGGAAAAAGCCTTGACTCGATTTCCTCCCGCGAGTTCCTTCGTTCGCTTATCTCTGAAGCTCACGATCATGCGGTAGTTTAACCCACGTTATGCTTTACGTCAAGCATAACGCGCCGGTGCGGTTCAAAATGTATTCAAGCCTACTTTTCCATGGCATCGTCAGGCCTATCCCAGGTTTTCTTATCAGGCGAAATCCTGGTGTTCCGGAAGGCTATCACAGGTGAGGTCTGGAGTGCGATGATGGCGTTTCCACGGAGCTAAAGAGTAAATATTACTTGGCGTAGGTTCTATTTTGCCTTCACGCCACCATAGCGTATCGTAAGCGAAAGTGGAAGATGCTCCGTCGGGGCGCGCGTTTACTAACTCAAGTTGTAACGTCGCCCTCAGCCGCGCGGGTTTTGCGTCGGCTGTGCGCCTACAATGTCGCCTTTTTTAGGTTAACTTTCATCAAGAATGCGCCTTATCTCCTTCGCTAGCACCTTAATGCTGAAAGGCTTCTGGATGTATCCTTTACACCCTCGCCCGATAAGGTCAGATACTTCACCTTCTACACTATAACCGGTTGACACGAGTGCCCTCAAGGATGGCTCTATTTCTTTCAGTCGGCCAGAAAAGCTCCCTTCCGTTCATTCCCGCGCATAATCATATCAATAACCACGATGTCGATGTTCGCCTTGTTCCTTTCGAAGGTCTGCAGCGCCTCCCAACCGGTTTTTGCTGTCAAAACCGAGTAGCCGAGAGTCCTCAAAAAACGCTCACAAATATCTAATACCGTCGGTTCGTCGTTCCACAAGAAGCACCGTCTCTGTCCCTTCAATACGGGTTCAGGTGATGAGACCGGTTCTGCTCGAATTGCCCTCTCAGATGCCGGCAGGTAGATGTCGAATGTGGTCCCAGCGCCCAATTTGCTTGAGGCTTTAATAATGCCGCCATGGTTCTTGATAATACCGTAAGCAGACGCGAGTCCCAGGCCCCTTCCTCTGCTCATTCCCTTGGTCGTAAAAAAAGGCTCGAAAATCCGTCGAAGGCTCTCTTCATCCATACCTGCTCCCGTATCAATAACGGAGACATGCACAAATCGCCCCGCAGCTACTCCATGGGCCTCGGCAAACTCCTTGTCGAGCAATGCATTCCTGGTGCGTAAAGACAGAGTGCCACCCTCTGGCATAGCTTCAGAGGCATTTAGAAAGAGGTTTAGGAGCACCTGTTCGAATTGACCACGATCGACCTCCGCTGCCCACAAATCCCTCTGGAACCTCTTCTGGATTTTTATGTGTTTTTTTGTCCTGCCGAACAGTTCAAACGCTTGCCTGATAAGACTGTTCAAGTCCGTAGCTCTGACCTCATACCTGCCACCTCTGGAGAAACCTAAAAGCTGCTTGGTCAAGCCGGCTCCGCCTCTTATGATGTCTTCAACGTCCTTCAGGTCCTGGTAGTGCGGATGAGAAATCTCACTGCTCATTAACATCATGGAGATGCGTCCCTGGATGGCCATAAGAAGATTGTTGAAGTCATGCGCGATACCTGCGGCAAGAGTCCCCAAAGCTTCCATCCTGTGAGCGTGCTGCAATTGTGCTTCCAGCCTCTTTTGCGTCGTAATGTCTCTGAGGAAATTCAGGGTCGACGGCTTCCCCTTCCCAATTGATCACTGAGGTATTCAGTTCAAACCATCTCTCCTCACCTCGATCGTTTATCAATCTGAAAGAGCAGATGGAGGGGAGGTCTTCCCCCTGGAGTCTGCGTGTATGTCTGTTCACAACCATCGCCCTGTCTTCAGGATGGATGTAGTCGTAGAAAGAGCCGCGATCCAGATCAACCACCATTTTTCGGCCCATTTCTCGGGCTTTGGGGTTTGGAAACTCTATTTTACCTTCCCGCACGATAAAAATAGCATCATTTGCATTCTCTATCAGGAGGCGATATTTTGTCTCTGAATCAACGAGCTTACTGAGAGCCTCCTTCTCATCTGTAACGTCGATAGCGACCCCTTCGAGATATCCCTTTTCAGGAATAATTCGCGAAGAAAACCTCAGCCCAGATTATTTTCCCGTCTCTACGTGAAAAGCGGGCCTCAAAGTCGCTCACCTCCGCCTTTTGCGTTAGCTCCTCCAGCAGCCTTTCCCGGGTGCCGGGGTCAACGTAATGATCTGAGAAAATGTATTTTTCGATGAATTCATTCAGATCGTCGTAGCCACACATTTTGGCCATACGGTAGTTTGCGTCAATGACTTTTCATCACTGATTCTTGTTCTGTAGATGCCTACCAGAGCGTTGTTGAAGAGGTCTCGGTACTTTTGCTCGCTTGCTCGAAGCTCCTCCTCCACCCGCTTTCGGGTCGGTAATATCGATATTTATTCCCACTATGGCGTTCACTTCATCGTCTATTTTCACCGGTGAGATAATGTTATGGTAGATTCCGGTTTTTCCGTTGATATTGTATTTGACTTCTCCCCTGACAGTCTCTCCAGAAAAGGCGCGCCGGTTGTTCTCAAGCCAGCAGCTAGATTTTCTGATCCGTGACACGTCCTCTGGCCTCTTCCCCACTGCATCCCCCCATCGACGAGCGGTGGAATTGATGATGGTATAACGATTATCCTTGCCTATAACGAATAGATCAAAAGGGAGGCTGTCTATAGTGGCGCTTAGGAGAGCCTCTTTTCCACCAATACATGCCGATCCTGTTCCCTTTTGTAGGACCATGCCGATGATTTCAGAGACAGTCTTCAGAAGGGCGACATCTTCCGGAGGCCATTCGCGCTGATAGCGACACTCGTCAAACCCCATGAAGCCGTAATATTCTTTTCTAACAAAGAGAGGCACGACAAGGACGGATTTGATCTGCTGGTCTCTGAGGATATTTCTCTCGGCGTCATAAGGAAGCTCCTCAATATCTTTGCATTTGATTATCTGGTTGCCTCTCATCATTTCCATCCACCATGGCACATCCTTTGCGCGAATGCCTTTCAGGTGATCTTTTTGCGGAGAAATGCCCGGAGCGAACCATTCGAAGGTGTTGTCCATCGTATCCGATTCGTGACGGTGCTGGAATATGTAGGTCCTGCTCAGATCTGAGGTTTCGCCAATGATTTGAAGGCATTTTTGTTGGAAAAGATTGGAATCCTCCATGGCGACCGCTAGCGTTGAAATATCTGCTACCATCTTTTCGTAACAGAGGCGGCGCTTCAAATGGTTTTCTATTTCAGACTGTAAATCGGCATTCTTCTGTCGCGCGGTCTCTAACTCTAGAATCAACTGCTCTTTACGCAAGTCCTGGTAAAGCATAAAAGCATCCCCTTTTGAGTGGGTGATAGGAAAAGTAATTTGAAGCCAACATCAGTGGCAAAGCTTGGGCTATCATGCTTTGCTCGGTGGCTGAGAACACACGCTTATGGGGTACCCGCACTAAACTCTGCCGCTTTTTATATCAAAATCGGCGGCTTATTTCAATCAGACGTATAGGGCCGTGTTCTCGGCGTCGCCATCTTGCTCAAAAACTGGTATAAAAGCCTGGTTGGGGCAATTCTGTGGCGATGGAATACACCTGAGAGGACTTTTAAGGAGTGACCTTATGAATGCTCAGAAGGAAGCCTTTTCGTTTGAATTGAGCACCTTTTTCCGGCTCGAAAGGACAAGAAGGCCCAGTGTGTCAATTGCCGTCTATGCTGATTTGCTTGCCTCAATGGTAGTCCGGAATAGCACCACGGTTGATTGTGGAGTTGAGATTTCTAAGCGATAATCTCCCACTCGCAGCTCAATCTGTCACAGAAACGCTGAACGAGTTCAGAAGAATGGGATTGATTAGGTTTATCCCCACCAAAGGCAGGGGAAAGAAGAGATTGATTCAGCTGATTAAGGAGGGGAAAGAGCCTGGCAAGTTCAGGAAATGAGATATGAATCACCCAGGGCTATACAGCATCTTTGGAAAAGCCATTACAAATAGTAATCCCAAGTGGTTATCTGTTGGGCCAAGGGCTTTTCTTCAGTGAGTTTTCGCCTCTTTTGGGATTTAACTGTGCGAAGTCATAACCGGGAGCCGGTGTTTCCTGGCGTTTCTCGACAAGCGATTGGTTGTTGAAGTCTATCACATTGCCAGAAATCCCCCCTTCCCCTCCTAGATTTTTCTTGCCTCTGTCATCGACTTATTAACTTATCGAACTTTTCGACTTCCACCACGGGTGATGTGGTAAAGGAGATCCCTGTCAATCTGTTAAGAGCAACAGATGTTACAAGAGCTTTCTCAGCATCAGGGAGATCCAGGATAAAAACCAGGTCCTTTTCTCCCAACACAGAGTACATCGATATGACCTTTCCACCATTCTTTCTTATCAGCTCAACAGCTTTATCGGTTCTTTCAGGGCTGACGCCTTTTAACGCCTCTGGTGTATACTTCCCCAACATCATGAATGTCGGCATACTCAACCTCCCTTTTTCATATATCTTTTTTCTACATATTTTTCTGCAGACTTCACCTGCACGGAAGCCAAAGGCTGGCATCGGACACGGATGCTCTTCTATATTCGCTTCTCCCTAGGACTGACTGAATTCCGCTCGCTCTCGTATATGGCTAGAGGGTTTAATGAATATATCTCCCCGCCGGTGGACTTCACCTCCATCATGGCGCTGCATGAAAAGCATTTTACCGGCCCCGAATAATCGTCGAAAACCCCGTGATCCAGATTGAGCTCATGCCCGCAAGAAATGCATTTTACCCTCATGCTCTTTTCCCCCTTCTCTGGAGTAAAACAACTGGTCTTGGCACTGTTGGCATAGAGCAGAAACGGTATACTCAAATCTCGCAGAGGGATCTCGGAACCTTATCGCCGGTTGACCGCATATGATGCAAGTTTGCTGGGCCTTGGCTCTTGCATAATCCGATCTGTAGGTGGGTCTCGAAAAAACCTCATGCAGGGCGAGTGCATTCAACATAGCGCACCTCCACGGCTTCACATTAGGGGTTTGAGTGAAGCCAAGTATATCCCCTGGTCGGTTTTTCCTTAGAATTGAGATGAAGTGCTTTTTCTCGACGTTACGCTGATGGGTTTAGAAGATGCCTTGCCCTTTTGATCAAGCTGAAGGTTACGGCTTATGGGTAAGTAAAATGGAAACTACCACGCGGTTAATCTGGTGGCAACCCATTATTGATGTGTACTTTTTGCGTACAAGGACTACGTATCGTGATCGAAAGCGGGCAAGTAGCCTTTCCGGCAAACGATCTGTTGTTCAACTCAGCAATCATCCTTACTCCAGAGAAACTTAACGTTGCAACAAAGACCCTTGGGGTGTCTTGCACGTGCGGTCCGGCTTTATGAGCAAGAGCAGGGGGAGTCTTTCGGCTCCCCCTCGCTCGGATTGTATGTGCGGAGGACGATCACCGGACCGATTACCGGAGTTTATCGCGGACGCGGAACCCCTGATGAGAAAAACTGCAATATGCCTCAAACGGGGTACGGACACAAGGAAATACCCCGGGAACACATAATATAAGTTTGGTGGGTTGTCCGCATGTCATGATAACTGAATCACCATCACGGGACATTACCCCATCAATAGGGCCCACGACGTCAAAATATAAAGTTGGGCAGTTTACTTCACCGACATCATCTTCCACGCAGCTCGGTCCGGAAGTCCATTCCACTTTATCGTAGGTGTCTTTGATCAAAAATGTTTGGAACCGATCCTTATCCGTCATCTCATATGTGAAATCCCATGATATGTTTGCTGTCTCGAGACCCAAACCAGGGAGAGTGAAGCTGCGGTGGAAGGCCCTAATAGTACCCGAACCGTCTCTGTTGAACGTGTAGACTCCCTCCCAAATCTGGGAAGCCGCAAACACTTGAGCAGGATCATTGGGGACATAATTCTCCCCAAAACCCGTTGGGGAGACAACGCACTGGCCAGGGCCACTGAAGGCGTATTCTCCTTTTAATGCATGATTTATTTTCGAATCAGCCGATGCCATGGGGATCGCTATAAACATCGTTATTGCGGCTACAATCACAAACACGGTCAGCTTCTTACTATTTTCCTTCATTTGAGTCTCCTTTTCAGCGGCTCATTGAGGCCGCTTGGATGAATTCTGGTTTGCCCTTCTGAAAAACAATTCCCGGTTTTTCCCGATTTGATCATTTCATGGGACCTCACCTCCTTTCGGTCGTTAATGTGAAGTGCAGGGAAGCCAATATCTTTTTGAAACTGTTCGGTTTTCTTGCGTTGATTATTTATGAAGGTTTTGAGAGACACCTTTTGTGCCTCCAGAAATTGACATTACTTGTGGCATCTGATAGGTTTCCGTACGGTTCGGACCGTCCAGTTTTTTCAATCATTTTCACCTCGAATAAGATCTCCTGTTTTTTCAAGCGTTTTGAGTGGATGAAAAAACGATGGAAAGTACCAAACACCGGCCAATCAGAATCGATCTGAATCAGTTCAAGCTCCACATCGACCTCAAGAAAAGAATCGAGCTTACCCTCCACTTCGACTCGCCCTCCCGAAGGTTCTACCTCTCGGTGATTGCCTTTGTTGTCAATGAGATGAAAAGACTTGGGAAAATTACCTCCGTTCCCTTGGAAAAAAACCATGAACTGCTGGTGCTGCTGAACGACACGGTTGGGGGCTCTGCCGGATCATCAGACTTGGAAAACTTGCAGTCTCGGATTTACAGGAAATGGAAGAATGCTCTGCCCAATCTGGAAGAGGCGCCACTTTTCAAAGTCCTCGGAAGGAAAAAGCAATATGACGAAGGGGTTGGCAAGACTTACCCGTTTACCGACGCTGAAAAGGATAATTGGGCGAATCTGTTTGAGTACATAGGGAGCGAGAATAATGTTCGACTCAAGTTTGCACTTGATAAGATAGGAGCGGACTTGAATGACGTTGATATCATCTATGAGGACTCAATAAATGGCGATGCCTGGGATAAATTCCTATCGAGTCTTCAAAAGAAAGTTGAAAAGGTCCCTGGAACAAAAGCCATACAGCTAATTTCGGAAGCCCCTGAACCTCCAGTATCGCCTCCCAGGGGAGAGAGGAGACGATTGCTCCAAAGCCGACATCATTGGATAGCCCTTATTGCAGTGGTTATTACCATAGGAGGTGCCGCTACCTGGGGAATACGGGAACTCGCTTTTGAACCTGCCCAAGCCAATAAAGCCTCTATCGAAAGGATGGCTTTTGCATTGCCTGATGCACCCTCCTTTGCCGTAATGCCTTTTATGAACATGAGCGAAGACCCAAAGCAGGAGTTTCTGAGTGACGGGATCACCGAAAACATCATCACCGCCCTATCTAAAGTTCGTGACTTATTTGTGATATCCAGGCAGTCAACGTTTTCCTATAAGGGCAAGCCTGTGAAAGTCAGCCAGGTTGCAGAGGAACTGGGGGTTCGGTATGTGCTGGAGGGAAGCGTTCAGAGGTCTGGTGACCGCATCCGGATCACAGCCCAGTTGATCGATGCCCTCGCAGGACATCACCTTTGGTCAGAGCGGTACGAGCGTGATCTGAAAGACACATTTGCCTTGCAGGATGAGATCACATTAAAGATAGTAAACGCTGTGGCAAAGAAAGTGCTCATTGAAGATCGCTTGATACTGGGAGGACAATCAGAAGGGAAGACAAGTCTCGATTGTTTTATGAAGGTAAACGAAGGGTATAGGTACATTGAGCGTCCGACTATCGAGGACACCAGGGTGGCTCGGCGACTCGCAGAGGAAACGATCGCGATGTGTCCGGAGGTCCCAGGGGGTTATGTCCTCATGGGTTATGTCCACTATACGGAGTTTCGTCTGCGGTTCTGGAGTCAACCTGATGATTCCCCTCAGGAGTCAATTGAGAAAGCCATAGAGATGGCCCAAAAAGCCCTTGCCCTGGATGATTCTTCATCGATTGCCCACACCTTGTTGTGTAATATCTATTCAAGGAAAAGAGAATATGACAAGGCAATTACCGAAGGGGAACGGGCTGTGGCCCTCGCCCCGAGCGGGGCGTTTGCCCATGAGGTGTATGCTAGCATTCTAATGTACGCAGACCGGTCGGAGGAAGCTGTATCAATATTCCGAAAAGCAATCCGACTCAACCCTCGTGGTGCCACCGCGGCTACTTATCACAGCTTCGCCGCTGCCCTTTGGAGGACAGAACGGTTTGAAGAGGCGGTTTCGGCATATAAAACGGCAATCCAGCGTGCTCCTGATAATATTGGGGCCCATTGTGGTTTGGTGGCTGTTTACATCTGGCTGGGCCGAGAGAAAGAGGCCCGTGCCGAAGTCGAAGAGGTGTTAAGATTAAATCCTCAGTTCTCTACCGAAAATTGGGGAAAACAAATGGCCTTTACGATGAAGAATCAAGCTCAAAATAATCGCTTCATTGATGCCTTGCGCAAGGCAGGGCTGAAGTGAGATGGGAATCCCAGCAGCCATTGATTAATCTTCTTGTGGTTTGCGAGGATCTCCCCTTCGGGAGACAGGAGATAGATAGAGTTGAAGAGCTTGCCGCCTTCCTTTTCAACAAAACTGCCTGTGTGAAGATGCACCTTGCACTCTCTTGCTGCATTCCTCAGGGCTGAGAGCGTCGAACCGTTCCTGTCTTCCGCTTCTGGAACATACCGTTCAAAGCTCATGAAGCCTATGTTCCAGAGCTCCGGAAGCACGATCAGATCCGCTCCCTTGGCTTCGCGAATGCCCTCAACGGCTTTATCGATGGTGGCGGTCTTGTTATTCTCCACCACACTCAGTTGTATGGACGCAACTTTCATCCTCTGTGCCCATGATTAGGAGTCTTGCGAAGCTTTTCCCGAATGCCTGTGGAGTGCAAGATGAGAGAGTGTGGGCGGTTGACAAACACCTTGCACTCCCATTATGTTTGAATCCGGCGTGATCTTTGGGAACTTTGACGTCTTCTCTTTCTTATGACAAGGAGTCCCCCTTCATGAAAAGAAGAAGCTTTTTGAAAGGCACGATGGCAACCGGCGTTCTCGTTGCATCCGGGGTTCCCCTGCTCGCTTCTTGCTCAGGTGTAAAAAGAAGTGACCTGCCCGTCTCTGAAGAATCGGCCAAGGGGCTAGACGATGAGAGCGCCCGCATTCTCTGGTATGCCTCGCTCGCTCCGAGCGGCCACAACAGCCAGCCCTGGTTCGTCAAGGTTTTGGGAAAAGGAGAGTGGATCGTCGGAGCGGAACCACGGCGAAGGCTTCCGGCTGTGGATCCCGACAACCGCGAGTTGCTCCTCTCCATCGGAGCTTTTGCAGAAAACCTCTCTCTCGCCGCCTCGGCGGCAGGCTATGAATCGGCCATAGAAGTGATCGCCAAAAGCCCCCGTGATGAAGAGGTGCTGCGCGTCTCTCTCAAGAAAACGACTTCGGGGACCTATCCTCTTGAACGGCTCACCCTGCGGAGAACCGTGAAGAATGGTTTCTTGTCAAAGGAGATCAGGAACGAGGACGTGAAGGTCCTCTCAGAGCCGCATGCAGGCAGGCTCTTCTATTATCCTCGCGGCACGGATCATGCCCGGTGCATCCAGGAAGGGACCGTGGAGAGCTATCGGGCACAGACTTACAGGGATGACGCACAGAAAGAACTGGCCAACTGGATCCGATTCAGCAATGCCGAGGCCCGAAAGCACCGGGACGGCCTTACCACAGAGGGAATGGAAATTACGGGTTTCTCCGGATGGTTCGTGCGACAGTTCATGGACCAGGGGGATGTCGTGGGTGAGCGTTTCAGAAAGCAGGGCTTGGAAATTGCGACCAAGTGGGCTGCCGAAGGTGCGGGTTGGATGATCGTTACGAGCAGTGGAACCAGCGTCGCGGACCTCATTGAAACCGGACGGCGCTTCGAGCGCACGGCCCTGCTGGCGAGAGAACGGAACCTCGCCCTCCACCCCATGACGCAGGTTCTGGAAGAGGAAAAGGGCCGGAGAGAGATTGCATCCAACCACGGAAAAGAGGTGTTCCCCCAATTCGTCCTCCGGGTGGGGTATCTGGACCACTACCCGACGCCCGTTTCTTTGCGTCGGACCGTGGCATCCTTTGTGCGCACCGAAAGAAGTTAAAGAGGGGCAAAGGGACAGAGGACCGTTTACCGCAGAAAGGAGGCACCATGAGCGCAAAAATCCAATCTGTCTTTGTGCTGGGACTCGGCAAGGTGGGTTCCCTGGTGGGAACCCTGCTTCACGAAACCGGTTTTGAGGTAACCGGGGCCGACTGCACGGATTTGGCGGGATTTCCCTTCCCCACCGTGAAGCTGGATCTCACCGTTCCTGGGCAGTTGCCAGAGAAGATGAAGGGGTTTGATGCGGTCCTGTCCTGTGTTCCTTATACCCTTAATGTCCGGGTCGCTTCCGCCGCCCATGAGGCGGGTATCCATTATTTTGACCTCACCGAAGACGTGCCCACGACAAAGGCAATCCTTCGAATGAGCGAGACCGCCCGAGGGGTCATGGCCCCCCAGTGCGGTCTCGCGCCGGGCTTCATCGCGATCGTCGGTGCGTCTCTGGCGGAAAACTTCAGCAGAATCCGAAGCATCAAGCTGCGCGTCGGAGCGCTCCCCCAAAATCCGACGGGACTGCTGGGCTATGCTTTCAACTGGTCGCCTGAAGGGGTCGTGAACGAGTACTTGAACGACTGTGAGGTAATCGAAGACGGGGTGCACAAGTGGGTGTCCCCTCTGGAATGGCTCGAAACGCTGGTGATTCACGGCGTCCAGCTGGAAGCCTTCACCACCTCCGGAGGCCTCGGCACCATGTGCGATACCTACCTGGGCCGCGTGGAGAACCTGGACTACAAGACCATCCGCTACCCCGGCCATGCAAGCCTGATGAACTTCTTTTTCCATGAGTTGCTCATGCGGAAGGATCGGAAGAGAGCCGGCGAAATTCTCGTTCACGCCAAGCCGCCCGTGACGGAAGACATCGTCTACATCCACGTTTCTGTAGAAGGGTGGAAAGGGGAAACGCTCCTGCGCGACGAGTTTGTCAGGGCTTACCTGCCCGTTGAAATCGCGGGCAAACCGTGGCGTGCCATTTCCTGGACCACGGCCGCTTCCGCCTGTGCGGTGGTGGAAATGGTGAACAACGGGTCCCTGCCCGACAAGGGATTCCTGAAACAGGAGGAGATTCCTCTTCAGGCATTCCTTAAAACAAGCAACGGTCGCCTCTATGCAGGCGAACCCCACGGCGGCAAGCTGGAAGGCTGAAGGCCGGCTAGAACCTGAATGTGAATCGTGAACTGGCTTTGTGCACAACCTGGCCGAACTCCCTGATCCAGTGCATTTCTTCCTGTGACAAAGGACCTCTTTCCCTCACAGATTCAAGGTTCTCCTGGAGTTGCCGGCGGTTCTTGGGGCCTGTGAGCACCACGTCCACGTGGGGATTGGAGAGGCAGAAGCGATAGCAGTCCCCTGCACTCATAACGGGTCCATCCCAACCCTTCGGCCTCTTGAGCAGGCCGCCCCATCGCGTGGCGGTGTATGCAACAATGGCCGGCCGGCCTTTGGCGAGATAGGGGAAAATGTCCTGCTCGGCGCCTGGGTGAGCCGCATTGTAGCGGATCATCAGTAAGTCCAGCGGGGAATCGGATGCGAGTCTCCCCGCCCGTTTCCGGTCGTGCATGCTCGCCCCAATGGCCCGAACCATGCCTGACTCCCGGAGAGACACCAGGGTGTTGATGGTGGACTCGGTCCACGCACTCGTCCGGCCAAGCCAGAACAGCTGAAAGACATCAATGTAGTCGGTTTCGAGCTTCTTGAGCAATCGCTCACAGGCGGCCCTGATGCTCCCGCCGAAAAACCCGATGGTCGGCCCGGTAGCCAGTACGATGCTTTCACGATTGCGTTTCAAGGCGGCTTTGAGCGACTTCGTTACCTTGCGCGCGGTAGGAGTCCAAAAGACATAGTTGACGCCTTGTTCCAGCGCCCACTTCAAATCCTCACCGTCAACGCCGTAGTTGGTCGCTAAACCAAGCCGGAACACCCTCTTCCTAAGAGCAGGAACCTCGTGATACAGGAAGTCATCGCTCATGAGTCAGAACCCTTTCCCTCTGAAGCACAGTCAGTGGAAAACCATCAGAATCTGAAAATCAGCCCTTTTATGCTCCTTCCTATTCAGGGCAGGCCCTGAGCTTGCCTTCGAAATCCTTTTGGTAGCATATCTCAGTTTCCGCGTTTTGGGAAGAAAGGGCGCAACTGCCTTACGTTCGCGATTACCGGATGAAGCTCCCCGCAGCAAGCTGCAGAGAGGAATGGCGAAGGCGAATGAATAAAAGAGCGAAGCGGCGCACCTCCAGTGATTCGGATTTGCGTGCCTAGCGAACAGCTTCGTATCGAAGTCATTAGGGGCGGGTAATGCTTCAGGCGCGTGATTAGCAATCGAAGTCGTAACCCCGTCGGGGGAAGTGCAAGACCGCGCAGGGGAATCTACCAGAGCCCGGGAAGGAGTCTGTATTTAACCTTTCCTGAGTATGCCTTGTATCCATCAAGTTCCTCGTGAAGTGTTTTGTCCTCAAAATGGGTCCGAATAACGAAAAGGAGGGTTAGAACTGAGGCTGGGACGAGTGTCCAGAGCGAACCCAGGGCAACTGGGATCGAGTATAAAAGAAGGATCAGACCGACGTACATGGGATGGCGAACATACCGGTAGGGTCCCGTGGTGACGACTTTATGGCCTCTTTCCTTTTGGACCTCCACAAACCGCGACAGATAGGCATTTTCTCGCAGGACTGCAAAAAACAACAGTAATGAAACCATGACTCCTGCGTAGGCGAACACTGAGACGAGTCGCGGAACCGATGACCATTCGTATCGAACTGCGTCGAGCCCCGGCAAGAGGAGGTAGGGGACGAAAACGGCGGTGGATGTCATTATGATGGCTTTGTCCCAGCCTCTTGTGGCCGGTTTAAGGAAAACCATTCTATCCTCGAGCAACTGGGGGTTGTGCTTCTTCAACCATAACGCCGTCACCGTCCAAAACGAAAACTGAATTATCATATAGATCCAAGCTTGGGGCCAGGCAACAGTGCCTGCTGACCCGAAAAATGCTGCTGACATGACGACAAAGGCCATCAATAACCTCAATGTTATTCTTAAGGTTGAAACCTCCGAAGCCACAGCGACCTTTCTCATGCGTCCTTGCCCGGTCGGCAATGCGTAGCTATTCTAACATGAACGCTCACAGTCTTGGAAGGCATCACCCCGATGTAAGTTTTCCCCCTTGTCGATATCGAATAACTGTCATTCTGTTATAAAAAAAGCTGTCGGCTTCGTGAGATTTGTTAGGTTTGCCTGCAGGGTGATGGCTGCGTATCGAAATCAGAAGGGGGCAACCCGCGTCTCCGGGAGTGCTCGGCAGAGGATTAGCAAACGTAATCGTTAACGACAAGGCTCACCGGGAGCCGGATTTATCGGCGATCCGGTGGAGCCGATTGTTAGGCAACTATTTTGCCTTAATCTTATATTCAGTGCCGAGCAGGCTCTTGCCTTTAAATGGATAGTTCTGATCCTTAGGATCAAAGAGGAGTGTAATACCAACATCGCGGCACCCGTCATGTTTGATACCATCCGAGGTGATCGTGACGTCACGTTCACAGTCCAGAAGACTGGACCCATCTGAGCGAGATAGGTTATGGATTTTTGCCACGACCTTTTCCCCACGAGCCTCATATATAAACTCGCTCTGCCCGGATCCACTATACCCGATCCAATCAACCTTCCATCCGGCGGGTCTAAGCAGCACGGCTTTGATTTTGTCAGGCCCACCAGCACCGGTCTGGTCTTGGGCATAAGCCGTTGGTATTGCTTGCAGCGAAGAAAAACAAAGAACACAGGAGATGACAAGAAAAGGATACAGTTTCATTTGAGCCTCCCTCTGGGTCGAAATAATTCGTTGCCTAACAATAGAAATAAGGCGCGGGGGCAAAAACCTCCGCTAAAAGGCTACGGGGCTATTCCCCGTCGCCTTCATTGACTTGGCTTTCCTCATCTCTCTTAAAGGCAACAATCAAGTCTGCCCCCTATCCCCTGGTTTTTTAACGTTCCCTTTTTTGGGGGTTAAGCGTTTGATTTTATAAATGGTTTAATTACTCTTTAAGAATAAGAATTCCCTCATTTTCTGGTGAGTGTCCCTCTGATCCTTTCACCACCATCGATCAGTAATTTATTACCATCCTCGCTGATTTGGCCCTTGCATTCTATGCCTTCGTCAATGGCGGTTTGCAGCACTAACCGAACCTTTTTAATCCCGTTTTTATCGAGCTCACCTTTTATTGATACAGCATCTTTTGGTACATAGGCAGTTCCAATCATTTTTACTCCTACAAAAGAACCACCCTGTTGTGTTATCTTCAACATGTCCTTAAGGTTACCAACCCATGAGTGGGCTCCAAGGTTCTCATATAGAGCATCCCATTCCCCATTTAAGTCAAAAACCACCTCACCATTGGGGAGTGTGATGGTCTTCTTTGATCCTTTTTGCGACATTTGGGCTTGGGAAACGTAAATGAAGAACGCCGTTACAACGAACACCGCAAGCAAGACTGGAAACATCTTCTTCATGGCCGCCTCCTTTCTGGGTCAAGATTTTGATGGAAATTTGACTTACAACACAGAATATTAGGTAGCACAACATCCGTCGATAATGAAAAGTCAGCGAAACAGATTCAGATCCTTCGCTTCCCATTCCCATCTCTCAATGGGGTTGGTTTTGTCGAGGATTGGGAATGCTTTTGTGCACCTCCCTCAGGCAGAAGCCTCAGGGAGGCAACGGTGTGGCATTTTGAGATAGGCCCACTTCATAACTTCCTCGGAAAAGGGATTAAGTGAACCTAGTTCGGTAGGATGAATTGATAACTATACTGAAAGAAAGCTCCCCCAAAGTCAAGAGGATTCTCTTGGAATTGCCGAGCGATTCGACGCCAAGCCTATCGTAGAGGAGGCCACAGGCCCTGTTATGACTTGCCCAAGCAGCCTATCACGGGGAAAGGGAGGAGACCGGTTACGATTTCAAAATTGACCGGAGCCTGAGCCTGCCGTTGAAATCATAACCCTCAGATCACCCGCCTGAATGCAAGATCGCGTATCGTATGTTTGAATTTTGGGCCAGTCCTGAAAGGTGGCGATTAGCAACCCAACTCATTATCTGGTGTAAAGAAAGAAGGCAGGGCCATTTCTGACCCTGCCGCCGCTGTCAAAAGGGGTGGTTCATTTACTTCTTACATGGCACGATCTTAACCGAATCCCTCCCCTCCACGGGTGTGCCATCCATTGTCATACCTTTGAGAACACCCTCAGTGTCACCACACAAGAACCCAGTGTCCTGAGTATAGAAATGACACACCAAGTCCATCAATCCATCTCCGTTAATATCCTCACCACGGTAGTTGCAGAATGCCAGACTGTCCTCATCGCCCGCAGTCCCAAAGGTGAGGGAATCCTTGTTGATCATTTCTGGAGCGTAAAACTGCTCTGTGGAGAGAATGGCAACGGGTATCTTTCCCTGGCTCTTGGGATTAATGCTGTTGGGATCGCTCCCTGGCTTGATGTCAATGGTGACCGGCTGTGGAGCTGGCTTGGTAGAATAATACAAATAAGTCTCAGACATGCTTTCGGTATAGAATATTCGAGGGACATCGCTATGAAGATCCGATTGCGAGAGTACCAAACCGAATAGGTACTCTTCATTCGCACTCAAAGCAAAGACACTCGGGTTAATAGTGTAGCTGGTTACATCAGTGTAGAAGGAGGTACTTGAATAAAGAAGGGGCGTACCGGGCTGTGCGAGGCGAATAGTAACTGTCAGCATATAATAATCGTAACCGAGAGGTGGGCGCTCATCCGGGTAAGAAGGGTAGAAAGACGAGGAAAAACCTTTGTCTGCAAAGCTATCCCATGTCAATGTAGGTGTTAACAGTGGTCCTGATACGGAGAAACTGGTTGCCAAAGGAAGGTATTTTGGATCGTCCAAAGGATTGGTCATGGCAGAGGCTGAACCTTCTGCGTCAGTAGCAGTGATAGTCCATTGCCCTGTCTGACCATCATAAAGAGTTGTGCTCTGATACTTATAAGCTTGCGGAGGGAATGGCTGGGGACTGAAAAGAAGCGGATATGAAGTTGAGTCCTGTTGTGCAATTGCCGTAGTAGTCAGTCCTGATGGTGGTATGGAGGCTCTTAGGATTAAGTACCAACCTGGCTCCAGAAAGTCGTTGTCTCCAATATTGATCACAAAAGCCCTAGCGGAGCCAGGAGCGATCTCAGGGGTAGCAATCGCTTCTCCACATAATGAATCAAATGCCAAAAAATATAAAATTGTAACCATGATAATACTCTTACGCATACAGAACCCCTCCTTTCTTGTGGTTAAGAGTGGAAGTACGCAAAGCGGACTAGTGATAATTTTTTCGCCTCCCCTCAGGCCGCAGCCCTAGGGAGGCATAGGTCAGGCATTTTGAGAGAGGCCCACTTCATAACTACCTCGGAAAAAGGTGTAGAGTGAACCCAGTTGGATAGGAAAAGTTATGAACGATACTGAATGAGAACTCCCCCGAAGTCAAGAGGATTCGCTTTGGATACCCGAGTTCTACAGATCCAAGTCTATCGAGAAGAAAGGCAAGGCGCAGATTATGACTTGCCCAAGCAGCCTCTTGCTTGGATAGGACCGGGGCCGGTAACGATTTAGAACCTGGACCGGAACCTGAGCATGCCGTTGAAATCATTATCTCCAGGTCACCCGGCTAAACGGGACCATGCGTATCGAAGTAGAAAGCGGGCTTGTGGTGCTTCAGGCGCGTGATTAGCAACTCAAGTCATGACCCTGCATGGACCAGAAAAGGCGGAGGAAATCTAGTCGAAATAAAACTTGAGTCTCAAATTGACCTGGCGTTCCATCCGAAGAACCCGTAACTCGGTCAAGATAACGATACCTGATTCTGAGCAAACACAGGTGTGAGATAAGGATTGGGTGATGTATTAGATCTTGTGTCAGTCAAAGGAAAGGGGTACCTCAAAAAAGTTAGCCCATAACTTATAAGGAGGTACCCCATGCCGCAACGAGTTGCAGCGATTCGTAGTGTATCGAAAGCGTATAGAGTGATCAAGGAAATCAGCTCGCAGGGTGTCCCGTGGAGTGAAGACTACCGATTTTACTCTAGGATCGCCCTGAAGCAGTTCCTGGAAGGCAGGATGAAAGCCAACCTCGACTCGTATCTGGAAGAGATGGCCGTTCGCGGAGAGGAGGACCGACGAAACGGCCGGTACAGCCGGCACCTTTTGACGGAGATCGGAGATGTGGAGTTGGAAGTACCCCGGACCCGCCGCTACAGTGCGCTGAAGGTGGTAAGGGCCTATTGTCGAAGGGCACAGCGCATTGACCGGATGATCCTGTCCTGTTTCGTGTTGGGGATCTCTACCCGGAAGGTGGCCGAGGCGCTCTTTCCGGTGTTGGGGGAGAGGGTGAGTGCCTCCACGGTGAGCCGGGTGGGCAAACAGCTGGACCAGGTGGTGAAAGCGTTTCACCGTCGAGCTCTGAGGGATCAGTATAGAGTGCTGATCTTTGATGGGGTTGTGCTGTCCAGAAAGAGTGGCGCCGGAGCGATTCGCAGGCCGGTGTTGGTGGTGTTAGGGATCCGGCCGGATGGGAAGAAGGAGATCATCGACTTTCGCTTGGCTCCAGGGGAGAATGCTTCGGCCTGGGAAGCGTTCTTTAATGATCTGTACCGCAGGGGATTGAAGGGCGAGGGGGTGGAATTGATCGTGACCGATGGGGGCGCTGGATTATTGGCTGCCCTGCCTCTGGTTTATTCTCAAGTCCCTCTTCAGCGGTGCTGGGCCCACAAGATCCGAAACATCCTGGATAAAGTCAGAAAGACCGATCAGCCTAGCGTGAAAGACTCCCTTCACAGGGTCATGGACGCTAAACACCTCGTGGGGGCTCGGCAGGCGGCGAAGCGTTTTGCGGAGCAATGGAATCGCCTCTATCCTAAGGCCGTGCGCTGTCTCAGAGAGAATCTGGAAGAGTTGTTGACGTTTTTTTCCTTCAGAGATCCCTCCTGGAGGAAAGCCATTAGAACCACAAACGCGATAGAGAGAAGGTTTCGGGAAGTGCGCAGGAGAACAAGACCGATGGGGGTCTTCTCAGATAGAACCAGTGTGGACAGAATCCTCTATGCGGTGTTCTCCTACGAAAACAAACAACAAGGAATTGCTACCCCTTTCCTTGTGACACAAAACTCTTGACGTTACCTAAGGATTGCCGCAGGTTGACTTTTCGTTATCTTTGTGATTCTTCTAATAGAGTTAGAAGGGAAAAATAAGGCACTTTGAATCGTTGAGGGGTATCCGTATGAACACGACGAAATGGTCCAGACATGTCATTCTTGTCCTTGCTGGATGGATGGCCATAAGTCTCCTCTCTTCTGGATGTGCAGGTAGGAGGACATCGGTGTTGATCGACCAATACAAACCCCAATTTAGCAAGGAGTGGAATCAATACAAAGGAAAGAGTGTTTACCTCATGAACTTTGATAACCAGGCGAATGATACCAGTATATGGTACTATTACAGCCGGGATCAGAAATTCAGCTATGGCACCAATGCCACTATCCACAATTACTTCTGGTACGCCTTCAATGATGCCTTCGTGAAGGCTGGCATGGCAGTATCCAGAGTGGACAATCCTGATCTATCCGCCCCGTCCATATGGATCACTCTCCGCTCTATCACAGACGAATGCTATCAGGTAAGGGTGACCGGCCAAAAGAAGGGGGCGACTATCTTCATAAAAGATTATGCCATTGAAGAACCCCTTCCACCGGAGGCAGATCGTAACCCGGCTGATCTGGCGCAACGGGCCTACAGGATGACAACCCAGTTGATTGAAACTATTTTGGCCGACCCAGAGTTTCAGAAGATCATCACGGAATCTTGAAGCGGGCAACATGAAACGATTGCTAATAACTGTTTTGTCTTTTCTTTTTCTTTTTCAGAACTGCAGTTCCCTGCATTCAGATCGGCCTGCCTTTAAACAAGGGGATCTTTCAGGTGCAGTAACCGTTCTCGATACATTAATCAGGAATAATCTGAAGCAGCAGCGGATCCCCGGCGCCGCCGTGGCCCTTGTGCATGAGGGCCAGGTAATATTCTCGCAATGCTATGGATATGCGGATACCGAAAAAAAGGTTGCAGTTACAGAAGACACCTATTTCATGATCGGCTCCATGACAAAATCCTTCACGGCGCTGGCCGTGCTAAGACTCATAGAACAGGGGAAAATTGATCCTAATGCCGACATAACAAATTATATCCCCAAGTTTTCCATTAGAAGTTTTCAAGACGTTGAAGTCCCTATAACGGTAAACCATCTTCTCACGCATACCTCGGGACTCATGATTGATTATTATGCCCGTTTCAACGGTGAAAACAAATATTCCAACGCGGATCTTTTTTCGAAATTACAGAATGAATACCTCTGCTTTAAGCCAGGTTCGGCCTACAAGTACTCGAATATCGGATACCGACTGCTCGGCTTGGTTGTCGAACAGGTCACCGGGGACCGATTTGAGAGCTATATCGAGAACGAAGTTTTCAAACCCCTTGGCATGAACAAGTCAACTTTTGATTATACGAATGATATGGCCCTTCACTTGTCCAAGGGCCATAATGGCGATACGGAAATCTCTAGGCATGACAATGAAGATAAGTCTGCCGCAGGCCTGTTCAGCACATTGAAGGACCTAAGCGTTTTCTTGAAGTTTCTGACCTCCAGGGACATCCAGTCGAGTGGGGGAATAAATAATGGCAAAATAATCGATTCAATTTTAAAGAACGTCAATCCCGCTATCGATACATTTTATGATAACAAAAACATATACTCTTCCGGGTGGTCTTTGAATTTTTATCAGTATAACGGCATTGATGCGGTGTTATCCACTAGCGGGAGTATCAATGGTTTCTCCACAGCAATGACGTACATCCCTGAGGAAAGGCTCGGAATAATCATCCTGACAAATTCATCTCTTGGATGGAAAGCCAACATGGATATCATCGCCAGGGGCCTATGTGGCATTATTGATGTTGCCGGGAGTCCCGGAACTAGGAAGCCTTCTGCTGAAAATAAAGAAGATATCCAATTAACGGCGGAATATGAATCCTTGTGTGGACGGTACGTGGGTTTTGGTCTGATTGTCGATATTTTACAGGAAGAAAATAGGCTACTCGCAAAGTTTAAAGGCCCTGCGGCCAACCTTATTCCTGAAGGCGATGGTGTTTTCAAACCGGTTATCCGAATACTCTTTATTGATATTGATGTGGCACGATTCACCGAATATGAAAGAATACGGTTCAGATTCGGCAGCAATCAGCGGGGGGAAAAATTCCTTTTTATGGAAGCCCGTATTGGTGAATCAACATTTTCAATACCCCTTCATCATTCCCAGAAAAGCAATATCCCGGAGACCTACAGCCGCTATTATAGCACATGGGTTTTAGATGATATTGATACTTACCCGAATATTCTAAGGCTTTATCTGCCATCGAATAGACTGGTTTATTTCGAAAAAGACGGATGGCCCATCATTAAAATAAATACCTGGATGGGTGATGGACTGCGGCTACTCGTACCGCTGTCAGAAAACTTGGCGCGTATCGCCGGCTCGGGGGAAGTTATTTCACTTAATAATTTTGATACCGTGAATTTTATCGGTCTTTGTTTTAAGAAAGCTCCGTTGTAAAGGATCGGTGATGCCAGGAAGAGTTGGGGTTACAATTAGCAACTCAAGTTGATTGCTAGAACATGAAAGCGTCAGGCTATGACTCCCCCAATAAATCTTCAAACATTCAGGTGTAGGGCCGATTGCGGTTTTTCATTTAAGGGACCGAGACACTCGCGGAGACCCACGTAGAGAGCCTAGCCGGAAGTTAGCAATTGATTCCTGTCGTCAGTGGTCGTCCTGCGGGATGCTAATTTTACTACCGCACCACTTGCTGCAGGAAATAGCATTGACTGACAGCCCCAGAGAACTCAACATAATCTAAGTCTACCGCAATTACAGCATCAGCGACAATCTCGACAGCTTCCTTTCTCACCCATTCCACAATCCGAACTCGAGCTACTCTCCCGCCTGAAGAAACTTTCCCAGCTCCTGGTTGAAGAGTGAGGGGTTCTCCATCATAGGGGAGTGTCCGCTGTCGGGAAAGAGTATCAGGGTGGAGGAGTGGATTATTGTCTGGAGGAAGGAAGCGTCCTGCGGCGAGGCCACAGGGTCCTTGGCGCCCCACAGTATGAGTGTGGGTTGCCGGATTGTGGCCAGCTTCGGGCGGATGTCGAAATCGATGATGCTGAGGGTCATCTGCACCTTCGGAGTCATGGGCAGAAGAGGTTTCCCGGTGATGGGCATTTTCATGGATTCGAAGAAATCCCGGACCGTTTGGGGCTTCTGCTGTTCGAATAAATCGTCGGCCATGGCCCGGAATTGATTCTTGAGGAAGCTTTCCATGGATTCCCATTCGGTGTCTGCCCCCATGATCTTCTTGGACATGGCGTAACCGAGGAATCCCGATTTGTCCCCGATCCCTACGGCATCTGTAATGACCAACTTCTTAACTCTCGACTTGGGCCGAGAGGCCACGTTGAGAGCCACCACTCCTCCCATGGAGTGGCCCACCAGGTTCACCCGGTCGATTTCCTGTTCCTGGAGAAACTTCTCCACCACATCGGTCAACCATTCGATGGAGTACTGTACCTCGGGTTTATCCGATTCCCCGAAGCCGGGAAAATCCATGGCCATGACCCGGTAGGTGGCGGAAAAAGCTGGCAGGTTGGCCGACCAGTCTCTCCAGTCTCCCCCCAGTCCGTGAAGAAACAGGATCGGCGGTCCCTTGCCCGCTTCTACGAAATGCACGTTGACCCCGGAAATATTCACCTTATTGGAGGGCATGGAGAGATGGTCGGGAGCCCCCTGTCCAAAAGCCCAAAGGGTCATTGAGAAAAGCAGAAAAGTGGACAGCGGACCATGGGCAAAAATGAAGCGCCGCATGTAAATTCCTAAGGCGGCCAACCGGCCTTTGCAACATAATTTGGTTTCCACGGATTTGAGGATAGAAGATCTGCACTGGTATGTCAATTCGTCATCTCGGGTGAGATAACAACCAGCCTGAAGTCGGTTGTAAGTCACGGAAGAAAACTGAGATGAAACGCCGTGTCCTCCCAAGGGAGGTAGGGAGCCTATCTGAAGTTGGGAGTGATTTCGTATCGTATACTTGAATTTAGAGCGAGCCGTGAAAGCGCGTGATTAGCAACTCAAGTCATAACCATGCCTGAAAGAGAAAACATAGAGAAGTAGGCTATTACATTCGCGTTGCTATGGCTTGACTTTTTGGTGAAGCCCATCATATCCTTCGACCCAGGGTTTAAGACGTGTTACGTCAAAAGAAACAGATCAAAACCGGGTCAGCTTACTTTGAATAAAAGGATAACGAACCTATACGTCCTACTAGCGGCCTTAGTGATCGCTTGCCTGAGCATTCAGTCAGGGGGGCTACAGGTCTACACGTTTTCCTGCACTTTCTCCGATGACTTTGTCTATGAAGGAGCACTGGGCTGTGTGGATGATTCATCTCAAAACGACGATCCGGCGTTTTGTGGCTCCTTCATGTCGAGGCATCTCAATCTGGAGAACAGATGTCCTGAGTTTCACCATTTTCTTGCCCTTCTCCCATCCATGAGAAGGCCTGGCCTTATTCTTTTATCCCTTCGCTGTTAGCCTTTTGAGAATTTCTTAAACATCCGCTGCGGCCATCACAAGGATATAGCTTCAGATGCATGTCATGGGTGCCAGTGCCGGCGGTCAGGTGGGCTCAGTTATCGCGGAGGCGGTTATGCTGTTGGCTCTCAAGGGCATGGGCGTTATCTAAGGAGGAGCACTATGGATTTTGGAAGCTTTGGACATTTCGAGTTTACCTGGACCTTTATATCGTCTTTCCTGATGATCATCCTCATCGATTTGGTTTTGGCGGGGGATAATGCGGTAGTTATTGCAATGGCGGTGAGGAACCTCCCGAAGAAGAAGCGAACCATCGGCATCATCGCCGGTGCAGGCGGTGCGGTTGTCCTCAGGGTCAGTATGACCATCGTCGTGGCCTCGCTCCTCGGTATCAAGGGGCTCAAGCTCTTCGGTGGGGCGCTCATCTTCTGGATCGCCTTGAAGCTCTTCATCGAGGGTGCGCCTGAAGAAGGGGCCCGGAAGGAGCCCAAAACCATATTTCAGGCCATGATCACCATCGTGATTGCCGATATCATCATGAGCCTCGATAACATGCTGGCCGTCGCGGGTGCATCCCACGGCAACAACCTTCTCATCATCTTCGGGCTGATCCTGAGCATCCCCTTCGTCGTCTTCACCAGCAACCTCCTCTCCATGCTCATGGATAAATACCCCATCATCGTCTACCTGGGCGCCATGGTCTTAGGAAAGGTATCGGGCGAGATGATCATCACAGATCCCTATGTTCAGTCATTCCTCCCCACCGGCCACACCACCCAGTACATCGTTGAGGCAGTGGGTGCTGTGTTGGTGGTCGTGATAGGGAAGCTGTGGATGAGGATAAAGGCGAAGAAGGATGTGGAAGAAATCCACGCCGCGAGGAGTGAGGGGTAGGGAGAAAGGAGAGAAACACTCTTTTTAAGAGCTCTGTCTGCCACAAATAAGGAGGTTTCTTATGGCAATCCTGACCATATCACGACAGATCGGAAGTGTGGATAAGGAGATGACCCAGTCGATGGCGGATTTCTGGAACTACGAGTACATCGATAGGCAAAGAGTCCTGGAGGATATGCGCGCCCAGGGCCCTCAGTGGGAGGAGTTCGGCAAAGAGTTCGACGAGCATAAGCCGAGCATAAGGGAGAGGTATGACCGGTCCTATGCGGGGTTTGTCGTCTTAAGCCAAAGCATCATCCTGAATCACGCCCTGAAAGACAATGTGATCATCGTCGGCAGAGGAGGCAACTTTCTTCTACGGGACGTCCGCTACTCCTTGAACGTAAGGATCGTGGCGCCTCTTGCACAACGGCTCGACGCGATCATGAAGCGGGACAACCTGAGCAGAAGCGCCGCAGAGCTCCTTGTGGGGAAAGTGGACAAGGATATGGCAGGCGCCGTTCGTCTCATTTATGACAGAGACATCGACGATCCTTCCGCCTACGATCAGCTCTTTGATGTCGGCGTCCTCCGCATCCAGGAGATCTTCACCGCCATCAAAACCGCCCTTGCCAAGAAGGACCGTCTGAAGACGGAAGAGGCAGAGAAGCAGCTCCGGATGAAAGCCCTGGCGAAGAAGGTCCATGCCGGGATAGCCACCAATCCCAAGCTCTTCATCCCAATCTTTGATGTGGTGCCGGGCAAGGACCGCCTCTTGGTGACCGGTATTGTCCATACCACAGAGGAACATAGAAAGGTTGAGGAGGAAGCGAGAAGGCTTGCCGGATCGGTTCCGGTTGAGTGCTCGCTCCATTATCGTTAGGTCTTATCCGGCCCGGGCTTAAGCCCTGGCCTTGCCCAAGGGTCGATAACAAGATGGTTTCGGTTCATCATAAGACAAGAACGAAAGCCCCATACCCCTCGGACAGGGTATGGAATGATTTCCGTCAACCAGGGGGAACTATTGAACCTCACGCATGGGGCGACGCGATGGCGTTCTAGACTTCCTATTAACCTATTGCGTCGATAGGAAGGGGACCGGTGAAGATTCCAAACCTGGACCGAGACCCGAGCCTGACTTTGAAATCATAACCCTCAGATCCACGGCCAAAACGGAACCATGCGTATCGTAATCATAACCGGCACATTTTCAAGTATTGGACTGGTAATCAAAACCGGATAAGGCTCACCCAAATAGGCCCAGATTGGAGAAAGACCCCAATTTCAAACCTACCAAGCTTCATCGTGGTAGGAGTATCCTGCCATCTCACCACAGGCATCCCCCATTGAAGTATTTTTCTGGCATAGGTGATAAGTTTATCCGCACCATTCTATGCGATCATATTCCATGGTCTTCTTCCAGCCATGTCTGCAGCGGAATAGGTCATCCTTTTAGGGAAATGTCTTGTGAGGTGGGACAATGTCCTGAACGGCGCGATGAGATCTGACCTGGCACCCCGTGAAACGTGACCACCCGCCTGTCAATTCCTGATTCTTCTCATTGAGGGGCTCTTTGTTGACAAGGAGCACGAGAGGAACGCATCATTTGACTTTTCCGAAAATTGATGCAACAAGCTAAATCAAGCTCTACAAGCAATCTGTTTTTCATTTCTTTGCCGCCGGCGTTCCGGACACGTGTCCTCATCAGCGCGAGATCCGTTCAACCTCTAACCCATTCAGGAGATGGCACCATGGATATCCTTCAAAGAGCCAGGAACATCATCATGACTCCGAAGACGGAATGGCTGGTCATCGCCGCTGAACAACCGAATACCGCAGAGATCTTTAAGGGATACGTGCTCCCTCTGGCCCTCATCCCTGCAATCGCCTACATCATCGGGTTCGGTGTGATCGGTAGAGGAATGATGTCTTCCTTTTCCTGGGGGATTGCGATGGGCCTGATCCAGTTCATTCTTGCCTTTGTGGGGGTCTATCTCTCGGCCTATGTGATTGCTTACCTGGCTCCCAGATTCGCGTCCCAGCAAGACATGGGGCGGGCTGTCCAGCTCGTTGCGTATTCCTACACTCCGGCGTGGGTGGCGGGGATTCTGTCCCTTGTCCCTGCTCTTGGAGTTTTGGTGTTCGTGGGCGGCCTCTATGGTCTCTACCTCATGTATCTGGGCCTGCCACAGATGATGAAGACCTCTCAGGACAAAGTCATCGGGTACCTGGTTGTCTCGATCATCGTCTTGATCGTAACCTACTGGATCATCACTCTGATCCTGACATCCATTGTTTTCAGTCTTTTTGGCCTCAGTGCGATGACCATGATGAGAGGCATGTAGGGTCCTGAGTCGAAAAGGATCTTCTGGTCAAGTTACAGACCTACCGTTGTTTTCGTCGATTCATCCTTTGTCTATTTTCTCCAACTCACAAGAAATTGGAGAACGTAAGTTAATGCCACCCTGTCATTAAGTCTTGTCTTTTCAGGTCGCTAGCTTGATTTCATGCTCTTTGAGCATGCGCTTTTACCGCCGCCAATCCAGCCAGGAATTCGAAAACATGTATGTCTTGGAGATCGGCTGTTTCCTCACCTCGCGCATATTGCATGACCCACCGGAGATCTGAATCGCTCTGCGGTGAAAAGACTCCTTTCTTCAGGCCCAAAGACAGGTTTTCTTCGTTGAAGAGGACGAGGTGCTCAAAGCTAGGAACAATCCCACCGTTAACCTTTGGCCTGGCAAAGCTCTGGAAATGCGGCTCCAGCACCGCAAGAGACACGGGCTCGAAATCCAGCAGCTCAAAAAAGAGATCCAAGGATTCCTGTATCTGTTCAATAGATTTCCGCTCCAGGCCCCGCCGCGCATCCTCCAGTAACAGGGCCAGGTCATCCCTGGTATAAGTCAGGTCCAGCAGCGCCAAAGCATTGGCGTGTAATCTCTTAAGCGACTCCTTCCCCTTACTTGCAATCACATCATGATCATTCATGATTTTCCTGACATTTCTGATGCTGAACATCTGTTGCCAGTAGGGACTTTTTCGCAAAGTGACGTCATCCACCGTAGTGTGATAGATGGGCAATTCGTTGTCAAGCACCGCCACCTCCATGATCTCGCCCTCCAGAGGGCGAACGTAGAGGTGCAGACCCCTCACCTTCTTGTACTCAAAATGGGTTCTAGCGAGAAGTTCCTTGGTGAGTTCTTTGTCCAGCCACCGCCTTCCCGGAGGCTCTCTTGTGGTGGAGACGAGACTCTGAAAAATTCGGTTTAGCTTGATTTTGCCTTTTAGGTTCTCTTTAAAGGACATGGCCACACTCTCCTGAAGGGTATTTTCTATTCGTCAAGTATCCATCTTAACCTTCTTGACCCTGCTTTGAATCGCTTTCCGAACCGCCATTTCGTCCTGCCGAAGAGATTCGAATGCTCTATCTGCAATCTCCAATAATCCAGCGCGAATCGATCAGTCTAAGAAATTCAAACGGGGTATCCCTTCCCCCACAAGGCGACCGACTTTCATGTGTTCGTGTCCTTGGGATATTTGATATGGAAAAATGCCTCAAAGAGGTTATACGCTGAAGCATAGCGACGAGAGACACCATCGGACTGCCGAGAAACGGAAGGCTCACCTTTCTGCTGCCAGGATGCCCTTTCCCGGATGTCTGACCTATTTACGTATGGACTGGCCTATTTCACCCAAACAACGTAATTCTGTGTGCCAAAAGGATTGGGAATCCGCCCTCCCTCCAGAATCAGTTTAAAGGAACTGCCCCCCATCATCACGCTGCAAGGAGATTCCTCCGTCCAAGCATCGTCCACAAACACTTTGTACTCATAACGGCCGGGGGGCAATTTAACCATCGCCTCCCAAGCGCCTTCCGTGTATTTTTTCATCGGCAATGATTCGGCTTCCCAAGAGTTAAATTCTCCCGCTAGGTAAACCTTCTTTGCATTGGGGCTGCGAAAGACGAATTCGACCTCTTTTTCCCTTGTGGCAATGAGTTTCCCACGGCTTTTCTGGTTCTCCATGTCAGATTCCCCCTTTCTCTTCTTTCCCCCCGCAGTCCTAATCCAACGCTTGAACTGTGGTAGTTGCCGCCCGCACTCTGAATCTTTAGTTGAGGGGCGAATGAATCGAAACCGCTGCAACGAGGACTCAAGCGGCTCCGATGCAGGAGCTAGCTCTTCTTTCTCGAAAAAAGCAGGAGCGCGCCGCCAACCACTACCCCTCCCACACCGGCCCAGACCGGGACGTTGACCGTCTGCTTGTCCTTTACCGACAGCTCGATCGGACCCAGTTTCGCCTCATGAGTGCTCTTGGTGTAGCTGAAACTGCCGTACACCAACCCAAGGACACCGGCGACGATAAGCACAATTGCCAGAATCTTGGTTGCGTTCATTTCGTCTCCTCCTATTAAACAAAATCTTGAATCAGCACGGTTCAAGGTGTTGTGGTGAATGGCTTATCATTGCTCAAACGAAGATAGAATTGCGTCCATCTGATTTTCAATTTCGTAGCGTCTTTCGAAGGACATTGAAAAGAAGATTTCCGGCTTTTCGATAAACTCAATCACGAATTCGGCAAGCTCCGGCCCAATACCGGCCAATCCTATAAAATCAGCTTTGGAACTAGCGCTCTTCCTCTCCTCGCTTATGTCTTCACCGCGTTTTGCCATATCGTTCGACTACCCCCTGCCTTATTTGAATTTTGAAACCGCATCGTGATAGGCGGCCTTGACTTCAGCCCAGGTTTTTTCCGCACCTCCTTTGACGGCTTCCCATGCCTCATCGCCGGAGCTCTTCAACTCCTGAAACTTCGTCTTGGCCTTATCCTGTTTGTGCTCCAAGGTCTCGATGATTTTGTAGTAATCGATCTTCGCGTCGGCCTTGGCATTTTCCGCCTTGGCCTTGAGCAGAGCGATCTACGCGTCCCATTCCTTCAACTGTGTATCGAGCTTTTCTTCGTACGCTTTTCGTTTGTCACTCATGGGAACCTCCTATTGGTTTTAACCGTTTTGGATCATTTGGATTTTGGTCATTCGAATTTGCCCCTCGATATGGCTCAGGGTGGTGGGTAGGTCGAACCATTTCAGATTTCGACTTTCGTGCTTCGAATTTGTTTTCGGCTATGTTGCGCTGTGCAAACACCTCACCTTGTCCGGCAAGGACCTAAATGGTTACGATCGTCTTCGTCCTTGAATAACCTGCACCAGCACCACGACGATGGCGATGGCCAGCAGGATATGAATGAATCGAAAGAGTTCTTGAGAAACACAGAGAAGGCTTCAACGCCATTGCCGTCAACAGCCACCTCAAATCCCATAAAATCAAGGTGCCTAGAAATTAGGTCCTGAATACTCTTATTATCCTCAGCCACCAGGATACGTCCGGATAATTCTTGCCCTGCTCTTTTCCCGCTTATGCAAAAGCCCATTCCGCGATCGGAACCAAGAAAGCAACCGCGATAAATGCTAACAAGACTTGACTATTTCTCATTTTGAGCTCCTTTCTTCTCGAGGGCTGCGACATGCGACTAGGTGTAGCGCTTATTTGGAGATGGATTTTGCTTCTCACAAAGCATCGTTCGCTCAAGAGCGACGCAGGCCAAATTTATGGGCTCACTCGATCGAGCACCCCGAGGAAAGTGATTGGTCAACGTTTGGATTGACCTTTACTCGGCTGTTCAAGTTGATCGCGCTTCTCCTCCTGCGGACCGGCCTTTTCCGGCGCCACGCGCTTAGGTTTTTCCTTCTCAGGTTTACCAGGCTGAGAGGGTTTTGCGGGACTCACTCGCTCTGGTCCTGCGACCTGACCGGGCTGCTCCTTCTGACTCGTCCTTGCCGGTGCTACGTGTTCAGGGACCACGACCTTGGCGGGTTGACCAGGTTTTGCAGGAGCCGTGTGCTTTGGCACAAGGACTTGACCGGGAAGTTCCTTTTGACCCTGTTTTACCGGCGTCGCATGTTCGGGTATGACGACCCGGCCTACCTGACCTGGCCTTGCCGGTGCCACGTGCTCAGGCACCACGACCTGACTCGGGTGTTCAGGTTTGGCCGGTGCCACGTGCTGAGGCACGACGACCTGTTTCGCCTGACCCGGCCTAGCCGGTGCCACGCGCTCAGGCACGACGACCTGACCGGGAGGCCCGGATTGACTCGTCCTTGCCGGTGCTACGTGTTCAGGTATCACGACCGTGGCGGGCTGACCCGGTTTGGCCGGTGCCGCGTGCTGAGGCACAACGACTTGACCGGGACGTTCCTTCTGAGCCGGTTTTACCGGCATCGCATGTTCTGGTATGACCACCTGGCCTTTCTGTCCTGGCTTTGCCGGTGCCCCGTGCTCGGGCACCACGGCCTGACTCGGATCTTCAGGTTTGGCCGGTGCCACATGCTCAGGCACGACGACTTGTTTCGCTTGACCTGGCCTTGCCGGTGCCACGTGCTGAGGCACGACGACCTGAGCGGGCTGGGCTGGCAGGACTCCCCTCCCGGCCCTTTTAATCTCCTTCTGCTGAAGCGCCATTTCCGACTTGGGCCGGTTCACTTGATTGGCTGGTACGATATAGTCCGTGCTCTTAGGGGGTTCGATCCTGGCCTCGCGGTTGACCCTCCCTTCCTTGGTGCTCTTCACCCGTTCCTGGACCACAGCAGCGTTCTCTTTCCTGCCCCCCTGAATGATCGTCTCATTATGCTGGATTCGATTGATCACGGTATTGTGGGGCTTCTCTTTCACCGTGACGTTGGTGTAGTTGTACCGCTCCTTGTTCGTCGTGTAATTGTTGATCACCGTGTTATTGACGACCGGCGCCGCACGGTAGTTGTTGATGATGGTGGTGCGGTTTATGTTGGTCACCCGCACATCCCTGTAATTGTTCACACGGTAGAAATCGTTCTGGGGGACCACGATTGCATGGTTTGCGTAAGCATAATTTCGGACGTTGATGTTGATCTGCGTGATGTTGACGTTGGTGACGACCACCGTATGAGGACCTCCCCAGTTGCGGTGGCTGTAGTACGTCTCGCGCGGCGCCAAAGGCACCCAGCCCACATAAGCTCCACTGTGAATCCACGAAACCCTTCCGGGATACCAGAAGAAGCCGATGTTGAGGAAGGGGAGACCCACACGCACGCTCACCACAGGCGGGGCCCAATACCAGTGATTCCGGGCGTAAACCCAATCGCCGTAATGGTGGGTGACGTAACCGAAAGGTTCATCCGGAATCCAACATTGGTCTCCATACCAGTCGGTCCAGCGGCCCACGGTGAAGGGCGACCATCCCACGGCTACGGTGGTAGGCCGCCAGAACCAGCGCTCTCTGCCATCATAGGGAACACTCTCCCATCTTCCGTTCTCTTCAAGGGCATAGGCCTCGGGCCGGAGGCTGGGTGGAAGATATCCGACCGACCGCCCTCCCACTTTGGCCTTTGCCGCCCAGAAGTTTTCACGAGTCGCGTTCCACCGATCCCAGTCAGGATCGACGGTCCCCTCGCCTGACGACACCTGGTTCTGGTCCGCGAGGATTGACGGGGATCCAGCCGAGACGTCATACCTGGCATCCGTTGCCGCGTGGACGAAACTCACCTTCCCCCTCACCGCAGCCACTTCGACGGAGTTTTCACCCACGTAAAAATCGAAGACTGTGCCGGGATCAGCCAGAACGTACCCGAAGGGACTCGTCGCTTTGATGACCGTATCGGAGCCTTTGTTGTAGAACCGGGCAACACCCGCAGCCACGTCCATTTCGGATAGGTCCGTATCGAGGGCGATGAACTGGATCTGTGTGCTGTTCCCGACCCTGATCCAGGTCCCGTTGGGGGCGACCAACTCTGCCATCCCCCGGCTACCTGAAAAGAGTGTATCCTCTTTACCGAAAGGGGCGTCCCTGACCACGGCCACCCAGTCGTTCTCCTCAGGAACATAGCGGAGCAGGTCCCCTTCAATGTGATAGACGCGACCAACCACTACGGCTGGTGCGTCTGCAGCCGAGGATGCAGGAACCCCCATCACCGCTGCAGAGAACAAAGACACCAGCAGTCCTATCATCCATGCTATTCTTTTCATTTGTAAGACCTTCTTTCTTATCTACTGTCTCCCTCTCTCATTTAATTTCCTTACCTAAAGGAATCTTCCCTATTTCACGATCAGATCATTCTTTACGGATTTGACCCCTTTGACGCTACGGGTGATTTCAATCGCCTTATCGATGGCCTTTTGAGAATTAACGAAACCGCTCAGTTGAACCGTGCCCTTGTAGGTTTCAACACCGATCTGGAAGGACTTGAGAAAATCATCCGCTGCAAGCAGAGATTTGACCTTGGTCGTAATGACCGAATCGTCAACATATTCCCCTGTGCTTTCCTGTTTGGATGTCGATGCACAGGCCACAAAGGCAACCATCAGCATAACAAGGACAAAATAGCCGACAAACCTATTCCTCTTTTTCATAGCAGTTACTCCTTTCTGTAAACCCCTCACCTTCTCGGCAAGGGTCCAAATGGTTACGATCGTCTTCGTCCTTGAATAACTTGGACTAGTACCACGACGATGGCGATGACCAGCAGGATATGAATGAATCCACCCATCGTGTAGCCGGTCACCAATCCCAGTCGCCCACAGAACTAAGAGAATCACAAAGATGGTCCAAAGCATGTTCGACTCCTTTCTAACGCCGCCAAAATCTTTTTTCGGCAACATGTTCAAAGGCATGCTGGCGCATGATACGCCGCTCTCACTACTTCCCCAAGACCTTCTTGACCTGGCCGATCTTTTCTTGAACTTTGCCGGCTATCTTTTCATCGATACCTTCAGCTTCCAACTCAGGATTATCGCTGAGTTTCCCGGCGACCTCCTTGATCTTACCCTTCACTTGGTGCAACTTGCCTTCTGCCTCGTCCCTTGTGCTTGATTTCATGATATTCCTCCTGTTGGATTTCGGTTTGACTCTCTAGCGATAGAAGATCCGCGGGCCTATCATCGAACCAACCCGAGAATGCCAAATACAATGAGATAGATGGCAACGATGTAATTCAAAAGTCTCGGGGCAACGAGGATCAAGATTCCCGCGATCAGAGCAACCACGGGCTGTGGCGATATACTGATTTGCATGTCACCTGGCCTCCTTTCTAAGCTCTGCAAGAGCCAAGATTCCCCAATTCATGGGCTACGATCGGGGGTCTATATGTTTTATTAAACCTTGGGTAGGGGTGACGCCGGTCCTTAGCTCAGATCTTCTTTTGCCCCGCGTACAGATTGTGTTCAGAGCGTCTAGCAGCAAAATCAGGATTCACATCGGATAATGGATAGCCCCATATGAGAACTCCCCTCATTGTCTGTATTTCCATCACCCCTCTGCAATTCAGGCATTTGAGGGAACCCCTGAAGTTACTGAACGCTTGATGATCCATGTTGATTTCTTGGCCGCACGAAAGGCACTTTATTCTCATCGCTCTATCCTCCCTATCCCACCCCCACGCTTCCATGTTCTCCTTCTCTGAACGCCAGCGCTCCTTGGACTGTCCTTTGAAGATCTTCCAGTCTAAAGGGTTTGAATAGGACTGAGTCAACAGGCCCTCTTTCCACCTTCTTCCGAACCGTCTCTCTATCCGAACCCGTCACGTTTGAGGATACAGATTTTTTCGGCTCTTTCGTGGTCTCTCCCATCCCACACCTCTATTTCATAGGGCTCTTGGAGAAGGCTCATCGCCCCCCGAAGTACCCTAAAACGCTCCGACTTCAGGTGGCTATTCAGGTTCTTCCGGGTATCCCATTCTTCAAGAATACAGAGTTCATTTTCATCCTCCATACTCCGGCAAAAGTCGCAGCGCCGACATCCCTTCTCTGTCCGCAGGGAGCCGATCAGTAATGCGATCGTCTGGGACAGCTCCTTGCGCTTCTCGGCAAGAACCTTCATTCGTATGATGACCAGGATCATGCAAATCGTATTTGCAAGTGGCATGCCAACAACCGTGAAAAAGGCAGGAGTCTGGAATCATCTATTAATAACGCGGGATTAGATGAATGGGAGAGAAGCGTAGAGAAGGTTGAAACGATTTGTTGGCCCTCAATATTTGGTGGAACCTCCATCTATTGAGGGAACCTTTGAGGAGAGCCAGATCTTAATCTGACTCCTTGATCTCCGGCCGGCATATATCACTTAGGCTAAGGCGCTTGGTGTTCCGCGGGCGGAACACCAAGTCGCTCTTCAGCCTGTTGTTATGCACTGGAAGGGTTGGAATCTCGCAGTGCGCACTCCTTTACTTGCAGGTGCCTTTCTTACCACCCTTGCTCTTACCGACACCCTTACCCTGTGCTCGGCCTTTACCTTTGCCTCGACCATCGTGCGGTCCTTTCGCCCCAGTTGAGGGGCCTTTACCATCTCGCCTCGGCATCTGAATCACCTTCTTTCTCAGAATTGCATAACGAGGTTATAACCTAACAGCGTGAACACGCGCTCCACGGTGAGTGGACCTGGTACACGGGCTCGGCTGGCTGGATGTACCGGCTCATCGTGGAGTCCCGGAGAAAAGTATTGAGAACACCCCTCTCACCTGTTGATTCTCCCGGAGTCCCCCATTATTTCAGCTTCAACACGGCTTCACTCGTGCCGCCAGAAGCCCACTGCGTTGTAAACCCCAACCGCCTGAAGACCTTGAGCATGCTCTCATTTTCGGTAAGGACATCTGCCCGGACATCCTCAAGGCCTCTCTCCCGGGCTATCTCGATGAGCACCTCTACGAATTTAGTCCCAAGGCGTTTCCCCTGGAACCTATCCTGCACGAGGACGGCCAGTTCGCCGGATGTCAGGTCCTGGTTCATAATAAGTCTTGCAACCCCTATCATGCTTTTCTTTCCATTTTCCTCCATCTCCGCAACGATTGCCATGTGCCGGTCGTAGTCGATATTACAGAAGAGGATAAGCCACTCATGGGATATGTCTTTGATAGTGGAGAAGAACCTGGTCCTCAATGTTTCTTCAGACAACGAAGCAGAGCATCTCGTGCTCCGCGGGCTCGTCTTCAGGGCGTATGGCCCTCAGAAGCACTTCGGTCCCATCCGACAGTTGCCAGGGTGTGGTGTACTTGGTCGGATAGGGAGTGATAATCAGGTGAGGATATGGCGATCGGCCAGTAGCGTCATAATTCTTGTCAATAATGATTCGTGCGTCAAGGGCGGAGGCTTTGCCATTCGATATGGCAAGAGGATTTATGTCGATTTCAGCTATTTCGGGAAAGTCGACGATCAGATTGGAAAAATTGACAAGGATTTCCTCGAGCCCTTCAAAATCTGCTGCCGGTTTGCCCCGAAAGCCCTGGAGCATTTTGTATACCTTGGTGTCCTGCATCAACATCTTCGCCAGGGTCTGATTGAGCGGGGGAAGCCCAATCGAAAAATCTTTGATGAACTCCGCCATAGTCCCCCCCATCCCAAAGAGGATGACCGAACCGAAATCCCTATCCTTCTTGGCCCCGAGAATGAGCTCGTAATCAACATCTGTGACCATCTTCTCTACAGCCACACCCATTATGGCCGCTTCCGGGGCGCGTTTCTTCACCCTTTGCATCAACTTCTCATACGCTTCCTTCAGGGCTGCACTTGAATCGATTCCCATGATGACGCCACCCACATCGCTTTTGTGGGAGATGTCAGGCGAGACGACCTTGATAACGACCGGATAGCCCACCTTTTCTGCTATGCTTACCGCCGCTTCCGGATCTTGAGCGACCTGCACCATCGTAACCGGGATACCGTAGGTCATGAGAAAATCCTTGGACTCTTCCTCGTTGAGAAGCGTTCGTCCTTCCTTGAGGGCCATCTTGAGAAGCTCTTTCAGGTGGTCTTTCGAGGGCGCTTTGTGCGCCGGCAACTCGTCAGGGGTCTCATAGAGCTGGTCGAGATGTCTCTTGTACCTGCACATATTCACATAAGTTCTGACAGCCTCCTCAGGGGTGTCGTAGGTCGGGATGCTGTTCTCAACAAAAATGTGTCTCCCTTCCTCGACGTCTTCTGCCCCCATCCACGTTGCGATGACAGGCTTCCAGGCGTTTTTCGCACTATCGGCCACCGCTTGCGCAAGCTGGGTTGAAGGGGCAGAGTCCATGGGCACGTAAATGACGAGCACTCCGTCCACCATGGGGTCACCGAGGCATATGGTGAGGGCTTTCGTGAACCTGTCGACGGTTGCGTCTCCAAGCACGTCAACAGGATTCGCCTTGCTCCAGTAGGGTGGCAAAAATGCGTTGAGTTGCTTCATGCTCTCGTCAGAGAGTTCTGCCAGTTCCCCACCCAGGTGAATAAGGGCGTCGGTGGCCATCACGCCAGGTCCGCCGGCAGACGTTACTATGGCGAGCCTCGGACCGGCCGGCAACCTCTTCGAATCAAGAACCTGGGCAGCATCGAAGAGTTCCGCTATTTCCCCGACCCTTACGGCGCCGGCCCTCCTGAAGGCTGCTTCATATACCGCGTCGTCCCCTGCCATAGCGCCGGTGTGGGAATGGGCCGCCCTTGCACTCTCTGCGAATCGCCCCGGCTTCAAAATAATGATAGGTTTGCGGCGGGCGAACGCCCGAGCCGCACTCATGAATTTTCTCGCGTTGCCCACACCCTCCATATAGATCAGAATGCTTCTGGTGGCCCCGTCATCTCCCAGAAAATCGATCATGTCGCCAAAGTCGACATCGATCATGGAGCCGAGTGATGCAAACATGCTAAAGCCTATCCCGGCGCTGACCGCCCAATCGAGTATCGCGCTGCCGAGCGCGCCGCTCTGAGAGATGAAGGCGATATTTCCCGGTGGAGGGTTACCCCGGAGAAAGGTCGCATTTAAACCCAGGACGGGTCGCACAAAACCGAGGCAGTTTGGTCCCATAATACGCATCCCATATTTTTTCCTGATCCGGTCGATTTCGCTCTCTAGCTGTGTTCCTTCTTCACCAATCTCCTTGAACCCGGCAGAGATTATGAGCACCCCCTCTACACCTGCCTGGCCGCATTCCTCAACCACACCCGGCACTGACCGGGCAGGAGTTGCCACAACGGCCAGATCCACATGCTCGGGAACGCCTGCGATGGTGGGATAGCTCTCCACATCCAATACCTTGCTCGTATGGGGGTTTACCGGAAATATCCTCCTCTCTTTTGACCGGAGCAGGTTCTCCAGGATTGTCCGTCCGACGGCGCCTTCCTTCTCAGTTGCGCCGATCAGGGCTATTGTTTTGGGATTAAACATCACTTGTATGTGGCTCATTCCTCTGTCCTCCTTTGCGATCTCCTTTACAGGGGCTTGCGTAGTGCCCTCCACGAGCGAAGCTCCACCTACTGAGTGGGTAACCGGCAATCAGCGTGGGATCAGATCGATCTGAAAACACCTTACCGACCCATGGCCGCCTGCGGGGCGCTTGGGCCGTCGGCGCCGAGTCAGCGGTTCGGTCAAGTCTATTGACAGGGCCGTCAAGAGCTATCTGTGCAGCGCAGGGGAATAGGGATGCGGAGGCGATGGCCGAGGGTAACGATCTAACGCAAATTATGAATTCGTTGGATCCGATCATCAGTGCCAGAGTGGGTTTCGAAAAACCCTCCGCTCGCGCCCGATGTCTTCAGCAGCCAGCTCAGGGTGCCGCCCATGATCTGTTTGCCATCGCAGTCGGCCCGTTGGAGGATATCGACGCCGTGTGCGTCCGCTTCATATTCTTCGGGAACTATGGCGCCGTCCACCCCATGATTGGCACCGTGCTGATGCTGTTTTTCGGGCTGCCGGCGAGAACCCGATCGCTGTAAGCAACGTAAACCAGCACATTGCGCTCGCGGTCGAAGAAGCGCACGACCTGAAGCGACTTGAATACGAGGCTGCGGTGTTCGTCGAAAACGCGCTCGCCGTCTTTGAGTTCGCCGACGATCCGGATCGGACCGACCTGGCGACAGGCGATGCTGACGTCACTCGTATCCTCCGCCAAGCCCAATCCACCCTTCACGCCTCCCGTTTGCGCACGGCTGATGTGGCAGGCGACACCCTGCACTTTGGGATCGTCGAAGCCATCGACCACGATCTTGTCGTTGGGTCCGAGCCAACGGAAATTGGTGCTGACCGCGCCGGTCGTGCCGCGTTCGGGCCGGCTGAATACCCACCATCCGAGGAGCACTATGGCCAGAAGAATTCCTGCACCGAGTATCACTCCAACTTTTTTCATGATGATTCGCCTTACAGGGATAAATCTGCGCTCGACCGTGGAGCTGGATCGATATATCCCCGGGAGCTTTTCAAGCACCTGGGACTATGGGATGTAAACCCGCCAACCTTCCTGCGGGTAAAGCCCCGACCTTCTGCGTGCAACGCACAGGCAGACCTCCGCCCAAAACGACTGGTTCGCCGGGCAGAACCGTTCAGCGTCCCTGCCTTATTTGAATTTTGAAACCGCATCGGATAGGCGGCCTTGACTTCAGCCCAGATGTTTTCCGCACCTCCTCTTGACGGTCCTCCCATGCCTCATCGCCGGCGGTCTTCAACTCCTGCAGCTTCGTCTTGGCCTCATCCTGCTTGGCCTCCAAGGTCTCGATGGTTTTGTAGTAATCGATCTTCGCGTCGGCCTTGGCATTCTCCGCCTTGGCCTTGAGCAGAGCGATCTGCGCGTTCCATTCCTTCAACTGTGCATCGAGTTTTTCTTCGTACGCTTTTCGTTTGTCACTCATGGGAACCTCCTATTGGTTGACAATTCTGTTTCTCATAATCCTTCTTTGTTCTTTCTCACTCAGACACCCTTTTTGATTCTTGTGTTCAACCTGGTGCCGTTATTTCACGATCAGACTATTCTTTACGGATTTGACCCCGTTGACGCCTCTCGCGATTTGAACCGCTTTATCGACGGCCTTTTGAGAACCAACGAAACCGCTCAGCTGAACAACGCCCTTGTAGGTTTCGACACTGATCTGGAATGACTTGAGAAAATCATCGTCGGCAAGCAGGGCTTTTACCTTGGTCGTAATGACCGAATCGTCAACGTATTCCCCTGCGCTTTCCTGTTTGGATGTCGAGTCGCAGGCCTCAAAGCTGACAATCAGCATAAGAAGCAATAAACATTGGATAACGATATTTCTCTTTTTCATCGCGGTTACTCCTCTCTGTAAACACCTCACCTTCTCGGGCGAGGGTCCAAAGGGTTACGATCGTCTTCGTCCTTGAATCACTTGGACCAGCACCACTACGATGGCGATGACCAGCAGGATATGAATGACCCCGCCCATGGTGTAACCTGTCATCAATCCCAGCCCCCACAGAATTAACAGAATCACAAATATAGTCCAAAGCATGTTTAACTCCTTTCTGACGACAGGATGGACCCAACCGTTCCTGTTGGGTGTAAAATGGTATAGAGCATCATTTCATGGGGTTCTTGGAGAAGGCTCATCGCCCCCGAAGAACCCTAAAACGTTCCGACTTCAGATGGCTATTAAGGTTCTCCTCGGTATCCCATTCTTCAAGAATACAGAGTTCATTTTCATTCTCCATACTCCGATAAAAGTCCCCGCGCCGGCATCCCTTCTCTGTCCTTAGGGAGCCGACCAGTGATGCCATCGTCTGGGTCAACTCCTTGCGCTTCTCGGCAAGAACCTTCATTCGTATGATGAGCAGGATCATGCAAATCGTATTTGCAAGTGGCAAGCCAACAACCGGGCAAAGGCACGAGGCTGAAATCATCCTTTGATAACGCGGGATTAAGTGGATGGGAGAGAGAAGCAGATAAAATTGAAACGAGTTATTGGGCCTCCATATCTGGTGGAACCTCCACCTATTGAGGGAGCCTTTGAGCAGAGACACATCTTAATCTGAGCCCTTGATCTCCGGTTGGAATCTTATAGTGACCCCCTGATCGACTGTACCAGCAATAACAGGTATATTTGGATGAAGGGGGATGTGTCGTACTCCGGCATGGCTGCGGGGATAGGCGATCGCATCTGGACTTTGCAAGAATTGCTTTGTTACAAATAATCAATATATTAAAGGGAAACGTAATTTGCAAAAAGACCACATAACAGGCGGTTCGACTATGCGGAAGATATGGGCTGTGACTTGTCTTACGGCTTCCCTTCTGGTGGGCTTGGCGAACGCGGCTGACCAGGATCAGAATCAGGAAGCCGCCAAGGGCAAGGCGGAGGTACTAGAGGAGAAGGCCTCGGCCGAGGGAAGTAAGGCGCTGCCAACTGCGGCCGAGATCATCACTAAGCCAGAAGCGCAGTCGGTCGATCCGGTCGGCGAGGAACCCTTGGACGATGCGATCACCTGTCTTTCACGCACCATCTACTGGGAGACCAGGGGCGAGGGGGCTGCAGGCATGGAAGCAGTCGCGAATGTGGTTATGAACCGGCTCGGCCATAAAGGCTTCCCCAACACCATCTGTGGAGTCGTCAAGCAAGGCCACGAACAGGGCGCCTGCCAGTTCTCATGGTGGTGCGATGGCCGTTCGGATGACGCAGAGGAGGATAAATCCTACGCGATCGCCAAAGAAATAGCTCGAAAAGCTCTCAACCGGCAACTAACGGACCGAACCGGTGGCGCATTGTATTTCCACCATCGGAAAGTAACTCCAAATTGGTCTAACGAATATCTCAGGACGGTCGAGGTCGGTGAACACGTCTTCTACAAGCCGGCTGGCGGCAAGGCCAAATAGGCTCTGTTGGTGAGTGCCACCAAGACTTCGAAACTCTTTGGGCGGCGGCGCTTTCAACAGACGGCCGAACTGCCGATGGGATTAGATCGGTAATCTCCGTTTTAAGAAGGTGATCGTATGTTGGGCTTGGGTCTATAATCTATGAACCACGGAACCAAACCTGTTCGCTTTCACCTTGCCACCTACAATGTCCATAAATGCCGGGGAATGGATGGCCGCACCAGGCCTTCCAGGATTGCCTCCGTGCTTAAGGGCCTGAAAGCAGACGTGGTGGCCTTACAAGAGGTTATAGGTGCAGGTCCCGGTGCAAGAGGACAAGAAGAAGAGATAGGAGCACAGCTCAATATGGTATCGGTGCTGGGCTCGGCTCGAATTTTACGCGGGCACCTATACGGCAATGGTTTGTTAAGTCGCTTTCCCATCCACCGGCATATCACTTATGATTTGTCCCAGCATGGATGTGAACCACGCTTGTGTCAACGGGTAGATCTCTTGATGGGAAAGCGCCCGATTCATATTTACAATGTTCACCTTGGAACCTCGCGAGCCGAAAGGACCAAGCAGGCTGTGCAATTGATTCACATTCTGGAAGACCGCAAAGTACAGGGCCCCAAAATTGTAATGGGGGATTTCAATGAATGGCACAGGGGCCCAGCCTCGAAGCTTCTATCAGAGCGGCTGGACAGCTTGGATTTGGCTCCCTTTCTCCAATGGCGTCGGACTTACCCTGGGGTCTTTCCCGTTTTTCATTTGGACCGTATTTATTACAAGGGTTCGGTGGAAATTATCAAAGTGGAAGTCCCACGGAAATGGTTATGCCTGGTGGCTTCTGACCATGTTCCGATGGTTGCCGAAGTGCATATTTGGACCCAGGGTAAGTCGCAGATAGTTCTTACCTAGATTGAATTTTTCAGATTTCTCGGGGAGATCCCAATGAGGAGACGGAGCGGGGACCTGCGAACTCAACTAAGTAATGAAGAGCTGTTTCGCGCAACGGGGGCGTCTCTGATACACGGGAATCATCTGCGTATTCTCTGGGATGCTCAGGGAAATTACCCCGCATGGGAGGCGGCGATTCAAGGGGCCCGAACGACAATTCACATGGAGATGTACGTTATCCATAACGATAAGACCGGGCGCCATTTCCGGGATCTCCTGGTGGCCAAAGCCCGGCAAGGGGTTAAAGTCCGAGTCATCTATGATTGGTTCGGCTCCCTCAGTCTTTTGGGACGGTGGATGTGGAAGCCCCTCCGAGAGGCAGGGGGGGAGGTTCGGGTTGCCAATCCGCCAGGAATGAGCAGCTTTTTTGGGTGGTTCAGTCGTGATCATCGGAAATTGATCACCATAGATCGTTCGCAAGCCTTTATATCTGGCCTTTGTATTGGAGATGCCTGGATTGGGAATCCAGAGAAAAGAATCCCTCCTTGGCGTGACACGGGGGTGGAGATTTGCGGCCCGGCGGTGGCCGATGTCGAGGCTGCCTTCGCCGCCGCGTGGAAGTTAACGGGAGGATTGATTCCCTCTGAAGAACTTCCCCGGAGGGAGGACCTGCCGAAGGCAGGGTCCATATCGCTGCGCATTGTACCGGCTTCTCCGGAAACGACGGGAATATACCGTTTGGATTTGATGTTGGCGGCTACAGTGCGTCAGAAGTTGTGGTTGACCGATGCCTACTTCATTGCCACAAGCCCTTATATACAAGCGCTCAGGGCATCGGCCCTGGATGGAGTGGACGTCCGTCTGCTGGTACCCCATGGAAGCGACATCCCTTGGGTTGCCAGCTTTTCGCGCACGATGTATCGATCGCTTCTGGAAGCGGGTGTTCGAGTCTTCGAGTGGAACGGATCGATGGTTCATGCGAAGACAGCTGTTGCGGATGGGCGCTTGGCTCGGATCGGATCCACAAACCTTAACATTTCCAGCTGGATTGGCAATTGGGAACTGGATGTCGTCATCGAAGATGAAGATCTCGCCCAGGAAATGAGTGAGATGTTCCTGGATGATTTGGCCCAGGCGACCGAGATCGTCATCGGCAGACGCGACAAGGTTCGCCCCATCCAACCTCTCTCGCAGAGGAAAGGATTGAGGGTAGCAAAAGGAAGCGGCAGGGGTGTGCTTTCGGGTATGGCCCGCGTCGGAAGTGCCCTGAATGCCGCGGTAACAGGGAAAAGAATCCTGAGCCGCGCAGAATCATCTTCCCTCCTGAAATTCGGTATGTTTATTTGCTTCCTCACGTTTGTTGCCTTCTATTTTCCCAGGATTATCTCCTATACCGTAGGCGGGTTACTGGGTTGGACCGGATTTTTTATTCTGGTTAAAGCGATTCGGCTGCGTTATGGAAACCAGGATAAAGAGGTGGAGAATATCGAGCCCAAGGAAAAAGCTTCTTCGGATAAAGCCCGTTAACGGAAGGGGGATCTGAGAGTCTAAATAATCGATCCAGGTCTGCGTCTGTTACCGTGGGAAGAAAGCGCTTTCGATAAAGCTCGTCGTGCAAGATACCCACAATGCCAACCAGGGGTGCCGCGACCAAAACACCCAGCACACCGAAGGCGGCGACACACAAAAGCATGGAAAAGATCACCGCCCCCGAATGGAGCTTCATGCTGTGCGCCATGATCAGGGGAGAGATTACATTGTTTTCCAAGGCCTGCACGGCGAGATACAGAAGCAAAACCCAGACCGGAGTCATGCCTCCCTCACCTAAAGCGAACAAGAGGGCAGGCACCGCGCTCAGGATGGGTCCCAGGTAGGGAATCGTTTCGAAGGCCCCTGCGATCAGACCCGTCGCGCCTTTTCTTCCATCCGTCAAAACCCGCATCCGCGAGATCACTGGATTGACTGCGAGCGAGATCAGCAGAATCAGCAGAAACGAAAACAGAATGGGAGACAGCAGCGAGAACGCTTGGATGAACACAAATAGCGTCGCTCCCAGAATCAAATACGAATAGCTTAGCGGTAGGAAAGGCCTTCTTTTTTTGCTACCGTCGTCTACGCCAATAGTAACCGCCACCCCCGCCGAATAATAGGATCAACACGACGACGATGATGATGAGCGTTGTAGTATCCATGGTAATTTTCTCCCTTTACATAGATTGCAACGATGTAATTTAAAAGTCTCGGGATAAGGAGGATTAAGATTATCGCGTCGGATTGCTACCGCAAAGGCGTCCCAGGACTTCCAGCTCCAGGTAGATGGTATCCGTTGGCTTTTCAAGGTCGTTAGCATACAGCCAAAAACCACTGCCATCATACAGAACCTGCACTCCATCCCCAATATATCCCTTTTAACCAATTGCCTATTTATATCCTCTTGTCCGTCCTTCCCGATGCTCCCCCCTTTCTGTCGTTTCCCTGCTCATTTCCTTAATTACATCCAGCTTCCTCCGGTACCAGGCCGCGCTCGCCCACCTGAAACACAGGTAGATGAACATGCCCATTACAAAGACAACGACTACCACCAACAAAGGACTCATTCTCGCTACCCCCTTTATATTGAATCTAGCGTGTAGTAAGGCTTAATCCCCGATTTTAACTAAAGCCGAATTGCGCTTAGTCTCGAAGATAGCTAATGGATATTTTGAGTATGCTATCCCTCTGGCAGTCCTTAGCTCCATCATCCTGCTGCAAGAAAAACACTTCACTGACCCTGTATAGTTGTCAAATACGCAGTGATCCAAATTAAGCTCGTGTCCGCAAAAGATACACTTTACTTTCATATCACCCTACCTCCTCTTCTCACTCAAGCTGAAACATTGGTCCTAGCATCGCTCACATAGAGCGCAGACCATATATTCAGGTCTCGATGAGGTGTCTCGGTACTCCTCTGCAAAACCACCGCACCTCAGGCAGATATTCTCCGCTTTGGCTCCTGCATAGTCCGTTCGGTAGGCGGGTCTTGAAAAAATCTTGTGTAGGCTGAGTTCTTCCATGCCTGTTTCACCTTTTTCGGTTCTACAATGCGCTCCAGCTAAAGGCGGTTAGAGGCTAATCCTGGCGAAAATCTTGAGCCGTCATGAAACCCTTAAATCGCTATTGCTTGATTTCATTACTAATGTTGTGCTGAAAAGTTTGGAAGATGTGCCTACCCGCCTAACTCACCGCACACTGCATCCATTGGAAAGCCCATGAGATTCGTCATCAGAGCTCGGGTGATTTGAGACTTGGAGAAGGCTGCAAACGCGTGTCAGTCACGGTTCTGAAATGCTCTTCTGTCCCTCACGGAATCACCCTTGCCACTCTCCACATCCCTGCAAGGGTGTCGTTTCTAGAGCCACAACGACTGATCCAGTGAAACCAATTCTGCCTTATCACCTGTGAAGTGAATTTTTTGCAGGTTCTCTTTCAACTCGGAGGCCCTCTTTTCGAATACACCCAGACCAAAGGGATGAACTTCCCCAAGGCCGCTCGTGTGGATGAACACCTTTTGGACCGCATGGGCTCTGTTTTTGAGGATTTCGAGCAACTCAAAAGCCGACGAACCATCGAAGTCTCCGATTAATCTCAAGTGAAGGTTTTCACTGTTCTCATGCATAACGATCCTGAAACTCGACGCCATGGTGTGACCCCTCCTTCCGACGGAGACCGAAACGCAATCGTCGCCATCTCTTTTACGGACTCTTCTTTATCTCACCAAAAAGCATCTTTCTCCCTTACGTTCTGCTATTCAATAACCTCTGAACGGTTGTATCGATCTCTTTCAGCTTGAACGGTTTCGGGATTATGGCATCAACCTTGTCCTTGTCCGCCTTCGTCAAAGGCTCTCCTTTATTGAACCCGGTATTCACGATGACAGGAGTACTTGGGGAGTGTTCTTTGAAGATGCTAGCCAACTTCCAGACATTCAGTTGGGGCACCTGGAGATCGATAATCACTAAATCATAATGCCTGGTGTAAAAAAGAAACCCCCCATTATATACGTTGCGAGCGAGAGTCACTTTGTAACCCAAAGGGACCAGGCTTCTTGACAGGCCTTCCCGAACCGTCTTGTTATCTTCAATTACTAGCAGCTCCCTCTTCGTCCCCAATGCTGGAATGGTGTGCGGACCTTGCTCCATTACGATTTCAGGTTCTAACATTTCTTCCTCCTAGTTTTTTTGACGTTAGCATTGAACCTGCAAATGGCCTTGAACCTAACCAATGGTCTTCCCCCTTGTTTTCGCGAAACTTCTGTTCACCAAACATTTTCGCTTTTTCATTAGAGAGGACCTGCACCAGATTTTCGATGGAAAGATCCCTAAAATCCTGAAGAACGAGAGCGGCCATAGCATCCTTCGACAAAATGTGTTTTGAACCCCTCCGCCATAACCGCATCATCACTCACATCGGTAAGTGCGTAGCATGACCTGCTGGAGATACTGAAAGGTCTGACCCTGCGCCTTGCCGTCTCATGCAAAAGCCCATTCCGCGATCAGAACCAAAAAGGCAACTGCGATGAATGCGAACAAGACTTGACTGCTTCTCATTTTGAGCTCCTTTCCTCTCGGTGGTTGTGAAATGCGACTAGGTGTGGTTCTAATTTGATGATAGATTTTGCTCCTTAAAGAGCATAGTTCGCTAATGGTTGACCGTCTGCCTTTCCCTTATCAGCAGCTCGATCGGGCCCAGCTTGGCCTCATGAGTCTTCTGGGTATAGCTGAAGCTGCCATACACCAACCCCGGGACGCCAGCCAGGATCATGCAAATCGTATTTGCAAGTGGCAAGCCAAGAACCGGATAAAGGCAGGCGGCTGGAATCACCCTTTAATAACGCGGGATTAGATGAATGGGAGGGAAGCGTGGAGAAGATTGAAACGATTGGTTGGCCCTCAATATTTGGTAGAACCTCCATCTATTGAGGGAACCTTTAAGCAGAGCCAGCTCTTAATCTGACTCCTTGAGCACCGGCCGGCGTATCCCGAGCTTATGCATCCTCGCTCTCAAGGTGCTTGGGTGGAGACCCAGGATCGCTGCGGCCCCGTCCTTTCCCTCAATGCGCCATCGGGTTTCTGAGAGGATTTTAAGAATTTGGCTTTGCTCCGTCTCTTCCAAGGTTCTTATGGTGGATGACACGGAGGGGGACGAAATCTCCAGTTTATCTGCCAGTTGCAAGACCGGCCCGGAGCAGAGGATCACGGCCCTTTCAATGATACTTTCCAGCTCCCGGACGTTCCCGGGCCACGGGTAATCCTGAAGCGTCTTCATCGTCTCCTTCTGGATCGAGGTGATCTGTTTGCCCAATTTTCGGGCATAGCGCTCTATAAAGGCCTCAACCATCAGCGGGATGTCTTCTTTCCGCTGCCGGAGCGGAGGAACCGTGATGGGGAAGACATTGAGCCGATAGTAAAGGTCCTGCCGAAACCGGCCCTTGCGGACCTCTTCCTCGAGGTCTCGATTGGTCGTTGCCACGATCCGCACATCGACTTTGATGGTGTGGGACGAGCCCAGACGCTCAAACTCGTTATGCTGAATCACCCGGAGCAGCTTGGCCTGCAACTCCAGCGGCAGTTCCCCGATCTCGTCCAGACAAAGGGTGGAACCATTGGCGATCTCGAACCGGCCGATCTGCCGGGTATCGGCCCCGGTAAATGCCCCCTTCTCCCGGCCGAATAATTCGCTCTCTATCAAATTGCCCGGCAAGGCAGCACAGTTGACCGTGATCAAGGGCCGTTCCTTGCGGGGACTCATGTTATGGATGGCGGCGGCGATCAGCTCCTTTCCCGTACCGGTCTCACCAAGGATGAGGACCGTTGTGTTCGCAGGAGCAACTTGTTCCGCTCGATAGAGAACATACTTGAGACCATCGCTTTGCCCGAGAATATTCTCAAATTGATGTTTCATTTTGTTCTCTTGACGGAAGTAAATATTCTCGGTCTCGAGCTGTTCTTTCAATGTTTTGATTTCAGAAAAAGCCGTCCGAAGTGACTTCTCAGTTCGCTTTTGTTCGGTCAAATCCACTGCCACGATGCAAATGGCGGAGATCTCCTCGATTTGCAAGGGATTGAGGGAAAGCCGCACTGGGTACAAGAGTCTCATCTCCTGTCGGCAAGAGAAACCTCTCCTTTGTTTTTCCCTCTTCTGCTTTGCTCAAGAATTGTTTCGAAAGCCGGTCTGTCTGTTGGAGAGATGAAATCGTATATCGAGGAACCGATCACCTTCTGAAGAGGCATCTTAAGGATCTCCACAAAACGGCTGTTGCTATAGATGATCGTGCCATCCTCTGCTACGGTCAGAACCCCTTCGTTCAACGTTTCGAGGATTAACCTGGAGGACGTTCGGCACCCTTCAGGGTATAGACCTGGTCACCTTGGGGTGTGGAAACGACCAGAGCATCTACCTCGCCGCTCCGGATGGCACGCAGGGTGTCCAGGGCTTCTTCCAGACGTAATCGGAGGTCTTCATTTTCAGCGAGAAGGTCCTTCGCGCTCTTGGTATGTTTCATGGCCAACCCCCTGTCCTCCTGCTTGCTCATCTATTTCTTCTTTGGCCTGAAATCCAACCCCAGAAGAATTTTTTCTGTATCGGACATGTCGCCGATAAACCTTCTCAAAGGGAGAGGAAGTTTCTTCAGCAGGGTAGGAGCAGCGAATTCTTTCTAATAAAACGCCGTGGCATCCCAGCCTCTCGTCCGAAGCGCTTCCATCTCAAGGAGAAGTTGCTGCTTTGTTTTGGTCTCCTTTTTCACAAAATCCCCCTGTCTGATTGTTTTATGATCTTTGGTGTTTAACCTCCATTATCCACGATATTTTAAAGTCTTCTTAAAAAATGCAATTAGAGTTTGCAAACCAGGGTGATCTTTCGGCGTCACTTTGACAAAGGGCGTACGACTACCAAATTTTATTGCCTCTGTGGAGGATCGCTGTTCGCTAAGGAGTGTTGATTTTCGATTGAAAGAGAGGAAATACATGGGTTGATAAGCTGGATTCAACCAGTCTAAAAATGTCCTTTCTCGTCGATGAACCTTTTGAGAGAAAGTAATCTGTGTACTGAAGAGCGGCCTCTCGATATTCTGGTAAATCATGAGCTGTAAGAATGATTATTATTGTGTCGGGATATTGGGCTTTTATTGTTTTAGCTAGTTTGAGGCCGTTTTCACCTGGCAATTCGATATCTTGTATAAAGATCAGTTCAGGCAGTAAGGTCTGGATTTTTTGTAGGGCTTCTGCCGAAACTACGTCCATCAATTTCCATCAATGGAAATTGATCTAGCAAGGCCTCCTTGAGCAATTGGCGGAAGAAAGCGCTATCTTCAACAATTAATACCTTGAACCTAGGCCCCATATTCTTCAGTTTCTGCCTCTATGAAACACAATTACAGTGTATGACAACTATGAAAATAAGAAAATAGGGTAAACACTTTATTTGATAAGAAAAAGAACTGTATCTTCAGGCACCCTTCGCTTATTTGATAAAGATATCCGGACAGGAATAGTTTGCCTGGCGAGAAACAAATAATTATTAATTACCACATAGCAGCATGTGGTATTGTGAGACAAAATTCAGAAATCGCAAGGGAGAAGTGAACAATATTCCCGCCGACCGGTTTTCAATCTGTTCCCGTTCCGGGAAGTTACTTATAGCCCCTGCTATTCTTCGCCGTGAGACAACTCTTGGGGTTAACGACTTCCGGAAGAAATGTGCACAGAAAAGTCAAGGTGATATCTACGGCTCTTTCTTTTTACACAAAGAATTTTTCGTTACGCTGAAAGGTTATACTGTGGGCCCTTCCGGCAAAAACGAGATCCACCAATGGCATAAAGGAATCCTTTGGAGCATAATGATCGGCCTTGCAGTGTAACGCCGCATCTGGGATGCTCCGGCAGGTCATAACTGGTTAGAATGACAACCTTAATGTCGGGATACTGCCTTTTTATCAGGTCGGTCAGTTCAAGGCCATTCCCTTTGGGCAACAGGATGTCCATAAAGATAAGATCAGGGACGAAGGTCGAAATGGTCCGCAGAGCTTCTTCGCCATCCTTCGCCTCCAGGATGACGAGAGACGGGATCTGAGAACACAAGCACTCTTTTAGTGTTTTTCGAAAAAGAGTGTTGTCATCAACGATTAATATCTTCTTCATGACAAATCCTTCTGACCGTATGCGACAGATATCTATACGCTTATAGGATATCAAAAAGGATCACGGATGTAAATGGGGGATGACCCGTATTTGAAATGGTTTTAGACTGTATTTTGAGTCAGAAGGGGGTACGGCGGTCGTGATTCTCCACCATGAATCGCACTTAATTAGTTGATCGATTACCGATTCAAATCTGCACTCCTTACAAATATATTGCGATAACCGTTTCAGGAAGGGACATTGCATGGCTACCCCGGGTTGCCTAAGAAATAGACAACCAATCGGTCCAAGAGTTATTGGAAAATACGCCAAAGACTAACATATTTAAAAGGCACGTCATTAAGCATACCGAGTTCTATTCTGGTATGCTCAGGGAAGATCTCGTCAAATCTTATCTCAGGAGGTTCCTTCGAAATTTGCGTCAAGACCCTGGTAGGTGGTAAAATCATAACGTTTCG
>CAVPDE010000018.1:0-415581 GCA_963702565.1 uncultured delta proteobacterium | reverse complement strand
CATGAATATAAGGAAAGGGTGGCCCATCGGCCACCCTTTTTGCTTTTCAGCGGCAAGCCCCTCCAGTCGCGGAGCCGCGTCGAGCTTCCTTGTTTCCAATCCGCACTGCTCTTGATCACGCCCCTTCACTTTGACGCGCGGGACCGGCCAATACAACCGGCTGCACGGCAAGCGTTGTAGCATTGCGGCGGCTGACCACCCATTTGCTCGACACGCAGACCAGGACGATGAAAAAGGCCTGAACCGTATACTCGATCCCCTTCGAAGGATTGAGCAGCCCCTGTACCCAGGGATCCGTGATCATCATTTCGCCGCCTACTCTGCCCAACACAGCCGCGCCGATCCACAGGATAATGGGCCAGCGTTCCATCCACCGAGCTAGCATATTGCTCATGAACACGACGAAAGGTATGGAAAGCGCCAGTCCAAAGAGAAGCAGGAAGAGGTTGCCGGAACCTTCAGGCCGGCCCCATAAATACTGACCTGGCGGTACTCTTCGGGTTCGTGAAGATCCGGACAGGTCACGGCTTGACCCTGGCCTATCTTGCGGTAAGGCTCAAGGACCAGGTCTCTTACTCTTGAGTCTGCAAGGAGGACGTCGGAAGCCAGTTCAGGAAACCTCTTCACGAAAGGAAAGATGTCCGCGTCGTAAAGAACATCCGCCGCAAGGATCACATCAAGCCCTTCACCTGCTGCGCTTTCAAAATCCTTGCTCACTGCGATTTCGACCTGGTTGAGCTCTGCATTGGCTTTAACGGCCTCCAGGGAAACAGGGTCAATGTCACAGGCCAGGACCTTCCTTGCCCCCGCGCGCGCCGCGGCAACCGCGACAATCCCTGACCCGGTCCCGAAATCAAGGACAGCCCGGCCCCTCACGAGTTCTTTGCGCTCCATGATCCAGCGGGCGAGCACCTGCCCGCTGGACCAGCAAAAGGACCAGAACGGCGGCTCGTTCATGAGCGCCTGGGTTTCCTCGCGCGTTAAGTTGTGCTGCGGGTAGTCCTCATTCAGGAGATAGAGCTGAATTTCAGGGGTGAGAGGCATCCGGGTCGCAATGATCTTGCCGCTCTTCAGAACCCGATGCATATGCGCTGTCAGCCGCGGATGTTCCAGCTTATTTGATTGGGAGTCGTTGATAGGCACGGCTTAGAAACGGGCAGCTGAGCACGCTGTTTTTACCATGCTCACAGGAGTCCCCCCCATGTCCAAGAATAGTCGAGACATTAGCATGAATCTGAGAGCCTATTCAAGCCGAGTGCCTGACCCCTGGTGCACTCTCCCGTGGCACCCCGCTCTATTCCCTGAGATCCCGAATGAGGGCTTGCCACGGTGTGAATTCTCCTTCCCATAAGTGGAGAGCCTTTTCACAGGTAAATGGAGGTTTTATTCCCGCAGACCCCCGGAGGATTTCCGTCTCTCCGGCTAAGCTCCTGGAATTTCGATGCAACCTTATTTCGCCCACTGGATCACGCCATTTTGCACACTTTTTGCGTGTGTAAGAGAGGTTAGGTCTAACCTCCGGGATTGCAGGCCGCCCATTAGGAATTCGAAAAGCGGAAAAAACTCGAGGCGTTTGGAAGCGGAGAAAGAGAAGAGACTGGCTCCGAGGATCGAGTTTCACCTCGACGTTGTCATCAGAGGGCTTAAAGGCATCAAGCACGTCAACAACTTCTGTGTAGGCGGTGTGTTCATCCAAACTGACCTCTCTTCATCGCTCAAGCGAGGCGACAAGATTGAGCTGGTTACCCGCCTGCCCCTCGAAAAGAGAATCATGCTCATCAAAGCGCAGGTGGCTCACGTGACCGGCAAGGGCGTGGGCGTTCAGTTTCTGGATGTGGACGGGCCCTGCGTCCAAGCCATTCAAAGCAACTTCGACGTGTTTCGGGCCACGGTCCCTCTCCCGGCGCCTAGTTCGGCCTCTGCCGGTCCCTCATGTCTCTTGCATTTCAGGTGAATCCCTTTTCACGCTGCCCGGCCCTTGTATTTGCGCAACATTCCGCGAAACTGGTGGTAGCTGAGCCCCAGCAGGGCAGCCGCCTTTCTCTGGCTGTACCGGGACGCCTCAAGAGCCTCCTGCAGCAGCCTCACCTCAAGGTGCTCAACCGCACCTTTGAGAGAGGGCCTGCGGGCCTCAGGGGATTTTGAGTCGTGTCTCACCTCTTGCTTTGCTTCGCGCGGAAGCCTCTCCGTCGGCACTCCTGCGCGTTCAAAGGGGTTGAAAATAATCTCGGCGATGAGTGATGAGTCGGAGCGATAAACGGCTCGTTCAACCACGTTTTTCAGTTCACGCACATTGCCCGGCCAGGTGTAGTCTTGCAGGGCTCTGAGGGCGTCCTCACTGAACCGGGGCAACTCCTCCCGCTCGAGTTCATGGGCCATGCGAACCGCAAAATGGTTCGCAAGAAGAGCGATGTCCTCCTCGCGTTCGCGCAAAGGAGGCAGGTAAAGAACCTCAAAGGAAAGCCTGTCGAGCAGGTCGCGCTTGAAACGCCCCTGCTCCACAAGGCCCTCCAGATCCGCATGGGTTGCGGCGACAATCCTTACATCCACATCCACGCGCTCAGGGCTTCCCACTCGCTCAAAGGAACCGTATTCCACCACCCGCAGGATCTTTTCCTGGACCTCCATTGGGATGTTTCCTATTTCATCCAGAAAAAGAGTGCCTCCATCCGCAGACTCGAACCGGCCTCTTCTCCTTTCCTCTGCTCCGGTGAAAGCCCCTTTTTCATATCCGAAGAGCTCCGACTCAATGAGAGAAGGGCCCAATGCCGAACAATTCAGCGCCACCATCGGGCCTTGCCAACGCTTGGAAAGAAAATGAAGTCGCGACGCAGCCAGCTCCTTGCCTGTGCCCCTCTCCCCAATCAGGAGGACCGGCCGGTTAATGGGGGCTACCTTCGACAGCTGCTCGCGAAAATCCAGAAAAGCCTTGGATTCACCAAGGGCTTCGAGCACCTTTACAGTAAAAGCGGCTCTGGACCCCAGCTCATTTTTTTGTCTTTTCATGGCATTTAAAACCTATTATTAGCTTTTTTTACTTATTAATAGCCTTTATTACCACATGCTGAATTTGGCTGTCAAGTTAAAACCTGTTGTAATGCTTGGCTAATTTGGCGGAACTCTTTTCTGGCACATTCCCTGCTATATTTTTTATCAAAAGATTGCTAAGGAGGTCAGACTATGGGGATTTTCACACGCTTTCGAGATATCATCAGCTCGAACATAAACGCCATGCTGGACAAGGCAGAGGATCCTGAAAAACTGATCAGCCTCATGATCCAGGAAATGGAAGACACGCTTATCGAAATCAAGGCGTCTTGCGCTGCTGCCATGGCAACGAGCAAGAGAACCCAACGACAGATGGCGGAGGTGCTCTCTCGTTCCAGGAACTGGGAAGAAAAGGCAGGTCTGGCAGTCAGCAAAGGCCGCGACGACCTGGCAAGGGAAGCCCTGGTGGAAAGGCGGCGATACGCAGACAGAGCCTATTCCTTTGAAAAAGAACTTCAGGAGATGAATGCCCTGATTCAGCAGTACCAAGAGGACATCAAACAGCTGGAGGAGAAGTTGCGGGGCGCCAGGGAGAAGCAGCGGTTGCTTGTGCAACGGCACGTCCATGCCCTGAAGAAGATAAGGGCGCAGGAAGAGATCCGCCGAATGGACAGCACCGGGGCAGTTCTCAAGTTCGAGGAATTTGAAAACCGCATCGAACGCATGGAAGCGGCGGCGGAACTCGTCAATTTCGGGAGAAAGCCGACCCTGGAGGCCAAGTTTGATGATCTCCTGGTTGACGACGAGATCGAAAAGGAGCTACAAACGCTGAAGTCCTCTTTACGGAAAGAGGGGGCCGGCACGACGGTCTAACCATTCGAGGGGAGTGGACTCTGCCATGAACAGCGTTTTCATTGTGGCCATTGTTTTCGGAGGTCTGGTTCTTGCTCTTGCCATCATCGGAAGCACAATCCTCATGGGCATCAGGATTGTGAAAGGGGGAGTCTCCCGCAAGGGGCAGGCTTATCAGGCCGACGAGACCAGAATGATCCAGGAAATCTATCAGGGTCTTTCAAAGATGGAAGAGAGGGTGGATGCGCTGGAGACCATCCTTCTGGATCGGGAAAGGAAGGGGAAAACAGAATGAAACGGTTTGAAAAGATCATGAGCGGCGGGCTGTACCGCTCTCGTAAAGGAGCGATACTCGGCGTGTGCAGAGGGATCGCCGAGTATTTTGACTTCTCTGTGTTCTGGACTCGAGCGCTTGTGGTTCTCCTGCTTCTGCTCACCGGCTTCTGGCCGATCACGGGCCTTTATTTTCTCGCCGCATTGCTCATGAAACCGGAACCGATGATCCCCATTGGATCGCAGACGGAGCAGGAGTTCTATGACAGCTATGTGCACTCCCGAAAAGGCGCCATCGATCGACTCAAGAGAAGGTACGAGAAACTGGAGCGGCGCCTTCGGCGCATGGAGCACAACGTGACCTCCAGGGAATTTGATTGGGAAAGCAGGCTGAACAGTTAAGCTTGTGTGAGGCCAACAGAGGTGGTATAGAGCCTATCCATGATTTCTTGCCAATGCCTGCCGGAGGAACGAATCATGGATTTAAAGCTGCTCTTTACCACCTTTGCGACGATCTTCTTAGCGGAACTCGGAGATAAAACCCAGCTTGCCACGCTTGCCTTCTCTGCAGAAGGAAAATCGCGGATTGCCGTTTTCATCGGTTCTGCAGGGGCCCTTGTGCTTACTTCGTTGCTGGGCGTTATTTTTGGAGCGGCCATCGCCAAGCTGGTCCCTCCCAACACCATCAAAATCGGAGCCGGAATCCTTTTCGTCATCCTCGGCTTATGGATGCTGATCTTCCCCGGCGGGAAGTAGAAGCCCTAGTGAAGGATTCCTGCCTCTTCAGGAACCACCGTCAGCTTCACCTTGCTTTTTCCTCTCACCACCGTGATCGTCACAGGCTCGCCGATCGGCCATTCACCCAAAAACCTGTGGAGATGATCAACGCTAGCAACCCTCTGCCCGTTTACAGACACGATGAGGTCGCTAGCCCGCATGCCGGCGCGGCCTGCTGGGCTTTTGGGATCCACCGAGAGGATTTCCACTGCCTGATCTCCTGAAAGATCGTGAAATCGAACTTGGCGCCGGTCCAGAGGCCTTGGCCGAGCGGCAATGCCAAGAAAAGCGCGTCTGACTTTCCCATGAGTGAGCAGTTGAGACACCACCCACCGCGCCGTATTAGAGGGAATCGAGAATCCGATGCCCTGAGCCATCATGATGATCGCCGTGTTGATCCCCATGACCCGTCCTCTTGAATCCACGAGCGGGCCCCCGGAGTTGCCCGGATTGAGAGGGGCTGTGTGTTGGATGATGCTCTCGATCAGGCGGCCTTCACGGCTTCTCAGGGCACGACCCAGGGCGCTCACGACTCCTGTTGAGACTGTGGACTGAAAGCCGAAGGGATTTCCCATGGCGATCACCAGCTGGCCGACACGCAGCAGCGAAGAGTCCCCAAGCGCTGCGCACTGCAACCCAGATGCCTCGGCCCTGATCACGGCCAGATCAGTAGCGGGATCTTTACCTACCACGGAAGCTCCGAAATCTGTGCCGTCCGTCAGGGTGACGGTCAGTCGCTTGGCATGATGAACCACGTGATCGTTGGTGAGAACATACCCGTCGGGCGCAATGACCACCCCTGACCCTGCGCCTGTTTGCTCCGGCTCTCCCCCGTGTGGCTCCCCCCTGCTTGAAATGCTGACCACCGCCGGTCCTACCGCATCGACAACCGCGGTGACCGCCCTTGAGTAAGCGTCCAGAAGGTTGGCATCCGAGGCCTCCTCCAGAGGGACCTCACAGCGGAATTCCTGACTTGCCTCCGCACGACTTGCGTTAATGAACTTCAGGGTTCTAGAAAGAGCCTGTTCCACTTCTTTATCCTTTCTTGCAGCGATGCCATCCCGTTCATATCAAAGATAAAACACAAATGGCATCTGACAAGCTTTGCGTGCGGTCCATTGCATCAGACGACGCGGGAGGCGACCGAACTTTTAACTTGTTCTTCGGAGTCGTTTGCGTATCATGGCGTAGATCACGAAGGGAGGACAACCATGAGCGCAGAGAAACCCAATAGGGAGGAAGCCCTGATCCTTCTCAAGGAGTACAACAAGACGGACAGCCTCATCAAACACGCTCTGGCGGTGGAGGCTGTCATGCGGTATTTTGCGAGAAAGCGGGGCGAAGACGAAGAAAAGTGGGGAGTCATCGGTCTCGTCCACGACCTGGATTATGAGCAGTTCCCTTCCGAGCACTGCAGCAAAACAGAACAGATTCTCAGAGAACGAGGATGGCCTGAGGATTACATTCGCTCCGTCGTGAGCCACGGATGGGGGATCTGCTCCAATGTAGAGCCTCAGTCCGCCATGGAAAAGATCCTCTATGCCATAGACGAACTGACAGGACTCGTGGCTACCACAGCGCTCGTGAGACCTTCCAAAAGCGTTCTCGACATGACGGCCAAATCCGTGCAGAAGAAGTGGAAGGACAAAAGATTCGCAGCAGGCGTGGACCGCTCCATTATCGAGAAGGGAGCTCAAATGCTCGGAATGGATCTCGGAGAGATGATCACAGACACCATTGTGGGCATGAGGGAGGTCGCTGAAGCAATCGGCTTGAAGGGAAATATATAAGCATAGAGCTGAGAGCGAGAGAGCTGAGAGCAAGAGAGAGAAGTGAAAGGCCTTGGTGCTGGACTCTCTGCTCTTTGCTCTTCGCTATATGCTTCAAGCTCTACGCTCTTCGCTCTGCGCTGTAGATCAACCGCTCCGTCCACAAGAGAGCGGACGAAAGTCTTGTGCAAGCCAACAGCCAACCGGCAAAAACGCCCAGGGCGTTGAAGCACGCATCCAATGCGTCCATCGATCGATAGCCGCTCGCCCCTTGAAGAAGTTCAAGCGTCACTCCCAAGAGGACCAAACTCAAGCCGTGGAGGAGATACTTCTTCCCGGGCCGATAAATGAAACCGAACCAGAGCATGATCCAGCCGTAGGCCATGAAGTGCGCCAGTTTGTCGGCCAAGGGCCATACGGGCAACTCGAGGGGTGATGGATTCAGGGACTGATAGATGAGCATGCAGACAGCAAACCATCCGAGAGACAACCACACTTTCACGAACCGGAGAGGTCTCATGGGCACCCCGTCCATGGAGCAGACAGCAACGCACCCGTAACTTCATTAATTTCTTGACAAAATACATAACTCAAAGTAGCTTTATCTCCCATAGTCAAAGAGAGCCCCACACCAAACGGAACTTCTCCCAAAGGAGCGTCGACCTATGACCGTGACGAAAGATCACATTGTGAATTCGATTTGCCGTCAACTCGACATTCCGAAGAAAAAGTCCGCTGATCTCCTCGAGTCTCTTCTGGAGATGATTCAGAAGAATCTGGAGAACGGGGAAGATGTTCTGATCAGCGGTTTCGGAAAGTTCTGTGTCAAAAGCAAGAATGCACGAAAAGGGCGAAATCCCGCGACCGGGGAAGATTTGATGCTCGGGTCCAGACGGGTGATCACTTTCAAGTGTTCTCCCATTTTGCGAGCGAGAGTTAACTCAAAAGGGGAGTGAAAGCACATTTCACTCTCTCCCGTCTTCCATAATCTCAAGACCTACGAGATAATGCCCTCTTAGCCTTCCTTGATCGTTCCATGTGATGTGACGAACCGCGGTCTTTTGCCACTCGGAAGCATAGGCCGACTTTCTGGGATAGTACTTTACATTGAGCAGGTCTCCAACCTTCAGAAGTTCCAGGATGCCGGAGTTTTCTCTTGCGTATGAATGCCTCTTCACAAGCTACTCCTCAGTTCACTGCTCCCTTTTCTCGATCGGGGCTCCAATTTTTCCTCCGCAAACCCGATCGCAAAACACAACGGAACAATAATTCAAGAAATATATAGATGCGGTCAGGGGAGTGTCAAACTCTTTCATTAATTGAGTATAAATTTATATAATATCCCTGCATATTGTATAAAATGGCGCAGGATACGACTATATCTGGTAGCCGGACAGCGCTAATTATCTTACCGCTTATCCCTCTAGCACGAAGCGGAGGGATCCGGATGCCGGAAGCCCTTGAAACCCGTCAGGCTTATGGTTAGTTTTTAAGGGTTTTCAAAGCCTTACAATAAGGGATCTTCGCGATCCCACCCTGTCACCCGTTCGTCCCAGTGGAGATTCTTATGATGCTCATCCTTCGCGTTTTCATAACGTTGCTTTTTGCAGTTGCTTTTTCGACTCCGGTTCTGGCCCAAGATTCTTCAGAAAAAATCAACCTTGACGTTAAGGAGTTTCGCCTCAAGAACGGCATGATGTTTCTTGTGGTTGAACGGCACGCCACCCCTCAGGTCGCTTGTCATCTTTCCATACGCGCAGGCTCTGCGCTCGAAGAGGCGGGTAAAACAGGCATCGCCCACATGCTCGAGCACATGATGTTCAAGGGGACAAAGAACTTCGGGACCATGGATCCGAGCAAAGATCAATCCTTGCAGGATCAGATTGAGGCGGCCTACCAAACCGTCCTTTTCGAGGAGAGGAAGCGAAATCCTGATCGCACCCTCATTCAGGCCAAGCGCAAGGAAATGGAGCGATTGCGCCTGGAGGTACAGAAAATCTATGTGTCCCAGGCCTTCTCATCCCAGCTGGGCAAGAATGGCGCCGTGCGCGTGAATGCGTTCACCAGCAAGGATGAAACACAGTACTTCATGTCGGTTCCTTCGGACATGGTTGAACAATGGTTTTCCATCGTCAGCGAGCAGCTCTTTGAGCCGGCGTGGCGGGAGTTCTATGTTGAAAAAGAAGTCATCCAGCGCGAGTGGGCTTTCCGTTACGTGAACAACCCGGACGGCGCGGCATGGCTCGATCTTCAATCCACGGCCTACACCGCTCATCCCTACCGCAACCCAACCATCGGCTGGAAGTCCGACATGGAAAAATTCAACACAAAGGATGCCATGGGATTTCACGCCGCCAACTACCACCCGGCCAACGCCGTCGCCGTGCTCGTCGGGGACATCTCCCTGGAAAAAGCGAAACTGCTTGCCGAGGTTTACTTTGCCAGGTATCCCGCAGGAAGGCCAGCGCCGGAAACCGTCACCCAGGAGCCTCCCCAGAGCGGCCCGCGGAAGAGCGTGCGGTTTCTGAAAGGGGCCAGAACGCCCAACGTGCTCATCGGCTTTCATGGGGCCCGCATGGGAACCGAGGACTTCGATGCGCTCGATGCCTTGGCCATGGTCCTGAGTCATGGCCGTGGGGCCCGGATGACCCAGGAGGTCGTCAACAAGGGTTTGGCCGTTGAGGCGTGGGCGCATAATCTGGACAACCGCTACGCCGGGATGCTGATCCTGGGCGGCTCCCCGAACGAACCGGCAGAATTGAAGAAGGGGAGCTTGAGCGAGGAAGAGGAGCGGCAGGCTCACCTCCGGGCCTGCGAAACTCTCGAAAAAATCCTGCTGACCGAAGTTGAAAGGTTGAAAAACGAACCGGTCTCCAGTCGGGAGCTCGAAAGAATCAAGAAGTTGAACCATCGCGATTTCATGGAACGCCTGAGAACCAATGAATCCCTGGCCATGGCTCTTGCGACCACGGAAGTCCAGGTCGGATGGCCCTATCTCCTTTCCTACCTCGATCGAATCGACAAGGTCACTCCCGAAGCCATTCGGGAAGTGGCCAATCGAACCGCTACGGAAGAAAACAGGACGACGGTTTTCGTCATTCCCGGCGGCAAGCAGGAAAGGCCTCCAGAGGTTTATGAAGAAGTCAGGTCGCTCAGCGGTTCTTCCGCGAGGATGGAGTTCAAACCAAAGGATTTCACGAATCAATCCAATTATCCGACCCCTCAGGGCTGGAGACACCCTCTCTCCTTTGATCGGAAGCCTCACAAGATTCCTTACGAGAAAGCCGACTTTTCAGCCGTTGAAGGAGTGCCGGTGTTTTATTTGAAGGACACCAGCCTTCCTCTGGTGGATCTCACTCTCTTGTTCAAGGCGGGCAGTGTGGATGTGAGCGACGGGAAGATGGGGTTGACCCAAATTCTGAGCGATACCTTGGTCCACGGAGGTGCCGGAGAGCGTTCCCCCCAGGAACTCGCCATGGTCTTGGATGAAAATGCCATTCGCCTGTCCTTCTCGGTCAACGAAGAAGATACGGTGGTGAAGCTTTCCGTGCTGAAAGAGGACTGGGACAAAGGGTTGGCTTTGCTTCTGGAGGTCCTGACCCGTCCGAGATTCGAGGAACCCGTTGTCCAGGTGTCGAAAGATCAGATTCTCACGGCTCTCAAACGCCAGGGGGAAGATGCTCGATCCGTCAGCAGGCGCGAAGCCATGATCTGGCATTTCAGAGGACACGTTTACGGCCGTGACCCGCTCGGAGCCCTGGCGACCATTCCCGGCATCTCGCGGGATGAGCTTGGAGACTTCCTGAAAAGTTATCTTGTTCCCTCCAACATGGTCGTTGCCGTGGCCGGGGATGTCGAGAGATCCGTGGCGCTCGGGTCTCTTGAAAAGCTTTTTCGATCCCTGCCCAAAGGAAGAGCACCGGAACGAAAAATCACTGAGCCTCCTCAAACAGGGCCTGTGCTCGCCCTTGTCCATAAGCCCGGCCAGGTTCAGTCTCAGGTCAGCCTTGCCCTGCGAAGCGTTCGGAGAACCCATCCCGATTTCTGGAAGCTGAGTCTGCTGATGAACCTGTTCGGCGGAGGGGATTCCATGCTTTACACCCGGTTGAGGGAAGACCTGGGCCTTGTCTATGCCGCCTTCTTTACCCAGTCCTACAAATGGCAGGCTGGAACCCTTTTGGGATACATCGGATGCAAGGGGGACAAGACCTCCCAGGCCATCGAGGAAACCGTGAAGATCATGAATTCTCTTCACCGGGAAGTCCCGGCAGACGAGCTGGAACAGAAGCGGATGGACGTGCTGAACAGTTTTGTCTTTAACGTCGATACCCCCTCCGCCCTGGTGGAGACTTATGGGCGCTACCACATGCGGGGTGAGCCGCTGGACACCCTTGACAGAATCCAGGAAGCTTATATCCAAGCGAAGCAGGAGGAGCTTGAGTCTCTTTCCGTGAAATTCCTGGATCCTCGCCGCCTGCTGATTGTTGTGGTCGGCGACAAAACAACACCGGTGAACCGAGAGGGCGGCAAGGTGATCAACCTCGAGGAGGATCTCAAAGCTCTCGCCAAAAAACTTGATCTCCCCTTCACGGAACTTCCCCTAAGGTAGCAGGGAGCTGAGAGCATAGAGCCAAGAGCAAGGAGTAAAAAACAGGCGATACACCTTGCAGGGCACGCTAGAGGCAAAAGGCTTTTGAAAAAAAGGATCCTTTTACTTTATGCCTGGTGCTCCCTCTACGCTCTTCGCTCTATGCTCTAGCTTAGCTCTTTGCTCTATGCTAATTCGTTGACACCCTTTCACCTTTCCTTTATACTTCCAAGCAATGCCATGAGTGATTTTTCATTTACCTGCCTCACACGAGGGGCACATCCTTGTCTTTCACCAAGAAACGCCTCTTAACACTTCCCATCACCTTTTCCCTCCTTCTGTTTTTGTTCTCCTGCGCATCCCTCAGCTCCGAGCGCTCGATCCATTCCGCTTCACCGGCCTGGCTTCCGAAGGACCGCCCTCCGCCGCTGTGGCGGTCATGCCTTTCGATAATCTGACCTCCTACGAAGAAATAGGGACCTCTGGTGCGGAAGAGCTTTTTACAACCATTTCAGCTCCAAGAATTTCAGGGACATAGAACTGAGCACCGTGGATCGCGCCCTGGAATCCATTCAAAAGACGCAGTCCGGAGCCTGGAGGGATGTCCCCCCTGAAACAATCGGGAAATATCTCCATGCCGATTTTGTCATTTATGGAAAGGTCAAAGACTATCAGAAACTCTTTCTTGGCGTTTACTCCCAGATTGCTCTCACCGTGGAAGTCGAAATGGTGGATTGCAGGGACGGCAAAGGGGTCTGGTGGAAGACGGAGACGAAAAGATCCCATGACGGGGGAATTCCCTTAGAATGGTTGAGCCTGATGTCCGCCACCGCAAGATCGGGGTTACACATGCAGCATGAAAGGACCCTTGACCTCGTGGAAAGCATCAACCGGGACCTGGTAGCCGAGATTCCTGAGCCGGCCGCATCTCCGGGGGGTCCCTTGTCCGTGAACATACAGATCGCCGCATTCCTCGAAAAAAACCGGGCTACCGCCACGGTCGAGGAGTGCCGGCGCATCGGCTTTGAGCCCAGGGTTGAAACGGTTGAAATCACGGATCGCACATGGTATCGCGTCGTTCTTGGGCCATACCGGGAAATACCGGCTGCTGAAAGAGACAAAAAGCTGATAGCGGAGAGGACAAAGTTTCAGCCCATCTTCGTTCATCATTCCCCTGGAAATCAGGAAGCCTCGCCCCGATGAAAAGCTATTGAAAAGAACTCAGGCTTTCAATAAATATTCCAGGATATCTTCTGCGATCTTCGAGGTCACTCCGGCGTTTCGTTCCACCAAGGCCTTGTTCTTCGCACCGAGACTGGCGCTCAGGGCGCTGTCCGAAAGCAGGCGATGGGCTTGCGCCGTGAGTTCCTCCCCGTTTTTCACCTCAATCGCCCCACCTTCCTTCAACATCCAACGGGCAATGTCCTGAAAATCGCTCATGTCCGGCCCGAACAGAACCGGCTTTGCTGCTGCAGCGGGTTCTACAGGGTTTTGGCCGCCTTTGGGGACCAGGCTTCCGCCCACATAGGCGAGGTCTCCGAATTCATACAGAGCGCCGAGCACGCCGAATTCGTCCACCACCCCCACGTCATAGTGATCCTGAGGGAGTGACGAATAGAACACGACCTTGAAGGGATCACGGATAAACACCCGGCGGACTTCCTCGGCCCGGTGAGGATGGCGGGGGGCAATCAGCAGCTTCAGTCCGGGCAGGGACTGACGGAGTTGGAGGAACGACGCTCTGAGGATCGCTTCCTCGCCTTCGTGGGTGCTCCCTGCGACCAGGACCCTCTTCCCTTTTTGAAGCCCCAGCTTCGCCCCGAGTTGCTCCAGCGGAACAGACGAGCGTGATGCCTTTGCCGCGTCGAACTTCAGGTTTCCTGGTTCTGCCAGTTTCTCCCGCTTGACCCCCAGCCTGCCGAAATGTTCGGCGTCGGAAGGGGACTGGGGATAAATGCGGTCAAAGGAGTTCAGCGCCGGTGAGAAAAGCCTCTTGGTCTGACCGTATCTCTTATAGGAAGAAGGAGACAGCCGTGCATTGATCAGGAACGAGGGGATGCCCTGCCGCCGGAGTTCCGCCATGAAGCCGGGCCAGATGTCGGTTTCCACGAGCACAAACAGGGACGGTTTCAGGTTCGCAAAACAGCGGCGCACGGCGAAAAGGAGATCCAGGGGGAAATAGAACAGCCCGTCGAAGAAGCCTTCCAGTTTGTCTCTCGCGGTCTCATGCCCGCTCAGGGTGGACACCGAGACATACAGCTTTGCCGGCTTGATTCGCAGATGGAGTTCCCGGATCAGAGGAGCAGCGGAGAGCAGTTCGCCCACCGACAGAGCATGAATCCAGAGGACCTTTTCGCGGGCCTTGGAAGGGAACGGCTCGGGAAAGCGCTGAAAACCCATCCGGGGGAGCAGGGTGGTTCGTCGTTTTCTCTTGATCAAAAGGATGGGGGAAAGCGCAAGCAGGACGGGCGAAAAGAGTACATTCATTCCGAACTGATACATCCCCAGGAAAAGCCGCTCATCCCATCGGAGCCTTAAAGAGCCTGCTGTTTCATCCTTGTTCACGCTGTCCTGCCCTTGATTTCCTTTCAGCGTCCATGCGCCTCACGGCGTCCACCACCTGCTCCACCGTGATCCTGTTCATGCAGGCCATGGGCTCGAGATCTGTGGTCTTGCACGAACGGCTGAAACAGGGACTGCAGCTCACACCCGCACGAAGAACCAGGTGGCCTTTCCCATAGGGGCCTGTGCGAGAAGGTGCGGTGGGACCGAACAAAGCGACCACCGGCGTGCCCACTGCTGCCGCCAAATGCATGGGCCCGGTATCGGTGGAGACCACCACGCTCGCCAAGCGATACACGGCAGCCAGGACCTTGAGCGTGGTCCGCCCGTCAAGCCGGCTCACCGAAGCGCCGAGCGTTCCCGTCACGTCATCAAGGCAAAGGCGATCCTCCTTGCTCCCCGTAAAAACGACCTGGAAACCGCTTTCCAATAGGCGCTCGGCAAGCGCTCTGAACCGTTGGGAGCTCCACAACTTGGTCGGCCATTTGGCCACGGGGTTGATCGCGACCAAGGGTTGATCCCACTGAACGCCGCTTTCAGCCAGAAGCTGTTGAGCCGCCGCTTCATCTTTTTCCCCAATAGGGAGGTCATAGAGGACTGGTGAGTTGGGGATGCCGAGCGCTTCAAGGAGCATCAGTCCTCGATCCAGGGCGTGTATTTCCATGGAAAGAGCAGGAATCCGTTCGTTCAAAAAGAGATGGCTCTTTTCAGCATGCTCCATCCCTGGACCAAAGCCCGCCTTGCACCCGCCACGCGCAAGAAAGATCCACAGGCTGCTTTTGAGCAATGCCTGGAAATCAAGGACCAGATCATAGCGGGTATCACGCAATTGCAAAAGCAAGCTCAGAAAAAGCCTCACGGCAGAGGAGAGTCTACCCGTCTTCAGAAGCTCGACAAACTCCCTCCTCCGCCAAACCAGAGCTCGACTCAGGGCAGCGTGCCCCGTAACCAGATCTGAGGCTCCATCCTCGACAAGCCAATCGATCCGGGCATCGGGATAATACCGCCGCAGCGCCGTGAGCGCCGGAAGGGTGTGGATGACATCGCCGATGGCGCTCAATTTTACAATGAGAATCTTCATGGTCGCAGCGGGGTGCCGCACCTCCGGTGCTCATCTCTCACGATGCCAGGGACAGCATTACATTCGGAGATAGAGCTCTCTGGCTTTTTCCGGCGTCATGATCTCCTTCCAATCAGGACCCAAAGCATTTTGCCAGAGCGGATCCAGGCTCAAGGCCACACGAATCATCTCCGACATCCGGTGCTCCTCAAGTCCTTTGGTCAGTTCTCGAGGAAGGGGGATCTGATGCCTGGCCACCATTTCTCTGAATTCCCGCACCTCCACCGGATAATACTCTTCGAGGTAGTTGAAGATGACACAATTTCCGATTCCGTGGCGCGCACCCAGGACATAGGACAGCCCGTATCCCAGGGCATGGGCGACTCCGACCTGAGAGTAGGCGATGCTCAGTCCTCCGAAGTAGGAAGCGATCATGAGCTTCTCATCCGCTGCGGCCTCGTTCAGTTCCCCCAGAAACACCTCGCGGCAAAGTTCCATGGACTTTTCCGCATAAGCGCGGCTGTATTCGTTGATGAAGGTTCCGCGCAACGCTTCGGCGCCATGAATGTAGGAGTCCATGGCCGTGTAGAACCGCTGGTCTGCAGGGGCTCCTGCCAGCAGATCCGGATCGAGAATGATTTGGTCAAAAGGCGTGTAGTCGGAATTGATTCCGAGTTTGCGCACCGGACCGGTCAGCACCGCGGTCCGGGAAACCTCTGCGCCGGTCCCTGCCAAAGTGGGAAGGCCCACATGATAGACGGCCGGATGCTTGACCAGGTCCCAGCCCTGATACTCCGCCGAAGACCCGGGATTCGCAAGCATCACGGATACCGCCTTAGCAATGTCCATGGTGCTTCCCCCGCCGATGCCCACGAGGGCGTCCGGCCGGCGGCTGGAAAAGGACCGCACCCGTGCCGTCAATTCATCCACGTCCTTGGTTTTAGGCTCAACATCAACATTCACGAACAGCAGAAGATCCTCTTTCTCCATCGGAAGCTTGGAGATGAAAGGTTTCCTTTCATGAACGTCATCAATCATGAAGACTATCGGCGAACCGGTGCGCCGAGGGCGAAGCACATCACCGAGTTGAGCGTAGCTGCCGCGACCAAAAATGAGGTAGGGCACGATTCGAAGATTTCTGTACATAAAACCTCTCTGGCAGTCGTGTAAGATGGATCTTGGCCTTGACCCCATCCCTGAGGGCGTTTCTCGCACTGGAGCTGGCCTGTTTTTCCGGAAAAATCGAGGCTATTAAGACCGAACAGGCTTTTTTTGTCAAGTGAAACCCCTTGCCGAATCAGCCCAAGGCCAGACTTCCTTCTTGAAATTCCACGACCTCTGGAGTAAGAATTCTCCAAATTCCTTGCCCACCCCCTGCTGTGATGCCTGGGGGTTTGTTCTCCGGTGTCTTTTTATGCTCAGTACCCTTTATTACGGATGGTGGGTCGTCCTCGCATGCTTCATCATCAACCTCTATGTGGGCGGCATCCTCTTCTTTAGCTTCACCGCTTTCTTCGAGCCCATCCAGCATGAGTTCGGCTGGAGCTACACTCAGATCTCCCTTGCCACAAGCCTGCGCGGGCTCGAAATGGGCATCTTCGCGCCCATCGTGGGGTTCCTCGTCGATCGATCTGGTTCCAGAAAACTGCTCTTAGGAGGGACGATTGTCATCGGCATCGGCTTGGTTGTCCTGAGCTTCACTCAGTCGTTGCTCATGTTTTACCTGTGCTTCCTCTTCATTGCCCTAGGCGCAGGCGGATGCACGAGTGTGGTCACCATGACGGCCGTGGCCATTTGGTTCCGGAAGAACGTGGGGCTGGCGCTCGGCATCATGGCCTCCGGGTTTGGGGCTGGAGGATTGATCATTCCCCTTATCGTTTTCCTCATTGACGCATCGGGTTGGCGACTGACTCTGGTGATTTTGGGAGTGGGCATGTGGCTCCTCGGCATTCCCCTCTCCCTCATTGTGCGGGACCGGCCTGAGCGACTTGGATTGGGCCCGGAGGGACAGGGTGCAGAATCATCGACGACCCCCGATCAGGGGGACGGTTCCGAGAAAGCGAAAGGGACTTTTCTCGAGAGGATCACGAACAGATCTTTCCTTTACCTGAATGCTGCAGAAACAGTTCGAATGATGGCGGTCACCGCTGTGGTCACCCACCTCATGCCCTACCTCAGCAGCCTTGGAATACCAAGAGCAACATCCGGCGCCGCGGCCGCAGCGTTGCCCCTGGTCAGCATCGTGGGGAGATTCGGTTTTGGCTGGTGGGGCGACCGTTTTGACAAAAGAATCGTCATGGCGACAACCTTTCTCATGATGAGCGCCGGGGCTTTTGCCTTCTGCTATGTTCACTCCATAGGCATCCTGCTGATCTTCCTGCTTCTCTTCGCGCCTGGCTTTGGCGGGAGTATGGTTTTGCGGGGGGCCATCCTTCAGGAGTATTTTGGAACGGCTTATTTCGGAAAGATGATCGGCATTGTGCTCGGATCTGCATCCATCGGAGGAATAATCGGCCCTACCCTGGCAGGATGGGTGTTTGACACGACAGGCAGTTACACTTCGGTCTGGTACGGCCTTAGCGCAATTTCGGGAGCCGCCATTTTTCTGGTCATGAAAATGAAACCGACTGTCTCCCCTTCAAGGAGCGGCTTGAATTAGCCGGTCCCGGTCCTTATGATGATTAAGAGGTGCACGGTGCAAGGGTCACGGCCACAATTCTTTTGCAGCAATATGGGTTTCCCTGCGACTTGCCCCGTGCGCTTTGACGAGTTTGAAAAAAACTGTTGACAACCCTTCCGTTCGCGGCTCGATACCTCACCACGAACGGAAAACTAATATGCTTACGCTAACTTTCAGGCGTTCGCCCTGAGGTATCGAAGGGGGAACGCCGCCTTTCCCGAATTCATTGACTGTGGTAGACGATAGAATTCCGATCTTCAAAGCAAGAGGGGGACAGCAACGGAGGTGATCCATGACAACAAACACGTATGATGTCATCATTCTCGGGACAGGTCCGGCCGGGCTGCAGGCGGCCATCCACGCGGTGCGCTCCAAGGTTTCGGTGCTTGTCCTGGGCAAGCAGCACAAGAGCAGTCTGTACCGCGCCCACATTGAGAATTACTGTTGTCTTTCCAAGATAGACGGAGAGACTCTCCTGCAGGATGGCAGGAAGCAGGCCGAGCACTTCGGCGCGAACTTCTTCGACGAAGATGCGGTGGAGATCAAGCAGGCGGATTCATGGTTTCATATCAAGGTGGAAAGCGGCACAGAGATCAGGAGCCGCGCCATTATTTTTGCCCTCGGGGTTTTCCGCAACAAGCTGAATGTGCGCGGTGAAAAAGAGCTTCTGGGCCGAGGGGTCAGCTACTGCGTGGACTGCGACGCGAATTTCTACCGCGAGGAGCCTGTTGCCGTGGCAGGCTCTGAAAGCGCGGCCTTGACCGGAGCCCTCACACTCCTCTTTTACACCAAAGAGGTGCACCTGGTTTGCTCCAAGCTGGAAGCGACAGAAGCCCTCGCAAATCAAATCAGAGAAAGCCCGATTCACCTCCATGAGGGGCGCAAGATCAAACAGATCCTCGGCGAAAACGCCGTGGAGGGCCTGCTTCTCGACGATGGAACCACCTTGAGCGTGAAAGGTGTCTTCATCGAACTGGGAGCCAAAGGGGCCATTGAGCTGGCCGGCACCCTTGGAGTGGCCATGGATAATGAGTCCTTCAAGTACATCGTGACGAACAAAAAACAGGAAACCAATGTCCCCGGCATTTACGCGGCCGGAGACATCACCGGCCCGCCGTGGCAGATGGCCATTGCCGTTGGACAGGGATGCGTGGCCGGACTCGAAGCCGCCTCCTACGCTAAGAAGCTTAAATAACCGTGCACGGGTCACGGCGCACGAGTCACGGCAACAACCTCCTGGCTGTAAGAACCCCTTCCGTGTGCCTTGAGCCGTGCGCCGTGTGCCTGCATGTCGCGACCCAAAGGCGCTGAACAAAGACGAATTTCTAAATGAGGACTTCCCCCTTGAACTACCCCCACCTTTTTTCACCCATCCGGATCAACAGCCTGCTGCTCAAGAACCGGATCGTGATGACCGCCATGCACCTCGGCTACACGCCCGGAGGAGCGGTCACGGATAGGCTGGTGGAGTTCTATGCCCTGAGAGCGAGGGGGGGTGCAGGTCTCATCATTGTGGGCGGCTGCACCATTGATCCCCGGGCCGGCATGGCCGACATGATTTCCATAATAGATGACACCTTCCTCCCTGGACTCGAAAGACTTGCGAGTGCTGTAAAAGCCGGAGGTGCTAAGATTGCAGCCCAGCTCTACCAGGCCGGCCGCTACGCTCACTCTTCCATGATTGGAGGCAAGAAACCCTTTTCCGCTTCAGCCGTGCGGTCCAGGTTCACAGGGGAAACACCTCGGGCATTGGATCTCGAGGAAATCCCCGGGGTTGAGGATAGGTTTGCCGAAGCCGCCCTCCGCGCGAAAAAGGCCGGGTTCGATGGAGTGGAAATTCTCGGAAGCGCCGGCTACCTGATCAGCCAGTTCTTTTCCCCTCTCACCAACCTCCGAGAAGACCGATACGGAGGCTCCTTTGAAAACCGGATGCGCTTCGGCATCGAGGTTGCAGAAAAAGTGAGAGCCGCCGTGGGATCCTCCTATCCCATTCTCATGCGCCTGGCAGGAAACGATTTCATGCAGGGAAGCAACACGAACAGGGAAGCGCAGATCTTTGCATCGGAGCTCGAAAAAGCAGGCGTGGATTGCTTCAACGTCACGGGTGGATGGCATGAAACCCGTGTCCCGCAATTGACCATGCATGTCCCGCGCAAGGCCTACGCCTATCTGGCCCAGGGCATCAGGAGCGCTGTGTCGGTTCCCGTGATCGCGAGCAACCGCATCAATAAGCCGGGCCTAGCCGAAGAGGTGCTCCGCGAGGGTCAGGCTGATCTGGTCACCATGGCAAGAGCTCTGCTGGCCGATCCTGACCTGCCCAACAAGACCTTGCAGGGCAAACAAGAACTGATCACCCACTGCGTTGCATGCAACCAGGGATGTTTCGATCGCGTTTTCCAATATGAGCCGGCCACCTGCCTGGTGAACCCGGCTGCCGGAATGGAGAGCGAACTCATGCTGACGCCGGCGCCAAGGAAAAAGAAGGTCCTCGTCATAGGGGGCGGACCCGCTGGCATGAAGGCCGCAGTGACTCTCTCGGACCGGGGGCACCAGGTGATGCTTGTGGAAAAAAGCAGCCGCTTGGGTGGACAGCTTCTCTTGAACGAAAAGATCCCGGGCCGGGAAGAACTCCTCCTTGCTGCCGGAGATCTGGAAAAGAATCTGAAAGCCCGTCCTGTGGAAATCCTCCTCGGCAAAGAGGCCGACGAAGCCCTCCTCAGGGAGCAAACGCCGGATGCTCTTGTTGTGGCCACGGGAGCGACTCCCTTGCTCCCGTCCATCCCGGGGATTAACCGTTCCAACGTGGTGCTCGCATGGGACGTTCTCGCAGGCAACGCCACGGTGGGGAGAAAAGTCGTCATTGTGGGAGGCAACGCGGTTGGGCTTGAAACGGCGCTCTACCTCGCTTCACTGGGCACGCTTTCCCCTGAGGTCCTTCATTTTCTAATGGTCAACAAAGCGGAATCTCCGGACACCCTAGAACACCTGCTCAACCACGGAACCAACCAAGTCTGTGTCGTGGAGATGACCCGGAAGATGGGCCAGGATATCGGGAGTTCCACCCGGTGGACTGTGATGGCCGAACTCAAGCGTCTGGGAGTTAAGATGATCACCGGAGCCAAGGCTGTTGAAGTGACTGAGGTCGGCCTGAGGATTCAGAAAGAAGCCGGAGAGGAACTCTTGCCTGCGGATTCAATCGTCATCGCCACCGGGTCCAAATCCGAGAACGCGTTGGCCTCCCTCAAGAACCTGGTCCCTGAGCTCTATGTCATCGGCGACGCCAATAAGCCCCGCAACGCCCTGGTGGCCGTCAGGGAAGGTTTTCTCACCGGGGTTGCAATCTGAGCGAAAATGGTTTGCCTTTCAACCCCTTTCCTTAGATTTCTGTTGACAAATCTTCAAAAGAGTTTATTTAAAAGCAACCATTTTTCCATTTGTGGGCAATTGGATTTCTTATTTATGAAGGAGGGCCAAGAGGAATGGCAACACGACCGGCTCTCAAGGAGGCTGCCGCCCCTTGGGGACTGCTCACCAGCCTAGATCTCTATGACTGCAATCCGGACACGATTCGGGATGCGGACAAGATAAAGCAGTACGTGGTGGAACTGTGCACGCTCATCGACATGAAGCGCTTCGGCGATTGCCAGGTGGTGCATTTCGGCGAAGAAGAAAGAGTGGCAGGGTTTTCCATGATCCAGCTGATTGAAACGTCGCTGATTTCAGGCCACTTCGCCAACCTGACCAACTCGGCCTATATCGACATTTTCAGCTGCAAGGCCTATGACCCGGACACGGTGGCCGAGTTCACCCGCGAGTTTTTCCGGGCAAGCTTCGTGGAGACACATGTGACCAAGCGAATGTGACGAATACTTAGTAACAGCTTAGCTCTTTGAAATGGATGGCTTAGGCCAAGGGGGTCCCTCTAAAAATAGAAAACGAAGAGTGTGCGGGAAAGACTCTGCAGACAAGGGGCGGCGAAGGCGGGCGGCGAGGTTTTACCGGCACCTGCCAACTGGGGATGACGTGGCGAGTTCCCCGGAAGCCCTCCGCCCGCCTCACCCATGGCGTAGAGCTTGCCATTGAGGTGTGGCGTCTTCGTTGTTCTGTTTTTAGAGAGACCCCCATGGCCTTTTTCTGTGTTTATTTCAAAGAGCTAAACTGTTGCATTACTTGATGCACACCTTCCGGACCTGCTGGATGTCCGTAAGCCCGAGGAACACCTTCCGGATGCCGTCCTGCATGAGAGTGGTCATGCCTCCCTTTACCGCCTCTTCCCGGATCCTCTCCATCACGGCTTTGCTCTGAATCAGCGCTTTGACCTCATCTGATCCTTCCAGAAGTTCTACAATCGCGGTTCTTCCCCTATACCCGTTGTTGCACTTGTCGCAGCCTTTGGCCCTGTGGAGGACCAGGTCGTCCGTGTAGGGGAAACCCAGGGCGTCAAAGTTCCCGGCATAGGATCGGACCAGCAAGTCGTATTCTGCGCGGCTGGGATGATAGGGCTCCCTGCAGCTTTTGCAGAGGGTTCTCACGAGGCGCTGGGCAAGCACTCCCAGGAGCGCATCCGCAAAATTGAAGGGGTCCATCCCCATGTCCAACAGTCTGACAATGGTCTCAGGCGCGCTGTTGGTGTGAAGGGTGCTGAAAACCAAGTGCCCGGTGAGGGACGCTTCGATCCCTATGGAGACCGTTTCATGGTCCCGCATTTCACCCACCATGATCACATCCGGGTCAGCCCTCAGGAAAGAACGCATGGCAGCTGCAAAGTCAAAGCCGATCTTGGGCAAGACCTGCACCTGCCGAAGCCCTCTCTGGGTGATCTCCACCGGATCTTCTGCGGTCCAGATCTTGGTTTCCGGCTTGTTAATGTGAGCCAGAACAGAGTGAAGGGTCGTGGTTTTCCCGCTGCCCGTCGGCCCGACGCACAGAACAATCCCGTAGGGCTTGCTGATGATGTTGAGCAGGAGATTGTAGTCCCTTTCATTGAGCCCCATGTTGGCCAGCAGAATGGGCTCTCCGGCTTGAAGAATACGCATGACCACATCTTCTTCCCCTCCCACTGTGGGAATGGAGGCCACCCGAAGTTCGATGTCCAGGGAACCGAATTTCTTGAACCTGATTTTGCCATCCTGGGGTTTTCTGCGCTCGGAGATGTCGAGATCCGCCATGATCTTTAGGCGGGAGACCAGCGCCTTTCGGTAATGGTACGGCACGGTCTGGTACTTCTGGCACTGGCCGTCGACCCTCAGCCGGATTTCAGCCCCTTCCTTTCCGGGATAAGGCTCGATGTGGATGTCCGAGCAGTTCTTCTTCTGAGCATCGGTAATGACTTTGTTCACGAGCTGCACAATGATGCTGTCGTTTTCGGTGAGCATCTCGGCTCCCGCTTCCATCTCCTCCTGCTCCTGGACATCCATCTTGTTCAGGATATCATCAATGGACCCCTGGGTCTGCATGCGCGGCGTCCCGTAAAAATAGTCCAGGAACTGGAGAATGTCCTCGCGGAGCCCGACGGCGAACTCATAGCCTTCTGCAGGAAGCAGAGACTTGATGCTGTCGATCCTGTCGAGGCGCGTGGGATTGTCGATGAGGATCTTGACCTTCCCATCCACCTTCCCGAGGGGAACCCACAGGTTGTTCTTGAGATAGGTGGGCTTCAGCTTTGCCAGCAGATCGCCGGGAATGGGATAATTGCTGTCAAAAGGAACGTAGTCGGAGTTGTAATACTGGGCGATCGAGCGTCCCACATCGTTCTTTCTCACCTTCATTTCTTTCAAGAAAATGCTCTCGATCGACACGTTTCTGGACCTGGCCATGGAAATCGCATTTTCCAGTTCGGTTTCGGTAATGATGTTGTTGTCCGTGAGATAGTCGAACTTGGTTTTTTTGGCCCTCTGCTGAGACATTTTCTTCTGGTTGAAAAAAGCGATGCCGAGCACCTTGGCCATTTCGACAGCCGAGGTCTGATCTTCCTCGCTGAAGCGGTCCCCGCCTTTCTTGTTGATGAGCTGGAGCACGCCGATCACGTACTTTTTGTAAAAGATGGGGACCGTGAGAATCTGCTTGGTCATGTATTTCGATTTCTCGTCCCAGCTCTTGTCAAACCCGAGTTCCCGGTCAAGGAGTTTCAGCTCGTGCGTATCGTAGGCGTTCACGATGTTGGTAATCTGAGCATTGTTCGCCGTGTACCCGGCAAGGCTCTTGTTGTTGATGGGAACCCGGATTTCCTGAATAGCCCCTGCGGCAAAGCGGGAGTAAACCTCCTTCCGCTTGCCGTCCACGACGTAGATGGTGATCCGGTCCGCGTCAAAAAGGCTCAGAATCTTCTCTCGCAGGTTGATCAGGATTTCATTGATATCCTTTGCAGCATGAATCTGATTGCCGATATCGTGCAAGGCTTTGTAGTAGGAAAGCTTTTGCTGATGTTCCGGTTCTCGAACCATCTTGGCGTCCATTCCTTGAATCCTCCTGCGGCATCCGGTGTGCCCTTGTTTGAGCTGACCTGGCGCAGATCACCCTTCCTTAACGTTTCTTATTCTAATGGGTTTTGCGTTTTTTTGAAAGTCAAAAGGCTAGAACGAAAAATCTTGACTCATCAACCCCTTTTCGTTATACACCCCACTATATCTTTCTCGCCACTTCGGCAATTCCGCATTTCAAAACGGTTTTTTCCGCTTGAGGCGCCTCGTGACCGTGGCGGGTTTTTGACTCTGTCCTTTCTTTCTGGGCTTTGAGTGGTTGGAAGGTTCACCCTCAGGGTCCCGGGAAAACGATTTTGTTGTTGGGCGTTGAGGTCAGCCTGTAGGCCCGGGCTGTATGAGAAACAACAACGATGAAGAAGGAGGGAGTATGGAGGTCAAGAAGATTTTTCTACCCGAGTCGGAATTGCCCCGTCAATGGTACAACATCCTTGCAGACATGCCTACACCCATGGAACCGCCGCTTCACCCGGGGACCGGAAAACCTGTTGGTCCGGAGGATCTGGCCCCCATTTTCCCCATGAACCTGATCGAGCAGGAAGTCAGCTCAAAGAGGTTCATCGACATCCCGGAAGAGGTCTTAAAGATCTACACCATTTGGAGGCCTACGCCGCTTTACAGGGCTTACAACCTTGAGCGGTTTCTCAAGACTCCGGCCAAGATCTATTTCAAGAACGAGGGAGTGAGCCCCGCAGGCAGCCACAAACCCAACACCTCCGTTCCCCAGGCTTACTACAACAAGGTGGCAGGGACCAAGAGGATCACCACGGAGACCGGTGCAGGCCAGTGGGGGAGCGCCCTGTCCATGGCTTGTGCGTTTTTTGGTCTGGAGTGCAAGGTCTACATGGTGAAGATCAGCTTCAACCAGAAGCCTTACCGCCGGCTCATGATGGAGACCTGGGGGGCCAACTGCGTGGCGAGCCCGAGCACGGAGACCAAGGCCGGCCAGTCGATCCTGGCCCAGAACCCGGATTCTCCCGGGAGCCTCGGCATTGCCATCAGCGAAGCGGTTGAAGCCGCTGTGACGGGCAAGGACAGCAAGTATTCCCTGGGCAGCGTGCTGAACCATGTCATGCTTCACCAGACCGTCATCGGTCTGGAGGCGCAGAAACAACTGGCCATTGCCGGCGACTACCCGGATGTGATCATCGGATGTTGCGGTGGAGGGAGCAACTTTGCAGGTTGCGCCTTCCCCTTTGTGAGAGACAAGATCAACGGCAAGAAAATCGACATCATTGCGGTGGAGCCCCTGTCCTGCCCTACCATGACCCGGGGACCCTTCGCTTATGACTTCGGGGATACCGTAATGATGACCCCTCTTATGCCCATGCACACCCTTGGCCACAGCTTCGTTCCTGCGCCGATTCATGCAGGAGGGTTGAGGTATCACGGCATGGCTCCCACGGTGAGCCAGCTCATTCTGGACGGCCTTATCCGCCCGGAAGCGGTGCCGCAGTTGGAGACTTTCCAGGCCGGCATCACTTTTGCCCGCACAGAAGGGTTCATCAGTGCGCCTGAGACAAACCATGCTGTCGCCATGTTGATCCGCGAGGCGATCAAGGCCCGCGAGGAGGGCAAGCAGAAGGTCATCCTGATGAACTGGAGCGGCCACGGCCTTGTGGACATGGCAGCTTACGAGGCTTATCTCAGAGGCAAACTGTCGGATCATGCCCTGCCTGAAGAAGAGATTCACAGGGCCTTGAACGACATCGCCAAACTACCCAAACCCAAGCAGTACAAACCCGGAAAAATTTAGCGGTCCTGCGCAACCTTTCATTCACGCCGGAGATCGACAGCGTCGACCTCCGGCGTTATTTCTGGTGAGCCGTCATGAAAAAAGAAAGCACTCCACCTGGAGCCGATGTGATGATCAGGTGCCGGAGGCTCGGCAATCCTGTGCCCTTCTCCTACTGCCGTATCGAAAACAAAGGGGAACCTTGTTTCAAGATCATGGATTGCTGGTATGATCATTTTATGATAGAAGATTTCCTGCGTCAGGAACTGACGACGGAACAATGGGAGAGGCTCTTCAGCAAGCCTCCAAAACAAAAAGTCCTGACCCTCATTGAACTGATCGAAGAGGCGAAAAGGAGAAAGACGGAAGAACCATGAAAAAAGAAGAGATCCTGCTGGGAAACGGGGCCATCGCCCTTGGGCTTCTGGAAGCCGGCTGCCAGGTCGTCACCTCTTATCCAGGCACCCCGAGCTCGGAAATCCTGCCGGAGGTCATTCGCCTGGTCAAATCGGAAAATCTGAACACTTATGTCGAGTGGTCCACCAACGAGAAAGTGGCCCTCGACAACGCTTTCGCCGCATCGATCACAGGCAAGAGAGCCGCCTGCTGCATGAAGCAGGTCGGGCTGAACGTGGCGGCCGATTCTCTCATGAGCGCAGCCTACCTGGGGACGGTGGGTGGGTTGGTCATTATCTCCTGCGATGATCCGGGTCCCCACTCCTCTCAGACCGAGCAGGACACCCGGCTCATGGCCCGATTGGCCAAGGTCCCTGTCCTGGATCCTTCCAACCCGGAAGAGGCGAGGGAAATGGTGGGGTTCGCCATGGAACTCTCGGAAGAATTCAGAGTGCCAGTCATCCTGAGGCCTGCCATTCGGGTCTGCCATGCCCGTCAGAACATTGCCTATGACTCTCTCCCCGCCAATCCGAAAAAGAGCGCCTTTGAGAAAGATCCGTCGCGGTGGGCGGCCACCCCGCGGTTTCGCCTCATCCTTCACGGAGAACTGAACAAGAAGCTCAAGGAGATCGGGAAGAGGTTTGACACCCTCACCCATTACAACTTCCACAACCTCGAGCCGGGCAGGAAATATCCCCTGGGCCTCGTTGCAGGAGGCGTCCCCTATGCCGTGATACGAGACCTTCTTGAGGAAGAGAAACGCACCGACATCCCTGTTCTCAAACTTGGAGCCCCCTACCCCTTCCCTGAAGCGTTGGCTTCAGAATTTATGGGAGCCTGCGACAAGGTGCTGGTCATTGAAGAGACGGACACGCTCATCGAGTATCTCCTAAGAGACAGGAACAAGGTTTTGGGCCGCCTTTCAGGGCATGTGCCGCTCGAAGGGGAACTGGTGCCGCAGGTCATTTACGGATTGCTCGACCGAACCCTGATAGAGCTCAACCTTCAGGGCTTTGAGGGTGAAAAGGATACGGAGGCGATGGAACTGGTCAAAGGCCTCCAACTCCCTGTTCGAAAACCGACCCTTTGCCCCGGTTGCCCCCATCGGTCAGCCTTTTTCGCCATCCGGAAGACCCGGCCCAAGGCCATCTTCACCTCCGACATCGGGTGCTACACTCTGGGGATGAACCTGGGGGTCGTGGACACCTGTCTGGACATGGGTGCTGCAATCACCATGGCTTCCGGCTTTTACCACGCTTTCACACAGGATGGAGTGGATCAGCCCATTGTGGCGACCATCGGCGATTCCACCTTCTACCACTCGGGCACAGCCGGTCTTCTCAACGCCGTGTACAACGGGTCCAGGTTCATCCTGGTGATCCTGGACAACCTGACCACGGCCATGACCGGGATGCAGCCGTCTCCCTCTATGGGAATCAGGGCGGACGGGAGCGAGGGAAAAGCGATTTCCCTGGAGAGAATTGTTGCCGGGTGCGGGATTGATTTCATCGAAGTCCTGGATCCCTACGACATCAAGAAGATGACGGAAGTTCTGAAAAAAGCCGCCGAGTACATCCAAGAGCCCGAAGGAGGCATTGCCGTCATCATCGCACGGCACCCGTGCCTCATCGCCTACAAGGCTGAGGCGATTCCGGAAAAAAAGAAGGTCACCGTCACCGACGATTGCGCGGAATGCAACTTCTGCATGGATCGCTTTGAGTGCCCCGCCATTTATCACGATCAGGAGCTCGGTCGCACGAGCATCAACGCTCAACTCTGTTCTTCCTGCGGCGTCTGTATTCAGATCTGCCCCAAAGGGGCAATTGTGGAGGTGGCATGAACGCGATCAATCTGGTGCTTTGCGGGTTGGGGGGCCAAGGGATCCTTTTCATGACCAAAGTGCTTGCCCAGGTGGCCCTCGACAAAGGCTACAACGTGATGGGAGCCGAAACGCACGGCATGGCGCAGCGCGGAGGTTCCGTGGTCTCTCATCTCAGGCTAGGCAACGTGCAAGGCTCCCTGGTGAGAACTCATGAGGCACCCCTTCTGCTTGCTCTCGAAGAGAACGAAGCGTATCGAAACCTCCCTTTCCTTGCCCGAGGAGGTCGTCTTTACGTGAACACCCCCTCCCCTCTTTTCCCGAGAAAGGAAGTGAGAGGCTTTCTCGAAAAAAAAGAGATCATCAGCCGGGCGGTTCCCGCAGGCAAAATCGCTTCGGACCTGGGGGCACCCATGTCTTCAAACCTTGCCCTGCTGGGTTTTTTTTCGGCCTATGAAGACAGCCCTTTCGATTATGAGACTTTGAGGCAGACCGTCGCTCAAATCAGCCCTGATCGTTTCAGGGACAAGAATCTTTCCATCTTCGATGCCGGTCATCAAGAAGCGAAAAAAGGCTGATCCTGTCGCGGGTCTCTTGCTCGCGGCCGGAGCCTCCACCCGGATGGGCACTCCCAAGCAGCTCCTGCCGGCGGGCGATACCCTTCTTCTCGACAGAGTCCTTGCACAAGCTCTTCACTCCAACCTGGATCTCGTCGTCCTTGTCCTCGGTTTTCGGGCCGATGAGATCAGGACAAGGATTCGATCCGGCAAGCATCGGTCAAACCTGAAAATCGTCGAAAACACCGACCACCCTTTAGGCATCAGTTCTTCGATCATGACCGGTCTGTCTCATGTCGAGAATAATTATGATCATGTCATGATTCTCCTCGGAGACATGCCTTATATCACTTCAGGGATCATCAATCGCCTTTTGTCCGGCTATCTGGACTCAGGGCTTCCTCTTGGCGCACTGAAGGTGCGAGGCAAGCGATCCCATCCGGTCATCATCGGCCGACCCTTTTTCCCCGCCCTTCACCGGCTGACAGGGGATCAAGGCGCCAGGGATCTCTTCATCAACCATCCCAAACAGGTTTGCCTCGTGGAGCCAGGCGGGGACTATAATGACGCGGACATCGATACCTATGAGGACTATCTGAAATTCAAGAGAACTCCAGAATAGCTGAGGGATTGCAGAAGCTCAGACGCGAACCCTAGAATATCGAACATCGAATAACGAACGGCGAAGGAAAAAACAAAAGAAATTCAACTTCAACATTCGACATTCCCTGTTCGACATTCGATATTCGAATTTCGGCATTCAAGCGTGATTACGGCCAAAGCCCTACTTTGAAGACTCAGAGGAAGGATTCTATGAAATCGGCTACCTCGTCTTTTCCCCTGATCACCCCATAATGCCCCTCGCATAAGACATCCGCCTGAAGAGTAAGAAGGAGCTTCAAGGAGCGTCGGTAGTCCTCTCGATCGGAAAGGAGACTGGCATCGAGAGGTCCGTGGACATCCTGCCCGAAAAGGATCTTCAGACCCTCTGACTCCGTGACATAAACCAGCGACCCGGGAGAGTGGCCCGGCACATGAAGGGCCTCTATTTTTTTCACCCCGACCCATAGGTCCTGGCGCTCTCCTTTGAGTTTCACATCCACCTGGAAGGGCTCTAGAAATGCGCCGTACCACTTGGCCGCCGTGACCCTCTGATCGCCCTCTTCCAGAAATCCGGCTTCCCTCTCGTGGGCCACGATTTTGCACCCGGTCCTGTCTCTCACCGCCTGGGCGCCGCCTGTGTGATCAAAGTGACAGTGGGTGATCAAAAGGTACTCGATGCGATCCAAGGGGACTCCGCAGGCTTCGATGTTTTGGAAGACCTGAACCTGTGAAGTTCCGCACCCGGCATCCACCAGCGCGGCACGATCGTCAGAACGAACGAGGTAAATCGCCGCATCTTCGGGGGAGGTGAGATTGCCCCCTCCCACCTGATAAATATCTTCCGTTACCTTCTCAGCTCTTCCCTTTAGCAATCGATTCACCCGGCTTACCCTATCCGGCTCTATTTGGCGGTGTCTCTCACGTCCGGCCCGCCCACGGCAAGAAACGGAGGGACCGGGAGATCCATGACCCTCATGGTCTTGTCATCCCCAACGAACATGACCGCGTGGTCCCATGCCGTAAACATGTACCCATAGAGATGATCGTCAGGCCCCAGAATTTTCCAGAGCCTCGGATAGTAACCTCCCACTGGTTCTTGAGCTTCAATCCAGTCGACCGTCTCCGAAACCGCCTTGTAATCTTTCAGTTCCCACCATCTCTCCCCGATGATTTCCCGATTGTCCTCCTTGCGGTCAAAAATAATCGCCGAAGGGACATTCAGTTCCACGCCCGTTGCAAGAATATTGTATTTTTGCGAGTTTTCCTTCAATTCCTGGGTCGTGATGGTTGCCCCAGGCCCCGACGGAAGCCTTAATTTCCCATAGCTCCCGCATCCGGCAACAATAAAGAGCAAAGAAATGAGCGAAACAAAAACCGCGGCTTTCTTCATTTTGATCATCTCCCTTCCCGTTACGTTTTTGAAACTAGCCAGGTTCTGTGGTAGAAACCTAATCCTTTTTACCCTTCTTTGCAACTGGAGCGGGAAATCTACCTGAAGCTCCTGATTTGGAATCCTCCTTGCCCAGCGGAGACTTCAATGGCACCGAGTTCATCCACCCTCAAAATCCTGCATCCCTGATCTCTAAGTCTTCCGAGAGTCTCCTGACTGGGAAACCCGAAGGGGTTCCCTTGACCCGAGGAGATGATGCACACTTTCGGATTCACCGCTTCGAGAAAGGCCCTGGAACTGGAGCTTCTGCTTCCGTGATGAGGGGCAAGGAGAACGTCGCTTTTCAGTCTAGAGCCGGACCTGGAAATGAGCAGTTGCTCCCCCGCGGCCTCCAGGTCCCCTGGGAAAAGGAAAGAGGTTCCTCCAGAGGATACCCTCATGACAAGGGAGTTGTCGTTGGACTTCCTCGACAAGGGACCTTCGGTGGGATGAAGGATCTCGACAAGCGCTCCGGAGATCTCTCTTCCCTCCTCTAACTCAGCTGGAGTCCTGCTTCTGATCCCCTTGGCCTCTAAGAGGGCCATGAGCTCCCGAAGAGAAGGGAAGTCCACTTTTTCGCCATTGTACCAGAACTCCGTTGGCCTGAAATGCTCTGCAACATAAAGAAGCCCGTTCATATGGTCCGCCTCTGGGTGAGTCATCACGATCGTGTCGATTCGGAGGATCTTAGATCGAAGGAGGAACGGGGCAACCACCATCTCCCCTGTGTCGAAATCGCTCCCCGGGAAACCGCCTCCATCGATCAGCATCCTCTTGGAGCCCGGAAACTCGACCAGAGCTGCGTTTCCTTGCCCCACGTCGAGGAAAGTCATCCTCAAGGAAGGATTGAAGTGCGTCCTGTAGGTCCAGTAACCCATGTCTCCTGCCAGAACAAGCAATAGGAACACAACACCGCCCCTAGCCCACTTCAGGCGTCTCAGAGAGAAAAGGCAAAAGAAGAACGCATAGAAGAGAAGGATTTCCATGAAGTTTGGCCTGATCACCTGGACCTCTGTCCAGGAAAAACCGCTCCAGTAGTCTACATAGTCCATCATCCGGTCCAGTCCCCATGCTGCAACCGCCAGGACGAACTCGGCCAGACCCTGGGACAAGGGCAAGCAGGCTGCGGCCAGAAGCCCCAGGGGCAGGATGCAAATTCCCATGATGGGCAGCGCCGTCATGTTGGCCAGGGGGCTCACCAGAGAAAGCCGGTGAAAATAGAAGGAGGTCACTGGAAAAAGAAAGAACATCGCCGATAGGGTCACGGAGGCGAGTCCGCAGAAATAGAGGTAGCCGCGATACAGGAGTCCCTTCTTCAGTTCGTAGGTCTCAAAGGAAATGACCGAGAAGATCTTCGGCGCCAGCCAGAGAATTCCCACGACCGCAAGAAAAGAAAGCTGAAAAGAAATAGTGAAAATCGAATGGGGATCCACGGCAAGAACGACGAGGGCGGCGAAAGCAAGCGTTGACCACACGTCTTTTTCTCTGCCCAGGATCATGGAGAAAAGAAACGCCAGGACCATCATCATGGACCGCTGGCTGGGCACCTGGAACCCTGCAAGGCAAGTGTAGGCCACCACAGGGAAGCAAGTGAGAAGAGCGGCAGCCTTTCGCAGGTCTGTTCGAAGAGCCAACTCGTAAGACAGGGAAAGGGCTTTCTTGATCAAGGCAAAAGCAAACCAGGCCACCAGCGCCACATGAAGCCCCGACACGGAGAGAACATGTCCCAGCCCCGTGACGGTAAAGGCTTGCCGAACGTCGCGCCGGATGCTCTCCTGTTCACCCAGGATCAGCGCCTGGAAAAGGGCCTGGTTTCGGGGAGAGAGGCGTTCGGCAAAAAACGCTCGAATCGGCTTGCGCGCTCTTTCCAGCATTTCAAAGGGAAAACCCAGATCCCCTTTGCCGAGACGAACGATCCGCCGGCCTTCCGTCACTGAAGCGGCGCAGGAAAGGCCTCGGATTTCCATGGCCAGGGCATAGTCGTAGCGCCCCGGGTTGTTGAAATTGCGGAACGCCCTGAGTTTCGCCGGAAACATAATCCTGTCTCCCGGAGCAAAGGCGGAATCCGGTTTGTAAATGTTGACCCGGACTTTCTCTCCGGCCGCCATTCCGCTCTCCATCCCATGAAGCCGATCGACCCTGACAACGGCCGTCAGGGTCTCTTCCCTGATGACCGGAGGTTCGACGACCGTGCCTTCGATGGTGACGCGCTCTTGCCTCTCAGCGAGAGCGACCAATTCCGAACTCTGCCGGTTGCTCAGATCGAGAAGGGAGCCTGCAAAGAAAAACAGAAAAAGATGAAGAGGGTACCTCCCCCTGCCCTGAACCACCAGGCCAAGGATCAAAAGGACCACGAAAGAGACGGCGGGGACGATTCTGAGAGCCGAGTCAGCGGGCAGACTTAAAAAGCTGGCGAGCAGTCCCGCCATGAACGCGAACAGCAATGGAACAAGGGGACGGAGAGGCATGTGAGGAATCCAAGCCTCTGACTTCTCAATGGTGTTTGGAGAAGTTCAGAAGCGAACCGTAGAATATCGAATAACGAACGATGAAGGGAACAACAGAAGTGATTTAACTTCATCATTCGAAATTCCCTGGTCGCCTTTTACCAGCCTCTGGCTGGCTGGCGCCGCCGAAGGCGGGTAAACCTTATTCGACATTCAACCTTCGGGGTTCTGTTCGGGTTGCGGCCAGTGGGCTGCACTATGTTTTTTCCCGCCATATTTTGGCGCCCAAGGATTGAAACTTCTTCTCCAGGGCCTCATAGCCTCTGTCCAAGTGATAGATCCTGTTGACTTCCGTGGTGCCCTCTTGAGCTACGAGTCCCGCAAGGATCAGAGAGGCACTGGCCCTGAGATCGGTCGCCATCACGGGCGCGGCCAGGAGACGTTCTTTCCCTCGAACCAGGGCCTGGTTCCCGTGGATCGCGATGTCCGCGCCCAGGCGCTTGAGTTCGCTCACATGAATGAACCGGTTTTCAAAAATGGTTTCCCGGATGATGCTCGCCCCTTTTGCGATGCACATGAGGGACATGAACTGGGCCTGAAGATCGGTGGGAAAACCGGGGAACGGCCTGGTTTCGATGTCCACGCTTTGAACGGCGTCCGGTCCCTTGACATGAACCCCCTTTTCCGTCCAGGTGATCTCCGCGCCGACCGATTGCAGTTTCTCTATGACCGCGGCCACGTGGTCCGGCCGGCATCCTTCAATAAGAACTTCCCCCCGGGTCATGGCCGCTGCGATCATGAAGGTTCCGGATTCGATCCTGTCGGGGATGATCTCGTGCTGCTGCACAGGAGCCAATTCTTCCCGCCCCCGGATCACCATCGTGTCGGTGCCGTCCCCCTCGATCTCCGCGCCCATGCTTCTCAGCATGTCCGCGAGATCCTTCACTTCCGGTTCCTTGGCTGCATTTCGGAGCACCGTTTGACCTCGCGCCCTGACTGCAGCCATCATGATGTTCTCCGTGCCCGTAACCGTAGGGATGTCGAAAAAGACGTCCGCTCCTTTGAGCTGCTGGACCTCGGCATTGATGTACCCTTTTTTAAGGAACATCTTTACGCCCATGGCGCCGAGGGCCTTGAGATGAAGATCAACGGGCCTGGCTCCGATCGCACACCCTCCCGGCAAAGAGATGCGCGCCTTGCCCAACCTCGCCAGGAGAGGCCCCAACAAAAGAATCGAGGCTCTCATCGTCTTCACCAGATCATAGGCGGCGATGTGCTTGTCCAAGTTCTCCGAGTTCACCGCGAGCCCGCCGTTTTCCTCACGGAAAACGACACCCATCCTGGACATGATCAGCTTGATGGTGTGGACGTCCCTGAGGTTAGGGACGCGCTTCAGACGGTGCCATCCTCCTGTGAGAAGGCAGGCCGCGATGACCGGGAGCGCGGCATTTTTTGCTCCGCTCACGCGGACGCAGCCCTTGAGAGGGTAGCCCCCCTCGATGAGGATTCGATCCATGGATTACACTTCCGCAATGAAAAAGAATAGGTTCGCCTTTGCTTGCAAGTAATCTATAATAACACCTGTTGGCGGTCAACGAATTTGGACCCCGGCCTCGCATGGAAGATCGATTCGTGGCAGAACCAATGTTAGGGAAACTCGCCAAGTGGCTGAGGATGATGGGCTATGATGTTCTTTATCAGCGATCGTATCGGGAAGAAGAACTCGTCCGCTTCACGGCTCAAGGAGGAAGGCTGTTGTCCCGCCGCACGGAGGTTCAGGCCCATCATTCGGGAGTGATCCTGATTCGATCAGACCATGTGGGTGAGCAGCTCAAGGAGCTGCGGAATCTGGGTTGCCTCAAGCTCGATCGATCGAGATTTTTCACAAGATGCCTGCGCTGCAATGTGCCGCTCAGGGAAGCAGACCCTGAGGCTGCGAGGTCGAGCCTGCCGGACTATGTCTGGCATGAAAATCTTTCGGGAATTCAGTCTTGTCCGGAGTGCGGCCGCTTTTTCTGGCCTGGCACTCACAGGGACAGGATGCTGAGGCAACTGGCGGGTTGGGGGCTGTAAGAAGACGAAAAAGACAAAAGGGCACCCTTCCGGCCGGAGTGCCCTGATGCCATTTTGTTGCAGAATCTTAACAGCTTGGCCTTATCTTCTCCTTCTGGCCGCTTTTCTTTTGGGCCTGGCTTTCTTCTTGGCCTTAGGCTTGACCTTTTTCCCAGGTTTAGCTCTCTTGAGTTGAGCTTCTAATCCTTTGATCTTTTTCTTGCTCGCTGCCAGTTCTTTAAGAAATTTTGCAGCTTTTTTCTTTGCTAGCCCGATTCTGTATTTGATTTGTCCAGCGGTTGCCATACTCTCTCCTTTCCTGTTGTTTTAATTAAGAACCTATTTAGTGATAGAGAATATATTATAATCGATTAAAAGTCAACAGAATTCATGGCATCAATAACAAATCAAATGTAAACAATCATAAGTGACTTTACATGGAGTTCTCTCGGAATCAAGAAATGCAAAATCGCTTTCTTGAGCGTTCCTTAATGTGATAGAAAAATGCAGTGACCCGGTCGCTGACCGACGACGGAAGGAGCAAAGAGAATGGATGTTTCAAGAAAGCAGTTGACGGTGCTTGATCAGATCAGCGCTTCGGATACGGTGCGAAAGAAGATCATCGACGCAGCAAGTCTTTTGTACGCGAAAAAAGGTTTTGCAGGGACCTCCATTGAGGAGATTTCCGAAATGGCAGGTGTGAGCCTTCCGGTCACCTATCGCTACGCCGGTAAGAGATCTGAAATCATGAAGATGATCATGGAGGATGTCCTCAATTCCTTCAGAGAAAACCTCACTCGCCAGATTGGAGAACTCGATCTGCCCCGGGACAAACTGGCAACCGCCGTGGTGCTCTACTCAGGAATTGTCGACCGGGAACAGGAGAAAATCCTTCTCATGTACCAGAAGTCCGGCTCCCTTGACACAGCCGCGAAAGGCGCGGTCATGCAGCTGGAGGTGACTGTTTCCGAGATTTTTTCAGAAATCATCAAGGAGGGCGTTCAAAAAGGCTTTTTCAGAAGAACCGATGTCGATTTAATGGCCTTCAACATCATGATGATGGCTCATATGTGGGTCCTCAAGAGATGGCATTTTAGGAGACGCCTTACCCTTGCAGAGTTCGTTGAGCGCCAGCTCGGCCTTATCCTGGATCTTCTTTGTCCAGGGCCCTCAGCCTCCTCTCTCGCCGGCAACTAGGCAATCTCTCGCTCTTTTTGGAAGATCACCGTGTGCCTCTCGGATCGTTTTCCCGGCAGGGCATAGGAAAGCCTCTTGGCCACCCTGAGGTGATGATCCTCCACCAAGCGCTCACTTTCCTTTAAGTGCTCTTCCGCCCTGGCTCCCAAATACAGCAGCAGATGACCTCCTTGTTTCACCAGAGGAGCACAGAACTCGAGGGTCCTCCCCAGCTCCGCCAGCGCTCTCGCAGCGACCGTGTCGTATCGAACTTCCTCGGGAAGATGCTCGACACGGCCCTTGATGGTCTCTACCCCTCTCAGCTTGGTCAGCCGAATCACATGACGGAGAAAGCTCACCTTTCTTGAGTTTGGTTCCAGCAGAAACGTATGGCGCAGGGGACAGTGAATTTTGAGCGGCAAACCCGGGAAACCCGCACCGGAGCCGACATCAAGGAGATCTCCCTCTCCAGGAAAAAAGGGGGACGGAAGCAGCGAATCAAGGAAAAGCTCAACCACCATCCGCCTGCGGTCCTCCAGGCCGGTCAAGTTGAACTTCCTGTTCCAGGACCACAGTTCCTCCAAATAGATGCGGAATAAATCCAACTGGTGGTCACTCAATTCTATTCCCAAGCGCTCAGCACTTTGGAATAGATCATGGATCTCGTCATGCCTTGCCTCAGACAATGACCCTCCTTTTGATGATGCCCACCGCCTCCTCAGGCTTGTCCGCCATGTGGAAGATGTCGAGATCATGGGGGGAAATGAAGTGGGACTTAAGGAGGGTCTTCCTCATCCAGTCCACAAGACCCTTCCAGTACCGTGAATCCATAAGGATGACCGGGAAGGATCGAATTCTCTTGGTCTGGATCAGGGTGAGGGCTTCGAAGAGTTCATCCAGCGTGCCAAACCCGCCGGGCATGATCACATAGGCGACCGCGTACTTGACGAACATGACTTTTCTGATGAAAAAGTACTTGAAGTCAAGGCGAATGTTCGCATATTTATTCGGCTTTTGTTCGCTGGGAAGGTGAATGTTGAGTCCCACCGATTTACCTCCCCCTTCCGCAGCCCCCTTGTTGGCAGCCTCCATGATCCCCGGCCCTCCTCCGGAGATGACATTGAACTCGTTCTCCGCGAGCAGGCGAGCCAGCTTCTCTGTTTTCTTATAAACAGGGCTGTTTCGGCCAGCTCTTGCGGAACCGAAAACGCTGACCGCCGGGTAGATCTCGGGCAATACCTCGAAGCCTTCCACGAATTCCGCCATGATGTGAAACATTCTCCACGTGTCATGTTTCGTGAGCTCATCCACAGGGAACTGCTTTTCAACCATCCTCTCGTCCTCTCTCTGTCGGCCTACCGGTTTAGAATTTCGTTGATTTTTCGAGCCCCATCCACTAGCTTCTTTTGCAGCCATCATAGGCGTCGGGCCTTTGCCTGTCAAGAAAGACAGCGGGCTTGCTTCTTGACCGACCGCCCCAGGACATGATAACAATAACCCCAAACCTTTTACGGCAATGAACCAGGGAACGAGCCATGACCCAAGAGAAAGATAAGAGCAAGCGATCTGAAGGGTACGAGGATTTTCTTGCCCATGTGAGCCAGTTCACCAGCAGAGATGAGGAAAAGGCTTTCATGGAGAGCATCGACCAGGAACCTCCGCAGCAAGACCTAACGGTCGACGTGGCCGAACGGGTGAAAAGGGCCAGGGAACAGCGAGGTCTCAGCTTGTTGGATATATCGAGGCGAACGGGCCTTGAGGTGTCCCTCCTCGCGGAAATCGAGCAGGGGCAAAGTGCTCCACCCCTCGGAACGATTATCAAACTGGCCAAGGCTCTGGAAATGAAGATGGGTTACTTCATTTCAGGGGATGAATTGAGGCCTTTCACCATTGTGCGCAGAGGGGATCGCAAGGTGGTCTCTCGATACGACTCGAAGAGGGACAAGCATTACGGGTACGGCTATGAATCCCTTGCGCCGTACAAAAAGGATCGGCACATGGAGCCCTTTCTGGTCACCCTGCAGCCTGCGACCACAGAAGAGGAAAGGTCCGCTCACGACGGTCAGGAATTCATTTTTGTCCTGAGGGGTCGTATGGAAGTCCGGCTTGGCGAGGAAATCCATGTGTTGGAGTCCGGGGACGCCATTTATTACGACAGCACCGTTCCCCACCTCGTCAAGTGCCACGGCCAAGAAACGACAGAGATCTTAGCGGTGCTTTACGCTGAAAAATAGGAATCCTGTTCCAGCTGGAACGCCGAGGGAGAGGCCTTCTTGATCGTATTTGACCTAGAGTGCGCAAATGGGCATCGCTTTGAGGGCTGGTTCAACAGCAGCGCTTCCTTTGAAGAACAGGCCCGCAAGAAACTGGTGATATGTCCTGTTTGCGAGGAGACCAGAGTGCGAAGAGTGCTCTCTGCGGTCGCCACCAAGATGGCCCGGCCTGAACCGGAAAGACCGCCCGATTCCATCGATTACCGGAAGCTTGCGAAAGAAATTGTCGACTATGTGAACAAAAATTTCGAGGATGTGGGCTCCAATTTCGCCAAGGAGGCCCTCAGAATGCATTACGGGGTCAGCGAAAAGAAGAACATCAAGGGATCGGCGACCTCTGAAGAGGAGAAAATGCTGAGAGATGAGCAAATCGAGTTCTTTAAGCTTCCCCTTCCGAGGACAGAGAACGACAAGAATAACTGAATTTGACTTTTGAGCCCGAACGTTATAAAGTGCTCTGCATTTGGACGGGGACCTAACTGCAAGACGCTTCTATGGGAAGACCTCAAAAGGGTAAAATTGTTGCCGTCACAGTGATCAGTCTTCTGGTCATCGGCTTTTTTCTGAGCATTTACATCACCGTGGATGAAAAAATCCCGGGAAATGCTGTCGTCGTCGTTACGGCGGAGGACAGGCTTTACCATTCCATCCATTTTGATCACATCTGTGTTGCCGGCAAGACAGCCCAAACCATGACGTTATCCGAGGCCGAGGCCAAGGAGTTCAAGCCTCATTCCTACTGCGAGGAACTGGGGTATTTCAGGGGCAATCGGCAATTCCTGTTTCACCATCTCTTGTCAAATCTCGGGTTTCCCGTCAACAGTCGATGGGACAGGAATGGAAACTGGTTGTGGTAAACCTTTCAGCTCAGGCTTCATCGTAGAACATCCCCGAGAGAAGACCCTTCATTGCAAACTCCGCCAGCCTTTCGCCGTTCACCCTTTGGGGTTACGGAACAGGCTGACCTTCGGCTGCTCCGAGGAGCAGGTCTTCTCCGGAGAACCTCCTGCATCGGTCGTTCGTTGAAAAAGGGAGATGATGAAATTCACATCTTTCGGGTTCTCAGAGATCGGCAAGTCCCACGCTCAAAACGAGGATCGTTATTTCAGAGATGAAAAGCAAGGCCTCTTCCTCATCGCCGATGGGATGGGTGGCCACGTCTCCGGGGAGACAGCCAGTCAGCTGGCGATTGACTGCATCTCGGATTTCGTGATCCGTTCAAGATCCGGGGAGGTGGAATGGCCGGCCCTTCCTCAAAGGGACCTCACTCCGGAGCAGAAACGTCTCCTTGCCGCGGTCACTCTGGCCAACCGACGGATCACGAGCCTCTCCAGCCCTTCCTCGGTCGTCAGGAGGATGGGGACCACGCTGGTTGGAGCACTCACGGAGGGAGAGCACCTCGCCATTGTCAATGTGGGGGACAGTCGAGTGTACCGGATCCGGTCAGGGCAAATCGGTCAGATCACAACCGATCATTCCATTGTCGGTGAACAGCAAGAAAGCGGCCTCCTCTCCAGGGAGCAAGCCAGAGCCCATCCTCAGAGAAATCTCCTCACCAGTGCCCTGGGCCTGGGAGAGAATCCTCGAATGGATGTTTGTCGGTCCGACCCGTCGCCGGGTGACCTGTACTTGTTGTGTTCCGACGGACTCTACGCCGCACTCCCCGATGAAGAAATCCTGGGCGTCATCCTGTCCGTTCCGGACAGAGCCCTTTACAAGATAGGGCTCTCTTTGGTCCTGAAGGCCAGCTTGGCAGGCGGGAGAGATGACACGACCGTCATCCTGATTGCCTTTTCCGATTAAGAACGGAGCAAATCCTCCATGGCGACCCTTTATGTCACCACCACAGACGGCCGCATCAGCAGCTATCCGTTGTTGAGACAGGAAACGACCATCGGCCGCAGCAAAGACAACGACCTCGTGCTGCTCGATCACACGGTTTCACGAAAGCACGCCAAGATTACCAAAACGGATCAGGGCCACCTGCTCCTGGATCTTGGCAGTTTTAACGGCACGGTCGTCAATGAGACCCTGATTCAGAGCGCCCTCCTGAAGGATGAGGACATCATTAAAATCGGTCTCAACACCCTGACCTACGTCTCTCGTTCTCGAACGGGCAAGCTTTTCAAAGGCACCTTGACCTTGAGCGGCGGGACCGATTTGGGTAAAGAGCCTGAACCGTTCATCAAGGCCAGCTCCGAAACGTTCAGCCCTATGGCTTCGCAGGTTCTTCTGGTCTCAAAGGAACCGGCTGAGAGCCGAAAAGCAATGGCTTTCAAGAAAGAAAGCGAGGTGCCGGAGTTCAAAAGGGAGCTCTCCGCCCTTGAGAGAACCAACAAGGTGCTCTATGTCCTTTATGAAATCAGCCGGCAGCTGAATTCCATCCATGATTTCGGTGAGCTTCTCAACAAGATCATGGACCTCATTTTTGTCGTCATTGATGCGGACCACGGGTTCCTCATTCTTACAGGAGAAAGAGACAGGGAGGAACTGATTCCGGTCGTTGTCAAATCGCGGGAAGACCAACCGGCGGAGCAGGAATCCCTGAAAGCCAGCCGAACCATCATCAACCGGGTCATCCGTGACGGGGTGGCGCTGCTGACCTCCAATGCGATGACGGACTCCCGCCTGGACCACGCCAAGAGCCTTTTGCTTCAGCAAATCCGCTCGGCCATCTGCGTCCCCTTATGGCGAAAAGACAAGATTATCGGAGTGATCCAGTTGGAGAGCGTTCGACTGGACAACCAGTTCGCTCAAGAGGACCTTGAGCTGCTCAAAGCGATCGGCAGCCAGATGGCCATGGTCATTGAGCAAGCCAGCCTCAACGAGCAAATCCGGGAAGAAGAGCGAATCAGGAATCGCTTGGAGAGGTTTCATTCCCCTCAGGTCATTGACATGATCTTGAAGGGAGGCCAGGAAACGCTGGACGACATGATGGAACCCAAGGATGCGACCGCAACCGTCCTCTTTGCAGACATCAACGGCTTCACCGCTCTGGCCGAACGGATGCCTCCCAGGGAAGTCAACCTGATCCTGAACGATTTTTTTTCACGCATGACGGACATCCTTTTCCATTACGACGGCACCCTCGACAAGTATATCGGAGACGGCCTGATGGCCGTTTTCGGAGCTCCCATGGAAAAGGAGGATGACGCGGAAAGAGCCATCCGCGCAGCTCAGGAGATGACGCAGGCGCTGGGAGCCATGATGGCAGGAATGCCGGACGAGAGAAAATTCTCCATTCGCATCGGGATCAATACGGGGAAAGTCGTTGCAGGGAATATCGGATCTCCCAAAAGAATGGATTACACGGTGATCGGGGACGCGGTCAACACGGCGTCCAGGCTCGAATCCATTGCCAAGCCCAATCAGATCCTCATCGGCGAAGAAACCTACGAACGCGTTCAGGGAAAATTCAATATTCGCTCGGTTGGGCCCAGGAAGGTGAAAGGCAAAACGTTGGAGGTCATGGTTTACGAGGTGCTCTGACGGGATCGAGGCTTCCTCCTCTTAGGACTCATCCTTTTTCCTAATGAAGGTGGCAATGTTTTTTTTCAGAAGACCGTGCTCCTCACTCAGGGTTTTGAGCTTTTCCTTTGTCTCCACCGCTTCGCTCTCCGATTTTTTCAGCCGTATCGTGATCTCGGTCACATTGGCATTGACGACCGCGCACTCTTTCTCTCCGCCGTTGCCCGCCAGGAGGGGGTAAACCCTCGCCGTGACGTAAACAGGTTTTCCCTCCCTGTGCTGGCATCTCCAGGTCTTGGTTCCGGAGGTTTCGCCCTGGAACGCTCTGGTGATTGCCTCTTCAAACAGAGCTCTGTAGCGCGCTGAAACCAAGTCCGCGGCGTTTCGCCCGATCATCTCGCTGGAAGGGTACCCGAAAATCTCTTCGCACCCGCGATTCCAGGAGCTGATTCTTCCACGGGCATTGACCTTGTAGACGGGGGAGACAAAGGCTTCGTTCACTTGGCCTGAATCACCCAGAGCCCTGTCCAAAGACGCGCCCGCGACTTCCCGCACGGTCTGAATAGCACCTCTCACGGCGCCCGTCTCGTCCAAGAGCGCACCGGCGCTCGAGGAGGACCCGCCGGCCGTTCTTGAAATGCGGAAGGAGCGTGTCCATCTCGTACCATCCGCTCTCTGACTTGGAACGGATGGCCTCTCGAAAATGATCGTCCACCGCTCCGGGTTCCGTCAGAACCATGTCGGCCAGACTTCCCTGCTGGCCCATCCTGAACCCCTCCCACACCTCTTTGCCGTGAATCTCTCCGGCTGAAATCCCCGTCAGTGTCTGGCAGGCGGGGTTCCACTGAACGACTCGGTGGCTGCGGTCAATAATGAACGTGGGCACAGGGGATCTCTCCAGGATATCGTCGATGTACTTCTTGGATTCCCGCAGAGCCTGTGCTTTTCCTTCCTCACGGAGCAGCGCCTCCTCCCTTTCTCTTTCAAACAAGAAGGCGAACAAAACCAGAACCAGAAACCCGATCATGAAGGTGCCCAGGTGATAAAGGGCCGCCATCTCCATGGGCAGGAGATTCGGGAACTGGAAGCGGATCTGATACAGATAGACAACGATCCCCACCTGCAAGAACATGGCCATCGTCCAGAGGCTCCCGTGGAGATAACCCATGATCAAAACCGCGAGCAGAATCAGGCTTCCGTTCAGAATCCATGTGGGGTGGATCACGCCCTCGAAGGTGATGGCTCCGGTATTCCATGAGACGAGGAACAGGAAGGCCCAGAGGATGGAGATGGCGAAGTGCCCTCCCAGAACCAGGCTTCTGGTTTTTCTCAGGAGGAGGAAGGAGGAAATCATGAGGAGACCGGTGAAGATGGTCAAGTAGAAGAGAATCAGCGCGCCCGCATAAAAATAAAAAAGTCCCAGCAGGGGGGCCGCCATGATCACGACCAGATGAAAGGTGTTGAGGATCCTAAGCTTTCGGAGGGTTTCCGAATCGGATAAGCCTATCCCGCTGGTGAGAAGGTTGTTGAAAAGGCTATCGAGATTCATGGTCGTTCTTGTGGCCCAATCGAACCCTTCCATGAATTCCCGGGCGGTTGCCTGTCTTCCCGCTTGCCGCCGTCATTTCGTTTTCTTATCCGGGTCAAAAGCGATCTCTTGGCCCAATTAGGGTCCCACATAGGTTACTTCGCCCTGCTTTGTCACAACGGCGACAAGTGTACCATAATCTCTTGGTTGGCCTTTAAAGAGAGCAAAGGGAGCCTCTATGGTCACTCCGCAATATTCATTGTCATAATTAATGATCGTATAGCGGAAATTTTGGCTTTGCGAGATTCTAATTTTTAGAGCCTTCTCCAAATCATCGAGAGCGCTTGCGGGGGACGGCGACCCCGCCCCCTCATAGGGGATGAAGATATCCTCTCCCACGAGTGGGTAGAACCGGTTGTTCTCCAGATAATACATGATCTGGCCATCCATCAAGCTCTTCATCATGAGGTTGGCTTGGGAACCGTAGGCCCTTTGAGTCCAGGTTTGATAGAAAGGCATGGCGGTCACGGCCAGGATGCCCAAAATGGCGATCACGACCATCAATTCAACAAGAGTGAACCCTGATTGTCTCCGCATTAGCTTCCCCCACCAGGAAGCGTTTCGTATCGCACGCCCTTGGGCGAGATGATGATGTTCATGTCGCCAGGCTTCGGTTTTGCAAGGGACAGGCGATATCCCACACTCGGATCTCGGGTGTAGCTCACCTTGTCCAGCAGAGGGGTATCTTCTTTTCTGAGAGGAAGGTACTTCGGAATGAGATCAACCAGTTGAAGAGGATACTGGTTTCCCTCGTAATGGGCGAATCGTTTGAGGGCTCCATCCACCATGAACAGCAGCACTCTGGGTTGATTGCCGAGATCGGCGGCGCCGGCAGGAGCCTTCTGGCCTCCGAAAAGAATCACCCCCCACATGACCAGTATCATGACGGAGGAAACCATGACGAAGTAATGAAAAGGAGTTTTCTTCTTCTTTTCCTTCGCCTTGTGTTCGGCGATTTTTTCCCGCTTTCCTTTGATCGAGGTCCCCACCGCGGACACGGAAACCAGCATGGCGCATTTGAAGCAGTAATACTCCCCCGGCTTCGTCTCCTCAGCGCAATCCGCACAAAGGGGAATTTGACAGCTGGAACAGAAGTGCTCCGCTTTGCGATCTGGGTGATTCTTACACTGCATGAATTGGCCTCTTGCTCAAGAGCCGGTCTGAAAAATTATCCTATTTAAATCAACACCGTACAGTCAAGGAAAAACCTGAAGGCGTTGGAAGGCGCCTCCCTAGGCTTCCTGCTTGAGATCATTCCGGCAATAAGGACAAACGATCCACTCGGGATGAACGATGCGGCTGCAACCCCTGCATGTCGGAACCAACGGCTTTTTGCAGTAAGGGCAATCCTTGAAGTCCAGGCTCACCCCCTTGCCGCAGTGGGGGCAGATCGTTGTGAGCTCTTCTTTTTGCTGAACCGCCTTCAACACCTCATCAATGGTCGTGATTCCCATCTCGATCTTTTTCAGGCCGCTGATTCCCAGCGTGGTCATACCCGTGGCCATGGCCGCTTCTCTGAGTTGATCCGCTGACGTCCCGGTTTGGGTCAGTTCCCTGACCTTTCGACTCATGATCATCACCTCCTCGATCACCGTGCGGCCCTTGAAGCCCAGATTACCGCACTTGGAGCACCCCACCCCCCGGTAGAACTTGAACGGGAGCTTGTGGTGGTCAAGGCCCATGCGGCTGAGGAGTTCCTGACTCGGGACGTATTCCTCCTTGCAGTAAGGGCATATGACCCTGACGAGCCGCTGGGCCACGACCCCTGTCACAGAGGAGGCGATCATGTAAGGGGCCAGTCCGATGTCCATGAGCCTTGTGATGGCTGAAGGGGCGTCGTTGGTGTGAAGGGTGGACAGAACCAGGTGGCCGGTCAAAGAAGACTGGAGGGCGATTTCGGCAGTGTCCACGTCTCTGATCTCACCGATCATAATCACGTTCGGGTCCTGTCTCAAAATGGAGCGAAGCACATAAGGGAACGTAAGACCGACTTTCTCACTGATCTGAACCTGGTTGATGCCGGCCAGTTCGAACTCCACGGGATCTTCTACCGTCACGATGTTGACTTCGTCGGATTTGATGGACTGCATACAGGCATACAAGGTGGAGGTCTTCCCGCTTCCCGTAGGCCCCGTGATCAGCACCATGCCCTGGGGCTGGGAGGTGAAGTTCTGGATGATCGAAAGGCTCTTGGGGCTGAATCCGAGTTCTTTGAGAGTGAGAAAAGACTCCTGCTTGTTCAGGATACGGATGACCGCCTTCTCCCCGTAGTACGTGGGGAGGGTGGACACCCGAAGATCTACAGAACTGCTCCTGGTCTTGACCTTGATTCGGCCGTCTTGGGGAAGCCTTTTCTCGGCAATGTCCATTCCGCCCAGGACCTTGATTCTGGAAATGATGATGGGCTGGGTCCACTTGGGAAGTTTGATCGAATCCTGAAGCACGCCGTCGACCCGGTTCCGAACGCGAACCTGATTCTCCTGAGCTTCGATGTGAACATCGCTGGCGCGCTTCTTGATGGCGTTCTTGATGATCAGGTCCACCATTTTGACAAAGGGAGAATCCTTCGCTTCTTCCGACCGCTCCTCCTCTTCCTCCTTCATCTCCTTTTCCGGGAGGAACTCCATGATGTCTTCCCCGCCAAGCTCATCGGCCACGTCACCGATGGATTTGTCAGGGTGATAGTGCTTCTGCAGCACGTCCACGATCTGAGTGGAAGTGGAGATGGCCGGCTGAATATTGTACCCTGTGATGAACTGGAGGTCTTTCATCATGTTCAGGTCCAGGGGATCGGCCATGGCCACATCGAGAACGCTGTTCTTGAGGCTGATGGGAATGCAAAGGAACTTGCGCGAAATCTCCTCGGGGATGCTTTCAATCACCTTGGATGGGATTTCAAAGTTCTTGAGGTCCACATAAGGGATCTTGAGCTGCATGGCGAGAGCGAAGGCCATTTCCTCTTCAGTAATGGCACTCATGTCCACGAGTTGCTGGCCCAGTCGCTTTCCTGTCGTCTTCTGCGCGCCGAGGGCCTCATTGAGTTTTTCGTTGGACAGGAGACCTGCTTCAACCAGGAGTTCTCCCAGTCGACGGCGTGGCCCCGCATCTTTCTTGGGCGCACTCTTATTGATCGGGCTCACTTTCGCCATTTTGTTTTCCATGGATTCTATCACAGGAACCTTTGCCGCGTATCGTGCTGAGATGAGGTTCAGATGAACTCCAGACCCTGCCCCGGCATTAACCTGCGTTAAGGGCCTGCCTGGAATTTGCTGAATTCTCTCCGAAACCTTGGAGTTAAAATCCTAATACGAATCGCAGGGTTTTTCAAGTTTAATTAAGTCCACCCCCGGCGGCTAAGGGGTTTTTTTGACATCCGGCCTCGTTTCTCTTATAGTTATTTTTTAAAAAGCTAAGCTTGAATTAGCCCGATTGCATGTGCTATACTTGCTTTGTAATAAATTAAAGAATATTGAAAAGCTCGTGTGAATGCTGCGCGCAGTGAGCGCTTTGTAGCCAGAGGTTCATGGAAAAAATCCCTGTAAAGAAGATTGACCTCTTCGTCGGAGCCTTTCTCGCAATCCTTTTTATTGTCCTTTCTTTCCAGTCCTTTTCGGTTTTTGAGAGCCTGGGGAGGGTGATCTACAGCGTACAAATGCGCCTGGATTCCCCCAGAAACCCGGGTGTCAATGTCGTCGCCATTGTGAATATCGATGACAAGAGCATCAAACAGTTGGGACCTTGGCCCTGGCCCCGCCAGCTGATTGCAGAAATGATTCCCATTCTGAAGAACAACGGGGCCAAGCTGATTGCCCTTGACCTTCTCTTCAGCGAAAAGGAGCGAAACCTGGGACTCCAGGAAATCCGGGAGCTCCAGAAAGCCATCCAGGAGCGTTTAGGGACTTCGCCGAAAGATCCGGCCCTGTTGAAAAGCCTTTCCGAGATTGAGGGCCGCCTGGACAGCGACCGTCTGCTGATCAAGGCGGTCAAGGAAGGCGGAATCATCTACCTTCCCCTGCTCGGAAGCTTCGGCAAATATGACACGGAACTGGTCCTTCCCGAGGACTCCTTTGTGAAGAAGAATTCGCTGAAAACAAGAGCGCCCTTCGCCGAAATCGTGCCGGTCAATCAGCTGACCGTCCCCTTCCCGGAATTGGCCGAGAGCAGCCGGGGCCTGGGGCACACTAACCTGCCGCCCAACAAGGTCTCCCTCGGTCAGACTCACCTCCTTTTTATTGATTATCGAAGCAATATCATTCCTTCCATGCCCTTTCGCCTCTCCCTTGATTTCGTGAACAAGAAGGCGGAAGAGGCGATCATGCCCGGCAAAGGGATCAAACTCAAAGATACCCTTATTCCGGCCTCTAACGGCGAACTGCTCATCAAGTTCAAAGGCACAGGGAGATCCTTCCCTTACTATTCCTTCGTGGATATCCTGAATGTCAAGAAAGTGCCTGCCGTCTTTGACGGCAAGATCGTCCTCATCGGCTACACGGCCGAGGATGCCACCAGAATAAGCACTCCTGTCGACTCGGAGCTTCCTCAGGTGGAGCTCACAGCGAATGTGATAGACAACATCGTGAACGGAAGGTATCTGGTTCGCCCTTCCTACATGGTCTACATCGAGGCGGCGTTCATCCTCCTGTTGTCCCTTTTCGCCTCCTTTCTCATGTCCCGTTACGGCTTCATCAATCGCATGGGAATCACGGCTACTTTCATCTTTTTCCTCTTCCTTGTGGGATTCCTCTTTTTCATGGTCCTGGATACCTGGTTCAAAATTGTCTATATCGCGTTGGCCCTTGTCACAGTCTTCTTAGAATATTCCATCCGGGACGTCGTGGTGACCCAGCGAACCCTGGGCCTCACCTCCAAAGAGAGCATTGAGACGAACCGTATGCTCGGGCTCAGTCTTCAAAGCCAGGGTCTTCTGGACCTTGCTTTTGAGAAATTCCGCAAGATCCCTCTGGATGACGCAGTGAAGGACGTAGTTTACAACCTGGGCCTCGATTACGAGCGCAAGCGAATGTACAACAAGGCCGTTGCGGTCTATGAATACATAGCGAAGACGGACAATCATTTCAGGGACCTGGCTGACCGGATCCCCAAGCTCCGAAGTCTCGTTACTCCCATGATGATGGGCAGCCAGGAAATCAGGCAAGACGGCAAGATCATCTTTTCCGATGACCTGGGAATAAAGCCCACGGTGGGCCGGTATGAGGTCGTCAGTGAACTGGGCCAAGGAGCCATGGGCATCGTCTACAAGGCGAAAGATCCCAAGATCAACCGCTTCCTCGCCATCAAGACCATCCGTTTTTCCGATGAGTTCGAACCGGAGAAGATTCGTGAAGTCAAGGACCGCTTCATGCGGGAAGCGCAGATCGCCGGAAAGCTCGCTCATCCTTCGATCGTCGCTGTTTATGATGTGGGTGAGGACTACGATCTCACCTATATGGCCATGGAATACCTGGAAGGAGAGAGTCTCCAGAAATACTGCAGGAAAGGTTCTTTGCTCCCCTTGAGAAAAGTCCTTTTTGTCATCTCCGAGGTAGCGATGGCACTGGACTTCGCTCACCGGCAGGGCGTCATCCACCGCGATGTCAAGCCGGCCAACATCATGGTCCTCAAAGACGGCAAGGTCAAGGTCACGGACTTCGGGATCGCCAAAGCGGTTTCCTCTTCACAGACCAAGAGCGGCATCGTGCTTGGAACACCCAATTACATGTCCCCGGAGCAAATCAACGGTCACGAGATCGACGGCCGCTCCGATATCTTCTCGCTGGGGGTCGTGTTTTTTGAGCTCCTCACCGGCGTGCTTCCTTTCCACGGAAAGAATCTGACCAACCTCTTCTACCAGATCACGCAAATTAAGCATCCTTCCCCGCGGGAGATCAATCCCAAGGTCCCCAATCCGGTGGGACAGATCGTGGACAAGGCCCTGTCCAAAGACCCTGAGCAGAGGTTCCGGACCTGTTCGGACTTTGCGAGATACCTGAAGGCGATGATCAACCGGATCGATCAGGTCAAGGCTAAGGTCAGGGAAGCCAGCGGCTAAACTTCGAACGAGCCAGAATAGACGAGGGTTGAGTCTCGCAAGAGACTCAACCCTCGCTTGGTTTATGACCGAGAGATTAAGCGATGCCCAGTTTGAATTTCAAGGACCTGAGCGTGTTTTTCATCAGCATGGTGATGGTCATGGGCCCGACACCACCGGGAACAGGGGTGATCGATCCTGCGATTTCTTTGGCCGCATCAAAGTCCACATCCCCTTTCAAGATAGCAATTTTCTTTCCCGTCTTTTCGCTGATCTTTTCTCCCACTCGGTTCACACCGACATCAATGACACAGGCGCCGGGCTTGATCCACTCGGGTTTGACCAGGCCGGGAACCCCTGCGGCCACAACCAGAATGTCGGCCCGCTTGCAGTGAGACGCAAGGTCTTTGGTCCCTGTGTGGGCAACGGTGACCGTGGCATTGGCGCCCTTCGCCTTCTGAAGCATGATCACGGCGATCGGTTTTCCCACGATGTTGGAGCGGCCCACCACGACCACTTCAGCGCCTTTGGTTTCTACGCCGGAGCGCACGATCAACTCCTGAATCCCGGCCGGCGTGCAGGGCGGGAATTTGACCTCAGAACCCCCGATCATAAGGCGTCCCACATTGACCGGATGAAATCCGTCCACGTCCTTGTCCGGATCAATGGCGTTGAGGATCTTTTTCTCGTTGATGTGTTTCGGAAGAGGGAGCTGCACCAGAATTCCGTTGATGCTGTCGTCCTTGTTGTACTTGTCGATGAGGGCGAGAAGCTGCTGTTCCGTAATCGTCTCCAACTGGTTGTCCTGGATTTCCTTAAAACCGAGGCTCTTGGCCGCCTCGATTTTGGCGGTGACGTATGAAATAGAGGCAGGATTCTGTCCCACGAGAATGGTCACCAGACCCGGCACCTTGCCGTGTTTTTCTTTGATTTTCTTAACTTCCTCCCCGAGCTCCTCGAGGATCACGTCACGGATTTCAGTGCCTTTGATCAATTTTGCAGTCATTTCTGATCTCCTTTCCTTCTATCAAAATTTACTTTTGTTGGACTCAAAAGGTTGGAATCACATATCGGAAGGACAAAATTGGATACCACACCTCCCGGCTCTTTTGCAAAGAAATAATGAGAGTGTCAACTCTGAGCATTCTCGGTGCGTCCATTCGACCTGGTCCAGCCGAAGGAGGGATGAAGGATGGAGAAGCACAGGGTAGCCGAAAGGGTTGACTTGCACCTTCCTTTTTCTTACCATCCCATGCCATGGAACAACAGATCAGGGCATTGAGAGAGGTCCTCGGCAAGGCGGAGCGGATCGCCGCACTGACAGGGGCCGGGATCTCTGCGGAGAGCGGTGTTCCGACTTTTCGCGGGGCAGACGGTCTGTGGCGCAACTACAATGTCATGGAACTCGCGACACCCCATGCCTTCGCGCGTGATCCGGAATTGGTCTGGGAGTTCTACAACTGGCGCCGCAATCTCATCACAGGCCTCAGCGTTAACCCCGGCCACACAGCGCTGGTCGATCTCGAAGCTAAGGTTCCTGATTTCACCCTCATCACTCAGAACGTGGATGGCCTTCACCTCAAGGCAGGGAGCAAGAACCTCCTTGAAATTCACGGCAACCTCTGGAAAGTCCGGTGTACCCAGTGTCACACCGTGAGCCTCGACCTGTCCCCTAACATGGGGATTTCGCCCAAATGCAGGGACTGCGGCGGACTCTTGCGGCCCCACGTGGTCTGGTTCGGCGAGTCCCTGGATTCCGCACTGCTCAACCGCGCCATCGAGGCCGCCCGGTCCTGCCAGGTGATGCTCGTGATCGGCACATCGGCCGTTGTCCAGCCCGCCGCGTCTCTGGCTTTTGAGGCCAAGGAAGCCGGAGCTGTCGTGGCAGAGATCAACCTGGAAGAGACTCCCAACTCCGGGATGATGGACTTTGTCCTGCTGGGAAGATCAGGAGAGATCTTGCCAAAGCTTCTGGAACACTGGACATGAAGCCTTCGGGAATCATCACGCTCACCACGGATTTCGGCCTTTCAGACCCTTATGTGGCCATGATGAAGGGCGTGATCCTTTCCATCAATCCCTCGGCTAGGCTTGTCGATGTCACCCATCAGCTCGGAACAGGCTCCATCTCTCAGGCGGCTTTGGTCATCCGCGAAACTTTTCCTTACTTCCCTCAAGGAACCGTCCACCTGGCCGTGGTCGACCCGGGGGTCGGGAGCGATCGAAGGCTTGTTGCCTTACAGGCCGGGGCTCACTTTTTTGTGGGACCGGACAATGGTCTTTTCTGGCCCGTGTTCCGGGATTTCGGGGGGGCCGCAGCGGTTCAGCTCACCCAAACGCGCTATTTCCTTCCGAGCATTACCCAGACTTTTCACGGCAGAGAGATCTTCGCCCCTGTGGCGGCTCACCTTTCTCTTGGCCTCCCGCTGGAGTCCCTGGGCCCCGCTGTCCGAGATCTCACGAAACTGACGATCCCTCAACCTTACGTCCAAGGAGAAGTTCTGTGCGGTCAGATCATCCGAGTGGACAACTTCGGGAACCTGATCACCAATATCTCTGCACGGGAATTGACGGACTTCCTCGAATCCGCTCCTCCGCGCATTGAGGCAGGGAAGCTGGTGATCCGAAAGCTCGGCCGCATTTATGCGGACTGCGAAGAAGGGGAACCTCTGGCCCTGATCAACAGCTCCAACCTGCTGGAAATAGCCGTCAACCTCGGCCGGGCTTCAGAATACATCGGATTGAGAGATGGAGAGATCCTTGGGGCCTTGGTGGAGGTGAGCAAGGCTTGACCGAGAGGATCAGCCGGCTCGCAAGGACTGGAGATATTCATCCCACTCGATGGGAAGCAAGTACTTCTTCTTGTTGTTGCAGGTTTTGCAGGCAGGAACGATGTTTCCTTTGCTGCTCTTCCCTCCCCGGCTGAGAGGGACCACGTGGTCCATGGTCAGATGCTCCCTTCCCACCTCGCTTTGGCAGTAGTGGCACACCCCTTTCTGAATCTTTCTCATCCACCACGCGGTTTGCCTCAGCCGTCGGGCTTTTTCCTTTTCCCTTCGAATGTCTTCTTCACTGACAACGATATCTTCGAACTGCATACTCTGCTCAGGAGTTATTTCTTTCTGGTTGAGAAGCGATTCGGCAGTTTTCGATGACTTCCGGGGACTCAATCCCCATCACATAGGAATCCTTGGGCTTTCCCGTGGACATCTTGGTCAGGTGCCGCACCACACCGTCCACCTTGATCCTGGCGTTTTCCGAATACAAAACAATGTCCCTGATGCGATCCCCTGGTTTTACCAGGCGGACAAGATCGAAATCCTTCTTGGTGATGAGAATACCCAGGCCGTGCATGGAGCAATCCATCACTTCCAGATTATAGACCTTGTCCTTTCCCATAATGCTGAATTCCACGGAAACGAAATTCGGCATATCGTAGAGGTGCCTCTTTTCCCTGCGCTTTTCTTTGGCGAGCTCGAGGGACTGAGGAAGGGTGATCATGATCCCGAAATAGGGATACTCGTTGCTCACCCCGACGTACTTCGCTTTGCCGCGGCAGAAGTGCCCCTTGATGGTGAATTCCAGAGTGAGTTGAGAGGAGGACTGGATCAGGCTGTTACCAATTTCCGGAAACAGCTTTTCCACAATCAGTTCGGGCTCACTTCCCAAAGAAGATATTTCTTCAGGGTTGAGCCTGATGGCCCGGGACATGAACCTCACGTTCTCTTCATCGATGAGAATCTTGAGCTCCATGTTCTTGGAAACCATGCGTTCAAAGATCTCCTGAATTTTGCGCCTGTCCTTGACCAGACTCAAGCTTTCCTTTTCTTCCATGGACCTCTCCTTAGGAGCTCCCCCTGCGCACGGGCACACTCTACCACCCTCTGAGGAAAAGCGAAATTTGAAAAAAGATTTTTCTTTGCTGCTTTTGGGCGCAAACCGAATTGTGCCCGGTTTGGCGGATATCGGGTTGACGCAGAGATAGACAAGTGGTAAAGGTAACCCATGATGTTCCCGGACTTTTCCCCGTTCATGAAGGAAGCCCTCCAAGAGGCAAAAAAGGGCTTTGACGAGGGAGAAGTTCCTGTGGGGGCCGTGGTTGTCGATCCGGCAGGCTCCGTTGTCGCCAGGGCCCACAATCAGCCCATTTCCCTCAATGATCCCTGCGCCCATGCGGAGATTCTGGCCTTGAGGCTGGCAGGGATTTTCTATAAGAATTACCGTTTGGAGGGAGCCACCCTGGTGGTCACCATCGAGCCCTGTCTCATGTGCATTGGGGCTGCCGTGCACGCAAGGGTCGCCAGGCTGGTTTTTGGAGCGCCCGATCCAAAATCCGGGGCTGCCGGCTCCTTGTACAATGTGCCGGAGGATCTTAGATTAAACCATCGAATAGAGGTGGTTCACGGAGTTCTGGCGGAGGAATGCGGAAAGCTGATGCAGGACTTCTTCCGGATGAAGAGGGATAAAGAATAGGGACGCACGGAGAGGTACCGAAGTGGTCATAACGGGGTCGACTCGAAATCGACTTGCCCTGCCAAAAACGGGGCACGTGGGTTCGAATCCCACCCTCTCCGCCAAGAAATTCAGCGGAGCTGAATTTCACCTTTAGCTTCTGGCTAATGGCTCTTCGCAGAAAGGACAAAGCAGAATCAAAGCTTGTAGATAGCAATTAGATATGGGGCTCTTGGCTATTTGCCAATAGCCACTAGCTAACAGTGTTTCGCGTGAGCGAAACCGCGGAGAGATGTCCGAGTTGGCCGAAGGAGCGCGACTGGAAATCGCGTGTACCGCCTAAAAGCGGTACCGTGGGTTCGAATCCCACTCTCTCCGCCATATTTTTCCCTGGACCGTAGTGTCGCTTCTTTGCAGGGCATGCAAAAGTCTATGAGCCCGGGTCGGGGGGTGTGGTCTCTTGAAAGCCGCACAAAACCAGTAAAAAGTAGGGAGTAAGCAGTCACCAGTAATTCTGTTTCCGTGTTTTTCACTGCTTACTGATCACTGCATACTGCTTACTTGTCCCTTTTCAGGGGATGGTTCGAAGGCAAGGGGGCGGTTGCCAGGATGAGTCCATTTCCGGTTGCGGGCTCGGCAGAGACCACACGCCCGGCCCAGGCTCAGGTGCATAAGAGTATGATTCTGTTCAGGCGACGGTTATGACGTACGAGGTATTTGCCAGGAAGTGGCGTCCCCAGGTTTTTGAGGACGTGATTGGGCAGGAACACGTGATTCACACGCTGGTGAACGCGATCACCACAGACAGGCTCGCCCACGCCTACCTTTTCAGTGGCCCGAGAGGGGTCGGCAAAACTTCGATCGCACGGATCCTGGCCAAAGCCCTCACCTGTGCCGAAGGAAAGCCGGGCATCCCCTGCAACCGTTGTCACTCATGCCTTGAAATCACCCAGGGATCTTCCGTGGACGTGCAGGAAATCGACGGAGCGTCCAATCGAGGCATTGAGCAGATCCGGGAGCTCCGGGAAAACATCAAGTACATGCCTTCCTCCTCCCGGTTCAGGGTTTACATCATCGACGAAGTGCACATGCTGACCCTGCCCGCGTTTAATGCGCTCCTGAAAACGCTCGAGGAGCCGCCGGCCCACGTCAAGTTCATTTTTGCAACCACAGAACCCCACAAAGTCCCGGTCACGATTCTTTCCAGATGCCAGAAATTCGATTTCAAAAGAATTCCCCTGGCTCTCCTGGTCCAACAGATGGAGAAAATCACCTCCGAGGAAGGCATTGACATCAGCCGATCCGGGTTGACCCTCATTGCCAGAGAAGCCGAAGGGAGCATGCGCGACGCCGAGAGCCTTCTCGACCAGGTCGTCTCCTACACCGGGCCCAAGGTGGAGGACCGGCAGATCACGGACATCCTCGGCGTGATCGACAGGACCCTCCTCTTCGAGGCGTCTCGGGCCGTGCTTGAAGGTTCGGCCAAGACGTGCATAGAAATCGTGGACCAGATCTACAACTTCGGCCATGACATCAAGGAGTTCTATCGAGCCCTCATGGATCAGTTCAGAAATCTCCTCATGAGCCTCGTCGCACCCTACGATGATCTTCTCGACATGGTCGAGAGCGACAGAGAAGCCCTCAAGGTCCAGGCGGAAAAGGCCGGAAAAGAAAAACTGCAGCAGATCCTGAACTATTTGATTGCCCGGGAGGAAAGTCTCCGCTTTACATCCCATCCCAGGCTGGTCCTGGAAAGCATCATGATCAGGCTCTCTCAGATGGGAGATGTGGTGGCTCTCGATGAGCTGATCCGGAAACTCGAATCCCTTGAAAAAAGGCTCTCCTCCACAGGAGCCTCCGGTGAGGCGGTTCGGGCTGTCGCAGAGAAAAAGGCTTCGCCTCAGGCGATCGGCAAAGACGACTGGGACGCGTTCCTGAAATTTGTGGTTTCCAAGAACAAACGGATGGCGACCACCCTGGAAGGCTTCCCGTTTCTGGAGGCCTCTGCTGACACCGTGGTGATCGAAAAAAGCCCCAAGCCCTTTGAAAGCGCTTATTTCGATGATTCGGAAAGAAGCGAAAAGCTGAAAGCCTACGTCCTCCAATTCTTCAAACGGGAGGTCGCCATAAGTTTCAGCCCTCAAAAAAAGGGGGAGGAAAGTCCACCCCCAAAACAGGCTTCCCAAGCACCACCGCCGCCCCAAGGGGTTCAGGATGTGCTCAACATGTTTCAGGGTGAGATCAGGGGGGAAGTCTCTGAAAACCAAAGGAGAAAAGAATCATGAAAGGCATGCCGAACATGGGCAATTTGCTTAAGCAGGCCCAGCAGTTCCAGGCCAAGATGGCCAAGCTTCAAGAGGAGCTCGGAGAGAGAACGGTGGAAGCTTCTGCCGGGGGAGGGATGGTCACGGTAGTGGCCAACGGCCGGCAGGAGGTCCTTTCCGTCAAAATCGACCCCGAAGTGATCCATCCTGAAGAAGCCAAGATGCTCCAGGACCTGATCCTCGCCGCTGTCAACGAAGCCCTGTCAAGAGCCAAAAGCATGGTCAATGAGGAGATGGGCAAACTCACCCAAGGGCTCAACCTTCCCAACATCCCCGGACTCCTTTAGAGCAGGTTCATGAGCATCTACCCAGCGCCCCTCGAACATCTCATCCGGAACCTGTCCCGGTTGCCGGGTATCGGCCAGAAATCAGCCGCCCGGGTGGCTCTCCACATTCTGAGGAGTCCCAAAGAACTGGCCGAGAACCTGGCCAAAAGCCTTCTCGATGTGAAGGAAAAGATCAGGTTCTGTTCCGTTTGTTTCAATTTCACCGACAGAGATCCTTGCGCCATATGCGCGGATGAATCCCGCTCCAATGGGGTGTTGTGCATCGTTGAAGGACCGGGCGACCAGCTTGCCCTTGAAGAGTCCGGCGCTTTCAAAGGAAAGTATCACGTGCTTCAGGGGGTGCTGTCTCCTCTGGACGGCGTCGGGCCGGAAGATCTCAAAATCGGCGAACTGATGGGCCGCCTCGGCAGGGAGGCGATCCAGGAGGTCATCCTTGCCACCAGCCCCACCACCGAAGGAGAAGCCACGGTTTCCTTTCTCAGCAAGCTCCTCTCTGAAAAGGGGATCAAAATCTCCCGAATCGCCCTTGGCATCCCCATGGGAGGCGATCTGAAATACATGGATTCCATGACCCTGCGCCACGCTCTCAAGAGCCGGACCCCTCTGCCGCCATGATTTCCGAACGTGCCCTCAAAGAACTGTCTTTCCTCCTCGGCCCTGAGCACTTCACCACTCGCCTTGAGGATTTGACGACCTTCGGAACCGACGCCACGAAGCTTCGCTTTATGCCGGACGCAGTGGCTTTCCCGGGCGCCCCTGAAGAGATCTCCAGGATCTTTCAGCTGGCGAACCAGGAACGGTTCCCGGTGATCCCAAGGGGGGCGGGAAGCGGAAAGAGCGGCGGGGCCTTGCCTGTAGAAGGGGGCCTCGTTCTGGCCATGGACCGGTTCAACCGCATCCTTGAAATCGATCAGCACAACCTCATCGCCCGCGTGGAGTGTGGAGTCATCACCGCCGCCTTCCAGGAAGCCGTGGAGAAGGTCGACCTCTTTTATCCCCCGGACCCTGCCAGCATTCACATCTCCACCCTCGGCGGCAATGTGGCGGAATGCGCGGGGGGCCTTCGTGCCGTCAAGTACGGGGTCACGCGCGATTACGTGCTAGGCCTCACCGCGGTCCTGCCTACAGGAGAGATCATCAAGACCGGTGTGGAAACCATCAAGGGAGTCGTCGGCTATGACCTCACCCGGCTCTTGATCGGGTCTGAAGGCACGCTGGCCGTTGTGACGGAAATCATTGTGCGGCTTGTTCCGAAGCCCGCCTACCGAAGAACCATGATGGCCTTTTTTGAGTCTGCCGCAGCCACCGTGGAGACCGTATCCGCAATCATCCGGAGCAAGATCGTTCCGACCGCTCTGGAGTTCATGGACAGGACCTGCATCGACTGCGTGGACAAGGACGTGGGGCTGGCAGCCCCAAAGGGGACGGGCGCTCTGCTCCTGATTGAAGTGGACGGGGACAGGGCCCTCGCGACAAAAGAAGCGAAAAGGGTTAAGGAAATCTGCGACCGCCAGGGAGCGCTTGAATTCCGCTCCGCCTCCCGGCTAAAAGACGGGGAGAAGCTTTGGGAAGCCAGAAGAAACGTGTCCGAGTCGGTTTACAAGTTGAGACCGGACAAGATCAGCGAGGACATTGTGGTTCCCAGGAGCCGCATGGCCGAGTTCATCGGCTTTTTGGAAGACCTCGCCAGGGCCTGCGAACTTCCCATGGCGGCCTATGGCCATGCCGGAGACGGGAACATCCACGTGAACATCCTTTTCGACGAAAAGATCCCCGGGCAGATGGAAAAGGTTCAGGCAGCCGTTCGAGAGCTGTTCACCAAGGTTATCGAGATGAAAGGGACCCTTTCCGGCGAGCACGGCGTGGGAGTCACCAAGGCTCCCTTCATTGAAATGGAAATCTCCAGGCCGGTTCTGGAACTGATGGCGAGACTGAAAAAAGCTTTCGATCCAAACGGAATTCTGAATCCGGGGAAAATCTTCCCCTACAAGGTCCGATAACAGTTTGGATTTCTGAAATGGATAGCTGAGGCCATGGGGGTCTCTCTAAAAACAGAAAACGAAGAGTGTGCGGGAAAGACTCGGCAGATAAGAGGCAGCGAAGGCGGGCGGCGAGGTCTCCCCGACACCCGTCAGCCGGGTATTCGATGGCGAGTTCCCGAATAGCCCTCCGCCCGCCTCACCCATGGCCTAAGGCTGGACACGGCGGTGTGGCTACTTCGTTGTTCTGTTTTTAGAGAGACCCCCACGGCCTTTTTCTGCGACTCTTTCAGAAAGCCAAACTGTTATAGAATCTGATCTTTCGACGTGTAGTTCTTGGTGTTGTAGAATTTCTCCACATCGACCAGGCTCAACCGCTCCAGCGCTTTTCTCAAAGGCACGGTCCTGATCTCGCCCTGCTTCAGGCTGACCATGCGACCGAAGTCTTCGTTGGCGATCATGTCCACGGCCGCAATCCCGAATTTCCGGCCCATCCTCCGGTCATAGGCGGTGGGGTCCCCTCCTCTCTGGAGGTGCCGGAGCGCCACATAACGCGCTTCAAGCCCTGTCGCTTTTTCGATCTCCTCTGCAATGAACCCCCCGATCCCGCCGAGGTAGTAGTTGCCGAAACCGTCCTGGCCGCGCCGCTCGTGCACTTCCTCCATCCCCCTGGGTTTGGCGCCTTCCGAGACAAGGACAATGCTGTAGCGCTTCCCCTCCTTTTTTCTCATCTTGAGAAGTTCTGCGACTCGGTCCAGCACAAAATCATGTTCGGGAATGAGGGTGATCGCCGCTCCGCAAGCCTCGCCGCCCTCCAGGGCCAGCCACCCCGCTCGTCTGCCCATGATCTCTACGATGAAGATCCGGCTGTGGGATCCTGCGGTGATGCGAATTCTGTCGATGTCCTGGGTGATCGAGTTCACGGCCGAATCAAACCCCAGGGTGTAGTCGGTTTCAGAGAGATCCTTGTCAATCGTCTTCGGGATCCCGACAACCCGGATGCCTTCCCTGAAAAGCTTGTAGGCCACCCCGAGGCTGTCAAAGCCTCCGATCACCACCAGCGCATCAATTCCCAGTTTCTTGATGTTTTCGATCATCAGCTCGGACTGGTCCTTCTTCGGGTCAAAGGGATTGACGAGACTGGTTCCGAGGCGTGTGCCTCCGGACCTGTCCCAGGTGCGAACCAGTTCCGTGTCCAAGGGCACGATAAACCGCTTCATGGTTTCCTTTTTTTCGGGCTTGACTTCAAGGAGCCCCTTCCAGCCGTCAATGATGCCCACCACCTCGAACATGGCGCCACGAATCGGCACCAGGTCTTTGTCCAGAGCCGAATTCACGACCCACTGGATGGCCGGATTGATTCCCGCACAGTCCCTGCCCGCGGACAGCACCCCAATCCTTGTTTTCATGCGCCGCCTCCAAAGAAGCTCTTAAAGAATCCTCTTCATTTGCAAGGAGTTACTATAGAGCAAGCTCTCTCACGTGTCAACCCTTCGGGTTCCCGCCCCTATCTTCCCTTGAGCTCGCCCAGGCCCAGGAGTCGAAATTGAACCATGATGCTGCCGGTGCCATCCAAGTCTTCCGAGATGACCCTGACTCCCCAGCACTGAGACTGATAGTCGAGATAGAGACCCTTCTGCAGGCTCTCGTCTGTGTTGAGGTTTTTTCTGATCGTTCCTCCGGCAGCAAACCCATAAACCAGATTCACGTGTGCGTTCGCGTTAAACGCTTTGTCCTCTTCTTTGTCATACTGGTAAGTCACCCCAAGGTAATCCGTCCGTCCACCAGATCTGGGAATATTCAGGGCGAGAGTTACATCCGCAAAGGGAATGTCCTTCTCGTAATGATCCCAGTGAACTTCCGTATCCAGATACACATTTAAAAGGGGCCGCAAGGTCAGAATCCCGATCAACGGTTCAAAAGGCCTCTCTTCTCCGGAGAGACCTTTGTCCCACCACATCCCGTCCATTCGATACCCTTGAATCAGAGTGAACCGCGTCCACTGTTCGTAGAGGGCTCCATCCTTTTCGGTGTCCCTTCTGGCGTCCAGAAAGTTGTCAAGAGCAAAAGCGACCCGGTTCATGCTCCCGTCCGCATCCATGGACTCAAACCAGGGGCGGTACACGTCCAGGTCCTTGTGGACCCTGTAGTTGTAAAGCAGAGAGGGGACGATCTTGTGCTTGAGCTTGGTTGCGGAAGCCCACTCGGTCTCATAGACCTTTTCCGCCACGGTCGAAAACCTGGCCTGAGCTTCGTAGGCATCCCGGGACTGTTTGTCTTTTCCGTTCACCGATTTATCCAGCCACTGCGCATTCCTGGTGTAGCTGACCGAGGGTTCAAACTGCAGATACCGGCCCAGCCACATGGGATAGGTCAGGAGGGGGATGAGAGAGGCCCTCTGACCCCGTAGGCCTGCTTCACGCCAAACGTAATCATAGTCCGTATCCAGCGTCATGAAGAAGGGGGCAATGGGCAGAGTTGCCGGAAGAAGGCTGAAGTCCACGCCCGCCAGGGGCTGAGGCGTTTGATCGTCCGGAGGATCCTCCGGCCTCTGGTAATAGGAGGAGACCGCCTGCAGGCTGTATCCCGGCTGATCGCGATCCAGCCTGAGCGCCGACCTCCTCGTGGGAGACCAGAGGTCGTCCAGAGGCCTTCCGAATTCCCTGGCAAGGTTGGGTCGGGCCTGGTAACCGAAAAGGCTTCTGTGAAACTCTTTGAGGTAGTCCTGATCGCTCACGTAATCGGTGTCCAGCTTTGCCCTGACCCCCAGCGGGAGCTGCTGATCGGTTTTGCTTCGGAGCCAGTAGCGGGTCTGGTTCGTCCTCTCAAAAGGGCTGAGATCCAGTTCATCCGGATCACTCAGGTCTTTCTCACTGATTTTGTCCGAGAGGATGTCGAACAGGAAATCCCCTCGGGACGCCTCCGGCGCAACATACCGGTACTCCAGACCCTGCATGAGCCCCCGCTCGTACATGTAGCGTTCGTAAAAAGTGGCATCCATCTCATCGGATATGGCCCAGAAAAAAGGGATCTCCACTTCCGCGCCGTTCCGGCTCGAGTATCCTATTAAGGGAGGAAGAAGACCGCTTTGGCGCTTCGTTTTCACCGGGAACAGGCCGTAGGGGAGATAAAAAGCCGGCAGGTCTCTGATTCGGAAGACCACGTCCTTTACCGTGCCATAGCCCTCCACCGTGATTTCCACTTCAGAGCCGGTGATGCTCCAGTCCGGCTTGTCTCCGTCGCAGGTGGTAATATGACATCCTTTCACCACGTAGGTCTGCGGCCCGGTTTTCTCCATGTCATCGCCGCTGATGTAATAATGGTTTTCCTTTAGAAAGATCCTCCCCTTCGTGATCTTGCCCGTCTGGCTGTTCAAATCGAACAGGGCTTTTTCAGCCCTGAGCACATCGCCGTTCGTCTCGAGCACAACCTCCCCCACCGCCTCCACCATTCCCGTTTTTTCGTTATAGCGAGCCTCGTTGGCCTTCAGCACCTGCCCTCCTCGTGTGATCACCACCTCCCCTTCAGCCACGTACAGCCCTTCATCCCGATCATAGCTCATCTTGTTCGCCGTGATCTGCCATTTGGCATTCCGGTCCCCCACGAAGCGGTCTCCGAAGGAACGGTCTGCGGCCCATGCGCCCTCGGCGACCTGCGCCATAAAGAGGATTCCTATGAAGCTCAGGAAGATCTTCTTTTTTCCCGTGCTCGCTCTGATGGCGAATCTCCTCTTCCGAATTGAAATGCTCTCCTAGCCTCAACGATGATGCCCACGCTCAACGTCCCTCACCGAATGCGGTCCGGCCTGTATGTCTCCGGATCCAGAACAGCCATGGTCTCGCCCACCGTGAACAGGGAACCGGTGATGAGAATCAAGTCCTCACGATGGGCCATCCGCTTTGCACCCTCAAGAGCCTTGGCCAGAGTAGGTCGAATCTCGCCGGGCTTTCCCAGGGCGGAAGCCGCCTGCACCAGAATCTCCGGAGCGGCTGCCCGGTAATACTCGGGCCTCGTGAAAAAAACATAGTCCGCCATAGGAACAATTCCCCTGAGAACACCTCTCACATCTTTATCCGCCATCACGCCCAGCACCAGGATGAGGCGCCGGTATCGGAATCCTCCTCGGACGGCCTCGGAAAGACAGCGTATCGCTCCAGGGTTGTGGGCGCCGTCCAGAATCATCAGCGGGTTCCTGGAAACCACCTGAAGCCTCCCCGGCCAATGAGCATTTTTCAGGCCTTCCCGGATATGGTCCTCCGACACCCTGAACCCTCTCCGTTCAAGCAACTCAATCACGCTCAAGGCAAGGGCCGCATTCCGGTGCTGGTAGGTCCCTGCCAGCCCCAGTTGAATGTCTTTGAGCCTCCGATCGAAGCCATAGTAGCTGATCTTGTTCCCGGCTGCGCGATAGCGGATGTCCCGGCCCACTCGCCAGAAGGGCGCTCCCTTGTCTTTACAGGTCTTCCTGAAGAGTTCAAGAACGCGAGGCTGCGTCGCGGCCGTGACCAGGTCGATCCCCCTCTTGATGATTCCCGCCTTTTCCCCTGCAATTTCTTGCAGGGTGTTTCCCAGGAACGCCTGATGATCAAAGGAGATGTTCGTGATGACCGAGACCTCGGGCCGGATCACATTGGTCGCGTCCAACCTCCCTCCCATTCCGACCTCGACGACGGCGACATCCACTTTTTCTCTCGCAAAATAGATCAACCCCATGGCCGTGGTGACTTCGAAAAAGGTGGGCGGTTGCGTCGGGTCCATCACTCTTTTCAGTTCTTCAACCAGACCCGCCGCGGTTTTAGGAGGGATCTCCTTCCCGTTGATCCGAAAGCGCTCCGTGAATCGGACCAGATGGGGAGAGGAGTAGAAGCCGACCTTCAAGCCCGATGCTCGCAAGATCGACTCCACCATGGCCGCCACAGATCCCTTGCCGTTCGTGCCTGCGATGTGAACGTAGCGCTGCCCGCGGTGTGGGTTGCCGAAGGCCTTGAGGAGATTGGCGGTCTTGGAAAGTCCGAACTTGATCCCGTACTTTTGAAGGCTGTAGAGGTACTCAACCGCCTGTCCATATGACATCCGTTTCTTCCCCATAAGGCGAGTCCTTGCTTCCGGCAATCCAGCAGGATGCTGCACAAGACCGTGTTCGCAGGTTGCTCAAAAACGCTCAGATACAAGGCGCCCGAAACCCCGAGGAGTGAGTCGTACAGTCCGGTACGTCGCAACGACGAGGGGTGAGGGCAACGCCGTAGATGGGCGTTTTTCAGCAACCTGCTAAATTTTCTCTAAGCTTGTATACCCCAGGTGCAGCAGCTTCCGGCCGAAGTCCCTGAAAAGCACCTCCACCTTCTCTTTGTCCACCAGCTTGGAGATGACTCCGTGGCCAAAAGCAGGATGCTTTACCCGGTCTCCGGCTCTCAGTCCTGCGGGGGACTCCGGAGGAGGCTCCTTCACTTTATAGGGTGCAGCCGCGGCAATGGAGGGCCACCGAACCCGTTCTGCAGCGCCCATGGATCGAAACTCGAATAGCCCCTGAGGAAGGGCTGCAATAAAAGAAGACAAACCGCGCGCAGAGGCGTTGTAGCCTGAGGACCAGCCATATCCTGTCTCCTGGCCGGGGTAGCAGAGGATCAGATGATCCTTCGCCCTGGTCGCCGCCACATACATCAACCGCCTCTCCTCCTCAAGGCCCTCCTCACTCTGACTCGATCTGGCGGAGGGGAAATACCCTTCTGTGGCCCAGATGATGAATACCACAGACCATTCGAGTCCTTTCGCAGAGTGGACGGTGGACAGGGTAAGGCACTCTCCTCGCTGGTCAGGACTCATGTCCGCAAGACTGCTGGGAGGTTCAAGAGCCAGGTCATCCAGGAAAGAACGCAGCTTCTGGTAACGGCTGGCCATGGGAAGGAGCTGTTCCAGGTCCTTCTGACGCCGCGGGAAGTCGTCGAACTTCTCCTTGAGGATGGGTTCATAATACTGGATGGCCAGTTCAATCGCCCTTTCAGGCTTGAGGTCTTTGGCTGCCAGTTGCACCAACAGCTCCCCAAGGCTCTTTAACCCGTTGTCCGTCTTGCCGGCGCCGGGCCATTCCTGGATCTGGGCCGCAGCCACCCTGTTTTCCCGCATCCAGTTCACGATCGCCTGGCTCCTCCCCTGTCCGATGTTCTTGATGAGCCGCAGGATCCTCCCCCAGCTCACGCTGTCGTCCCGGTTCGTGATGACTCGGAGGTGCGCAAGGAGATCCTTGATGTGAGAGGACTCCATGAATTTGAATCCCCCGTGCTTGACAAAGGGGATGCCCTGCCGCGCCAGTTCCACCTCCAGTTCAAAGGAGTGGTAGGCGGCTCTGAAGAGGACGGTGACATCCTTTAAGGTCCGCCCCTGATGAAGCTGTTCCTTGATCGCCCGGCAAACAAACATCGCCTGCTCCGGTTCCGTTCTCGCATCTACAACCGTCGGTCGCGCTCCCCCTTGGCGCTCCGTGAAGAGACACTTGGTGTACTTCTCCTCGGCCTGTTCCATCAAGGCATTGGTCAGATTCAAGATCGGCTGAGTGGAGCGGTAATTCTGCTCAAGCCGGATGATCTTGGCGTCGGAAAAAAGTTCAGGGAACTCAAACATGTTTTTGTAGTTTGCGCCTCTGAAGGAATAAATGGACTGGGCATCATCGCCGACGACCATCACATTGCGGTGGCCAAAGGCGAGCCACTTGACGATGTCAGCCTGAATCGCGTTGGTGTCCTGGTATTCATCCACCATGACATACCGGTACTGTCCGCTCAGAAGTGTTCGGATCTCTTCGCGTTCGGCGAGGATCTGACGAAAGAGGACGATCAGGTCATCGTAATCCATGAGCTGATTTTCCCTTTTGTAATCTCTGTAAGCCTCTTTGAGTTTCTTCACCTGGGAGACGTGTTCCAGGAACTGAGAATATTCTTCCTCCATGAGGGATTCGACGCCGCATTCGAGGTTGGCCGCTTTACTGAGGATGTTGGCCAGCGTGGCTCTCTTCGGAAATCTCACGGCTCCTTTGTCGATTTGCATCTCATGGAGCAGAGACTGGATCGCTTCCTCCATGTCCGACCGGTCAAGAACCGTGAAGGTGTTTTCAAAGCCAAGAAGGGTGGCGTAGCTCCGAAGGACCCGATGGGCCAGGGAGTGAAACGTACCCCCTGACACGAACCGGCACCTCTCGTCCGCCAAGCCTGCCGCCCGCTCCAGCATTTCACCGGAAGCCTTCCGGGTGAAGGTGAGGAGAAGAATGTTTTCAGGGGACACCCCGCTCTCGACCAGTCGGGCCACGCGGTAGACAAGGGTTCTCGTTTTCCCGCTCCCCGCCCCGGCAATGACCAGCACCGGCCCTTCAAGGCACGTCACAGCCTGGAGTTGCGCCGCATTGAGCACTTTTTCGTAATCGATTCGTCCAGACACAACCGTTTCTATCCCCTGCTAATCAAGGAGGAACAACGATACCCCTGCGGCCATAAGCGTTGCAGCGACAACAACCGCAGGAATTAGAAAAGCGATCACCACCCTGGCATAGGAAACTTTGTGGATTTCACGAATTCCAATGAGTTGCACCACCACCAGCCAAAGGGTTGCAACAAGTCCGCCGACATAGGGGATCAGAGCCCAGAACTGAGAGGCCTGGGAGTAGCAGACAGCCCTGAAAGTCGCCTCGAACCCCTTCTTCCCCCCGCCGACCACGCTCAGCAGGAGGTGAAGAACGAGGCTCGTAAAACAGATCATGAGGGTAGCCGCAAGAGGGCAAAGGACCGTGGCAACCCAGAAAACGAGGCTGGTCCCATAGTCGCCTATGAAGTCCAGTTGGATCGAGGAAAGGCTTCCCTCGCCCGCGACAAACTGCCAGAAGAGCTCCAACATGAGGCCTATGGAACCGAACAGAATTCCAAACGCAAGGGGTTCTCTCAGGCCCCCCTCCGTCAAAGTGTTTCTGAAAAATGCTCTCGGAGAGAAAGCCACTTGTTTGGCCGTCTGCAAAACCCCTTCCCTCAGGCCTATCTCCGTCCGTCTCTCCCACGGAGGAGGTACCCGGGTAAAATCAAAGCGTTCTTTGCACCGGGGACACGTCGCCCACCGGACACCAGGGGGAATCCTATCTTCCTCAAGTTGCTTTGAATACCGGCAGTTGGGACAGGTTATTTCTACGGTCATTATTCAGCCCTTCCCCGTCGCTTATACACTATCGGGCTGTCTGGATAAAGCCCAAATATGGATTGGGAGTGCAGGTTGCAGGTTGCTTGTGGCAAGTTGGTTTTTCATGCCTACCGGCAACCAGCGACAGGCAATAGGCATCCCCAAGTGCCTCCTCCGTTGACATCCCTGCCCTTCCCGCCTATGATCCGCTTTCATAAAGGAATCACCCCTTGTCTATCCTTAGCCACATCGCCCGCGTTCCTCTCTTTGAAGGTCTGCCTCACGAGCAGGTCGAGGACCTGGCCATGATCGTAACGGACCAGGTATTCAGAAAAGGCGAATCCATTTTCTCCGAAGGGGAGGAGGGAAACGGATTCTACGTCGTCATCACCGGCCGGGTCAAAATATTCAAGTTGTCCTCTGAGGGCAAGGAACAGATCCTCCACTTCTTTGGGCCGGGGGAACCTTTCGGAGAGGTCCCCGTCTTTGCGGGCCAGCAATTCCCAGCCAATGCCGAGGCCCTGGAGCAAAGCCGGGTTTTCTTTTTCCCGAGAAAATCCTTTGTGGATCTCATCAAGAAGAATCCCTCTCTTGCCCTGAACATGCTGGCGGTTCTGTCCAAGCGTCTCCGACGATTCGCCGCCCTGGTCGACGATCTTTCCCTCAAAGAAGTCCCTGGCCGGCTCGCCGCCTACCTCCTCTATCTGAGCGACCAGAACAAGGGGGTAAAGGATCTTGAGCTCAACATCACCAAAGCCCAGCTCGCAAGCCTTTTGGGCACCATACCGGAGACTCTCTCCCGCATCCTCGCAAAACTGGGTTCCCAAGGCTTGATTGAGACCGACGGCCGCCGGATCAAAATCCTCAAAAAAGAAGCGCTTCAGGACCTGGCGGAATCCGGAGGACGACTCTGAGGGCACTGGGCACAAACCCCCTCTGTGTGATATAAAGGGGTTGAATAACTCTTCAATCGGGCACTCTTTCCTAGATAGAGAAGCGATGGCCAAAGCTCCCTCCAAATTTTCTGACGTCACCCTCCTCAAGTACAAGAAGGGGGAACAGATCATCAAGCAAGGGGATTATGGCATCTCCATCTACATTATTCTGAATGGGTATGTGGAGGTGTTCAGGGAGTCGGAGGGCGCGGACCTGGTGCTCGGCACCCTGGGACCGGGGGACATTTTTGGTGAAATGATTTTTCTGAATAAGGGTGTCGAAGTGCACTCCGCCTCCGCCAGGGCTCTCCAGGACTCTGAGATCGAAGTGTGGCACCCGGATGAACTGGCAAAAAAATACGAGGAAATCGCTCCTGTCCTTAAAGCCTTGATCAACCAGGTCTTGAAGCGCCTTCTTCGAATGCACAAACTCCTCGACAAGATGGCCCCCAGAATGCTGGCGCAAAGAGAGACAAAAGAGGACAAGAAAACTTCGATGGAGTCCCGGCGGCGTTATTATCGAAAGAATGTGGACATCGGATGCGACTATTTTCCTCTCCATGCCGGCAAGGAGCTTCGCAACCCCATGAAAGGACGCATCCGGAATCTGAGCATGACCGGCCTGCGCATGGAGGTCTCTTCCATGAACGCCTCTTCTGCCTCCCATGAGGTGGGCAAATCCTTCAGAATTGAAACCGTGCTTCCCAATGGTCAACCTCTCAAGCTCACCGGAAAGATCGTCAATGTTCACAAACAGAAAGGGAAGCTCCGGCTGGGGTTGCATTTCCACGATTTGCCGGAATACGACGGAACCCGAAAAACCCTGTGGTTTTTCATGCTGCCCACGTAAGGAGGGCCGAGCGATGCCTGTGCATCACACGATCCACGCCTATGTTGCCAGTGAAGAATTCTATCCGAACGGTTCGGTGATCATTGAAGAAGGGACCGTGGGAGACTGGGTCTATGTCATCCTGGAAGGATCCGCCAAAGTCAGGAAGAAAACTTCTAAAGGACTGGTCACCGTCGATACGCTTAAAGAAGGCGATGTTTTCGGAGAGATGGGATTCCTGGAAGGCGGCAAGAGGCTGCGAAGCGCCTCCGTAGTCGCCTCCGGGGATGTGTGGGTGGGTATTCTGGATGGAGAAAAACTTACCGCGGACTTTGAAATGATTCCTTCCAATCTCAAGGCCCTGATTCGATCCCTTGTCCTGAAGCTCAGGGAAATCACCACGAATGTTTGCTCCCTTGCCTCAGTTCCGGACGACAAATAGGGTCCCCTCACAAACTGCACGTCTTCTTGGAGGTTGCTCAAAAACGCTCAGATACAAGGCGCCCGAAGTCCCGAGGAGTGAGACGTACAGTCCAGTACGTCGCAAGGACGAGGGACGAGGGCAACGCAGGAGATGGGCGTTTTTCAGCAACCTGCTAGTTTTTGCTCATCATGTACTTGACCGCCTTGTCCAGACCGTCCAGGGTGAGCTCGTACATGGGGAAGATTTCCTGAATGATCCCTATGGTGCGGGTGTAAGGCCATTCGATCTCGAGTTTCGGGTTCAGCCACAGGGAATAGCGAAAATTCTTTGCGATAAATTTAAGCCTCTCGTGGCTCGGCTTTCCTGACCGCTCCTCCAGGTGGATAGAGCCGTCCGTGGCCATCAGTTCATAGGGCGCCATGCTGGCATCCCCCACGATGATGAACCGGGTATCAGGGTCCAGTCTCACGAGTTCATCGACGGCATGCGGCTTGGCATGCCGGGGAGGATCTTCCCAAAGCGCGTCATAGATCGTATTGTGGAAAAAGAAGGTCTTGAGATCTTTGAACTGGGCCCTGGCATAGTTGAACAGGGTCTGCACCATCTCGATGTAGGGGTCCATGGACCATCCTCCATTGTCGATGGCCAGGATCACCTTCAGCCGGTCTTTCAGGCTCCGGTCAAAAACGATCTCGATCTCGCCGGCATTCTTCATGGTCTGATAGATGGTCTCGTCAACGTTCACCTGATCCTTCGCTCCCACAGGAACCATGTTTCTCAGCCTCTTCAGAGCTTCCCCCATCTGCGCCTGAGTCAAGGGACCTTCCTGCGAGTAGTCTCTGTATCGCCGATCCATAGCCACTTTGACGGCCGACTTGTTCCTCGACACCCCTCCAACCCTCATGCCCCCGGGGTGGGTGCCCGAATGTCCGACCGGCGATGTTCCGTGAGTGCCGATCCACTTGCTTCCCCCGTGGTGGGCCTCGGTCTGCTCCTTCAGGCGATCGAGGAAGTACTTGATCAGTTCCTCAGGGGTCAGCTTGGAGAGTTCCTTTGGATCGGCGCCAAGCGCCTGGGCCAGGCCTTCTGGATCCTTCAGCCACTCCTGAAGGAGTGTTTTGGCCACCTCTGCAAGTTCCACCTCGGTCGGGTCCTTGAGCTCCGCTCCCTCGAACTGATGGGCAAAGACCTGATCGTAGAGATCGAAATACCGCTCGCTCTTCACAAGGATGGCTCGCGCCGCAGTGTAGAAGTCATCAACGGAATTGACCAACCCGATGCTGAGCGCCTTCTGAAGCGTGAGGAAGGCCGTAGGAGAGACCGGAATCCCCACTTTTCGTAAGGTATAGAAAAATTCAGTAAACATAGAAGAACCTAATGGGACACAGATTCACACAGAAATTCACAGATCTATATTCTTAAAGTTGTTAAGAACCTTATATTCGACCAATCGCTCTTTCACCTAGAAACGCTTTGGCTTTTCCGCTTTCAGTGAACGTCTGTGCTCATCCGTGTCCTATTTCTTTCTGATGTTATCAAAAACCTTCCTTTTCACTTGGGGCTTCGGCCCGAAATTGAGCAGCAGGCCCACCTCAATCTTCGTTGCTTTGAGGTAATTCAAGAGTTGGGCCTCGTGTTCCGGCGCCAACCCATTTGATGCCTTGATTTCCACAATCACTTTACCATCGACCAACAAATCAGCAAAGTACTCCCCAATCACTTTCCCATCGTACGAAACACGAATAGGGGTCTGAGAGACAACAGGGATTCCTTCCTTTTCGCATTCGAGGACCATGGCGTGCTCGTAGACTTTTTCCAGAAACCCATATCCAAGCTTGTTATACACTTCGTAGAAAACCCCGATGATCTTTTCAGTCAAAGAGTTGTATTTGGGGTTTTCACTTTCCGTGACCATCCGTGTTCATCCGTGTCCCATTACAACCTGAACCTTGAGACGGCGCCCTGCGCCACAGCATAGTCCGGGCTTTTCTTGAACAGCACTCCCAGGTACGGGACCTCTCCCTTGACCAGGTCTTTGACCTTGAAGTCCGGATCCGCCCTCAGGGCCCTGATCCAGTTGATCAGCTCCCTGGTGGCCGGCTTTTTCTCAATCCCCCGGATCTCCCTCAGGCGGTAGAAGACCTTGATGGTGTTCTCCAGCAGCTCGCGGCTGAGTTCCGGGAAATGAACCCCCACGATGCTCCGCATCATGTCCTGGTCCGGAAATGCAATGTGATGAAAGTTGCAGCGACCGAGGAAAGGATCGGAGAGATCCTTCTTGGCATTCGATGTGATGATGATCACGGGCCTGTTCTTTGCCCGGATGGTCTTGTCAATTTCGATAATGTCAAAGGACATCTGGTCGAGCACATCCAGCATGTCATCCTGAAAATCCGTATCCGCCTTGTCGATCTCGTCGATGAGCAGAACCACCTTTGCCTCGGCCACAAAGGACTGCCCGATCTTGCCCATGCGGATGTATTCCTCGATGTTGCTCACATCCCTCTTGGAATCCCCGAACCGGCTGTCGTTGAGCCGCGTCAGGGTGTCATACTGGTAGAGGGCGTCGATCAATTTCATGCTCGATTTCACGTTCAGAATGATCAGGGGCATGTTCGTGGCTTCGGCGATGGCATAAGCCAGCATGGTCTTTCCCGTGCCCGGCTCCCCCTTCAAAAGAAGGGGCATTTCAAGGGCCATGGAGATATTCACGATCTTCGCCAGTTCCTCATCCAGCACATATTTGGAAGCTCCGGTAAACTTCGTCTGCGAATTATCAGCGTGCATTCCCTCACTCCTTCGTATAAGATACTCCTCCCTTGAGGGGGAGTTTTGGTCAGCGAACTCGAAATGTTAAATTAATCACAAGTTTTTTAATATACAAGCCCTGGGACAATCTGTCAAACGTGCATTTGTGGAGGCTTTTCTCATGCCGCTTGCTTTTGAATCTCTCAACCGAGGAACCATTGCTTTCGGTTTTTTCAACATTGAAACCGATCTTCTCCTGCTGCAGCAGTACTTCTTTTTCGCAGACGATTTCTGCACCCGCGTTCTCCGGCTGGCCCAGGGCCAGGAGCCCCATGAAACCGCATGGGAGGTCTACTGCATCGAGGACCAGCGGAAGATCGGAGACCTCATGGCCGCCATTCACGGGGTCCGGTACACCGGCTTCATCGGAGAAGTGTATAAGCAATTCCCCTTTCCCAGAAAGGAATCCGAGTTCAAGCAAAAGCCGGAAGGCTTTCAGAATCGGGCATGGATGGTGTCGTTGGCGGAACAATGGGCTGTGAGCAAGGCCCTTCCGGTGAGGGTGGACCGGCAGCGCGAGACAGTCTCCCTCGGCGAATACCTTTTCACCAGGGAGGTTTTTCACCAGCTCATCGAGTACGTCTGGCGAGGAGGATACCCGCGGTGGAAAGACGAGATCCGGCCGGACTACGTGATGGAGATGAAATTCGGGCTTGAAGAGAGCAGCAACTGGCTCACCCGGGGCTTGGTCTTCTCCTGAAAAGCCCCTTTTCTCTCTCCCCCTTCTAAGCGTGTAACGTGTAACGGGGTCAGACCTTGACATGTGACATAGTATCGAGCCTGGCGATGGTAAGGCGTCAAAAAGCGAATTACAGGTTCGGCATGGCACAGAGGATAGCTCATTAGGGCGGGCAGTTCAAAAACTCAAATGATTCATTTCCAATGTCAAGGTCTGACCCCGGATTCTCTGAACAAATACGGCGACACGCCCGCGGGAAGAGCAGCTATTGGGAAGCAGGACGCCGCCACCAAATTTCTAACCGCCCGAGGCGGAAAGGAAGTTCGCGGGTCGGAAGAACAACGGGACAGGGTAATCCAAGAGTCTGCTCGTAGGCAGAGCGAAAGACTTGAGAAGGCCGTCCGGTAATGACGCCTAACGACGCGTTCGAGCCGACCGCCTCAAGCGGGCTTCGCGCGTTTGCGGTTCCCTCGTCGCGCCGCGCCTAGGCGTCGGCTCAACGCGAACGTTGGCCATCGGCATAATCAGCCTTGACAAAATACGCCAATGGCGTATAATGCCTATATGATTTTCATCGAAACCTCCCTTTTCACCAAAGAAATTCAACGCCTGCTTCCGGATGGAAGTTATCGTATGCTCCAGTCGGTATTGATGCTGCGCCCTGATGCCGGAAGCGTGATCCGCGGTAGTGGAGGCCTACGGAAAATCCGTTGGAGTGTTCCAGGGTCTGGAAAGCGGGGGGGCATTGCGAGTCATTTACTTTTGGAGTCCTCCGGACACTATCTTCATGCTCTTTCCGTATCGAAAGAATGAGCAAGAAGACCTGACGGCGGATCAACTCAAGCTGCTCCGCGGGATGGTCAAGGAGTTGTTATCATGAAAAAAGAGCATTTTGAAAAGCTGGTTGACAGCATTAAGGAAGCTGGTGAGATCAAGGCTGGACGTAAGGCGGCAAGCCGAGTGTACGAAATCAAGCCGCCCGAAATCAAGATGGTGCGAGAAAACCTTAATGTCTCACAGAGCGAATTCGCACTTATGATAGGAGTAAGTGTTCGCACCCTGCAAAATTGGGAGCAAGGCAGAAGACAACCCGAAGGGCCGGCTAAGGCGTTGTTACGTATCGCGTCGAAGAATCCCAGCGCTGTCCTTGAGGCCTTGCATAGCGAGTAAGTGGCCAACAACTCAATCCAGCGGATGGCTTACAGCCTACGCTGATTTCGACGTTAGGCGAGAAGAGGAATTAGGCTGACCATGGAAACACCAGACTACAGTTTATTCTCGCTCAGTGCCCTGAGGGGTCTGACGCCGCAAACAGATGCAGCCCGAGAGTTTACGACTTCATTGTCAGGCCTCATCCTTGCTCGCCTGGTAGAACTGCCCTCATACGATGGCGTCAACGAGGCCGTGGCAGCCCTCAATGAACGGGGACATACTCTCGTCCCTGTGACGGTTCACGGTGAAGGCTACTCCTTTGTTGAAGAATTCGACGAAGGAACACGGCGCTTCCAGATCGTGGGTTTGAAGGACTGCGTCTCGGTCAGTTACCACGCTCAGGAGACGGAAGAGCAGAGACTGGCGGGCATGTCGGAAGCGGAACGGGCGGAGCACCAACTGAGGCAGGAGTTCTACCGGAGAGCCCAAGCCCTGTGGGACAAGGACTATGGGACACTTCCTGAGCTTCACAGGCTCATCCTGGGCATCGACACCCTAGAGCGGGAAGTCAACAACGGTGGGTTCTCGCAGTACTTCTCGAACACGCAAGGTCGCCAAGCACCCGACCTCGCCGAGGCCCTCCGGAAGATTGGTGCACCGAAGACAGCCGATCTCGTGCAGCGTGCCTTCACCGTGTTCCCGGGACCACCCTCCAACGACTGGCAAGAGTGGGTTCAATGCATCACCAAAATGGAAACCGAACACGGTGATTTTTTGAACACACTCGATTCTGAGTTCTATCAGTCCAATGAGGATCTCGCTTTGCTCACGATGAAATACGTGAAGAAAAAAGAAAAGAACGCCTAACGCTTTCACCCTACTCGGAACCCGCGGCGGGTTCCTCGAGGGTGATGCGTGTCTGTGAGGGGAGAATGAAACGAAGACTCACTGTGTTAGCATGCTGCCTGCTGGCCGGCGTCGCCCTAGCGGGCGGAAACACCACCCATCGTCCAGCATCCTGGGCACAGCCCATTGAACTGGATGGCGTCCCAAATCTTCACCAAGTCAGCACGAATCTCTATCGCAGTGCACAGCCCACATCTCAGGGCATGCAGAGTCTGAAGCGGAAGGGAATCGAGACCATCGTCAACTTACGCTCCTTCCATTCCGATCGAGACGAGATTGGAAGCACGGGGCTGGGGTATGAGCACATCTACATGAAAGCATGGCATCCTGAGCGAAAGGAAGCAGTTCGCTTTCTTCAGATCGTCACGAACCCCAAAAGGACCCCGGTCCTTGTGCACTGCCTTCACGGTTCAGACCGAACCGGCACCATGTGCGCCCTGTACCGCATTGCGGTGCAGGGCTGGTCAAAGGAAGACGCGATTCGCGAGATGACCAACGGTGGATTTGGGTTTCACGACGTTTTCGATAATCTGCCAGAGTGGATTCAAGATCTCGATGTCGAGTCACTCAAAAAGGACGCAGGGATCACAAGCAACACAGAACAAACTCCTGCAGGCGACGTCCTAAAGGCCGCGCCTGAGAAGTGACGTTCGGCAGGAAGAGAACGAGATGATAAGGAGCGGGCCAATCAGCAAGGCCAATAGAATTGCAGCCTGGATTCTGGCGGTCGTCTGCGTCATTGCCGGGTCAATCGGAATGGGGATGGCAGTGGCCCACGTGCACTGGCGTCTTGGGCTTGCCGCGCTTTGCGTGCTTTGCCTCGCTGCCGCCTTCGGGATTGCCGCAGCGCGGGGCCGGCCTCTGAACGATACGCGACCCCAACACCGCGTCGCATGGCACGGCGCGAAGCCCACCGCCGGTTCGGCCAACGAGATGAAACAGGAACATCGAGATGGGTGATTGTGGTACTACTACGTGTTCGCTGAGAAGAAAAGACACATGAAAACTCAAGCGGAATTCCGTTCCAACAAGTTCCCTCCCTACGATGGTGAACAAGAAGAAATAAACCCAGGATGCCTTGCCGAGTATCTCCAAAAGAACCTACCGCATCATGGCGTTAAAGTAACGGGCATCGGGGCTGAAGACTGGGGTTGGATGATCGAACTGGAGAATGACGAATTCCCGCTATGGATCGGATGCGGCCATCAGGACGGCGATAACGATGAGTTCTTATGCTTTATCGAACCCTCCGTCCGAGCCGTTTATCAGAAAGTGGTTTAAAAAGATAGACACGACTTTTCAGGTCGGTCGCGGCTCAGAAGCTTTGAAACAAGTTCTTGAAGCAGAACCTGACATACGCAATATAAACTGGACCTCTGAAGCGTAAAGTTGACACCGAACCAGCGGCCCCACCGGATAGCCGATAAGCCTGGCTCCCGGTGAGCTGCAACGTTGAGCCGATGTTTATCGACGAAATCGAGGCTAACGAATGAAGAAGATTGGAATGATTGGCGGTCTCGCATGGCCATCCACAGTCGAATATTACAGAGGTCTGTGCGCAAAGACTAACGAGCACTATAAGGCAAAGGGAGTTCCTGCGCCCTATCCAACGCCGCATATCATTATCGAGTCTTTGAACATAAACGAAACACGCAAGCTCCGCGGGCGAGAAGGTGATGAGGACTCGTGGGAGAGATATGACAGGGCATTTCGGGAAACGTTTTTGCGTTTGCGGAAGGCGGGCGCAGACATCGGAGTCATTGCCAGCAATACCCCGCATACGAGGTTGAACGGCATTACAAAGGGATTGGATTTCCCGGTGGTGAGCATTCTGGATGCAACGGCTCAAGCTGTCCGGAACCTGAGTGGGGAAAGGGCATTAATTCTGGGCACATCTGTAACCATGGGTAGTCCAGCCTATGCGGTTACTTTGGAGAAGTACGGAATTGAAGTGCTACCTAGATTAGATGAAAAACGGACAACTGAACTTGACCAGCTCATCGACATCGATTTGTTCCAGGGAAAGATAGGAGGGGCTTCTGAAAGGATACTGAGTCTATGTCGGGAGCGTGTTAATGATAGAACCAAAGACGTTGTATGCTTGGCTTGCACAGAACTGCCGCTGGCTTTCCCAGAGCACAAGGAAGCCGCGTACTTCAAGGTGGATAATATGTGGTTTGTTAATACCACAGTGGTTCACATTGAGGCAGTTCTTCGGGAAACCCTGGTTTGATGCGCCCGAGCAGGCCTAACCCTTCACTCCAGCGGACGCGAAACCCGCGCGGATGAGTTCAACGTTGCAAGGCATCGTTACGGCATGAGGCCTGGATCGAGGGCGGTCACCACCCGAAAATCTTCAGCACTTCAGCGCTCAGAGGTCTCTGGAGCCAGCGTTTTTGTTTCTCTGGGAGCGGGCCCACTTGCTTCTCGATCCACTCGATGTCGCCCGTGAGCAGAGCCAGCTTCTCAGGACCTGTCAGGTCGTATTCCTCAAGCGCATCGGCCCAGCGGTGGAGTAACTTGTAGACAAAGTCCGTGTCGACCGCAGCGCGCTCCAGGACTCGAAGAATTTCCTCTTTGTGCACCGGCACCTTATGTTGCGTCTCTAACGCCGCCGCTTGATCAACGGCCGTTTTTACCGCCTTGAGAAGTTGATCCGGTGTAAACGGCTTTTCAATGTATTCGGCAGCACCGAGCTTCATCGCCTGCATCGCCGTTTGCACATTGGCATAACCGGTGATGATGATCACGGGCAGGGACGGTTTGGCCTTCTTGATGTCCCTCAGAATGAGCATGCCTCCCATGTCCGGCATCCGGACGTCGGTCAAAACAAGGTCATAGCTCTTGCCGAGCGCCCACTCCAGCCCCTGACGGCCGCTCAACGTGGCCTCCACCTCGAACTCCCCATGACCCAGGATTTTGTTGACGCTGTTGAGCACGATCTGCTCGTCGTCAATGACCAGCACCTTCTTTTTTGTCATGGCTCTCTTCCTTCGGGGCTTCCTTCCCCTCTCCCTTCTCCTCCAGCCCGTGGGTGGGAGTGGCCAGCGGCAGGGTGAATCGGAACCTCATCCACTGGCCCGGCTCGGATTCCGCCAGGATCTCCCCTTTGTGTTTCATGATGATCTCTCTGGTGATAAACAGCCCCAGCCCCGTGCTCCGGGTGGCTTCCGCGTGGCTCTCGAACCTGACGAATTTTTCAAAAAGCCTCGCGATCTGCTCGGCAGTCAGCCCTTTCCCTTCATTCCACACCTCGAAGTGAAGAGCGCCGTTTTTCTCTTCAAACCCGAGCCTTATTCTCCCTCCCTTGCGGCCGTATTTCAACGCATTGTCCAGCAGGTTCCGGTAGGCGATCTTGAGAAGGGCCGTATCCCCTTTAAGGACAATCGCTCCCGGAAGCCGTTTCTCGATCGTCACACCCTGCTGGTCAATGACCGGCTTCAGTTCCTCAAGCAGAGGATCGATGATCTCCCCGATCATTTCCATGACCTTCGGGATCACCCTCAGCTCACCCTTTTCGATTCGTGCGAGGTCCAGGTAGTTTCGGGTCATCCTCACGGCGCCGTCAATGCTTTTGGCGATGTTGCGCGCGAGCGCGGCCTGGGCGTCACTCAAAGTTCCCACAATCCCCGCGTCCAGAGCCCGCGCAGACGTGTAAATGACTCCCAGGGTGTTCTTCAGTTCATGGGAGACAAAGCCCAGCATGTCGAGATAATTCCTGTTCATTTCCTCAAGGGATTTGTTGGACTGCTCCAGAGCCGAATAGGTGGTCCTCAGTTTTTCGTCCCTTTCCTTCAAACTCGCGGTCATGAGGTTGAAGGCCTGAGTCAGGTCCTTCACCTCATCATCCGCCTTGGGTTCTTTGACATTGAGGTCAAGATTCCCGCTCCCGATCTTCCCTGCAGCCTCTGCCAGCCGGCTGATCGAACCGGTCAGGCGCCGCGCAAAGATCAGCCCGATGGCCAACACGAAAATGCCCACACCGCCGGAGATGGCTCCATAGAGCTTCCACAGGTCCCACTTCAAATCATCATACTGCTTGGCCAGCACCCCCACGTAAAGGATCCCCACCACTTTCCCATGGATGTCGTGGATCGGATCGTAGGCGCTCAGGTACCAGTCCTTCACCACAAAAGCCCTGTCGTACCAGTTCAAACCGTTTTCGAGCACCTTGTCGTAAACCTCTTCGCTCACCCTGGTCCCGATCGCCCTGTTGCCGTTGGCCAGGATCACGTTCGTGGCAACGCGGCAATCCCACTGAAAAATAGTGACCGTCCCCAGGGGTTGACCCTGGTAAGTCTTGTTTTCAAAAACGATAGACCGGATCTTGTCCACCAGCCCGTGGTTGCGATTCAGGAGCAGTCCCGCATAAAGGGCCCCGATGACTTTTCCCCCTTCATCCAGGACAGGAGCGGCAGCAACGAGCGCCATCCCCGCCGATTCGGAAGTCTTGGCCCTGACCTTTGACTTGGGCGTGGGCTCAAAGACCATGAAAGCACGCTCTTCAAGGTTGCCTCCCTCGTCCCGGAGACGCTGCTGACTCAGCAGGGCAAGGCCTTTTCTCGTCTCGCCTTTCAAGGCCCCGGCCACAAAGGGGTCGTTGGAGAGAATATCCCCGGTCTTGTAGGGCTCGAGGCTTCGCACCAGAACCTGCCCTTTGCTGTCCGTGAGGGCGAGAAAATCAAGACCGCACTGTCTTCTCACTTGCTCAAGGGCCACCCGGTTGGCTGGGGAATCGGGAATGGCATAGGCATCGTCCACTCGCTTTCCCGTGCTGAGCACCGTCACGAAAAGCTGCAGTCGATCCATTTCATTGTGAAGCACATCCCACGCCGAGCGCAGGTCTAGGCTCACCCGACGCTGGGCTTCATCGAGGGTGGTCCGGTTGATCAGAACGGCGCTGAGCACCGCACCCAGAATCCCGAACAGGGCAATGACCAGAACAAAATTAAGGAAAATCCGTTTGTGCAACGGAATGCGCATCTCTCTTTATCCCTTACCCATGCAACTCTCTAACCGCAGCCAAACACTTTCTGCCTTGGAGACTTCTCCTGAGTAGGAACCAATGAGTAAGCAGTATGCATGCCTACTGATTTCTGCCTACTGCTTACTGGTTCTGCGCGGCTCTAAACGGACGGCAGGAGGCAGGTCAATGTGGTCCCTTCGCCCACCTTGCTCTTGACGGATATAGACCCTCCGAGGAAGTCCAGAATTTCCTTCACAATGACGAGACCGAGCCCGGTTCCCTCCTCTGTCTGGGCTTTTGCGTTCTCGGCCCTGAAAAATTCGGTAAACAGCCGGGGGATGTCCTCTTCGGGTATGCCGATGCCCGTGTCGGAGACCTCAAAACGAACACGGTGATCTTTCTCCCCGGCCAGGGAAACGCGGGCTTTCCCCCCTGAGGGGGTATACTTGATCGCATTGGAGATGAGATTGCCGAAAAGCTCGTCCAGAAGTTTCCCGTCAGCCATCAGATCCGGGACAGATTCCTCAATGACAAACTCGACGCCGACTCCCTTCTCCGACGCGGAACTTGCGTAAAGCGCTTCGAGCGCCCTCAGAACCTTTGCCCCATCCACCGCCTGAATCACAGCCCTGTCCTGGTGCTGGCGTTTGATGCCGAGCTTCAGGAGGTCATTGACCATGGTTCCCAGCATTTCCAAACGCTTCTCGCATCGAATGATCGCATCTTGCTGCTGCTCGCTCACAGGCCCGAGATACCCCTTTCTGAGTACCTTCATCAGGCTGTAAATGGCACTGAAGGGGGAGCGGAGCTGGTGGGCCGCTTTGTGGAGGAACCAGGTCTTGTTGATTTCTCCCCTCAGCGTCTCAATGGCCAGGGCGGTCAAATCGCTCAGGAGGGAAAAAAACTTGATGTCGTTTTCGCTGAAGTCATAAGAGATTTCACTGTACATGCAGAACACTCCCAGGGGCATCTTTTCCACCCTGAGAGGCAGACAGACCATGGAGGCAATTCCTTCTTTCCGGATGTCCTCGGGGTATTGAAAGTAGTCCGCTTCGTCAATCCGTCCCATCGCCACAAAGGACCCTTCAATAACTCTCCGGTTGATGGGACTCTTCTCGATGTCGATGGTTCCCTTGGCGAGGTAGTTTTCGCTGAGGCCGTAAGTGGAGGAGAAAATGAGCTTTCTCCGCGTCTCGTCCAGCAGTTTGATGGAAGATCCCTTGACGCCCATGATGCTGGCCACGCTCCGGGTGGCCGTGTCCAGGAGATCTTGAAGATCCGAGCACAGCCCCATGCGCTTCACGAGATCATAGAGAGCGGTCAGCTTGGCATTGCTGGCGTCCAGATCTTTGGAAACCCGGAGCAGATCCTGTCCTTTGCTCCACAGGCTTCCCCGGACCGTCGTGGTGAGGAACGCGGTGATCAGGACTGCAGCCCCGAAAAACAAGAACACGAGCGCCACCTCTTTGAGGCTCTGCTGGGCGAGCAGCAGGTTCGGGAACAGGGAGCTCTGGAGCAGGAGAGGCTGCTCCGGCAAGACCCCTGCCCGCACAAGCCCCACCAGGACGGCCATGGCCAGAAGAGAGCTGAAGGTGTAGAGGTAGCAGGCCAGGGGCACGAGCAGGAGGCCGGCGAGGATGATGTGGAAGATCACGAACATGAGAAGAGGGCTGTAGATGCCCCCTGTGAAGTAGATCATGGCGTAGAGGGCCAGCAGGTCCAGGGAAATCTGAAAGTGGGCGAAGGTGGTGTAGGGCTGGACATGCAGAGCCTTGGAGGCATCCAGCCTCCGGCATGCGGCCCGGAAAACCAGGTTGTAGAGGAAAATGGCGATGGCAATGAGGGTGAAAGGGACGTGCGGAAAAGCGGGTTCGAGGAGGCGGAGGACCCAGGCTCCTACGACCGCTCCTCCCACCGCGAACCAGCGGAGCCGAATGAACCAGTGGACCCTTTCTATGAGTTCTTTCCGGAAGAACAGCTGTTGCTTGACCAACTCATACCCGGCCTCCAGGAAAGGGTCCTTTCCCTTTTCGGGAAGAGCCATATCTCATCCTTTCGACGTCTCCTCCAAAACCCCTTCGATCACTGAAAGCAATTCTTCCGGGTCGATCGGCTTTTCGAGGAATTGCGTGACAGGCCAGTTCTCTCCCATAATGTGCTGGAACTTCTCCGGCCCTGTTTCCGCCATTTTCTTCGTGAAGCCCGTTACCATAATGATCGGAATCTCCTTGTAGGCCGGATTGTTCCTGAGCTTGTAGGCCAGGCTGAACCCTTCGGTGTCCGTGGCCATCATCACGTCGAGAAGAATGAGATCCGGGGCCTTTTCCTGGATCTTCTGAAAGCCGTCCTTTCCGTTGTGAGCGGTCCGGACCCCGTACTTCCTGCTCTCCAGGACAATGCGGATGGATTCCACCAGGTCCCGGTCATCATCGATGATGAGGATTTCTGCTCCTTTGGCCATTTCTCTCTCCTTCTACCGTGACCCACCCTCTCCATCATTGATGGATCACTGCCTTTTGTCAATGAATTCCCTCAAACAGAACTGCACAATTTCAGAGCTTGCCCTGTCGGCTTTTTCCCTGGCGTCGATGGACAATCCCTCGCCAAATCCGAAATCCTTCCCCTCGACAGAGACCAACCACATCGCCGGAGATCGCTGATACAGGGACTCCAGAAGACCCGCGAGCCCCTCAGGCCGGAGATGGTGCGTGTCGCAGGGAGACAGCCCCTGTTCCGGCTTAACTCTGGTCCAGGTGAAGCCTCGCTCCAGGGGCTCCACGGTCGCATCCACAAAGAGGATAGCCTTCGCACCCTGGAGGTCCTCCGCCAGCACAGGGTCGAGTTGGTGAAGCGACCGCAGGCCGATGCCGCATCCCGGGCCGAGATCCGCCGAAACCTGTTCGACCACGTAGGGGCCGATGCCGTCGTCCTTTCGGTGGCGGTTCCCATAGCCGATGATCCAGGCGGAATGGGTGTCAGGCGCCGGCACGGCTCAGTCCCTCTTGAGCTCTCTTAAGAGCTGCTGTTCCGGATCAACGATCTGGACAAGAAGAGGCATCTGGCCCAGGGCATGGGTTGAACAGGACAAACAGGGATCGTAGCAGCGAATGGCCCCTTCCACTCGGTTCAGAAAACCCTCCCGCACTTCTCCCTTGTGAATGTACTCCTTGGCCACGCTTTCTACTGAGCGGTTCATGGCGATGTTGTTATGGCCTGTGGCGACAATGAGGTTGGCCTTCCGAATGGCGCCGTACTCGTCCACCTGGTAATGGTGAATCAGGGTCCCCCTCGGCGCCTCAATGACGCCCACCCCTTCTGAACAGGACGGAGCCGCGGTGATGCGGATTTCTTTCCCGCAGATTCCGGGGTTTTTGAAAAGCGCTTCAGCCCGTTCCAGACAGTTCAGGAGTTCAATCATTCGGGTGTAGTGGTACATCAGGGTGGCCCCCTCCAGGCCGTCCCGAGCCAGGCTCCGGTACGCCTTCAAGGCCTTATTCGCCTTGGGCGTGCTCATCGCGTCCGCTGCATTGACCCGGCCCAGAGGCCCGACCCGGTAACACCCTTCCGGATACCCCTGGGGCTTGAAAAAGGGAAACTTCAGGTAGGACCATGGTTCCACATGTTCGCCGATGAATTCCAGGTATCGGCTGGGATCGAATTCGGCGAGCACGCGACCGTCCGGCCCCGCCACTCTGAAGGTTCCGTCATACATGTTGGGGCAGCCCTTTTCATCCATGAGCCCTGCGTAATTGGAGGGGTACACGGCAAACCGTCTCACTTCTTCCAGGTTCTTCTCCACCCAACCCTTGATGAGGTCGAGCCCGATTTGCGCGGTCTCATAAGCTTCTCCAAAACCCGCCAGAAATCGGTCCCGGTCTTCCTTGGCCAGGGGATTCATCACGCCTCCCGGCACGGCAAAAGCGGGATGAACCTTTTTCCCTCCCAGGGCCTTGATGATGTCTTGGCCGAACTTGCGGAGGCGAATCCCCTTCTTGGCCAGATCCGGAAATGCGCCGATCACGCCGAGCACATTGCGCTTCGCCGGGTCAGAGTCCCAGCCCAGGAGGAGATCCGGGCTCGCCAGGTAAAAGAAGTGAAGCGCATGGGACTGGATGAATTGTCCCATGTGCTCCAGCTCTCGGAGGAGCTTGGCGGTTTCAGGGATCTCCACACCCAGGATCGCGTCGCACGCTTTGGCAGAGGCGAGCTGGTGACTCACAGGACAAATGCCGCAGATGCGCTGGGTGATCACCGGCATTTCCTCAAAGGGCCTCCCCTCGCAGAAGCGCTCGTATCCCCTGAACTGGGTCACGTGGAATTGCGCGCCTTCCACCTCGCCGCTCGCGTCCAAATGAATGACAACCTTGCCGTGACCTTCCACCCGGCTCACGGGATTTATGGTGATTTTTCTTGATTCGGCCATTTCCATATCTCCTTAATCAAAGTGCAGCATATCGTTCGGAAGAATCGGCGTCCTTCCCTGAAGGATAGACACCAGGCTGTAGGCCAGCACCTCCGGAGAGGGTGGGCACCCCGGCACGTACACATCCACGGGAACCACCTGGTTCACAGGGAGAACCTTGTCGAGGAGAGGCGGAAGCTCTTCATGGATGGGAATCACACCGTCCACGGTGCTTTCCGTCTCCACATAGCCTCTGCGCAAAACCTCTGTTTTGGGAAGCCAGTTGCGCAACGTGTTGACGCCTCCGAACACGGCACAGTCCCCCCAGGCCACCAGAACCTTGCAGTGTTTTCTGAGCTTGTGGGCCAGCTCCAGATGTTCCTCATTCCCGATGCCTCCCTCAATGATGCCCACATCCAGTTCCGGGAACGCGTAATCCTTGAAATCGGTGATGGGGCTGAAGGTGAGTTCCACCTTCGACAAGAGGCTCACCAGGTCTTCATCCAGATCCAAAAAGGACATGTGACAGCCGGAACACGCTTCAAACCATACTGTCGCTATTTTGGGTACTCCCATGGATTCTCCTCCGGTTTTGTTAATCTTCTCGAAATCGTATTGACAACAGGCTCCCCCTCACCCCGCCCTCTCCCCCAAGCTGGGGGAGAGGGGAAGGGTGAGGGGGCTTCTGCGTGCTAATATGATTATGCGGCCCTTAATAGCTGGGCAAGCGCTTTCTCCATCAGGGTCATGCGGGTCTCCAGCTCTTGATCGCCTTTTGCGCTTTCTGGGACAAGTCCTCCCAGGTTTTGAACTTGTGACGGAATCCGATTTGATCCGCCAGGGATTTCAGGGTTTCCCACGAATCCTTCACGCCCTCGGGCGGATCCAGGACCTTTTCCACGAACCCGATCTCCCATCCGTCCACGGAAGTGTAGGTGCCGGCCGATTCCAGTCCCAGGGGTTTCGGGAGGACCACGTGCGCACAGGCGGCCAGGGTTTCGGGGAAATAGGGGCTGATCACTCCAAGAAAATCCAGGTTTCCGAGCTCAGCCATGGCCTTTGAATCCAGGTCCTTCGGGTGCCCCAGGCAGAGCAGGCCAGCCTTCCATGAATCCTTGATCTTGGAAACGCCGTTCGATGACAGCCCCAGTTTCCAGGCGCCGGCACTGTTCCCGTAGGGTTTGAGGACCATGAGCCTCAGCACATTGCCCGAATCAAGGCCTTTGGACAGGGCCAGTTTCATGGCATCCTGAAAAGCGGACGGGCTTTTGAGCCCTGTGACCGCTTCTCCAACCAGGATGAGCGGATGAGTCGAGCGGACAAAGGCGGACACCATCTCCTGGAAAGCCTTCTTGGCGCCCTTTGGCAGTCCGGCTTCCGCCCCTCCCCTGCTCTGAGCAGACCCTTCGCTCTTTTGAGAGTTCTTTTTTCCGGCTGCCGCCACTTCGGAGCGAAACGCCTTGATGAACAGGGGGAGCTTTTCACCCTTCACAGGAAATTGAAAGGAGGCATAAGGCGGCATGCAGTCCATGTCCCCTGCACTCCCTACGGGGATACCCCTTTCAAGGATGGCCCTCCGCACCAGGGTGGAGACGATGGGCTGGGTTTTGTAAGGATCGGCTCCGAGGAGAAGAATAAAATCCGCCTCGGGAATCATTTTCCAGGAAGCCTCTTTGAGCGGCTCTCCCTTCAGGTCCCATGCTTTGGAGACCGCTTTGAAATGGTCGCCGTCGAGGCTTCCCACATGGCCGGCCGAACAGCCTTTGGCCATGAGATCCCGGAACTGAAAGAGTTCCTCGTTGGACAGAGCGCTCGAGGCCAGCCCAAAAAGGGCTTCCCCTCCCTCGGCTCGCCGGATCGACTTCAGCTTTTCGGCTACAAGGGCCAGGCTACGATCCCAGGACTCCTCCTTCCAGGATCCGTCTTCCCCTTTCACCATGGGCTGAACCAGGCGTTTGCCTCCGCTCTTCAGGACCTCGAATCGGCCTTTGTAGCAGAGTTGACCGCGATCCGGCCGGTCACTGCCTTGAGAGAGCTTGCCCTCCACCTTGATCAGCGTGTGGTCGTGGAGATGGGACGTGGTGGGGCACAGCAATCCGCATTCGGCGCACAGGGACTCCTTGGCCTTCCAGTCCTTGGCGTGGCCTTTCACGGCGTAGTGAGTCCTGTAGCGGTTGGTGATGGCCCCTGTGGGACAGACCTGAAGGCACACGCCGCAGCCGTAACAGGTAGACTCCTCTCTGCTCGCGTGGAGGTCCAAACCCACGAGGTTGCGGGGCCCGCGGTTGTGAAAGCTGAGGACGCGCGTCCCCGCGATCTCCGCACAGGCCCTCACGCACCTCCCGCACAAAATGCAGCGATTGTGGTCAATGGTCATGTACTCGCTGGTCACATCCGTTGGAAAGGAGTTGAAGGAGAAAGACATCGTGAGATGGTCCATTCCCAGCTCATAGGCCAGCGTTTGGAGCTCGCAGTCCCCGCTCTGGGGGCAGAACATGCAGTTGTGATTTCTTTCTGCGAAGAGAAACTCCAGGACCGTTCGCCGGCTTTCAAGGATGCGTTCATTGGTGGTGACCACTTCCATGGCCTCTCGCACCGGCATGACACAACTGGCCGCAAGCTTGGGAGACCCGTCCACCTCCACGACACACATCCGGCACCCCCCCCAGTTCGAAAGGGCCGGATGATGGCACAAGGTCGGGATGTGAATGGCGTTCCTCTGAGCAGCCTCCAGAATGGTGATGCCATCCGGGACCAGCAGTTCTTTCTCATCCATAATGATTTTCACAGTCTTTTGATTGGCTTCCATAATCCTCTTCTCTCCCTAGCGCATGAACACCTTAATCCCCATGCACGAACTCTGCCTTGGCAGATTTCATACATCACGCTTTGGCATCGCAACGAAGGCACCGGCAAGATTCTTTAAAGGCATCCTCTTTGGACAGACCAAGCTCCACCTCGCGGAAGTCTTTGATCCGCTCCGCACACCCCGCCTCAATGGTGCAGGCCCGTTCCGCCTCATGGATCTCTTCATCGATGATCATGGGGATTTCAATCTCCTCCTCCGGCGGCAAAGAAAAGGCTTCCCCGTTTTTCAGGCGGATGGCCTGGTCGATTTCATCGGCCGCATGATGTCCGGCGGCAATGGCACTGACCACCGTGTCCGGGCCGGTCACCACATCTCCCCCGGCAAAGACCATGGGGGCCTTGGTCGCGGTTTTTTTGCCCTTGATCACCTCGATGAGGCCGCTCTTGTTGACCGGCACGGCTCCTCCCTTGGCGTCAAAAGGAAAAACGGTTTCCTGGCCGATAGCCAGGATGACCGTGTCCACATCCACGGCCTTGTCTTCCCCAAGTTTCGGGACCGGTTTCTTGCGGCCGCTGTTGTCGAACTCCCCCAGCACCATGCGGCGGCAGATCACCTGCTCGATCCGGCCGTTGGAGCCCTGAAACCGAACAGGGTTCACCAGGTACTGGATCTTGACGCCTTCCTCCTCCGCCGCTTTGATCTCCTCCTCCTGGGCAGGCATGTCCTCCCTGGTTCTGCGGTAGAGGAGGGTCACTTCCTTGGCGCCCAGCCGGAGAGCGGAGCGGGAAGCGTCAATGGCAGAGTTGCCGCCGCCCACGACCGCCACCCGCTCACCCACAGAAGGCGTTTTTCCAAGGTTGACGTCCCTGAGGAACTCCACGGCACCCACTACTCCCTTGAGGGTCCCCCCTTCCACGGCCATGCCGGCACTCTTCTGAGCCCCGATGGCCAGGTACACGGCATCATAGGCTTTCACCAGGTCATCGTAGGCCACATCGCGACCGACCCTGGTGTTGGACTTCAGTTCCACACCCAGATTCAGGATGTCGTCGATTTCCCTGCGGAGAATGTCCCTGGGCAAACGGTATTCGGGAATTCCCCACCGGAGCATGCCTCCCGGTTCCGGGAACTCATCGAAGATCGTCACCCGGTACCCCCTGAGCGCCAGGTCTCTGGCAGCGGTCAGCCCGGACGGCCCCCCGCCGACTACCGCGATTTTCTCCTTCCTGGCCACGGTTGGCTTTTGCACAGGCGGCCGAGTGCCGTGATCCGTGATGAACCGTTTCAGGTTCTTGATGCTCACCGGTTCGTCGAGCGTGGATCTGCGGCACTTGCTCTCACACGGGTGGTCGCACACCCTGCCGCAGATGCTCGGGAAGGGATTGGTTTTGAGGAGCACCCTGTACGCATCCTCCAGCCGTCCGGCCCGGGTGAGCGCCACGTAGCTCGGGATGTCCATGCCGATGGGGCAGGCGTGGATGCAGGGCGCCTTGAAGAGCGCCGAGCAAACCGCCGCAGGGCAACGCTTCTCCCTGATGTGGGCTTCGTATTCCTCCCGGAAATAGCGGATCGTGGAAAGCACGGGGTTGGGAGCGGACTGTCCCAGCCCGCACAGAGACGTGTTCTTGATGATGTCAGCCCACTTTTCAAGCCGTTCGATATCGCCTTCCTCGCCCTCGCCGTTGCAGATCCTGGTGAGGATCTCCAGCATCTTTTGAGTTCCCACCCGGCAGGGCGTGCACTTGCCGCACGATTCATCCTTGCAGAACTCCAGGAAGAAGCGGGCCACGTCCACCACGCACTTGTCTTCGTCCATGACGATCATGCCGCCCGAGCCCACGATGGCGCCGAGCTTCACAATGGACTCATAGTCCACCGGAGTGTTCAGATACTGGACCGGCACGCACCCGCCCGACGGTCCGCCCAGTTGCACGGCTTTGAACTTCTTGCCTTTCGGGATTCCCCCGCCCACGTCATGGATGATGGTGCCGAGGGAGATGCCCATGGGCACTTCGACCAGGCCCACGTTCTTTACGTCTCCGGTCAAAGCAAAGACCTTGGTGCCCCGGCTGCGCATGGTCCCCATGCCTGCGTACCACTTGCCCCCGTTCATAATGATCTGAGGGATGTTCGCCAGCGTCTCCACATTGTTGAGCACCGTCGGTTTTTTCCAGAGCCCCTGGAGCGCCGGGAAAGGTGGTCTGGGTCTGGGCATGCCTCGTTTTCCTTCGATGGAGGTCATGAGAGCCGTCTCTTCACCGCACACAAACGCGCCGGCCCCCCGGTACACCTCCACATCAAAATCAAATCCCGACCCGAGGATGTTCTTTCCCAGGAGACCGTAGTTTCTTGCCTGTTGGATGGCGAGGTTCAGCATCTTGACCGCGAGGGGATACTCTGCTCGACAATAGATGTACCCCTGGTTCGAGCCGATGGCCTTGGCCGCGATGATCATGCCTTCGAGTACCGCATGGGGATCGGATTCCAGAACACACCGATCCATGAAAGCGCCCGGGTCCCCTTCATCCGCGTTGCAGAGCACATATTTCACGTCCCCCGGCGACTTGGAGGCAAACTCCCACTTCATGCCCGTGGGAAAGCCTGCGCCGCCTCTTCCTCGGATCCCCGAGGTTTTCACTTCTTTGATGATTTCTTCGGAACCCATCTGGTAGAGCGCTTTTGCCGCGGCAAAGTAGCCGTCCCGGGCGATGTACTCCTCGATCCGCTCGGCCTGGATCAACCCGCGGTTCTTCATGACCACCGGATGTTGCATGCCGAAGAAGGGAATATCCCGCGTGTGAGGGGTCTTCGCGATCTTCGGGGAAGGAGGCCCTTCGAACTCCATCTCCTTCTGCTCCCACCCTCTTGAAAAGACCCATTGGGGAAGGCCTTCCCCTTTGAGCACGTGCTTCTGGAAAATGGCTTGCGCTTTCTCCTTGGTCACATCCGCATACTTCACGGGCTCCTCACCCACGCGCTCCACGGTGATGAGGGGCTCGCGGTTACAAATCCCTGCACATCCGGACGTGGTGACAAAGATGTCCTTCCTCTTGGAGGACTTCAGTTCCTCCTTGAGGGCCTGCAGGATGTCGTTGGCTCCTGAAGAAATTCCACAGGTTCCCATGTGGACCGTGATGCGCGCAGCGTTTTTCCCGCTCTCAAGAACAGAGGACCTGAGCACTTCCCCTTTGATTTTATAAAGTCCTTCTATTTTCAGCGCTGGCATGAACGAACTCCTTATTTTTCGTAGGCTTCCAGTACACCGGATATCTTGGAGGGCTTCATCTGCCGATGCGTGTCCTCATCCACCACCACCACGGGCGCCAGGCCGCAAGCGCCGAGGCATCTCACCGTCTCCAGAGAAAAGTTCTTGTCCGGAGTGGTTTCCCCGGGTTGAACTTTCAGTGTATCGGTGAGGGTCTCCAGGATTTTCTTGCCGCCCCGGACGTAGCAGGCCGTGCCCAGGCAGCAGCGGACCGTGTGCTTGCCTTTGGGCGCCATGGTGAAAAAGGAATAAAAGGTGACGACCCCGTAGACTTCGCTGAAAGGCACCTTCAGCCCGAGCGCCACCCTCTCCATGACGGGTTTGGGCAGGTACCCAATGGCCTCCTGGACCTCTTCGAGCACAGGGATGAGAGATCCCGGCTTTTTTTTGTATTTTTTTATCACCCCATCCACAGCCGCCCACTGCTCAGCCGTAAACTCTTCCTGCGCCTCCAGCACTTCCTCAGTTTTCTGTCTTGCTACCACCGAGCATCCCTCCTTGTCGCTAGCTATTTCTCATCGTTCATCTGCTCAAAATCCAGTGATCCTTGTTTAATATCCAATGTTCAATGTGCAGTTTTCATTGATCTGTGTCAGTGGGCCGAAGGTCCTGTCCGAATTCTTTACATGGTGTAAAGGGCACGTGCATGGAAGAGAGCGGTTGGAGTCGTGATGCTTCTTCGTCGTCACGGGGCCAGCCTCTACAAACCAAAGAAATCTTCCAGTCTCCGCGCCTTTGAACAGCTTTCTTTACATCCACCGGCCAACAGCAAGCTTGCGTGAAGCGTACCCCCTATTATCCGGTAATTTCCTTCCCCTGGTAATCTTTGCAACGTGTGTGCCAAGGATTTGTTGACGCCATTCGCGCCTAACTGATTGAAATAGCAGCATTCTTTCCCGTCCAGCGTTCTTTGCAGATGGCGGTGAAACAATCGTTTGTCTATCTATCCGAAGAGACTGTAACCTGGCGGAAGTCACCCGGCCCCTAAACCCTCTGGTCTCGCGAGCTCCAAGGGATTATGATAGGGCATAGTTTCTGAACTAAACCCTTAGCAGTTACTTCTTTCCAAAACACGGAGAGGCTCTTAAGGGACATTGGCGTCTTTTCTGCAGTGACTGGAACGAAAGAAAAGATACCAATGTCCCACCTTGGGAAATTTCTGCGGATGATCGGGTTGTGAAAAGAAAAGCCATTGAAATAACCGGCATCGTTCAGGGCATCGGGTACAGGCCCTTTGTTTACAATCTGGCCCTCTCGCATTCCATCCGGGGATGGGTATTGAACAATGAAAAGGGGGTGCTCATTGACGCGGAGGGCGAGGACCAGGCGCTTGATCGTTTCATCCAGGAACTGACCGAGCTTGCACCGCCTCTTGCCCGAATTGAAACCCTGAAAGCCAGTTTGCTTGAACCACAGGGATTCCCCAATTTTGAAATCAGGCAGAGCAAGGGGGCTTCAGAGGGCTTTACCCTGATCTCTCCGGACGTGGCCACCTGTGAGGCGTGCCTGGCAGAGCTTTTTTCGCCCCTCAACTTCCGGCACCGCTACCCCTTCATTAACTGCACGCTTTGCGGCCCGAGATTCACCATCATCAAAGACATTCCCTATGATCGCCACAAAACGACCATGGCTCCCTTCACCCTGTGCCCGGTCTGCCGAGAAGAGTATGAAAACCCGATCGATCGTCGATTTCACGCCCAACCCAATGCCTGTCCTGCTTGCGGCCCTTCCCTGCATTTGGTGGATCGAAAGGGAGAAACCCTTCCTGGAAAGGCTCTGGACAAGACCCTTGACCTTGTGCTTCAGGGCTCGATCGTGGCGGTCAAAGGGATCGGAGGGTTTCATCTGGTTTGCAATGCAGAAAACCATGGGGCTGTCTCTTCGCTGAGATCACGAAAGTTCAGAGAAGACAAGCCCTTTGCCGTCATGTGCCGGGACATGGAGGAAGTGAAAGCGCACTGTGATGTCCGTGAAGAGGAGGAGCGGCTCTTGCGCAGCCCGCAAAGACCCATTGTCCTCCTCAACAGGAAAAAGGGCTCCTCCATTGCTCCAAGCGTTGCGCCTTTCCAGAAGACCCTGGGCGTGATGCTTCCCTATTCCCCTCTTCATCATTTGTTGGTCCGCGGCCCGCTCAAAAGCCTGGTGATGACGAGCGGGAACGTGAGTGATGAACCCATCGCCTACAAGAACGAAGAGGCCTGTCGCCGGCTCTCCGAAATAGCGGATTTCTTCCTTCTCCACGACCGGGACATTCACATGCGGTGCGATGATTCCGTGGTCAGAGTCTTTCAGGATCTCCCTTTTGTCTTGCGGCGATCGCGGGGGTATGTTCCTTTTCCCATCAAGCTTTCTTTCGACCTCGAAATGATCCTGGCCTGCGGGGGAGAGCTGAAAAATACTTTTGCCCTTTCCCGCGGCCCCTACGTGTTCGTGAGCCACCACATCGGGGATCTGGAGAACATGGAGACTCTTCTGTCCTTTGAACAGGGGATCGAGCATTTCAAGAACCTCTTCTCCATTGAACCCAAGGCCGTGGCCTATGACCTTCATCCGGAGTACCTCTCCACAAAGTATGCTCTTTCCCTTGCAGGAATTCCGAAGGTGGGCGTTCAGCACCACCACGCTCATGTGGTGAGCGCCATGGCGGAGAACGGGTTGGACGGAGAGGTGATCGGCGTCGCCCTGGATGGAACGGGTTTCGGGGATGACGGGACGATCTGGGGAGGGGAATTCCTGAGAGCCGATTTGAGGGATTTCAAAAGAGCGGCCCATCTCAAGCAGGTCTCCATGCCCGGGGGCTCCATGGCCATAAAGGAGCCGTGGAGAATGGCCTTCGCCTATCTTTTAGAAGCTTTCGGCGACAAGGCCATGGACCTGGATTGGATCAAAAGGAGAGACCCTCAGACGTGCGGAATTCTAAAAAGGATGATCGAACAAAGGGTGAATTCCCCGCGAACGTCCAGCATGGGCCGTCTCTTTGACGCCATATCCTCCCTCCTGTCGATCCGAGATACGGTGAACTACGAGGGGCAGGCGGCGATTGAATTGGAGATGGCAGCAGACGCTGAGGTGAAAGAGGAATACCCTTTCAAGATCCAGGAAACCCGGAGGCCCATGATCGTCGATCCCGTCGAAATGGTGAAAGGGATCGTGCAGGACTTGATCAGGGGCTGTCCGCGTTCCTTCATCTCAGGAAAGTTTCATAGAACCATTGCTCGGCTTGTGGTAGAAACGTGCAGGGAAATACGGTTGGAAAGCGGTCTGGATCGGGTTGTCCTGAGCGGCGGGGTGTTCCAGAATACCCTCCTTCTTGAATGGGTATGTCACGGTCTCAAGCAAGCCGGTTTCGAGGTTTACACCCATCACCTGGTGCCTACGAATGACGGGGGAATCTCCTTGGGGCAGGCCGTGATCGCTCATATGAGGTGTTTTCAATGTGCCTGAGTGTTCCCGGGAAAGTTGTTGAGATTCAAAACAACATGGCCAAGGTCGAAGTCGGTGGCGTGATCAGAGACGTCTCTATGGACGTGTGTCCGGACGTGGTTGTGGGAGAGTACGTGCTCATCCACACCGGTTTCGCGATCCAGAAGCTCGATGAAAAAGAGGCCTTGGAGACTTTAGATCTTTTGAGAAAAATGGCCGCATTTTAGCTTTTTGAAATCGTTACAGAAAAGGGTCAGGGAGGTCTCTCTCAAAACAGAAAACTAAGCGTGATCGGGAAAAACGTTGCAGATAAGGGGCAGCGAAGGCGGGCGGCGAAGTTTCACCGACACCTGCACGGAGGGTTTTAGATGGCGAGTTTCCCGGTAGCCCTCCGCCCGCCTCACCCATGGCCTAAAGCCGGACACTGCGATGTGGCTGCTTCGTTTTTCAGTTTTGAGAGAGACCCCCATGACCTCAGCCATCCATTTCAAAAAGCTGAAATGCTGCAAAAAATGGCAGAGGTCCAGTGAAATTCATCGACGAGTTCCGAAACAAGGAAATCGCGCAGGGGTTGATCCGCAGGATCTTTGAGGTCTCCACTCGCGCCGTCCACCTGATGGAGGTCTGCGGAACGCACACCGTATCTTTTTTTCGGTACGGGATTCGCGAGATGCTCCCCAAACACATTCGCCTTTTGTCCGGCCCCGGCTGCCCGGTGTGCGTCACTCCCAATCAGGACATCGATCTTGCCATTGCCCTGAGCCGCCGGGACGATGTGCTTCTTGCGACCTTTGGAGACATGATGAGGGTTCCGGGGTCAACCTCCAGCCTCCAAAAAGAGAAAGCCGAAGGGAGAAGGATCCGAATGGTCTACTCTCCCCTCGAAGCCCTTCGACTGGCAAGAGAAAACCCGGGCAAAAAGATCGTCTTCCTGGCTGTAGGTTTTGAAACCACCTCTCCTGCCATCGCCTCGACTCTCCTGCAGGCCCATGGCGAGGGGATTCCTAATCTCTACTTCCTGAACAGTCAAAAGAGAGTTCCCCCTGCCCTCCGTGCTCTCCTCGAATCCGAAAAAGTTCAGATCCACGGCTTGATCCTGCCGGGCCATGTGTGCACCATCCTTGGCAAAGAGCCCTTTGAGTTCATCTCCAAGGAGTTCCATCGACCGGCGGTCATTGCGGGCTTTGAGCCGCTCGATCTTCTGCAGGCCGTGTGGATGCTGGTGAACCAGATTGAAAAAGAGCAGGCCTCTGTCGAGAACCAGTACATTCGGGTCGTTCGTGATCAAGGCAACCCTGTGGCCGTGAGGAAAATGGAGCAGGCTTTCCAGCAGGGTGAGGTCTTGTGGCGAGGGCTCGGATGGATCCCGGGGAGCGGCTGTCGTCTCAGGGATCCTTTCAGTTCCATGGACGCCCGCCGCATTGAGGTGGACGTTGAACCCACCAGGGAGCATCCGGGTTGCCTTTGCGGGGAAATTCTCCAGGCGGTCAGGACCCCGCCGGAGTGTCCGCTTTTCAAGACCGTGTGCCACCCCGACCACCCCGTAGGCCCCTGCATGGTTTCCATCGAGGGCGCTTGCTTCACTTATTTCAAGTTTCAGCATAATCCGGATTGAGCACCTCGGAAAGGGACCCCAGTATGCCTGAAGGAAAAATCCTTTTAGCCCATGGAAGCGGCGGAAAGCTCTCCCATGATTTGGTGAGCGAGATTCTGCTCCCGCGATTCTCCAACCCCTTTCTGGAGCCCCTCGATGACAGCGCCAGAATCACCAACCAGGAAGGGCCTCTTGCGTTCACCACAGACTCCTATGTGATCAACCCCCTCTTCTTCCCTGGCGGCGACATCGGAAGGCTGGCGGTCTGTGGAACCGTCAACGATCTGTCCATGATCGGGGCTGTTCCGTCTTATCTCAGTCTCTCCCTGATCATCGAAGAAGGGTTCTCGATCGAGCTGCTCAAACGGATCATGTCCTCTGTCCGGGACGCAGCTGAAGAAGCCTCCATCAGCATCGTGACAGGGGATACGAAAGTGGTGGAACATGGAGCGGCAGACCAGCTCTTCATCACCACCTCCGGCATCGGGTGGATCCGAAAAGGGATTCATCTTTCCGGACTGCATGCAAAGCCCGGCGACAAGGTTCTTGTGAGCGGCTTTCTGGGCGACCATGAGATCGCTGTGCTTTCGCAGAGGGAAGGGTTCGGGTTTCAAGGGGATTTGAGAAGCGACTGCGCTCCTCTGCACGGGCTTGTCGGAAGGATGATCGAGGTGTGCTCCTCCCTTCGATGCCTGCGGGACCCGACCCGTGGAGGCTTGGCCACCACCCTCAACGAAATCGCATCCCGGTCCGGAGTGGGCATCGTCCTTGAAGAGGCGAAAATCCCTGTGAGGGAATCGGTTCGCGGGACCTGCGAACTGCTGGGGTTGGATCCTCTGTATCTCGCCAACGAGGGGAAGCTCATTGCGATTTGTCCGCCCCAAGACGCGGAAAAGGTCTTGGCAGTGATGAGAGCCCACCCTTTAGGAAAGCATGCGGAAATTATCGGTCAGGTCACGGAGGAGAATCCCAAGCGAGTCACCCTTCAGACCCTCATCGGCGGCCACCGCGTACTGGACATGCTCACCGGCGCCCAGTACCCTAGGATCTGCTGAAGGTGTCTGGCCCGCGCCGTCCTGCTGCAACACATAAACCTTGGGTTCCCAGCGCCTTTGGATCAGTAGGCAGTAGGAAGTAAGCAGTAGCCAGACGTGTCCTTCTGCGTACTCCTTACTGCTTACTGCCTACTGAAACACGAGGCCTCTTGAAAGACAGACCCCCCACCCCCGGTCGGCCTTATGAGCAGCTGCTTGGGATTACCAGCCGTAGGTTCGCAACATCTCCGCGCTCAGGGGTTTCTCCAGCCATCGCTTCTGCTTGGCCGTGAGGGGCCCGGCGTTTTTCTCTATCCAGTCAATGTCCCCGGTGAGCAGCGCGAGCTTTTCAGCATTGTTCAGGCTGTATCCATCCAGGGCATCCGCCCAATTGTGCAGCAGCTGGTGAACGAATTCCCCATCCGTTGCTGCCCGCTCCAGCACCCTGAGGATCTCCTCCTTGTGCACCAGGGCCTGCTCCTGCGGCACCTGCGAGGCAGCGGCCTGCACCGCTTTGTCCACGGACTTCAGAAGTTCATCGGGCGTAAAGGGCTTCTCCAGATAATCCGAGGCCCCGAGCCTCATGGCCTGTACGGCAGAGCGCACGTTGGCGTATCCTGTAATGATGACTATGGGAAGCGTTGGTTTCGCCCTTTTCAGGTCTCTCAAAACCACCATTCCGCCGATATCCGGCATGCGGATATCCGTCAGCACGACGTCATAGAACTTCTGGATTCCCCACTCCAATCCCTGACGGCCGCTCAGCGTCACCTCCGCGTCATAACCGCCATCCACCAGAATTTTCTTAACGCTGTCGAGCACAATCTGTTCGTCGTCAATCACTAGAGCCTTTTTATTGTTCACAGTTTTCCCTCCTTCTCCATCACCTTGGCCACGGCTTCCAGAAGCTCAATCGGTGTAAAGGGTTTTGCGATAAAGGTGGCCGCCTCGGTTCTTGAGACCAGCTCAACCGTTTCATTGGTGGCGTAACCACTGATGACGATCACCGCAATGTGCGGCCACCTTTCCTTGACTTCTTTCAGCAGAGACATCCCGTCCTTGCCGGGCATTTTGATGTCCAGCAAGATCAGGCCGACGGTTTCCCTGCCCAGCACTTCAAGCGCCGCATCCGCAGATGTCACCGGAACCACTTCAAAACTATCTCCGAGCACCCGCTTGCAGCTTTCCAGGACGATGTTTTCGTCATCAACCACAAGAATCTTCATCTCACCTCACCCGCCCCTCCAGAGGTACCCAAATGGTGAAAGTGCTCCCTTTGCCCACCTCGCTGGTCACCTGAACGGTCCCACCATGCCTTTGCACGATTCCCAGGGTTACGGACAGCCCCAGTCCAGTGCCGTGGCCCACTTCTTTTGTTGTAAAGAAGGGGTCAAAGAGCTTATTCAAGTGCTCAGGGGGGATCCCGCATCCTGTGTCGGCAATCGAGATCTCTATCCCCTCCTGATCAGCTTCATTCCTCACGGGACTGTTCGCTGTGGAAAAGGCGATGGTGTCTCCGGGCTTTGTGGCATCCAGAGCATTGATCAAGAGGTTCAGCAGCACGCTCTGGAACTGGTTTCGATCCATATTCACCATGTGAAGACCCTCGCCCGGTTTGAAGACCATGCCGACCCCCTTGAGGAGAGCCTGGTTTTCCATCAGAGACATCGTACTGTTGATGAGGCGGTTGACATCCACCTGCTCCCGGTCAGGCTTGGTTTGCCTGGAAAAATCCAGGAGCCCCTTGACGATTTTCCTCACCCGTTCCGTAGCCTCCACAATGGTCTGAAGGTCGGCACGAACCTCCTCGTTCAAATCCTTCCTGCGCAGGAGCATATGGGTATAGGTCAGCACTCCGGTAAGAGGATTGTTGATCTCATGCGCCACACCTGCGGCAAGCCTTCCCACGCTGGCCTGCCTTTCAGACAAGACCAGGCGGTCCTGGCTTTCCGCTCTCCTGCGGCCCATGGCAGCGACCATCTCCTTGAACGTATTCTGAAGGACCGCCATTTCTCCCGAAGAAACAGGCCCAATGTCCGGCGTGAGGCTCCCCTCGGTGACCTGCTGACTCGCTCGGATCAGGCGATGCACAGGATTGATGATCTTTCCTGCCAGGAAGCACCCTAAAGCCGTGGCCAGGGCCATCCCCGCCAGGGTAATGAGCACGAAGCTTGAAAGGGTTCTCCAGCGCAGGTCCACATATTTTTCTTCGAGCACTCCCATGCCCAGGATGCCCACGGTCTTGTCATAGATGTCCTTGATCGGCTCGTAAGCCGTAATGTACCAGTCCGTGATGACTACGGCCCGCTTTGTCCATCGCTCGCCCTTCTCAAACACGTGCTCTCGGACATCTTCGGCCACCCGGGTGCCGATCGCTCGGCCTCCATCCTGCGCAGGGACATTCGTCGCCACACGCACATCTTTGAGAAAGATGGTCGCTCGGCCGATGCTTCGGCCCTTGTACTCTTCATTGCGGAACACGGTGCCTCGCACCGTATCCACAATCTTTTCGTCCCTGTTTAAGAGGATCCCGCCGTAGAGCACCCCCAGGATTTGCCCCTCGTTAAGAATAGGGACCCCAGCAGAAAGGGTTAGACCTGAGGTCACGACCTTTTCTGTTAAGAGAGTCGCACCGGGCGTGGGAATGATGTCGACTTTGGCTCGCTCCGCCAGCTGCGGGTTCTCGGAGTTTAAGAGCTCCTCGCTCAGTACGACGGTGCCCGAGGCAAGGGTTTTCTTCTCCAGGGCTTGGAGGACAATAGGATTTGGAGGTTGGGCTTTCTTCCCCGGTATCGAATGAGTTCCGATGCGACAGATCGTCTCCCCTCTTTCATCCGTTACGCCTGCAAAGTCGAGCCCGCCGTGTTGCGCCATCCGTCCGAGGCGAAACACCAGGTCTGAGGTGTCCTTGTCTTTGAGGGCCACGATAAAGCCGTACCCCAGGGTGGTGGTGTTGAGCGAGACTTCGAGCATCCTGATGCGGTTCTCGTACATCTCGCGCGCTGCGTTGAGATCTTGCGCCACCCGGTTTCTCGCCTCACCGAGCACCGACTTGGTCAAGAGATGGCCCCCGACCAGAAGGGAAACAATCCCCACCAGGAAGGTCACCCCCAGGAAGCTTGCTATGATTTTTGACCGAAAGGAGTAGAACATGGTTGATCCTGCGAGGAGAAAAGTGTCGAAACCCTACCGGAATGCCCACCCTATCAGAATTTGCAAAGGCTATGCCACGAAAAAGAAGGTGTCCCGCTCCACCGTGCCCATGATTACCCTTGAGATGTTAACAGGTTGTCCGCCCATGGTCCTTTGGCTGAGGCATTCCTCTGTCTGGATTCCTTTCTGAGTGTAAACAAGGGGGAAAAACACGTCACCTCAGAGGAGACTCATCCTGAGGCCTCAAGTGGGTTCCAGGGGTATGGAGATCCAAGATCGGGGCATGAGTTTTCCTGCTTGCTTTTTGACCGAAACATCTCTAAATTAAGCCAGTTTGACTGGATATTATCTCATGCTCCCCCTTTTCACCTTCAGTCAAACCGGCGAGTTTATTGAGGAGGCCAATTAGCTCTACAATGCCGAGTTCGATCATTACTGCTACGGGCAGTTATATCCCCGCCCTGAAGATACCGAATGAGTATTTCCTGTCTCATGATTTTTACGGAGCAGACGGAAAAAAGCTCAACAAGTCAAATCTCGATTTAATCAAGAAACTTGAGGAAATCACCTGCATCAAGGAAAGGCGATACGTCACGGACGACCTGACCAATTCGGACATCGCCGCCATCGCTGCCGAGCATGCCCTGGAAGGCGTTGACAGGGAAACCCTTGATTACATCATCGTGGGCCAGAACCTGGGGGATGTAAAGGCGGGAAATCTGAGATGTGACATGGTCCCCACAATCGCCGCCAGGGTCAAGCATAAACTGCGGATCAGGAACCCTTATTGCGTAGCTTATGACGTCCCATTCGGGTGCCCGGGCTGGCTGCACGCCATGATCATCGCGGATTATTACATCCAGTCCGGTGATGCCAAGAAGATTCTCGTCATTGGAGCGGAGACGCTGTCTAGGCTTTCCGATCCCCACGACATTGACAGCATGATCTATTCCGACGGGGCAGGCGCCACGCTGGTCGAAGCCACGGAGGGCAACGTTGGAATCATCTCTCACGTGACGAGGTCGGACACCCTGAACGACGTTCATCTCTTCGCCCTCGGGGCGTCCTATCATGTCCATTCCCCCGGTGATCAACTGTACCTGAAGATGCTCGGCCACGAGATATACAAGTATGCGGTGAAAACCGTGCCCGAAGTAGTTCTCCGAAGCCTTCAAAAAGCTGGACTTACCTTGGCCGACGTGAACAAGGTGTTGATCCACCAGGCCAACCAGAAGATGGACGAAGCGATCCTGAAAAGGCTCTTCAAGTTGAGCAACGTAAAAAAAATTCCCGAGCACATTATGCCCATGACCATTTCCTGGCTCGGGAACAGTTCCGTTGCCACCTTGCCCACCCTGTTTGACCTCCTGCAGAGAGGGAAAATCGACAACCACGTTCTTCACTCGGGAGACATCGCTGTCTTTGCTTCCGTAGGCGCGGGCATGAACGTCAACTCCATGGTCTACCGCATGCCGTGAGGCAACCCTTATCCCCTCAAATGACAGGCCACCGAGTCGCCGGGCGCAAGTTCTTTCAAAAGAGTCAATTCCTCAGAGCAGATGTTCTGCCGCTCCCTGCAGCGGGGATGGAAGGGGCTCGGCACATCACAGGTGAGGATGCTGCACCGATCGCTGTCTGCTATACCTTAGGGAGCCTGCTAGCGAGAGAGGTGCCTCCAAGCATCCTCAGCTTTCTTGATTCCCGTATCTGCACCCGATGGCCCCTCATGAATGGAAGGAGGCATGCCGGTAAGACGCTCTATCCTTTCCTCTAGAGGTGGATGGGTGGAAAAAAGGCTCATCAAGCTTCTGCCGCTCAGGGGATTGACGATGAACATGTGCGCTGTCTGGGGACTGGCATCCATGGGGAGTTTCTTCGTATACGCACCAAGCTTCCTCAAGGCATTCGCAAGACCGTTAGGGTGTCCTGCAAACTCGGCGCCCGAGTTGTCTGCATGATATTCCCTTGACCTGGATATGGCCATCTGGATGAGCATCGCGGCCAGGGGAGCTAAGATACTCATGACAATCAGGCCGATTCCGCTCAGTCCTCTTCCACCCCCTTCGTTGTTGCTGCTGGAGCCTCCGCCCAGGAACGCAGACCATCGGGCCATATTGGCGAGGATCATGATCGCCCCTGCCATGGTGGCTGCGATGGAGCCTATCAGGATGTCCCTGTTTTTCACGTGTGCGAGTTCATGAGCCAGAACTCCTTCCAGCTCATCCCTGTTCATGAGCTTAAGCAACCCTTCGGTCACAGCCACGAACGCATGCTCCGGGTTTCGGCCTGTGGCGAAGGCGTTGGGCGAATCTTCAGGAATGGTATAGATGCGCGGCATAGGAATATTGGCCCTCTGGGCCAGCCCGGCCACGATCTGGTGAAGCTCAGGGCTCTCGCTCGGCGTCACTTCCTGGGCTTTGTACATCCTGAGAACGATCTTGTCGGAGAACCAGTAGCTGAAGAAGTTCATGCCTATGGCAAGGATGAAAGCGAGAATCATGCCGTTCTGTCCGCCCAGCAGATTCCCTATGAACACAATGAGGGCGGTCAAGGCAGCCATCAAAAGCGTCGTCTTGAACCAGTTACCCATGGGTCAAACCTCCATTCGTTTGTTAAAGGATGAACGCGTAAGAAGTTGCCCAAGCCGTCACCCCGGCGAACCCCGTATCAGGTCCGGGGCAGGCGCTGGGGTCCAGCGACTCCAAGGGCACCTTGGGAAAGAATAATCACACGGCAGGGTCAGTCAAGTCAACCCCTTCGGCCACCTCATGCTTACGGATGGGGCCTGCTCAGGGTTGACCCTGAGGCTCTCGAAGGGTCAAGTTAACCTGTTGTTTCCACTAGCGGTTTATCTTAGAATCTCTTTTATGAAAACCCTGATCATCCGGCCGGCTGCTCTGGGCGACACCCTCATGCTTGCTCCCGCCCTTTCCAACTCACGCGAGTGGGGAGAGGTGATCGTGGCTGGGAGAAAGCCCGGCATTGATTTCTTAAGACCTCTTGTCTCAGGTTGTCTGGATTTCGAAGGCCCAGGCTGGCATGCCCTTTTCATGGATGTCCTGGAGCCTGGCGTCAGACTGCCTGTCCACGAGGCGGATAGAATTGTTGCATTCCTGAATGACCCTCAAGGCATGATCAAGAAAAACCTAGAGCACTTCTTCCCCGGGGCATCTATTGCCGTCTTGCCCGGCTATCCCGGCGAAAACGAAGCCGTCCATGTCGCCCTCTATCTTGCCGGAGCCTTAGAAAACAGCGGACTCCCTGTTCACGCAGAAAGAGTCATGACGGAGGCTAGGAACCGTCCTCTTCTTCTCCCTGGGCATCGGAGCCGCCTGCGAGTTGTTTTTCACCCTGGCTCAGGCGGAACACAAAAGAATTTCCCACCTGAGTTCTGGTTAAATCTTGTTAGAGCTTTTCGAAAGAAGATCGCCGGCGTCAAAGAATTACCGGTGATCCTTTTAGGGCCTGCCGAGGAAAACCTTCTCCCTTTGTTTTCCGGAGAGAAGGAGGTGGAAATTCTTTTCTCCCCTGATATAGGTAAACTTTCCCTCCTTCTTCAAGAAGCTTCGCTCTATATTGGGCATGACAGTGGGATCACTCACTTGTCTGCGATGTTTGGGGCGCCCACCATTGCCCTCTTCAGGCACTCTTCCGTCACCCAGTGGAGGCCCTTGGGTCCCAGAGTCAAAGTGGTTGAATCAAGCGCAAGCGGTCCGGAGCTACTCGAGGAAACCCTAAAAGCGGCACATGGTTTTCTTAACGCCAACGCCCGGCTGTGATAATATGCCCATCAGAAGACACCTTTGACAGGCCATTGCTCATGTACTCCGCCAGAAGCACTTTCCAAAAGGTCAAACACACCATCTCTCGCCACCACATGATCTCCGAAGGGGACTGTGTCATTGTCGCCGTCTCCGGGGGTCCTGACTCTGTCTGCCTTCTTCACCTTCTCCACGAACTGATGAATGAATGGCATATCCGCCTTGTCGTAGCCCACTTTGACCACGGCCTGAGGCCGGCTGAAGATGGCTCAGAAACCTCCTTTGTTCGTGGTCTTGCCCTCTCCTTGAAGCTTCCCTTTGAGACGGCGAAAGGACACTTGCTCGAGAAAAAGGTTGGAGGCTCCAGGGAGGAGGTGGCGAGGAACGCACGCTATGCCTTCCTTGAGAGGGCAAGGAAAAAGCATAAAGCCCAAAAAATTGCATTGGGGCACAATCTGAACGATCAGGCTGAGACGATTCTTATGCGTTTGTTGCGAGGGAGCGGCCCCTCAGGCTTGACCGGTATGCCTCCTTGTCGTGACGGCTCCATCATCAGGCCCCTTATCGAGATCGAGCGTCCAGAGATCGAAAACTACCTGAGAGCGAAAAAACTCACTTCTGTCACAGACAGCTCCAACCTCAAGACCGACTACCTTAGGAATAAGATCCGACTGGAGTTAATCCCTCTTCTTGAGGTGCATCAACCTCAGCTTGCACACCTCTTGGCTCAGACCGCGGAAATCCTGCGCGATGAAGACGGCTACCTGGAACAAATTGCAGAAGCCTGGTTTAACAGGAACGTGGAGCAATCCCCTCATCACGTCTTCAGGGCTCCCATCACCTCTTTCCTTGCTCTCCCTGTCGCCCTGAGAAGGCGCGTGATCCGGAATGTGATCGGAAAGGTGAAAAAGGATCTGCGCCTAATCAGTTGGGATCACATTGAAGCCATCCAGCGCTTGGCTCAAGCCGAGAAACCTCAAGCAGCTCTCAATCTCCCCGGCAGACTGACGGTCAGACGAAGCTACGGTCACCTGATCCTTTCAGCTTCTATGAAAAGGAAACCGCGGCCTTTTCATTACAGGTTGGATGAACCTGGGGCATATGATCTCAGGGAAATCGGCCGGAGCATCTCCTTTGAAGAAATCAAGAACAGAAGGGGTCTGCGTCTTCGAGGGTCGAAGTGGACAGCTCTTCTTGATGCTGAGACGCTTCGCTTTCCACTCACCTTGCGGACCTTCAAGGCGGGTGACCGTTTCATCCCTTTCGGCATGAAAGGGCACAAGAAGCTCAAGGATTTCTTCGTGGATCTCAAAGTGCCTTTAGAGGAGCGCTACTCAACACCTGTCCTGTGCTGTGACGACAAACCCGTGTGGGTCTGTGGCTTTAGGATTGATGATCGGTTCAAGGTCACGCCCGAAACAAAAAAGGTGCTGAAACTGGTTTTTTCCCCTTCCCCGAGGACTCGATGAGCACAACCGCGTCATGTTAGCCGTCAAAGAAACACAAGCCAAAAGCATTCTCAACAAGTCCCAAATCTTCGACTACTGCGTCAACCCTTACACGGGCTGCCAGGTCAACTGCCGATACTGCTACGCGCGTCTTTTCATGAAGCGCTACTCCGGGCACAAGGAGCCCTGGGGCGAATTCGTAGACGTCAAGATCAATGCACCTGAAGTTCTCAAGAAGCAGCTCCAGCGGGCCAAGAGGGGGAAGGTCTGGATTTCCTCTGTCTGCGATCCTTACCAGCCTCTTGAAGCGAAATATGAGTTGACGAGGCGCTGTCTGAAGGAACTTCTCGAGAAGCAGTTCCCTGTCAACATCCAGACCAAATCGAAACTAGTTTTGCGGGATATGGATCTCTTGAAAGATTTCAAAGAGATTGGAAGTGGGATTCACGATCACCACAAACGATGAGAAGATCGCTAGGTTTTTCGAGCCCGGCGCAGCATCCGTCGGCAGAGAGAATGAAAGCCCTCGAAAGAATTTCATTCCTCAGGGATACAAGACCTTTGCTTTTATCGGACCTCTCTTGCCTGGGGATCCGGAGAAGCTTGTCGCAGACCTCGACGGGTTGGTGGACAAAGTCTTCATCGACAGAATGAATTACTTGAACCAGATAAAAGCTTTTTATCGTGAGCTAAATCTTGAGTGGGCAACAGAAGACGGATTCTTCCAGGAATACAAAGGGCGGCTCACTTCTGAGCTGAAAAAAAGAGGGATGAAGTTCGAGGTTGTCTTCTAAGACGCTTGAATTCGAAATGACCTAAGGAGTAGATATCGCAAAACTGACTGATTCATGTGTAAAATGTGACATCTGACCTTGCCATTCTCATGCATACTTCTCGATCTTCTTGGACATTGACCCTAATACCGGTGTTATGACCCACTTATGAAATGATGACCGGCTTTGTGAGCACCAAGACAATAAGCTAGCATTTGGTAATCGTTATTCGGAGGCTTCCCGGTCAGACAACAGACTCGGGATGCTAATCGTCATTGAACGACGGAGAGACCTAGCTCCATGCCGGAAAAGTCATGATACATCGGTGGCTATTATTTGCCATTTTTTTGCTGTTGACATAGAGAGAAACTTGTTTCTATACTTTCTTAATTCGTAGGGATTGAATGAATCAATTTTCACTTTCAGCCTTTATTAATGTCCTTGTCACCACCTTTGTGACACTAACCCTCCTTGTCGCCAGCACAGACGAAGGATTCCATATCTTTTCCCACACCGGGGTTCATTCGGAACATCATCATTCGGAAAAGCAAGGGTCGACAACAACCCAAACGATTTCAAAGGGCAAACAACGTGAGCGGCCATCATCTCGTGCACCCCGAAACAAAACGCAAGATCACTCAATAACCCTGAATACTAATGGGTCGCCAATTCTATTCAACCCTATCGCTTGCCTTTCTACAGTCATAATCCGTATTTGATTTCACCTTCTTAGTACCCTACCTTATCTGTGGTGAGCATCGCTTATCCTCCGTATCATGACAAGGAGAAAGCTGCTCTCAATTAAGTACAATCAAGCAATGCGACTCCTTCGTCCGATTCTAGGTGAGAGGACTACCAGGGAATCAGTCCACTAGCAAACCTTGAGATGCGGGCGAAATTATGTGCTCAAAGCCAGAAAGGAGAGACCAGATATGGATTTCCTAGAAGACATTCTTGATAGCTTCAGACGAAAACGCCGCCACAGTAGCAGCCATTATGAGGATCATCACCGCCATGGCCAGCACCATGACGATCACCATCATCAGGATCGATATGACGAGCGGCACGTCTATCAGCCAAACAAGGTATTTCTGTCCTGTCCGAGCTGTTCAGAAAAGCTACTTCCTTCATACAGTTTTTGCCCGAATTGCGGATCCCCAGCAGGAAAACCCTGCTGTGCCCGAACTGCAAAAAAGAAGTCCCAACCCAGTCAAAATTCTGCCCCTCTTGCGGGAATACAGTGGGTTAGCTATTCATGCCGAGCAAAGCAGACTAGCTGTGATTCTCCATAGCGCTTCCTGAAAGTGATTAATATGGAAACGGCGACATACAGGTTAAATGAATATCGAATTATCGAACATGTGAACGGCCTCTTGGAGTGGGAAACGCATTACGGGTTCGGAGCCCAGCAACACGGCATGTGCTTCATCTATAACGACATTCTTATCATCAGGCCTTGTAGCCATGAAGAGGTCGGATACTTAAAAGGAGAGTTTCTTGACCGAATAGAAAAACTACCGTTTTGGAATAAGACAGAGAGTTACTGTTTTGCTTCCGAGCTATTGGATGTTGCCTCCGGGCGAAGTCTTAATGATGATTTCCTCGATCGGCTGTTTTACTCCGTGACTATCGCCAGCAGTCGTGAAACACCAATTGCGAATAGAGGTCCAGGCACCTTCCGGCTTCACAAATATCTGATTGCCGTCGCGGCTGATGGTCAAATTTCTTGGCAAGCGCATGCGAGAGTGAACAGAGTCATCGGTGGTCAATGCACCGTTCGCTCGGGGGTGCTGTTCATCGGCCCCGAAGAGCAGGAGATTGAGAAACAGAATAGGGGAGCCTTCTTCAGAAAGTTGGCCACGTTGCCCGGGTGGGACGGGACCAAGATCTGGAGTGCCGGTCTTGTCTTACGACCTTGTCAAGCTCAACCAGAAAGAGGACGCCCCAAGGCTGGCAGAGAAAAAGGAGAATCGAGGGGCCATCGTGCCTTTTTTCAAGAGCCTGTCGCAAATCGTGTCCAACAGCTGAGAGGACAGTTCAGGGTTTTCTCTAGATTCTCTTTTGGTTCTCGGAAACCGTTGTGGAATCGCATTCATGCGCCGTCAGGGTTCAGACTTCGAAAGCCCTCATGGCCGCTTTTTCGTGAAAAGATTTCATCGTTCAAATGGCTGGTACCTGCTTCTGATCTAATCTCCAGGTTTAAATTGAAACTGCTCTCAGCAAAAGAGAGATCACATGTGTTTCGCTCATGGGGCAAGCATCGCTATAAGTAAAGGAGGGTCGCATTGATGAAGATCAGAAAGACGTTTCTACTCCTGGTTATCCTTGCGATGGTGCCGATTGGCATCTCCGACAGCGCATTTGGTGATGATAGGGACAATCAGAAGTCCCGCGCCAGACACCGTGAAAGAGGAGGAAGGGATCGTCAGACAACAAGTTGTCTGACGCCAGTATCTAATCCGACCTATAAGGATAATTGTGGCGCCTGCCATTTCGCCTATCAAGCGGAACTGCTGCCATATACGTCATGGAACAGAATTTTGGAAACAGTCGATGAGCATTTTGGCGAGTCTCTTGATCTGGACCCAGCAACAAAGACTGCGATTTCCAGTTACCTTGAGCCCAATGCTTCAGAACGCTCTAAAGCAAAGGTAGCGATCAAAATCATGAAAAGCCTGCGTAGTTATGTGCCATTGAGGATTACGGAAGTACCTTACATAAAAGACAAACATCACCGTATTTTAACAGAGATTATCAAACGTGATTCAATCGGCTCACTGTCAAATTGTTTGGCCTGTCATAGGAGGGCTGAAGAGGGGATTTACGATGATGATTACGTCGCTATTCCAGACTGACGTTGTGAGATACTCAGTCTCTACAGATAAGCGCTAAACCGCCATCCCCTCGGCATTCGTCGAATGAAAGGAGAAAAACGGATATGAAGGATTCCTTGCGCACAGGACTTTCTTTCGGGCTGACATCGGCAGTCATAACTACCCTCGGTCTAATGGTCGGCCTACATTCAGGGACCCACTCCAAGATGATTGTTTTGAGTGGAATTTTCACTATCGCTATTGCTGATGCCTTTTCCGATGCGCTCGGAATTCACATCTCAAAGGAATTTGAAAACGCTCACACCGTAAAAGAGATCTGGGGCGCTACGATATCGACGTTTCTAGCGAAGTTTCTATTTGCGATGACATTTGTCGTGCCGGTTTTTCTCCTCCCGCTTTCGCATGCCATAATCGTCAGTCTTGTGTGGGGTTTCCTAGTTCTTGGTTGCCTGAGTTATCTCATGGCACGAGCGAATGGCGAGCCTGCATGGAAAATAATAGGAGAACACCTGCTGATCGCGGGCGTGGTGGTAGTCATCACACATTGGCTGGGCGACTGGCTTGGGACCATGGCACAGTGAATCCCTATTTAAGGACCTCTTAGCCATTAAGTTTTAACCAATTTGGCTGCCAATCCCATAGACCTATAATAAGTATCGCTCAGGCAGCCTTATCAAAGCTTTTGCAACGATCCGAGGACTGAGATTGATGTAAACGTAATCCCGCTGACGATCAACTATTTTTGGAGGGAAGCACATGAGAAGCACTTCCTCAATTTCAGGGACACCACTTAAGCTAGCCTACGTCCCGGGGCCCGTTGAGCGCTTTGGAAGAAAGCTCAAAATCGAGTACCTCGGAATGGCGTCTGTTTATTCGATTATTGCGCTTTTGTATTTTGGTGATCTTGCTTCTTGGTATGAAACGCTCCTGACCACTTTAGGGGCCTTCTTTCTGTTTCTGGGGCTTAAGAAAAAAACAGAAGATCATATAGTGGGTTCCCTTGTCCTGTTTGCGGCGGTAAGCGTTGCACAGGCCCCGATCGTTGCTTCCAAATGGGTAGTCCCTTACATGCTTTTCGGATTAGCGGTCTTCGTCATGGAAGGGTACCGCGAGAGGCGGCCGACGCGTATCTATGCCCTGCCGGCATTGTTCTTGGGGTGGTCCTTGGCGGATTCCTCCTGGTGGCTGGGCGTTGTGTTCTCCACTATGTATCTTGCATTTCCCCGAGCGGAAAAACCGCAGTTGCGGCGGCATCTTTCTTACATGCTCATCGCAGGATTTCTGCTGGGCTTTTCCGGTCATGCCGTGTGCGATCGGTCGATCCTCTCCGCCTTGCAGTTTCACCCAGACGGGCACGTCTATCTCGACCGCCTGGAACTGGAGATGCTGGCGGCCGTAGCGATTCCCACCCTTTTGTGTCTAGCCCTGTACTGGAAGAAGCTCTTGGCGCCTCACCGGTGGAACACACTGATTTTTGCGTCGCTGGCTCTATGGGATGGCCGCTTCGCTGCTCTCTTTGCTATGGTCGCGGCGGTCCTTCTCTGTGCTACTGCGTTCAGAGACAGTGTGGATTCTCCAACCCTGCGCTCTTTTTTCAAACATCTTGAGTGGCACTATTTCTGGTTCGTTTTCGCCATAGCCGTTTGCGCGTATCTAAGTCGCTGGGGGATTAAAGCTTTCTCGATGTGAGGGTGCGAGACGTGTCCCATTTTGGTGAAGGAGGGTTTTTGGTCTTCCAGTAGCATCCCCTGAGCCCCGCGTCGCCGAGCTTCATGTCGAGGATTCAGACCTATTGGGCTCCCCTTAGGATGTCGGGTTTTATCATCTCAAGTGAACTGAAAGTAGCCGATACGTCTGTGGACCGGATTAGGTTGCCCCGCCTTTTCTCTTTCAATTGAGGTTATTGCTTCAGTTGCTAATCGCGCTTTTTAGATATTACCTGCTCGTAATATAACGATATCCATTTCTCCATTTAGGCGGTTGATCTGCGGATTCAGATTTGATAGGCATGCTCGGGTTCCGGTTCAGTCTTGAAATCGTAACCAGCCCCTTTACTAGCCTCGCAATAGGCTGAATTGGGAGGTCATCACTTTGCTCTTCCAGGGGAAAAGCATTGTTTAGAACATCAAGCCATAATCGACTGAGGACACGCTCAAGCGGTATTGAAATCGGAAAAAAGCCTTCCAAATGCTCACCGCAAGTGTTACCCTGCCTCAAGAACACTGGAGTTGCGAAGGATTCAGAGGAGACAATAGCATGATAAGAATATTTGGATGGTCAGAAAACAAGTTTATTCCGACTGATAGAGTTGAAAAACACTCTTTGATAAATGTAATCAATCCAGACAAGAGTGAGTTGGATAAGTTGTCAGCCGAGATGAGCATCCCTCCCGATTTTCTGACAGACCCGTTGGATATTGATGAGAGGGCAAGGATCGAAACTGAAGACGGCGTTCTCCTCATTGTTCTAAGAATACCGAAATATGATGAAAGCAATCCGGAAATCCCTTTCACAACAATTCCTGCGGGCATTATACTCACGAAAGAGGATACCATTGTCATAATAAGTTCTTCTGATATCACCGACATTTTGGAATTTGGCAATGGCAAGGCAAAAGGCATTATTGCAGGAAAGAGAAGCAGTGTTATCTTGCAGATATTTCTAAGAACAGCACTGCTTTATCTTAGACATCTGAAAGAAATTAACAGGCGCACCGGAGAAACCGAAAGAGAATTGCAGAAGTCGCTTAAGAACGAGGCGCTTATAAAACTTCTTAATCTTGAAAAGAGTTTGGTTTTTTTTACAACATCTCTGAGATCGAATGACCTCATGATGGAACGGCTACTGAAAACGGAATTATTGAAACTGACCCCTGAAGACAAAGACATGCTGGAAGATGTGCTCATTGACAATAGACAGGCGATCGAAATGGCTAACATTTACAGCAACATCCTAAGCGGAATGATGGATGCATTTGCATCGGTCATATCGAACAATCTGAATGTCGTCATGAAAATCCTGACGTCAATAACCATAATTCTGATGATTCCCACGCTGATTGCAAGCATTTACGGAATGAATATCGATTTACCGTTTCAGCGGTCCTCCCATGCCTTCTTTATCGTTATCGGGATTTCGTTCACTTTGTCGTTAATCAGTGCCCTCATATTTGTAAGAAACAAATGGTTTTGAAGGCTGCATAAGCCGGTGCTGCAATCCCCCCCAAGGGTTCCCGGTCACTATCGCTCCCTTCACCCTCTCCGTCCGTGAGCTTGGTCGTTATTATTTGCGGCTGTAAGCTCTTGCCAGATTCACCAGAAGCCCGCTTCCGATTACGATACGGATTAGGCCGAGACAATGGTGAACTGCCAATTCAAGACTTGGCAATAATCCTCGGAGAGGCCGGGAGCCAATAGATGCCCCGGCCTCTAACGTTTATCCGTGTAGGCTCTCAATCCACCTCATTGCCTGCATATCAGTTATCTTTCCAAGACGACGCTGAGTGGTAGCCAAATTGGCTGGAAACCTCGGTGAGAAGGCACAGGTTGTTCCTGACTGTTCTTCTTGGAGTTCATTCTGGGGTAATCTAGAAAAGACTTGGTGGCTTGGAATACTTTCATGACAGACGTCCTTTTTCTGTGAGCTTGTAAAGGATTGACCATAAGCTACCGCCTGTAATAGCATGGTTTGAAACCTGTTCACCTGAAAGGATTGCGGGGACACTGCTCACGATGGTGGCCGCGAAACAATAGAATATTTTCGTGTCAAGAAGGAGATATGCATGTTTGGAGGAATGTCTTTTCTACCCGGAGAACGAAGATCGATTCCGCAAAAGGGCAGAGCCGCTTGGGTCGCCATGGCTATCCTACTATGCACCGCGGTGATTGCGGAAGTTGCATGCAAGAAACAGGAGCAGCAGGAACAAAAAGAGGTTGTCGTAAACGTCCGGGTTTGGACGGCGGAGAAACGATCCCTCCAACCTTTTGTGGAATCTGTCGGTACGCTCAAAGCCTACGAGGAGGTCATCGTCAGCTCCGAGGTGGATGGCATCCTGAAATCGATCCGTGTCCAGGAGGGTTCACCAGTGACGCAGGGGCAACTCATCGCCGAGATAAAGGAGACCGATTACCGCCTCGACACAGAGCGCGCCGCGGTTGCCCTGAAACAGGCGGAAGCGAGCCTTGCATACGCGAAACAGGAGTATGAGCGCAAGGAGGCCCTCTACCGGAAAGATCTGGTTGCCAAGCAGCAGTTCGACGACGTGTTGGCGCGACTTGTTCTGTCACAGGGGGATGTAGACCGGGCTAAAATGGGCTTGGATCTGGCACACGAGAAGCTTGCCAAGACGAGCATTTATGCCCCGATGGCCGGAACGGTCAAAGAGAAACGAGTGACCGCTGGAGAGTATATCCGGAATGGCACGTTCCTTGTCTCGATCGTCCGCACGGATATGCTTAAACTCTCCTTTACCATAACGGAAAAGGATGTGGGAAGCCTTCGGGTGGGACAGGATGTCGCCTTTACAGTGGATGCTTTTCCCGGCCGAGAATTTCGTGCCCTGTTGAAGACAATCTACCCGAGCCTCGAGGAGAAGACACGCTCCCTTCAACTGGAAGCTGTGTTGACGAACGCGGACCAAGGCTTGAAACCAGGCCTCTTCGCTCGCGTGACGCTCTACACTGGGGCGGCGCGAGGTACGGTCGTCGCCCCGATCACGGCACTGCTCTACGACAACTCCAGAACCAAGCTCTTTGTTGTTGAAGGAGACCGGGCAAAGGAGCGAGAAGTTAAGATCGGTCGGAAATACGGGGAATTCATGGAGATCACCGAAGGATTGAAGGAAGAGGAGATCGTCGTGACCGTGGGACAGAACAATCTAATGGAAGGGGTGCTGGTCAATGTGGCTCGCTGATACCTCGGTCAAGAGGCCGGTTTTCGCCACCATGGTCATCATGGCCCTGGTTGTCCTCGGTGCGGTCAGTTATCCGGAGATCGGCGTTGATCTGTTTCCCAAGGTCGATTTTCCGATCGTGACCATCTCCACCCACCTGAAGGGGGCAAGCCCCGAGGTCATCGACGTCGATATTACGGACAAGATCGAAGGAGCGGTCAACACGATCAACGGCGTGAAGTCCATTACTTCGAGCAGCACCGAGGGGGATTCCCGGATCACGGTGGAGTTCGTTCTCGAGCGGGACATTGACCTCGCCGTCCAGGATGTCCGGGAAAAAGTCGCCCTGATCCGAAACAAGCTTCCTCAGGACATCGACGAACCCCGGATTGCCAAGGTCGATCCCGATGCGACGGCGGTTATGTGGCTGAACCTTTCGGGTCAGAAAACGGTGCGAGAGCTTTCCACCTATGTCGATGAGGTGTTGAAGGAGCAGCTCCAGCGGATCAACGGCGTCGGCGATATCCAACTCGGCGGTCTCCAGTTGCGGCAGGTCCGCGTCTGGATCGACGCCAGCAAGCTCAGGGCCTACGGGCTCTCCGCTAACGATGTCATGGTCGCCCTCCAGCGGCAGAACATCGAACTCCCCGGTGGACGCATCGAGAGCGTCTCCAAGGAGTACACGATCAAGGTCAAGGGTGAATTCCTCAACGTTGCCGATTTCAATGATCTGGTCATTGCCTATGACAAGGGCGCCCCCGTCCGTCTCAGAGACATCGGGAAGGCGGAAGACGGGATGGAGGAGAGACGGTCCATCGTCCGCTTCAACGGAATCCCCGCCGTGGGGATGGGGGTTCAGAAACAGTCAGGGACGAACACTGTGGCCGTCGTCAACCTGGTCAAACAGGAAATAGCGAAGATTAATAAGACGCTTCCACCGGGAATGACCCTGAACATCGCCATCGACCAGTCCACCTTCATCAAACGCTCCATCGCGGAGGTGCAGAAACACCTGATCCTCGGGGGGTTGTTCGCAATCCTCGCTGTTTTCGTTTTCCTCAGGAACGTCAGAACGACACTGATCAGCGCGGTGGCCCTGCCGATCTCGATCATCTCCACTTTTGCCTTGATCCTGGCCTTCGGTTTCACCTTCAACAATATGACTATGCTCGCCCTGACGCTCTCCGTCGGGCTCCTCATCGACGACGCCATCATCGTCATCGAGAACATTTACCGGCATGTCGAGGAGGGGATGGCGCCCCGCGAGGCGTCGATTTTCGCCACTTCCGAGATCGGACTTGCCGTCATGGCGACCACTTTCGCCATCGTGGCGATCTTCCTCCCGGTCGCCTTCATGAAGGGGATGATCGGCCGGTTTTTTCTCCAGTTTGCCCTGACCGTCGTGTTTTCCGTGATGGTTTCACTTCTCGTCTCCCTCACTCTGACGCCGATGCTCGCCTCGATCTTCCTGAAGCGTGTCGCTCTCAGGCGGAAAGACCCGAACAACGAACCGGTCGCCGTCAAGCCGGAGCGGCTTGTGGGATCGTTTGAGCGGGGATACAAAAGGCTGGAGGAGGTCTACCGGCATCTCCTGGCCTTTTCCCTGAACCACCGCGTTTTCATGCTGGTCGGAGCCCTCGTCATTTTTGTCGGCAGTCTCTATCTGACAACCTATATGGGCAAGGAATTCACCCCTCCCGAGGACCAGGGCCAATTCATCGTCCGTCTGGAGGCGCCCATCGACTATTCGCTGGAAAAGGCCAATGAGCTTTTCCGGCCTGCGGAGCAAATCCTGAGGAAGATGCCGGAGGTCAGGGCGGTCTACTATGTGCTCGGCACTGGCGGCGCAGTCAACCGCGCCATGATGATGACCAGCCTCATCCCGAAGAGCGAACGGAAGAAGACGCAGATGGATCTGAAAAAAGAGATCCGCCAGAAGCTGAGCCGGTTTCCCGGTCTCAAGGTATCGGCCGAAGATTTCTCCATGATCGGCGGCGGGCAGAGGCAGGTTCCGATCCAGTATAGCGTCCGGGGGCCCGATCTCATGGCGATCCAGGCCTACACGAAGCAGATCGCCGGCGAGTTCGCCAAAAAGCCGGGGATCGTAGATGTCGACACCTCCCTCGAGATGGGCAAGCCGGAAATCAAGATTTTCATCGATCGGGACAAGGCGGCCGATCTCGGGGTAGACGTGTGGACCATCGCCGAGGCGATCAACCTCCTCATGAGCGGCGAAACCGACGTGACGAAATACAAGGATGAGAGCCGGGGGAAGCGATATGATCTCCGGATCCGTCTCAATCCGGAAGAACGTAGAGATCCGGACGACCTGGGCAAAGTCTTTGTCCGGTCGCGTGACGGGCGTCTCGTCGAGCTGCGTAACCTCGTCCGGATTCAGGAGGGCGGGGGTCCCAGCGTCATCAACCGCGTCGATCGCCAGCGGGCGATTACCCTCTTCGCGAGCCTCGAAGAAAGGCCTCTAGGAGCGGCGATCCAGGACCTCAACGGCATCGCGGGGAAGATCCTCCCGCCCGACTACCTACCGAAATACAGGGGCCAGGCCGATACGATGGGTGAGTCCTTCGGATACTTGCAGTTTGCCATTCTCCTCGGGGTGCTGATGGCCTACATGGTCCTTGCCGCGCAGTTCGAGAGCTTTGTTCATCCCTTCACGGTGCTTCTGGCCATGCCGCTCTCGTTCATCGGGGCCTTCGGGGCGCTCCTTCTGACGGGAAAGACACTCAACATTTACAGCTTTATCGGCCTGATCCTCCTGATGGGGCTCGTGAAGAAAAACGGGATTCTGCTTGTCGATTACACGAATGTCCTTCGGGCACGGGGTCTGTCGCGCCGGGAAGCGATTCTCCAAGCTGGACCGGTCAGGCTGCGGCCGATCCTCATGACGACCTTTGCCATGGTCTTCGGGATGATTCCGGTCGCTTTCGGTATGGGCGAGGGGGCGGAAACCCGCTCCCCGATGGGGATCGCGGTCATCGGTGGACTCCTCACTTCGCTGTTTCTGACACTCGTGGTTGTGCCCGCCGCCTATGACCTGTTTGACGATATGCAGGGGTTCTTCAAGAGACGCGGTAAGAAGAAGCACGATGCGATTTCACCGCCGCAGGCGCCTTCTGATCTCCACTGACGATCGGGGCGCGGCGGCTGTGAGGCAGAGGGAGTTAACCATGAAGATGTTCCTGATTATCTATTGTGAGGCGGCGGATGAAGAGGTGATCACCGCCCTCAAGGAGGCGGGGATCCACGGCTATACCAAGATGGTGGAGGCTCGAGGTGAGGGGACGGAAACGGAGCCGAAACTCGGGACCCACTGCTGGCCCGGGAAGAACAACATTCTTTTGATAGCCGTGGCCGACGAAGAGGTTCCCAGGATCAACGAACGGATCCGCAGGATCAAGGAGGAATATCCCCGTGCTGGCTTCCGGAGCTTCCTCCTTCCGATGGAAGAGAACATCTGAAACAAAGCGACAAAGATGACAATAACAGAATTGTCCATCAATCGGAGGATCACTATCTACATGGTGAGCCTGATCATCTGTATCTTCAGGATCGTCTCGTGTCCCTGTCTGGGACTCAAAATGGTCGGGTATTATGCCTATTGCAGCAATGTGTCCCAGGGTAAACGGAAAAATATGGTCAAAATGAACGGGCGTCCTCCATCATGGAAGGTGAAGGATTATCAAGAGGATCGCAAGACTGGGCAAGCCTCATTCAGATGGTTTGCGACTCTGCGATAGATTACGGAAAGTAATCGCTCGTCAGAGGGATCACCCTTCCACTTTCCACTACGATACGAATCCTGCTTAGCCCCTCACTTGACCGTATACCCGCGGCCCTCGAGGCACGCAGCATGCGCCTTATTAAATGCTGCTTGCTGCTGCTGGGTGGCGGCCTCTTGCTGCTGGGTGGCAGCCTGTTGCTGCTGTTGCGCCTGCTGTCCAGCGGCCCTGTTCTGCCTGCGGCTTTGCCCGCGCGCGGCGACCGCGCCCGCCGCGGCTCCAGCTCCTGGGTCGTCGGACACGATTTCGCCCACCACTGCGCCACGTGCCGCGCCACGCGCGCCCGCACCCGGGGTTGTCCCGGTCGCGGTTGTTGGCGGCTTGGCCGCAGGCGCCGCTGCCGGCGCTGGGGCTGGCGGCTTTGCCGGGTCGAAGCCAGACTGCTGCACAGCCCACGTGTAGCAGGCTGCCTCATCACTCTTCTGCTGCTCCGGCGACTGACCTTTGGCGGGATACACGAACTGCTGTGCGCTGGCGTCGAAGGCCAGGCCCGCGACTATTGCAAGCGCCAACAAAATTTTACGTTTCATTGAAACCTCCTTATTATCTTGATGTTGAGTGGGTTGATAAGAACTCGCGTTGTCTTTAGTTAAGTATGGGTGACTTGGATGTCAAGAAGCGGCTGACCATCGGATGTTGCGGTTCGGAATTGTGTAAGGGGGATCTGGCTGATCCGCTCGTTGTTATGACTTCTACTACTCCTACTAATCGCCCGCTTTTAGGATTCTCTCGAAATTTAAACATATCGATACGTTGTCGCTCGTCAGAAGGAGTTTTCTCTGGAGCGGCGCAACAGCAGGCGGCTAGCCCCAGCGGTTCTGACCACGGCTCATACCCCTCCACCTTCTTCCACCCAAGGGTCTTTCTTGGAGAAGGCGCATGGCCTAAGCGATTTCTTCGATCCGTTCCATTGACACCTCCCTAGCGTGTCTGTAAGAATGGGACTGATTTAAGAAAAGACCATATGCACTGGGATAGAACATCCGGGTGGCGGTGAACTTTATTGAACCGTTCTCTGTTTGAAAAGCCCATTATCTATCTTCTCTTTTTCTTTTCCGGGGCCGGGGGTCTTGTCTATGAGGTTTTGTGGCTCAAGGAGCTTCAGCTTCTCTTCGGCAACACGGCTTACGCCACCGCGACAACCCTTTCCGTCTTCTTCCTCGGATTGAGCGCCGGCGGATGGTATTGGGGCAAACGCTCTCCAGCCATATCAAACTTGCTCAGAGCCTACGGCTTTCTCGAAGTCGGTATCGGGCTTACCGCCTTGCTGTACTTCTTGTTGCTGAGAGTGTACCGCTCTCTCTATTCTCCTCTCTTTGAAATCTTTGAAACCCATACCGCGCTCTTTGTCCTCGCCAAGTTCCTCCTGTCGCTCACCATCCTCTTCTTGCCCGCCTTTTTTATGGGCGGGACCCTGCCGGTGCTGAGCCAGCATTTCATCAGAAGACCTCTGGAAATGGGTAAAACAGGATCCATCCTCTACACCCTCAATACGGCAGGAGCTGTGCTGGGCACTTTCCTGGCAGGGTTTCTTCTGCCGCCTCTCCTGGGTTACACCCTCTCCTACACGGCCGCCATAGGGATGAGCACGGCTATCGGCCTTTTGGCGGTCATGGTCGGGAAAACGGTAAAAAGCCTTTCTCCTCCTGCCGGGGATGCTCCAAGTGCACAGGAAGTTCGGGCCGAGTGGACCACTCCTCGCCCATGGTTGCTGTACCTTCTGGCGTTCTCCTCCGGGTTCTTGGCCTTGGCGTTGCAGGTTCTTTGGACCAGGATGTTCAGCCAGGTTTTGCAGAACACGGTTTACACCTTTTCCATGATTCTCATCGTGTTCCTGATCGCGCTCGCTGCAGGGGCTGCTTTGGCCAACCTTCTGGCCCGAACTCGTCTTGCACCTGTCCCTGTTCTGGTTATCCTTATCACCCTGACCGGCCTCGGATGCAGCACCACCCCTGCCCTCTTCTATCATCTGACCAACGGGCTGGAGCGCCTTGTTTTCAGCGAGCCCGAAAGCTGGGCCATGTATCTGCTGGCCCTTTTCGGGGCGACCTCTTCCGTCCTCTTCGTTCCCGGACTGCTGCTCGGAAGCACCTTTCCCTATCTCATCAAGGTTGCGGAAGGCACGAAAGAGAAGCCGGGGCCGGTCATGGGCCGCATGCTGTCCGTCAATACCGTCGGGGCGATTTTGGGTTCCGTGTGCGCCGGGTTCCTGATGATCGGGCAACTCGGTCTTTGGAGCAGCCTCAAAGTCATCTACCTCCTCTACCTCGCCTTGGCATTTCTTACGGCCCTCCTCGCAGGCACGGGCGTGAAACGCCATATGGCATGGGCCGTGGGGGGCCTAGCCTTAATCCTTCATTTTTCCACCCATGGAGGCCGGTATCCCTTGGTCTATCTGGGCACCGAAGGGAATCAGGAACTGGTGGCCGTGGTCGAAGGGAGTCACTCCATCACTTCCGTCGTCAAGGTCAAGAATCCGGGACAAGAGGAGTATTTGTCCCTGATCCTGAACAACAAATACATTCTCGGGGGAACCAAGCCGGCCTTTGTCGCCAATCAAAGAGCCCAGACGGTCGTTCCCATGAGCATTCATCCGAACGCCGGATCCGTCTTTTATCTGGGAATGGGCACGGGCATTACGGCCGACACGGCCTTGCTCTATGACGTGGACAAAGTCACGGTGTGCGAACTTGTTCCTGAAGTGGTGCTGGCGGCTCGCGTTTATCTGGCTGATCACGTGGGCCGGCTGTTCAGTGACCCTCGTGCGGCCGTTGTGATCGAGGATGGGCGCAACTACCTGCTGGGCAAGCAGGAGCGCTTTGACCTCATCATCGGGGATCTGTTCCTGCCCTGGAAAATCGGAATCGGAAACCTCTACACGGTTGAACATTTTCAAACCGCGAAATCAAAGCTCAAGGAAGACGGGCTTTTCGTTCAGTGGCTGGCCCTGTACCAGCTCTCGCGCCAGGAGTTCTGCACCATCGTCAACACGATGCTCCAGGTTTTCGACTCCGTCACCCTCTGGCGGAATTCCTTCTTGACCGACCGGCCGACCATGGCTCTCATCGGTCACGCCGGCCCATCGCCCTTGAAGCCGGCAGCCTTGACCCAAGCCTTTCGGCGCCTAAACCCAAAAGGACCTGCCTTTAGTGAACCTCTGATTCTTGCCAACGCCCTCATGCTGTATGGCGGCAACCTCCGTCAAGCCAGGGCGCTTTTCAGCGCTTTCCCCGTGAACACAGACGATCGTCCCGCCATCGAGTTCTCTTCGCCCCAGAGCTATCAAAGCCGCCTGGCCGGCATTGAAAAGGCACTGGTTGAAGAGCAGCTTGTGCAGCTCCTGGAGGACATCTTGAAAGAAGCTCCTCTCGACAATGATCCCTACCTGGTCGAATTCGGACCGGAAGCAAGAGCTTACGTCTTGGCCGGTGCCGATCTGGTGGCCATGAGCGCCCTCCGCCGCGCAGACCGCGCCAAGGCCAAAGAACGAATGCTTTCCGCCATTGACAAACTCCCTCCTGAATTCGGTGAGAGCGTGAAATCAACGGCTCAGAACTGGTGAGGGGTTTGCTTCCGATCCGATGGGGAAGAATAAGGGAGTCGGCCCGAGGAAAGGGCATACCTCGCGGGTGTGGTTACGCAGGAACCGATTCGGAAAGAGGGGTGCCGGAGTGAACGTTCAGGGGCAAACCATCGTAAGCCCGATGACTCAGTCAACCTGCGACCTGCTTGTACTGGATCTCCCCTTCGCAGGTGTCCATGAATCCCCTTTTCTGAATGGTAATCTTCGGGCTTTTTGATCCGAAAAACTCAGTCAGGAATTTGTACGCCTTCCGGTGATCCATTTTGCCGCAAGTCTCGAAAGTGATGGCAGCGAAGTTGTATTCAGGCCAGGTGTGAACCGCGAGATGGGACTCGGCAATGGTCACCGTACCGCTCACACCCCAGGGCTCAAAAGTATGAAAGGACACCGCGACTACTTCAGCTCCCATGAGCTGTGCAGCCGTCAGCATCCCCTCTTTAATCACCTCGGAATCGAGGAGCTTCTCATGTTCGCACTCATAGAGATCTATGAGCACAAGGTCGAGCAAGGAACGCAAGGCCCTCACCCCCTTTCTTTCAAATAATCAGCAGAAAGTCTCAACCCCTTTCTTGCCGATCCTGATGTTCAGGATCGCCCCGCAGGGAGATTTGTTAGTCCTTCTTATAGGGATTTGGAATGGGTATGTCAAACTTTTTTGTGCCCTCTCAACCAAATATCCTCACTTTCTGAAAAGCTCCTTCATTTTCTTCGTATAGGGAGCTTTAAGAATCCCTTTTTCGGTGATGATCCCCGTCACGTACTTTCCGGGTGTCACATCAAAAGCCGGGTTGTAGGCTTTGACTCCGCGAGGCCCTATACGGATCTTCTGAAAGTGGGAAACCTCTGAAGGGTCTCTTTCCTCCACCGGGATCCTGTCTCCCGACTTGATTCTCAGGTCAATGGTGGAAAGAGGAGCTGCCACGTAAAAGGGGATTTTGTTTTCCCTGGCGAGAACAGCCACCTGATAGGTGCCGATCTTGTTCGCCACATCTCCATTGGCCGCAATGCGATCCGCACCGGTGATCACAAGATCCACCTTTCCCTGACGCATCAAAGAGCCGGCCGCGCTGTCGGCAATCACCGTCACCGGGATCCCATCCTCCATGAGTTCGAACGCGGTGAGCCGAAGGCCCTGGAGCCACGGCCTCGTCTCATCGGCAATGACCTGGATTTTCTTCCCTGCTTCGTGAGCCGCCCGGATGACCCCCAGGGCTGTCCCATATCCTCCCGTCGCAAGAGAGCCTGCGTTGCAGTGAGTCAGAATGACCGCTTTTCCGGGGACCAATTTGTTGCCGTGCTCTCCAATCTTCAGGTTGATCTCAATGTCTTCTGAGAGCATCTTTTCCGACTCCTCCCTGAGGGCTATCCTGATTTCTTCCGGATCCCTGCCCGCCATCTTCTCCACCAGGAGGGTCATTCTTTCGACCGCCCATCGCAGATTCACGGCCGTGGGCCTGGCTTTCACCATCCCGCCCGCCATCTCCCTGAATCGACGCTCAAAGGCGTCGTAGGTATCGGCTTTGATGGTCTCAGAACCCAGCGCAAGCCCCATGGCCGCGGCCACCCCAATCGCCGGAGCTCCCCGGATCACCATGCACCGGACAGCCCTGACCACATCCTTATCATTCTTGCATAGGACCCACTCGACCTTGCCCGGCAGTTTTCTCTGGTCGATCATGCGGATGTGTCTGCCCTTCCATTCAATGGTCGGCAACATGGAATTCCTCTTCTATCTCAAACAGTATATTTTCTCGTCTTCAAGCCTTCGTCCACAGGCCAAATGGGACACGGCGCACGGGACACGGCGCAGGGGGAAAAGATAAACCCCTTTCACCGCGTGCCGTGCGCCGTGCCCCTTCTTATCCTATCTTCATCCTCCACCCATAGGGGTCTTTCTTTTCCGCATACTGGATGGCCACGATCTCATTGTAGAGCTTCTGGGAAAGGGCGCCCATCTTTCCTCCTGCCACCACATAGTCCCTTCCCTTGTACGTCATCTGGCCCACGGGTGAGATGATGGCTGCGGTTCCCGTTCCAAAAGCCTCTTTGAGCTTGCCATTCTGCGCAGCGTTGATGACTTCATCGATGGCGAGGAATCGCTCCGACATTTTCATGCCCCAGTCTTTCACCATGTGGATGACCGAAGCCCGGGTGATTCCGGGGAGGATGCTGCCGCCGAGCGGTGCGGTGATGACCTCGTCGTCAATGACGAAGAACATGTTCATGGTGCCCACTTCTTCCACGTACTTCCTCTGCGCGGCATCGAGCCACAGCACCTGGGTGAAGCCTTTTTTCTTGGCTTCCTCTGCAGCCAGGAGGCTTGCCGCATAGTTGGCGACCGTCTTGGCCTCTCCCAATCCGCCCACGGCCGCCCGGACGTACTTGTCTTCCACCCAGATCTTTACCGGGTTGAGGCCCTCTTTGTAGTAGGCTCCTACAGGGCCGATGATGATGTAAAAGAGATAGGCCTTGGCAGGCCGGACACCCAGGTGAGGCTCTGTGCCGATCATGGTCGGCCTGATGTAAAGGGAAGTCCCCTGGGTTCTGGGAATCCAGTCCTTGTCCAAGAGGACGAGCTTCTTCAGCGCCTCCATGGCGAGATCAACATCCACTTCAGGCATGCAAACCCGAACCGCCGACCGGTTGAGCCTGAGGAAATTGTCCCTGGCCCGGAACAGGTAAACGCCTCCGTCTTTTCCCCGGTAGGCCTTCAGACCTTCAAAGACCTCCTGGCCGTAGTGAAGAACCATTGCAGCAGGATCAATGGCCAGGCTGTGATAGGGTTCGATGCGGGGGTTGAGCCACCCCTTCCCCTCCTGAAAATCCATGAGGAACATGTGGTCCGTGACAATGTCGCCGAACCCGAGATTGGATTCGTCGGTCGGCTTTTTCTTCATCTGCTCCGGCCTGGCAGACAGGATCTTGATCTCCATAACCCCTCTCCTTTAATTCCAAACAAGATATAAATTTTTTGTCTATCACAGCAGGAAGACAAAGGCAACAATGAACTCCCCATCAGCATATCCAAAACCGCATCACGTCACCCGCCTTGCCGTTTCGAGGCGCAGCCGGGCGACGCGCTCCAGAGCAGAGAAACCGCAGCACCGGGCCAACGTGAGGCCGGAGACGCCTCACTTTGTTTTTGACAGGAGCGCCTTGAGTTCCGGACCTGCCTGAGGGCTTTTTGCAATAATGTCTTTCCACCCCTCCTCGTAAGCAATCTTCAGAAACTTCTCCTTTTCAGCCGCAGGGAGATCGATCACCTGGAGCCCTGCCTGCAAGAGGATGGGCCGCTCTTTCTTGGCCAGGTCCTCAAAGTGAGCCACCGCCTTCTTCTCCGCTTCCTTGGCCGCCTCGGTGAGGAGAGTTTTCATCTTTTCAGGCAGCTGGTTCCAGGTCTTGAGATTCACCAAGAGCGGGTTGGGAACCTGGTAGAAGCCGGGTTCAACGATGTACTTCGTCAGCTTCTCCCAGCCCCAGTCGCGGACCCCCACGGCCGGCCAGCAGTAGCCGTCCACAACTCCTCTCTGAAGGCCCACGTAAACCTCCGTGGGCGGGATCACCACTGGGTTGCCGCCCAGGCCCTTGACCAGTTGCAGGTACATGGGGGAAACGCGGATGTTGAGGCCTTTGAGATCTGCCGCGCTGATGGGTTTGATCAGATAAAGGTAAAACAGTTCGCCCAGCCCCAGCCTGCCCAGGAAATAGACGTCCAGCTTCTTTTCATGAAGATCGTTCATGTACTTCCACGCTCCCCGCTCTCTTTCCTCAGCGGGTGTGAAAGGCGACAATTTCATCGCGTCCACCTCCGGAAGCAGAGAAACGTAATAGGCGCTCGTCGTGTACACCATGTCCACCATTCCCTTTTGAAGAGCCTGCACCTGATCCTGAGTCTTTACCGCTTCAGGTCCACCGACATAATTGATCTTGAGCTCGCCCGGGAACTGTTTGGCCACCATCTGCTCCACCAGCTCCGTGAACATGAAGAAGGAAATGTTTTCGCTCGACGCTTTCGGCCATCCGGTTACAGCCTTCAGAGTGACCGCTTGCCCGAAAGCGGGAAAAGCGCTCAGGCCGATCAGCACCAGGAAAACGATCCCGGAAAAAAGAACCTTGTCTTTGCTGGATGTCGCTCTCATTGTTTTATCCTCCTTTGAATTAGGGTTCGTTTGAGATACTGTAAAAAAAATGCCGCTATCCTGTCCCCTGCCTCCAAGGCAATCTATCCACAAGGTCATTTCATCCCCATCAGGTTCGGCAAATACAGTGCCGTAGCAGGGAACAGCACGGTGATCACAAGACAAAGGATATCGATCACCACGTAGGGGGTGACTGCTTTCCAGATGTCGGCCATGGTCACATCCGCAGGCGCCACCCCTTTCATTACAAAAAGCGTCACCCCGAAAGGAGGGGTGAGAAGGCCTGTCTCCAGGTTGATCAGCATGAGCACGCCGAACCAGATCGGATCAAAGTGAAACGCATGAATAATGGGGAAGAAAACCGGCACAGTGATCATCATGATGGCCACGGTTTCCATGAAACACCCAAGAGCCAGAATGGTCAGCATCATGCTGAGCAGAATGACCATGGGAGGAACGGGCAGGCTTGTAACGAAGTTCACCAGGCCGGACGCAACTCCCGTGAAGGCGAGGATTTCGCTGTAAGTGCTTGACACAATGATGATCATGAAGATCATGACCGTAACCTTGACCGTGCCTTTCACGGATTTCGTGATTACTTCCTTCTTCATCCGGCCGTAGGCAAGACCCAGCAGGAACGCCCCCAGGGCGCCGGTAGCCGCTGCCTCGGTCGGCGTGGCCACGCCCAGGAAGATGAGGCCGATGACCATGAAGATGATCACGCCCAGGGGCAGCAGATAGCGAAGGGCCGATCCGATTTTCTCCGACCACGGCACATGGGGCACATCGTAGACCGGCGCCAGGTGCGGTCGGATCGTGCAGGTTACGATGATGTAGAGAATGTACAGCCCGGACATGATGATGCCGGGAATGATTCCGGCAATGAGAAGCCTCCCCACATCGATGCTGGCCAGGCTTGCGAGCACCACGGTGAGCGCGTTCGGAGGAATGAGGGCATCCACTGTACCCACGCCCATGAGCGGCCCCAGGCTCATGCTCTTGCTGTACCCTTTCTTCAGCATTTCCGGGAGCAGCACGGTGCCCAGAAGAGCGCAGGTGGCGATGGTGGAGCCGCTCAAGGAGCCGATGAGGATGCCCATGAGCACCGCGAGAATGGAGAGCCGGCCCCGAACCTTGCCCAGCCACTTGTCCAGGGAATTGATGGCGTCAAAACCCAGCCCGGAGTGGAAGATGATTTCTCCCATAAAGATGAAAAGGGGAACCGGCAGGAGCGTGAAGGTGGTGATCGAGGTGAAGATCCCGGTCACGGTGCCAAAGAGGCCTGCACTTCCGCCCAGGAAAAAATACGCGGCCACCATGTTGACGATCAGAAAAGCGAAGGCAATGGGAAGCCCGGTGAGCACCAGAACCATCATGCCCCCGAAAAGCATCAGGATGACCGTCCACCATTCCACGACTATCCCCTGCCCTTCCAACCGCGGTAACGTTCCCGTACGATCCGGAAGAACTGGATGCAGAGGAACAACATCCCAATGGGAATGATTCCGAAGACAACCCATTTAGGGACAGTGACCGCCCTGACGTCATTCACTCCCCGCGTGATGCTTTCCACGGTGTAGGCCAGGGAAAAGAAGAAGATCACCGCACAGGCGATCCCCCCCAGCGTGTACATCACAAGATCCACCTTGGCTTTCAACCGGTCGCCGAGGTGGCCGTAGACAATATCCACACTCACATGTCCCTTTTCCCTGAGAAGCCACGCTGTACCCAGAAACACCATCCACAGAAGCCCATACTCCGTGGTTTGAACGACCCAGATGGAGGGACTACGGAAGAAATATCGCATCACCACGCTGTAGCAAACCGCGGCGCTGATAAAAACGAGCACCCCTCCGGCCAGAAGGGCCATCCCGTTGATCGCCTTGTCAAACCATGTCCAGAAGCTCTTCACAGGCTCTCTCTATGGTCGAGGTCAAGAGGCTACATCACGTCCTTGTCGCTTTCTTCAATGGCTCGGTCGATTTCGGCGCGCAGCTGTGGGGGTAGCCCGGGAATGTCCACGTTCAGGAACCCTCGCACGATCGTGGAGGTGGCTTCCTCTTCGCTCAGCCCCCGGGACATGAGATAAGAAATCTCTTCCTGGGCGATCTTCCCCACCGCGGCCTCGTGGGACATTTCGACACCGTCCACGTGGCCTTCGAGCTCCGGGATCGCGTGGATCAGCCCGCCCTTCAAGAGCAACCCCTTGCACTCCAGGTGAGCCTTGATGTCAGGGACCTCGCCGATGAGATGTCCCCGCGCAATAATTCGCCCACCGTTGCTGATGGTGCGCGCCACGATTTCGGCTTTGTTTCCAGGATGTTTCAGAAAGATTCTACCTCCCAGGTCATACTCGCATCCCGGGCTTCCGACAATAATGCTGTAAAATCGTGCAACCGCATCGCGGCCGACGAGGTGGGTCGTCGGGTACATCTGCAGAGACTTGACTGGCTTCATGCAGATGTAGTTGTTGAGAAACAGTCCTCCTTCTTCCACCTGAGCCACGGACCGAGGACGGACCATCATGTCCTCAGCCCAGTTGTGGATCATGGTGAAGCTGAGCTTAGCGTTTTTCTTGATGAAAAACTCGGAGATCCCTACATGAATCCCTTTCTTCATGTGAGGGGACGTAGAACAGCCGGTGATGATGTGGAGCTCTGAACCTTCCTCTGCGATGATGATGTTGTGAACGTTCTGCTGAAGCCCTTCCTTGTCCAAATAGAGACAGGCCTGCACAGGGTAGATCGACTTGCTCCCGGGCAGAGCGCGAATCACATACCCGTCGTGAAGGTTCAGTTCCACCGCAGCCGTATACTTGTCCGCATCCACGGACACGAGCTTCCAGTAGTAATCTCTGATCCAGGGGTGGTGCTCCAGAGCTTTTCGGATGGGAATCACCTCGATCCCGTCCTGGGCGCTGTGGCAGTGAACAACGGAAGTGTCCTTTTGGAAGAAAGTGCCTGCCCTCTCCTTCTGGCTCACGTCCAGGCCGGCCATGATGAGCCTCTTTTGCTCCGTCTGAGGAAGGGCGCAAAGGTCTTCATCGGCCATGTAAGAGTGAGCGACAAACGAATCGTCAAACTCCTTCAAATTGATATCTTGTCCCAGAGCGGCTTTCTTGTCCGCCGCCTTCGACGCTCTCTCTTTCAATCCGTCTACGCCATGCATCTCACACACTCCTCATATCCATTCTGCCCGATACAGCTCAAAATCTCTCTGGGGTTGCTGATGCAGCTCAGCCTTCCGTCAAAGAGCACCTGGCCTTTGTCTGCGGCAACGTAATCCAGGATGTGTCCTGTGTGGGTGATGATAAGCCCCATCTTTCTCCGCTCTCTTTTCTTCTGTATCTTTGACTTTGCTTCGCTTACCGGTTCGGAGTCCTTCTCTAGAAGCTGGGCGATCGTCTTGCCCACGAGATGGATGTTTTCCATGTCCACCCCGGATTCCGGTTCGTCAAAAAGCATGAGGTCCGGCTTCTGGGCCATGAGCTGCAAAAGTTCAGATCGTTTGATCTCCCCGCCCGAGAAGCCCGCATTCACATCCCGGTCCAGGAACTCCGAGAAGTTCACTCGCTTAGCCAGGCCCTCAGCATCTGCCGTCCCTTTCCCGCATATCTTGACCATCTGCCGCGTTTTCAAACCGTGAATGGTCGGCGGGCGCTGATAGGATATACCGATGCCGAGCTTTGCCCGTTCATTGATGGGCATGGTGGTGATGTCCAATCCTTTGAAGGTCATTTTTCCGGCCACCACTTTGTACTGGGGATACCCCATGATCGTCATGAGAAGGGATGTCTTTCCCGATCCATTGGGGCCAAAAAGAATGTGGGTTTCGCCCGGTTTGATCTCCAGGTCAATGTGCTCCAGAAGGATCTTGCCCCCGAGCTCCACTTTCAAGTTTTCTATGAGCAGCATTTCACAACTCCTTTGTGGGTCCGAAAGCTATTGGAGTAATGGAGTGTTGGAGTACTGGAGTACTGGTTTTGAACCAACACTCCACTACTCCATTACTCCAACACTCCAATTTCCTTGTTCTTCCAAATTTTAGGCACTTTTGGCATTTTAGTGCATTTTAGGCATTTCCCATGCTATCTCAGATACGGTGCCCACTGCTTTGCCGTGTCTCGAATATAGCCGGGCTTCACTCCTTTGACTATCCTGTTGTGCCCGGGCAAAAGGACCCCCACCTCCAGTTCCGCAAGCCGGAGCAGGGACTTTGCCAGCACAGTGCCGTCGGCTCCATGGAGGTCAAATCGGCCGATCGCGTAGTCGGCATAGACCACGTCCCCTGGAATGAGCACCTTCTGGCTCCGTTCATATAATGCAATGCTTCCTGCGGAATGCCCGGGGATGTGGAGGACCTCCCAGGAGAGACCACCCATCTCGAGCGTTTCCCCTTCCTTGAGCTTCCTGTCCACCTTGAACTTGAAATCCCCGGATTTGAGACGATACTGGCTCTGGCACATACTGCGAAACATCTCCATGCCATAGACGCCTCTCTCATCTCCCTTTTCTATGGGGTTGGCCTCATCCTCATGAATCCAGAGCTCAGCCTGAGGGATCTGTTCCCTGATCTCCTTGAGGCACCCGATGTGATCGAGATGGGTGTGGGTCATGATGATTCTCTTGATGTCCGAAAGCTTGATCCCCAGCTTCTGGATGGTTTGAATCTTGTAGCTGCCCTTGCCCATTAATCCTGCATCCACAATCGACAAATCCTGGGAGGAAGGCAGCCCCAGCACATAGACGTGAGCGTCCGGGATCATTTCATCCTGCCCCGGTATGTAGTAAACTCCTTTTGTTATCTCCGGCATGGTCTTTTCCTTTCACTGGTACGAACGCATTAAATGCATTGTCACGATGCTGATCATTCAAAATCCCCCCCAGCCCCCCTTTAGTAAAGGGGGCTGGGGAGGATTAATGACAACCTTGTTAATGCCTTTTTACTAGATCTTCGAGGTATACATTTTTCACCATAGACGATTCAGTTTTCTTATTCAAGAGTATTGGCCTACCCTAGCAATTCTTTTGATTTTCTGCCCTTTTTGTGTTCCCTTTAAGGCATCAATAAACACAGGAGACACAACTCATTCTCTGGAAGGGAGGATCCGTCATGGAGAAAGAGCAGATCACCAAATTGATCCAGAAAAGATTGGGCTTGGAAGACAAAGAGTTTCAGCCCATCAAAGACAGCCCTAAATTCCAGCGCCTCTTCGACAACCTTGCTGCCGGCTCCCGTTACAAGCTGGTGGCTGAGGTGGTGGAATCCAAAGGCTGCCACTCGGGCCATGTGAAGGGCCAGAAACTCGTCTTCGACTCCAGCGGCAATCTGCTGACACGCGAAGCTCCGGAACGGGTTTGCGCCTTCCTGATGCCCAACCTGACCGTGATGATCAACACCTTTTTCGAAAACATCCTGAACGGCCGGGACCCGAACGAAGTGATGTTCACCCGGACCGGCTGCTATGACGTTGGGCCGGCATGCGGGGGATGGGGTCACGTCATCGTCGAGATGCGCGCCGAACCTCGACCCTGAGAGCTTCCCTACCGAAGAACCATGGAGTAGGTCCGTAGGAAGGTTGACACGGAGAACCCATAGAGAGGCCTTTGCACAGGGGCTCTGCCTAGGCCTTCACCGAGCTTCAAAGAAGGGGGTGCAGCCGGGAATCACGGAAGGGTAATATGCCAGAAAAGCGCCTCAGGCGACGGCCTCTTCTGGAGCACCTTGGATTTTAGCCGCTTCAGTTTATCATCTTTTTCAAAACTCCTCTCCCGAACTTCCATTTCCATGTTCACGCCGCCGAAGGTCACAGGGAAATACCAGTAGGTGCCCTTTCCGTCCTTCCCTTTCAGAAAGGCTTCCTGGTTGACAACGCAGCCCTCCATGGAATCGGGCATGGGAGTCCCCGTCTTGCACGCATACTGCCTGAGGAGGACATCCATGTCCAGGCCGACCCTCTCGGCGGCTTGACGAAACCGCATGGCTTCGAGCACGGCCTTCAGGTGGTAAAGGTTTCTCAGATCCGAATAGGGAGCCACTTGTTCGGCCAGCCGGGGAAAGGCATCGGAGAAAGCCTTGGCATAGGCCATGGCGACCGGGTCGTCTTCATCGACGTCAAAGAGCTCCCCTGAAAAGGCGCCCATCTGCTGTTCAGTGAAAAGAACAATGGGGCAGGCTTTGAGCCACACGATGCCTTCGTCTTCTGTGAAGGCGGGGAATTCTTTCTCAATGTTGAACCAAAAACGGTTAAAGGACATTCCCGATGGAATCGTGTCCTCGCCTTGCGCGATGCGCTCTTTGGCATCCGATACCTTCATGTCCAGATAGGAGTTGATGCCTGAGATTTTCAGGGCCCCGAGGGAGACCTTCTTCATGTGATAATCCGCATCGATCATGATGTGGGCATACCGGGAATCCTTGGGCACGCCTCCCACCCTCACCAATTGGGACCCCCAGATTCCCTTGACCTGCTGGATCATGCGTTTGCTCTTCTCGGGCGTTTCGACCTTGCCGTACTGCTCATTGGTCCGTTGAATGGCTAGAATGTCTTCCCTTCTCGGATCCAGGGAGCAGGACACGGCTTCGGCCCCCCCTCGCCAGATACTCCTCATAGCCACGACCAGCTCGTCGAGGTGAAGCGGAGAGCCGCCTCCAACCGGTTTTCCCATGAGGATGACATCCTGACTCCCTTCGTCTACCAAAAAGCTCTCGAATTTCGTTATGCCACAAAGCGTGGCCAGGTCTCTGGGCACGGACGCTCGGGAAGACAGACAGTCCGCTGCTTTCTTGGACAGCACCCTCAGAGACATGGCGATGTAGGTGCCGTCATAAGAAGGCATCCCATCTGAAGCTCCGCCCTCTTGGCTCCCCGACAAGCCAAAAGACATTTGCCAGATGAACAGGAAGATGCACACGCAAACCGCCAGGGGATACCTGCTCTTCGCACGATCTCTTTGCTGAACCATAGATGCACTTCATCCTTTTTTTAACATTAGCCAGATAAATTTAGCTGTATTATATTTTAATTTGAGTCAGTTTGTCAAGCTTCAGCTAAGCAGCCTGCTCTTGACAAATATCAACATCATGATAATTTTCTATCATAATTGCGGGGGGGTCGAGATGCCACAAATAAGACCGATATCCGATCTCAGAAATCGGGCGAATGAAATTTCCGATCTGTGCCACAGCCAGGATGAGCCGGTTTTCATCACCAAGAACGGCAAAGGGGATTTGGTCGTGATGAGCCAGGTTCATTATGAGCGGCTTCAGAGTCTCGTCGAACTCTATCAGAAGCTTGGCGAATCGGAAGCCCTTGATGCCTGGGGTGAGACAGGAATCGCGCATCAAGCCATGATGAGACGCCTGAGGGAAAAAGCGAAGTGAGCCCCCTTGTTACGATTCGATACCTGAGCACGGCTCAGCGCGACCTGTTTGAGATTTTCGAGTACATCCGAAAAGACCGACCTGGGGCGCCTTCGGGTCTGCTGGAAAAGTTCGACAATTCCATTGCAGCCCTTGCTTCGAATCCGTATCTTGGAACTATCCCAAAGGACGAGCGGCTGAAGAGGCTGGGATATCGGGTATTGGTCTTCGACAAATACCTCATTTCCTATGTGCTGAAGCTTAAAACGGTGCAAATCCGCCGTGTGATTCATGGTGCGAGAAGATATAGTTTCTTGCTCTAAGACACTCTTTTCGTCGAGAAACATCTCGACGGATGGACAACGAAGGAGATATGTAAATTATGGAATGCGAAGTTGAAAGCGAAGGCATGCATTACGAAGGAATGTGTATCCGGCCGCCCAGCGAGGCGTACAGCATCCTGCTTCAGGTGACCCTGGGGTGCTCTCACAACAAGTGCGCTTTTTGCGGCACTTACAAGGATAAGCGCTTCACCATCAAGGATGACAAGATTATTCTAAGCGATATTCTTTTCGCTTCGAAATACATGAAGCGGCAGGACAAGGTCTTCCTCATGGACGGCGACGCTCTGATCATTCCCCAGAAGAGGCTCATGTGGATTCTCGACAGGATCAAGGAGCATCTCCCGTGGGTGAAACGGGTGGGCGCTTACGCGAATGCGAAGAGCATCAAGATGAAAATCCTGGAAGAACTGATCGAACTGCGCGAGAACGGGCTTGGCATTCTCTACTACGGCGTGGAAACCGGCGATGACGAACTCCGGAAGAAGATCACCAAGGGGTCTGATGCCAAGACCTGCATTGAAATGGGGCGGAAAGTCATCGAGGCGGGAATCAAGCTCTCGGTGACCGTGTTGCTGGGAATTGCGGGCAGAGCGGGTTCCATGAAGCACGCCAAAGCGACGGGCGAACTTTTGAGCGCCATGGATCCGAACTTTATAGGGGCCCTCACGGTCATGCTCATTCCCGACACCCCGCTCTACGAGGAGTTCGTCAACAAGAAATTCGAGCTCCCTGACGAAAGGGAAATGCTCATTGAGCTGAGGGAGATGATCCGACACACCAACCTGAGCCGGGGGCTTTTCTATTCAAACCACGCTTCCAACTACTTGCCGGTCAAGGCCAGACTTCCCAACGGGAAACAGGATGCGATCGCCTTGATCGATCGGGCCTTGAAGGGAGAAGTCGGCCTCAGGCCCGAGTGGATGAGAGCGTTATAGCAGGCCCGCAAGAGACTTCACACGCACTTTACTCTCTGCTCCATGCTCCATGCTGATCATGCCTTCCTGATGCTGCACTGGAGCGATTTCATGTCAGGATATCCCATGATGGGCTCCCGGCATTGAACATCGGTCAGCAGGTTGGCATTCGCATCTCCCTCCCACCCGTGAGGCACCAGCACGACGCCGTCGGCTACTCGCTCATCCACTCCCGCTTTCATTTTCACGATGCCCCGGTTCGTCTCTATGAGGACGGCATCTCCGTTTTCAATGGCGAATCTCTTTGCCGTCGCAGGGCTGATCTCGACCATGGGCTCCGGGTAGAGTTTGCGAAGGGCCTCGACATTGCGATGCTGGCTGTGTGTGAAATAGAGGTTGCGGCTGCCGGTCGAAAGGATAAGCGGGTACTTCTCGAGGAACTCCTTTTTGCCCCGCTTCGGGCCTCTTTCAGGCTCCAGGAAAGTGGGTAAGGGATCGAATCCCACCTTTTCGAAAGCTTCGCTGTAAATCTCGATTCGTCCTGAGGGAGAACGGAACAGCCCTTCCTTCCGTTCATAGCTTTTCGGGCTGTAGAGCACTCCTTCCGGCTTCTCCTTCAGAAGGGTGTCAAAGGAGAACCCCGAGGGCGCCAGTTCATAAGCCACCATCTCCTCTTCCGATTTCCATGGGAACTTGTCCTCCAGGCCCAGCCTCTTGCCCAGTTCCGTGAAAAACTTCCACTCCGACCAGCTCTCATAAAGGGGTTCGATGCACTTTTTCCTCAGCATAATAAAAGGAAGGCAGTGGCACACGTTGTAGGTGTAGGCCACTCCCCACTTTTCCAAATGGGAGCAGGCCGGGAGCACATAGTGGGCTTCTTTTGCCGTCTCTGTCATGAAAAGATCGTGGACCACGAGGAGGTCCAGTTTTCTAAAGGAATCCCGGAAGGCGTTGCTGTCGGGCATGGAAACAAGAGGATTCCCCCCTGCCACGAGAAAAGCTTTGAGCTTATCCGGGATGCTCTCCGGAACAACGGTCACCACCCCATAGGGGCTTTTCTTGCCCCACATTTCAAAGAAAAGGGGATACTGGTCTGAGCCTACAGGATCTCCTTCCACGCCGAGTCCCACGCTCCCCAACCGTGGAGGTGGGCTGGTGACCCATCCTCCGGCTACGTTGATGTTCCCGGTGATCGCCTGAAGGACGGAGAATGCACGGCTGTTTTGAGTGCCGTTAGCAGTCTGGTCGTGGGTGCAGGTGCCCTGGAAAATGCTCGCTCCCTTGGTGTTTGCAAAAAGCCTGGCCAGCTTGCGGATGTCCTCCGCCGGCACCCATGTAACCTCCTCGGCCCACTCAGGAGTGTACTTCTTCACATGCGGCACCAGCTTGTCAAAACCGAAGGTGTGCTGCTCGATGAACTCTTTGTCATAAAGGTTTTCAGTGATGATCACGTTCATCATGGCAAGAGCCAGGGCGCCGTCCGTACCCGGCCGGATCCGTAAATACATGTCCGCCCTGTCCGCAATGGGAATGCGCTTGGGGTCTATGACAACCAGTTTGGCTCCTCTGTCCAGGTTCTTCTTCAGGCTGAACCTGAGAGGGAAATCGGATTGGTCCGGGTTGTGCCCCCAGAGGATATAGAGATTGGAATCCATCTCTTCCACCGGGTATCTTCCGAAGGTCATTTGCCTCACCCGGATGCGCATCCTGTAGCACACGCTTTCCACGGAAAAGAAATTAGGTGATCCGTAGGCTGCCTTGAACCGTTGCACCAGACCAGCCATCTCGAGGTTCTCCACACCGATGGATCCGCTGAACACACCCAGGACCTGAGGCCCGAAACGTTTTTTGAGATCCAGAAGCTTATCCGCGATCTCATCCAGCGCTTGATCCCATGGGATCTCCACAAAACTCCCCTTCGCCCGCTTCAGGGGTCTCTTCAGCCGTTCAGGACTGTAGATGGTCGCGAGGGCATTGGCCCCCTTCGGGCACAGGCGTCCCCGATTCAGCGGATGAGATTCCAGGCCCCTGATCTTCACCGCTTTCCCGTCTTCGACACTCACTCTGCACCCGCAGCTGTGGTAGCAAAGCGTGCAATCGGTCATTATTTCTTTCACGTCACCCATGTTCATACCCTCACTGTTTTCTTCTTACCCTCGTTCCAACCTTCCAGTCTTTTCATTCTAGGCACTTCTTTCAGATTCTTAGTCCTCCATCGATATCTATCACACGTCCGTTTATGTAATCATTCTCGATAACAAAACGGATGGCGTGAATGACCTCATCGATGGTGCCCATTCTTCCCTGTGGAATGGTCGGGACAATCCGGTTCCTCACCTCTTGGGGAATCTTTCTGGTCAACGGGGTGTCCAGATATCCGGGCGCTAGAGCGACAGAGCGAATGCCGTGCCTGGACAGTTCTTTGGCCCAGACCACGGTGAGGGCGACAAGAGCCGCTTTGGTGGCCGAATAATTGGACTGAATAAAGCTCCCGTGCCTGGATATGGAAGAGATGTTGATGATCACCCCGCCGCCTCCCTGCCGAACCATGTGATAGGCCCCTTCCCTTGCGCAGAGAAACGAACCGGTGAGATTGACGCTTACCCCCCTTTGCCATCTTGAAAGAGGGAATTTCTCGATCCGGTCGTCTCTCTTCTTCACGAGAAGTCCGTCTTCTGCAATTCCGGCATTGTTGATCACCACATCCACTCTTCCGAAACGGTCTACGGCGCTTTGAAAGAGACGCTCCACCTCCTGCTCCTGGGTGATGTCCCCCCGGAAGGTTTCAATGGCATAGCCTTTCTCCTGACCTTCCTTCGCTAGACTCACCAACCCGTCCTGGTCCAAGTCAGAGGCGAGCACTCTTGCGCCCCGCGAAGCCAGGTCCATGGCAAAAGCTTTTCCAAGCGCCCCTGCTCCCCCGCTAATAACGATGTGAGCACCTTGAATGTTCATGCCATTTCAGCCCCTCTTTTCTCCGCAACCTCGATCTGAGATTACCCGGGTTTAAGAAAAAAGAACAGTGCAAAAAGCCTCAACCGAGACCCGGGTGAGGCTTCCATAAGTCATTTTCTCTAGACTTTCCTATTGTTTCTTCTCAAGTCTCCTCTCGCTCTCTAGACTCTCAGCCACATCGCTCAGATTGAGTTCTTTGAGTTTTGAACGGGTAGGCACACCGGTCGCGGAATCCCAACCCCTGATCCTGTAAAACTCCTCCCTCATGGCCTCGAATTTTTCTTTGTGTGCGACAGGCGGAACCGGCTGCGGCTTTTCCCATGGAGGAACGGCTGTCTCCGGAACCCGGAAGTGGAAGTCACCGACCGTGTCGTTTTCTTTCCGCCGGCCTTCGCGCACCATGAGGCAGCGTTCCAGGTTGACGATGCGTTCTCCGGTTCGGAGCCACTCGTTCACATCCTGGTCTTGCCCGGTGGCAGAGCAGTAAAGCTTCCTCTCCATATCCGGGTCACCTTTGTAGTCCGGGGGGGTGTTGATACTGGATAGGATGGGGAAGCAGGACCAGTCACAGAGCACAAGGCTGTTCTTGAGGCTCGACATGTTCTGGATGATGGTGGCCACTCGCGCCTTGTCTTCGTATGTAAAAGCATCCACCGAAGCCTCTGATCCGTAGACCTGCTTGCCGATGGCCCTGAGTTGCTCAGGACTCAGAGCCCCTTTCTGAGTCCTGGGCCAATTCATGCCGCTCCAGTAAACGAGAACCGTCCAGTCATGGGCTCCGGACAAAGGATCCCTGCTGCCCATGGCCCACTGCATCAGCACCAGCGGGTAGGCGCGAACCGAGTAGTGCTCAGCCTGGCTTCTGGCCGGAAAGTGGGACTCGTAGCCGTCCCTCGTCTTTTCTCCCAGATGCCTGAACACGGCCACAGGGCCGTCGGCAATTACATCCCCGAATCCTTCCCGGTGAGCGACCATGTGCAGGAAATCTTCAATGAATTTCCTGGTCCCCAATTGGCTCCAGGAGATCCCTGTTTCCTTTTCCGTGAGGTTTCCCGCTTTGAATTCCTCCACCAGCCACAGGATCAGGTCAAAGAGCGTGTACTGGCAAAGGCCCAGCTGGTCGGACAGCACTTTCCCCGCCCATGCCGCCTCATCGTTCTCCGTGCCGAGATTGAGATAGTACTGGGACAGGCACATCACCTCTCCGCCGTCAAACCCGGGCATCCGGATAAAAGAGCGGCACGCCACGGGGCAGCAGAAGCAGGAGGCATACTTGATGCGGTGGCGCTTGACAAACTCCCACTGACCCTCAATGGGGCCCTGACTGGCCCAGTCGCGCATGGGATGGTTTCTGAGAAGCCTTCTTGCCTCCTGCACATGACCGATGAACTCCTGAGGCCTGGCGACCTTCAGGCCATGGCTTCCTTTCACCACAATGGCCTTCAGGTTCTTGGAGCCCATGACCGCGCCCATCCCGGTTTTCGCTGCCGCGTATCCGCTGTCGGACACGATGGCTGCGAAATGGACCCGGTTCTCGCCTGCCGGCCCGATGCAAAGAGATCTCGCTCCCTTCCCGTAAGTCGCCGAGAGGGTCTTCTGGGTTTCAAAGGCATCACGGCCCCAAACATCATCCGCATCGACCAATCTGACCTTGTTGTCAAAGATCACCAGGACTACGGGGCGTTCAGCCTTCCCCTGCACGATGAGACCGTCGTAGCCTGCAAACTTGAGCTCAGGGCCAAAATACCCGCCGATCCCCGATCGGGTCGGCATAAACGGATCAACACCCGGAGCCTTTGTGAGAATCTCAAACCGTCCGGAGGTGGGCGCAAGCGTTCCTGTGAGAGGGCCGGTCATAAAAAGCAGACGATTCGCAGGATCAAATGGGTGCAGGCCAGGCTTGAGTTCATCCCACAGGATCTTCATGCCCATGCCGTCGCCCCCAAGGAACCTCTCCGAATATCCGGCTGTCGCCTCTGTGGAGATTTTTCCTGAGCATAAATCCACCCGCAGGATCCGGCCTGTCCGGCAGATGTTTTTTCCCTTTGTCGTCATGCGCTCAGCACTCTTAGGCATATTTCAACGCCCCCACCGGGCACCACCGTATGCACTCCGGTTGTCCTCCGCAAAGATCGCAGGATTCCAGAACCTCGCCTTCAACCTCCCCGGTGAAAGGTTCCATGTAAATCTTGAGCCTGGCCCTGCCGGGATTAAACTCGCCTTCATGGGTGTAGGAACACACGTTGCCGCAGGTCATGCAGCCCATGCAGCGGTCGGTGTTGATCTCGATTTTTTTCATCGGTTCCTGTCCCATTTCTCACTTTCTCTCCGAAAGAACACTCCCGAAAATCCCTCGGGGGAAGAACATGACGCACACGACGAAAAACAATCCGAGGATCAGGATCCAGTAGTAGGTCAGGAGGTCGGAGAGAAAAGCCTCCAGGATCCTCACCACCACGGCTCCGAGGAAAGAAGCCAGCAGAACCTCTTTGCCCCCCAGAGCGACCCAGATCAGGACTTCCGTTGAAAAGCCGAACCCGATGATCGTTGGAGAGACAAACTCCGTAACCGTGGCAAAGAGAGCGCCGGAGAGGGCCGCCACCGAGGCCCCAATGCAGAAGATCAGGATCTTGTAGTTGGCGCTGTTGTAGCCGAAGAACTCGGCGCGCGTCTCGTTGTCGCGAATAGCGGCGAGCGTCGTGCCAAGAGGCGAACGCATCAGACGATCACAGAAGAGATAAAGGCCCAGGGCTACGGCCAGGATGAAATAAAAAAGGGAATACCTTTCTCTGATCTCCCATCCGAAGAAGTCGAGGGCCGGAACTTCGGTGAGGCCGTTGAACCCGCCAATATAGTACCAATTCACCGCCACCCGCTCCAAAATGACAGAAATGGCGAGGGTGACGATGCCGAGGTAGGGACCAGACAGACGTCCGTAAAAAAGGAAATAGCCCAGCACCAACGCAAAGAACGCCACGCTGAGCACGGCCAGCAGCAGGCCTATCCAAGTGGACGTCAGGAGTCCTGTAAAACCGGGCACCATGCCTTTGGTGATGAGCGCCATCATGTAGGCCCCTATCCCGAAAAAGATGGCGTGGCCGAAGCACAGGATGCCTGCATAGCCCCAGAGAAGAGAGAGGCTCATGGCGAAGATGCCATAGACCATGTACTGCGTGAGTTGCACCGTCAGGTAATCGTTTCCTGTAAGAGGAAACAGAGCGAAGATCAGCAGGACGATCAGCCGGATGAGGGGAACCCTATAGAATCGACTAAGTTTCATCCCATCACCTACCGTTCCTCGATCCCAGCAACCCCTGGGGTCGAACCCGGATCACGACGATCACCATTGAAAAAACCACAATCTGCGAAATGACCGGGGAATAGAGGAAGCTGATGAGGCTGTCCGAGCCTCCCACGGCTCCGCCCCCCACCAGAACCCCGGAAAGCGTACCTGTCCCCCCCGTGAGGATCGCCAGGAAAGCAGGGATAAAAAACCCTAGCCCCATCTGGGGATCGCAGCTCATCAACGGAGCCATGACCGCGCCTGCCAGCCCTGCGAGCGCGGACCCGAAGGTGAAGGTCGTGCGATACATCTTCCGGGTGTTGATCCCCAGGACCGCGGCCATATCCCTGTTGTCGATCACGGCCCTGGCGCCAAGACCGAAATCGGTTTTCAAAAACACATAGAAGGTCAGGCCGATGGTGATCAGCGCAACGGCCATGATGAAGAGCCGGTAGGACGGGTACTCGATCCCCAGGAAGGAGACCATCTGGGGGAGCGGCGGCTTGATCATGAGCCCTGCAGGCCCGAAAACAATAATGATGAACTGCTTGATGGCGATGGAGAGGCCCCAGGTCGCCAGGATCGTGTCCAGGACCCGCTGGTAAAGGTGGCGGATGCAAACGTATTCGATCGCCATTCCGATCACCCCGACCACGACGGGAGCCAGCAAAAGGCCGAGCCAGAATCCAAGACCCGCCTGATCGGTCATGACCACCGTGTAGGCCCCTAGAAGAAAGAATTCGCCGTGGGCCATGTTGATCACCCTCATCAAGCCGAAAATGATCGCCAAGCCCATGGCCACCAGAATCAGGACAAGGATGTAATTCAGGCTGTTCAAAATCTGGATGGAAAGATCCACGGCTTTACTCACTCCTGTTCACACGGCGATGTGACACGTGATGATGGATTCGTCCTTTCGGATGTCCTCAATAGAACAGGTCTCAACAATCCGACCTTTTTCCACAAAAGCGCACCTCGTGGCCGTGTCGAGCACCATGTCCACGTTCTGTTCGACGATCAGGATAGTGAGACCTGTCTCTGCGTTGATCTTTTTCAAAATCTCGGAAATCTGATCCACAATCGAGGGCTGGATTCCCTCCGAAGGCTCGTCCAGAAGTAGCATTTTGGGCCGTGCCACCAGAGCCCTTGCAATGGCCAGCATCTGCTGCTGACCGCCGGAGAAGGAGCCAGCCTTCTGGTTTTTTCGCTCCTTCAGGATGGGGAAGTAGTCGAAGACTTCCTCAGGAATTTTCCTCTCACTCCGCGGCAGCTTCAACGTCCCCAGATGGAGATTTTCCCAGACCGTGAAATCGCCGAAGATCTCCCGGCCCTGGGGCACATACCCAAGCCCCTTGGCTGCAATCTCGTGGGTTCGAAGTCCATGAATCGGTTCACCGTCAAACGTAATGGTCCCCGACCGGATACAAAGAAGCCCCATGACGGTCCGCATCAGGGTGGTCTTCCCCATCCCGTTCCGGCCCATGAGCGCCTGAATCTCGCCCGGGCCGATGGAGAGGTTCACCCCATGGAGAACAAGGCTTCCCCCATAAGAGGCATGAAGGTTTTCAATGCTCAACATTTCTTCTGCCTCCCCAGGTAGATCTCCCGGACCTCCGAGTCCGCCTGGATCTCTTCGTAACTCCCTTCCTTGAAAAGGGCTCCCTTGTACATGACCGTGATCCGACCGGCAATCTCACGGACAAAGCTGATGTCGTGTTCGATCACCAGGATGGAGATCCCTGTCTCCTGAGAGATGCTTCGAATGAGCTGCGCTGTCTTGCTGGTCTCCCCAACGGTCATTCCGGCCGTGGGCTCATCGAGAAGCATGAGCCTCGGTTTGCTGGCCAGGACCATCCCTATCTCGAGCCACTGCTTCTCTCCGTGGGCCAGGTTGATCGCCAGATCTTCCTTTTTTTCATCGAGATTAACTTTGGCCAGCAGGGCCATGATCTCCTGGCCCGCCTCTTCAGCCTTCGAGTGGCGGTGGCTAAAATAAAAGGGGACTCGAACGTTCTCGTACACCTTGAGCTGATTGAAAACGCTCGGAACCTGAAACTTCCGCCCGATTCCCAGCTCGCTAATGGCATATACCGGCTTCCCGGTGATGTCCTGGCCGTGGTACAGGACCTGTCCCTCACTGGGCTTGTAAAAACCGGAGATGAGATTGAACAAGGTGGTCTTGCCGCATCCGTTGGGGCCTATAATGCAGCGCAATTCTCCCTCGTCCAGTCGAAGATTCACATGGTCGACCGCTGTAAGGCCTCCGAAGCGTTTGGTCAGGTTCCTGGTTTCTAAGATGACGGCCATGGTTTAGGATTGAAAAGTGGGGCGGGTTTCTGCAGTCCCCCGCCCCCAGGTTTATGAGCCTATTTCTTGGTGGCTTCCTTGGCCCCTTCCATTTTCTTGTCTTTGCACTGGCTCACGGCTCTGATGGGCCCGATGTACTCCTTCATTTTTAACTGACCGCCCATGACTTCGGCGATGAGCATATTCAATGTCATGTGATGGTCTTCGTGCATAATGACTTTCCCATTGCCCGCCGTGACGCTCAGGCCGGGCATGGCATCGATGATTTTCTCTTTGTTGTCGGATTTGGCTTTGTCAATTGCCTGTTTGAAGAGCATGACCAGGCCATAATGGCTGTCCGCATAAAAACTCACAATGGCCTTGTCTCCAAACATCTTGTGCTGCCGGGCCACGAAATCCTTGGCTTCCGGCCGGTCCAGAGACTGAATGAAGTGGTTGCACGTGATGACGCCTTCCGCCTGCGCACCGGTGAGGCCGGACATGTAGTTGTCATTGAAACCCATGAAGGCGATCTTGACTTTGTCCTTCATTCCAAATTCGCCGAACTGCTTGACAAAGGTCTGGCCGTCGGCTCCTGGCAGAGTCAGAATGAGGACCTTCGCCCCTGAGGCGCCGATCTTCTGGATTGTGCTTGCAAAATCCTTTACTCCGAACGGCGTGTACTCCTCTGCCACCACCTTGCCCTTGTTCGCGATAATGGAAGCCTTGATCGCTTCGTTCATCTTATGGGGCCACACATAGTCCGCGCCGAAGAGATAGAAAGAATCCCCGTAGTTCTTCATGAGATGCGGGATAAAGGGTTTGATGTAGTGATCCGGCACTGCGCTGTAGCAGAACACATACCGGTTGCAGACTCCTCCTTCATAGTCCGTGGCATAAAGAAGAGGGGTTTTCAGTTTGGTCACAGCCGGTGTCATGGCATCCCGGTTTGCGGAGGTGATCGGCCCCAACAGAGCGTGGACCTTATCCTTCATGACAAGCTTGTTTACTTTTTCCACCGCGGTTTTCGGGTCGGTCTTGTCGTCTTCGATGATCAGCTCGAAGGGCCGACCTCCCAGAACGCCGCCCGCGGCATTGATCTCAGCCACAGCCATCTTGGCGCCCTGGGTTCCCTGCTGTCCGAAGAGCTCCAGGCCGCCGGAAAAGGGAAGAACAATTCCGATCTTGATGGGCTCCTTTTTATCCGCCGCGGAAACAGGGCCAAAGACCAGCGCAAGGATGCCCAGACCGAGAACACAACCCACCATCAATTTTGACAATCCTTTCCTCTTCATATAAACTCCTCCTTTAAGAATACGTTTCATTTCCGGCCACAACGGCCGTCTTACAGCCCCAAGCTCATGCCATTATTTTCAAGAGCCTGTCTGAAGTCGTCACGTCTCCGAAATGGGTTTCAATGTCGTAGAGAGAAGACTCCTGCTCTCTTTCGCCCGTGGCCATCACACAGTCTCTGGGAACCAGCACCCTGTACCCTCTGAAAAAGGCATCATGGATGGTGGACCGGACGCAAATGTTGGTCACCACGCCCATCACGATCACCGTGTCGACGCAGAGGTCTTTGAGGGTCAGATCCAAATCCGTATCATAGAACCCGCTGAACCGGTGCTTGAGCACTACGAAGTCTTTTTTCTTCGGCTTCAGCTCTTCAATCACCTCCGCTCCCCAACTGCCTTCAATGCAGTGTTCAGAGCGCTTCTTGAATTCACGGTCATCCCTGAGACCAGGCCTGTGGCAGTCGTTCACATAGATCACGGGGATTCCCACCTTCCTGGCTTGCGTCAGCAGGCGGCGCATGGGGGGGATGAGGACCCCTCCTCCTTCAAGGACCATTTTGCCGCCCTGTTTGAGGAAGTCATTCAGCATGTCCACCACCAGAATGGCGGTGGATCCCCTGTTTAACTTCACCGAGGATTGTTTTCGCTTGGCTGAAAAAGAATCGGTTCTCATTTCTTTACCTTCTTCCTCTCACGCTAGAAAGTCGGGGGGCTCACCACCCATATCACCTCAGTTTTTGTTTTGCCGGGATTGGACCAGCTGTGAGGTTCCCGCGACGAAAAATAGAAACTCTCGTTTTTCTTGACGCGATGGGACCTTCCTTGAAGCTGAATCTCCAGGACACCCCGGAGCACAATTCCGAACTCCTCACCGATATGGGAATAGGAACCTTCTGATCCACCTCCCGGCTCAATGGTGGTGTAGAAGGGCTGCATGCGCTTGTTTTGAATGTCCCGCACCAGCATCTGGATCTTGGCATCCCCTTTTCTAAAGTTGATGTTGACCCTGTCTCCTTCGTGCAGCACCACGTCCTCTCCGTTTGTTTCATCCTCCAGAAACAAATCAACCACTTTAACCTGAAGTGCAGACGCGATCTTCTTGAGAATCATGATCGAGGGATTGGCCAGGCCACGCTCGAGTTGGGAAAGGTAAGCGCCTGTGCAGCCCGCCTTCTTCGCCAGTTCCTTGAGGGTCAGGCGATTCGCCAGGCGAAGAGCCTTGAGTTTTTCTGCGATTTCTTTCACGCCTTCTTCTTGCCCGCACACTGATCTGCCGGGGCGACCGGACCGATGTCCTTGGCCATGATCAGCTCGCCGTACTTCACCTCAGCGATGAGGATGTTGAGGACCATGTGGTGATCCGAAGCCCTGAGCGTGACCGGGCCGTTGCCCACCACGAGGGTCTGGTCGCCCATGGCGTCAATCACCTTTTCCTTGTCGTCGGTCTTCGCCTTTTCCAGAGCGTCCCTCAAGAAGAGGAGGAGGCCGTAGTGGGACTCCGCGAAACAGCTCACCACCGCATCCGGCCCGAACATCTTCTTTTGACTTTCCACGAATCCTCTGGCCTCCGGTTTATCCAGGTTGGCCAGGAAATGAGCGCAGGTGACGATGCCCTCGACCTCCGACGGCTCCAAACCGATCATGTAATTCTCGTTGAAGGCCATCACCGTCAGCGTGATCTTTTTTCCAAGCCCCAGAGCGGCAAACTGCTTGATGAAAATCTGTCCGTCCGAACCAAGCAGCATCATCACCACATGATTGGCTTTCGACTGAATAATCCTTTGCAGATTGGCCTTGAAGTCCTTGGTATCAAAGGGGAGGAATTCTTCTCCAACGATGCTGCCCCCCAGGCGCAGCACCTCTTTCTTGACGGCCTCTCCGATCTTGACAGGCCACACGTAGTCCGCGCCGATCACATAGAACGCCTTCCCCGACTTATCCATCAGATAGGGGACAAGGGGCTTGACATAATGATCGGGAATTGGAGAGTAGCAAAAGAGATACCGGTCACAGCACCCGCCTTCATAGTCCGTAGCATAAAGCAAGGGGGTTTTATGCTTCGTGCAGATCTCGATCATGGCGTTCCGATGGGCGCTGCTCGTCGGGCCCATGACCGCGATCACCCGGTCCTGAAAAATCACTTTCTTCGTCTTTTCCACCGCCCTTTTCAAATCGGTTTGCTCGTCTTCAATGACCAATTCGACAGGGCGGCCTCCCAAGACGCCTCCCGCGGCGTTGATCTCAGCCACAGCCATTTTGGCTCCTTGGAGCCCCTGGCTCCCGAAAAGCTCTTCAGCTCCCGAAAGGGGTAACACAATCCCGATCTTGATCGGAGTCTTGTTCATCTCTTCCTCCATTGCAGCGTCATCACCCGCGCCGCTTCCCGGGGCCTCCAGGCTCTACCCGGAGCGCCCCAACTGTTTAACCTCCTGCAGAAATCGCTTTCGCCCGGCTTCATCGGCCATCACGTTGTCGAGAATCCGGTGATCCACTCGGCTCACTCCGCAGAATTCAAAGGTTCCCAAGCCCTTGGTTAGGCGTGAGGCGGCATTAAGGCCTCCGGTTTCGTTGAGCATGAGCGAATTGCCGGCCGTATTGAGAATCACGACTCTCTGGAGCTTGAGCAGGGGGACGGCTTCGCCCTGCGCATTGATGTCATAGGCCCAGCCTTTTGAAAGAACCCGGTCAAGCCAGCCTTTAAGGATGGCCGGGGCTTCGTTCCACCAGACAGGATAGATCAAGGCCAGGGATTCAGCCTGATCGACTCTCTTTTGCTCCATGAGGACGTCTTCCGGAAGGCGGCCGTGCCGGGTGAATTGGTTGAAATCCTCTTCCCCCATAACTGGGTTAAATTTCGAAGCGTAGAGGTCGTTCACCTCAAAGGTTGTCCCTGCTTCTGTGAGGCCCTGCTTCAGGGCCTCACAGACCGCTTGGGTGAAAGACTCCCCCTTGGGGTGAGCCACAAGAATGTACCACTTCATGGTTGATCCAAGAGCTCTTCAGTCCTGCGAAATGCTTCTTCTTGAAATCACTGCTTCTTCCCCTCGCATTGATTCGCAGGACGGATCGGCCCTATGTCCTCTTTCGCCACAAGCTTCCCTCCTGTGAACTCCGCAATCACCATGTTGAGAACCATATGGTGATCCATTTTTCGCATGGTCACGGGCCCGTTGCCCACGGTGATCGTAAGGTCACCCATGGCATCGATGATCTTCTCTTTGTTGTCGGATTTGGCCTTTTCTATAGCGTTCTTCAGAAGCATGATCAGCCCATAGTGAGACTCCGCTGCATAGGTGACCACGGTCTTTTCCCCAAACATCTTCTTCTGCCGTGCAACAAAGGATTTGGTCTCCGCCTTGTCCATGCTGCTCACGAACTGAAGACAGGTGGTGATGCCTTCGGATTGTTCCGGCGTCAAAGCACTCAGATAGTTTTCTTCAGAAGCGATGGCAACGAGCTTGATGTTCTTTTTGAGACCGAACTCGGTAAATTGCTTAATGAACGTAAACCCATCCGCCCCAGGAAGGATCAGCATGAGGACCTTCGCGCCCGACTGGGCGATTTTCTGAATTGTGGGGGCAAAATCCTTCACGCCGAAAGGAGTGTATGTCACCCCTTTGATTTCACCGCCGACAGCCTTCACCTCCCGATCAATGGCCTCCGCCATTTTATGGGGCCACACGTAATCATAGCCGAAGACATAAAAGGACTTGCCATACTCTGCCGCGAGATAGGGGATCAAAGGCTTGATGTAGTGATCCGGAATGGGGCTGTAGCAGAAGAGGTACCGGTTGCATGCTCCGCCCTCATAGTCGATGCCGTAAAGAAGGGGGGTTTTATGCTTCGCCACCACAGGCGTCATCGCGTCTCTTGCCGCACTGCTAACAGGTCCCATGACGGCGACTACCTTGTCCCGAAGGATGACTTTTTCGGTCTTTTCAACGGACGTTTTCGGATCGGTCTTATTGTCTTCGATGATGAGCTCCATCTTTCGGCCTCCCAGAACACCGCCTGCGGCATTTATTTCCGAGATAGCCATCTTGGCGCCCTGCACACCGAGGTTACCGTAGATTTCAAAACCTCCCGAGAGGGGCAAGACCGCACCCACTTTTACAGGAGGTTTCTTCTCCGAGGCTCCGGCAACGCCGCCCAGTGCGAACAGCAGCATGACACCCACGACCAAAACAAGCCCAACCGCTTTCTCTTTGACCCGTGTTTGATCCATTTTCCTACCCTCCTTCTTATGTTGGTTTAGAGGCCGAAGGCCCCCATCTCTGGCGACTGGCCCAGATCTAGATTTCATCAAGGTGCCTATTGAAGGTCTGGCGGTGTTTTTGGTTCCAGCTGGCACTCTCGGGCTCTTGGATTGCGGGCCTGATTCCCTTGCTTCCGGGGTTCCCAATTACTCCTCCCCCACGACGCCCCCCCTGACCGCAAGACCTCGGCAACCGCCATTCGAGCCCCCTGGAGACCCTAGGTTCCGAACAGCTCTTCGTCGCCCGAAAGTGGAAAAACAACTCCAAGTCGAACGGCCTGCCCCTTCATGCCCAGTCCGTCCAGCCGAATTCATTCCTTCCGGCCCGTATGTCCTTGGCACGGCCCACGCGCTTTTTCCAGTGGGAACGAATTAACTATACTTTAGACAAGTTAGCAAATAGTTAATTTCTGGAAGGCTGTCAAGAGAGAACTCCATCCACGTGTTCCGGGCGTTCGTGGGGGCGAGTCGCGAGACAGATCAGGTCACCGTAGGTCTCTCCTGCGTGAAGTGTTCATGTACCTTGTGGTCGATGATGTGGGCGATGCGCTGCACCGCCTCCCAGACTTCAGAGAAGCTGATGGTGAGCGGGGTGAGCCCCAGGCGGATATTGTCGGGTGCGCGGAAATCGGGGATTACCTTCATGTCTTCGATCATGGCCCGGATGATTCGGAAGGCGTCGCTATGACGAATGGAGACCTGGGAGCCCCGTCGCCGCTCGTCGCGGGGCGAGCCGAGGTCAAAACCCCTTGATGCGAGAACGCGATCGTAGAGGAAGATCATGTACTCGGTGAGGCGCACGGACTTGGCCCTGATCCGATCCAAGCCCGCCCTTTGAATCAGCTCCACTGAAGGCTCAACCGCGGTCATAGAAAGAATGGGCGGGCTGCCGGCCAGGAAACGGCTTATCCCCGGGGCAGGGCTGTATTGCAGATCAAAACCGAAGGGGTTGTCCTGGCCGACCCAGCCCCAGATCGGTGAACCCAGTTTTTCCTGAAGATCCTCCCTCACATAGAGAAAGGCGGGCGATCCGGGCCCGGCGTTCAGGTATTTGTAGGTGCAGCCGACCGCCATGTCGGCTCCGCACGCATTCAACCGCACCGGAAGGGCGCCTACCGAATGGCACAAATCCCATATGACGAATGCCCCGGCGTCATGCGCATGGCGGGTGACCCGCTCCATGTCATAGAGGAAGCCGCTCTTGAAGGCGACATGGGAGAGTTCCACCAGGGCCGTGCGATCGTCGACGGTCTTCTCGATTTCAGAGTCCTCCATGTGGATCGAGTCCTTCGATTCCATAAGCACCAGCTCGTGCCGTCCGCCCAAAGTGCTGATGGCCCCCTGCAGCACGTACAGGTCGGAGGGAAAGTTGAAGACGTCGCTGACCACTCGGTCGCGCCTTCCCTGCAACCGCAGCGCCGCTACGGCAAGCTTGAAGAGATTCACCGAGGTCGAGTCGGCCACGATGACCTCCTGCGGCTTTGCGCCGATCAGGGTCGCGATCTTTTCGCCGATGCGGCGGGGCGCATCCCACCACCCGCGGTTCCAGCCCCTGATGAGGCCTTCGCCCCACTCGGACTCCACGAGTTGTCGTAAGAGCGGAACCGTGGCTTTGGGCAGGCGGCCCAGGGAGTTGCCGTCAAGGTAGATGAGCTCGGGGTCGGCAATGACGAAATCCTCGCGGAAGGACTTGAGCTCATCCTGCATGTCGAGATTTCGGGCAAAGGCTTCGCCGATTTCAAAAGAGATGGACATAGTTTCTCCTTCGGGGTAATCGCCTGGCAAGCATGATGGTCATACCTTATTTGACAGTCCAAGAAGGGTCAACTCTATTTAAGAGAGGCGCGCTTAGAGGCGTCAAAACCACTCTCTCCGCAATGAACCCTAAGCCATTTTGCGTTGCGGTCCATGGAACGTGAAACATCAACTGGAAAACGACTTGAAATCATGTTACATCAACATCGCTTTATCACTAAAATGCCCTTGTCAGGAGTCAAGCGATCGAAGGCGTTTTCGGGAATTGTTGAGGCTGTCCGATGGAATTGAAAAAAGTGATTTGCATGCAGTGTCACAACGCGTGCCGGCTGGCTGCGGAAGTGGATGGAGACCGTCTCCTCTCAGTGGAGCCGGACGAGACTTTTCCGGGGACGAAATCCTCATACCCGATTACCAAAGGATGCCCGCGCCGGAGAAATGCGGTGGAGTATTTCTATCATCCGGGCCGGCTGAATGTTCCGCTCAAGCGGACCGGCGGGCGCGGTGAAAACAAGTGGCGGCAAATCTCCTGGGACGATGCTTTCGCGGAAATCGGCGCAAGGCTCAGGAAGATCATCGATTGCCACGGCCCTGAGGCCATAGCCACCACGAGCGGCACAGGAAGAACCCACGACGAAATCCGGCAGCGGTTCTTCAATCTCCTCGGCTCTCCGAACCACACAGGAGCCGGCCAGATCTGCTATGGGCCCTTCTGCGTCATGAGCCACGTGCTCTTCGGGTGGCGCCTGTTCCCCGTGGTCCGGGACAACACGAAGTGCATCCTCCTGTGGGGAGGAGGCGGGCCTCGGTACTGGGACGTCTTCTGGAAAGCCGCGGTCAAGGCCCGCAAAGAGAACGGCGCCAAGATCATTGTGATCGACCCGAGAGGGATCGACTCGGTGAGACAGGCGGACCTGTGGCTTCAAATTCGGCCCGGCACTGACTGTGCCCTTGCCCTGGCGATGATCAACCACATCATCCAGAAAGAACTCTACAACAAACCTTTTGTTGAAAAATGGTGTCATGGCTTTCAGGACCTCAGAAAGAGAGCCAGCCAGTACCCTCTCGACAGGGTGGCGAAAATCACCTGGGTGCCTGCTGAAAAAATCCAACAGGCTGCGGAGTGGTATGCGACCCTCGGGCCTGCGGTGACCAACCACGGCATGGGAGTCGAGCACCTGCCCGGCGTGATTGAAACCCTTCACGCCCATTTTCTCCTGTCCGCCCTTTGCGCCAATGTGGATGCAAAAGGCGGGGATGTTTTCACGACCCCTTACCCCGGACTCATTCACGAGCAGGAGATCGCAGCCCATGACCGGTTGCCCGATACGCAGATCGAGAAAACGCTGGGGATCGATCGCTTCCGGCTTATGTCCCGCAAGGGTTTTGACCAGGTGCAGACCCAGGTGCGTAGAGTTTACGGCAATGAAGCTTACAACCGCACGTCTTACGAAGCCTTTGCTCACGGGCCGACCATTTACCGCGCCATGCTCACAGGCAAGCCTTACCCTGTTCGCGGGATGATCACCCTTTCCAGCAATCCCATGGTCACCGCCCCCAACACCCGCATGGTGTATGAGGCGCTCAAGAGCCTGGATCTCTATGTGGTTGCGGACTTTTTCATGACGCCGAGCGCCCAGTTGGCCGACTATGTGCTGCCTGCAACGACCTATCTCGAAAGGCCCTGGTTGTGGACCTATTCAGGGGTCGTGGGCAGCGAACGGGCCCTGCCGAAAACCGTCAAGGGAAAGCATGACCGCAGGGACGACTACGACATCTGGAGGGGCATGGGGTTGCAGCTCGGGCAGGAAAAGGATTGGCCCTGGGAGACCCTGGAAGATCTCTATGACTTCAGGCTCAAACCCCTTCATCTCACCTTCAAGGAGTTCATGGGCCAGGGGGGATTTCTGAGTTCCCCAAAAGAACCTCAGCGGTATGAAAAAGCCGGCTTTGCCACCACCACAGGCAAGATCGAGCTCTCTTCCAAAATCCTCGAGGCCCTCGGCTATGATCCTCTGCCTGAGTACAAAGAGCCTCCTGAGTCGCCTTTCAGCCGTCCGGATGTGGCCAAGGAGTATCCCTTCATTCTCATCACCGGAGGCCGGCATCAGCCCTTTTATCACTCAGAGCACCGGCAGGTTCCCTCCATGAGAAAGATGCACCCAGAGCCCATCGTTCAGATACACCCGGACACGGCCGTGAGTCTGGGAATCCAGGATGGGGACTGGGTTTGGATCGAATCGCCCAGGGGCAAGATCACTCAGAAATGTCAGATTTTTGACGGGTTGAATCCCAGGGTGGTGCACGTTCAGCACGGGTGGTGGTATCCGGAAGAGGACGGTGCAGAGCCCTCTCTTTACGGGATCTGGAAATCAAACTGCAATGTGCTCACCGACGACGATCCGGATATCTGCAATCCCATCAGCGGCGGCTGGCCTCTTCGAACGCTCCTCTGCAAGGTCACCAAGGCCCCCGGGCAATAGAAAGGGTCCCGCAAACCTCACGTTGCGGTTGCGCGGGGAAACCGAATGTCGAAGCAGACCCCTTCCCCCTCTTTGGACACGGCGTGGATGGTTCCCCCGTAATCGGAGATGATGTTGTAGCTGATCGAAAGTCCGAGACCCGTGCCCTTCCCCACGGTTTTGGTGGTGAAAAAGGGCTCAAAGATTTTGTGGGTAAGCTCCTTGGGGATGCCGGTGCCGCTGTCGCAGACCTCGGCAAATACGTACCGCCGATTGAAATGCGTTCGAATGGTGATCCGCTTACCCCCCTGGGACGAGGGCTCCTTCAAGGATTTCTCCTCGATGGCGTCCCGGGCGTTGGTGAGGAGATTGATGAAGACCTGCTCCAACCGGTTGGGGTCTGCCTCGATGGTCGGAACCCCGTTTTCCAATTCCAGGATCACCTCAATGTTCCTCAGCCGAAGCTGCTGGCTGAAAAAATCAAGAGACTTCAGGATCACGTCATTGATTTGTACGGAGGAAACCTCCAAAGCGGACTTCCGCCCGAATTCTCTCATGTGGCTGATGATCTTTGAGGCTCGCTCCACGTTGGACCGAAGTTTCGACGAGACCTCCGAAAGGGTTTCCCTGTCAGGCAAAGCACCGCGATCGAGTTTTCGAACAAAAAGATTGGAGATCATCTGGATCACGGACAGGGGCTGGTTCAGTTCATGGGCTACTCCGGTGGCCATTTCGCCGAGGGTGGCCATCTTGTTGGCCTGAATCACCTGCTGCTCCGCCTCAATGCGCTCCGTCACATCAATCACCATGGCCAGGATGACCTTTGGCGCCACCTGATAATCCGAATCCGTGAGACTGATATTCACATAGAAGGATCTCTCCTCCTTTGCCAAATGCTTCACGCGATTGATGCTCTGAAGGTTCTTGACAAGGGACTTGTGCTCCTCTCGGTCCGTTTCAGCGAAGAACTCCATGAAGTTCTTCCCGATCATCTCTCCCTTGGTGTACCCGTACAAGGAGGTCGCGCTGCGATTGCAGTCCAGGATGGCCAAGGTTTCTCTGTTCAGAAGGAAAAGCGCGCGGGGGATATTGTTGAAGACAGCGTTGTATTTCCTCTCGGATTTCTTCAAATCCTCTTCGAGCTTCTTTCTGGCCGTAATGTCGAGGGACACGGAGACGGCCGCCACCACCTTCCCGTCGCGATCGAACATGGGGGACGCGCTCACCATCCAGTGCGCTCGGGAGCCGTCCTTGTAGAAACCGCTCTCTTCGCTGAAGTGTGGAACGCCCTGCCCGAAGGTTTTCTCCACCGGGCAGGGCTCGCACTTCACCGGCTGATTCTTGTACGCCTCATAGCAATGAATTCCCTTCCTCACGGGAAAGTGGTCCTCAAAATACTTGTTGTACCGGATGAGTTCGAAATCCTTGTTTTGAACGGTGATGATGCACGGTGCCGCTTCGAACAGTCGCCAGTAGATTTCACGTTGCTCCGTCAGCGCCGCATGCTTCGCCCTCACCTTCTCGCCGACCTGATGGATCGCTTTGGCCAGTTCCCCCAGTTCATCATTCTGGTCTGGGATCCCCAGTGACTCTCCGCCTTCAGCCCCAATCTTCCCGATCCCGGCGATCATGCTTCGGATAGGAAGCTGGACTAGCTTGAACAGGGCTGCGTAGACAAGCCCTATGAAGATAAGTGCGATGCCGAGCAGGTAGGCCGCGTTCTTGAGAACAAAAGGCCATGTCAAGGAACTCTCCGCACCCTGCCTAAAATGAATGGCAAAGAGGAGGCAGACGGTGAGGATAAAGGGGATGCCTGTGCACAGAATGATCTTGACGAGAAGGGGCAGGCGGGCTTTTCTAATGAAGTTCAGCACCTAGAACATGCCTCTCCGGATCCTTCGAATATCCGATGGATGGTGGACTCGATGTCTGCTTTGCCGGGATCTCCACCTGGATGCGGGTCCCTTTGCCGAATTCGGATTCCACCGAGATATGCCCGTGATGCTGGGTGATGACGTGATTGGAAACAAACAGGCCGATTCCCGTGCCTCGGGATCCCTTCGAGGAGAAAAACAAGGTGAACAGGTTGTTCTTTGTCTCCTGTTCCATCCCGAGACCGTTGTCTGTGATTTCAAACACAACGCGGCCCCCCAGCCTCCTGATCGTGAAGGTGATGGTGTGGTCTTTCTTTGTGCGATCCATGTGGCAGGCATCCAGGGCGTTTTCCAGGAAATTCACCATCGCAGAGGAAAGAGCCACCGTGTCCGCTTCGATCGTCCCTTCGACACCTGTTGCATTCAGCACGAAGGTCACTCCGGCTTGGTCCGCCTGCGGCCAGATGCCCGCCGCAAGCTCTTCCACAAAGGCTCGAAGGCCCACCTCCGTGAGTTCGAGTTCCCTCGACTTGGTGTAGTAGAGTACGTCCAGGACCATCTTCCTGATCCGTTCGATGCGTAAACGAAGCATGTCCCAGCCTGAGCGAGTCTCCTCCAGATCGCCCTTGACCAATCCCGATTCCATCCGATAGACCCCGCCGTCCAGAGCCGTCAGAAGCCCCTTGATGCCGTGGGACATGGATCCGAGCATCATGCCCAAAGAGGCGATGTGATCCTGAAGCTGGCGAATCAGCGTAATGTTCGTGGACATCTCAATGACGTGGGTGACTCGGCCTTCAGCATCTGTCAGCGGCGCGGTCCATATCAGGATGTTGTAGTGCTCGCCGTTACAGGCGGTGACGACGGTCTCTGCCTGGTGGCTTTTTCCGTCTTCAAAGGTTTGGAGAATGGGGCATTCTTTGCAAGGTTCGAGACGATGCTTGTAGGCCTCGAAACAGGCCTTGCCCGGGGTGAACCCGAAATCCTCTTTGAATCGACGGTTGGCTTCGATGATGTTCAGCTCGCGATCCTGGACCGTCACGTAGCATGGGACTTCGTCGAAGAAGCGCTGAAGCTTTGCCGATTTCTCCCGTACGAGGTTTTCGAGGTTTTCCGTGTAAGCGCGAAGCTCCCGCTTGAGCGAGATCTTTTCCTGCGCTTTCTGCAGAGCATGGCTGAGAAGGGCGTCGTCAATGGGCTTGGTGATGAAGTCGGCGGCCTCGTATTTCAAGCTCTCGATGGCAAGGTTCAAATCCCCGTGACCGGAAATCATGATGACTTCGATATCCGGCCGCTCGGCCTTCACCCTCTTCAGCAACTGGATCCCGTCCATGCCCGGCATCTTGATGTCGGTCAGAACAATGGACGGTCGTGCCTCCTGAAACAGGGAGAAGGCGCTGTTCCCGTCCCCTGCTTTGACCACTTCAAAACCCAGATCTTCCAAAAGAAGCCCCAGGAGATCGCGGATGTCCTCTTCGTCGTCTGCGATCAAGACCTTCTCTTTCATGGTCCGGCTCCGCAACGAGATGAATTGCTCCCTGAAATCCGACAGGCCTCCTCCTCCCAGCGCTCGGTGCATGGGGGCTGCAAGGCCCTTCGGATCTAGGACGCCAACTTCTCGGCTACGAGTTTGAGAAGCAGTTCCCGGTCAATGGGCTTGCTCACGGTCGGGATATCCGCTTTCAGGGTTGGGGGTCTCGGCCCGATCCCGCTGATGACGATGACCGGGATCTCTTTCGTCTCTTTTTCCTTTCGCAGCCCCACAAAGAACATGGTCCCTCCTTTGACAGGCATTTCCATGTCCAGAGTGATGAGATCCGGTTTCTCCGTTTTGACCTTCTGCAAGGCCTCTTCTCCATGGTAGGCCACAGCCGTGGCATACCCTGCATTCTTGAACGTGGCATCAAGATAGCTAACGATATCCGGATCATCGTCAATAATCAGGATTTTCTTTGGCATCTTTGGTCTCCTTCGACGGTTTAGTCTCCACCGGCCGTGGGTCTTCCCAGTGGACAGTACCCTCGGATGAAAAGTTATCTTCGCGTGAAAGCCTGTTCCATCACCCCTTCAGTTTCCCCATCGCTTTAGTCAACTCGATCATGACCCCGAGCCCTTGTTTTACGTCGTCGCTGTAGGCGGCTTTGAGGAGGCCCACCGGTCCCACGCTCTGGCTGGATCCCAAATCCAGGCCTACTGGGATTTCCATCACCCTTTGCAGCAGGGCTTGAACTTCCGGTGTGGCCAGTTTTCTCAAAAGGCCCAAAAGGGAGGTGAACGCATCACTCATCAGTTCAAAGTCCTCAGGGCTGTACTGCTTGGCGACCTTCGCCCTCACACTGAGCATTGCCCCATACGTGCGGAACACGCCCTTTTGCTCCATGTCATCCAGGTAGTGGATCAATTGAGGCACAGTGGATTTGAGAAGGGGTTCCAAGGTTTTGAGCAGATCGATGAGGCTTTCGAGCTGTTCCAGAGACCATGAGAAGTTTCGAATGCTCCTGAGGCCCTGCTTGATGAGCCTGAATAGATCCTCGAGCTGAAACGCGCCCTCCACGTCCTGAAGTTCTTCAATGAGAACTTTGAATCCCCGATTGATGAGGGGAGTCACGTCGTCTTTCAATTCCATGACGCTTTTGAACGTTTCGCTTATGGGAGCCAGGCTGGCCTCCAAGTGGTCGAGTCGCTGAAGAATGATTTCTTCGTTATTCATCACTGGCACCTCCATAGCTCATGCGGTAGGCACGCTGCGGCGCAGTTTTCCCGCCATTTCCATTTGCGGTTCGAGAGGCAATTCAAGGCCTTTCAACATCATGTTCCAATAGACCCATTTGAACATCATTTTGCCCCAGTAGTTGAAATAGCTCTCACCAAGCAAATCGCATGGCCCCAGCCCTGGAAAAGGGAATTTCCCAGAAAGCGGTTCTACCTTGTAGTTGAAGTCGATGAGAACCGCCTTCTCGTAGCCGGTGACGATAAAACACGTGGAATGGCCGTCAAAAGTCGTCTTTGGTGCGTGGCCGTCGATTTCCCGAATGATGTTTTCGACCACGGTCGCTGATTCGTAGTGAGCCACAGAGCCGGCCTTGGAAGTAGGCACGTTCGTGGCATCTCCAATCACATAGATATTGTCAAAGTCTTTGGCTTTGAGAGTGAAATGATCTGTGTTCACGTAACCGAGCGGGTCCCCCATGCCCGAGTCAATGATCACCTGGGACCCGAAGTTGGGAGGAATGGAGACCAGCAGGTCATAGGCCACTTCCTCTCCTTTATGAGACTCGATCGTCTTTTCGCTCACGTTGACCTGAGCGATGTCGAAATTGGGGGTAATCTTAATATTCTTTTGCTCCGCGATATGGGAGAAAGCTTTTGAGGCCATGGGTTTGGTGAAGGCACCGGCCAGCGGAGTGACCAGTTCGATCTCAATGTCCTTCCTCACCCCATTGACGGTGAAAAACCAGTCCGCCATGTAGATGAATTCCAGGGGCGCCACAGGGCATTTGAAAGGCAGCTCGGCGATATTGAGCACCACCTTTCCTTTGTCGAAGTACTTCAATTTCTTGTGGAGGGCGACCGCCCCCTCAAGACTGTAAAAGTCATGGATGTTGTTGCGCCAGTCTTCCATCATGCCGTCGATCTCATCGGGCATAATGCGGCATCCCGTGGCAATGACGAGCCAGTCATAGTTGTAAACCCCTTGCTTGGCTTTGATGAGGCGCTGTTTGGGGTCTATGCCCGTGACTTCGTCCATGACGAGATTCACCCCTTTGGGGATAAAATCGCTTTTCGGCTTGACACAGTCCTGGGCTGTGTAAATCCCAAAGGGGATGAACAACCAGCCGGGCTGATAGTGATGCTGCCAGTCCCGGTCAATGACCGTGATCGCCCACTCCTTTTCGTCCAGCTGCCTCCTGAGCAGCGTGGCCACCATGGTTCCGCCTGAACCTGACCCCAAAATCACAATGTTCTTCATGCCCGAAAACCCTCCTCTTTTGATTTATCCTCGGAGCCGTTCCAAAGTGCTCCATTCCGTCTTTGTGCGTCAGTGCAGTGACGCGAAGCCGCCCACTCTTGACTAAGCCTTTCAAAGGCTGGTGTCCCTGATGCTGAACATTCAGCACTCCAACCCGACTCAACGTGACCGTGCACAATGACCCATTTGGGAGAAGGACCTCTTGATGGACTGCCCTTTGAAGGGATGAAATATGAACGCGTGTCTTGCTTTTTTGTTTCCAAGATGCGAGAGACCGGCCGAATGCCGGTCTGTTTTGTTCTCTTCGACTGATGGGATTTTATTCTATACTGTAAAACTATAGTTTATACATGAAACCCTGCCTGTCAAGGAAAAAGGGGCTGCACTTGAAGAGATGGGCTGCAAGGATGAGCTTGACTGCGTTCAGCGTTGCTTGACAAAGAGAGGGCCTTCCCGTATTCTTCCCAAAAATCTGATTGAGGGATTGGAGAATTCAGGGATTTTGGAATTGAGGAATGAATGCCTCAATTCGTTAATGCCCCAATCCCCCCACCCTGGACATCCCGATGAAATCAGAAGTTAAATAATTCCCGGCAAGGGCGTGAAGACCTACCCGTGGAAGAAAAAATCATCACCGTTTTAAAAGAGAAGGGGCCGCTTACAGGAGCTGAGCTGTTGGAAACTTCGTGCGATGACGCCCTTCTTCTGTGGCGTGCCTGCCAGCGTTCAAAACAGATTGCCCTCCAGACCATAGGACGCAGGTATCTCAGGTTAGACTCCAAGATTGAAGGTTTCGCCCGCCTTTCTCCATCCATCTTAAGAGAATTCTTGACCTATTCGGTCATTGGGCTGACCTGGGATGAGTCTTCCCTTGTCCGGAGAGCAGACGAGATTGCCTTGCACATTAAAGAAGTCAGCAGGGCAAAGTTAGAACTGGCCAACAATATTTTTTCAGCCGTGCTCAGCCGATTCGAAAATGATGCCCTGATAGAGGAACAGGCTTGCATCCTCATTGCAGGGGACATCGTCTACGACATGGCCCATGATGTTCCCCGACCGGAAAGAAGCACGGGCAAATTAGTCAAGGGATCGGATATGGATCTGGTAGTCGTCGTGGATGACCTGTTTCCGAAAGAGCTTATGGGGAGAATGGATGAGCTGATCTACAAAGAAAAACAGAAAATCCTAATCGCACCGCACCTCAGGGAAGAGATTGACTATGTGGTAAAGGACCTGGCCCGTGTCAGGGAGCAGATGGAGTTTGATACCTTCAAGCGTATGGTCGCCTGCAAGATTCTTCAAGAGAGTACCCTGCTTTGCGGGAAACAAGACCTGTTCAAGACCATCAAAGCCATGTTGCGAGAGCAGGGCATCACTGAGAAGCTCATTGGGATGGAAGATCGGGCCATGATCTTCAGAAGGGATGCAGAAGCGACCCTTCTGAGGGAAGACCCTGAAAAGATCAAGCATGAACATTTATCTCTTTTCTATCCTACAGAAGAATCTGAAGAGTTCGAATAGGGGAGACGGCGCCCTTTCAGCTCTGACGCTCCTGCAAACCCGTTGTATAATGACACTAATTGTTTGACAAAACGATCAAATCCCTATAAAAATTGAACCTTTGGCAGCGAATTGCCTGAGGGGTACTGCTGCGGGAGGGTGTCTTGGAACTCAAACCAAGAGGCTACGAAAAGATCATCCGGCTGATTCATAAAGGTGTAGACATCCCCAATCCCCTTACCCTGGACATCGGGGAGGAAGTCGACATCCATCGCATATCGGGCAGGGGTGTGAAGATCTACCCCGGGTGCCGAATCTACGGGGACAAGACTGTCCTATGCGAGGGCTCCCAAATCGGCTATGAAGCGCCTGTCACCATAGAAAACTGCCAGCTCGGCCCCAACGTGAAACTCAAGGGAGGTTTTTTCAGAGAGTCCGCGTTTTTGGACAAAGCCGGCATGGGCCTGGGCGCCCAGGTCCGCGAAGGATGCTTGCTTGAGGAAGAATCGAGCGGCGCTCATTGCGTAGGGCTCAAGCAGACGATTCTTTTTCCCTTTGTAACATTGGGGAGCCTCATCAATTTCTGCGACTGCCTGATGGCCGGGGGCACGAGCCGAAAGGACCACAGCGAAGTAGGCAGTTCCTACATTCATTTCAATTTCACTCCGGACGGAGACAAGACCACCCCTTCTCTCATCGGAGACGTACCTCGCGGGGTCATGCTCAGAGAACGGCCGGTTTTTCTCGGTGGCCAGGGCGGCATGGTCGGGCCCCTGAGAGTGGGATACGGGAACGTCATTGCTGCAGGAGCTATTTTGCGCAGTGACATCACAGAAGAGAACAAATTGGTCATCGGCAAGTCCTACAAGGGGTCGGTCACAAATTTTACTCCCAACCAGTACTCCGGACTTTCCCGCCTGGTCTCCAGCAATGTTCTCTACCTTGCAAACCTCCTGGCCCTTGAGGAATGGTACACTCAGGTTCGCCGGGATTTTTTTCACAAACAGGAATTCGGTGAATGGATTTACCGGGGGGCTCTTGAGAAGCTCGCCATGGCCAAAGAAGAGCGGCTCAGCCGGCTGAAGCTCATGGCCGCCAAGATGCCTGAGTCCGTGAGAAGAGATAAGCCGGACAGTGCCTCTGCGGCGCGCAAGAAAGAGTTCCACGAAAAGATCTCGCCTGTTTGCGAATTGTTTCTGGAGAAACCCGCTTCCCCTGAAACGATCGAAAGGAAGGAAGCTTTCCTGCGACAATTTTCAGGCGTATTGTGAGAAGCGGAGACACTGGCTATATCGAAACGATCAAGAGCCTGCCCGACCGACCGTCCAGCAAGGGGCTCGGACTGGCTCCAGCAGACCGTCGCCGACTTGTGTCAGCGAGCGCAACGCTGTTACCCGCGCTGAAGCTTTTCAAAAGATAGGAAATCGGCGTATGCCTACCTCTTCGGCACCGACGGCATTCGAGGTGAAGCGAATCAATATCCTATGGATGGGGCTTTTGTCTTTTCCGTGGGTCAGGCGCTCGCGTATGTGCTGAGAAACCGTAATCCCCAACCCCGGGTCGTCATCGGCAGAGACACGCGCATTTCCGGCCCCATGCTCGAAAGTGCCCTCGCCGCCGGCCTCATGTCCATGGGAGCTGCCCCTGTCCTGGTCAGGGTCCTCCCCACGCCGGGAATCGCCTTCATGACCACAAGCACCCACGCCGATGCCGGCATCGTGATCTCTGCATCTCACAATCCCTTTCAGGACAACGGCATCAAGGTTTTTTCAGGAGACGGCTTCAAGCTTTCGGACTCTGATGAGGAAACCATCGAGCGGCCTATCCTCCACAAAGACCTGAAAAGCAAGTGCCCTTCAGCCGCACATCTTGGTCGCTCCGTTTCACTCGAAGAGGCGGGTCGACGCTACGCCTACTTCCTGAAAAGCACCTTCCCCCGAGACCTCTCCATGAAAGGAATGAAGCTCGTTCTGGATACGGCCAATGGAGCCACCCACAAAGTCGCGCCCGATGTGTTCAATGAGATGGGCGCCCTGGCCCATGTCATCCACCACCGCCCGGACGGCATCAATATCAATGACCATTGCGGCTCCCAACACACGCGGGATCTGGAGCAAGAGGTGCTCGCAAAGGGCGCCAGCCTGGGGCTTGCTTTTGACGGCGACGGTGATCGTCTGATCGCCGTGGACGAAAAGGGCCGGAGGCTCACAGGGGATCAAATCCTCCTTATTTGCGCCAAAGTGATGAAAGATCTGGGCTCCCTCAAAAACAATCTGCTTGTGACCACGGTCATGAGTAACCTGGGGCTCCGGATGGCGTGCAAGAAATATGGATTCCGCCACCATGCTTCCAAGGTGGGTGACCGCTATGTGCTCGAAGAGATGCGCCGGCTCGGCGCAATCCTGGGGGGTGAGGACTCTGGGCACATGATCTTTCTCGATCATCACACGACCGGGGACGGCATTCTCGCAGCCCTCCAGTTGATCGGCACTATGCTGAGAACCAGGAAGCCTCTTTCCGAACTGGCCGGGTGGATGGATGTTTACCCGCAAAGGCTGATCAACGTGAGAGTGAAGAGCAAGCCGGAAATATCGACAGTCCCTGAAATCGCAGAGGTGATTGCGCAAGCGGAAAAGGAGCTCGGCGAGCAAGGACGGGTTTTGGTGCGCTATTCAGGCACGGAAAATCTGTGCCGCGTCATGGTAGAGGGGCCCACCGAGGAGATCACCTTGAGCCATTGCAGCAAGATTGCCGACAGGGTGAAAAACGTCCTCGGTTGAGGGTGAAGGGGGAGTCCTCTGATTTCTCAATGCCAGTGTCAACCTACAGAGGACACTGGCACCGGCACTTTCCGGTGAACATGCCGCAGGCCCGAAGGCTTTCATTTCCGGAAAACCGGGAATTCCCTGACTGTGTGACTGAGCCGCCTCAAGTGAGCTGCAAAACGATCTTCTGTATTTTATAACTATTTCATAATATTACCGCCCCAGAGCCGTCCTGCCCCCAGGACAGGCTCAGCCGAATTCAGCCCTTCGGCCCGATCCACAGAGACCCTTTTTTCGGTGTCTGTCCCCGCCCGGTTACCCCTTTTTGACCTTTCATCCAAAGGCATGGGAATTGCAGTATTTAACCGCAGTCTGATTAAGACTCTCCTGAGTTTGAGCCGTTTTCAGGCAAGGGAAAATTTCACAACGGATTTCTTTTGTTAGCCCAATGTTCTTGAAAACATATTGTAAGGAGGTTGTAAAAATGAAGCGAAATTCCTTTGTGTGCCTCGTGGTTTTTGTTGTTGCTCTGGCCCTCGCGCTGCCCGCCGTTGCTCAGGATAAAAAGGACAAGCCTAAGTCGGAAAAGATCAAGAACGCCCTGATCGTGAAGGCAGCCGCGCCGGATGCCAGCGGAAAGTTCGCATCCGTCAGCATCCAGACCGACAAGGGGACATTCCCCATTCTGAGGAACGCTATTGCAAAGAAGATGGAACCCTACGCGGGTTCAAGAGCGGAGTTAGAGGCCATGCCCAAAGAGGTGGACGGAAAGAAAGTCTATGAGGTGTGGACCTTCTCGCGAACCATTGAAGGCCAAAAGCCGCGTCGTCTTCCTTCGGAATAAGCTCAGCCCGGCCTGTTGCTGAGTCTTTGTCCTTCTCGCTTCGAACAGTGAAGGGGTTTCACTGAACCCCTTCACTGTTTTTGTGTTTTCATCTCTGATCCACCAATTGAAAGCCGGGGGGCTCTAATTGGTCATTTCGACCGCAGGGAGAAATCTGATCTTCTCATTGTGTTATTACATTAGGATTTCTCGCTTAGCTCGAAATGACATGTAGAAGATTTCAGAAGACCGTCAATATCGGTAGGCTACCCGAAGATCGCCTCTACGAAATCAGAGGCGTCAAAGGGACGGAGATCGTCCATGGTCTCGCCGATACCGATGAACTTGATGGGGATCTTCAGTTGATGGGAGATTCCCACCACAATCCCCCCCTTTGCCGTCCCGTCCAGCTTGGTGAGCACAATGCCCGTCAATCCGATGGCCTTGTGAAAGAGCTCGGCTTGGGCGATGGCATTCTGCCCTGTGGTGGCATCGAGAACCAGCCAGACCTCATGCGGGGCCCCGGGGAGTTTTCGACCGGTCACGCGATGGATCTTCTCGAGCTCCTCCATGAGATTGATCTTGGTGTGAAGGCGGCCCGCCGTATCGATTAAGACGACATCCGTTTGCTTTGAAAGAGCGGAGGACAGGGCGTCAAAAACAACGGCAGAAGGGTCTGCCCCATGCCCTTGCTTGACCAGATCCGCACCCACTCGCTGCGCCCAGATCTCCAGCTGTTCGACCGCCGCAGCCCGGAACGTGTCGGCAGCCACGAACATCACGGAGTTGCCCTGCCCTTTGAGCTGGTGCCCGAGCTTTCCGATCGTCGTCGTCTTCCCGACCCCGTTGACCCCGATCACCATGATCACGTAGGGCTCTCCGGCATGGGGTGTTCGGTTTGCCACATCCGGAACATTCAGGAAAGCGCGAATGTGCTCCTTCAGGGCAGCCCTCAGTTTCTCGGGTTGATCCAGCTCTTTTCTCGCCACGCCTTCCTGGACAAGACGAATGAGTTCCTGGGTGGTAGCGACCCCCAGGTCCGAGGTGAAAAGGACCTCCTCCAGGTCTTCCAGCAGGTCCTCATTGATTTCCTTTTTTCCGAAAAGGAGCTTATCCAGCCGGCCGGTAAACCCGGACCTTGTCTTGGTGAGCCCTTGCCTCAGCCGCGCAATCAGGCCCTTGCTTTCTTTCTGCTCCTCTTTTTCTTTTTTCTTGAAAAATCCAAACATGCAGGTTCCACCTTCCTGAAGTTCAAAAATGGACCATATTCCGGCATAGGAGGCAAGAGAAAAAGAGGGAGCGCACAAACGCGCAGTCCCGCCGAAGCGGGACTGACACAGGCTTTCCTGGTTTTTCCGTGCACCGTACGCCGTGTACCGTGCACCTTCCTAATGCACCTGGAACCCTTCCAGGCTGACGGTCACAATCTTGGAGACTCCCTGTCTCTCCATGGTGACCCCATAGAGCCTGTCCACAATCTCCATGGACCTGCGGTTGTGGGTCACCAGAATGATCTGGGAATACTTTCGGATTTCTCTGAGCAGGTCATTGAACCGGTCGATGTTGGCTTCATCCAAAGGCGCATCCACCTCGTCGAGCAGAAGGAACGGACTCGGCTTGATCAGGTAAATGGCAAAGATGAGCGCCATGGCCACCAGCGCTTTTTCACCGCCCGAGAGCAGGGCCATGTGGCTCAGCTTCTTGCCCGGAGGCTGCACTTCCACCAGCACTCCGCTTTCAAGCGGTTTCGACTCATCCACCAGCTTGAGGTTGGCTGTTCCGCCGCTGAAAAGGATCGGGAAGACCGTCTTCAGTTTTTCGTCCACAAGCTGGAAGGTTTCCATGAATCGCTCAAGGCAGGTTTTGTTGATCTTCCGAATCGCTTCATGAAGAGAAGTGATGGAGTCGAGCAGATCCTGTCTCTGGGTGGTGATGAAGGTGTATCGTTCCTTGAGAGCCTCGTGTTCCTGGATGGCCGTCAGATTCACTTCTCCGAGCCTTCCCTTCAATTTTTTCTGATGCTCCAGCTTCTCTCTCACTTCCGCCTCGGACATCTCCCCGCCCAGGTATTCCCGGTAGATGTCCGGCAAGTGGAGGCCGTATTTCTCCCGGGTCAGCTCGACCAACCCGTCCATCTTGAAACCGATCTCCGACTGCTCCATCTTGGCCGTGTGGATCTTCTCCTTGAGCGCATCCAGCTCCACACGCACGGCCTCTGCTTTCTTTTCCTCTTCCCGGATCAGGTTCTTGAATTGGTTCCGCTCCAGGTCCGCCGCGTTCACGGCATCTTCGGCCTGACCGAGCTGCGCATAGAGCCCTTTGAGCTCGTCACGGAAGGCTTCCTCTTTTTTGACGCAATCCTCCTGGCCTTCCCGGGCCGCGACAATGTCCCCTTCGATTCTTCTGACGGTCTCCTGGGCTTCGCGGACAAAATCATCGATCCGTTCCACCTCCCGGGTGAACCCTCTTTGTTCCTCCTTGGAAAGGCTGTGATTCATCCTCAGACTTGCCAGTTCGTTTCGAAAACTCTCGAACTCCTCTTCGCTCTCTCGAAGCTCCACTTCTTTCTCCTGAAAGAAAGCTTCCTCCGACGCCCGCTTTTCCTTGCACGCCACCAGCTCCGATTCGATTCGGGTCAGCGTTTCCTTGTGCCTGTTTTGCTCTTTGTCCCTCTGGTCCAGTTCGTCGGAAATCCGCTGCGAGAGCCTTTCCATTTGATCCAGCTCGTGGCTCAGCTGGAAATTGGCCTTGTCCAGCTCGTTCACCTTGTCCTGGCTGTCCAGCTTCTCCTCCTTCAAGGCCGCGAGGAGGCTTTCCCGCTCTTCCTTCTCGCCAAGCGCCTCGTCCAGTTTTCCCCTGAGCTCCTGAATCTTTTTTCCATGACCGAGCACGGCCGCTTCGAGCTCTTTCATCTCCCGTTTTCTTGCGAGGATTCCACTGAAGCTCTGGGCCTGCTTTCCGCCCGTGAGGATTCCGCTCCTGTCCACCATGTCGCCTTCGAGGGTCACGAGGCACTGGTTCTTCCCGTGCTCCTCCCATGCAGACAGGGCCTGGTCCAGGTCTTCCACAAGGCCGGCATTCCCCAGCAGGAGGTCCACCACCGGTTTGTAGGGCTCCGTCGATTTCACGAGCTCTCGCAACAAGGGGAACCCGTTTGCGCTTCCCATGTCCCCGTTGCCGTTGAGATCCGCCACCGGCACAAAACTGCTTTTGCCCTTGGCCCGCGCCTTGAGGTATTCCACCGCCTGCTGGCCGTCTCTGAGTTTGTCGACCAGGATGTACTGAAGCTTGTCCCCCAAGACCGCTTCCAGGGCCTGTTCGTACTTGGGGTCGGCCTGGATCACGTCCGCCACAAGGCCCTTGATTCGGCCTTCCCGTTTGGCTTCCAGGTCCTCAGCCTTCATGATGGTGCGCACCCCCACCTTGTATCCTTCGAAATTCTCCAGCAGGGACCGAAGGCTGGCGAGCCGGGACTCGTCAACGTTCAGGGCGGTTTCCGCGTCTTTAAGGTCAGACTCCAGATGCCTTCGGATCTGTTCCAGATCATGGCATCTCTGCTCCTCTCCGGACACATCCGCCTCGATGGCTCGGAGTTTCTCAACCAGGGCGTCCCGCACCTCGCGCTTTCTCTCTGCCGCCTGGAGGAGGGTCTCCATCTTGGCCCTCACCTCCTCCCTTTCTTTCTCGAGTCGCATCCGGCTGTCCGTGATTTCTCCGATCCGCCGCGCGAGAAACCCGGACTCCTGAGCCAGGCTGGCTTCCTTCGACATTCCGGATTGAACCCTGGTTCTCGCTTGCTCGAAAACTTCCCTGATCTGCTTCAAGAGCTCCTGGCGGTTTTTTGCCCTCGCCTCCACGAGCGATATCTCCTCCTCCGTGGACGCCGCTTTTGCTTTCACTGCCTCGATTTTCTCGATGAGAAGAGCCCTTTCCTTCTCCAGCTCTCCCAGGCGCCTGGCAAGATCCTCTTTGTCCTTTTCCAGCCGCTTCTCGAGCTCCGTCTGCATCCGCCTTTCAGCGGCCATGGCCTCCACCATGGCTTCCTTCTTGCTCACCTTCTCCTTGGCCCGGAGGTGCGCCTCCCGAAGCGATGCGATCTCCTTGTCTTTTTCTTCCAGCTCCAGGTTCATGGACTCAATGGTCGCCTGGATCCTGGAATGTTCCGTGCTCTGGCCGATCTCCTGCCGGGCGAGCGCCTCTGCGGATTTCATTCTCTCGCTGGATTCCTCTTTCAGCTCCTGGTAGGCGTGGGCGTTCAGGATCAGCTCAAGGCGCTGGATCTCCAGTCCGATGGCCTTATACCTCTTCGCCTTTGCAGACTGCCGCTTGAGGGATCTCATCTGTTTTTCCACTTCCCCGAGAATGTCCTCCACCCGCTGCAGGTTCGCCTGGGTCGCCTCGATTTTTCTCTGGGATTCGTCGACCTTCTTTTTGTACTTGGTTATCCCTGCGGCTTCTTCGATCATGGCCCTGGTTTCTTCGGGCTTCTGCTCAATGATTGTGGTGATCTGGCCCTGCCCGATGATCGAGTAGGCCCTGTTTCCCAGGCCCGTGTCCATAAAGATTTCCTGGATGTCCTTGAGCCGGCAGGGCATATTGTTGATCAGGTACTCGCTTTCACCGGAGCGGAAAAGCCTTCGGGTCACGGCAAGCTCGGCGGCATGGGAGAACTGGGGAGGGAAAGACCCGTCTCCGTTTTCAAAAAGGATGGAGACTTCGGCCATGCCAAGGGGTTTGTGGTCCAACGTGCCGTTGAAGATCACATCTTCCATCTGCCGACCCCTGAGCAGCTTGGCGCTTTGCTCGCCCATGGCCCACCGGATCGCGTCGACGATGTTGCTCTTGCCGCACCCGTTGGGCCCAACGATGGCGCTCAGCCCGAGCGGGAAAGCGATATCCAGTTTGTCCACAAAGGACTTAAAGCCAAGCATGGAGACTTTTTTGATCTTCATGAAAACCTCCAGAGCCATTGTTCCAATTCAGCTCAACTGCTGTCGGCTGAAGCCGACAACTTGAGGGACAAAGGGACAAAGTGGCAATAAATGATTGATAGATATTTATCAGATGATCAGGCCTTTGTAAAGAATAAATACTACAGGGTGTATGGCGAAGAAGGAAAAACGCCAATATGTTGTAGAACAGCCAGGTCAACTTAGAACAAAATTGACAAGTTGAGATGATGTATATAAAATATATTAACTTATTCTAAATTAGAGATAAGTATGAAACATTTTCCAAAAGGCCTTGTTTTTCTTTCCGCACTGGTTTTCTTCCTCGCCCTCTGCCCCTGGAGCATGGGTTTGGCTCAGGAAAAGGACGAAGAGACTTACTCCATTTCACTGACCCAGACAGCGGAACCCGACGTCGAAACAGAGCAAGAGATCCGGGTGGTTGAGAAAAAGGAAGCCTTCACTTTAGAGGGCAAGAAAGTCGTCACTGAAACATACACGGTGAAAAAAGGGGATCACCTCTGGCAGCTCCTGAGGGAACGGGGCCTGCTGGAAAAGAAAAATCTTCCCGAGCTCCTGGCCGCTCTCAAGAAACTGAACAGCTCCTTTTCGAACCTCGATGTGATTTATCCCGGCGACAAGATCGTCATTCCTCTCACCATCACTCCGGCCAAGGGTCTTGCGATGGTTGCTCAGAAAGGAGAAGAAACCCCCATCTCCCTCGAGGATCTCAAGGATTTGAAACTCGAGAACTACACGGTCCAGCAGGGCGACAGCCTGATCAAAGTGGTGAAGGGCCGCTACAGCCTCAGGGATGAGCAAATCAATGAAGCGTACCTTCAAGCTCTGGCAAGGCTCAACCCGGAAATCAACAACCTGGACCGCATCTACCCGGGGCAGGTCGTCAAGCTCCCCATTTATACGCCTCAGATCGTGAGGATACCGATCAAACGTGAAAGACCTCCTCGGCCTGTGGAGACGGCTCAGGCTCCTGCAGCAGCCCCTTCCCCGCCGCCGGAGCAGCCAAAAGGGCCGCCGCCCTTGAGCCGGCAGCTCACGGAATTTTTCGCCCTCCTGGGAGAAGAGTGGATCAACACAGGCGAGCACTTCATTCCCCTCAAGGCGGGCGGGCAGCTCAACCTCAAGGCTGAGGCCTTTCCCATCCTGAGCCTCGGCAACGGTCAGCGGGTGGTCGTTGACCTTCACCGTGAATTGCCCGATAAGATGGCCCAGGTCATCGCGGCGAACTGGGACAACTACCGGGTCGTCCACCTCAAGGGGGACGAAGATCTCAGGGCTGCGCTCAATGAAATCCTGGCCGCCTGTGAGTACTATAAAATCTACAAGCAGGGAGAGCCTCTCGAAATGCGAGGGGACTTCACGCTGCAGGTCAGCGCAGACTGGATCATCCAGACTTCCGAGGACAGGAGCCGAACCCTTCTCATCAACCTCGCGGACAAATCAGGCGCAAGGATTCCGCCGGAACTCAGGAACTTTCTCACGAACATCGGCGTCAAATCCATCGAGTACCCGCCGGCCCAGCAGAACGCCCCGGAAGTCCCCGCCCCTGCGGCAAGGTCCGATGTTCTCTTCGCGGGCAAGGACAAAGCCGCCGTCATTGAGAGCGTTCTGAATCTGACCGGGCAAACCTTTACACGAGACGTGGAAATGCCGGTCATTCAGGGACAGAAAAGCGGGGTCAGCCTCATGATCAAGGCGGACTTCTTTCTCTATGTGGGGGGGAAGGATTGCATCATTGACTTCACCGGCATTGGTCCGGACATCGTGCCCCTGTTGAAGGAGTACAAAGTCTCGGTTCTGTCTCTGGCCAACGAACAGGATCCCGCGCAGATGGTTCCCAAAATCCTGGACTTTATCGGAGTGAAGTTCGACGCTGGAGCTCATCCCTTCACGGCCAGCGGCAAAGAGAATTCGAAGAATTTCAAGCTCACCATTCCCGGGATCGTTTTCAGAGACAACCGTGGCCAGAACGTGTTTGCCAGTCATCTGAAACTCCCTGATGAGATCGCAGGGTTTCTCTCCCGCCGGGGCTACAAGGTCCTGAGCCTCGCGGTTTCCTGATCCCTTCAAACGCATCTGGAACTCAGAAACGAACGACCCCGCTGCAATCAGCGGGGTCGCCTGTTTTCATCCGTGTTTCTCGCTTCGGATCTAGGTTTTTTTCCTTCTCATCTCCTCCGCCATGGTTTTGAGCTCCAGAAGGCTCGTTTTCATGGCGCTCCAACCGTACCAGAGCGTGTAGTCCGGATTGGCGTGGAAGGCCCCCTGGAAGGTGCGCATCCTCTGCTCCATGAACATGATGTAGAGCTTCTGCTCGATCAGCGTGGGGTTGTCATGGAAGGAGAGGATATCAGGGAAGGGGTAGGCGTAGCTCTTGGGCTTCTGCAGAATCCCTTCCTTGTAGAGACTTGCCACGGTGAGGATCGCTTCAGCCATGAGCAGATCCGCTTCCCGGATCATGTTGTCCGCCTTCTCAAGCTCCCCCTTGGCGAAAGAGGTGGAGTGGCATGCGATACAGGCCTTCACCATCTTGTCGCGTTCGTTCTGCCAGGCCTCCTGAGTCAGCCGGACCATGTCTATGGCCTTGATCGCCTCCAGCCGGGGCGTCGGCTTGCCTTCCGGATCCAGCACCCCCAAGGCCTTCAGAACGGTCGTCCGTGCCTCCGCCCATTTCTTGTCCTCGGGCATGGGCAGCCGCACAGCCAGAAAACCCCAGCCCGTCATCACGGCATGATTCCCGTCTTTCATGTGGCACGTCTGGCACGTGGGCGCAACAGCAGATTCAGGGAGAATGCCTTTCTGCTTCAGAGAATATCGGACCCCGTGCTTGGAGGAGGAATACATCTCCCAATGAGCGTGGTCAAAGCCCATGTGGCAGGTCTGGCAAGCCTCCGGCTGCTGGGCCTCCTTAACAGAAAAGGTGTGACGGGTGTGGCAAGCATCGCAGGAGGCCATGCCAAAGCCTGCTCCCGCTTCTCTCAGGGCCTGGCTTTCCTCCACGGTCTTCAATCCGATTTTGTGACACCCTCCGCAACCCTTCATGCCGTCCATCAGGGCCATGGGCTGGCGGTGTGCCGTGGGCATGGCCTTCATGGCGGCCCACGCCTGGGAGTGCTTGCCTCCCCTGAACTCATCCCATTGCACCTGGTGGCACATGGCGCACCTTTCCGGTTTCATGCGGCCGGCCTTGTGCACATCCTCGTTCGTCATGTGCTGTTCCCCGTGACACACCGAGCAGGAAACCTCGGATTCCGCGTGTTTGCTCGCCTTCCAGTCCGCGACGATCCCCGGGCTCACCGTGGTGTGGCATGCCACGCACTCCGCCTTGACGGTCCACTTCTTTTCAATCGGATAACGGGCTCCAACCCACTCCCTGTACCCGCCCTTCAGCACAACGACGTTCTTGAATCCCATTCCCTTGAGCTGCAGCGCCAGCCTGGCGCTGGTGGATTCCGTGGGTCAAGCTCAATAAATCACCATTTTTTTGTTTTTGTCGTACTTCTGAATCCAAGTCTGGACCGTAAGGGGATCCTCGTGGACAGAGCCTGGAATCAGCTGATCACTGTATTTCCATTGTTCTGAGGGCCGGGCATCAATGATCACCACATCCGGCTTTCCCAGCATCTCCTTAAGCTGTTCCTTCGTGATTCTGGGAACTTCCGGAAAAGGGACCTTGTCATCCGCAGCCCCGGTCACAAAAGACGGGCCCGCGACCAGAAGAGCTAACACGAGCCCGGCGACGAGCAAAACCACACTTTTCATAAGGTCCTCCTGCCAACCGATATGGGGATCAAAACTAATCTATACCACGCCGTGACAGGGAGTCAATGAATGATTGGTGGGAAAAAGTTAAGACGAGAAACGCAAGTTAATCGTTATTGGTTATTCGTTATTCGGGGCGGGTCCAAACGGCGTGACAGTAGGCACCAATCCTTCTTCTGTCTCCAGTATTCTTTCCACTGCATTCCTTTTCTGCTTACTGCTTACTCCTCACTGCTTACTGGCCTTTACGCTTCCCCCATGTACGCTTTGCGGACCATCTCGTTCTTGCGCAGATTTTCTGCTGTGTCGCTGAGAAGCACTACGCCTGTCTGAAGCACATACCCTCTTCCCGCCACCAGCAGGGCCATGCGTGCATTCTGCTCCACCAGAAGGATCGTGGTCCCGCCGGCATGAAGCTGCTTGATCGTGTCAAAGATGCTGTCCACCAGGACCGGCGCCAAGCCCATGGAAGGTTCATCGAGAAGCATCAGTCTCGGGTTGGCCATCAACGCCCTCCCCGTGGCGAGCATTTGCTGCTCCCCGCCGCTCAAAGTCCCGGCCAACTGTTTGCGCCGTTCTTCCAGCCTGGGAAAGAGGGCAAAAATGCGATCGATGTTGCTTTGCATGAGCTTCTGATCCCTGCAGGAAAATGCGCCCATCTCCAGATTTTCCGTCACCGTGAGGCGGCCGAAGACCCGCCTGCCCTCCGGCACCTGCACCACGCCTTTGCATACGATCTCGTGGGGACGAAAGCGGGTGAGTTCTTCCCCTTCAAACTGGATGGACCCCTGCCGAGGTTTCAGCAGCCCGCTCATGGTGTTGAGGGTCGTGCTCTTGCCGGCGCCGTTGCCCCCGATGAGGGTCACCACCTCGCCTTTCTCCACAGTGAGAGAGAGATCCCTGAGGGCGTGGATGTGACCGTAATAGGTGTGCACGTTTTTAACTTCCAGAAATGCCATAACGGAAACTCCTTCTAAGCGGCGACTCCCATGGTCTCTGCAGCGCTTCCCTTGCCCAGGTACGCTTCGATCACTTTCGGGTCTTTCTTGATCTCCTCGGGCGTCCCTTCAGCAATCTTCTTGCCGTAATCCAGCACGGTGACGGTTTCCGAAATCCCCATGACCACGCGCATCTGGTGTTCAATGAGCAGAATGGTAATGCCCACTTCATCCCGGAGGTGCCGGATAAAATCCATCATGGTCTGCGTTTCGCTCGGGTTCATTCCCGCGGTCGGCTCGTCCAGGAGCAGCAACTTCGGCTTGGTGGCAAGAGCCCGTGCGATTTCCAATCGTCTCTGCTCGCCATAAGGGAGATTCTTGGCCATGAAATCTCCCTTGCCTGTGAGATTGACAAACCGGAGAAGCCGTTTAGCTTCCTCGGTGGCTTCTTTCTCTTCCTTCCGGGTAGAGGGCAGGCCGGCTACAATGCCGAAATAGTTCGCCCTCAAATGACAGTGGAGTCCCACCAGCACGTTTTCCATGGCTGTGAGAACCGGAAAGAGTCGGATGTTCTGGTAGGTTCTGGCGATGCCGAGGCGCACGATCTGGTCGGGCATGAGACCCACAAGGGAATGGGAGTTGAGAAGGATCTCCCCTTCTTCCGGCCGATAAAACCCGGTCACACAGTTGAAGAAAGTGGTTTTCCCCGCCCCGTTCGGCCCGATGATGCTGTGGATGGTCTTTTCCTTGATCTCGACATCCAGCTCATCAACGGCAACCAGCCCGCCGAAACGCTTTGTCGTTTTATTTGCTGTAAGAATAGCCATAGGATCTCCTAAGACGAAAACTGAGCGGCTGACGTCGCTCCGTTGTTCTCGGGGAGTTCTTCCTCTTCCTCATGAAACTCCCTCCGCCGCACGGCCTCAGGCCAAAGCCCTTCAGGCCTCACCAGCATCATCACCACCAGGGCTAAGCCGTAGACCAGAAGGCGGTACTCGGCAAATTCCCTCAGAAGCTCTGGAAGACCGACCAGGGCCGCGGCTCCGACGATCACGCCGGGAATGCTTCCCATGCCCCCGACGATGATGACACAGAGGATATTGATGGAGATCATCACGTTCATGCTGTGGGGGTAGACGGACGTCAGCTTGGTCGCGAAGATGGCCCCGCTCAAAGCAGAGAAAGCCGCTCCTGTGCCGAAGGCGAGCAGCTTCGTCGCCACCAGGTTGATCCCCATGGCCTGAGCCACGTCCTCGTCCTCCCGCATGGCTTTCCAGGCTCGGCCGAGGCGGGAATCCCGAAGGCGCAGGGAAATGAAAATCACGAGAAAGCAACCAGCCAGGATGAGGTAATAGATCTCCTGCGGCATGCCGAACTCGAATCCGGCGATGGAGGCTTTCGGGATCTTGCCGATCCCCTGTGCCCCGCCCAGCCAGGGTCTCAGGAAGTCCGACAGGACCATGATCCGAATAATTTCCCCGAATCCGAGCGTGGCAATGGCCAGGTAGTCGCCGCGCATCCTGAGAACAGGAACCCCGAGCATGACCCCGAACACAATCCCCACAAGCACGGCAAAAGGCAGGGCTTGCCAGAAAGAGAGACTGAAGAAGCCCAGCTCAGGAGAGGTCAGAATGGCCGTGACATAAGCGCCGATCGCAAAAAACGCCACATAACCCAAGTCCAGAAGCCCGGCATACCCGACAACGATGTTCAACCCAAGCCCCAGCAGAACGTAAAGACCGACGATGGTGAGCACTTCGCTCAGGAAGAGCCCCAGGATCTGGGGGAGAATGAACAGCACGACCAGGAGAACGGCAACTCCCGTCCACTTCAACCCTTTCTGCCCTGCTGCAGGCAGACTCTGGTACCCCGTTTTCACTGCCTCCCCCTTGAACGACCAGAAGAGGGTGACAACGGAAATCACGATGAAGAGTGCGGCTGCCCCCTGCTCCGTGACGCCGTTGGCGGAAAAGAGCCACTCCGCGAATTCTGCCAGAGACTCCCACGCGCTCAACGTGGGCCGCAGCATGTCCTGGAGCACCCCCGCACCAACGACGCAGGTCAGGGACACAATGAACATCCTCCGGAAAGCAACCGGGAGCAGATACAGGATGCCGGCAAAAAGCCCGCAAAGGGGAGCGGCCACAAACAGGAGGGGCGCAGTCTCAAAGCCATGTCCGAAGCTGAGCAGTTCATAGAGGACGGGCGAGGCATTGACGAAAACAGCCCGCAAGTTGATCACGTTTCCGATCAAGAGCAGGAGCAGCAGCATCCCTGCCGTGACGAACCCGCTGGTCAGTGAGTTGATCACCACCCACCAGGGATGGCTGGAGGTGGTCTTTTTCGCGGCGAGATAGCCCACAAACACCACCGCCACACCCAGGAGGGACTGATCCATGGAGAGGATGCCGCTCACAATCTGACGCTGGCTAAAGGCCTCCACCATCCCCATGAGGGAGAGAAGGACCGTGATCAGACCGCCCAGCAACCCGGTCATGACTCCGTGTTTCCAAAGGGTGAGAACTCGTGTCATCTTGTCATCCTTTCCATTAGGCCTTCTTCACCGCCAGACGCTCTCCCATAATCCCCGTAGGCCGGAAGATCAGGACCAGCACAAGCATAATGAAGGCAATGGCGTCTTTGAGCTGGTAAGGGGCCACGATGCCCAAACCGTCGAGAAACAGGCTCGGCCCGATCGATTCGATGAGGCCAAGGAAGATTCCTCCCAGCATGGCGCCCGGGATGTTTCCGATGCCGCCGAGCACCGCCGCTGTGAAGGCTTTGATCCCGGGAATGAACCCCATAAAGAAGTGCACCTGCTTGAACATGATGGCGTAAAGCACGCCCGCTGCCCCTGCCGCTGCACCCCCGATGATGAAGGTCGTTGAGATCATTTTGTCGACGTCAATGCCCATGAGGTACGCCGCCTCCTTGTCCTCGGAAACGGCCCGAATGGCTTTGCCGACCCTGGTGCGCTGGATAAATGCATAAAGAGCGAACATGAGCAGAGCGGCCGCCACGATGACAAGGGCCTGGAATTTCAGGATTCGAAGCCCCCAGAACATCCACTGGCCTTCCAGCATCTTGACCACGGGATAGGCCTGGAACCCGGGACCGTAGAGCCCTCGAAACATGTACTGGAGAAAAAAAGATGCCCCGATAGCCGTAATCAGCGGAATCAATCGCGGGGCATTGCGCAGAGGACGATAGGCAATGCGCTCCAGCAGGTAAGCGATGAGGGTGGACGTGGCCATGGCTACGAGAAAAACGACCATCAGGCTCAAGATAGGATGGCTGTCCAGGAAACCGGACCGATAAAAAGCGGCTGCCACGTAATAGGCGGTGTAAGGGCCGCTCATGAAGACCTCGCTGTGCGCGAAATTGATCATGCGCAGCACGCCATAGACCATGGTGTAGCCCATGGCAATGAGGGCGTAAACGCTCCCCTGAGCAAGGCCGAAGATCATGAAGTCAAACCAGTGCCGTCCTGCATACCGGCCGGAAGCCAGCGTGGCCACGGAACCTACTATGACCACCCCTACTATGGCTGCACCGATGAGCCACATGACCAGATCAGTGCCTGTCACTCTCTCTTTCCATCCCTTGAGCATAAGGGCTCCCTTCGTGATGTCCTCTGCTTAAAGTTCTCTATAACGAAGGATGAGCCGGTCATGGAATTTTGGGCCGGCTCATCCTGGTCTTCTTACACTTGAAACCCGGTCTCGTTACAGGACCGGGTTTCCTTGGACTGGATCTTAATAGGGTTTCCAGTATGGCGTATCCGGCATGACCAGTTTCTTCACGTTGTCCGGCGTGGTGATGTAAACGGCGATTCTCGGGTCCGCACAGTCGCCGAACTCGTTACAAGTAACATTGCCGGTCAGCCCTTTGTAGTTCTTGGTGGCGTACAGGGCATCCCTCAACGCCTTCCGGCCGATGTGAAGCGTGCCGGCCGGATCTGTTTTGCCGACCTTCTTGATGGCGTTGAAAATGATCATGGCCGCATCATAGCCGTGCGCGTGGAAAGGCGCCAGCGGCTTCTCGCCGTACTTCTTCGAATGCTTGGCCAGGAAATCCTTGTAGCCCGCGGCAAAAGCCGAGAAATCCGGGCTGGAATGATACATGCCGATAGCCGTGTCCCCGGCAGCCTTGTAGAAGTCAGGGGAGAAAATGCCGTCCGCGCCCATGAGGGACACTTTCTCAAGACCGGCCACTTCTTTCACCTGACGGGTGATGTGGCCGCCCGACGCGATGAAGATAGGATAATACAGGAACTCGGGTTTGCCCGTGGCGATCTTGGTGAGCACGGGTCTCATGTCGGTGTCTGTGGGAGCAACGGCTTCCTGGGCTGTAATGGTGCCGCCCATTTTCTTGAAGGTCTCGGCAAACACGGCCTGGAGTTGCTCGGCATACACGCTTCCGTCATGGATTGTAGCGGCTTTCTTTGCGCCCAGTTTCTTGATGGCGAACTCGGCCGCCACAGCGCCCTGGACCTTATCATTGTGAGCCGTGCGGAGGTAGCCGTTGTACTCGGGTCCCCGCTTCGGGTCTGTCAGGTAAGGCGCGGTGTTGGAAGGAGACACCGTGGCAATGCCGGCTTTCCACAGAATCGGAGCGCCGGGCCTGGCTTCACTGGAGCAGTTGGAGCCGACAGCCGCCACAATGGTGGGATCCGAGGCCAGCTTGGTTGCAGCCGCCTGACCGCCTTCTGCGTTACATCCGGTGTCCTGAGTGGTGATCTTGATCGGATGGCCGAGGAGCTTTCCCCCGACATCATCAACGGCAATCTCAACGCCTCGCTTGGTGTCCGTTCCCAAAGAAGCGTCCGGTCCTGCCACCACCATCCAGTTGGCAATGTGAATGGGGTCCCCTTTCTTGATCTTCACCACCCCCATGGGGTCTGTGTACTTGAACTCAGCAGCTTTTTTGGCGGGTTCCGCCTTCTTCTGTTGCGCCAGTGCCGGGGCTGCGGCCAAGGTAATGACTGCAGCGAGAACAATGAAAATCATGAGAACTCTTTTCATGGAAACCTCCTTTAAATTCCTCGTAAAAAGATTGTGGTTTCGGAACAGTGGCCTTGGACTCAATCTAGGTGCATCACCCCCTCTCCCCCTGATCTCTCACAAATAGTGCGATACTATGCGGTAAATAGAGGTTTGTCAAGCCGCCCGTGGCCTGAAACCCCAGGGAGCAGTTAATCGTTATTCGTTACTCGTTGAAACGGCAACACGCGAATAACAGATAACGGATAACTCATTTCTTCTTTCCCCGCCTCACCTTGTCCTTGATCCTCTGGATATGCCCCCTGCCCAGGCCTTTCACCTCACACCCCAGCTCAAAATATTTCTCAATCTTCCGGTCATCCAGGATGCCGAAACAATCGATCACCGCCACAGGGCCACCCGTCATTCGGACGAGATCTTTAGGCTCAACATTCAGATAAGGCTTGTGCCGAACTGCGAAGATCACTGCATCAGCCCCCTTCAGCGCCTCGGCGAGATCGGGCATCATCTTGAAATCCTTGAGATGTTCCTGGTTCCGGAAAAACCGGGCCCAGCCCGTGCCCACAGCCGGGTAGGTGTCCTGCTTTTCCAGCTCCCACCAGTGCTGAAGATAGGGGTCATGGGCCTTGACCTCGGCTCCCATTTCCGTCAGCCTTCGAACGATAATCTCCGAGCCGCTGTAGCGGGTGTCTCCCACGTCTTCCCGGTAGGAGGCGCCCAGCACCGTGATCTGGGAGGCTGCCAGAATTCGTCCCATGTTGCGCAGCGCATCCCGCGCCATCTGCGCCGCCCGGAGTCCCCGCGTGTCGTTGATGTTGATCGCCTCCGGGGTGATCTTGAAAATGTCGTTTTCAAAACCCAGGAGATGCTTGTAGGCCCAGAGCCCCAGGCCCCCGTCTTTCGGGAGGCAGTACCCCCCGATCCCAGGCCCTGGGAAAATCATGTTGCTGTGGGTGGGCCGCACCTTGATCGCGTTGATGACCTTGATGAGGTCCACACCGTTCGTTTCCGCAAAAACGCTCCACTCGTCCAGGAAGGCCAGGATCGTGGCGCGGTAGCTGTTTTCCACGATTTTGCACGTCTCGCTCTCCAGGGGACGGTCCAGGACCGTGAGCGGGAACTTGTCCACATTGAGGACTTCCGAAAGAAACCTGACGACCCTTTTCCTGCTCTCCTCATTGATGCCGCTGCAAACGCGCCAGAAGTCCCGAACCGATTTGACGTAATCCCGTCCCGGCATCACCCGCTCGAAGCTGTGGGCCAGAAGCGGCTCTTTCTCAATCCCTCTCTTCTTGAAAGCCTTCTTCACCAGGGGGTAGGCCACGAACTCCGTGGTTCCCGGTGGGACTGTCGTTTCAATGAGGACCATGCACTTGGGATCGATCTTTTCGCCGATGACTTTGAAGCTCTCCTCCAGGGCGCTGATGTCCGCGTGCCCGCTCCTCAGGTTTCCGAGCTCCTGCTTGAGGAAGTCGCACTGAACATCCACCACCAGCGCGTCCGCAAGCTTCAGCGCATCATAGGTGTAGGTGGCGGTGAGCGTTTTCTTCTTCGTCACACACCGCTCGATCATGGGCTCCACTTCAGGGTCTTCGGCCTTGACCGGCGAGATCCCCCGGTTGAACAGAGGAATCTTCCAGAAGCTCCTGGGGCTCGGCCGCTGCATGCCGATCACGAACTTGCCGGGTTTGCCGGTTTTCTTGTCCGTGGAATCCGCCACAACACCGGCCATGACCGCGCCCACGAATCCGAGGCCCATGACCACCACGATCTCCTGACCCTCTTTGCGGTGAGCCTTGGCCAGCTTCTCAAGTCTTGCAAACTCTTTCTTATAGTCTTGTTCATCAGGGATTTTGAACTTTTCGCCTTCCGGGCTTACCGAATACTCCATTCACGCTCTCCTTCCTTTGCTTTTTTCTTTGGGGTATCGTGGGTAATTACTTGAATAAATTATAAATGTCAAGAAATCCTGTGGGTGCTGATTCCTTTTAAGCAGAACTTATGCGCGCTGCTAATGTTCAATTTCTTGAGAGTTCATTAGTAAAATTTCCCGTCTTGCTTTTGAAGTTCTTTATGTCATTCAGATTTTGGTCATTTGAATTTGTTTCGGATTTAGTGCTTCGGATTTATTTGCGGCTACCTTGCGCTGTGTTAGTATCCTTTTATGGAAAGAAGCCTGACCAAATTCTTCAAACAGTGTTTTCTCTGTCCCAGGGAGTGCGGCGTGGACCGGCTTCAAGAGGGCGAAAAGTCGAGGGCCGGGTTCTGCAGGCAGGACGGTCAACTCAGGGTTTCTTATGTGGGCCCTCACTTCGGCGAGGAACCCCCTCTCACAGGCACTTATGGGTCCGGAACCGTGTTCTTCACCGGCTGCTCGCTCCGCTGCTCCTTTTGCCAGAACTTTCAAATCTCAAGAGAGGGTCTCGGAGAAAGCATCGAGGTGGCGGCGCTGCTCGCGAAGGTGGAAGACATGATCATCCGGAAGCACGTCCACAACGTCAATTTCGTGACCCCGGACCACTTCTTTCCTTATGTCTTTGAACTTGTTACTCTGCTTAGGAGCAAAAGCCATAGCCTTCCCACGGTCTTCAATCTCTCCGGTTACCAGTCCGTGAACCTTCTCAAGTCGGCAGAGGCGCACGTAGACATTTATCTCCCGGACTTCAAATACGCAGACAGGGATCTGGCAAGGAAACTCTCAAGATGCCAGAACTATCCTGAGGTAGCTCTTGCCGCCCTCTCAGAGATGTTTTCTCAAAAGGGTTTTTTAGACAGCTTTGCCACGGGAGACCCTTTGGCAAAGAAAGGAGTTCTGGTTCGCCACCTCATCCTTCCCGGATATGTGGAGAACTCGCTTAATGCTCTGACCACACTCTTTGTCGAATTCGGGGCTGAGCTTCCCTTGAGTCTCATGTCCCAATACGTTCCGGTAACGCCTCAGGAGGCGGAGACTCTCAATCGATCTCTCACCGAGGAGGAGTTCAACCGGGTGTATTCCCATGCCCTGGAGCTTGGTTTCCGGCACCTCTTTGTTCAGTTCCCGGAGGTTGCTGACTCAGAAACAAAACCGCCATTCCTTCCTGATTTCAGACTCGACAAACCGTTTTCTTCCCCGCCCGGCCAAGATTGACTTCAGAGGCGTCAGTTGATAAAAACCACGTTACATGGATGGCAAAACTCTAATGCCGAAGAAAAACCAATCACGAAAGCACGAAAAAACCCAATAGAATTCTTCTTTCGTGTTTTCCCCCTTTCGTGTTTTCGTCGTGGCCCTTAGGGTTTGTTTTTGAATAACCAAGTTCTACCCTTACAGGTATCCGAATGAAGATTGCCTATCTCGATTGTTTTTCCGGCATCAGCGGAGACATGATGATCGGGGCATTGATCGATGCCGGTTTTCCGATTGAAGAACTGAAGAGGGCTCTCCAAAGCCTGCCGCTTGAAGGCTACTTCCTCGAAGCGACCAGGGAGGAAAGGAACCATCTCTTCGGCACGCGGTTCAAAGTCAATGTGAGCAGGAATCCCCATCCTCACAGGAGATTCTCGGACATCAAAGACCTTATCCGTGCCGGAAACTTCCGCTCCTCTGTGAGGGACAAAAGCATTGCCATTTTTGAAAGCATCGCGGTGGAGGAGGGAAAAATCCACGGCTGCCCTGCGGAGGATGTGCATTTTCACGAGGTGGGCGCTGTGGACTCCATTGTCGATATCGTGGGCAGCGTGCTGGGGATGGACTACCTCGGAATCGCCACGGTCTGTGCGTCATCCCTGCCGCTGGGATCAGGGTTTGTGGACACGGCCCACGGCCGGATCCCTTTGCCCGCGCCTGCAACCGTAGCTCTCCTCAAGGGCATCCCGGTTCATGATTCAGGCTTGAAAGAGGAGCTCGTCACCCCGACAGGAGCGGCTCTCGTAAAAGGCCTGGCCCATTCCTTTGCATCCCTGCCTGCCATGGTCATAGAGAAAGTGGGGTATGGCGTTGGAAGCCGAAACCTGACGGACAGGCCCAATCTTCTGCGCATCCTCATCGGTCAGGACCAGGGGGCAGCGAATGAAGAGACGGTCGTGATCCTCGAGTCCAATCTGGATGACACCAACCCTGAATGGCTGGGCTTTATCATGGAGCGCCTGTTTGAAGCAGGCGCTCTTGATGTGGTTTTTCTGCCCGGTCACATGAAAAAGAACCGGCCTGCTGTCCTGGTTCATGTTATCGGAAAACCCCAGCACAAGGATCAGCTCATGGGCATTCTATTCTCAGAGAGCACCACCCTGGGCGTGCGCTTCCACTATACGCAGAGAAGGATTCTGGAGAGATCTTCCGCTGAAATCGAGAGCCCCTGGGGCAGGATGAAAGTGAAAAAAGTTTTTCGCTCCGACGGGTCTTTCCAACTTTTGCCCGAGTTCGAGGAGTGCCGGCGAATTGCAAAAGAAAAAGGCATTCCTTTGAGAGACATTTATGGCTGGGTAACGGCAAAAGGGGGAAATGCCTGAATTCGAAGTGGAGTGTTGGAGTAATGGAGTGATGGAGTGTTGGGTTAAAACCATTACTCCAGTACTCCGATGCTCCACTACTCCAAGGTCTGAAGTTCCATCATGAAATACCTTCGCTCGCCGACTCCTAATGCTATCGAATCCTTTCGGAAGGCCTCTGTTGCGGACAAGCTCGCCCTTGTTCTTTCATCCTGCTTTGGACTTGGGCTGATCCCCGTGGCTCAGGGAACCTTTGGAACGCTCGCCGCAATCCCGCTTGCCATCACTTTAGCCCGCCTTACCCCCATGGCCGGCGCTTACGTTCTTTTCTTTTTCATCCTCCTGGCCGTTTGGGTCTCGGCGAGGAGCGCCGGAGCTCTTGCAAAAGAGGATCCTGGCGAAGTCGTCGTCGATGAAGTTGCCGGGCTTTTGATGACCCTGTTCCTCTTGCCGGCAACACCCTTCAATCTCTGTTTGGGTTTTATCCTGTTCCGCCTTTTTGATATACTGAAACCCTACCCCATCAGGCGATTGGAAAAGATTGGGGGCGGCGCAGGCATTGTGCTGGATGACCTGCTGGCCGGCATTTATGCCAATGTTTGCATAAGGATTTTGACTCTGTTTTTCTTTTAGCGGGGATGTCGGTGGGATCAGCGCTGGCATGAAACTCGAAATCCGAATATCGAAATTCGAAATACTCTCCAAAATGAACTACCCCGAAGCAAGCTGCGAGGTATCATCTCATGTCCTTGACCGTCATTCCGTGCTTGACACGGAATCCAGTTTGGTTTTCTGGATACCGGCTTTCGCCGGTATGACGATTCCGCGGCAAGCCGCGGGCAATGAAACCCATAGACATTCAAATGTTCCAATGACCAAAACAAGACAATAATGATTAATTGGAATAATCATTTGATTCATTCGAATTTGGGACATTGGGTATTGTTTCGTGCTTCGTGCTTCGGATTTCGGATTTGAAGAGCCGGTTAGAATAGAGTGGCAAGGCATAGTCACAGCGTCCGATGGTCAACTGGAGTGTGGATTCAGAGTTATGTACGGTGAAATCATCACGATAGGCGACGAACTGATCTCGGGCAGGGTCGTTGATCTCAATTCCTGGTACGCAGCGGGCAGGCTCACAGCCACCGGGCTCAGAGTAATCCGCGTCACCTCAGTGGGAGATGACCAGGAGAGCGTTTCCAAGGCCCTGCAAAAGGCACTGAAGGATTCCCAGTTCGTGATCATCACCGGAGGTCTGGGCTCCACCGACGATGACATCACCAACGAGATCGCCGCCTCTGCGCTCAACCGCCCCCTGTGCCTGGATGAGGAAATGTATGAGCAGATCAAGGACTACGTGGCGCTCAGGGGCTTGAAGATGTCCCGTGCTTTCGAAAAGATGGCATGGATGCCTGAAGACGCGAAGATCCTGTGCCCCAAGGAAAACGTCTGCGGTTTCTCTCTGGTTGAAAACAGGGTCCGCCTCTATTTTCTCCCCGGCGTCCCTGAGCAGATGCGGTTCCTGATGGACGAGGTCGTGATTCCCGACCTGCTGCTCCAATGCACGGTTCTCCCCACCTTGAAGCACAAGGTCCTCAAACTTTATGGGCTCAACGAACCGAGCATTGCAGAGAAGCTGAGCGATCTTCCTGGAAAGTCGGGAAACATCATTCTCGGGTTCTATCCCCGGTTCCCTGAAAATCACATCACCCTGAGCCTCCGGGGCGAAGATCAGCCGAGCGTCGCCGGCGAGCTCGACGCCATGGAAAGAGAAATTCGAAACCGCGTCGGATCTTTCATTTTCGCCACAGGGGGTCAGACCATGGAAGGGGTTGTGGGAGAGGCACTGTTGCAGAGAAAGCTCGCCCTTTCCGTTGCAGAATCCTGCACAGGGGGCCTCGTTGGAAACCTCCTCACCAATGTTCCGGGCAGCTCCGGCTATTTTCTGGGAGGAGTGATTGCCTACAGCAATCAGGCCAAGATGGACCTGCTCGGCGTCTCCGGGCAGACCCTCGAGACTTATGGAGCGGTGAGCGGCCCGGTTGCCAGGGAGATGGCTGAAGGGGTGAGAAGAGGGCTGAAGGCGGACTTGGGACTTGCCGTCACCGGCATTGCCGGTCCTGACGGAGGAACAGAGGAAAAACCTGTGGGCACGGTTCACATCGGACTTGCCTTCAGGAGTGAAACTGTTTCAGGAAAATACCGTTTCTGGGGCAAGAGAGAACAAAACAAAATGAACAGCGCCGTGATGGCGCTGGATTGGGTGAGAAGGGTCCTTCATGGAAATCCGTTCCTTCCTGGCCTTTGAACTGCCGGAAGACATCAAGACCATCGTGACCCGGGTTTCAGGAGAGGCCCGGAAAAGCTCTCTCGATGTTCGCTGGGTCAGGCCGGAGTTCATCCATCTGACCGTGGTTTTTTTGGGCGGGGTCCAATCTGAGCAGATCCCCTCAATGGGAGAGTCGCTCGGCGCCGTGTGCGTAAATCATGGCTCTTTCAGCATCTCCCTCAAGCCCATGGGCTGTTTTCCCAACAGCCGAAACCCAAGGGTGATCTGGCTGGGCCTTGTCGGGGACCTGGAGAGGATGTCCCGTTTCAGGGACGACCTTCAGGCCGCTCTTTCGCCTTTCGGAATCAAAGAGGAAGAGAGAGCCTTCAGGCCCCATCTCACTCTTGGAAGATTCAAGAAGCCTGCCAAGAGGCCAACGGAACTGGAGCAGATGCTTGCGAAGTACGGGGAGTTGTCCAGTCCGGTTTGCACCCTGGATGAACTGGTTTTCTTCAGGAGCGATCTCAAACCCGGTGGCGCCGTGTACACGAAGATGTTATCGTGGCGTCTTTCCAGCGGATAGCTCGGAAAAAGTCAAAACGTTCTCTCTCACAGACACAGAGCCCACAGAGAGCTCAAACCTTTTGTCTATAAGACCAAGACGACCTCTTATTCCTCTGTGGTCTCGAGCGAGTCCGCCCTGGCGGACGAGCGGGCGTGAGACTCAGGGCTTTAGGTCTTCGTTTTCATGCTTTCCCCCTCTCGCCTGCCCCGTGGAATGCCGTTGTTTTTATTATTCCACTGGGGTGCTTTCGTGATAAGGTTCTCCATGTTTTCTGTTTTGATTTTTTGACATTCTAATTGTCTTCGAGTATTTTGATTTTTTCCAATAACTTTAGGCATTTTAGTTCACTTTAGGCACTTCTTTTGGAGGCACGACCATGGCAGAGCAACAGGACAGGCAGAGGGCGGTTGAGCAGGCCATTTCGCAGATAGAAAAGCAGTTTGGCCGTGGATCTATCATGAAAATGGACGTGGACAAGGTCCTGGACATCCCGGTGATCTCCACCGGTTCCCTGGCCCTGGATCTGGCCCTCGGCATCGGCGGAGTCCCCAGGGGAAGGGTCGTGGAGATTTACGGCCCTGAAGCGTCGGGCAAGACCACGCTGGCGCTTCACATCGGCGCCGAAGCCCAGGCCGCCGGGGGTGTCGTCGCGTACATCGATGCCGAGCACGCGCTGGACATAGGCTATGCCCGCAGACTGGGCGTGGACGTGGACAGCCTCCTCGTGTCCCAGCCCGACACCGGAGAGCAGGCGCTCGACATTGCCGAGATCCTCGTGCGAAGCGGGGGTATTGACGCCCTGATCATCGACTCGGTCGCCGCGCTGGTGCCGAGAGCGGAGCTGGAAGGGGAGATGGGCGACCAGCACGTGGGCCTGCAGGCAAGGCTCATGTCCCAGGCCTTGAGAAAGCTCACGGCCACCATCCACAAATCCATGACCTGCGTCGTTTTCATCAACCAGATCCGCATGAAGATCGGCGTCATGTTTGGAAGCCCTGAAACCACCACCGGCGGAAACGCCCTCAAGTTCTATGCGTCTCAGCGCCTGGACATTCGCCGTCTCGGAGCGATCAAAGAGGGGGAGACGGTCACCGGCAGCAGAACCAGGGTCAAGGTGGTGAAGAACAAGATCGCGCCTCCTTTCAGAGAGGCCGAGTTCGACATTATCTACGGCACCGGCATTTCCAAGGAAGGCGACATCCTCGACCTGGGCACCTCCTTTGACATTGTCGAGAAGAGCGGCGCCTGGTATTCCTTCAAAGGGGAGAGAATGGGCCAAGGCAGGGAGAATGCGAAAAAGTTCCTGATTGAAAATAAAGACATCCGAAACCAGGTCGTCGACCTGATCAAAGAAAAAACAGGTCTCAAAAAGCCGAAGCCGGAGGCCAACGGCAAATGAACTCCATGTCCTTCAGAGAAATCCGGTCCACCTTTTTAGATTTCTTCAAAGGCCGCGGCCATGAGCTCGTGAGAAGTTCCTCCCTCATTCCACGGGATGATCCAAGTCTTCTTTTCACCAATGCAGGCATGGTGCAGTTCAAGGGCCTCTACCTCGGCACAGAGACAAGAAGCTACAACCGCGCCGTGACCTCACAGAAATGTGTGCGGGCGGGCGGCAAGCACAATGACCTCGAAAACGTCGGTTACACCGGCCGGCACCACACCTTCTTCGAGATGCTCGGCAACTTCTCTTTCGGAGACTACTTCAAGGTGGAAGCCATTCACTGGGCATGGGAGCTTCTGACCAAGGTCTACGGCCTTCCGGCGGACAAGCTCTGGGCCTCCGTGTACAAGGACGACGACGAAGCCTACGGGATCTGGGAGAAGCAGATCGGCGTCCCTGCGGGGCGGATCGTGCGTCTCGGCGAAAAAGACAATTTCTGGGCCATGGGCGACACCGGCCCCTGCGGTCCCTGCTCGGAAGTGCTGATTGACCAGGGCCCGAGCGTCGGCTGCGGCAGGCCCGACTGCAGCCCCCACTGCGACTGCGACCGGCACCTGGAAATCTGGAACCTTGTGTTCACCCAGTTCGATCGGAGCCCGGACGGAACGCTGACGCCCCTTCCCAAGCCGAACATCGACACCGGCATGGGCCTCGAGAGAATCTCAGCCGTGGTCCAGGGCGTCACCTCCAACTATGACACCGATCTTTTCAAAGACCTGATCCGCGGCATAGAGAACATCGTCGAAAAGAATTACGGGGACCACGCGAAACAGGATGTCTCCTTCCGGGTCATTTCCGATCATGCCCGGGCTTTGGCTTTTCTGATCGGCGACGGAGTGCTCCCGTCCAACGAAGGCCGGGGCTACGTTCTCAGGAGAATCATCCGCAGGGCCATCCGCTTCGGCCAGGTTCTCGGCATCAAGGAGAATTTCCTTCACCGCGTCGCCGGCCATGTGATCGATCTCATGGGCGAGGACTATCCCGATCTTGCGACTTCCAGAAGTTTTATCGAAGGCATTGTGCTCAACGAGGAGAAACGCTTCGCCGACACGCTTCACTTCGGCATGAAACTGCTGATGGACAACGTGAATGAAGTGAAGGACAAGAAACAGGAGATCATTCCCGGAAGCGTCGCCTTCAAGCTTTACGACACCTACGGCCTGTCTCTTGACATTGTCCAGGATGTGGCGAGGGAAGAAGGCCTGAGAGTCGACGTGTCGGGTTACGACGAGGCCATGAACAGGCAGAGGACTCTTTCCCAGGAGTCTTGGAAGGGAAGCGGAGAGGAAGAAGTTCCGGAATTTTACCAGAGGCTCTCCGGCCAAGGCCTGGCCACCGCTTTCGTGGGCTATGAAACTCTGGTTTCGGATTCGAAAGTGGTCGCTGTTCTCAAGGGGGGGAAGGAAGCTGGATCAGCCGGCGCAGGCGAAGAGGTTGAGGTGGTGCTCGACCGGACTCCCTTCTACGGAGAGGCAGGCGGTCAGGTGGGAGACAAGGGTTGGCTGGTGGGCGACGGGGTGCGCATGCAGGTCGCTCACACGGTCAAACTCATGGAGGCCTTCATGGTTCACCGCGGAGTGGTGGAGCAGGGCACCTTATCCACAGGCGCCCGGGTGGAGGCCAGAGTGAATGAAGAGGAGCGCAGGGCCACGGCGCTCAACCACACGGCAACGCACCTGCTCCACGCGGCTCTGAGAGAGATCCTGGGGCCCCATGTCAAGCAGGCCGGCTCCCTGGTGTCGCCTCAAAGGTTCCGCTTCGACTTCAGCCACTTTGCCCAGGTGGATGCCGAGACGCTCAAGGAAGTGGAGCAGCATGTGAACCGGACCATCCGGGAGAATCTCCCTCTCAGCACGTCGATCCTGCCCCGGGATGAGGCGATGAAGACAGGCGCCATGGCCATCTTCGAAGAACGATATGGGGACAGCGTTCGCCTCGTCAAGGTGGGGGACGGGGTGAGCATGGAGCTGTGCGGGGGCACCCACACCCGCAGAACAGGGGATGTGGGGCTTTTCAAGATCGTGAGCGAAAGCGCGGTGGGCGCCAATGTGCGCCGCATCGAGGCCCTCACCGGAAAAGCCGCCCTTGAATACGTGCAGAATCAGGAGCTCGAATTCAGGGAGGCTTCGGCCCTTCTCAAAACATCCCCCGAGCAGTTGCGCGACCGGATCGACAAGCTTCTCAAGGAACAGAGGCAAAGGGACCGGGAGATCGAAACGCTGAAGTCCAGGCTTCTCTCCGCTCAGTCTGAAGATCTTCTCTCCGGCGTGAAAGAGATCAAAGGGGCCAGGGTCCTGGTCCGCGAAGTGCAGGCCGACTCTCCGAAAGACCTGAGGGATTTTGCAGACCGCATCAAGGAGAAATTCGACTCCGGAATCATCGTCCTGGGAGCCCGCAAGGACGACAAGGCCATGCTCCTCTGCATGGTTACCAAGGATCTTGTGAATCGGTTCAAGGCGGGCGAGATCATCAGCCGCCTTTCAGAGATGCTGGGGGGTAAGGGAGGGGGCCGTCCGGACATGGCCCAGGGCGGCGGGAGCCGGCCGGAACTCCTGGGTCAGGCACTGGAGTCGGTGGGGGAGATCATTTCCAAATAGAGAAGGGCCAGAAGCTTTTCGCGGTTCCTTCTTGAGCAGTTTCCTTGGCAAGCTTGTCTTTGCACCGGGTGATCCCTTCCATGGCCTCCTGATACTGCCCCATGTCCGGGTAGTTGTTGAGGATATACGAGTATCTCCCCAGTGCGGCTCTGTACCTGCCCTGCTTGTAGTAGAAGTTGGCTACGTAGAGTTCATATTCCGCCAGGTAGATGAGGCACTCCCGCAAGTTCTTCCTCGCCTTGTTGGCGTACTCGTCTCTGGGGAACCTCTTGATCAACCTTTCAAACTCTTCTTTCGCCTTGAGCGTGTGAGCCTGCTCTCTGTCATTTGATTTGACCTGGCTGAAGTTGGACATGCCTTTCTGGTAGATGACGTAAGGCATGTCTTTGTGCTTGGGGTGGAGTTTCTCGAACTCATCGTAGGCGATGTAAGCCAGCTCATACTCTTCCTGCAGGTACAGGGCATCCGCCATCTTCAACTCCGCACCCACCGCGTGTTTGCTGTAGGGAAATCTGTCCTTGATCTTCTGGAAGGCATCCACCGCGTCTTTGTAACGGCCCGCGCTGAGATCCTCATTGCCCTGGCTCATGAGTTCGCCGGCATCCGTCTCGTCCTCCCCTTCCCGGCCTAGAAGCGAATCTATGGTTGAACACCCGTTCAAAAGAACAAGAAGCATGATCGCCGCGAGAACGGTTCTGACCGGCACGGACCTTGGGTTCATAGCATGCTCCTTTGTTTTTGTTGGACGTTTTTCATTAACCTGCGAGATTCTCCAGGTATTTTTCCACAGCATAGGATGCAGTGGCCCCTTCCCCTACGGCCGTTGAAATCTGCCTGAAGAGTTTGGAGCGGATGTCTCCTGCGGCAAACACCCCTTGAACGGAGGTCTGCATGTTGTCATCCGTCACCACAAACCCGTTCTCGTCGAGCCGGATCAGCCCCTTGACGATGTCCGTGTTGGGCAGGGTGCCGATAAAGACGAAGACCCCTTGCACGTTTTTTCGGAACACGCTCTGGGTCTTCACGTTCTTCAGTTCAATTCCCTCGACGCCTTTCTCCCCCAGGATTTTCACGGGAACGGAATCCCAGATGAATTCTATCTTTCCGTGGGACATGGCCCGCTCCTGCAGCACTTTTGTTGCTCTCAGCTTGTCCCTTCGGTGCACGAGATGGACTTTGCTCACAAAGCGCGTCAGGAAAATGGCCTCCTCCACGGCGGTGTCGCCGCCGCCGATTACGGCAACCTCCTGATCTCTGTAAAAAGGCCCGTCACAGGTGGCGCAAAAGGAGACCCCTTTGCCCATGAGCTGGTCTTCGCCTTCGACCCCGAGTTTTTTCCAAGTGGCCCCGCAGCACAGAATGATCGCCTTGGTTTCCAGCGGTCCTCCGCCGGTCAACACCGCCTTGCGCTTCGGGGAGAGTTCCAGGCCGGTCACGTCTTCGCTCCGGATCTTGAGGCCGAATTTCTCAGCCTGGGTCTTCATCCGGTCCATCAGCTCGAATCCGGATACGCCGTCAGGAAACCCGGGGTAGTTCTCGACCGAGTCCGTGGTCAGCACCTGCCCGCCAGGGGCAAGGCGCTCCAGGAGCAAGACGTTCAAGCGGGCTCTCGCATTGTAGAGCCCGGCAGTGAGACCTGCCGGCCCTCCTCCTATGATGATGACGTCGTACATGAGGTCGTTAACCGTTATCCGTTATTAGTGAGCGGCGCTCTCTTCTCGAATAACGAATACCCGATAACAGATAACTTTTTTCTTGTGCCTTCGTGGTCCAATTCTTATGCCCTTCATGGTTTTCTAACTTTAGGCATTTTAGACACTTTAGCTCACTTTAGGCACTTCACAGCAGTTTCTTGAGTTCCCCTTCGATGTAAGCCTTGGGCTGCGCACCGATAATGGTCTGAGCGAGCTGCCCGCCTTTGAACAGGAGCAGGGTCGGGATGTTCCGGATGCCGAACTTCCCAGGGGTCTGCCTGTTCTTGTCCACGTCCATCTTGGCGATCTTGATCTTGCCCTTGTACTTGTTGGCCAGTTCTTCAACCGAAGGACCCACCATTCGGCAGGGCCCGCACCATTCCGCCCAGAAATCGACCATTGCAGGGAGCTCTGACTTCAAAATCTCTGCCTCAAAGGTTTCATCGGTGACTTGGAGTAAATCCGCCATGCCCAATCTCCTTTCATGCGTTTTAAAATTTTCACAAATTAACCTCCCCTCCCCTTTTTGTCAACCTGAACGAAGGGGAGGTTGTCCGTTATCCGCTGTCCGTTGGCCGTGAGCGGCCGATCCACTTTTGTCTCACGCCCGATCCCCTTCGGGTCGCTCGAGCCACAGAGGAAGAAGAGGGTGCTTTTAGTTTTATAGACAAAATGGTTTTCTCCGCGTCTTCTCTGCTTGCCCCGCCGTAGCCAACGGTGAAGGCGGGTGACTCTGTGAGAGATAATCTTTCTCGTCTTTCTCGCTTCTTCTTATTTCCCTTGCTGTTCCATTTTGACAAAGCTGTCGAGATACATGTTGACGAGAACCTGCCTGGAATAGACCAACTTGATCCGTTCGAGGAGTTCGTCGTTCGGGAGGCCTTTGAGGACAGGATGCTTTTCCTGCAGCTGTTTCAGTGCCGCGTCCGTGTTGACTTCGGCAAATGGGATGCGGAGGGCGGAAAGAAGGGCTCTGTCGATGCTCTCCCAATCGCGGTTGACGCCCACGATGGACTTCCATTCGTTGTCCACAAATCTCCAGGATCGTCCTGTCCAGGTATCCTGTCTGAGCATCGTATCCCCTGATTTCACTGTCGTGTAACGGGGAGCGAAATAATAGAAGAAGCCTCCGGACAAAAGAATCCCGATCACCAGTCCGATTATAAAATATCTTTTTTCACCTTTCATGGGTTCCCTCAAAGCTATTTTTATGTTTTTCTCTGTGTCTTCTCTGGTGACTCTGTGAGAGATAGGCCTTTCAGGTTTTCGCCTTTCTCGCCCCTACGCAGCAGGGCGATAGTCTTCCACAATCTCCTGGAGCTTCGCCCGGATGCCCGCACCGTTTTGCTCCAGAGCGAGCTTTGCCAGTTCCTCGATGACCGCGTTCAAGCGCTCCTGATCGCAGGTTTTCCCGCGAAGGACCATGATTTTCTCGTGGTTCGTCGGGACGATGCCTTCCCCGCTGGTGATGAGCTCTTCGAAAAGTTTCTCGCCCGGCCTCAGCCCGACGTATTCGATCTTGATGTCCCCGTCCGGCTCAAAACCGGAAAGACGTATGAGGTCTCTAGCCATGTCCACAATTTTGACGGGGGTGCCCATGTCGAGAATAAATATCTCACCGCCTTCCCCCATGGCGCCGGCCTGCAAAATCAGCTGGCAAGCTTCGGGAATGGTCATGAAGTACCGAGTCACGTCCGGGTGCGTCACCGTAACCGGGCCTCCCCTTTCAATCTGCTTCTTGAACAGGGGCACCACACTCCCTACGCTGCCTACCACATTGCCGAAGCGAACGGTGATGAATTTTGTCCTCGCCGAATCACACCCGTTCTGGTTTTGTACCAGAAGCTCCGCCACTCTCTTTGAAGCGCCCATGACATTGACCGGACGGACCGCTTTGTCAGTGGAAACAAGCACGAATCTCTCCACACCATGCTCCCTGGAAAGATCCATTACGCGGCGGGTTCCCAGGATATTGTTTTTCACAGCCTTCCAGGGCTGGAGCTCCATCATGGGCACGTGCTTGTACGCTGCGGCATGGAAAACAACCTGTGGCTGGTAGTCGGAAAGTGCTCTGGACAGCTGGCTCCGATCCCGGATGTCCCCGAGAACGGGCACCACCTTGGCTTCCGGATAGTCTGTGCGCAGCTCCAGGTCGATTTCATAAAGAGGGCTCTCCGCTCGATCATAAAGGATTAAACAAGCAGGATTGAAACGGCAGATCTGCCGGCACAGCTCGGAACCAATCGATCCCCCTGCCCCGGTCACGAGCACCCTGGCTTTCTGCAGGTACGCTGCGATGCGGTCTTCATCGAGCCGGATCACCTCACGGCCCAGGAGGTCCCGGTAGTCGACATCGCGGATGGCTTTGACGCTCACCTTCCCATCGATCAGTTCCCCCATTCCGGGAACCGTTTTGGACGGAAGGCCGCTTTCCTCACAGCGAGCCACGAGAGCACGCATCTGCACCGATGTCGCTGAAGGTATGGCAATGAGGGTTTCCTCGGCCCCAATCCTCTGGGCAAAGCTCTTCAGTTCCGACGTAGTCCCCAGGATGGGCACCCCGTGAAGGAGCTTCCCCACTTTGGTGAGATCGTCGTCGAGAAAGCCTACCACCTCGTAGCGCAGACTTGCGTTGTCCTGGATCTCGCGGTAGATCTTTTCGCCGCAGTCCCCTGCGCCCAGAATCAGGAGCTTCTTGGCGCCGCTTCTTCCGCCCTTCTTCAACTTGAAGAGGGTTAAGAATCGGAAACTGCTGAGTCGATCCTTGGGCCCGAGCCAGAAGTAAAGTCGAATGCCCAGCCTGTACCCGGCGATCAGGAAGATCGTCAGCCCCCAGTCAATGATGAATGCCGCTCGGGCAAAACCTGCAAGACCGTGAGTGAAGGCCACCAAAGTCACGACGAGCAGAGAACTGATGCCCGAAGCCTTGATGATGTTGAGGAGATCAACCATGCTCGTGTACCTCCACATGCCCTTGTAGAGGTCGAACAGGTAGAAGATCACCAACTTGGTGCCCAGGATAATGGGGACAAGGCGCGTGATCGCGGCCATGCTGTCCAGCGGAATGTCGAAATTGAAGCGCAGGAGATTGGCAAAATACCACGCAAACGCGACAAAGAACACGTCGATCGCAAGAACAATGAGGAAGTTTTTATAAATGTGTCTCGTCATGATCCATCACAGGCACCCGGAGCCTAAAACACAAAAATACTATCGGCCAAGTCGGGGAATGCAAAACCAAGAAAAAATATTGTGCTCTCTCGATCTGCATCGACAAAAACACGGGATGCCCTCCCCATCTCTTACCCATATCTGCCTTAAGCAGAAATGGGTAAGTTTTTAAGTGATCTTCACCGGGCGCTATTTTGAGAGGTTGTATACTGTTTTTCTGGACATGCCCAACTGCTCTGCGATCTCCCTTCTCTTGTAGCCACGGGCAATCAGCTGCTCTATTAAGAACTTTTTCGCCTTTCTGCTCTCCGGACATGCCGCACGCACGCCACTTTTCGCCTCGGTCGTCAGCTCTTCTATCTCTTCCATACTCAAAACCTGGATGCGCGCCTGCGCTGCTACTCGTCTCGCTTTTGCTACCAAGGCAAAGACGGATGGAAAGTCGGTAGCCAGCTGTGATCTCAAGTTCTCAATGGCATCATGCTTCTCCAGTACATGTCCTGATATCAGCTCCATGCCCTTTTTCATAAGCAGCTTATACCTTTTCTTCCTGCCACCATCCTCCGGCAGAATGCTCAAGACAAAATTCGGATCCACAAAAGATTGCCGATCGCGTTCGGTGCAATATAACCGGCAGGAAGACCAGCGATAGCTCAAAGGATCAGCTGCCAAACCGGCTCTCACGGGGTTGAGGTGGATGTATAAGGACGCAGCAAGCAGATAACTGTCATCCAGGCATGTCGCCTGGCGGTAAGGTCCTCCGAACAAATGGCCTTTTCTTTCATATTTTTTGTTAAACCTCATCGCGTATCTTGAGAACAAATCCCGCATGGCATCGTATAGATTTTGTTCCGTCGTGCTCATGAGAAAGTGCGTATGGTTGGGCATCAGGCAGAACGCATACATTCTCAGCGAATGACTCGCAGACATCTCTTTCATTAGCCAGAGCATGAACAGATAGTCGCTGTCTTCAACAAACAGGGGTTCTTTGCCGGCGGCCCTTTGCGTAATGTGAAAAACCAATCTGGGGACATTCAGTTTCTTTGTTGCCCTGAAATACCGCTTGATTCTTCCTGTTTTGATCAATTCGATCGGATCCATAGAAAACCTTTAAAGACGTCCAGACGGTGCACGGCAAGGAGGCCTGTTACCCAATGCTGCCTTGAGCAAGGATAGTCAAAAACGGCATAACAAGCAAACAGTTAAGGGTTACCCAGTTCTGCTTAAAGCGGAAATGGGTAAAGAAGGGTTGCGGAAGTTGGGTGGCACGTTTTCGCACCAAGGCACCGAAAACAAAAAAAGCTGAACACCATAGAGCCAAGAGAACAATGACAGCCATCAGACCAAGGGGCTTGATCCACAAGACGCCTAGCCCGACTGCTGCCTGCAAATGACCATAGCCAAGCGATCCCTTCCAGTGCGCAATCCCCTTTTCATTGGCCAGGAGCTGATAGATGTGCCTGCGGTGGGCCTTGAGCAAGTTCTCGCCATTCTTGATTCGAACCATCAAGGTATTGAATTAATCCGCACAGACCGGCAGGCAATTGAGTTTCACGAGTAATTACCCGTTTCTGCTTAAGGCGGAAATGGGTAAAGAGAGGTTAAGATGGTTGGACAACACGAGAGACAGATAGACCGTCCAACTTACGCCGGGTAAAGCCACCATACCCACAAAGGGCAAGCCGCGCCAGAGCCGGGTAAACCGGGGAGCGGCTGTAAAAGAAAAAACAATCGCAACAATGGACAGCAGAGACAAAGCCGAAGCTACCCAAAAGCGCTCAAAGCGAAAACGGGTAAAGGGGCAAGAGGCAAGGGGTCGGAGCCCGCCCGAGGTGGGTAAACCACGGAGCCACAAACTCCCAGCAGACCAATAAGCGCATGCAGATACGGGTACTGATTTACCCAAAAGTGCTCAAGGCAGAAATGGGTAACAAGAGGTTTTACGGTGATGAACTCGGGATACGGAAAGCATGGTAAGGTTAAGAATGCCGGAGAGGACCAAACAGGGCTTGGGGGCGAATTACCCATTTCTGCTTAAGGCGAAAATGGGTAAAGCGGTTATTTGTGGCAACGACGGATGATGGAGAGGATGCGGTCGAGGTCGAAGTCGGTCATGGCCGTACCGGAAGGAAGGCAGAGGCCACGGTTGAACAAATCTTCGGCCACTCCTCCTCCGACCACTCTTGCTCTTTATTGCTCCTTACCTTTTCCAGCCTTTTCTTCATTTCTCGCCCTTTATTCTTCCAGCATCTAGGCACTAGAATCTAGGATCAAGTATTTTTACCGCTCCCATCGTCGCTTCCGTCATGAAAAGCGTTGACTTCACGAGGCTAGTCACTATAATGGTTATAATTGTAGTTAGGAGGGCGGATATGGAGCAGATCCAAGAATATGTTTCCGTAACCCAGGCCAAGGCTCGGCTCCTGGATCTCGTTCGAAGGCTGCAAGACACAGGCGATACCATTGCGATTACGAAAAACGGGGTGCCTGAGGCCGTTCTCGTCAGCATGGAGAAGTTTCAAGGGCTCCTAGAGACCTTAGACATCCTGTCGGATGAGAAGACCATGAAGTCCTTTCGAAAGTCCATGAGGAAGGCGGACAAGAGAAAGTGGATCTCCGAGGATGAGGTTTCGTGGGAATGAAAGGTTTCAGAATCCGATTGACTCCTGAGGCAGCCGGATTCATTGCGAAGCTGCACCCTGAAAACAGGAAAATCATCCGGCAAGCCCTCGATGAGATTCGCCAGAATCCCCTTTCAGGGTATGATTTGCAGCAGGAGTTGTCGGGATTCAAGTCCTTTAGGTCCAAACGGTATCGGGTCATCTACAAGGTTGATGAGTTAGGCCACTCCATTGACATATACCTTGTTGGCCACAGGCAAGACGTTTATGAACAGTTAGGGGTCTTGTTACGAAGGCTGACCTAAGCCGCCCTCTTGCCCCTCCCCTTTCTCGCCTTTCACACTTTTCCCGGTTTTCTCGCTCTTTCATTGTATATAACCTTGAGAACCTACCAGCGTGCCCTAAGTTTGCCCTTGGAGAAAAGTAAAACCTGAACAAGTTAATCAGGCCTTTTCTGTGAATTAATGATTTTGGCTTAAGGCCGAAATCGGTAATAAGTCATTTGTGGCAACGACGGATGGTGGAGATGACGCGGTCGAGATCGGAGTCAGTCATGGCCGTGCCGGAAGGAAGGCAGAGGCCACGGTTGAACAAATCTTCGGCCACTTCTCCCCCCATCACTCTTGCTTTGGATTTACCCTTAGCTTTTCTCGCTATTCCCGCTTTTCGCGCCTCATTTGGTTCAGGCTCGAAAACAGGCTGAAGGTGCATCGGCTTCCACAAAGGGCGTGCTTCAATGTTTTCAGCTTCCAACGCTAGCCGCACCTGCTCCCGGTCTGCGCCAAATTGATCAGGGCTAATCAGCATGACAGTGAGCCAACGGTTGGACTTGCCGTAAGGTGCCTCGGGCATGAACTCGATGCCGGGAAGGTCACCGAGCGCGTCTTTATAATGTTCAAAGATCTGACGCTTTCTTTCAACTCGCTCCTCAAGAACCCTAAGTTGCCCTCTACCGATTGCCGCAAGAATATTGCTCATTCTGTAATTGTAGCCGAACGTAGAATGTTCATAGTGTGGCGCTGGATCTCTTGCCTGTTGAGAGAGGAACCTCGCCTGCTCGATCAAATCTCTATCATCCGAGGCGAGCATGCCACCTCCTGAGGTGGTGAGAATCTTGTTTCCATTGAAAGAGAACACTGCCGCCCTCGCCCACTTGCCAGCGTGATTCCAAAGGTTCGAGGCCTGAGTTCGCAGGTCTGACTTATAGCGGGAGCCCATCGCCTCTGCTGTATCCGCGATCAAAGGCACACCGTAGTTCTCACAAACACCCAGAATCCTATCGTAATCGAAGCACTGACCGTATAGGTCCGTCGGAACCACTGCCTTAGGCAGTTTCCCTGCTTTCTTGCATACCTCCAGCTCTTCTGCCAGAAGGGATGCGTCCATACACCACGAGGTTCTATCCGAATCAATGAAAACGGGTGTCGCGCCCTGGAATAGGATTGGAGTGACACTACCTATGAACGTAAGCGTAGAAGCGAGGACCTCATCTCCCGGACCGATGCCCAGAATTCTTAAGGCCAGATGCATGGCAGCGGTACCGCTCGAGACAGCGACAGTGTGCGCGATGCCCACTTTCTCGGCAAACTCCCGCTCGAAAGCATCGACCTGCGGTCCAAGAGGAGCAATGTAGTTGCTCTCGAAAGCCTGTTGGACGAAGTCCAGCTCTTCGCCACCCATGTGGGGAGGGGAAAGGAAAATGCGCTTTGCTTTTTAAGGCTGATTCATTTCTTCTTTGTCACCCGGTTCTGACTTTCGATATTGCCGATTTCGGCCCTCCACAATCATGGCGGGTAAACTCAAGGCCGAAATCGGTAAAGAGGGCGGGAGGGTCCGGCCCATTGGGCCAGCCGATGTCGGTAAGTTCTTGAGGCTAGGTATCCTGGCTTTCAATGCTTCGAATTATTTTGGCGGGGACACCGACGGCTACGACGTTTGCGGGCAGATCCTTATTCACAAAGCTGAAAGCGCCGACGATGGAGTTCTCTCCGATCGTCACTCCAGGCATAATGACACTGTGGCTTCCCACCTTACAGTTCTTTTTCAAGATCACTTTTCCCGCTTTATCATCAATCGTGGAGACGGAGTAAATCGAGCAATGCGATCCTATCTGCACATGGTCTTCAATATCCACCCCGAATTTTGCATTGATGTAAGTGAAGGCGCCAATGTCCGTTTGGTATCCCAGCATTAGATTGTCTTTGTGCTGAACAACCCAATTGTATTTCGTTGGTTTTCCTTCCTCAATTTCCGGATATGCCCAATCTTGGAATCTTTCATTCATGCCGCCCTCGAGCTATCTTCTGAATGGAGATCGATAATTGCCGAAAACAGCCTTGAGCCGAAATCGGTAATAAGGATGTTTTGGAGGTCTGATTCACTCAAAATTGCCTTCGGACGAAGCGAAGAAAAATCAATCAACTAACCACTCCGCATTGCTCCCCTCAAATTCCTCGGCGGTCGCATGGCCTGCCTGGCTGATCCCTTCCCTTTTCAGGATCTTCCAAATTGTCATTGTGATGATCTTCAGATCCAGCGAGAAACTCCCACGATGCAAACACAACACCTTTGTTAGCAATTGACGGGATTGCGGCCCTGGATCTGCACCATGCACATCTTCCTACATCCCTTCAAGAAGGCGAGCTATCTGCTCCGGCGAAGGGAGGAGCCCCCGCAGCTCTTGCGGCAAGGTACGCACAATCCGGTAGGATGCCACGCCGATGGGTTTATTAGATTCCCTTAGTGCATACTCGACAATGGTCTTCTTCTTGTCTTTGCAGAGGATAATCCCGATGGAAGGGTTCTCCCCCTCCAGGCGGAATTTGTCGTCCAACAAAGCAAGATAGAACTGCATCTTGCCGACATATTCCGGCAGAAATACGCCGACTTTCAGTTCTACCGCTACCATGCATTTCAAACCTCGATGATACAGCAGAAGGTCAATGAAATACTCTTCGCCTTCCACCTCTATCCGATACTGGCTGCCGGCAAATGTGAACATGCCTCCCATTTCACGCAGGAAGATTTCCACTTTCGAGATAAGAGCGTGCTCCAACTCGCGTTCGCTATGTTCTTCCCTCAGTTCGAGAAAATCAAAGGTGTATTCATCTTTTACCGCCAGCCTCGCTTGGTTGCGGATATCTTCGGGGACGGTCGCATCAAAGTTTGTCTGATTCAATAGGGTATTTTCGTAAGTGTGGGTTTCAATCTTGATCGCCAGGACATTTTTCGTCCAGCCGAATTTTCGGGTCATGCGGATGTAAAATTCCCGCTCCAGGTCATCCTTACATTTTTCAAAAATGAGGATGTTCTTGGTCCAGCTAATTTCTCGCACCATTGGTGCGAGTTTTTTGTTCCCAGCATAGGCTTCGTAAAATAGCCTCATCCTCCACAGGTTAGAGGCAGAGAACCCGCCAATGCCGGGAAACTCTTTTTGCAGATCATGGGCAAGATTGCCCACCACCGACTTGCCCCAAGTCTCACCAGTTTGTCGCTGTATAATCAGGCGCCCAATATCCCAATAGAGGGCAATCAGCTCCGTGTTGACCGCCTTGAGCGCTTCATACTGCGCGGCGCGGATACGCTGTTTGATCTCACCGAGCAAGGCTGCGTAGTTGGTTGGCAAATTAGTTGTCATTTTCTCGGAATTCCTCCATCGTCGCCTGCCCCGGCTGGTTAATCTCCTCCCGCTTCAGGATCTTCAAGATGGTCATGAAGACGATCTTCATATCCAACCAAAACCCCAAATTATCTGCGTTCCACACTTCCAGATTGAATTTTTCTTCTCAGGTGATGGCGTTCCGTCCATTCACTTGCGCCCACCCTGTAATCCCCGGTTTTACTTCATGTCTTCTCGACTACTCCGGTGTGTAACGATCTAGGTATTGCGTAAGTAGGGGCCTTGGGCCAAAATCGGTAAAAAGAGCGAACGTCGTCCTCCTACCCTAAAGCTGTGGAAGACAGGGGGATCAGAGGCCGGGGCCGCACCACCAACACCAATGAAAGCGACGGACAACAAGCAAACCAAAGAGCGCATACGAAGCAAGGCTTTTAAACCAAGAATGGAGCAAATTACCGAAAACGGCTCAAGGCCGAAATCGGTAATGAGATATTTTAGGGTCTTGCTCTAGAGATATGGAAAGCATCGTGGGATTCGTAATGCCAGAGAAGGTCGAGCAGGCCTTGCGGGCGAATTACCGATTTCGGCCTTGGGCTAAAATCGGTAATAGGGGGTTAGGATGCTTGGGGAATACTTCTTCGGATGAAGGCACCAAAAATAAAGAAGGCGAAAAACCAAAAGAGCAAAAGAAGAACAACAGCGAAGAGACCGAGGGGCTTAGCACCTAACACACTTATGCCTACAACGGATTGCAACAGACCATAACCGACGGAGACTTGCCAGTGTGCGATGCCCTTCTCGTTAGCCAAGAGCTGATAGATGTGCCTGCGGTGGGCCTTGAGCAAGTTCTCGCCATTCTTGATTCGAACCATCAAGGTATTGAATTAATCCGCACAGACCGGCAGGCAATTTGAGTTTCACGAGTAATTACCCATTTCTGCTTAAGGCGGAAATGGGTAAAAAGAGGTTAAGATGGTTGGAAAACACGAGAGACAGATAAACCGTCCAACTTACGGCGGGTAAAGCCACCATACCCACAAAGGGCAAGCCGCGCCAGAGCCGGGTAAACCGGAGAGCGGCTGTAAAAGAAAAAACAATCGCAACAATGGACAGCAGAGACAAAGCCGAAGTTACCCAGAAGCGCTCAAAGCGAAAACGGGTAAAGGGGCAAGAGGCAAGGGGTCGGAGCCCGCCCGAGGTGGGTAAACCACGGAGCCACAAACTCCCAGCAGACCAATAAGCACATGTAGATACGGGTACTGATTTACCCAAAAGTGCTCAAGGCAGAAATGGGTAACAAGAGGTTTTACGGTGATGAACTCGGGATACGGAAAGCGTGGTGAAGCTCAAAATGCCAGAGAGGACCACACAGCCCTTGGGGGCGAATTACCCATTTCTGCTTAAGGCGAAAATGGGTAAAGAGAGGTTAGGTCAGAGAACGGGGACCGAGGACAACAGACAAACACCAGGTCTCTTGAGCAAGAGCAATTTACCGGAAACGGCCCTCCAGAGACGGATAAACTCAAGGCCGAAGCTTGATGGGCACAGATCATAGTGGAGCAAACGACACATCGAAACAAGTTACGCAGCTAACCATCGTCCCAGGTGCCATTTGATGTTTAGTTCAGCCGAGAACGCCTTTGACGGCCTTAGCAATGGTTTCTACCGTTGGATAATAGGCTTTTTCAAGCGAACGGCTAGCGGGAGCTGGAACGTCAGGCAAGGTGACCCTTGCGACCGGGGCTTTCATGTAGGTGAAAGCTTCTTCGAAAACAACTGCTGCGATTTCAGCCGCCACACCAAAGCTGCGCCAACCCCCATCCGCCACAACTAGTCTGCCGGTTTTCTTCACCGAACCTATGATCAGTTCCTTATCAAAGGGTTTTATCGTTCTAAGATCGATAAGCTCAGCATCGATTCCCTGTTCCCCTAGCTCAACAACCGCCTTCTGCGCCAGATAAGCCATATAGGAACTAGCTACGAGGGTCACATCTTTACCCTCTTTCCTTACCACCGCTTTTCCGATCTGAATCTCATAGGTTTCCTCCGGCACGTTTCCCAGCATCCCGTGAAGCCACCGGTCGTCTATATATATGACCGGGTTATCGTCTTTGATTGCCGATATCATCAACCCTTTTGCGTCGTACGGCGTATAAGGCATTACCACCTTAAGCCCAGGAACATGAGCGAAAATTGCATGAATAGCCTGGGAGTGTTGTGCCGCCTGCTCACCCCCCCTGTTAATTATTCCCCAGATAACGGCCGGAACAGCTGACCTTCCTCCAAACATGTAGTGCCAGTTGGCTGCTTCGTTGATGATCGGGTCCATGGCGTACACCATAAAGTCCATGCGAGGATGGACGACTACCGGGCGCATTCCGACAACTGCGGCCCCTATCGCAGCCCCTGTGATCGCGTTCTCCGACACTGGTGTATCAATTACTCTCTCAGGCCCGAACCTCTCGAGTAGGCCTTTTGCGGTGTTACCTACATACCAGGGACTCTTCAGCCCCTGACCTATAACAAAAACCGATGGATCGCCTTCCATCATCTGATGCAGCGCTTCGTTGATTGCTAGAGCATAATTGAGCGGCCTCATCGAGGTCAAATCTCCATCTACTTGCTTTGCGCACCCTTTGAGAAGTGTCCGGGCTGTCTAAATACGCACTTTCCCAATTCGCTTTCTTCGGGATAGGGGCTATTCACCGCAAAATCAAAAGCATCTTCCACTGCGATTTCCACTTCTCTCTTTATCACCGCGACTTCCTTTTCAGAAAGAACACCATTCTCAGTAACATATCTTTCAAACCTGACGATTGGGTCTTTTTTTCTCCACTTCTCGATCTCTTCCAGAGGCCTTATGTCGGTGTGCGCCCCCTGAACGTTGTCATCCGGCCCAACATGACCTCTTAGACGGTAAGTGAGGCATTCTACAAAAATAGGCCCCCCACCCTCACGACAGAATTTAAGAGCTTCTTTCGCTGTTTCGTAGACTGACAAGACATCGTTGCCATCCACTGCGTAGGAAACGATCCCAAAGGTCTTTCCAATCTCCACGATGGGGATATCAGGCCGGCATTCGCCTATCGGCATATGGGTGGAATACAAATTGTTTTCACACACGAAAATGATGGGAAGCTTTTTGAGGGCTGCGAAATTCAAAGACTCAAAGAGCACACCTTCCCCCGTTGCGCCGTCCCCAAAAAAACTGACAGTGACTCTATTGTCGCCTCTTATCTTTGAAGCTAGCGCAGCCCCAACGGCCAAGGAGATCGTACCGGCTACAATGGGAGTTGCACCGGCTACTCCCAAACCAGGCTCTGTAACGTGCATCGAGCCTCCCCTGCCACCGGAACATCCCGTCTTCTTTCCATAGATCTCTGCGACCAGTTCCTTCAATCCACCCCCCTTGGCTAGGTAATGCCCATGTGATCGGTGCGTCCCAAAAACATAATCAGATGTCAAAAGCGCAGAGCAAACACCGGCCGCTACGGCTTCCTCCCCCGAATAGAGATGGCAGGGTGTCCTTACGTCACTATTAAGAATCGGCTCAACAAGGCTTTCTTCGCAAAGCCGTATCCTTAGCATTTTCCTTAGCAAGTCAGCCAAGAACTCCCTGGCATAAGTCTTCATTTCAGCCTAGACCCTTTTCTCCCTCTAGTCGATTTAGCCTCTCCAATTCATCTTCATCCAGAGACCACCCCAGCGCTCCAACATTCTCTTCCACCTGACGAGGTGACTTTGCTCCGATTAGAGCGCAAGTCACAAAGGGCTTTTCCAGAACCCATCTAATTGCGGTCTGAGCTGCAGACTTCCCCTGTCTAGTGCCAACTTCTGTCAGCTCCCGCGAAATGTCAATATTCCTTTTCAGCTCTTTATCCTGGAATTCGGGATCTCTGCCCCGAGTATCGTTATCACCAAACTTTGAGTCAGTCCCAAACTTCCCGCTAAACAATCCCCTTCCCAGCACTTCATAGGCCACCACTCCCATTTGATGACCATGGAAGCAGTCCTCCATTATCTTCTCGTTTTTCCGTCGCTTCACATTATAAAGGCTTTGAACCGAGACCAGGTCTCCTGAAGAAAATGCTGCCTCTACTAGATCGATCGGGAAATTGCAGCAGCCTATATACCTTATCTTCCCGGCCTCGCGGCATCGTTCAAGGGTCTCCATAACGGCATGAATGCTCGTTTTCCCATCGTGCCAGTGGATCTGATAAAGAGGTATGCAGTCGACTTTCAGGCGGCGGAGGCTTTCTTCGAGGGACCTCAGGATATTTTGAGGAGAACAATCCCGGTAGGTCTTTCCTTCAGAATCGCAGTTCACACCAAACTTGGTCGCAATGACAACCTGATGCCGGTGTTCCCCCAGAGCTTCTGACAGCACTGACTCTGAACGGCCGAAGCCATATACGTTGGCAGTATCAAAGAAGTTTATCCCAAGATCTAAAGCTTTCCTTATTGCTCTCTTTGAAACCTTGTCATCAACGGCTCCGTAGCCATGACCTCCAATAGCCCAGCACCCAAAACCTACCCTCGAAATCTCAAGGTCACTAGGCCCTAGCCTTCGATATTCCATTCCGATTTGATCCCAAGCATCTGAGTGGCGGTTTTGAAAAGAATTCGCATGTCCTCCTTAAAACACCGTCTCTTTACATACAGCAGTCTTAGCCTATTCTTTTCCGGCTCTATCTCGGTGGCGTACTTTTCATCCACATTCCCGTCACCCAAGACTTCATCCAAATTGATGAATTTCAAGGAGGCGTAGTCCGTCAAACCGGGCTTGACACTTAGGATAAGTTTCTCTTCTCCCTCATATCTTTTGGTGTATTCTAAAACCTGGGGTCGTGGCCCCACAAAACTCATGTCTCCGGCCAGAATATTCAATAACTGCGGAAGCTCATCCAGCTTATATTTGCGCAGAACTTTTCCTACCCTGGTTAGCCGCGAGTCATTCAATGCAGTGGAAGGCCCCCCGACCAGTTCAGCGTTCGGAATCATTGATCTAAACTTGAAGATCCTGAAAGGACGTCCATTCAGCCCCGAGCGAACCCCTCGGTAAAACACTGGTCCATGAGAAGTGGCTTTTACCATCACGGAAATGAAAATGAGGACAGGAGAAAGGGCGAATAATGCGCCAATCGAAACTGAGACATCGAAAGCCCTTTTCCCAAGCCAATAAACCGCAGAACACTGGGCTTTGCGATCCCCATCCAATATTTTTTTGGTCATATCCGAGAGCATTCTTGAGCGAATTAGTGGGCCGCTTTCCGCGGCCCTTTCAAAACAAATACTGCAACCCAGGCCATTCGCTGTATCCAGGGGATCTTCAAGATGACGTTATCGACTTGTTCGAGAAAGGCGAGTAGCGTGTTGAAAAACCTTGTCTTCCGAAATGGTACCGCACCTAGCACAGCCAGATGCCAGAATCTAACCTTCACCTCCTCGAAATGCCTGAGTCCCTGCATTATTTCCGGCACGCCCAATATGTGCTCAAATTCCCATTTCGTCCTCAAATGCGGCGTTCTTCTCCTGTACCAGTGAATAAACGGATTGTGCCTAAGCGCCTCTGTACACACTACCATCCCATCAGCTTTCAGGATACGCGAAAGTTCCCGGTATGCTGCTCCAAGGTCCAAGTGGTGAAGCGCGCCATATTCGTGTATCAAGTCGAATGTTCCGTCCGCGAACTTGGTATCTTCGGCGTCCATTACGGTAAACTCACACCTACCATCAACCCCGGCAGACTTTGCCAGCCCATCGGCGTTTTCTTTGGCTACCGAACTGATGTCAATTCCGAAAACCCTCGAAGCCCCATGCGTAGCCATTTCGACAGCCACCTCTCCGTTTCCACAGCAGTAGTCAAGGGCAACCGCATCCCTCAACCTATCCAATACCAGCGCATCGCGGTAGGCAAAGCTTGACCTCGTGATGCTGTAGAATTTCATGTTGCTGAAATTCTTCTCATAGTCACTCTCCGCGTCCAAGCATTTATCTTGCAAACGGTCGTGGGATCCATCCGAGAAATACTCGTATGCCCTCACAATCGACCGTCGATTGTCTGAGTGCTCGATCTCTTTTCTTTTCCGCTCATCGAGAGCCATGCACGCTCCCTCTCTCCCTTTCCATGATCGCCTCAGCTAACAGCGCTTCCATCCGTTCCCCCAATTTACGCATGTCATAATGCTTTTCAACATATAGCCTGCCCCTTTTCCCCATATCCGTCCGCTCTTTGGGGCTCATTTCCAAAATTCTCTGCAATGCATTAACCATCGCATCGGGATTTTCAGGCGCGATACTGAAACCAGCCCCTGATTCCGCAACTGGATCATTTGGCGCATTACCGCTGAAAATAACCGGTCTCCCTGAAGCGAAATAGTCAAATATTTTGTTAAGATTTAGGCCAAATCGATAGGCTTCCGAATCTAGAACAGAGGCCACCAAAACGTCTGCGTCCATTTGGATTTTTGGGACATCCGCCTTCGGTACCGGATCCCGAAATTCCAGATTCATCAGTTTTTTTTCTGATGCTTCTCTCTCACACTCCCCCCGTTTTGGTCCGTCCCCTACGATAATAAATCTGAATCTGCTATCCCGGCTCTGCTGAAGAATGTCCGCCGCCCTGACCAGAGATATCACATCATGAGCAATACCAAATCCCCCAACATACATAACAACCAACGGGAGATGCTCACCCCCATCATAGCTGTCAAGACCTGAGAACCGGTGGAAATTTACTCCATTGGGTATCCAGATGATCTTGTCCGGGTCGCTGCCACTCTCTGCGACGTGTTTATACAGGAATGGCATTGTGGCAGAAATACGGTGAGACCTTTTATAGAGATACTTCTCAATGGCACGGAATGAATAATAGACCGGACTATTCCGGGACAGACCACCATCGTAGACCAGAGCGATGGGCCAAACATCTCTCACCTCAAAAACAAAGGCCGCCTCTTTCGTTTTTGCGATCCTCGATGCAGCCCAGCCCGTGCCCAGAGGAACAGATGGGCCTATCACGACATCCGGCCTATCAGAAAGGGATCGCGAAGCCTGAATGGATCTCCAGGCATTCGAGATCATATTCAAGCCACGGCCCATACCATTTCCACTATAGTGGATCGTGCGTAGCCAAACTACTCGTATTCCATCGATTTCTTCAACACGCCATTTCTCGTGACGATCCAGCCTTTCCTCATAGGTCCAATGACAGTAGCTATTGGTGAACATCGTGACCTGGTGCCCCCGGCCGACCAATTCCAGGGAAAAATCATACGTTCTTGACGATCTCCCTTTGGGCTGGTCATGGGCTGAAAGGTACCAAATATTCATTCTAGGTATTGAATCTCTTTCAAAGCACGATGGAATATTTCATTCCGTAAACCCCTTTACTCACGATTTTGATCTCTCTTTGGATAGGCTCCTCAAGGATAGAGCTTGGGAATACTGTTGATCCGCTTTATAGTCGAAGGGAAATCGAGGTTTAGAATTTCCGTGTACCATTTGAGAGAGGGATAGCGGGGCCGATTCTCTATCGTTACAAGATTTAGGGCCTCTTCTCGACTTAGCATCCCCTCGCGGATTTGATTGCTGCGGAAGGTATCGTACTCCGAAAACCCGCCGACAGTATAATAGATATAATTGTAAAAGGGTGCTGTTCCATCCCCTATTCTCCAGGTTGTTGGGGTATCGATAGCGGTTTCCCATTCGTATTCCTCGCGAACGAGTTTCTCCACTTCGCTCTCATCCCACCGATAATAATCGAACAAGTGGTAATAATCACGATGTGGAACTACCGAACGAGAAACAAACCCCCCAAGCGTATTCCACACCGAACGATTCAAATAACCCGGGTTCTCCATAACGATCTTTCCCATCCTCAAGAACAGCTTCATCTGTCTCTTTCCCGAAAGGGAATAGATCCATTTCTTATTATGATCCGGCGGGACACTAAGAAAACCAACCTTGAATTCAGTATTTTCCAATGGGTTTACTCCCCAGATATTAAGTCGCACTCCAGTCTGTTTTTTAACCTGGTCCGTGTAATAGTAAAAGAATTTATCTCCCGCCATAAACAATGGCACCATTCCAAGGTGTGGTTTCTTGAGCCATGCTAAGATATTGCGCCTGATGTTTTCCCTCTTCCAGGCAATGTCGGCGGAGACAAGGATGTTTTCCACTCCGAGCTTTCCACAGACTCGTGCAACGTTACGTCTGGCAAGGTCATTGACCATACCCCAATCGTACGTGAAGGCTACAGGATTAAGCTTTAGTACCTTTTTTACAGTGTGAAGCGTAAATGTACTGTCACGCCCTCCACTATAAGGGACAACACATTCATAACCACCATCCGATCGACGGTACGGTTTTACAAGATCAAAAAGCTGCTCAATGGGCTTTGGCTTATTCTTGACGGTGTAGTTGTTACAGTAATTACAGACACCTTTTTCATCAAACTCAACATAGGGGAATGTCTCCGGCAGGATGCATCGAGTACACCTTCTCAGGGCCTGAATGCGTTCAATATTATATTGTAAAAGCGCCGCCTCCGGCAGTGCCTTAGGGTGAGCTGCAATCTTCGACGGGTCTAAGACCAGTTCCCTCTGAGGTCTTCCTCCAGAAACGGAATGTACTTCAATCTGATATGGCAGTCTTTGCTTTACCTGCTCTATGGATTTTCGTTCTTCACCCGTAAAAGAGAACTCCTGCAGCCTGAACTGCTCCAAATCCACCACAAACCCTTTACCCGCAGCGACTTGCCGTATCCAGAGGTTGTCTTTCGCATCTAAATTCAACTTGTCCGTCATCCTCTTTAGGAAATACTCCTCAGAGGCAAAGGCAAAAAGATCCCTCTCATCGGTTAACACATATAGCGAACCGTTGTTTGTAGCCACGGCCAGCATATCAAGGTCTTCAACCAGAAAAGCGGCCGCTACAGTGCCGAAGATCTCTTTAATAGTCTTCGAAATCGCTGTAGCGATGTCCATGCCAGCCCGAACATGCTTCCTGATCAGAGCGAGCATTACCTCGGTATCGATTTCATAATTCCTTTGTATGTCCGAGTGATTTGACCAGAGGTTTTCGTGATTCACAATGATTCCGTTATGGATGCCGATCACGCCATCCTTGACGACCGGCTGGTTGTTTCTTTCACTAAGCTGTGAACCGTTAGTAACAAGCCGCGAATGCCCCATAACCGCAAAAGTATTCCGCTCACGACCCGCTTCGCCTTGAGACGTTGCATCGAGAACCCCATCAAGTCTTTCCACCACGCTCTTGTCTCGCAGCAACTCTTGCAGATATACTGCGCCCTTAAAGACATGGAACTCTCTTGTCGACTCATTCCTGATAACAAGCCCCGAGGAATCCTTGCCCCGCGACTCGGAGAGGTGCGTGAGTATCCTTATAGATTTCTTTATAAATGCGCGGTCGTAACCTGCATCTCTACGAACGACAAGTCCAAATATGCCGCACATGATCACAACCTCTTGTGAGCGTGTGATGCCTCATTTGCTCCGCACTCCTCGGAATACGATATCACCGAACGTCTTCCAGAAGCAACGAACGTCCGTCCACATAGGATGCGACAGGTGGCTCTTAAGATATGCTAATTCGACCTCAACTATATGGTCAAAGCCCTCGGTAGATTCACCGAAGATGGGTGGGATGAGACCTGGTTTTACTTGAATATAAAGCTCATAGACCTCTTTCGGGTATAAGCTAAGAAAATGGCGACTCGTCGCCCTTACACCGACAAGCTTGACATCACCCCGCAGCCAATCGAAAATCTGTGGCAATTCGTCAAGCCAGTATTTCCTGAGAAAACGCCCGTAATCGGTCAGTCGAAAATCATTGGCAAATTTCCCCGTCGCCGAAAGTCCATGGTCTTCATATACCCTCTGTTGAATGAATTCGCTAAAAGGATACATAGTCCTTATCTTGTGCGTGCGGATGATTTTTCCATCAAGACCAACCTTTTCCAGGGCCGCAACGAAATAGTACGACGGAACTTTGTTTTGAACGGGCAAAGAGGCCCGTTGTGCGATGACGAAAAGCTCACCGTCCCCCTTCGATTCCGCGACTACCCTCATTCCCCAAAAGGAAAGGCGGCCCCAGGCTTCCGCTCTCGACAGGGCCCTGTTTCTCTTTTTTGCCACTGAGAGGTGAATCCGATCTACCCATGAAAAAAGAGGCAAAAAGTATATCCTGTCTAACCATGGAATCTTTGGAATAGCGCGATACCACGTGAAATGGAGAAGAAAAACCACCCAGTACTTTAGTCCTGTGTAACGCTGCTTCAAATTCCATACGACGTTTTCAAGGGGCGTATACCGGACAACAAGATACCCTCCCATATTAATCCGTTTGGCGCAAACCATGAGAAACCGGTTGAGACGACGGACATCATTAATGCTCCTGCGGCCTACAAGCAGCCTAACTGGTTGTGACTCAGCCTGATCATCCGCTGATGTTAAATCATCCACAACCGCCACATCCCCGGCGCCGCCTCCAAGACTGGGAATACTATTTTCAATGAATTCGACCATCGATTGATCCAGCTTGGAGCGGATTTGACTTAGAATGGCTCTTGCATCTATGGAAGACATACTTTCAGCAATCGAAATCGGGTGGATTAAGGGATTCTTAGCAGTATCTGTTCCACCAGCAGCTCGACAGCCTACGGAGGTTTTTTCGGTTGGGATATGCCGCCGACGCGGAACAGAAACAAGCCCGTCCGCTAGAATGAAAATGGCATACCCTGTCCACAAGACCTCATCGGGAGCCGCGGCTGGACCGGCGATCATTCGCACAAGCCACATGAAAAACCCCATGATTATCGCGGCTTTCAAATGCGCGGCGGTTAGATAGGTCAAGTACCGCTGAGGATATTTATGGATATATTTTTGTGTAAAGACCACCGCTGGCACCCAGGCAAGTGCGGTAGTTGAAATCAAGACCTCAATACGCCCCTGACCAAAAAAAGTGCGCGCTAATGCTACAGATAAAACAAGCAGAACAAATCCAATTGTCGTCCGGATTTTGAAATTTCGGACGAAGGGAACATATTGAAAATTATGCGGCACTTGATTACGTTAGCTTCCTCTCATTTGATGAAAAATTCAAACACATCACATCAAGATTATGTAACCAGCACTGTACGGTGCTTCACATCAGAACAGGGTGTTCTTACCCGGATATATTCGGTGCAAAGATCCGGAGAAAACTCTCTGACCCATATACCCCAAAAGAATTGACTACCGTTGAGGTAGCCGTGACCCGGTGCGAATCTTTCGTCTAGGCCCAGCAACCGTTTCCGGTCGATCATTCCAAGGTCTTCCGCCATCATCTCCGAGGCAAACATCTTGATCATCTGGAACTTGAAAATTCATTTCAGCCACCCATCCTCCTTTAATCCGATTTCAGCACCGCATTGTAGAGGGTCAGAAGCTTCTGCGATTCTATAATCCAGTTATATTGCCGCTCTACTGCCTGCCGTCCACGGCGCCCCATTGCCTCCGCTTCAATCGGATTTTTCACTAGATACTCGATAGCGGTAGCTATAGCGCGCGCATTTGACCAAAAAGGACCTCTTGATCTCCCGGGTGTGCCTCCTTATTAATGGAATGGGAATCCGCGGGCACTTTTTCGGCGCTATCTGTTGCACCAGGAGGCCTGTAGGCCACAGAGTGTGGTCTCTCTGCAGTATCCCGACGGCGGGGAATAGAAACAAGCGCATCCGAGGCAATGAAGACGCCATAAGCCGTCCATAAAGCATCATTTGCAGGTGCCGCGCAAACGGCGATAAATCCCATTATCCATAGGCTTGCTGCCATGACGATCGCGGCTTTTGGATGCGAGGCGGCAAAATATGCGTAATACCGTTGAGGATACTTGTGGACATATTTCTCCGTGAGAAATACCGTAAGCGCCCAAGCCATTGCGGCAATTAAAGCAAGAACGCCAATACAGCCTTGATCGAATACTGTTCCCGCAAATATTGCAGATACCCCAAGAAGGATGAATCCGATTATCGTCCGGGCCGCACCATTCCCCAAGAGAGGGAGGTAGCGAATACCATGCACTGCACCACAACTAGGTATTGTCGCCTCCTCTGATCCTATCGGTTTTGTTCCATCCAGGCCATCCACCCCTTATCTTCCGTTTCGCCGTTCGCCGGTGATGCCTTTTAATTCATAGCCGGTCGCCGCATGCCGACCCCTCTGAGATGTTGGTGCCGGTTCTTGGGAACAAGCCGTATTCACCACCTCATGCTCCGCCTTGCCCATGTTCATGCTAAGCATATTCTCAAACAAGACGACTCCCTTAAATGGCCGATTGCAGGGAGGTTCGCCGGCCCGCATTCGCCATATTCCATGGACCCTTTCGGGACCCTTTTACGTCTCAGAAAAGAAACGGCATTTACCTGCCAAATCACCTGCAATCACTGCGCGGTAAATTCGAAGCATTTCATTCACATTCTCAGTCCAATTGTATAACCTTGCTACGCGCCTCTTGCCACGCTCCCCCATTCGTCTCCGGAGAGATTCATCCAGCACAAGCTTCTCAATTGCATTTGCAGTTTGCTCAGGATTCCTGGGTTCCACCACGAATCCCGTAACGCCATCCTCGACCACCTCAGGTAACCCACCAACGTTCGCGACCACTACGGGCTTGCCGCAAGCGCTCGCCTCGATCACCGCAACGCCAAAACTCTCGCTATGCTTGACCGACACGAATACCGACACCGACAGCATATTGTGGTACCTTGGAACCTCCCTGTATTCGATGTGTCCCACAAAAACAGCGTCCTGCATGACGCCGAGCTCGACTGCAAGCTTCTTGAGCCGGCTCTCATCAGGTCCAGTACCTACAATCAACATTTTCAAGCGAAGATTTGGGTGCCTATCCTTCACCAATCTAAAGGCGCGAATCAAGAACTCGATACCGTATTTCGGGTCCAGCGTTTTAACCGTGCCGATAACAATGTCCTCACGGCCGAAAATGCTTGCCTCCGCGCGAGGCTCGAACTGGTCGAGCTCTACACCAAAAGGCGTTACATCAATCTCCTTTTCTGTGTACTTCTGTGTTTCAACGGCCATCACCTGGCTTGTCGAGAGCACTCTGTCGGCGCTGGCTAGATTGCGCAGGATAAGCCACTTGTGAACGGCTGACTTTCGCGGGAAGTCGTAAACATCCGCACCCCACACGGACACAACAAGCGGGTGAAACCCCGCCAACCGCCCCAAGGTACCGTAACCTGATGCGTAATGGGCATGCACCAGAGTCGGCCGAATCGTTCGGATCACTCCTCGTACGAACGGTGCATTCAAGAAATACCCTAGACTCGTCGACCATGGCGCTACCCATACCCTCACATCCGCGTGTATCTTTTCCAAGGCCGCCCGCTGGCTGACCAGATGCACTTCGTAGCCTTGGTTGGCAGCGATGGCGTTCGCCCAACGAACGGTGTGTATTGATTCGGCATTAGCCAGCATGAGTATCCGAATCACTCCGCCAGACTCCGCCTGCTTTTCTTGTTGAACAGGCGCAAACGGGAAATGTACGCCAGCACGATGACCATGGGAATAATGTAACCCAAATATCCGAAACCGATCACCACGTTTCCGCGAGCAACCATGATATACCCAACGATCGTCAATGGCACTATCAGAAATATTCCCGCAGGGCTCAGTTTGCGAATATACCTTTCGATCAAGACAAGGAAGAACCCAAGGCAAACCGGATATATCACCACCCCAGCCAAGCCGCCGTTGGCGTACATATCCCCCCAGAGAGTTGGGTGTATGGAACCAGCTTGTTCGCCCTCCATGGTGATCCTCAGCCTCTCAAAAAAGGCACTTTCATTGAAGATTCCGTCCGCAAAAGCATCAGAATACAGTCGATAGGTTATATCCATCGGCTTTATATCGGGGGCCCAACCCGTTGGGAAATAAAGCAAGGCCAGCCTTTTCACAGTCACCCACGCATGATAAGGATAGTCATCATAGCTTGCTTCTATAACATAGTTGTAATAACGGTAGATATTCGCCTCTCCACCGGACAGGTCCAGGTCCGTCAACATATCAATTAAGACAGTTGCGTCACCGCTCGCAAATATGTCGACTATACCCAACAAACCATGGCCTCGCGTTAATCGAGAGGCGGTGTGCAACCCAGCCCCTAGGAGGCCCAACAGCACCATGATCAACAGTCTTCTTCGAAGGCTTAATTCCGAGAGCAGCAATTCGGCATACGCTGCAGCAAGCAGTGTCAGTAAAACGGCTCTGGATCCGATAACTTGAAAAACACCCAAATAGACCAACCCAAAGAGTAGTGCCAGCAAATACAACTTGGACCTAATGGCCACCCATACACTCGGGAATATAATGAAGCTGAGGAATATAGAAACTGAGTCCAGCATGCTTGTCGACTCACGTGCCTCTTCCCAGCCGATAATTAGTCTCTCGAACCCATCCCGCACTTGCATGCCAATAACCGCGACACTCACAATCACTACCATAATGAGGTAACGGTGTTTGGTTGGGTCAGGGCTGGTCAGCCAGCTTCGAACGCCTTTAAAACTGACGTCGTTTCTTAGGAGAAACCTCTCGAAAAGAAAACATATCGCAAAGAGTAAGCTATTGGACAAGAGCATCAACGCCTGCCCCAGCAGAAGGGTACCAGAGCCGAACTCCGCCAATAAGGACTTGGACTGAGCGATAGAAAGTATATGAAAAACAAGGAGGGCGCCCCACAAAACCCCGTAAATTCTCTTTCTTTGAAGCGACAAAATGGAAGCCGCTATCAGTACGGCAGCGTTGGGTACATAAGCGAGAAGAATGAGACTATTTTGCAGGTCCATTACAACGATCTTGCAGCTATCGCAGGAGCAATCAATGGCGAAATGCAAACAAACCGACCCTCTTCCGTAAGACCGGTGTTGGGGGGAGCAGTTTGAAATCGGAGGTTACCGACGCGAGGCTCCCTCTCCTGCCCGTCCATATCCTGCTGGATCAATCGGTCCATGATACCCTTCGGGCTGACGGCAAGATACCCCCGCGCGCAAAGATGCGCGTTCTAGTATCCTTCTTCAAATGTGCGAATTCGGAGAGCACACTATGCGCGCCGGTTTCTTTCGACCACTTCACGATCTTGCGAGACTCTGAGCTCGGTGATAGTCAATGAGGATATTGATATGATGCAGGTATGCCTCACCTCAAGCGATCCAGATCTCCTGCTACGGATCAATCTGCAACAAAAGGCCCGGGCATCGAATCGCAACTGACCCGATGAGAACCCGGCCCCGGAACTTTGGAATCCGCATCCGGTGGCCGCCTGACCGTTTTTTTCTATGAGATCCGAGCTCTTAGCGTCGCCTAAGGAGATTTTAGGGGCTTTCGCCCATCTTAAGATCGGGGGTTTTCACTCTCCTTGCTAGGGATTCCAACGTTCGAACGTACGCCGAGTAATCAGTTCCCGCACTGCCCAGCTCGGCGACAGACCCAGGCTCGCGAGTATCGGCCAACCTGTGACTCGAACCATTTTAAAGATGAGGTAACCGACTCCTGCGAATTCTCCGACTATCCAAGCGACTGCCGTCGTAGTGATCGATTCCGCGAATCCCTGAGCCAGCAGCGCCATGATGACAACGGCCCTGATTGCGGCACCGATCGCAACGGAATCCGCTCTTCCCAAAGAGAGAAGAAGCGCAGACGACAATCGGCTTTGATACAAGGCGAAAATCCCCGTAAGCATGATCTGAGTGACTACCACAGATGGCAGTAAGTCACGACCCAGGATAAGCATGGTCAAAGGCTCCGCCAATGCTACCCCTGCCGTGAGCCCAAGGCAGGAAAAGAGAGTACCAAGATGGGCCAGCTTGATGAACGACGTCCGACGTGGTTCTTCTGCACCACCAGACCAAGCATTAAAGAGTACCGGGATGATCATATTCAACGGCAGGACGGCTGCAGATAGCACCAGAACCCCAACCGCAAATTGCCCGACAGCGCCATCGCCACCAGCTCCTTGCCGCAAGAGCGCATACGTCCCAACGGTTGACGCTGCCAAACCAATGTGCGGGACAAACGACCACATCCCATAGCGGGCCGCATATTTCAAAATGCTCAGTCCTGCATGGAGGCTATGGCTAGGCCATTTCTTTCTTCCTAGAACGGCCATGACCGCAGCCACCGATAGAAGCGTAGCCAGCACATGGGCGAAGACAAGCACCGCAAAATTGACGGGCTGCGCGATGAAGTAGAAAAAGAGTATCAATACGGCCGGCAGAACCGTAACTACATTGAAAACACCGGTAGATGTTGTCACCAGCGCTATCGCACGATACAAGCCATGTGCGAGAAGTCCTGCAGAGGCCAGAACAGCGCAACCGACCGCAAACCCATCGAACCCGTGCGCATGGGCAGCACCTGAGGCATAAATGACCGCCCCGGTGCAGGCAGCGAACAGCGCGAAGAGTATGGAATAGGAGCGGGAGAATTTTAAGGCCCACCCCACGGAAAGCAGACTGGAGTTGATCATATAGACGAATGCCTGAGGCAAACCGAATGTCCCTATGCTGACCGCTAAATCAACAGTCGACCGAAAGTAGCTGAGGTAACCTTGTCCTTCTGGTCCATAAGTGCGGGTAATGAAAACCGTTGCCAGCACGGTAGCCAGCGAACCGACTATCTGAATCGCTAGTGATATCCCGAGTCCGCTGGGCAAACTCATCTTTTCTTTGTCTGCATTTGCGCCGAAGCAAACAGGTTGCTGGAGAATACAACGCGACCCACCTTCACGAAACCCCTACAGACGCGGAAGATCAGCTGTTTTGCCAAACGAGTCGATGCGTTGCCTCTGAACTCCGAGCCAAGCATAGCTTTGTTCAATTGCTGCCGCTGCAATTCATAGCTACTTTCCATTACCCAAATGCGTCGGTGGTCTAGCACGGCAAGGCCGGCCTCCTCAAACAACTTCATCCCATCTGCAAAGGAGTATTTTCTCAGGTGCCCTGACGCATCTTCCGGACCATAATTTCTGAACAGACTGGCCAAACACTTCTCCAATGGAAGGTTCACCAAAACCAACTTCCCTATGCTTGCTGCATCTCTGAGGAACTTAGAGTCGTCCGGTACATGTTCCAGCACGTCGCTCAAAATGACCATATCGAAATGCTCTGTGGATACTCGAAAGTCACAGGCATGAAAAGCCGTACTTGGGAATCGCATTTGAGCAGCATTGATGTTCCCCAGGGATAGGTCGAACCCAACCCTCCGTCTCACTCTCGCTCCCGGAAAAGTTGAAATCAGTTCGCCTGTAGCGCAGCCTATTTCCACAATCGACTCATACTCGAAGCCCTTGGGAAGTACTGACAAGAGGTTAGGGATTTTGAATTCCTTCACTTCCAACGCGATTCGCTTGGCGCTGTATGAATCGATGGTACGGCGTTCAACGTACTCAGGAAGCTTCTCTTCGTACAATGAGGCTAAGTCGGTTTCTCCACCCTTCCAAACCATAAACCTTCGGGAATCCGTGGTCTTGTTACTACAAGGAGTCTTTGTCGGCGCGCCAGGAAATTTCGGTATGCTTGATACGGTAGCGCGCTTTCCAGATGACATGACTCTCTTCGTTTTTGGAGGTGTTGAGGGAATTCGCGTCAAATTCTAATTGGGGCGGCTCTTCGCTCTCAGCGGGGACTTGAAGAATCTGTCGGCTCACTCACTCGGTCAAGTCAGTGCACCGGCAAAGCCTGTGGTTTTATCAGCTCTATGAACGCATCGATATCTGCCACCAAAAGGGGGTTCTGCCTATTCGGGATTGCCTCTGGAAATGAAAAAGTCTTTGAGAACGGATCTCTGCCGCCCCAAAGCAAGATTTTCTGCTCCTCTTAACTCTGTCTAACCAATATCGCTACCTCTATGAATTATCGGTGGCAGCCATTACAAGCCTCCCGCCATACTTACCGGGTTGGCCGCCGTAAGCTGGCTCCATACACCCAAGTCGTACTTGTGGATGCCGCCTGTCCCAAGGTCCGCATACAATACAGAACCCGAGACCATCATACTTTCCGGGTTGGCCGCCGTAAGCTGTCTCCATACACCCGTTTCATATTTGTGGATGCCGCCTGTCCCAAGGTCCGCATACAATACAGAACCCGAGACCGCCATACTTTCCGGGTTGGCCGCCGTAAGCTGTCTCCATACACCCGTTTCATATTTGTGGATGCCGCCTGTCCCAAGGTCCGCATATAATACAGAACCCGAGACCACCATACTTTCCGGGTTGGCCGCCGTAAGCTGGCTCCATACACCCGTTTCATATTTGTGGATGCCGCCTGTCCCAAGGTCCGCATACAATACAGAACCCGAGACCACCATACTTTCCGGGTTGGCCGCCGTAAGCTGGCTCCATACACCCGTTTCATATTTGTGGATGCCGCCTGTCCCAAGGTCCGCATACAATACAGAACCCGAGACCACCATACTTTCCGGGTTGGCCGCCGTAAGCTGGCTCCATACACCCGTTTCATATTTGTGGATGCCGCCTGTCCCAAGGTCCGCATATAGAACTGAACCCGAGGCTACCATGCTCTCCGGGTTGGTCGCTGTAAGCTGTCTCCATACACCCAAGTCGTACTTATAGATGCCGCCTGCTCCAAAGTCCGCATACAATACAGAACCCGAGGCCACCATACTTTCCGGGTTGGCCGCCGTAAGCTGGCTCCACGTATCTGACTGCCACTGCCAGGTGCCTTGCAAATTGAAGAAACAGAACAGATTAGATTGAAGGGTAAGGGTAAATCCGCGCTTGTTACTGCCCAACTCACCATAGCCTGCAATCTGGCCGCGATCGTTGATATCTCGGGCAAAATGCAGGACCCAGCCAGAGGCGGGGTCTATCAGATTGTTCAGGTCACGAACACCGTTTTGGGTGTCAAATACAAAAGCATGCTCCGTGGCTCCTGCCTGATCACTGCTCCACATGATACCGACCATCTGACCTGAAGCATTGATGCCATAAATTTCGCCATAAGGGAAACCCGCTGGCATTGTGATCTTGACAGGGGCGGTTGATTCATTGGGCCAGTAGTATGGAAGAGACTTATTTGTGCCTGCGATCACATGGCCGCCGATAAGGCCGGAGTCATTGATGACCACTGCGTACCATTCTTTGTCTCCATGAGCCGGATCCTTTGGAAGCATCCTCATGCCGTCGGCGTCATCATATATAAAACCCGCCCATGGGGTATCCTGGGCTATGCCTACAACCTGCCCGTTATTGTTTGTACAATACGCGATGCTGTACCCGTACTGCCATTCGGGCATGGTGGTGTTCAGGGTGCCAAGATCACTGATTCCTGATGTATCGTCCAGGAATGCATGAAAGGGCGTAAATGTGTTGGTGTTGTTTGGAATGTCGGCGCTCCCCACGACCTGGTCCAGATTGTTGATACCGTAGGCCGTGCTGCTACCACCGTAGACTCCGGTGGTAGGATTCCTGAGCGCGCCAATGTCATCGATGGTGTTCACATGGAGATCCCATAAGACAGCGCGCTGCTTGGCGGAAGCATTGTAAGAGTATCCAACTGCAAAACCATTGTCGTTGATGTCCCAGGCGCTGCACTCGCCGCTCAGTGTCGGCAAGAGATACGCCCCATTCGTGGGGTCCCATACGAACGCCTTGCGGTTGATGGCTTCTCCGGTGGTTGGGTTCAGATTATAGAACCTCCCAACAACCTCTCCCAGGTTGTTGATTCCCATGGCCCGGCTTGCCGTGTAACCTGGCAGAGGCTGGATCTCTGTGACTTGATAATCATATGCAAAGGCGTTTGAGGCTGTGAAAAGGAACAAAAGCCACGCCAGGATGACCGCTCTTGAGGTGATGGATTGTTTTGCACACATAGCCTTGCTCTCCTAATCTGCTCGGATTTGGCTCCGAGCAGCATACAAAGCAAGGAAGGTGCCAGCGGGTTTGACTTGGCGGATAAAGGAGACCTGCCACTAAAACGTGAAAGGCAATATAATGACATTATTAAGAAATTCATGGACTGATCATTTTGAACTACCATTGGCACCGACGATTTAGACAGCCTAATACTCGGATTTCTTCGTAGACGTGTGCGGAGTAGGGCAAATCGAGTGTGCAGAAAAGAAGACGGGGAAACGAGCATAAAATGCCGTTCAAGTCGTTGAAACCGTTCAACACGGGAAAGTCGTCAAAATCGTTGAAGGCGCGCATCACAGAAGAAGACAGGAGACAGAATACAAGAAGACCGGCGCGAGCGAGCGGGCGTGAGGACTGCCTCCTATCTCTCAGCCGTGCTTGGCCAGCCCGCCACACGGATGGCGGGCAAGCCCTCCACACTAACGGCGGGCTAGGATGGCGACGATGCGTTCGGCAGTGTGGCCGTCCCACAGAGACGGGCACTGACTGACTCTTGTCTGCCCGCTCAGGACTTTCTTGACTTCGGCGACGATCTTCTCAGGGTCGTTGTGGACCAGCACGTTGGTTCCCTCCGTCAACGTGATGGGCCGCTCGGTCGTATCTCTCAGGGTAATGCACGGGATATTGAGAACGGTCGTCTCTTCCTGGATACCGCCTGAATCCGTGAGAACGACCCTTGCATTGCACATGAGGTTCAGGAAATCAAGGTAGCCCAGCGGCGCAAAACAGTGGATCTTCTTTTTGAGGGCTCCGTTCTCGAAGTATTCTTCCGACTTTATGTCAGGCGAAGAATGGAATTCAAACGAAGCCTCTCATGCCAAAGGCTTTGATCTGCTTTGCAGTCCGAGGGTGGACCGGGAAGAGGATCGGGAAATGGGAGCTCACTTCGAGGAGCCCCCGGACAATCTTCTCCAGAGCCTGCTTGTCATCCACATTGGCAGGGCGATGGAGAGTCATGAGAGCAAAGGGAAGCAAAGAAGTCCGTTGTCCGTGGTCCGTTGTCCGTGGTCTAAGTCCGAGCCGTGCAAGAATATTGGTCTTCTTAGCTTGATCGAGGTGAAAGAGCAGGCTGTCCACCATGATGTCTCCGACCAGAAAAATCTTCTCGGCTGGGATGCCCTCTTTGGCCAGGTTTTCATCGCCTTCCGGTGACGGAGTGAACAGGTAGTCTGAAATGGCATCCGTCAGCAGCCGGTTGATTTCCTCGGGCATGTTCCGGTCAAAACTGCGCAGGCCTGCTTCAACGTGAGCCACATCGATGTGAAGCTTCACAGCAGCCAGGGCACATGCCAGAGTGGAGTTAACGTCGCCCACGACAATCACCAGGTCGGGCTGCTCCTTCAGAAGTACCTTCTCGAATTCAATGAGGACCTTCCCTGTCTGCTCGCCGTGATTTCCGGAGCCGACCCCAAGGTGGAGGTCCGGCTCGGGGAGCTTCAGATCACGGAAAAAAGCGTCGGACATGTTGGCGTCATAGTGCTGGCCCGTGTGGACGAGAAGATAGTGAATAGCGACAAGTGACGAGTCAAGAGAATGGTTGTGCTTGTCGATCGCCCGAATCAGGGGGGCGACTTTCATGAAGTTGGGCCTGGCGCCGACAACAAGAAGCCAGTTTTTAGCCATAAGAAACCTTATCTCTCACAGAGTCACAGAGAAAGAAGAGAAGAAATGGAACTATGTATTAGGTGAATCCAGAGGAGCGTTTGCAATCCTGTATATGCCTTTTTTGAGAAGAACTTCGTTGAAATTGATCAGAAGACCCAAGTCCTTTCTAGCAAGACGGAGATAGGTCAAGAGCTGTTTTTTGTGGACGGGTTTTACTTCCTCCACGGATTTCAACTCCACGATCACAGCGGATTCTACGAGCAGGTCGATCCGGAAGCCCAGTTCCGTTATTTTCTCACCATCATAAATCACAGGCAGTTCCACCTCGGATTCGACGTGCAATCCCCTCTTCTTCAGTTCAATCTCCATGCATTTCTGATAAACGGATTCCAGCAAACCCGGGCCAAGGGTTTCGTGCACGCTGATCGCGGCTGAAATGATGTTGAATGAAATCTGGTTGAGCTTTATGGCTTGTCTCCTGCAAAGTAACGCCTGTGGAATGGAGACACAAGACCTAAAACCTTATCTCTCACAGAGTCACAGAGAAATGCAGAGAAAGCCTTTTGGTTATAAAAGAAGAATAAGCTCTTCTTCCTCTGTGGCTCGAGCGACCCGAAGGGGAGCGGGCGTGAGACCAATTTGTTTTATCTCTCACAGAGTCACCATCCTTCACCGTTGGCTACGGCGGGGCAAGCAGAGAGGACGCAGAGAAATCTTGTTTTTTTGTAAACCCCAAAGAACTCTCCTCTTCCTCTGTGGCTCGAGCGACCCTGAGCCTGTCGAAGGGGAGCGGGCGTGAGACTATTCTTGATTCTTGATTTCTTCCAAACCGGAGTCGGTCTTCTGATATTTCTTGCCGCAGGTGAGGCAGTCGAGGTCATCGGTCAGCCTCTCGCCGCACTCGCACATCCACCCAATCTGCTTCCCGGGGTTGCCTACAACCAGGGCATGGTCCGGCACATTCTTGGTCACCACGGCACCGGCCCCAATGAAACAGTACCGGCCGAGCGTGTTTCCGCAGATGACCGTTGCATTCGCACCGATTGAAGCTCCTCTCTTCACAAGAGTGGGACGGGCCTGGTCCATTTTCCTGATTTCCGCCCTCGGATTGTAAACATTCGTGAAAACCATGGATGGACCGCAGAAGACGCCGTCCTCGAGAGTCACGCCCTTGTAAACACTCACGTTGTTCTGGAGCTTGCAGTTGTTGCCCATCACGACGTCCGGCCCGATGACCACGTTCTGGCCGATGTTGCAGCCTTTCCCTATTTTCGAGCCTGACAGCACGTGAGTGAAGTGCCAGATTTTCGAGCCCTCACCTACGGTCACCTTGTCGTCGACGATCGCGGTGGGATGGACATAATAAGACGACGTCCGACCGCCAACCGCCGACCGCTGACCGCCGACCGCTGACGGCCGACGAGTTGCATCGTCAGCGCCTAAACCCACCTTTTGGCCACCCTGGTCCAGAGAGCGCTGGGAGGCATTGAGGATCTTCAGGACCTTCAAACCTTCGCGGCCGTCCGTCAATGGCTGCTTCCCGTTTGCCATGCACTCCAGGAACTGCCGGCATTCAACACGCAGAGGTTCGGCCTGAGGGATATCCTGCTTTTCAGGTTCAGCCTTTGCAGGAACAGGCACATTGTCCTGCCACTTGATTTCATGGGCATAGAGAAGGAGCTTTTCACCCCAGGCCCTGGTGTCATCGAAGACTGCCATTTTTTTGTCGCCCACCACCACCAGCTCCTGGACCTTGAATGGATGCAGCCAGGAGACAAAGATGTGCGCGCGGAGACCGGAAGGGAAATCGAGGTGCGTCATTGTGACATCGGCTATTTTCTTGTGAAGGTAGAATCCGCCCGTTGTCAGGACACTCTCGGGTTCCTCCTGAGCAAGAGAGAGGATCATGGAAATGTCGTGGGGCGCAAAAGACCAGAGGATGTTCTCCTCACGCCTGATCTTCCCCAGGTTGAGGCGCTGGGAGTGAATGTAGTTGATGCGGCCCAGATCCCCCTTTGAGGCGAGTTCCTTGAGCCGGACAAAGGCCGGGTGGTACTGGAGGAGGTGCCCGACCATGAGCACACGCTTCCTCTCGGCAGCCAGACCGATGAGATCTTCGCCTTCGCGCTCGTCCAGCACGAGCGGCTTTTCCACGTAAACGTGCTTGTTCGCCAGGAGCGCTTCACGTGCGAGCGTGTAATGGGTTTCAGCGGGTGTTGCAATCACCACCCCGTCAATGTCCTTACGGGAAAGCACATCGTTGAGGGCGAGACACGTGTCCACACCGGGGTACTGTTTCTTGAAGCCGGCAAGGACTGTTTCGTTCTTGTCGCAGATGAGCTTCAGGACGCCGAGCTCATGGTAATTGCGAACAAGATTCTTGCCCCAATAGCCGGAGCCGATAACTGCGACTTTTGCTTGAATAGTCATATGTAATTACCTCAAAGTGGATTTAAGAACCAACGTAAAGCAAAAACCTTAGAACCTTATCTCTCGCAGAGACGCAGAGAAAGGAAAATCTTTTTTGTTATAAAACCAAAAGCATCCTCTTCTTGCTCTGTGGCTCTAGCGACCCGAAGGGGAGCGGGCGTGAGACAGCCATAGCTCCGCCCCGTGGGCGCCAGGCCCACAAGGACCATAAGTGATCAATATCTGTATCAAAACTCCCAACGTAGATTAGAGCAGAGAGCCCTGTTCTTTCTCCTTAGCCCATGAACTCATTAGCTCAATAACTCATGAACTGGCTATTGCTCCCTGCTTCTTTCACCAGAGCGGAATCAATTTGTCCCTTGAGATGCCAAGGGATTCGGCGACTCTGTTCAGTCCGCCCGGAACATCATCAAAAAAAAGAACAAGGTTGTAAGCACCGGCATCGGCCGCCTTCAAATCTCTCCAGTCTCTGAAATAGGCGGTCACTTCAAGCTCAAGGTCTTCCTCGTTGATGATGGACTCAATAAAGCTCTTGACTATCAGGGGCCCTACGAAGGCCATTTGCCGGAAGTCTCTGCTTTCAATGGAAGCGAGCTTTTCCGCCAACCTGTTTCGAAGGCTGTCGTACTCCTCGAGCTTCGAGGTGATGAATCGGACGGCGAGCCGGGACTTGGCCTGGATTCCTTTTGGTGTGAGAAGATAGGCGTAACCGATTTTGTGAGGGCTCTTGCGGAAATTCCCCACCTTGACGAAGCCTCTGTCCAGGAGGCTCTTGAGGATGTAATTGACCTGGCCCAGGCTGATGCCGGCGTGCTGGGCGAGCTGGCGCTGGTTTATGATCGGCTGCCGGTCAAGGGTGTCGAGAACTTCAAAGGTCTTCTGCGTGTGTTCCATTTCGCCACCTCCCACAGAAAAGCCGAGCATCCAGAGCTGTTCAATTTTGAACAGCAGTTTTAGAGGAAGCAGAAGGAAATGTCAAATGGTTAATGTAGAAACTCATAAGAGAAACGCGAGAAAAGGCCAAAGCGGGAAACCCCCCTCTCTCTCACAGAGTCACAGGGAAGACACAGAGAGGAGAGTCTGATTTGTTGTAAAACCAAGAACACCCTCCTCTTCCTCTGTGGCTCTAGCGACCCGAAGGGGAGCGGGCGTGAGACTAGGGTTTGGGTTTGCGGCGGCGCAGACGCAGGCCGTCCTTGAGCTGCTGGTAGCGGTCAGGCTCCTGGATTTTGAGGCGGTTCAGGTATTCGAGGAAAAAGGCCAGGAAGATCGCAATGAAGAAAGCAACGACCACGGAAAGGATAAAGATCATGGAGCGCTTGGGTCTTGCCTTCTTGTTCAGGTCAGGAGCTACCGGCGGATCCAGGACATAGAAGCCGTAGTAGGTCTGGGCCCTGGCAAAGGTATCCTTCTCGATTTCCTTGGCCAGCATGCCGTAGATCTTTTCCCGGAGAAGAGGATCGGCAGTTCTATCCAGCTGCTCTTTGAGAAAACGCATGTTTTCCTGGGCGTCCTTGAGTATCTTGGCCCGCAGACCCTCGCTCAGTTCGGTCAGGTAATAGTCCACGACTGACCGGGCGAATTGCGGATTCTTGTGTTCGATGCTGACAGTGATCACATCCGTTTTGCGGTCCCTTGTTACCTTCAGCAAACCGTCTTTGATGAGCTTGTAAGCATCCTGCATGGTTGGAGCAGGACTCTCGCTCCACGCCTTTTTCTGAGAGTCCCATTTGTCTTCAAACAGAAGAGGCATGAGATTGTGTTTTTCAACTACGAGCTGAACAAGCTGGCGGCTCTTGAGAAGAACTTCGATTTTGTCTACTTCACCTCCACCACCGAGACCGAATTCAGTGGCCACCATTCCGCCAAGGCCGCCAAGAGCGCCTGACAGAACCTTGCTGCCGGATTGTTCGATCTGCCTGGGCGCGATGGTTGCCTCGGAACGATAGACATTCCTCATTTGGAGACTGATGATGACTGCAGCGACCCCGGTGAGGAAGGTAAGGCCGATGATCAGCCGCTTTCTCCTCACCAGGACCATGAAGAGGTCGAGGAGATTGATTTCGTCATCCTCATAGGGCTCACCCTGATCACGTTGAGAAGATTGGGGGAGGTTCTTGGTTTCTTCTATCTGAATTTCGTTTTTCACATTTGCACGCTCGTCGCTTGTTGCTGGTTGCACGTTGTCAGGAAAAATTTACCTCACGCCCGCTCCCCTTCGACAGGCTCAGGGTCGCTCGAGTCACTGAGCAAGAGGAGGGTTTTCTGGTTTTAAAACCAATAAGATTTCCCTCTCCGCCTTTCTCTGCTTGCCCTGCCGCAGCCAACGGCGAAGGCGGGTGACTCTGTGAGAGAAAGGATTAGAATGCCGCAATCACGACTCCGGCGCCCACGGCGATCTGGTAGAGGATCGTTGTGATATCCTTTACATCCTTCATGAAGCTCGGCTTGATGATTTTCTGCGGCACCAGAATTGTGTCCCCTGCATACAGCCTCGTGTCTTCAAAGCTGCTCCCGACCCCCCACCTCTTTTCCTCGTCACTCCAGCCGGTGTTGAACCATCCCTTTTCCGCTTTTGCCACAACAGTCCCGTCAGCCCTGACAACGTACATTTTGTCCGCCTCGGCATTCTCTGTGGGGCCGCCGGTTTTCTTCAGGTAATAACTGACTTCCGGCCTGCTATCTTCATAAATCAGAGCGTTCGGATTGTACACCGCGCCAAGGACACTCACGGTGTTCGGGCTCTTGGGGACATACAGGGTGTCCCCATCTTCAAGGACCATGTCGAGGCTTGCGTCGCGCAGCACGGTCGAAGGGAGCAGGGAGATCACGACACGACCTGTTGCTTTTGCCTCCCGCAGCTTCTCAATAAGAGATCTTTGGGCAGCCAGGAACTGTCCCTGAGCCGCCACATCCTCTTGCGAGAGAGCTGCCTGGGCTCCGGCTGAGGCATAGTGGGCCGCTTCGATCTCCATCTGCTTCATCAGCTCGTTCAAGCGCTCCTGTTGCCCCTTCTTGACTGATTCTCTCGTGAAGAACGCTGCCCGCAAATAGGCATTTTCCGTAAATCCGCCCGCCCGCTGAATGATGCTGCTGAGACGCTCCTCCTTTCGGAGCTGATAGGTCCCGGGGAAAACAAACTCGCCGGTGACCATCACCGTCCTTTTCTCCTTCCACTCCGGGATCTCCTTTACATTGACCACATCAAAGGGTTTCAGCCTCAAGTTGTGGGAAGGGTCATTTGCCAGAGCCAGCTTCACATCGAAGTTAAGAAGAGAGGTTTCCACTTTCTTGCCTGCGACAATGTCGTATCGGACCAGTTCCCCTCTTTCCAAATACGCGGATTCCATGACATTGCCGCCCACCAGGATCAGGTCTCTCACGGTCATGTTCGTGGCGTAGGGATAGTCGCCGGGTCTGTTGACTTTGCCGCTTATCGTCACCGTGTACTTGTTCGCGTAGTCCCACTGGCTGAGGATAACGACGAAATCCAGATTCTTGAGGGGCAAGTTGTGGAGAGGGTCTCCCTCCATGACTTTGGCCACATTGAAGGGCATCATCGTGACTTCTTTGGTGCTGGGATTGGTCCTGTAAAGGTGGCCCAGGTCCATGTAGGCATCCTTGGTGAGATTTCCCGCTTTGAAAATGAGGTCCCTGACTTTCATGTCCTCAATCGGGTATCGCCCCGGTTTGCGCACCTCTCCCTCGACAAGGGCGTGCTCTGCATCCTCGAACATCTTCTTGTTGAAGACATAGATCTCGTCCTTGGGCTTGAGAACGATGTTCTGGCGCAAGTCTCTTGAAACGAGAAGCCTGCCGAGGTTAAAGGGAATGAGCTCTGATTTGGAATCCTCGAAACGGTATCTCTTGATCAGGGCATAATCAAAATAGGTGTCCAAATCCAGACTCTGCAGGTCCGGGATCACATTCAGTACCCTCAAACCCGGCTCATAAGCGTATTCGCCAGGCCGAATCACATTGCCAAAAAGGAAAACCGCATTGATAGAAGCCGGATGAATCGAGAATATACGGATGAGGTCGCCGTCCATGAGGGGGATAGGCTTCTTCTGCAGCAGCTCTTCGTAAGAGATGTCCAGAACGATCTGAACCCGGTTCTGAAAAGCCCGTTCGATCTGGATGCGCTGGTTGTACGCCCTCGGCTTGAGACCTCCTGCCAAATCGATTGCGTTTCGCAGCGTCCTGTCGTCCTTCATTTCATAGATCGAAGGCCTTTTCACATTGCCTGACACGGACACCATCGAGCCTGCCTGTGGGATAAAGATGCTGTCCCCGGGCATTAACCGCACGTCCGCAGAGGTGTCGCCCTTTAGCAGGAAGTCGTAAAGATCGATAACCGTCACTGTCTTGCCACGGCGCTTGAGTTCCACTTTTCTGAGAGAGCCAAGTGCTGTCGGGCCTCCTGAAGCAAGCAGGGCATTGGTCACCGTGGCCAGGGAACTCACTGTGTAAACGCCGGGGCTTATCACCTCACCCAGGACAAAGACCTGGATGGTCCTCAGCTTGCCCATGGAGACATTCACGTTAACGCCGGTGATCGATTCCGCCTTAGCCCTGATCAGTTCCTTGATCTCTCCGAAAGTCAGGCCGGCCACGGTCAGCGGGCCCACTTTCGGGAAGTTGATGACTCCTTCGTTGTCCACCTCCAGGGTGTAGAATGCATCGAGGCGGCCCCACATGAGAACCTTGATCTCATCGCCCGGACCAATGATGTAGTCGTTGGACACAGGCAAGGAGGTGATGGGGGCAAAGGTGGATGGGGCGGCGCCAAAAAGTTTGTGACCGAAAATCTCAAGCTCCGGAGCCTCTTCAGGAGTCGTCTTTTTGAAGTACTCATCCTCTAAAATCGCCGGTTCCTGTTTTCCGGCAGGCTTCTTTTCTTCAGGGGGTCTCATTTCAGAACGAATCTTTTGCTCAGGCCTGGGTGCCTCTTTCCGAGCCTCTTTGGGCTTCTCTTTCGCCCTCTCCTCAAAACGAGACTTTTGATCAGGCCTGGGTGCCTCTTTCTGAGCCTCTTTAGGTGCCTCTTTTATTTTCTCATCGAGAAGCTTCTTGCCCATCTCGATCTCTTCTCGGGTCAGGGTTCCAAGGCCACCTTTTGCCTCGAGCGGCTTAAGCGCCTCATTGATTGTTTCTACAGTGATCTGCCCCTTTTCAAGGGCTTCCATCCACGCTTGAGCCTGCTGGGGAGACACCAAGCCCTTGTTGACGGCTTGCTGCAACTGCGGCGGCATCGTGTACGTTTTTGTGTTGGTGCTTTGTTGCGAGAAACCCTGGTGCGGAAAACTGAGGATGAAGACCGCAAGCACTATGAACAGGAGACAGCTTTTTTTCATAGAAACCTCGAGCCTGCACCAGTGAAATGGTCCCGCCTCAGCGGGAATTTCACGGGGTAAAGATACTCACAAGAAATAGCGTTGAGCGATCAGCCGTCAGTCGTCAGCCGTCAGCATTTAAGGGCCTATTCTTCAATATGAATAGGGGGATTGTAAACAGGAAAATGAAAAGATCTCGCAGAGTCGCAGAGAAACGCAGAGAGTCTCTTTTGACAGGATTTACAGGATTAGGGTGACTATTACCTTTTCCAAAACAAAAAAGAAGAGGGCGGGTGCGAGACCCGCCCGGATAATCCGCTACAAAAGGCAGCAAGATGTGCTGAAGGTTTCTTAATGGCCGGCCGTGGTGCCGCTGCTGCCGCCCCCATCTCCTCCTCCTGCAGCAATTGCGATTCCCGCAATTATTGCCACCCCTGCCACGATCCCTACTATTGCCGCTGTGCTGAGACCTGTAGAGGCACCGGCACCGGCTGCACCGGCACCGGCTGCAGTGCCGGCGGTTCCCTGGGCTTCGGCTCCGGCAGCACCAGCACCTTGGGCCGGCTGCTGCGTCTGAGCGCTTGCACAAACAGGGAAAAGGACCAGGGCAAGAATCACCAGCAGGGTGGTCATCTTCGCAGTCATTCGCTTCTTCATGGTCTTACTCCTTCTTCCTATACAATGGAATCCAGAACAAAGCAGACAGAATAAGGTCAAAAGGATTTTGCCACGCAGCGATCTGAAAGAACGCCTATAACAATAAATGAAAACTTGATTCATTGTCAAGTGAAACTGGTGAGCGGTAGTTCAGTTTTTTCATGTTGACAAGTTAACGCTTCCAGACATTAGAATTTCTTGATATTGTTCACTATGTCCCCTCTCACTGTTTGATGTCCTTCAGCTTTGCCTTGAATCGACCGGGCATCAAATCCCCTGCAAGATCGAAAAGCGTCTGCCAGTGGTAAGGCGTTTGAGCTGCATCCCTGGTCCAGGGAGCAAACGCGTAATTGTACCTGACCGGCGAATCATGGGGCAGGAAGATGCTTACAGGCAGCGTGATGAACACGCCCTTGCTGTCGTATCCCTTGCTGAAACCCTGGAGGTCGTCCGTGTCGGTGAAACTCCACCACCCTCCGATGATGATCCCTGTGTCGTATTCGCGGGTGCCAGTAAGAAGCCAGCCCACATCTCCCGCCATGAAACGGCCGTACTGAGTCTGCAAGGTCACGTCCAGCTTTGGCACACGGAAATAGGCATTGGCGAGGACGTCGTAGAAATCGAGGTCTTTGAGGGCCATGGTCGAGCCGGGCTCTCTTTTTCGAACCCAATCCGCCTGCAAACCCACAGCCACACTGCCGTCGCCGAAAAAGTGAAGCACCTCACCGCTCGCACCGGCATACATGTACTCCAGGTATCCGAAACTCACCCGGCCGAAGGTGCGATCCGTGAACTGAACGGCCTGATCGAACAACAGATTCGTAAAGGTGTACTGCCTGCCCAGGTATTTCCAGCTGTCCTCCCTCACCGTATCCGGGGGCGGAACATTCGACGATTCAATGTTGGAGTAGAAAGGAACGTCAAATCGGGCATAAGCGTCTCCACCCTTCCACAGATTAACAACACCCCAAGGCTGGATGCCGACACGGAACTTGAAGAAACCCGAAGGATCGTTGAGATAGGACTGGAATTCAGGTTTCACGCCGTAGCCTAAGCGGCTGTCTTCCCCGCCTGCATAGACCATGTCGGGTTTGCTGACATCCGGTTCCGCCGTTATTGTTTCCACCTCGATGAGCCTCTCGAAAATGTCCTCCGGCACGTCGCCCATGAGATAGGCCTCGAGAACATTCGGCTTCACCGCAACCTTCACGATGGGGATCCCCCTGCGCTTTTCAACAGCCTGGAGCTTTTTCGCGTCCGAAGGGGCATGGAGCAAAAGGATTCGGAGGACTCTTCCAACGGCTTTCTGATTGGAGAGATACTGATTGTTGGTGAATTCAGCGCTCAGGATGTCGCCATCCGTGTAAACTGAAACATTTGCAAACCCGGCCTCGTGGATGGCTGCGTGGATCTTCTCGACCATCTCTTTTTTGTCCCGCTGTTTAAATGGGCGCCTGTCCACATCAACCAGGGGCGGCGGGTCTGCCCTGTGAGGGACGATGGGTTTCCCCAGATCAGTCTGTATGTTCAGCGAGACTCCAAGGGTATCCCCACGCTGATAGGAAACACCGAGGTCAATCACGGGAAGGAGCTTGAACCTCAATCCGAAATTCACGGGCCACTCCGCTCCCTCGGGCACTCCCCTTGCCGAAGGGCTGTCAGCCGCATAATCAATTGGGTTGTACTCCGCCATGAAGTGAATGCGCGGGTGAAGCGCAACTTCGATGCCCCCGAAAAATCCTTCCAGTCGCTTGGTCCCATACCCGAGAGTAAAATCAAAAGGAAAAATCTGGCGGCTGAGAACTATGTATTGCGCTTCAAAGAGCTGAGTACCGAAAAGATCATGATAGCCAAGCGCAACAGCGGGCAGCCATTTTGACTCGGGGATGAGCTGGTACTTGATATCAAATGCCTTGTCTTTTGTGGTGCTTTGGCCTTCAAATCCGGGATCGATATTCGTTATTTCTGTAAGTCTGCCGGTGAACTCAAAGCCCGGGAAAATACCCATGCCGCCGCCATACCATCGGAAGGGAAGCGCTTGAGAAATACCCACTCTTATGACGCCGTCGTCCAGGATGCGGGCGGTCGGTATTTCCATGAGACCTGTGCCTAGCCAGTTGCCGGCATTGTTAAAGGGCCGGTCGTAGGAATAGGCTGATGACGTGAAAAACATTTGAAAGAAGACAAGAGAGAGAATGAGTGTCGGGGCGATTTTCCTCTGAGTAAGGCGCAATAGGAGCATCCTTTACAGCAGAATTCACCAGAGAAACCCGGTATTGACACAAGTCATACGGCGTTGCTAAAAGGTGGTCAAGGCTTTATCAAAGGAGCCTGGGGAAGTCAATCGACGAAAGACGGAAGAGAGAGTGCCTAAAGTGCGCTAAAATGCCCCTCCGGGCCGTAGGCCCTACAGGCCGGAGGCTAAAGTGTCTAAAGTTGAAAGTACGGAAGACAGAATAAAGGGAGGAAGGGCCTCGCAGCCTTAAGGAGCACTGCTTTCTAGGAGCGCTTCGCTTGAGGCAAAAACGCGAGAGAAGAAGGATCGTCTCTCTGGCGCGAGGCTTGAGGGCAGGAGAGAGCTTGGCCGGTAAAACTAAAATCATCACTCTGATCTTCACTTTGGCTTTGGCGTGCCTTAGTGTCGGGTGTGCGACGGACAAGGTGGCGCTGGATCTAACCAATTACCTCAATCAGGGTGTTCTGAACATCGCCGAACTGGAAGAGAAGTCTCTTGCCCGGTATGCTTCTGTCACAGGAACCAACTACAAGGACGATCAAACCACCTATGAGGCGCTGAGGGACTACGTGATTCCTCTTTACAGGAGATTTATCCGCGGGTTGAGAGCCCTTCAGCCTGAGACTCAAGAGGTGAGAGATCTGAACAGGATATACATTGACGGCGCAGACTCCCTCCTCGAGGGGTTCAAGCTGATCCTGCTTGCCATTGAAACACAGGACGGTTCTCTGATCCGGCCGGCCAACGAGTACCTTGAAAAAGGCCGGCTTGAAAATGAAAGATGGCGGAAAGAGCTGATTGCGCTTGCGAGCGAGCACGGGGTCAAGCCCCAGGAGAAAAAGGAGGCGGAAAGGCCTATCTGGGATATATTGCTGGGGACACCTTGAGAAGAAATGCCCCTCCGGGCCGTAGGCCCTACAGGCCGGAGGCTAAAGTGCGCTACGCGCAGCGCAGGCGCTTGCGCCGCGTGAAGTGCCTAAAGTTGGAAGAAGACAAGACGGAAGAAGACCTTATCTCTCGCAGAGACGCAGAGAACGCAGAGAGTAAAACCCTATTTGAAGTTTAAAAAACAAGAAAACTTTTTTGCTTTCTCTGTGAACTCTGTGCGCTCTAGCGACCCGAAGGGGAGCGGGTGTGAGAAATTAAATGACCAAAGGACCTAAATTTCTTTTTGTGTGTCAGAGCTGCGGGCACCAGACACCCAAGTGGCTGGGCCGCTGTCCGGAATGCGGCCAGTGGAACTCCTTTGTCGAAGAGGTGACGCAGCGAGGAACGAAGGGCCTTCCCTCCTTTGTGATGGGGCAGCCTCAGCCGATCGATTCCATATCCCTCGACCCTGAAATGCGGCTGAAGACGGGCCTCCAGGAATTCGACCGCACCCTGGGAGGCGGGGTCGTGCCGGGCTCCCTGGTCCTCATCGGCGGGGACCCGGGCATCGGCAAATCCACCCTCCTTCTCCAGGTCGTGGCCAGGCTTTCCAAAGAGCGGCTGAGAGCCCTTTATCTCTCCGGTGAGGAGTCCCCTCAGCAGATCAAGATCAGGGCCGAGCGGCTTTCGATTCGTGCGGAAAACCTCTTCCTCCTCACAGGGACCTGCATCGAGCACCTCTTTGAGCGGATCGACGAGCTTAAGCCCAATCTCCTTGTGGTGGACTCCATTCAAACCGTGTACACCGAGGCCCTGCCTTCTGCACCGGGCAGCGTGGGACAGGTGAGAGAAGTGTCCACGCGGCTTCTCAACTGGGCCAAGAGAACCGGCATCCCCACCTTTCTCATAGGGCACGTGACCAAGGACGGAGCCATTGCAGGGCCCAAGGTGCTCGAGCACCTCGTGGACACGGTCCTCTATTTCGAAGGCGACAATTCGCACGCTTTCAGGATCCTGCGGGCCGTGAAAAACCGCTACGGCTCCACCAACGAGATCGGCGTCTTTGAAATGAAGGACTCGGGACTCGAAGAGGTTGGCAACCCTTCGCGCATTTTCCTGGAGGAGAGGCCTGAAGGCGCTTCCGGCTCTGTCGTCATCCCGTGTCTCGAAGGCACCAGGCCCCTGCTCCTCGAACTGCAGGCCCTTGTGGGACCCAGCCCCCTCGGCATGCCGCGCAGGACCGCGATCGGCGTGGACCACAACCGGATTTCTCTCCTCGTTGCAGTTCTGGGCAAGAGGATGGGGATCGAGATGGGAGATCAGGACATCTTCGTGAACGTGGCAGGAGGCATGAGGGTGGACGAGCCGGCTGCGGATCTCGGAATTGTTTCAGCCCTGATCTCCAGTTTCCTGGACCGGCCTGTGGACAAGACCCTGGTCGTTTTCGGCGAAGTCGGACTTGCCGGGGAAATCCGGGGGGTGAGCCAGCCCGAGGTTCGCATCAAAGAGGCCAAGAAACTCGGGTTCAGCCGGTGCCTGCTCCCCAAGGGGAATGTGGAGGCATGCTCGCGCATCGAAGGTATGGAGCTCGTTCCCGTGGATTCCGTCACAAAATTAATCGATATCCTTTTCTAAAACCACTATCTCACGCCCGCTCGTCCGCCACGGCGGACTCGCTAGAGCCACAGAGGAAGAAGAGAAAGCAAAAGACAATTTCTTTTGTTGTTAAACTTCAAAGAAGGTTTTCTCTCCGTGTCTTCTCTGCTTGCCCCGCCGTAGCCAACGGTGAAGGCGGGTGACTCTGTGTGAGATACTTTTATTCCCTCCATTTTACCCATTCATCGAGGGGGGCTCTTTCTGATCTGACCGTGTTGACGCCGGAGGAAGGGTCTTTGTAGCCCACGGCGATCCCGATCACGACCTCCTTATCTTCCGAAAGGTTCAGATGCTCCCGGATATCCTCGTCAAAGGCCGTGATGAGCCCGATAGGGCATGTGGCGAGACCCATGGCATGGGCGGCAAGCACAAGGTAGCCCAGAATGATGCCCATGTCCGTGAGACGGGCGCTTGAAAAGACCTTGTCGATCACAATAATGATCGCTGTGGGTGCGCCATAGAAATTGCAGCTTCCCTCGTTGATGAAGTTCTGGAAGGAAGTTCCTGCAGCCAGGTTCGGGAGCATGGCTTCGAGCAGTCCTCTCTGCCTTTCTACAAAGTGCTCGGGCAGGGGCCTCTTGGCCCCCGGGCCGCAGGAGATGTTCCTCTCCCGCATGCGCTTCACCAGGACCCGGCTCAGCCTCTTCCGCTCCTCCCCGGACACGACCACCAGTTCCCACGGCTGGATGTTAATGGCCGAAGGAGCCTGGGACGCAAAGGAGATGAGCTTTTCCAGAGTCTCCTTGTCCACGGGCTTGTCCAGGTACGCCCGGGTGCTTCTTCTTTCCTGAATCGCCTGCAGCACGTCCATGACATTACCCCACTCATCGCAGATCTTTGCTCATTCTAGGCGCTGATACACCTTCGTTCAATGAAAAATTTCGGAAACAGAACGAATGCAAGAACCGTTAAAATCGTTGAAGATGTTCAAATCGTTGAAGTCGTGAAGAACGTTCAAGTCGCTTAAGACGGGCAAAGAAGGAGCGAGTCACTGGCGCGAGACTCGAGGAGCGCGGAACTTGAGGAGCACTGCGTTTGAGGCAAAAGCGGAAAAACGAGAAAGAGCGGGAGAAGGGGAAATTGACAGGCGCATTATGCCGGTCATATACTGACCCGTCACCTTTTTCACCAGGAGTCGTTCTTGAGAGTCATCGCAAAAAGCCATGAAGAAACGTGGGAGGACACCCTTTCGCGAAGTATCACCACACCGCTCGATCTGCCCGAAGGTCTGAAACTCGACAAGACAGAAGGCCTGGAAAGCCTCGCGCAGAAGTATCCCATGCGCATCAATCCCTACACCCTTCGCCTCATCAGCAAAAAGAATGACTTCTTTTACAAACAGGCCGTGCCTGACCTGCGGGAACTCACGGACTCAAGAGGCTTTGACGACCCGCTGAACGAAGAAAATCTGTCCCCTGTCCCGGGTCTCACCCACCATTACCCGGACCGGGTTCTCTTTCTCGTCTCGAGCCAATGCGCCATGTACTGCCGTTTCTGCAACAGGAAAAGAAAGGTGGGGCGCCCGTCCATGGTCACCAAGGAAACGATCAGGGAAGGGATTGCATACATCAAAAAGACCAGGAAGGTGAGAGACGTCCTTCTTTCGGGCGGAGATCCCTTGCTCCTGCCGGACAAAGAGATCTACAGGATCCTTGCGGAACTCAGATCCGTCTCTCATGTTGAAATCATACGGATCGGAACCCGGGTGCCCTGCACGCTTCCTCAGCGCGTCACGCCGGAACTGGCAAATCTCCTCAAAGGCTTCCACCCTCTGTTCATCAACACCCATTTCAATCACCCTCACGAGATCACGCCTGAAGCAGCCCTTGCCTGTGCTACGCTCGCGGATGCAGGCATCCCTCTCGGCTGCCAGACCGTTCTTCTCAAAGGGGTCAATGACGACGCCAAGATCATAAGGGATCTGATGCAGAAGCTCCTGACCGTCCGAGTCAGGCCCTACTACCTCTTCCAGGCAGACCAGGCAAAAGGAACAGCCCATTTTTGGACGCCTCTCCGAAAAGGCATGGATATCATCTCAAAACTTCAGGGTCACACGACCGGCCTCTGTGTTCCCCATTTTGCCGTTGATCTCCCGGGCGGGGGAGGCAAGGTGAACCTGGTCCCCTCTGCGATCACGGAGCGAGAGGGTAAAACTTTCATCAGGAATTATCGCGGAGAGGAATATAAGTGGGACACATGGGGAGTAAATGCAGTGATCAGTCAACAGCTCAACAGTAAGGGCTACAGAGATGCGCGCGCCTCAGAGTCCTACAGAAGGACAACTGATGTTAAAACATACCCCGAAGGCCCGCCATCACGAAAACACGAAAGGGGAAAAGGTGAAGGAAAACCCTATTGTTTTTTCGTGCCTTCCAATTCTCGTGCTTTCCTGTGATTCGATCTGCTTTTGAGTTGGCTGACAGCTGAGAGCTCACCGCTGAAAGCTGTATTCAAGGAGGAAGGCATGGTCAGAGTGACGTGTCTTGGCGGTGTGGGGACGGTGACCGGGTCAAGTTACCTGGTCGAGAGCGCTGCGGGGAAAAAAGTGCTTGTGGACTGCGGCCTGTTCCAGGGTGGCAAAAACCTTGAGGAACGTAACTGGAAGGACTGGGGCTTTGATCCCGGCCGGATCAGCACTCTCTTTCTGACCCATGCGCACATTGACCACAGCGGAAGGATCCCCAAGTTCGTGAAAGACGGTTTCAAGGGCCGCATCGTCACCTCCGCGCCGACAGCCGAGCTCTGCAGTATCATGCTCCTCGATGCAGCTCACATCCAGGAAATGGATGCGGAGTGGCAGAACCGCAAGAACAGGAGGCGGTCAAACAAAGAGGTCCTTCCTCTTTACACCATGGAAGATGCCGAAGCGAGCCTGAAGCTGCTCTCTCCCGTGGACAAGGACAAGATCGTGGAGCCCGAACCAGGGATCAGGGCGCGGATGAGAAATTCGGGGCACATTCTTGGCTCTTCGGTGCTCGAGCTCTGGGTCGAAGAAGGCAAGGCGCCGCTCAAGATGGTTTTCTCTGGCGACCTGGGAAAGAAGAACCAGCTCATCGTGCAGGACCCGCAGGAGATTTTCGACGCCGATTACCTTTTCCTTGAGTCCACCTACGGCAACAGGCTGCACCGCAGCCTGGAGGATAGCAAGGCGGAGCTCCTGGAAGCGATACAGTTCGCCGTATCGCACAAAGAAAAAATCCTGATTCCCGCCTTTGCCGTGGAGAGAACGCAGGAAATCCTCTACATCCTCGGCGAATTCCAGCGCGCCGGTCGACTCCCCAAAATTCCGATCTTTGTGGACAGCCCCCTTGCGATCAAGGCCACGGAGATTTTCAGGAAGAACAAGAAATACTACGATGAAGAAGCGCAGGCGATCGTGGATCAAGGCTACGATCCCTTCAACATGCCGAATCTCCAATATACACCCACCACCGAAGAATCCAGAGCCATCAACGAAACTAAAGGCTCCGCTATCGTCATTGCGGGCAACGGCATGTGCACGGCCGGCCGAATCCGGCACCACCTGAAGCACCATCTCTGGAGACCGGGAACGAGCCTCGTGATCGTAGGGTTCCAGGCCCAGGGCTCCACAGGGCGACAGATCGTGGATGGGGCAAAAGAGGTGAGGCTTTTCGGCGAGATGGTCTCTGTCAAAGCCAAGGTCTTCACGATCGGCGGGTTTTCAGCTCATGCGGACCAGAACGATTTGCTGGAATGGGCCGGTCATTTTGAAAGCAAGCCACGGGTCTTTCTGGTCCACGGCGAGCCTGCTGCGAGCGAGTCCCTGGCCGAAAAAATCAAAGAGCGGCTCAGACTGGATGTCTATATCCCCAAATGGCAGGAGCGGCTTGTCCTCAAGCCGCGGGAGGTGGTCGTGGAGAAAGCGGCGGAGCCCGAAGCCCTGCCTGATTTCCAGGCCGCTATGTTCAACACGATCGTTGATGTGGAAAACCAGCTCAAGACTCTCAAGAAGCGGTTTCAGTCCAGGAAGGACTTGATAGAAGAAGACGTGGACCGTCTCAAGTACATCGGGGAGGAGATCAGAGCCCTCGTAGAGGGCTACAGTGATCAGTGAGCAGTAATCAGTTACCGGTCAACAGTCATCAGTGATCAGTAAACAGTAACCGGTGATCAGTCAGCAGTAATCGGTAGGGAATCCTGTCTCTTTTTGTTTTTTTCTGTATTGCCTTTACTGATAACTGCTTACTGATAACTGTTTACTGATTTCAGTCCAGTCCCTTTTCTTTCCTGATTCGTTTGTGAAGCTCGGTGAAATCTGAAGCAGGCGCTGTTCCTTTCTTGTCCTCCCTGACCTTGATCACCACCGCATCGGCCGGACACACCGTGGCACACACTCCGCAGCCTATGCACCAGGCTTCGTCGACAACCGGTATATCCCCTTCCATCCGCAGCGCTTCGACCGGGCAGATTTCCACGCACGCACCGCACGCGGTGCATGCGTCCCTGTTCGTGTCCCGCATGAAGTACGTGGCCATCAGGGCATCCCGCGGAATCTTTCGCCGCCTGATGCTCCCCACATTCCAGCAGGCGCAGCCGCAACAGTTGCAGTTGTGCTGGATTTCGCCTTCCGCATTGTCCACAAAGTGGACAAGGCCTGCCTCTTCCGACTTTCTGATCAGTTCAAGGGCCTCCTGCTTGCTGATCTCTCTTGCAAAGCCTTTGTCAATGACATAACGCGCCATGTCATTGTACTTCATGCACACTTCCGTAGGGTGTTCGCACCCCTTGCCTGCCAGGCGGTATGCAACCCGGCACCCGCAGTGCGCCACGGCGATCACCTCGGCCTTTTCAATCACCGTTTCCATCATATCACCGGGGAAAATGGCCTGCTTGGTCGTAGGAACGGTCCGGCCCACGGGAATGTAGCGATACGGTTTGGTGGCAGGCCCGGTGAAGGCTTCCCGGGTCACGGTGCGGCTGAAGTACTTAGCGGTCATGGCGGCCATCTTGCGGGCATGAGGGGTGTCCTCGTTTTTCCAGAAGAACGTCTGAGGGAACCCGAAACCCACCTGCTGGAGGGCAAAGCCCTTTGCTCCTTTGTCCGTCCTGCCGGAATAGAGCAACCCTCTCCCGGACAGGTTTTCGAGAATCTCCACGAGCTTCTCTCTTGGGAGATCAAGGCCTTTGTGTATTTCATCGACCTCCACCGGCTGCAGGGGAACCGGCTTCGTGGGAATGGCGAGAGCCACTTCCGCCTCCTGGGGGCTGAAGTTCTCCTTCAGTATGGCTAGCAATTCCTCCCTGAACGGGTAACCCATCCCAAGACAAGACAGGTGTTCAGCCAGTTTCGTGTAAACATTTTCGCTCTGCATCCAAAGTCTCCTCATTCAGGCGAACCGCCGTTTTCTTCCTCTTCGCTTTTCATGTAGGCTCTCTTTTTTCTGAGAGCTCTCCAGAAGCCGAGGATGGCCAGGACCGCCGCCACAAAAAAGATAATCTCATACAGATTGTTGATGAGATAGGTGAACCAGGTCAATCTTTTTTTGAGGGATTCGGACCAACTCCGTTCCAGTTCATCAAACGGGATTCCCAGTGCCCCTTGGACGGCTTCTTCCCACGGATGACCCTGACGCACCCATCGGAGCGTTTCGAGAAGCCCCTCCAGGCCATGGGTTTCAACCATGTAAGAGACAATGCTTTTGCTTTCCGCATAAGCGAGGGGTAGCGACTCCCGATCCCTCGGAAACCCCCGGGACAGGGCCCGGAGAGGGATGACTCGTCCCGCCAGAAGAGCCTCATTCAGGAGGGATCTTTTCTGCTCCACCATGATTTCCGCGATTCCCTGGCTGACCCAAGTGCAAACTCCTTCTTCAAGCCACTTGGGGATGTCCTTCCCTTTCAGGTGATCATAGAGCAACAGGTGGCAGAACTCATGTTCCAAGGTCACTTCGATGGTGAAAGGGCTGACGCTCATTCTGGATTGGTCGATCACGATCAGGCTCGATTCAGGGACGGCGTAGGCTGCGAACAGGGCGCTGCCCACCATCTCCCGGAACACGTTGCTGTCCCTCACCAGAACCACTTTCGGGCTGAAGGTTGCAACCCATCCCAGCTTCTGTTCAACATTCCTCTTTGCTGTGGAATAGGCTTCTGCCACTCCCTGGGCCTCCCCCTTCCAGGGTTCCTCGTACAGAATCGTGACTTGGTCGCCTCTTAGAAGACTTCTCTCCTGCCCGTAAAGGAACTCTGGAGAGATACACAGGCACAGGCAAAAGGCGAACAGAACAGAGCGCTGCAACATTCGTTGGATTACCCCAAAAGAAAAGGGCCCCCGTCGATGGTGCGATGAGGGCCCTTGCTAGATCTTTACCCGGCCTTACTTCACGGCGTCCTTTAACTCTTTGCCTGCCACAAACTTCGGGACGTTCTTCGCCTTGATCTTGATCTCTGCGCCGGTCTGGGGATTTCTGCCCTTTCGCGCTTTCCGCTTGCCCACCTTGAAGGTGCCGAACCCGACAATCGTTACAGACTGTTTCTTCTTGAGTGCTTTCGTGATGCCCGCCAGCACTGCTTCTACGGCATCCGCAGCCGCTTTCTTGGTGGCTACAACTTTTGCCACCTCATTCACCAGATCACCTTTGTTCATGCTCTTTCCTCCTGAATTATTGGGTTTGGGTTATAAACTGGATGACTGAAGACTAGTCAATTCCAAAGCCATTTTCAACAAGAAAATAACGATGAGCATCATTTCATCCTTTATTTAAGACCTTCTTCGGGTTTTCAAGACCCAAACCCTACATTTCACGCCCGCTCCCCTTCGGGTCGATCGAGCCCGCAAAGCCGCAGAGGAAAGGAGAATAAAACCTTTTGAACTGTTTAAAACCCGTCTCTCGCCCGCTCGTCCGCCGGGGCGGGCTCGCTAGAGCACACAGAGTTCACAGAGGAATATTGGTCTTATAACCAAAAGGCTTTTACTCTCTGTGGTCTCGGTGACTCTGTGAGAGATAAGTCCTTCAAGCTTTTTCTTTTCCATGCCATTGGGGCATCTGTGAGGGACTCTCTTCAACCGGGCCAGCCCAGGCGCCTGTAGTAGTCCAGCGTGCCGAAGTGGCCGCTCAAGTGGTCACTCGACGACGACGCAAGGTACACGGCAAGCGGCGCCACCCTGTCAGGGTCCTTGAGAAGGCCTTTTTCTTTGTACTCCGCAAAGCGATCATGAAGTTCCTTGCCCAGAACTCCCGGCCCCAGGCCTCTCACGCCCTCCTGCAATCCCGTATCCAGGAGGCCCGGATCGATCGCATTCACCCGGATGTTCATCGGCTTCCACTCCTCGGCCAGAGAGCGGGTCATCTGGATCTCCCCAGCCTTGGACACGGCATAAGCGCAGAATCTGGGGAAGGCCATCTGACCGAGTCCCGAGGAGATGTTGATGATTTTTCCTGACCCGCGCTCTCTCATGACAAGACCTGCAGCCCGGCAACACAAAAAGCTCCCGTGCAGGTTGGTGTTGATGGTCCTCTGCCAGGAGGCCTCATCGGCATCATCGAGAAACCTCGCCGGGCCGATGACAGCCGCATTGTTTACCAGGATGTCCAACCCCCCGTGGTCCCTGACCGTCTTGTTCACGGCCCGCGAGACGTCCTCCGGCTTGGAAACATCCCCTTCAAAGAAATCCCCTTCTCCACCAGACCCTCTGATCCGCGAGACCACCTCCCGGAGATGTTCGGCGGTCCGGCTCATGATCACCACACGCGCCCCTTCGCGAGCCATGGCCAGGGCGATGGACCGCCCAAGGCCTCGGCCACCCCCGGAAATAAAAGCAACTTTTTCTTTTAGGATCATTTCTCGCTCCCGGATTCTTGGATGCTTTTCTCAAACTTGAAGCTGACCTGGCTCCCAGAACATCAAATGCAAAGAAAACCTAATCAGTAGAGTAGGGAGGGAGGAACTCCCCCTCCCCCTCGTCAAACCGGACGTGCGGATTTCCCGCATCCGGCTTTCTTGAAGACTCTTGCCTGAGGCATGCGCAGTGATGAACCGAGCCTCTTCACAAATAGATCAACCCCATTTGCGCAAATCGCGCATAGAAGGTCATCCCTTTGGGCGGTCGCCATGGACGCTGACTGCGGCGGGACAAATGACACTGAAGCCGCTGCCGCACATAGGCGTTTATCTCCCGGAAGGCCTTGCGTGGATACCCACGCCCAAAATAATTAGCCCATCCGCGCAGATGCTCGTTGAGTTCGTCGATCATTACCGGAATCGGCTTGAAGCACATTCGTGCACTCGTCCGCTCACGAAGGTGCTCGCGCTCTCGGGCCAAAGCTTTCTTCGAGGGAAACAGGTTCAGGTACCGAAACTCGCCGCCTTTACGGTCCCAGTCGTACCGAAACGTATATCCCAGAAAGTCCAAGCTTTCCCCTTCCTTTTGCAAATCCAGCACCCTCGTCTTTTCCCGGTTGATCTCCAAGCCCAACCACCCTTCGATCTTCGACTCCACCCAACCCGTGATCTGACCGTCAATATATCGCGCCAAGATCACAAAGTCGTCAGCGTAGCGCACCAACTTGGCTTTAGCCCACACCGCAGGCCCACCAGCTCGATGGAACACTTTATCAAACCAATGCAAATACACATTGGCAAGCAGAGGAGAAATCACTCCTCCTTGGGGAGTCCCTTTCTTTGTGCGGGACGATGCTCCGCCCCCTCCAGAACCAGACTCTCCAACCACCGGCGCCTCCAGCCACATACGAATCAGCTTCAGCACATAGCGGTCCGTGATCCTCATGCGCAAACACGCCATCAGCTTCTCGTGCGGGATCGAATCAAAGTATCCTTTCAGATCAGCATCATACACCGCGCAAAAGCCAGCCTTGATATGGCCCCGGATTTCCTCCAGTGCATCATGGGCCGAGCGCCCAGGACGGAACCCGTAGGAGCATTCTTCAAAGTCTTCTTCGAAAATCGGCTCCAAGATAAGAAGCGTTGCCGTCTGGACCATTCGGTCCCGCACCGTCGGGATACCCAACGGCCTCCTCTTTCCATTGGCTTTTGGGATAAACACCCGGCGCACGGGTTGCGGTTTATAGGTCTTCGTGCGCAGTTCCTTCTGGATGCTCTCCAGAAACACCGCCACACCACCCTCTTGTTCCTCAACCCGCTCAATCGTTACGCCGTCTATGCCTGCTGCGCCCTTGTTGGCACGCACCAGGGTCCATGCCGCCGCCAACACGTCATCCCGGCTTATATGGCCGTACAACGTGTAGAACCGAAACTTCGGTTCCCGCTTGGCCTTTTGGCCCAGTTTCTGTCTCAGGGAAGAAAGACTCGGCGTCATGCCTTTCTCAGGCTTTGCCGCCTCTTCCGTAGTAGGTTTCCCCAATCGGCATTCCTCCCTTCCTACCAAAACACGTCTTCAGCAGGGTCCCTTCGCTCCACGGGGATTAACCGCTTCTTCGCTACTATGAACCCCTCCGACTCCCAATGCAGCCCCATGGCAGTTATGTTTTCCCACCACAGGTTAGCCACACTTCCGCCACTGCATCGGGTCTCCCAGGTTCCTCGGCTCATCTTTCCGCACGCGCTGTCCCCTCTCACCCCGGGAGGCCCAATGGTTGCTCTTGCTCGTTGCTTCACCATCGGCGGCGGGCTTCACCACTTTTCGGCGGGCTGGCCACCCTCCATCGGTGTAACGAGGCCGGATCGGGTTCACTTGCGTTACGGCTCGCGCGTTCGCTCGGCGAGGCTTCGACCCTTTGGATTATTCCGCGGGCCGCCCGCTCCGCTACCTGCTGAACGAGCAATTTGCAGGGTAACCTCCTTTCAGGTTACAAGATCAGCCAGGCTTGTCCTGGCGCACCGAAAGCACGAAATTTGGAAAGCACGAAAAAGGGCCGGGATATTATATTCTTCGTGCTTTCGTCCCCCGCCAAATTGCCGGCGGGCAAGTTTCGTGTTTTCGTGATGGCCTTTGAGGGTTGGCCAATTCGCCTTGACCGAAGCCAATCCTTTCAATATACTTTCAAGTCGCTTTGGGAGGTTGAAGTCATGTCCCAGATTGCCTTGTGGTGGAGAGCGGTTCGGCCTTTTGCCTTCACCGTGAGCCTGATCCCGCCCATCCTGGGCGGCCTCATGGCACTGGTGGAAAACCCGGGCCTCAAGTTCAGCCTTCTCCACTCTATCCTGGCCGGTATCGGGTGCATGACCGCCCATGCAGGGGCCAATCTTCTTTCCGACTATTACGACTTCAAAACCCGGGTAGACCGGGATGGGACCTTCGGCTCAAGCGGTCTGCTTGTCGGCGGCATCATGTCACCCGAGCAAATTCTTCGCGGGGGCTGGATCGCCCTGGTCCTTGCCGGGGTTATCGGGGCCTATCTTGTCCTCGCCACTCCCGGCGGCACGTTTCTTATCTGGTTGATCCTGATCGGCGGACTCCTGGGCGTCTTCTACACGGCCAAGCCCTTTGAGTTCAAGTACCACGCCCTGGGCGACCTTGCCGTCTTTATCTCCTTTGGACCGGCCATGGTTCTTGGGGCCTATTTTGTCCAGGCCCATCATTTCTCATGGAAACCGGTGCTCTACTCCATCCCCATCGGGTTGCTCGTGGATGCCGTTCTTCACAGCAACAATCTCCGCGACATTGTAAACGACGGAGCGGTGAAAATCAAAACCGTGCCCATTCTCATCGGGGAAAAGTGGGCCAAGATCATGTACCAGGCCCTTGTCTTCGGAGCCTACCTGATCACTCTGCTCCTGGTTCTCGCAAGCGGCCTGACCGCCTTTGCCCTCCTCGTGTTTGTTTCTCTTCCCCTGGCCATCAGAGTCGTCAACATGGTTCGCCACAAAGAAAGACTTCCCCCGGAAAGATTCGCTATGGTCGACGCGGCTACCGCCCAGGTTCACCTGGCCTTTGGAGTGCTCATGGTCATAGGGCTGGTCATTCGGTATCTCCTTGAGTAGAGAAAGCAGGAGAACGTCAACACAGGAAGAAAAGCTTATCTCTCACAGAGTCACAGAGAAGACACAGAGAAATCCTTTTTTTATAACACCCAAAGAACTCTCCTCTTCCTCTGTGGCTCAAGCGACCCGAAGGGAAGCGGGTGAGAGACCCAAAGACCTATGTTGAAAGAGACAACAACCGGTGGGAAGAATGAAAAGGCAGGAAACGAAACCTGCGATGCAAAGGGGGCTGTGGCCGAGCATCGGGCTGGCTTTTGTGCTCTGGTTCGTCATGTTCGTCCTGCAACCCCTCAACTTCTGGGTCATGCTCAGCTTCAGCACCACTCTTCTCTCAGCCGTCGCTTTCGCCCTAGGCCGGCCTCTCATTCCAAGCCGAGAATTCACTGCAAAGAATGTATTCGTCGGAGTAGTCCTGGCTGCGCTCTTGTACGCCGTTTTCTACTTGGGGAACCAGTTTCTCCTTCTGGTATCCAGGCTCTTTCCATCTCTCCTTCCAGACCCTGCACGGGACATCGCCTCTGTTTACGCGAACCTGGGAGGGCTCTCCCCATCCCTTGTCGCCTTTCTGCTCTTTTTCCCTATAGGGTTCGGAGAGGAAATCTTTTGGCGAGGTTTTGTACAGCGCCGATTCAGGGAGAGAGGGAGCGCCACGCCCGCTTTTGTCCTCACGACCCTTCTTTACACCGCGATCCATGTCCCCACGGGAAACCCGGTGCTCATCCTTGCAGCCCTCACCTGCGGCCTTTTCTGGGGAGGCTTTTACAGGGCCACAGGAAGCCTTGTCCCTGTGCTTGTCTCGCACATGCTCTGGGATCCCGCCATTTTTGTGATAATGCCCATAAGGTAAGTGCCTAAAGTGTCTGAAGTGAGCTTAAGTGTCTAAAGTTGGAAAACTCATCTCTCACAGAGTCACAGAGAACACACAGAGAAATCCTGTCTTTTTGTAAACCCCAAAACCTCTCTTCTTGCTCTGTGACTCTAGCGAGTCCGCCCCGGCGGACGAGCGGGCGAGAGACCGAAAAGCTCACCCTGAAAGGGAAAGCCGATCACGAAAACATGAAAATGAAGAAGCACGAAAGGAAGACTATTCTTTCGTGATTTCTCCCTTTCGTGCTTTTGTGACGGCTCTTGGATTTTGCTTTTGCTGATCACTGGTCACTGATGACTGACCACTGACTTTATTCTGTCTGCTGTCTTCTGTCTCCTGTATTCCACCCTTACTTTTGCTGCACCGGCACCTCTTCATAGCCGGAACACATGGCCCTGATGTGGGCGGTCAGGGAGTGACCGGTGGTGGTCATGTACACGTGGACCACCAGGAAAACGAGGAGGGCAAAGGCTCCTGCCATGTGCAAGAAGGCGATCGTGCTCAGTTTGAGCGCCGTGATCCCCATCTCCGGCCAGGAGTTGTACATGTAGTAGAGCAACCCTGTCACCATCTGATAGGGAATCAGGAACACGGAAATAGAAAGATACGTCAGCCTCTGGAGGGGATTGTGCTTGACCCTCTCGCTTTTTGGAACCGGGTGCGGCTCCCCCCTGAAAATCCCGATGGCGTAGTAGAGGATCACCCTCAAGAGCATCTTGGTCGTAGGAATGTAGTACTTCCATTGACCGGTCGTCAGATGCCAGAAAACGATAAACGCGTAGAGGACCAACCAGGCGATCCCCAGAAAATTATGCCACTCCACAGCCCGCTGGAATCCGAACAACTTGTACCCCGTGTGAATCTCATACCCGGTCAGGCCGAGCAGAACCACAAAGGCTCCCTGAACCCAGTGCCAGAATCGCTCAAACCTCGTGTAGAGGTAAATCCTCTCAAAGGTGCATTCATCATTCGTCATCACGTTGCTCATTTTTCTTCTCCCTTCTCTTGCGGCTCACCAAGCGACCCGCGCCATGGCCCAGAACAGCGATCAGCGCCACAATCACGGCTCCCCATCCGATCACGTTCAGTGCCCTGTTGCTGTCCCTACCGGGCATGTAGAATCCGCCCAGCTTGCCCAATCGGCCGTTGCTGGAGTGACATTCCGTACAGGATACGGATTTTTCTTTCGGGGCGACCATGTGGGTTGTCTGGAACATGTACTGTGTTTCCGTAAAGTCAAACTCCCCGCTGAAAGGCAGGCCGGCGTACTCCATTCCTTTGGTGATGGCCGTCTTCCAGTCGTAATCCCCCCAGTAAGCCCCCGAGCCCTTGGGGCCGAAAATCTTGGGAACGACCATGGTCTTGTGAACCTTGTCATAGGGGGTCTTTCCGTTATGGACCTTAAAAGGATAAATCCGTGACTTGGGATCCTGGACGTTCCCTTCCGGGTAGTTCAGTTTCGTCACCTTGCCCGGATCGATCTTGTCCGTGAGCAGGACGTTTCTCATGACCCCGTTATACCAGTAATACTCGGGCTTAACGTTCTTTTCCCACCGGAACACTCCCTTCATTCCGTCGTAGACAGGCCGTCCGTCCTGCAACTTCTTGATCGGCTTGCCGTCCTGACGCTCACCGGCCTTGGACCAGTCCCAACTCATTTTGGTGGAATTGACCCTTGCGAACTCGGGGATGTGGCAGGTCTGGCAGGCCACTTTATCGGTGTGATCATTGGCCTTGACCCCCGGCTTGTGGGGCTTCTCGGTATGACAGGAAACGCAGGTGATTCTTTTGATGATGTCGGACTCCAGAAGGCTTCGGCGATCTTCCGTGGCCGAGACATTGTAATGCCTGCCGGAAACCTGGTGCTTTTCGGTGGTGTGGCAGCGGGTGCAGTTGAAGTTCTCCCCCTCCATAGCCATGTGCACGTCCAGGGCCCGGTTGGGTTTGAACATGGAAGAATCGAGGTCTCCGTGCTTCACGCCTTCCCCGCCGCCTCCAAAGAAGTGGCAGGTGCCGCAGTTCTTCCTCGTCGGGAGTCCGACGCTCTGGGCCACCTTGTTCCACTCGGGCGGGTTGTACGTCTTGTTCTCCATGGGGAAAAGGGTCGGCTCGGATACCGGGTTGCCCGCCATGGTCGGGAACTTCTCATAGGTTCCGGTCTGCTCATGGCAGACGAGACAGTCGATCTTTTCCTGAGCGGAAAAATCGAAGGTCTTGTCTTTCCAACCATACCCCGCGTGGCAGGAGGTACACCGCGGCTCATTGGAATGGATGGAAACGCAGTAGTTGTTGACCACGAGTCCCCCTTTGCCGATCTTTCCGTTCGGATCAGCCGGGCTTTTCCACTTCCAGTGAAGTGTTTTCTGGAATTGCTGTCCTGCCTCTGTGTGGCAGCTCAAGCAGGCCTTGGTCACCTCAGGCCCGCTCTTGAACTCCTGCTTCAGAACGTCGAATTTGGAGTGATCCGCCGTGAAATTCTTGAAGTGGCTCGCTCCATACTCCTCTCCCTTGGCCGGCTTCTTCTCCGGTGTCACTGCTCCGGAAAGACTCGGGCTCAGGTTGAGTGCGGCCGCCAGCAGGAGCACCAGAAACCATTGCATCCATCTTGAATTCATCCTTACTCCCATTTCTCTTTCCCCTGTTCCTGTTTTATTGTCACTGAACACTATCACCCTCTGCGGATGGAGATGCGAAAGCACTCTCCCTCCTTCGTAATTGATTCCAGGCTATCCTGGGACTGTTTCAGAATCATGGAAAGGCTCTCAACCACTTCCTCATCCTGAACCATGACCTCGAGCACCTCTCCCGGATTGAGACGGGACAGAGCACTCTTGCACTTCAACAAACAGATGGGCGAAACAACTCCGATTAGATCCAGTGTTGAAGCCATTTCCATGCAGAGTCCCTACAAATCAATGTAATGGGTTCTGCAAACCCTGTGCCCGACAATTTGGATGGATTCCCCTTTCGCAACTCACTGTTATCTCTTTTGAACTAGAAATGGAGCTTGACGCAGTCTACCAGGAGTGTTTAAAATGCTTAAACAGGTGATTAAACAGGTGGGTAGGACATGAACACTCATGAGATCAACCGTTATCTGAAAAACATCATCGGCACCATGAACGAAGGGCTGCTGCTTGTCGCGCTCGACGGGACCATGCTCATGGTGAACAAGGCCTTTGAGGATCTGACAGGGTACAAGGCAGAGGAGGTGGTGGGAAGGCCCTGCACACTCCTTAGTTGCGACGCCTGCGAGACCACTCTCAAGACGGGCGGCACTTCATGGTGCAGCTTGTTTGACAAGGGGCAGGTGGTCAAGAAGCGCTGTTCCCTCATCAGGAAGGACGGGTCCTGCCTCCCGGTGATTAAGAACGCCTCCCTTCTCAAAGACGATGAGGGCCTCCCCTTGGGAGCGGTAGAGACCTTGACGGACATTTCAGAGTTAGAGCGGCTGGATCAGGAAGTGCACCATCTTTCCCACCAGCTTGAGACGAAGAACGGCTTTCAGGGGATTGTCGGGAGCTCCCCGGTGATGCAGAGGGTCTATCAGATCGTTCAGAAGGCTGCTTTGAGCGATGCGCCGGTCATCATCTATGGAGAAAGCGGTACCGGGAAAGAATTGGTGGCAAGGGCCATTCATCTCATGGGCAGGAGAAAAGACGCGCCTTTTGTCCAGCTCAACTGCGCAGCGCTCAATGAGGCCTTGCTCGAAAGCGAGCTCTTCGGCCACATCAAAGGCGCGTTCACAGGAGCCTATCGTCATCGAATCGGCCGGTTCGAGGCAGCCCACGAAGGAGACCTCTTCCTTGATGAGATTGCGGACATCCCCCTGGCCACACAGGTGAAGCTCCTCCGAGTCCTCGAGACAAAACAGTTCGAGCGGGTTGGAGACCATCGACCCGTATCCGTGGACGTTCGCATTATCACGGCCACCAACAAGGATCTCCAGGAGATGATCGACAGCAAGAGATTCAGGGAGGACCTCTTCTTCCGCATCAACGTCATTCCCATTCATCTTCCGCCCCTTCGTGAGCGGATGGAGGATGTCCCCCTCCTGGTGAACGCCTTTGTGGAGCGCTTAAGGGAACGGACCGAAAAGAGGATCACCGGGTTGTCGCCCGATGCTATGGACCGATTCATGACCTACCCCTGGCCGGGCAATGTGCGTGAACTGAAAAGTGCGCTGGAGTACGCCTTTGTGATTACAGAGAAAGGAACCGTTGGTTTGGAGCAACTGCCGCATCCGCTCGTTTCAGAACCAAGCCGTCACCCTTCGAACCCAAAGGAGCCTGAAGAAAAAATCGCTCTCATCGAGGCTCTCCGGAAAAGCAACGGAAACCAGTCCGAGGCCGCACGGATCCTGGGGGTCAATCGCGTGACCGTCTGGAACCGGATGAGGAAGCACGGCATTGATCTGCGGAAGGTGTTGTTGCCGTGAAGAAGAAATGGAGTATTGGAGTGGTGGAGTGCTGGAGATGTTGGGTTTAAACCATTACTCCAGTACTCCAACACTCCATTACTCCAGTTTGCGAGGCTCCTTATGCTTGATTCCAAAGAAGCTCATGACAAGAAACAGGCTCTCGTCGACAACCTGAGGGCCCTCGATTCGCTCCTCGTGGCCTTTTCGGGAGGCGTGGACAGCACCTTTCTTCTGGCCGTGGCTCACGAAACTCTGGGCAAGAAGGTCCTTGCCGTCACCGCCCACTCGATCATTTATCCCCTGAGCGAGATCGAGGAAGCCTTCGCCTTTGCACGAGGCCGTGGAATCGAGCACGTGCTCCTCGCATCAGAAGCCTCTCATCTCCCTGAGTTCGTCGCAAACCCGCCGGAGAGATGCTATTTCTGCAAGAAGTACCTCTTCGAACAGCTCAGGAAGATAGCTGAGCAAAGGGGCATCCGATCTATCGCTCACGCGGCGAACATGGATGATTTCGATGACTTTCGCCCCGGGTGGAAAGCGGCCGTGGAAATGGGGGGCATCGCCCCTCTCGTGGATGCCCGGTTGACCAAGGAAGAGATCCGCTACCTCTCCAAGGAAATGGGGCTTGCCACCTGGGACAAGCCTTCCATGGCGTGCCTGGCCTCCAGGGTTCCTTATGGCGAAGCCATCACCGAGACAAAACTCCGGATGATCGGAGAGGCAGAGAAAGAGATCGCCTCTCACGGATTCACTCAGTATCGGGTCAGGCACCATGGCCCTGTGGCGAGGATTGAGCTGCAGGCCCCGGACCTGAAGAGGATCATGGAACCGGAAATCAGGGAGAGAATCGTGGCCAAGCTCAAGGAGCTCGGTTTTCTTTATGTGACCCTTGACCTGGAAGGATATGTGACGGGGAGTATGAACCGGGCGCTGAAGAAGTAGGCAGTATGCAGTAAGCAGTCAACCCGAAAGCAAGAGTGCCTAAAGTTGAAAAGCCAAACCAAGAGAAAATGCAATCACGAAAGCACGAAAAAGGAGTGTGGGGGTAACGGTCTGATGGAGTTTTGGGTTTAACCAATACTCCAGTACTCCAAAGTCTTACCGAGGAGCTAGTCGTTTGAGTCACAAGATTGTTCTCAAGGATGCGTTTAAAGGCTACACGCTGGACCAGGACAAGATCATCACGCCGGAGGAGACCGTGCGACGTTTCCGGGCAAAGCTCAAAGAGCTGGACCTGGATATCCTGGAGAGAACCCTCCGGATCGACAACGGCAGGCTCGGCATTCCCGTGTATTTCAGCATTTGCGGAAAGGACGCGCTGGAAGTCATCGGCACGAAGAAACAGATGGGCAAAGGCTCTACCCCGCAGCAGTCCGAAGCCAGTGCGGTCATGGAGCTTGCGGAGAGATTCAGCTTCTTCAGTTTCTGCAAGAACCAGGGGAGTTTTTTTGTCGAGACTTACCGCAACCTGAGAGACCGGGCCCTTCCCCTGGACATGATTGCCCTTTCCGTGCACGACCAATCCGAGGACGTGGAAAGGGCCAAGGAAATCTTCTCAGGGCTTCCCCTCAAGTGGACCTGGGCCTACAACCTGACGGCCCAACAGGAGGTCCTCGTCCCTTTCAACTGGTTTTACACCATCAACGAGTTCAACGGTCCTTGCGCCGGCAATTGCGTGGAAGAAGCCCTGTCCCAGGGGATTTCGGAAATCGTGGAAAGGCATGTGTCTTCCCTCGTGAGCCGCAATCATTTGAAAGTGCCCTCCATTTCCCTCAAATCCATCAGCGATCCCACGGCCCTGGACCTGGTCCGTAAATACGAAAAGGCCGGGGTGAAACTCTTTGCGAACGATTTGTCCCTGGACACGGGCATCCCGAGCGTAGGCGCTCTGGCTTATGACCCGTCCACCTTTCCCGGCAAAAGTGAAATCGTGTGGACCGCCGGAACAACCCCCGATCCCCACAAAGCCTTGATCCGCGCCCTCACGGAGGTCGCCCAGCTGGCAGGCGATTTCAACACCAGCTCCAACTACGTTGCCAGCGGCCTGCCCAAGTTCACCACCCTGGAGCAAGCCGGCTTTGTGATGCACCCGGGACGGGAAGTTCCGATCCGGTCTCTTCCCGATCTCTCGAACGACAACATCCGGGTGGAAGTCGAGAACTGCGTCTCCGCCCTGTCCCGGATAGGACTGTCCGTCCTCGCCATCAACGTGACCCACGCAAAGCTTCAGATCCCCAGCTTCTACACCATCGTCCCCGGAGCTCACTTCCGCGAACGCGCAGCAGGAACGAGCCTTGGGCTGTTCTCCGCAAAACTCATTGCGGAAAGCGGAAATCCCCTCTGGGCGATCCCGGAGCTCGAGAACATGGACAGGCTCCTGCCGGGGAAGTATTATATTCAGTTCTTCCTGGGCACTTGCCACTTGGCCCTGGAAGAGCCGGAAACAGCCCTTCCTTTCTTTGAAAAGGCCCTGGCTCTTGATCCCAAGGAACAGGATGTCCCGAGCATCTACTCTTACCTGGGGCTGTGCCTAAAAGATCTCGGAAAGTATCGGGAAGCGCTTGCTGCCGTTCACAAGGCAGAAGCCTTGGACCGTGAAAGGACGGATGTCTACAACCTGATGGGCTACTGCTATTACAAGCTCAAAGAGCACGAAAAAGCGATCGACTGCTTCAAAAGGGTCCTGGAACTCAACCCTGCATCCGCCATCGACTACGCGAACATCGGTTCCAATTACCGGGACATGGGAGACAGGGAAAAAGCCGTGGACTACTACCGCCTCGCCCTGGAGCTGGATCCCACGATCGACTTTGCGAGAGAGAACTTGCAGAAGTTGGAGGAGGAATAGGCCGACCCAAGAAGAAAAGGACAAAACCATTAACCGAAAGCACGAAAGAAGGAAAACACAAAAAGGGTCGGCCTATTTACCTCTCTTTCACTTTCGTATCTTCTTGCTTTCGTGCTTTCGTGGCTGCCTTTGGGCTTTTCTATTTCTTCTTTCGGAACAGATCGAAGATGGAGGAAGGGGATTCCACGACCTTTTGCTTTTTTCCCTTAATCTCTTTCTTTTCCGCACCGTTTTTCTTCTGCCAGGCGCCTTCAATCTTCCCCATGAGGTCGTCGATTTCACAGGGTTTGGTCAGGTAGTCATAGGCCCCGAGCTTGATGGCTTCAAGGGCCGTGTCAATGGATCCGTGGCCTGTGAGGATCAGGGTTTCCGTGAAAAGGCCGAGCTTCTTGATTTCTTTGAGGGTGGCCAACCCGTCCATGCCGGGCATCTTCAAGTCCAGAACCACCACGTCGAAGTGCTCTTTCTCAAGGGCTTGAATGGCGGCATCTCCGCTGTTCGCAGCCGTCACTTTGTATCCCCTGTTGGTGAGGAGCTTGCCCATGTTGGTGGTGAAAACCACTTCGTCATCGACTAATAGAATCTTGGACCCTTTCATGGCTTTTCCCTCCCTTTGAATTTAACCCCTCCCTTGGGCCGCAGCTGCCTCTTTCACCTCTGCGGAGGGCTGATAAGGAACCGTCAGAGAAAACTCCGTCCCTTGCCCCACCTGGCTTTTCACCAAGATGCTTCCCCCCAGTCGCTGTATGATGCTGTAACAAATGGAAAGACCGAGCCCGGTGCCTTTGCCCACCGCCTTGGTGGTGAAAAAGGGATCGAAAATCTTGCCGAGAATCTCTTTCGGGATTCCGGAGCCCGTGTCGGCAAACACGATGTGCACTTTCTTGTGTTCATCGTCGGCCCGTGTGGCAATGCGGATGTTGCCGTAAGGCTTTCCATCGTGAGCGTCAATGGCGTTGGTGATGAGATTGAGAAACACCTGCTGAAGCTGCGAGGGGTCGCTCAGAACAGGCTTCAGGTTCTGGTCCAGGTCGGTCTGGAACTTGATCCCGCTCGATCGGGCTTCCCTCTCCATGAGTTCCACCACTTCCTCGAGGAACGAATTCAGGTCCACTTTTTCGATCACCGATCGGGTACGGCGGGAGAATCTCAAGAGGTTGTGGGTGATGCGCTTGCACCGATTGATCTGCACGTCCATCTGGTTCAGGGATTCCGTGATCTCTTTCTTGAGCCCCTCGTCAAGATTCTGGGTCTGTTCCAACGTATCGAGAAGAATCTGCCTCTCCGTCAGGATGATGGCCAGGGGATTGTTGATCTCGTGGGCCACCCCTGCCGAAAGCTCACCGAGGGAAGCCATCTTGCCGGCCTCCATGAGCTGCCGGCCCAGTTGATCCGCTTCCGCGTCCCGATCTTTGATGACCCGGACCAGGTGCCTCGCGGTCAGGATGGAGACAAGAAGAATGGTGAGCGCGGCCAAATGCAGGAAGATCAGGGTCGCATAGTTGGCGTAGTTCACTTCGTCATAGGCTTCGGAGTATTCCTGTTTCACCACCAGCCTCCACTTCGGCTCACGAAACCAAGCTGTGGCTACGATCTCCTTTTTCGCCTTCGGGTTTTTTCCATCAGGCTCGACCACCTGGATCTTGATGCCCTCATCATAGGGCTCCAGAGGCATGGCGGCCCTTTCCATGATTTTTCCGGCAAACCGGGGGCTGGTCTGATAGATCCCCTCCTCATTCAAGATGTAGACTTCGCCGGTCTTTCCAATCCGGACGTTTTCCACCAGGGCTCGGAATACCTCCGTGTCCACTGTGGCCCTCAGGATCCACTTCTCTCCTTTTTCCTGGCGTGTGACGGCAATGATAAAATGGGGGACTTTGCGGAATCCTGCGAACATGTCACTGATGAAAAGGCCGCGCTCCATGACGCCCTTGAACCAAAAGGTCTGAGAGTAGTTCTTGTCCATCAGGTCATAAGGGCCCACGTAAGCGAGATGCCCACCTTCCTCACTGATGAGTCCCAGGTCTGAAATGGAGCCGTATTCCTGGTTCATGATCTCGAAAACATGGGCCAGGTTTCCCATCTCCTTCAGGTACTCTTTGGAATGGGTCTGCGCGATCAACTGGAGCCTGGCGCTGCGTTCTCTCAGGAAGAGTTCGATGATCCTCTTGTGGTATTCCATCTGGGTTTGAAAGGATTCGGTCATCCTTGTCTTGGCAAACCGGGTGTAGTGGATGTTGATGGCCCAACCCACCAGGAGCAGCGGAACCAGAGAGCAGAGAAGGGTGATCCCAATGAACTTGCGGTAGAGTTTGGCGTATTGAGCCTTGCGCCACTCTTCCTCAGTTCTCTCTGCCTTGACCTCGTTTTCCTGCTCTGCTTGTTTTGTGTCGTCTTTCATGCCCTGTCCCGGCGAATCCCGCGCCTGTCTGCTGCAATCTGCACTCAGAAACTTTGCTCCATTCTTAAAGTGATTCAAGATGTATGCCAAAGGATCTTCGGAACAGCGGCCCGGGAGCGGGAACCCCCGGAACCATAATCCAACGGGATTCCTTGGGAAATAGAGGCGGGAAACAGCATCCTCAAGGGGGTTGGCGCTCCATGTCACTTCTGAGGTGACGTTCCCTGGAAACAGAAGTTTTCACTGAACCGGCGAATGGTTCAGGGCGCACGGCACACGGCATACCGGTATTCTGTCCTCTTTGTGCCATGCCCCAGGGATGAGGGCATTTCGATTTGATGTTTGAAAACAAAAGACCTATAATGCAACCTCTTCCATCGCAAGGGGGTTTCATGCCTTTTCTCTTCATCGGTTCGACCGGCGATCGCGCCGGCCACAGCCTCATTGCCTGGGCCATCGCCCGAAGGCTCCTGGAAAAGGGAATGAGCGTCGGGTTTATCAAGCCTTTCGGCACTGACCCTGTCCATATGCATGGCCAATGGACCGACCAGGACGCGTTTCTTTTCAAGGAGGCATTGAATCTCTCTGAGCCCCTGGAGCGGATCTGCCCTTATTTGGTTTCCGATGAAACGTGGAGAAACAAGGGAAATGACGAGATCCTGGAAGAACTCAAGACTCTCGCGAGAGAAGTCTCCGAGGCAAAGGACCTCGTTCTGATCCTGGGCTCCAAGCACATCTTTTTCGACGATGCAGCCTGCCCTGTTCCTGACGTCACGTTGATCCCTGAACTGAACGCGGACTTCATTCTGGTTCATCGTTACCGCAAAGTGTCCAAAGCCATTTACTCCATCCTCTCGGTGAGCTCGCTTTTGCGGGAAAGAATCAAGGGGATTGTCCTCAACCGGGTTCCGCCCGAGGAAATCAGAGAAATTCAGACCCGCTTGGTGCCTTCGTTGCGGGAAAAGGGGATTCCAATCTGCGCCGCTCTTCCGGAGGATCCTGTCCTTTCTTTCAGAAGCTTACGGGAAGTGGGCGAGGTCCTGGAGGGCCAATGGCTTTGTGGGGAAGAACTGGGAAGGCCGGTGGGGGCCATGACGGTGGGAGCTACGGACCTCACTGAAGGTCTCCTCCTTTTCAAAAGGGCTTACAACAAAATCATCCTTCTGGAACCCGCCCCCAACAATGCGGAGGCAGCAGCGCCAAGACCCGTGGTCGGAATCGTTTTAACCGGTGGCAGGAGCCCTGCTCCGCAACTCCTCCAAGCCGCCAAGCGCGCAAAGGTTCCTCTTCTCCTCGTCAAGCAAGACACGTTTCCCGCGCTTGAACGCCTTGAACAAAGCACCTCTCACCTTTCTCCCGGAGACGATGTCAAGGTGCGGCACATCCTTGAGTTGATGGATTATGAAGGGGAGCTCGATAAGCTCCTGGAAACGATCGCACGTCCTTAGGCCTAGCACAGGACCTCAGCCGAGCGTGCTGGAGACGATCCCGAGGAGTTTGTCGGGCGAGATGGGTTTGGACAGAAACAGGTTGGCCCCTGCTTCAAGACCGCGAACTCTGTCCTCATCCCTGGTTTTGGCCGTGAGAAACACGACTGGTACGTCCCGGTATTTTTCCTTCTCCCGAATTCTCTTGCACAATTCGAACCCGTCCATTTCAGGCATGATCACGTCGGTCATGATCAGATCATAGGCGCTCCCGTCCAGCTTCTGCAGCGCTTCTGCCCCGCTTCCCACGGTATGCACTTCATAGCCCTCGGGCTTGAGCAGTTCGTCCAAGGCCATGAGGACCATCTCGTCATCATCCACCACCAGAATACGCTTTGTCATTCTAAGGCTCCTTTCCCGATTCCCTGGCCGGAAGGATCACGGACACTTCCGTTCCCTCTCCGACTTTGCTCTTAATGTCGATTCTCCCTCCGTGGGCTTCGACAATGCCGAAACAGAGGGAAAGGCCAAGACCTGTGCCCTTCCCCACCGGCTTGGTGCTGAAAAACGGCTCGAAGATCTTGTTCAGATTTTCGGCCGGGATTCCTGTTCCCGAATCTTTCACGGACACGACCACCGAAGGGCTCCCTCCATCTTCCAGGAAACTGGATCGGATGGTCAACTCTTTTTTGTGCCCTCCCGCATCGTCGATCGCATCCCGGGCATTGGAGATGAGGTTCAGGAAGACCTGTTCCAGCTGGTTGGGGTCCCCCATCACCTTCGGCAGCCCCCCGCCAAGGTTGCGCACCAGGGTGATGCCGTGGTTCAGGAGCTGCTGCCCGGTGATCATGAGAGCGTTTTCCACGGGCTGATTGACGTCGATCTCCTGGAACTCGGGCTTCGTCTGTCTGGAGAATTCCCTGAGGTGATCCACGATCTTCTCGATCCGATCATTGCACTTCCTAATCAGCTCCAGCCTTTCTCTTTCGGGCCAGCCCGCAGGCAGGTTCTTCAGAATCACGTGGAGAATGGTCTGGGAGGCCATGAGCGGATTGTTGAGTTCGTGGGCGACGCCGGCGACCAACTCTCCCAGCGCTCTCATTTTCGACGCTTCCACGAGATAGGCCTGGGCATCCTTGAGCTTGGCTTCGAGCGCCTTTTGTTCCGTGATATCCTTGAAAATGCCCGCGGTTCCGATGATCGCATCGTCTTCATTCCTCAGAAGAAACAGGGAGGTCAGAATGGTGAGCGCCTTTCCGGACTTCGTTTTCACCTCCATTTCAAAATTTTCGGCTCTTTCCGAAACCTTCAGGAGATCCATGATCTCTCTAGCCTGTGGCATGCCCCGGACATAAAAATTCGAAATGTGGATCCCGAGGATTTCTCCCCTGGAATAGCCCAGCATCTCCTCCATAGCCCGGTTGACGTAGGTGAGCTTGCCCTTGAGATCCGTGGTCAGGATGCCGTCCACGGAACTCTCCATGATGTGCTCCAGGAACTCCTTGGTTTCCCGGAGCTGCCGCTCCAGGCTCTTCCTCACCGTGATGTCCCGGATGATCTCCACGAAACCGCTGGACTTTCCGGACGGATCCATGATGGCCGTCACCGTGGTGAGCACCGGAAAGCGCTGCCCGTTTTTGCGAACCCGGGTCATTTCGAGCTCACACACACCTTCCGTCCGCGTGCGCTTGGACATCCACTCCTGGACCCCGCTTTTCTTGTCTTCGGGGATGATCGTCATGGCGACGTTTTCTTTGTTGATGACTTCTTCCTTTTTCCATCCGAAGAGCTTTTCCGCGCCCTTGTTGAACTCCATGATTTTCCCGTAAAAGTCGAGCGCGATGATGCCGTACTCCGTGGCGCTGTCCAGGATGCTGTTCAGGAACCTCGAGAGGTCCCGGTACTTCTCCCTCGACTCCTTGAGCTCCTGGGTTCTCGCTCCCACCATCTTCTCAAGATCGGAGGTGTAATTCTGGATCTGGCTGATCATGCGGTTGAATGAAGTGCCCAGGACACCGATCTCGTCCGCGCCATGGACTTTCACCCTTTGGGAGAGATCCCCTCCCACCATCTTGGTCGTGATCTCGGTGAGTTCCTGGATCGGCTTGGTCAGCACTTTCGACAGGGTCAGGGTGAGGAAAAGAACGAGGGCCAGGGCCAGGAGAACGAGCAAGAGGATGAAGTGCTCCGTCTCGTGCAGGGAACTGAACATCTCGTCTTCATAGGTGCCTGCGGCGATGACCCAGTCCCAGGGCTTGAAGTAGATGTACTTGAGCATCTTCATCCTTGGCTTTTTTTCGCCAAGTTCCGGGTTCACCCACGGATAGCGGATCTTTCCGATTTGCCCTTCCGGAAGCGCCAGCACATCCTTGATCATGGCCCGGATATACTCGACCCCCGAAGAGTCCTTGGAGTCGATGATGTTGCCTCCCTCCCGTGCCGGGTGGACCTTCAGGTTTCCTTCGCTGTCCATGATGTAAACGTAGCCCGTGTCTTTGATGCGGATGCCCTTGATCTCGCCTTTGAAGGAATGGGCGCTCTGCTCCTTGACCCCCACGTAAAGAGCGCCGATCACGGAGCCGTCTTTTCCCTTGAGCGGCTCGTAGGCCGTGATGTACCAGTCGTCCACCACAAAGGCTCTTCCCCTGTAGGGACGATCGGCCAGGATCTCCCTGGTCACCGGGCTGTCCGCAGGGATGTAGGTCCCGGTGCCCCTCTTTCCCTGCCTTCCGATCACATTCGTGGAGGTGCGGAGCAAGCGGTCCCCCTCGATCCGCTGGAAGATCGTGCAGGTTCCTCCCACCAGATTCTGCACTTCGTCCACAAAGCGCGTATCTCCGGTGAGCACCGTGTTCCCCACCTTCCACCGGGGCACGGAAACAAACGCGATCTCGCCCGTGAGCTGGTTGGCTGCAGCAAAACGGATCAGCTCTTTTTGCTCCACCGTTATTTCAGGGCTTTCCCTGAAGAGCAGCTCATTGGCCACGCGAAGGTCGGAGACCACCTTGTTTTGAACCATCTCCTGCTGCACCTTGCACATGGCGTAGATGTTCCGAACCTGGTGCTCCAGGTCTTCTTCGGCAGCAACCCGGAGCGCCTTTCCGAATTGATCCAGGGAAAGGTAGGCGACGCACAGCAGGGGGGCGAGGACTAGAAAAAGGGTGACGCTCACCAGTTTGGCGCGTATTCTCAAATTTCTAAACGCAGGGATGATCATCGCTTCCTCTCGAAGTCCTGCTCATGACTTCACAGGATTTGCATTAAAGCACAATCCGTTCTCACCGTAAAGGCCCTTTTGCGGGCTTTGTCCTTGACACCCGAGCCCATTTTCAGCATACTCCGGCTCACGTTGGCCTCTGGCCACGACCAAAGACTGTTAAAGCCCGGCGCCGTGGTTTCTTGAGAGCCGGCGCAGTTTAGCAGGGAGTAGGTGCTTACTCGCCGCACTGCTGCGCAGTGCCGGCATCGGGGGCGAATATGAAAAAGGCAGACATCCTCCTGGTGGATGACGAGGTCGTGTTCACCACCAACATGTCCAGGCTCCTGACCAGCCGCGGATACCAGGTGACTACCGTGAAAAACGGGGAGGAAGCCATCGCCGCGCTAAAGCAGAAGCCCTTTGATGTGATGGTGCTCGACCTGAAAATGCCCGTCATGGACGGAATCACCACCCTCCAGCAGATGAAGCCCCTCAACGTTCTCACCGAAGTCCTTATCCTCACGGGCCACGGGTCCATGGACACCGCCTTCAAGGCCATTGAAATGGGAGCCTACGACTATGTGACCAAGCCCTGCGAGATCGCCGAACTGGTGTCAAAAATCGAAGCGGCTCATGCCCGAAAGAGGGTCAGAGAAAACAAAGGCTGAGCGGCTACCCCCCCCGCCATTTTTGGCATTGACACCCCTTAACGATTTTCCTATACTCCGCGTCCATCTCTCCTAAAATAATAGGGATGCAACAACAAATCCCCCCCTCGCCCCCCTTGAGTAAAGGGGGAATGGGGGGATTTTAAACGACGAAGCATAATGCTATTTCATCCAGTGCGTTGATATCCATTGTTATCAGCCCGGTTCGAGGGTTTTCCATGTTCCGGGCCTTGTGGAAGACGGGTGAATCCTTAACAGGAGGAACGACCATGGCGGAGATCCACCGACGGAAAGCGGCGTTCAAGTTCGGTTTCTGGCTCGTTGTGAGCGTGGCCCTGTTCGGCTACATCATTCACAGTTACACTTCGGGCCAAATGATCCACTGGTACTATTACACGGCCTCCCTCGACGGCTATGCCGTTGACGCCAACCTGTCCATGGTTGCGACTAAGGACAAGCCTGTCGTGCTCAACATCGCGAAGCACGATGAGGTCAAAGGACTGGTGGCCATTCCCGTGGCAAAGGGCGACCGCCTGCCCAAGAACGCCAACGGCGTGATTTCCCTGGCTGAGATCAAGGCGGGCAAACGGGTCGTCCTTGAGGGCCAAACCCTCAAGGTCACAGTGCCCTGGCAGATCAAGGAGGCCAAAGGGTTCAAATACAAGGACACCTTCAAACACAAGGGCATCAGGACCAACCCGTGGTCAGGCGCCTGGAACGTGGCCATGGTGCTCTGCCTCGGCCTTGCGCTCGGTCTTGTTGCCGAAGGGTTCACCGATCTCCTGGGCATGAAGATCGAAAAGATCCAGCACGGTCACTAGAAAGGAGGAGAAGACAATGTTTGATTTCGCTATTGCGGGAGTTCAGGCTCCGATTTTCCTGCTGGCTCTGGTCGGTCTCACGGTCGGCATCGTGGGCGGATTCATCGGCGTGGGCGGCGGATACATGGTCACCCCTGCTCTGATCGTCTTCGGGTTTCCCGGCTACATGGCTTCCGGCATCGACATGACCCACATCTGCGGAAAAGGGCTCGTGTCCACGGTGCGGCACCGGCAGCTCGGCAACATCGACTGGACCCTGGCGCTTTCCATGATCGCCGGGACCATGCTGGGGGTGGAACTGGGCGTCAGGCTCCTGGTTTATTTCAAACACCTCGGCATTTCGGGGGTGGTCCTTCTGGTCACCTCTGTCGCCCTGATGTTCACCCTCTTCCTTTACACTCAGATTGAGACAAACCGTGCACACAAGAAGATGGAAGAAATGGAGAAAGCAGGTGAGGAACTGGGCCGTGAATTGCAGACCAGCAACCTCCCGAGGATTTTTCAGTCTATCCCTCTGGCCCCCATCGTCCGCTGCCGCACAGCGCGCGTCATTGTCTCCATGTGGGTCATTGTCCTCGTGGGTATGGTGACCGGGGTTCTGGCGGGTTTCCTGGGCGTTGGAGGAGGCTTCATCAGAGTGCCGGCCCTGGTTTACGTGGTCGGCGCTTCCACCCACATCGCCGTGGGGACCGACCTGGTGGAGATCGTGGTCTCCGGGGCGTACGGCGCGCTTCGCCATTCCATCGAGGGCAATGTGGACATGATGGCTGTCCTCTTCATGATCGTAGGCGCAATGTTCGGCGCCCAGATCGGCAGCATCGCCACGTCCTACGTCCGCGGCCCGGCCATCCGATACATCCTGAGCTACTCCCTGATCCTGGCGACCCTGGGGGCGGCCCTTCGTCTGATCTACGTGTTGACAGGGCAGAGCGTGCACTGGCTCTCCCTGGCAGCGGTCATGTTGACCCTGGGAGAGATGATTTTCCTCTGCCTTTTCATCAGCTCCCTGGTGTGGTTTGCGGTGAGGCGCCGCGGCGGCAAATGGGTCCCTGACTGGGTCGGACCCCTGGTGATCTAACCGGCGAAGGGATTTCAAAGGAGGAAACATCCATGAAGTGGTTTATCAACTCCATGCTCGGGTTCTGGATCCTGCTGCTTGCAATTTCCCTCGGGGCGGCGGCGCTCGTATACGAAATCTGGCTCAAGGGCCATGTTTAAGGGAGGCAGGTCATGAAAGGAATCATTTCCATCGGCTCCAACGTTGTCCTCTATGCCTTCCTGCTCTGGCTGCTATACGATTCGACGATCCACGAGTGGGACCCCTGGTTCGCTTTCGTGGTGGGCTTCGTGCTGGTGCTGGCTGTCGGCGTCAGCCTGATCCCGTCGCTCCGCGCCAAAGGGATCTCGCCCGGCCATTATCCGGAAGATGAATGAGCAAGCCGCTGAAAAAATCCCCCCTCACCCCCCTTTAATAAAGGGGGGCGGGGGGGATTTCATAGATGGGCTTAGGGAAGGGATCGTCGCCCTTTGGGAAAAACGGGCGAGAGGCGATGTTTCCGAGCGCACCTTTCAGAGGGAGAGCGAACAGCGCGTCCTGAAGTTGTGCCACGCCCTGGTCCGGCACCGGATCGGAGAAGGCGAGAGTATCCGGTTCGAGCACCACGCCGTGCGCGCCCACACCAAGATAGCCGGCTCGGTGCTGAGGGAGAGCGAGCAGGAATTTATAAGCCTCCTTGCCACCGAGCGCCGGCTTTTCCGCCTTAGAGCCATCCACACTCCGGACCGACCCCTTCTCTTTCTCGACGGTGACAAAGATGCGGTTGAGGAACTGGTCTATGCGTCCGCATCCGGGGTGACCGTGCGCACCCAGCGGCGCAAAGGGCAGATCATCGCAGGGCTGGTGATTGCGGGTTTTGCCGTCCTCGGCTACTCCTGGCTTCAAATCACGGGGGCCGCGCTCTTACTCCTGGGCATGGCCGGTGCCGTGCACGGGCTGCTGGTTCCGACCCGCTGGGCTGAAGTCCTGCAACCGGAGCCTACCGTCTCCCCGCCCTTTCAGATTTGGGCCTTGCGAAAGAAAAGCGCCAGGCAGCTCCTCAAATTCTTGCGCCGGCGCATCCACGGGGGGTAAAATGAGCCCTGCTGAGAGCCTTTCCGGTCTCAGCGAGAAACCCCGCCATCCCAAAGACAGGAGGATTGAGGAATGAAAACCAGGACAGTGAGAGACCTGATGGTGCCCCTTCAGGAGTACGCCACGGTCAACGAGGACGCCAGCCTCTATGCCGCGGTGATGGCCCTTGAAGAGGCGCAGAAGAAGTTCCACCAGGACCGCTACAAGCACCGGGCGATTCTTGTCCTCGACAAAAGCAATCGTGTGGTGGGCAAACTAAGCCAGCTGGATGTGCTAAAGGGTCTCGAATCAGGGTACAAGAAGATGGGGGACTTCAAAGGAATCTCCCACACGGGCTTCAGCGTGGAATTCATCAAGTCCATGGTCGACAAATACGAGCTATGGAAAAAACCGCTGGAAGACATCTGCAGGAGAAGCCCACACATCAAAGTGAAGGATATCATGTACACCCCCACGGAGGGGGAATACGTTCCCATGGATGCCACCCTGGATCAGGCGCTTCACCAACTTGTCGTAGGCCGTCACCAGTCCTTGCTGGTCGCGAAGGAGGGCGGGGGAATTGTGGGCATCCTGCGGTTGACGGACGTTTTCCAGGAAGTCTCTCAGATGATCAAGTCGTGCAGTCTATAAACCCGCTTCCTCCCGAAGGCCGAGCGAGAGCTTCCTGATGGACCCTGTCCGCGACACCGGTCGGTTCAAAGAAAAGATCCGCGCTGCGCTTCATCGCGCGGTCCATGCTGTGCTCGTGTTTCTCGACCTCGTCGGCCTTTACTCTTACCGGCGCGTCGATCAGGAAGCGCAGCTCTCCCGGTTTCGCTCCCACCACATCGAGTTTCGCGGCCTTCTCACGGCCAACAACAACTTCCTGACCGTGGTCACCGAATTGGAGGAAAGCCGCATGGGGGATGCCCTGCCCCACCCAGCCTGGGTGAAGAAACAGGTCCTGCGAGCCGCCGTGGACGTCCACCGCATGGTGAAATGCCTCAACGCCATTTCCGACAACCGCTATCCGAAACTGGCTGAGCGGTATCAGGCGATCTCCGACGAGCTCTCCGGACGGCTCGAAGGAATTACGGGCATGGCTCCCTCGTCGTGGGTGATGGACCTTTCAGAAATCCGGGCCGAGCACGCGTGGCTGGTGGGCGGCAAGATGGCCAACCTCGGCGAAATCCGCAATGTCACCGGTTTGCCCACACCCCAGGGATTCGCGGTCACGGCAGAAGCGTACCAGAGCATGATCCGCGCACACGGGTTCCTGCCGGACGAAGCCGGCAGCCTGCCCCTTGCAGAAGATGAACCCCCCAAGGGATCTGAGATCACCATCCCTGAAACCATTGAGATGTCGATCCTCGACGCCTATGACAGGCTATCCCAGGCTCTTGGCAGCCCTCCGGCCGTGGCCGTGCGCTCCAGCGCCATTGGAGAAGACAGCGCCTATTCTTTTACGGGGCAGTTCCTCACTCTGCTCAACGTGAGGAGGGAGGGGCTGATCCAGGCCTACCGGAAAGTGGTTGAAAGCCTTTTTTCCGCAGAGGCGGTTCACTACCGGCAGTTGCACAAACTTGCCGCAACCTCCATGCCAGTCGGGTTTCTGGTCATGGCCGATGCAGTGGCCAGCGGGGTGGTTTACACGGCCGATCCCTCCCGCCCCGAGGCCGGGGTGGTTCTGGTCCATGTGGTCAAGGGCCTTGGCCCAAGCCTGGTGGACGGCAGGACCTCGCCAGAGACCATCACCGTCGAGCGCGACCCGGAGCTTCGAGTCGGCCTTCGCACCGCATCCCTCCAGACCACCATGGTGGTTTCTACTCCGGAAGGCGGGGTCCGGGACGAACCGCTTGCCCGGGAACAGTCCTCGTCACCCTGCTTGAGCGACGAGGAGGTCTTGTCGCTGGCCCGCATGGCCGTTGCGATCCATGAGCATTTCGGCGATCCCCAGGACATCGAGTGGGCCATGGATGCCGGGCGGCGGTTGTGGATCCTCCAGTCCCGGCCCCTTTGCATGGCCGCCTTTTCGGATGAGGGCGCCCGGCCTCCGGTCCAGGGATACCCGCTCCTCCTGGAAGCAGGGGACACTGCTTTCCCGGGCGTGGGGTCCGGCCCGATCGTGCTCATGGATGAAGAAGGGGACATGGACGGGTTTCCTGAAGGGGCCGTGCTCGTGGCTCCCCGCTCGTCTCCGCGGTTTGTTCGCCTCATGTCCAAGGCATCGGCCATTGTGACGGATTTCGGCGGCGTCACCGGCCACATGGCCGCCCTGACCCGAGAGTTTCATGTGCCGGCCCTGCTCAACACCCGCAATGCGACAGAATGGCTCAAGCCGGGGATGCAGGTGACCGTGGACACGCGGTCGCGCCGCGTGTATGAGGGGAGGGTCGCCGAGCTGCTCGATGCGGAAACCAAGCGGATCAAGGAGGACGAACGCCTTCGCCAGGATAAGACCACCCCGGCCTTTCGCCTGCTCAATTCCGTGTCCGAGCTGGTCCTCCCCTTGAACCTCGTGGATCCCCGTTCCCCTGATTTTCAGCAGGATAACTGCAAGACCCTGCACGACATTGCCCGTTTCGTCCATGAGAAGTCCTACGCGGAGATGTTCCACATGGGTGAGGGCATGGGCGACCTGCGGGGGGTGAGCAGCCCTCTCGATGTCTTCCTTCCTATTGACTTGTACATCATCGACCTGGGCGACGGGATCAACGCGCCCGCCGGGACCAAGCGCCTGAAGCCGGCTCATGTGGTCAGCGCCCCGCTCAAGGCCCTTCTTGCCGGCATGCTGGACAAACGCATTCCCCGTTTCGGCCCCCGTCCCATGGATCTAGCCGGGTTCATGTCCATCATGTTCCGGCACGCGGTCAACAACCCGGAACAGGAGCGCACCTTCCGCGATCCCTGTTACGCGCTGGTTTCGGATGAATACGTGAATTACACGGCTCGCGTGGGCTATCACTTCGGGGTGGTGGATGCCTATTGCGGGGAGGCGATCAACAAGAACTACATCAGCATTCTCTTTCGCGGGGGGGCGGCGGATTACACCCGCCGATATCGCCGCGCCAGGGCCATTTCCGGAATCCTGGAACACTTCGGCTTTTCAACAAACGTGAGGGGGGACGCCCTGACCGGCCGGCTGAGCAAGAGAAGCCAGCAGGAGACCGCCTCCCAACTGGAGATGGTGGGGAGGCTTCTCCAGTTCTTCCGTCAGATGGATGCGGCCATGGCCTCAGAAGAAGTTGTTGCTCGCGTCCGGGATGCGTTCATCCAGGAGGATTTCGCCTTCTGGGACAAGGCATCAGGAAACAGTAAGGAGAAAGCAGTAGGCGGTAAGGCGTAGGTCTCTGAACGTAACCCCTCGCTTCGATGGCACGGACAAGTAAACTTGTCCGTGGGTGCGCGGGCTCTTTCTCTTTTCACTCACGGACAAGCAGAGCTTGTCCGTGCCACCCGTTTGTCAGTGCCACCGTTTCATCACTTTACAAATCTACTTACGCTTCCTGTCGGGCGCCCTCCCCTCGGCGATCCGGATCTTCTCTTCCATGATCTGCCACCGAACAAAGGCCTCTTCCGCCTTTGCAATCAGTTCGTCAATGTCTATGGGTTTCATCAGGTAGTCGGTTGCACCGGATCGGAGCCCCTCCATGGCAGAGTCCACGGTGCCGTGTCCTGTGAGCATCACCACCTGCACCAGCGGGTACCGGCTCTTCACGGCTTTCAGGACCGCCACCCCGTCCATCCCCGGCATCTTGACATCCAGGATCACCACGTGAACGCTTTCTCCTGCCAGCTTCTCCAGGGCCTCATGGCCGCTTGAAGCCGTGGTCACCTGGACGCCTTTTCGTTCCAGGAGCTTCTTTGTCGTCGACAGGAAACCCTCTTCATCATCCACCAGCATCATTCTCATCTTGTCCATAGTTATGCCTCATGACTCTTTTGGTTCGCACTCGGTCTGACCGGCGTGACTTGCCGGCAAGTGGACGATAAAGTTGGTGCCCACGCCCCTCTGGCTCTCCACTTCCATGTTGCCGCCCATGCCTTCAATGATCCCGAAGCAGACGTAGAGGCCCAACCCTGTCCCCTTTCCCGGCGGTTTGGTCGTGAAAAAAGGCGCGAAGATTTTCTTCAGGTTATCCGGGCTGATGCCCGCGCCGTTGTCCCTCACGGAGATCCTCACCCTTTCATCCGTGTCAGGGCCTGCCTGGATGGACAGCTCTCCCCCCTCGCAACCGTGCCGCTCCGTGATGGCATCGATGGCATTGTTGAAAAGGTTCAGAAACACTTGCTGGAGCTGCGCGGGATCGGCACGAAGCAGAGGGGTTTGCTCCGAGATCTCTTTTTTCACCCGGATCCCTTGAACGCTCGCCTTTTCGGCGATCATGGAGGTCAGATGGGAGATAAACTCGCCCACGTCCACATCCTGCTTCGTGGGCTCGCTCTTTCTTCCGAACTCCAGAATCGCCTGGGTAATCTTGGAGCAGCGCTCGATCTGCACCTTGAGCTGAGCCAGAGTCTCTTCCAGGTCTTTGACGTCCTCTTCCCTCACATCCCCCCTCTTCCTCAGATCGGAGAAAATCATCTCCATCAGGGCCCGGTCGGATTTCATGATCTGGAGAGGGTTATTGATCTCATGGGCAAAGCCCGCAGCCATCTGACCGAGCTCTGCCAGGCGCGTAGCCCGCACGAGCTGCTTGCCGAGCTGCTGCTTTTCCACGTCCATGCGCTGCATGCGCCGGATGATCTGGCGGGTCACGGTGTAGGCCAGGATCGCGATGGTCACCCCGCCCAGGATCATGATGACCACGATCATGAACGTGGCGGAGCGAAGCGCCTTGAGGGCGTCGGCCGTCTCCTGCCGCACCACCAGCATCCACGCTTTTTCCTGGAGCCACGTGGTGGCGAACACGCATTCGTCGCCCCGGGCATCCTTTCTGATGAAGGTCCTCACTCCCTGGTGGGGTTTCGATTCATGCACGTCGTCCGGGTCCTTGGCCAGGAGGCTTCCCCCGGAGCGGCGCGCGGTCTGAAAGACCCCCTCGGTGTTCAGGATGTAGGCTTCGCCCGTCTTGCCGATGCGCACTTTTTCCACCAGTTCGTTGAAGACATAGGTGTCGATGGTCGCACGAATCACCCATGTCTTTCCGGCCTCCTCTCTCTTGAGAGCGATCACGAAGTGCGGGATCCTCCGGAACCCGAGGAAAATGTCGCTGATGTAGTACCCTTCGCTCAGCACGTGGCGGAACCACTCCTCTTTCCCATAGTCGATGCCCACGAGCCGGTACGGCCCCTGGTACATGACATGGATGCCGTCCTGGTCAAAGACCCCCAGGTCCACAAAGGCGTTGGAATAGCGCTGGAGCTGGGCGAAGAGGGCGTAGAATCTCTCGGGCTCCGTGAGATCTACGTAGCTATTGGTGTTGAGGATGAACCCCAGGTCCCCCCGCCTCTCCTTCAGGAAGCCGTCGATCATCTGGCGGTGGTCTTCCACGATGCGGTTCATGGTGGCCAGGGTGCTCGTTTCTATGGACGACTTGAAGTGGTAATAGCCGATTGCGAGAACGGCGATAAAGGGGATGAGCGGCACGAGGATCATGCAAAAAAGGATCATCCTGCGCATGCCGGTATATTGGTCTTTTTCCGGGAAGGCCACGTTTACCCTCTTTGTCGGGCGCTTTTTCTCAGCAGAATAAGTGGTTTCAGTTTCACCAGGACCGCCCGATGGTGTTAGCACAGGGGGCGAGAATCCGTCAACGCTAATGTTGCTGCAAGGTTTGAACTGGCTGGATGCCGAGAAATACCCTTTTTGCAGGTTGCTCAAAAACGCTCAGATACAAGGCGCCCGAAATCCCGAGGAATGAGACGTACAGTCCAGTACGTCGCAGTGACGAGGGATGAGGGCAACACCGTAGATGGGTGTTTCTCAGCAACCTGTTAAAACACGGGATTGGGGAAGGTCACCATACTCCGCGGGCTTTCCACCATGCGGTACATCACCGGAGAGGCCCATCCTTCTTCCAGGACCTGATCCTCGATTTCCGCGAGCACCCCGTCGTGGATGGCCCAGCTCCGCCCTCTCACGGTGTTCGCGAACTCCGGTTTGCGGAAAGGCGTGCTGCCGTCCAGCTTTCGGTGCAGCTTCTCTCCTGGCTGAAAGAGCTCGTGGATCCTCTTCATCTGCGCATATCCGCTGAAATAGCTGAACCCATGCTTCTCGTAAGTGACGGCATTGTGGTAGAAAAGGGCTTCCAGGCGGACGGTCTTAACATCGAGGACCTTGCAGAAAAAGTCGAGCGTGAAAACCAGCTCCCGGGTGACGCCCAGTCCCTTGCGGATCTGTCCCGGGTAAAGCCCTGCCTCCAACGCCCTCACTTCTTCAGAGATGTTCCGCGAGGCCCACCCGAAAAGGGTGTCGCGCCCCTCTTCATCCACATTGGTGTTGAACTTGGGCGAAGCCGGGTCATTCACCACAAGGAAATCCCACTCCACCTGGGTCAAGTCCGCGGCATCCGTGAGCTGAAAAGAAAAAATCGGATCCTCGTTATCCGGCAGTTTGACCTCGATCAGGGAGGTCCTGTCGCCCTGGGGGCAGAAGAAACGGGCCGCCTTTTCCCCCTGCTCGTCGCAAAGGGTCAGGGGATCGATTCTGAACCGGCGGAAAAGGGAGGGGGGAATGAGGATCCGGTAAAACCCTTCCTTCTCCATCCGGTACAGGCGATTGATTCTGTGAATCCAGGGCATGAGGTGCGCTCTTTAGCCGTGAGGTGAAGGTGATCGAGGTAATCGTCCTATTTTCATTAAATGATTTTTGCTCAGGTGTCAAAAGAAACTCTTGGGCAAGGAGTGGGGAATCCCAGAATTCATTTGACCCTTCTTTTCAGCTTCTGTTAGGATGCGCGCCAGCTTGATATCGACAATCTGACTAAATTCATGGCGCCATCCTTTGACAGAACCCCATCTCTCTTTGTGTATTCCGACGAAATGGGCCGTTTCGAGTTCGGCCCGGATCATCCCTTCAAGCCCGAAAGAGCCACAAAGACCTATGACCTCTGTAACCGCTACGGCGTGCTCAACTACCCCTGGATGCAGGTGGTGAATCCCGAACCTCTTGACCCGGACCTCCTCACCCTGTACCACGAGCCAGAGTATCTTGCCCTTCTCCGCCAGGCCAGCCAGGGCAACGTGAGCCTTGAAATGCTCGCCTGCGGCCTCGGTTCCCAGGACACGCCCATCATCAAAGGGATCTACGAGTGGTCCTTGCTCGCCTGCGGGGGAACGCACCATGCCGCCATGGAGATCCTGAGCGGCCGGGCCCAGGCGGCCTTCAATCCGCTGGGCGGTTTTCACCATGCCATGCCCGGCAATGCCGAGGGCTTCTGCTATGTGAACGACATCGTGATCGCCATCCTCGATTGCCTGCGCCTCTTCCCGGGCACCCGAATCGCCTACGTCGATTTCGATGCCCACCACGGAAACGGAGTCCAGGTGCCCTTTTACGAAGATCCCAGGGTCCTCTTTGTCTCGGTCCACGAAACCGGCCGCACCCTCTACCCCTGGTCCGGAAGCGAAACCGAGACCGGAAAAGGCCCTGGCCTCGGGTACACGGTCAACATCCCCCTGGAGCCCGGCACCGATGACGAGGTATACTCTTACGTGCTGGATTCCGCCGTGTTCCCCATCCTCAAAGCCTTTGCCCCGGATTTCATCGTGGCCGAGATCGGAGCGGATACCCTGATCTCCGATCCCCTCACTCATCTCAAGCTCACCAACAACGGCTATCAGAAGGCGCTCCGCGGGATCATGCCCCTGTGCCGCAAGATCCTGGCCCTGGGCGGTGGAGGCTATGACCTCTACCGCACGTCCCGCTGCTGGACCCTGGCCTGGTCCATTCTCAATCACGTGGAGCCTGTGGACGAGTTTGCCGGCCTGGTGGGCGGGATGATGTTCGGCCCTGAAAAGGAAGTGGGCAGTCTCTACGATCACGCCTTCTTCACCAAGGGGGAGGTGAAAGAGAAAGCATTCCAGGAAGCCAAAAGGGTCGTGGCGTACATTCAGGAAAACATTTTTCCAATTCATCATATATAGTCAACAGGTCTCTTTTGCCTGCAACCGAGCCACCCTGAAATTCGAAGCACGAAATTCGAATTCCGAAACAAATCCCAAATTCAAAGGCTTCAATGTTCAAAACAGGAGTCTGGCCACCCACAGTTTCGGTCATTTGAATTTGGAACATTAGGTATTGTTTCGGATTTCGTGCTTCGGATTTCGAATTTGTTCGCTTTGTTCCTTCTCCGGATCCGGAATTCCCTTCCGGCCTGCTCCCAAAAAAGAACATGGGATCAGGAAAACTCCTGATCCCATGTTCATGCCGGATCGAATCGATTAAAGCAGGCTATTTCTGAGCCGCGGCTTGCGGCTCGCTCTTTTTCCCTTTCAGAAACACCGCGAGGACGGCACCGACGACAAGCAGCGCTGCCGCAGTCAGGAAGGAGGAGGTGTACTTGCCCGTGCTGGCGATCAGCATCTGCGACAATCGGCCCATGACGAATCCGCCGACGCCCCAGGCGGTGAACACGAGCCCGTAGTTGATGCCGAAGTTTTTCAGTCCCCACTTGTCTTTGGTCAGGGAGGGTAAGAGGGACAGATTGGTGCCGTAACAGAACCCCATGAAGGTCGCGACGAGCACAACGAGAATCGGGCTTGCTTTCTGAGCCCCTACCACAGGAATAGCGATAAGCATGAGAGCCGCTTGGAAGAGCAACATGATGATCAACGTGAGACGGCGACCGATCTTGTCCGATATAATTCCTGCAATGATTCGACCCCCTGCATTTCCGATGGCCAGAATGGCCACAGCGATGAAAGCCAGTTCTCCCAGGCTCTTCTGTGCCATGCCGGCCACAAATCCAATGACCATGAGGCCTGCACCGGCTCCTATGAAGAAAATGAACCAGATAATGTAGAAGCTCCCGGTCCTTATCAGCTCAGAGGGTTTAGCATCCGCCTGGGGCTTGGGGGCTGCAGGCTGGGTCCCGGCTGCCGGAGCCGGGGCCTGCGGAACATAGCCGGCCGGCGGGTTCACGAGAAACATGGAAAGTCCGCACACGACAACGAGAAAGGCAATTCCGAAAAACAGCATGGAGCTCTGGATGCCCCACGCTCTGAGAAGATATTGGGACAGAGGGGCGATATAGACCGAGGCCAGACCGAAACCGGAAACCACCAGCCCTGCGATCAAACCGGTCTTCTGAGGGGGAAACCATTTGAGCGCGGGCGGGGTGGCGGCCGCATAGCCGAAGCCGATCCCTGTGCCGGCAAGCAGCCCGAACCCGATGACCCAGACGGCATAGCTCGTGGTCTGAGAAATGAGGATCAGCCCGATGCTCACCAGGATCCCGCCCATGAAGGCCGTGACCCTGGGGCCCCATTTGTCCTGGATCCTGCCTGCCAGAACCGTGGCAAAAGCAAAGACCAGGCAGCAGATCGCATAGGGGTCATTGAGCGCCGCGGGTTCCCAGGTAAAGGCGCCCGGGCCTCCCTTTGTGATCGATGTGCTGATGGCCCCTTTGAAGACGCTCCAGGTGTAGAGAATCCCCAGAGCCAGGTTGATGCCCGTGCCGCTGAAGGTAACCGTCCAACCGCGATTCTTTGCCATAAAAAGCTTCTCCTGCTCCCAATTGCGGATGAAACACACCCCTTGGCGGGAGTTTTCCCCCAGGGCTTTGCCGCAAAGAAAACCCCAGGGGAAAACTCGGTGAAGGAGGTGAAGAATTCCCCACAAAAGACTGGCATTGAGTTTTTGTGGCGCAATGAAGAGGCGTTAGTATTTCATCCTGCAAATGTGTTGCCGGTAAGACTATTGTCTTCCCGACACCAGTCTTCCTACCACGTCCGGATCAGCCAGAGTGGAGGTGTCTCCGAGTTCAGTGATCGCGCCTTCCGCAATCTTCCTCAGAATCCTTCGCATGATCTTGCCGCTCCGGGTCTTGGGAAGAGCATCCGCGAAATGGAGCTTGTCCGGCGATGCGATGGGGCCGATCTCTTTTCTGATGTGGTTGACCAACTCTTTCTTCATGTCATCCGAGGCCTTGAAGCCTTCCTTTAGAGTCACAAAGGCGTAGATTCCCTGGCCCTTGATGTCATGGGGATAGCCCACGACCGCCGCTTCTGCTACCGCCTTATTAGAGACCAGTGCGCTTTCAATCTCAGCAGTTCCCAGCCGGTGGCCGGAAACGTTGATCACGTCATCCACACGGCCCATGAGCCAGTAGAAGCCGTCCTCGTCCTTTCTGGCGCCGTCGCCCGAGAAGTAGTAGCCCGGATGTTGAATGAAATATTGCTCTTTGAACCGGCCCGGATCACCATAAACGGTTCTCATAAAGCCCGGCCAGGGTTTCTTAATACACAGATGCCCGCCCTCGTTGACGCCCGCTTCGGTTTCATCCGCGCGAAGGATAATGGGCTCCACACCGAAGAACGGAAGGCCCGCAGAACCGGGTTTCATGTTCATAGCGCCCGGAATCCCGCAAATCAAATGGCCGCCTGTCTCCGTCTGCCACCAGGTGTCGGTGATCGGACATTTTTCTTTTCCGATGACCCTGTGATACCACATCCAGGCTTCGGGGTTGATGGGCTCGCCAACGCTTCCGAGGAGCCTGAGGGAGCTCAGGTTTCTCTTGTTCGGCCACTCTTCGCCGCTCTTCATGATGGACCGGATAGCGGTCGGGGCGGTGTAGAAAACGTTGACGCCATATCGCTCCACCACCTCCCAGAAGCGGTCGGGCTCCGGATAGTTGGGAACGCCTTCAAACATGAGCGAGGTGGCGCCCGCGCTGAGGGGACCGTAAACGATGTAGCTGTGGCCCGTGACCCAGCCGATGTCCGCCGTGCACCAGTAAACATCCTCGTCCCTGATGTCAAAGACATAGAGCATGGTCATCATGGTGAAGAGCAGGTACCCGGCCGTGGTGTGGAGCACGCCCTTGGGTTTTCCGGTGCTACCGCTGGTGTAGAGGATGAACAGAGGATCTTCGGCATCCATCCACTCGGGCTCGCAAACGGGGGAGGCGTCTTTCATCTGTTCATGCCACCAGAAATCGCGGCCCGCTTTCATCTTGGTCTCTTTCTCGATCCGGTTCACGACCACGCACCGCTTGATGCTCGGGCTCTGATCCATGGCCTTGTCCGCATTCTCTTTGCTCGAAAGCACTTTCCCTGACCGGTAGCCCCAGTTGCAGGTAATGAGGGTCTCTGCCTGGCAGTCGTTGATCCTGTCGCGCAGAGCCTCGGCGCTGAACCCGCCGAACACGATGCTGTGGATCGCGCCAATTCTGGCGCAAGCCAGCATGGCCACGGGGAGTTCCATGATCATGGGAAGATAGATGGCTACCCTGTCCCCTTTTTTCACACCGAACTTCTTGAGGACATTGGCGAACTTGCAGACTTCCCTATGGAGCTGCAGGTAGGTGTAGGTCTTGGATTCTTCCAGAGGCTCGCCCTGGAAAATGAGGGCGGCCTTGTTCTTTCTCCACGTCTTGAGGTGACGGTCCAGGCAGTTGTAAGTGATGTTAAGCTTCCCGTTGACGAAGTACCTTAGCGAGATTTTGTCCTTGAAGCTGTACTCCTCAACCGCTCCATCCCATTTTTTGAACCAGTCGATATGTTGCGAAGCCATCTCGCCCCAGAATCCCTTGGGGTCCTTGATGGATCTTTCCCACATCTTTTTGTATTCGTCTAAGCTCTTCAAACGGGCCTTTTCAACGAATTCCTTCGGTGGTTGGAACACCCTTTTTTCCATGTATACCGAATCCATGCTTCCGCCTTTTTTCTCTGCCATCACAAACCTCCTTTTTTCTTATAAAATGAGACGCTTGTTCAGCCAAGCGGGGATCCCGAACTCTTGCCTTCCGGACCACCCTTTTGCGCTTGCCGAACCAAAGCTGGGCACTAGCTATAATATGACTGCAAAATAACTGTCAATATAATTCAAGATGCATGCCAAGGTCCAGGCCTGCAAAAGAAGGGCCTCAGAGCGACTATCTATTTGATTTTTCAGTGAATAATAAAATAGATTTTAATGAAAAAAGTTGGGACTGTAACCGGTGAGAAGACAGAGAGTGTACACAGCTAAGGCCAGTAAGCAGTAAGTAGTAGGTAGTAAGCAGTAAAGCCGAGGAACCATGGGTCTTGGTATGTTCCTCAGGATTCCTTAGTGCCTACTTGCCTTCTGCCTACTCCCTACTTCATACTGCCTACTGTTGTTTCTGCCTCAAGCGAAGCGATCCTCCAACGTCAAGCCTCTGGCGCTAGGCTTTACAGCCGACTGTTAAACACCGGCCAGTACTTGGAGTGAACCTCCATGACCTTGCTCATGGCAGGGACTTTTCTGGGAGAGCTGCCCACAACTCTGTCCAGTCTTTTGCCGTCAACGCCCGAAAGGCCGCAGAGTTCCTGGAACACGCGGAAGCCGCACTCACGGATCCCACGGAGGCTGTACCCGCCTTCCATGATGAAACCGATCCGGCCCTGGCAGACCTTCTCCGCAATGGCGAGGAGGAAAAACGTGATCAGGCCGTAGCCCTCTGGCGTCACCCGCATGGCGCCGAGCCGATCCCGCTCATAGAGGTCGAAACCGCAGGCGATGAGGATGAACTCCGGCTGAAAGGCCTGGGCAATGGGGTTGAGAAGGAAATAGACGATCCTTGCGAAATCTTCGTCGCCTTGCCCTTTGCCCAGCGGAATGTTCACCGTAAACCCTTCCCCTTTTCCTGTGCCTACCTCGCCGAATTTCCCTGTTCCAGGGTAGGATGGGAAATGATGCATCGAGGCATAGAGGACCTGGTCCGTATCGTAAAAGGTCTTCTGGATCCCGTTTCCGTGATGGAGATCGATGTCGATGATCATCATCTTTTTCATGCCGTAGCGCTCCTGAAGGTACCGGGCGCCCAGGGCCACATTGTTGAAAAGGCAGAAGCCCATGGCCTTGTCCGGCTCTGCGTGATGTCCGGGCGGTCTGACGCACGCAAAGCCCCTTTTGCCCTTTCCGCTCAGGATTTCGTCGAGAAGGGTGAAGACTCCCCCCGCTGCCAGGCGAGCCACATCGTAGGACTGCTCCGAAGCCTGGGTGTCAAGGTCAAAGGAGGTGAGTTGTTTCCCGGCGCTTCTGGCCACCCGCTCGATGTACTCCTTCGTGTGAACCCAAGCCAGCTCCTCTTCAGAGGCTTCTCTGGGTTTGATCCCCAGCCATTTCCCCCGAAGGGCAGGGTCGTCCAAAGCCTCATGGATGGCCCTGACCCGCCTAGGGCTCTCGATGTGCGGAACCTTCTCAAGATGCAGCGCGTATCTCTCGTCTTTAACGACCAGAAGAGGTTGCATGTCCAACGGCTTCCTTCGATGAATATTCCGTTAGGATTTCCATGGATTCCGGTATTTTTTTCTGGTACTTCAAAAGGGCCATGGAAGCGGCCTTTGAGATTTCGGGCCGTGTTTCCGGCTTCAGACACTCCTGAACGGCGCTGAGGGAGGCTCTTCTCCTGGCCAACGCTTTTTCATCCTTTGCCTTCTTGCGAAGCCCCTTCACCTCCCCGACGATCCGCTTGGAGAGCTCCTCAACGAGCTTGGGCCTCAAGTTCGTGCAATGGTGAGTCATGACCAAGATGGATCTCAGGAGATACCCTTTCGGCGTTTTCAACACATAGCCGGAAAGGCCCCTGGACTCGAACCCGACCGCCTCGTAGAACCGCCTGGCCCCCACTTCCGCATCCAGCACGATCTCCCGCAGGCCCGGCATTTCGTTTTTCCACAGCATCCACACTCCAGCCACAAGAAAGGTCCCCACCCCTTTGAGAGGTTTGGGGGAGAGGCCCTTGGGATTCCACGTTTTGCCCCGCAGGGTGGCCAGATACTTGATCTCCAGATCTTTCTTGAAAAACTGCTCCCTCAAGGTGAGGTAAAGGAGGCCCACAATGTTCTCTCCTGCCACGCAGGCCATCAGGTTGTTCTCCACGCCGCGGAGGAGACTGTTCAGGATAAAGCGCACATGAAAGAACTCCATGTTGATGTCCGCCACCTGCATGAGGCTCTCCATGCAGATCGGGAAATTCATGAAATACGCCTCCGTGTTTGCATCCACCGTGCCTTTGTAGAAATACCCGGGATCGCTTTCCCCCTCGTGAACCGCGACCGGCCGAGCATCTTTCTTCATGGCTTCCAGAGAGGCCATAAGCTGCTCGATCTGCTTCTGCCTGCCCTCCGAAGAAGGGGACTGCTTGTCTTCAAGCTCCCTTCTCAGGCGCCGGAGCGCATAATCGATTTCATAGGTCACCACGAGCTTGAGCCCTGCCTGATGGATCTCCGCAGAGGCATCCCTGTACTTGTAGGAATCGCTCTTGTCCTGGAGCTCCTGTTTCCTGACCAGCTCCCCGTATTTGATGACAAGCCCCTGCTCGATGGGCACGATGCCCTCGTTGAAGAACAGGACCTTGTTGACGAGCACCTTTTCTTCGTCAAAAACGAAATGCAGGTTGTCGCCGTCCATGGGTTGGTCCGCACCGGCGGCTGTATCGATGACTCCCATGCCCAGCATTTGATCCAGGGAATACCCTATTTCAGGACTTCGCCTGGAGATGGCATCGATGGCCTGCTTGATGTGCTCTCTTTTGATCATGGCATCGGCAACCGGAAATCTGTTCTCACCACAGAGGCACAGAGGGGAGCCTCTTTTTCGCCTGTCGGGAGATACCGACAGGCGAAAATAGATCCTCTGGCAATTTCGCAACAAATCACTGCAGATAAACTGCGACCTCAGGGTTTCAGTGCAAAACCTTTTCATTTGCCGGTATCTCCCGGCAAATGAAAACGCTTCTCTCTGCGCCCTCTGTGACTCTGTGGTGAAAGCGGTTTGTGTCTTACGCTTCCGGGGGACTGAATCTAGTTGGGATCTCCACAGTGAAGACAGAGCCCTTTCCCATCTCGCTCGTCACCGACATTTTCCCGCCCAGTTTCTTCAAGATGCTCGCGCCAATGGACAGCCCCAACCCTGTGCCGTCCGGCTTGGTCGTGAACATAGGCTCGAAGATCTTCTCCAGCCGCTCCTTGGGAATGCCCGGACCCGTGTCCCCCACGCGGATGCTCAATTTCTCTTCGCCCCCTTGCACGGCAAGGGTGATCGTCCCGTCTTTGCCTATTGCCGTCACCGCGTTCACGATCAGGTTCTGAAAGACCTGGCGGAGCTGTGACGGATCACTTTGCAAAAGGGGAATAGCATCCTGATACTCACGCCGGACCGTGATCCTGTTGAAATGGAGTTCCCTTTCCAGGAGCTCTAGGATTTCGTCGAGAAGATCCTGCACCCTCACTTCCCGGATAATGGGGAGCGACGACTGAGTGGATTTCAGGAACTTGTCCGTTGCGCTCCGTGCACGAACCAGCTCTGACCGGACCTGCTTCAAGCTCTCCCTGACCTCTGTCCGGCTCTCTTCTCCGGAGAGGTCGCCCTGAGCCAGGTCATCGACCCAGCTCAGCACAAGGTCAATGTTGGAAAGCGTCTCTTTGACCTCCCGCACGAATCCTGCAGCCAGCTTCATGGAGGAGGCCATCCGGTTCGAGTGTTGCAGCTGCTGATCCAGAAAACGGATGTTCCTGCGCTTGGTTTCAAGTCTTGAGAAAAGATAGTTGGTCGTGAGAAGGACCGTGAGCACGATGAGCATCGTTCCAAGTACTAAGACGAAGACCCCGACGGTCCGGACATTTCGAAGAGGGCTGTAAATGTCCTCCTGTTTGAACTCCGCCACGCAGAGCCAGGGGACTTTCTCGAGCCATGACATCATGACGATCCTGCCTCCCCGATCTTCGATCCGGACTCCGGAAAAAGGCTCGATGAATTTCATTTCCGATTGGCCCATGATCTTCCCGCCCCATCGCGGAGCGGTCTGCAGGATTCCGTCCTTGTTGACGATGTAGGCATCTCCGTCTCTCTTGCTCAGAACCTCTGCCACGAGACGCTCAAAATATTCCGTATCCACTGTGGCGCGCAGAATCCAGAAGCCTTCGCTCGTCGTCTGCTTCACGGCGATAATGAAATGAGGTTCCTTTCGAAATCCCAGGAACACGTCGCTGATGTAATGATCCTTCTGCGCGATCATTTTGAACCAGGGAGATTCCTTGTAGTTTCTTGAAAGCAGATCATACGGCCCCACGTAAGCCCGATGCCGTCCCTGATCGTCGATCACGCCGATATCGGTGAAGCAGGGTAATTGCTGCTGGAGGGTGTCAAACATTTTCTTCAGGTTTCCGGGCGCCGTGAGATAGTCGAACCCTAAAATGCCGGACAGGTTCTTCAGATCGATCGTCCTTTCCGTGAGGAACTGATCAATCGCCTCCCGGTGCTCGCTGATCTCCGCATCCAGCGCGGCAAGGGTCTTCTGCTCCAGGATGGACACCGTGTGATAGTACATGCCGCCGCCGATCAAGAGAAGGGGGATGAAGGAGGCTGCCAGAAGAGCAACCACGATGCTGTTAAAAAGGCGCCGGAAATAAGGGAAATCTTTTTCCTGCGACGGACGAGCGCTCACGGGCACGGAACTTTTTTGCATCGCATCCATTTTGACACCTACTCTATTTCATGGTTCAAGTATTGAAACACGTCTTCCAGTTTGATCACGCCGATCATTTTCTCGGCTCTGACCACGGGCATGCGCCTGAGGTTGTGAACGATCATTTGATTGGCTGCGTCCGTGAGGTAAGCGTTGGCCTGCGTGGCCAGGGGCTGTGGCCTCATGACTTCTTTCATCGTCTTCTGAGGGAGCCACTGCGGATGCTGGAGCAACTGAGACCACTCTGTGGAAAAATCGGGATGAGCCTTGCTCTGAGCCTCGTTCACGAGATCTCTCTTGGTCACGATGCCCAGGGGTCGATCTTCCCGATCCACGACATACACCTCCTCAATGGACTCCTCTCCTTCTTCCCGGCTCATGATCTCCAGGGCTTTGGCCAAGCTGTCCTCGGGATGGAGCATCTTGAAAGGATGGAGCGCGATTTCCCGGACAAGCTTTCTGGGCCAGAGCACCGGGTGGCGTTTGATTTCTTCGGCTTCGTGGGCTTCCTTGATCTTTTCCACCAGGTCTTCAATGTCACAGGGCTTCATGAGGTAGTCGTAGGCGCCCTTGCGCATGGCCTGGGTCCCTGACTCCAGGGTGGCATGTCCGGTGAGCATAATCACTTCTGTGTCAGGGGCCCACTTCTTGATTTCTCCTAGAGCAGCCACTCCGTCGAGGCCGGGCATTTTGACGTCCAGCACGACCACGTCGAACCCGCCTCCGTACTTGATCGCGTCCATGGCCTGGTAGCCGTCAAAGGCCGTGCTGACGTCGAATCCTCTCACCTTGAGGATTCGGGCCATGTTCGTCACGAACTGCTTCTCGTCATCCACCAGAAGGACTCGGATTTTTTCGTTCACGATGGGTTTCTCCCCAAAATCACGGACAAACGGAGTTTGTCCGTGCCACCAACCTCTCTCTGCAGGCATCTGCAATGAACTCATTTCTTCGGTGGCACGGACAAGCTTGGTGCCACGGACAAGCTTGCCTTGTCCGTGCTGACGCAGATCCCTTCCATCCTCACTCACGGACAAACGGAGTTTGTCCGTGCCACCAACCTCTCTCTGCAGGCATCTGCAATGAACTCTTTTCTTCGGTGGCACGGACAAGCTTGGTGCCACGGACAAGCTTGCCTTGTCCGTGCTGACGCAGATCCCTTCCATCCTCACTCACGGACAAACACAGTTTGTCCGTGCCACCCATTGTGCCACCATCGATTGTAATTTTACCATCTCTTCTGTCCAGATACCAGCCTGCACTTGACCAAAGCCAACCCTCAGGAGTTGCCGCAAGACCGTTTTTCACCGGATTGTTGTGGATGTATTGTATCTTTTCCAATAGCTCTTTTTCATCTCTTATGTTTCGGTCGTAACCAGGCCCGACCTGCCAGAAACGAAATACCTCTCTGTTGTCTCTCTTTACGGTGAGTTTCTTCAGCCACTCTATGTTTTCTCCTTCCAGAAAGCGCTTCGCCTTCCTTGCAACAGGTTGTTTGATGGCCTTCAAAATTGCTGAAATATCGTAATTCAGAAGATGGGGTCGGATAAGAAGATGGGCATGCTCCGGCATGATCACGTAGGCCAGGAGGGAGAATTTGTGTTTTCCGCCGGCATTGGCAATTGCTTCAACCAACCACTCTCTTGTTCGATCGCTTTTGAAGAAGGGAAGCTGCTGATAGCAGGAGAAGGTTAGAAAGTGAATATGGCCCGGATCGTTGAAGTGCCTTATGGTTTTTCTGTGCGCCACCACTTCTCCCTTTGCTCATGAATTTCTGAAAACTCGTTTCCCCGGTGCCACGGACAAGCGCATGCTTGTCCGTGCTGACGCAGGCTTCATCCCTCTTTGCTCACGGACAAGTTTACTTGTCCGTGGTTGCGCCAGATCCATCCCTCGTCTCTCACGGGCAAACACAGTTTGTCCGTGCCACCAGACTACTTCGTCCGTGCCACTTCTTTCAAGAAGCCCAAGCACACGAGGCTTCCGATGCCGACCACACCCACCATGAGAAAGGCCCACTGGAGCCCAAGCGCCTGGCCGACAAATCCCATGGTGAGAGGACCGGTCATCTCGCCCAGTTCCTTGTAGGACCCGGCGATGCCCAAGTTGAGTGCGAGGGCATGCTCCTCGCTCACGTCTCCAATGAAGGCCTCACCGAGAGGAGCCACACAGCCAATGCCCAGAGCCATGAGACAGGCGGCTCCGATATAGAAGGGGCTGGGAAGAAAGGGGATGAAGGAAATGCAGAGAGTGCACAAGGCAAGGCCCAGGGTGATGACTTTCTTCCTCCCCAGGCTGTCGGAAAGCCTTCCTGCAAAGGGCTGCACCGCCAGGTAGACCGCTGCGTTGAGGGCAAGCACGAATCCGGCTTGCAGAGGATCCAGCCCTTTGCTCGACAGGAGAACAGGCAGGAAACCGAAGAAAGCGGCCATGAAGATCATGTTGAAGAACATGATCAGGAAAATGGGCAGGGTCCGCCGATTTCTCAGGGACTCCAGGAGATCCTTCAGGGCCGGGCTCTTCTTGTTCTTTTTGATAGCGGCCGAGGCATCTGCCAGGGGCAGACGGGGACGGATCACGTAGGTGAGGAGGATGACCAGCAGCCCAATGCCGGAGCATAGAGCGAAGATCGACTGGAATCCGTGGTAGTAGACGAAAAAGCCGCCGATGGTGGGAGCCAGGACATACCCGGCGTTCTTGAAGGCGCCGTAGATCCCGAGGACTGTGCCTTTCCGCTCCATGAAGTAGCGGATGAGGAGAGTCATGGACATGACGGAAAAGAAAGCGGCCCCTGCGCCCTGGAGCAGACGAACCAGGATGAGCCATTGGGGAGGAAGGGCAAGGTAGAGCCCTGAAGCAAAAATGAAAAGGGCAAGCCCGATGCGAAGAACGGCCCACTCCCCGATCTTCCTGGAAAGCAGGGCTCCGAAAGGCTTGATGAAGATTTCCGCAAGGTCATAGAGAGCGATCAGGAAACCGATGACGATCAAGCCTGCACCGGTTTCCCTGGAGTAGGACGGAAGATTGGCCGCCACCACATAAGCGCCGAAGGAGGTCACAAAGCCGGTCAGGCTGAGGACAATAAGAAGAAATCTCCCTTTCACGCCTTCTCCAGGACAAAAAGGGGATCCCCGGGAGATCCCCTTTTGTCAATTGCGGATTGACCTTGAATGAATGCTCTTCAATTTTCTTAGTCGGCTGCCGGGGCTTCTGCTTTCGCAGCCGCCCCTGCTGTTACGCCGTCTCTTGCGGCCTTTTCCTTTTTTCTCTTGATGAGGTACCTGGAGAAGAGAATGACGAAAAGGACGAAGAAAATCATCACCCCGTATTCCACGGCCTTGCTCGGATGGAGAAGATTCTCGATAAAGGGATCGGTGATCATCATTTCTCCGCCCACCTTACCGAGGATAGCCGCGCCGATGTAAAGGATAATGGGATAGCGGCTCATCAACATGGAGAGCAAGCCTGCTCCTCCCACCACCAGCGGAATACTCAGGACAAGGCCGAAAAGGAGCAGGAAAAGATTGCCCTTGCAGGCCCCGGCCACAGCCAGCATGTTGTCGATGGCCATGCTGATGTCCGCCACCACGATGATCCAGATGGCCTGGGCCACCGAGCCTGCCGTCTTGCCGTGACCTCCTTCATTTTCAGCGCCCATGAGGAGAAGCTTGACCGCGATCCAGATAATGACCGCACCGCCGGCGAATTTCACGAACTGGATCAGCAGGAGCTGGGCGCAGACAAAGGTCGCAATGACCCGCAGCAGGACCGCCGCTCCGGCTCCAAGGATAATACCCCATTTGCGCTGCTTCCCATGCAGGTTCTGAACGGCCATGGCGATGACCACGGCGTTGTCTCCGGCCAGGACGAGGTCGATCAGGGTAATACTCAAGAAGGCTGCCAGAAATTCCGGCGTAAATTCGATTTTTCCTAAGAATCCAAAATCCATGGGACAGATTCTCCTTTCAAATCCCTCCTGACCTCCCTTTAGCAAAGGGAGGAGATACCCCTCTTTACTAAAGAGGGGTAAAGGGAGATTTTGCGAAGCATGTCAATTCCATTTCGAGACTGCTTATACGCCTGGAAAGCCTTTCACCGCTCTCAGGACAAAAAGAACACGACAACGCTAAAAGTCAAGGCCACAAGCCAGACCGTGTGGCTGAACCTTCCTTTTTGAACTGGGTGAAAATGGGCATCCGGTCTTTTGTGGCCGTTGGCGCACACATACTCGGTCACCTTTTGCCCGGTTTTCTTCTGCACCGCCTTCCTTCGCTCCACCCTTGCGCCGCAGGCCTTTCCCTCCTCATCTTTCTTGTTGCACGTCAGTCGGTGGCCCATGATGAGACTCACAATGTTGTAAATCCAGTTCCAGCTCACCGCAATGATGAGAAAAGAAAGAAAGAAAACCAGGGAATGGGTTTTTGTCACTCCCATGCCGGCCAGGGAGTCGCCGATCCGGCCCGGATTGAGAGGCCCTTCCACTGACCCGAAAAGCCCGAGATAATACAGCGGGAAGCAAAGGATCATGACAAACATAGACGCGAACATGCGGAACAGTCGCTTCTGAACAAAGCTCAGGCTGTTCCACCATCTCCAGAACGGGTTTCCAGGGCCATAGTTTTCCATGGTTGTCATCATAACAACTGCGTCACTCCAGTCAAATGGTTTTTAAAGGGGTGTGGGCCCCGGCCGTTACGGGGCCCACGGAGATGAAGTCGAGAAGAAACGGCTATTTCATGCGCGCTGCAATATCCGGCCAGATCTTGTAGGCCGAGTAGGCGGCCAAAATGCAGCAGTAAATCGGCACCGCCCACTTCCAGAAAATTTCGGGAACAACACGGGTTGTGTAGGGCGCCCCCACAGCAGCCAGGACCGTCCCGATCACAAAGCTCGGGAGAAGCATGTAGTCCACGATCACGCCGATACTCACCAGGGTGAACCAGGTGACCACAGCGGCAAGGCAGGTCAAGCCTTCCGCAAAGGAGGTCACAGCCACCATGCTTTTCACGGGGACACCGGAGATAAGCCCGCCTACCGTAATCACGGGTCCGTAACCGCCGCCTCCGACTCCCTTGTTAAAGCCTCCCACAAAGGCGAAGATCCACATCAGATTCGGCCTGTACTTGGCGTACTTAACAGCGGTCAGGATCGAGCAGGCGCCCATCACGACCAGAAGAACGGTCACGTATAGTTTGATCCAGAACTTTTGGGTCTGAAAAAAATTGTAAACAGCGCTGACGGAGATCATGGTCGCACACATGCCTGTGACAGCGATCAGCAACATCAGCTTGGTGGTTTCATTCATGGGTCTCAATTTCCATTCCACGTTCTCGAATTCCCCGTGGATCAGACCCGACACAAGCCCTGTCACCATCTCCGTGATCATGACAAGGGGAACCACCTGCTTCGGGTCAAAGCCCGCAGTGAGCAGAAGAGGCGTAAGAGCCGTACCATAGCCCATCCCGCCTGCCGAATCCATATACTCGAACACGGCGCAGAGAAGAACCACCCACCAGACGATGGTCCAGTTGTCCGTCCCTGCCAAACCATTGGCCCGCACATATTCGCCTGGGATTCTCTGGGTCCATTCAAAGGGGTTTCCGGCGAGCCAGATCGCAACCAGAAAAAGGACGACGTACAGGATCGCATACTTGATCAGGGTTCTCCACTTCTCGCCGCTGATGATCGCCCTGTCGCCCATACTGGGCTTCTCTTTTTCCACTTCCCGGGCAATTTCCCATCCCATCTTCTTGTCAGTTTTCTGTTCCATTCAACACCTCCTTGAACGCAAGTCTAACAAATTGATCTGAACTCCTGAGTCTCAAACTTCACACTCTTGCCGACTTTGCGGTTTTTAAAAAGTTCTCGTAATCCAAGCATTCAAGATATATGCCAGCTTCGCCCCTATAACCGCATCGTCCTCCAACTCTATTGAAACGCTAAAGAATCTGCATCGGGCGGGGCAAAACCCATCAAAATTCATGGCCTGCGTAAGCCCTGCAAATGGGGTTTTGTAAACATCAAGATTACAGCACTGACCTTTGGGGATGGACAGGTCTCATGCGAAACCCGCTGGGTTACAGGGACTGTCATCGCGGATGAGACGAATCGGGGATTTCGTGGAGGCGGGTGACTCTGCGCGGTTCCGGCCTCGGAATGCAGTAGATAGGCACAATAGCACATGAATTGGCGGATCTGTTTCTGATGCGCCGAGGGGTGGCACCTCTTTTGCAGGAATAGGCATTGAAATCCCCCTTACTCCCCCTTTACGAAAGGGGGAGACCAAGCCAACTCCTACACTTTGTAAAGCGGCTCGACCTGAGCTCGCCGAAGGTGGGAGACAGAGGGGGTTTACAGGAACTGATCACCATCAGGGCTGTTGAAGATCATGAGGCGAAGAAAGGTTGACGAAATCCTGCTGCCCTACGAAGACGGGGTGCCCCTTGATCCCTCAGTGACAATCGGGGACAGGATTATCACTGCCATAGAACTGATGGTCGGAAAGAACCTGAAGCAGATTGCTGTGGTGAGAAACCAGAGGCCTGTGGGCATGGTTCGCCTCGAAGACGCCTTTAAGAAAATCGGCCTCACCATGACCGAAGAACAAGTCAGAAGGCCACAGTAAGTCATCTCTTTAGCATTGCTCATCCCGCGCATCCATCACGTGATGCGTGTTCCTCCAAACGGGCGGAGCCACGGGGCTCCGCCCCCTCCTTTTCAGGCCTCACCGCCGAAACACCTCTTTTAGGGGCTGAAAAAGGCGCTGCTCGCAGGTTGCTCAAAAACGCTCAGATACAAGGCGCCCGACAATCTTTATCCGCCACCGGCGGGCCGAGGAATGAGACGTACCGTCCAGTACGTCGCAGTGACGAGGGATGAGGGCAACGCCGTAGATGGGCGTTTTTCAGCAACCTGCTATTATTCAGGCTTTTGTTTGAACTGCTCTGCCTCGATACCCGCCTCTTTCATGAGCCGGTGCAGGTACTGCCGCTGAATGCCCGCGATCTCCGCCGCCTTGCTGATGTTCCCCCCGCTTTCACGGAGAAGCGCCATAATGTACTGGTTGTGAAAGAGGCTGATCATTTTGTCCTTGGCTTCCTTGAAGGACAGGTGCGCCACATCGTCGCTCACTTCAGGGAAAAAGGAGGCTCCTTCAGGGTCCAGGTAAAGGTCTTTGACCTTCAGGGTGTCTGTGTTGCAGAAGATCACTCCCCGCTCCATGATGTTTTCCAATTCCCTCACGTTGCCGGGATATTCACGACCCATGAGCGCCTGCATGGCCTCGGGCGAAATCTCATGGATGATCTTAGCGTTGACCTGGGCATATTTCTTCAGGAAGTGATACGCGAGAAGGGGGATATCCTGCTTCCGCTCCTTTAGGGTGGGAACATCAATGTGAACCACGTTCAAACGATAATAGAGATCTTCCCGGAATCGTTTTTCACTGATGTCGGCCTTGAGATTGTGGTTGGTGGCCGCCACAAAACGAATGTCCGCCTTCTTGGTGATCAGGCTGCCTACAGGCTTGTACTCTCCTTCCTGGAGCAGCCTGAGGAGCTTGGTTTGCATGTTGGGATTGAGATCCCCGATTTCATCCAGGAACAGGGACCCCTCGTGGGCTTCCTCCACAAGGCCTCTCTTGTCTTTCCAGGCGCCTGTGAACGCTCCTTTCACGTGGCCGAAAAGCTCGCTTTCGATCACCTGCTCAGGAATGGCGGTGCAGTTCACGGTGATGAATTTCTTGGATGCCCTCAGGCTGTGCTGATGGATCGCCCTGGCCACCAGTTCTTTCCCTGTGCCGCTGGCGCCTGTGATCAAAATGGTCGCCATGGTGGGGGCCACCTGCTTGATCCGCTCAAGAAGCTCCTTCATCACCGAGGTGGTCCCGATGAGGGGAGGGGTGCTTTCCTTCTGCGCCAGGGCTTGTCGAAGGGAAAGGTTCTCCCGGAGCATCTCCTGCCATTCCATCACCTTCCCGATCGTGAGGAGAATTCGTTCTCTTCTGAAGGGCTTGGTGATGTAATCGTAGGCGCCTTTTTGAATGGCCTCCACGGCGTTTTCAATGGTCGCAAAGGCCGTGAGAATGACGACCGTCACGTTGGGATCGATTTCTTTGACCTTTTCAAGGATCTGCATGCCGTCCATTCTGGGCATTTTCAGATCCGTGATGACCATGTTAAAGGGATTTTCCCTGAACAGTTCAATCGCGCGGTGCGGATCAGATTCGGTGACCGCCTCGTGGTCCGTCTCCTCGGTGATGATTCTTTTCAGAAGGAGCAGCATGTCCTTCTCGTCATCTATAATCAGTATCCTACCACTCATCCGGCTTCCCTTCTAAATCCCCCTGCCATAGCGTCCGCCAATTCAAAACATCCCCTCCCCCTCGAAGGGGGAGGGCTAGGGTGGGGGTGTAAAAGATGGCAAGTATCCCTGTGCTTCCGTGTTCCCCCTCCCCTTCATCCCCTCCCGCAGGGGGAGGGGAAAGGGGGATTTAACTCTGGGTCAAGAGCTTTATGGTAAAGGTCGTGCCTCTGGGTTTGAGCGAAGCGGAATCATTGCTGACACAATCAACCGTGCCTCCGTATTTCGCAATGATCCCGTAACTCACAAAAAGACCCAGGCCGGTCCCCTCTCCCTCGGGCTTGGTCGTGAAAAAGGGCTCGAAGATGTGGTCCAGGTGCTCCGGCTTGATGCCCATGCCGTCGTCTTCAATGCGGATCACCACCTTCCGGGTGGACCTTTCAAGGGTCGTGGTGATTCTCAGTTTGCCTCCGGAGGGCATGGCCGCCGTCGCATTGTTGATCAGGTTCAGGAACACCTGCTGAAGCTGCCGGCTGTCGCCCACGGCCAGAGGGAGATCGTCGGCAAAGGACCGGCTCAACTCAATCCCGTGCATGTCCAGAGTGTGCCTGACCACCTTGACGATGTCCTCAATGCCCTGATTCACATCCGCGTACTCCGAGCCGCCCTCTCCGAGCCGGGCGAAGCTGAGGAGGTTTTCCACCACCTGCTTGCAATGAAGGCCCTGCCGTTCAATAGTCTTCAAATCGTCATAGGCCTGAGAAGCCTTATCCGTTTTTCGCAGAAGAAGATCGCAGAAACCGAGAATCACCCCCAGCGGATTGTTGACCTCGTGGGCGACGCCTGCAGCCAGGGTTCCCAGCGAGGCGAGCTTCTCGGCATTGACGAGCTGCCGCTCCAGGTTCTTGTTCTCCGTGATGTCCCGGGCAATGCAGAGCGCCGCGTTCACCGCGCCTTCTTCGTTCTTGAGGGGCATGAAGTTGGCGCTGATCCAGGTGGTGTGATCCCCGAGGGGAATCTCGAATTCGTCGCGAACGCTCTTGCCCGATTGGAACACAAGTTTCACCAGCTTGAGCTGCTTCTCTGCGACCAATTCCGGAAAAAGGGAGGAGAGGCCTTTGCCGATGAAATCCTCCGGCCGGCCCCCGAAGAAAATGGCCGTGAAGCTGTTCATAGACTGGAAATGGCCGTCCAAGTCAACGGTGAAGATAAAATCCTCCGCACTTTCCACCAGGGAGCGGTATTTCTCTTCGGATTTTTTCAGCTCTTCCGTTCTCTGGCTCACCCTTTTTTCAAGAGCCCTGGACCACCTCATCTCGAAAAAGAGCACGGCCGCGGCGGCAAAGAGGATGGCGAAGATCACCAGGCCCTGTAAAAGGAACTGCCGCACATATCCCCTGTGAACCACGTCCTCGATCTCCGAAGTGGGCGCCACCACGGCAACGGACCAGAGGTGGGGAGGCCGGTGGGAAATGATCACAGGGCTGTAGGCGATGAGCTTCTTGATCTTGCCGGTGATTCCCCTGTGCCAGCCGGAATAATAGATCCCCGACCCTTCCTCTCCCTTGAGCATTTTCTCCTGCTGGATCTCGCCGATCGCTCCCAGGGGAATGTCCAGGTACTTTTCTTCGCGGATTTGGATGGAGTTCTTTCCGATGAACTCGGCGTTGGGATGATAGAGGAAGTTCCCCTTTTCATCGATCAGCCAGGCATATCCTGTTTTTCCCGAACGAATGTCGCTCAGAAAGGGGGTGAGAAACCAGGAGACGTTGAGGTTGAACAAAAGCACCATGGGAGACTCGGCCGGGAGGAGCGTTCCCATGAACAGGCCGATCCCAGAGGGATTGATCTGCGTGTCGGAGGCGAAGACGATTTCCTCACCCAGCGTTTCCGGAGGCGGAAGGATGGTCATCCTCTCTGCAGGGGTTTCTTTCCAGGTCCAGTGCCTGTAGGGCATGAAGACGTATTCCCTGCGGCCGCTGAGATCCAGGATCTCGATCTTCCAGACCCCGCTCTCGAGCACTCGCTGGAACGATTGCTGGATTTCCCGGTAGTAGGCTTCGGGATCGAACTTCTGCATGGCGAGAGCCTTCCTGAGAAGGAGGAGCTCCCGCTCGAGGAAATGCATTTGCCTTTCAATCAGGACGGAGACGTGCCGGGCCAGGGCGAGCTGCTGCTCGTTGAACTGATCTCCCACCAGGTCTCTCATCTCCAGGGCCGTCCAAATCCCCAGCGCCAGACCGGCTCCGACAAAGATCAGGGCAATGCCTGCAACGACGATGAGGACCCTCTTGTCTATTCTCGGGCGAACTTCTTTCTCCATCTGAAAACCGGAAATGCTTCCCCGCCATACCGCCTGGATTACTACTTGGTGTACTCGTAAAAACTGCCATTTTCATGTCATTTCGAGCGTAGCGAGAAATCTTGAACTACTAACACGCTGAAAAGGAAAGATTTCTCCCTGCGGTCGAAATGACAGATTCACACCGCAGGGCTTTTTACGAACGCATCACTTCTTGGTATCCCGAAGGATTTCCAAGGGCGACCTCTGCGCCATCCTTGCCTGAGCTACCCGGATTTTCTCTTCGAGCACCTGCCTCTTGGCATAGGCATCTTCGGCTTTCCTGATCAGGTCGTCCATATTCGTGGGTTTCATCAGGTAGTCCGTCGCTCCGGACTTGAGCCCTTCCACCGCAGACTCGACGGTTGCATGCCCGGTGAGCATGATCACCTCGACCAGGGGATACCTGTTCTTGATCGCTTTCAGGGTAGCGATACCGTCCATGCCCGGCATCTTCACATCCAGGATCACGACATGGATGTTTTCCATCTGCAGTTTGTCGAGGGCCTCAGGTCCGCTCACTGCCGTCGCCACTTGATAGCCTTTCCTTTCAAGGAGCTTCTTGGTGGTTTCAAGAAACCGCTCCTCATCGTCCACCAGCATCATCTTCATCTTCTCCATTTTCTTCCTCCGGAATAATGAGTTCACCACAGAGACACAGAGGACACAGAGAGAAATTTTTGTTTTTCGGGAGATGCCGACAAACAAAAAGACTCTGTCCTATTACTTCTTCGTATTGAGTCTCCCCTAAAGATTCCCACCAATCCCGAGTATTCAGGAATCACTCGAAAAGAAAATTCCCCCTTGATTGATTGGAGAGTTCCTTTTCGTCTATCGGTATCTCCCTCTCTGTGCCCTCAGCGCCTCTGTGGTGAGTCCACTTGTGGTGCGGCGGGAAGCCGTATGGTGAAGGTCGTCCCCACCCCTCTTTGGCTGCTCACCTCCATCACCCCCCCCATGCTGTCCACAATCCCGAAACAGACCGACAAACCCAGCCCGGTCCCCTTGCCCACAGGTTTGGTTGTGAAGAAAGGAGAGAAAATCTTCTTGAGGTTTTCAGGGCTGATGCCGATGCCGTTGTCGCCGACCGATATTTTGGCCTTCCCATTTTCATCAGGGGCTGAGGCAATGACCAGTTCGCCTCCCTCGGTCCCGTGCCTTTCCATAATGGCATCCATGGCATTGTTGTAAAGATTCAGCAACACCTGCTGAAGCATGGAAGGGTCTCCTCGAATAACAGGCGTCTTCTCCGAGATTTCCTCTCTCACCGTGATGCCATTGACATTGGCTTTCTTGACAATCATGCTGGTCGCTTCAGGGATAAACGCGACCAGATCGATGTCCCTGGAGACCGGTTCGCTCTGCCTCCCGAATTTGAGAATCGCCTGAGTGATCTTCGCGCACCGCCCGATCTGCAGCTTGATCTGATCCATCGAATCCTTCAACTCAGCGAGATCCTGGGACTCTTTAAGATCACCCTTTTGCATCATGTCGGAAAAGATCGTGTCCACCAGGGCCTGTTCGGATGTCATGATCTGCAGGGGATTGTTGATCTCGTGGGCAAATCCAGCCGCCATCTCCCCGAGTTCCGCAAGCCGGCTCGCCCGGACGAGCTGCTGGCCCAGTTGCTCCTTCTCTGTGTCGATCCCTTCCATGCGGCGCACAATGCTGTTCGTCAGATAAAAAGCCGCGATGATGATCCCCACACCGACCACCACGTTGATGAACATGATCAGGAAAGTAGCGGACCGCACGTCCCGGAACGCATCCGATTCTTCCCGTCTCACCACCAGCAACCACTTCTTGTCCTGCAGCCAGGTGGTGGCGTAAAGGAACTCCTCCCCTTTCTGGTTTTTCTTCAAAAAGGTGTCGGTCCCCTCATGGCGCGCCGGGCCAACCGCATGATCCGTATCTTGGTCCATGAGATTTCCGCCGGATCGGCGCTGAGTCTGAAGAACGCCTTTTTCGTTGAGGATGTAAGCCTCGCCGGTCTTGCCGATGCGCACTCTTTCCACCAGGTGCGTAAAAAACTGGGTGTCAATGGTGGAGCGGAGCACCCATTTTCTTCCGGGCTCTTCCCGTGTGATGGCGACAATGAAGTGAGGGACCCTTCGATATCCCATGAAGGTGTCGCTGATGTAGTAGCCCTGTTTCATCACCTCCTTGAACCAGTCCTCCGCGCCGTAGTCCCTTCCGATGAGTTTGTAGGGCCCTTGGTAGGTCACATGAATGCCTTCTTCGTTGAAGACCCCCAGGTCCACAAAGGCTGCTGATTTGTTCTGCAGGAGGTTGAAGGCCTTGTAGAGGTAGATCGGGTCCGCAAGATTGTCAAAGGTGTATGATTCCGCCACAAATTCGAGGTCCGATTTCCTCTCCCTTAGAAACGTCTCGATCATCTGCCGGTGATCTTCGACGATCCTCCTCATGCTCGCCATGGTGCTGTTTTCGATGGACGTCGTGAAATAGTAGTACCCGATGCCCATGACGATATAGAAGGGGATCGCCGGCACCAGGATCATGGTGGCCAGAATGAGTTTTCTGAGTCTGGCGTAGCGGTTCTCGGTCATGGAGTATCGTCAGCTCTTCTTTTCATCCTCTTTGTCATGCTCGAGCACCCGGCCCGGAAATCGAAGCAGTTCCTTGATCCTGGCCTTCCGGATTTTCTGGTCATGGGCATTCTTCTTATCGAAGGCCTCAGCCATCTTGGTCATGAGATCCTCGATTTTTATGGGCTTCAGCAGGTAGTCGAAGGCGCCAAGCTTCATCCCCTCGATGCTGGTTTCCACGGACGCGTGCCCCGTGAGAAGAAGAACTTCGGCCAGGGGTTGAATTTTCTTCATCTCTCTCAGCGTTTCGATCCCGTCCATGCCGCCGGGCATCTTCACGTCCAGAATCACGACGTCGAAGAGCTTCTTTTTCATGATCTCGAGCGCTTCTTCCCCACTGCGCGCACCCGCAGTGTCGATGTTGCGCTTCTGAAGACGATTGACCAGGGTTTCAAGAAAATCCGGTTCGTCGTCCACCACCAAAGCTCTGAAATAGTCCATGGGCCTTCCCTCCTTCACCTTGCTCTGCAGCAAGCAGAGCGATTTTAGCTTATTTCTTTTCCGGGATTACGATGGGGATCTGAACCACAAAACTCGTCCCTTCACCCACCTTGCTGTTCAGGGAAATAGTCCCCCCCATTTTTTCCATGATGCTGTAGCTGATCCACAGACCGAGTCCGGTTCCTTTGCCGGCCGATTTCGTTGTGAAGAAAGGATCAAAAACTTTTCGTCGCATCTCCTCCGGAATCCCCGGGCCGTTGTCGGTCACGCTGACGAGAATCTCTCCCCCGGAACGGATGCTCCTGACCTGGATCCACCCTTCCTTCCCGATAGCGTCAATCGCATTGGAAATCAGGTTCAGGAACACTTGCTGGAGCTGTGCCTGGTCCCCTGCAATGATCGGCAAATCAAGATTGAGTTCCGTCCGGATGTCGATGTTGTTGATGCGGGCATAGTTATCCAGAATCCCAATGGTCTGCCTGACCGTGTCGTTCACGTCCACGTCTTCATGCCGGGGCTCCATTCTTCTAGCATAGCCGAGCATGTTGTGGACCACTTTCCTGGCTCGCTCGACATGCTCCTCGATTTTCTTGATCGACGTTTTGAACTCTTCGACATTCTTGCTCTTCTGAAAATCCTCTTCAGCCAGCAAATCCTCCATCCATCCGGTCTTCTGCAGGATTACCGCAAGGGGATTGTTGATCTCATGGGCAACGCCTGCGGCCATCTTGCCGAGGGCAGCCAGCTTGTCCGACTGCATGAGCTGGGCATTCAGGCTGTTCGTTCTGTTATCCGCATCTTGCAGCCGTTTCACCGTGATTCGAGTTGTAAAGATCGTAGTCACCGCAATGGCCGCAATTCCCAGGAGAAGGAGGAAAATGCCCACGTTTCGCGTGGCGAAAAGCCCGGTCATTTCTTCCGACAGGTCCTGGCTGATCACCAGCAGCCACTTTCCGTGGTTCAGCCAGCTTCCTGCATAAAGAAGGGTCCTGCCCTGGTCATTCTTCTTTTCAACGACGTTGGTCCTTCCTCCAAAAAGGGCGGAATCGAGTTTCGACAAGGTGAGGATCTGGCCGTCAAAACGAGGCCGCGTCTGATAAAACCCCTCGCCGTTGATGATAAACGCATCTCCGCTCTTGCCGAGCTGGGCGGCACGCACGAGGCTGCCGAAAACGTCGGAATCGATCGTGGCTCTGAGGATCCAGCTGTTTTCGCCCTCCTGGCGCTTGACCGCGATGATGAAGTGGGGCAGCAGCCGGTACCCCATGTACACATCGCTGATATAAGATCCTTTGCTCATCACCTCGCCGAACCAGGGTTGTTGGTAGTAGTTGAGTCCCCTCAGATCATAGGGTCCGACATAGGCAAGATGCTGGCCCGCGTTGTTGATCACGCCGAGATCCACAAACGCGCCTGCTCTCAGATTGATGACCCGAAAGGCCTCGGCAAGCGTTTTATCCTGAATCATCTCCTGGTAGGTGTGCGTGTCCGCCATGGCCGCCAGAATGGCAAATCGCTCTTTGAGAAAAAGATCCACCGCCTCGGCCTGGGCCCTGGCTCTGTACTGGATCTGCTCTTCCACCTTGGTCCGGTACATCTGAAAGAACTGGCTGTAAATGATGGATCCGAGAGCGAAAAGAGGGCCAAACGCCACGAGCAGGGTAATCAGGATGATATTTCTCTGCAAACTTGCGTAGAGCGGAGTTTTCATGATCGTCCCTTCCCGCCGTAAGTCCCGTGGGTGGACTTTGCCTCCCCCGGTGTCCTTCCTTTGGTCGGAGTGAAGCGTCTCACGAATCTAGTGCCCCCGAAACTCCTTTACAGTTCTGTCATTTCGAGCGGAAGCGAGAAATCCTAAGAAGCGAATAAGTCGCAAGATCTCTCCCTTCGGTCGAGATGACACGCCCGCAGTTGGACACTAGAACGTGGGCCAGGACATGAATTTCCAGTACCCGAAGATGGCCCAGAACCAGAGAATCAGCCATGCCATGATCGTCACGGGCAGGCCGTATTTGACGAAATCCATCACGTCCAGGAGCTTTTCTCCTGTCTCAGGGTCTCTGCCCATTCCATAGGCTATCGCGTTGTTCGGGGTCCCCACAACCAGGAAGTTGGCAAAAGAAGAAGAAAAGGCGCAGGCCAGGCCGATTTTCCAGATGTGCACATCGGCCAGTTCGGCCATGGGGAGGAAAATCGGGCCGAGAGAAGCCACGGTTGCTCCGTCGCTCATGAAGTTCGTCATGAGTCCGGTGGCCAGGCTCACCCCGATGGCCAGATTGTCTCCTTTGGCCAGGAAGTCGGGGAGAGCATCAACGAAAACCTGGGCCATCCACACGGCGGCTCCTGTGAACTTGAGGGCCACCCCCATAGCGCAGGCCGCCGCATAAAGACCGACCACGTCAAAGGCCACACCTTCCTGGATGTCGTCCCAGGTCAGGATCTTGGCAAGGAACATCGCCATCACGGCGTAGAGGGTCGGGCCACCGAGCCCGAACTCCTCCCCTAAGATAATCCACGCGGCCACAAGAACGACCAGGATCACCGCCATGATCGCTTCTTTTCCTCCGAACTTGGGCATTCTGGCCACTTCGGCTTTTACGACTTCGCTCGGGTTCATGCCCTTGACTTTGAATCGGGGTTTGCAGATCAGGTACATGTACATGCCAAGGCAGACCCCCATCACAGGAACGAAGAGAAACCCATACTTCATCCATTCAATGAAGCTGATGCCCCTGTCATACCCCATCAGGTAGCCGACCATGATGGCGTTTCTTCCCCCGGCGGCAGGAGAACCCGGACCGCCGTGGTTTGCGGCAAAACAAATCCCAAGAAGAAGAAACACGGCCAGGGCCCGATCCTTTTCAACGCCGTACATGCGGCACGTCACCTTGTACACTCCCATGAGCACCGGGATGAGCAAGGCAACCAAGGCATGTTCTGATAGAAAGCTTGCCGACATGGCGAGCATGGGGAAAAAGACAAGGGCGAAGGTTTTGGCGCTCTTGATGCGGCTGAGCAGGATCAGACCGATGCGCTTGTCCAGGCCTGTTTTCGCCACACCCACGGCTACGGCCAGGATGCCGAAAATGAAAAAGACCGCGTCCTGCATGTAGGCTTTGGAGATATCCTCGATGGGCAAAATACCGAAGAGATAGAGCAACACAGCCACCATTAGATCCGTAGCTCCAAGAGCCAGGGCCTCTGTTCCCCAAAGAAAAACCACCAAGCCAAAAGTGGCCAAAGTGATCTTAGCCAGTTGGGCCGCATCCTTTTCCGAGAGCAGCTTGCTGTGCTTCTGGTGGACTTCTTCTGATGCGACCTTTTTCGCGTCCGCCTTCGGTTCCTTTTTCTTGAAGGCCTCGGGATTGAGCTTGCGGTTTACGGCATCCGTGATCGTCTTGGCGCCTGCGCTCAGTGAATAGCCCGAGGGGCTCTCTTTGCTCACGAGATCGATCATGCTCTGGGGAGGGGGAAGGATCACCAGGGTGGCGTAAACGATAAAGGCGATCAACAGGAGCACAGGCTTGTAGCCGGGCCTGCTTGTCCAGAAACTTCCTCCAGGGTTAGGGAGAACTGCCGCTTCATGATGAGACATACTCTCCTCCATGGGTCTTGATGATGAAGGGAGGGGAAACCCCGCCTTGGTCATTCTCGGTTCAAACAGGTCAGGCAAAAGACGCGTTCATGGTGCCTTGCTGAAGCGAACCGCGTTTACATGCGCTCTGAGTTCGTAAAAAGGATCAAAAGGAGGAACCGGTCAATAAGGGCGTAAGTATATTGAAAACAATAGAAAAGTCAAACAAACAAAGCGTTTTTCGACGCGCGGGCAAAGGAAAAAGTTGTGGTCTGCAACTCAATGAAATGTTTTCATTTTTGAGAACCGGAGTGTTGGGGTAATGGAGTATTGGAGTGGTGAAAATACCAGGACTTTCGAACACCAGTACTCCATTACTCCACCACTCCATTACTCCAGTCTTCTTGTCCACCAGCACTCCACTACTCCATCCCTCCAATACTCCAATTGTCTCATTCCATCTTCAATAGTTCCCGGATGTCCTCGTGGATCTTCTCCTGGTAACGTTGGTAGGAGGCAGGATTGGCCATGACCATGTCCAACTGCCTGGTGTGGATGGTCATGAACCCGAGAATCCTGAGGCGGCTTTTCATGAACGCCTCATCCCTGTCCTCGATGCGCGCGAGGAGATTGTCCTCCCTGACGCTCGCCCGGAACCCGTACTCCTCCAGCACTTCCTTCACGAAAACCACCCGCCGCACTCTTCGCTCGAAGTCGGCGGCCCCGCCCTTGAACTGGAAACTGATGTAGTTCTCCCTCGCCCGGTCGCTCACAAGCGCTTCCGCTATGGAAAAATGAAACCCGAGCCGTGAACTGAGGCTGCAGTAGTTCTTCGAAATGATGAAGTAGTTCTTCGCTCCGTAGCTCGAACGGCCGCCCGTGACGAGGGACGTGTTTCTCGTGGCCTCGAACATGACGGACATGAGCCCCTTCCCGTCCACAGGCGGCGGCCCTTCCCAGGGTTTGGCCGCAATCCCTGCCCACAGCGCGAGCATGGGAATGGAGACGATGTTCTCAAGCTTCACGTACCGTCCTTCCACTTCCTCCTGAAACCCATCGTCCAGATTCAGAACCCACCACTGCATGGGCACGTCGCACACCAACTGCTTGCTGGATCGCTCCGGGAACTCATGCTCTTTTCCGAACTGGAACATTTCCTGAACGGATTTTTCGTGGCAGAACCGCGTGATGTCGTGAAAGGTCCGGCACCGCTCGGCCTTGAAAGCGGGGGAGTCAGGGTCCAGGAGGTGAAGGGGGATGATCTGCTCGGCCGCCCCTTTGAGCGAGTCAAACACCGGGCTCCCTTCCATGAGGTTGCGCGGTTTCTCCGCCTGAACGAGAAGCTCCTCCACACGGCCCTCGTACACTCTCAGGCCGTCCGCATCCACCGTCACGGTCCGGCCTTTTTCAAGATGCTTCATGGCGCCCTCCACGCCGAAGAGGGCTGGCACGCCGAACTCCCTGCACACGTTGGCCAGGTGCCCGGCAATGCTCCCCTGCTCGGTCACCACGGCAGCGGCCCTGCCCAGAAGCGTCGCCCACCGCGGAAGGGACTGCTCGGTCACGAGCACGCCTCCTGCGGGGAACTGGAGCGCGTCCATGTCCTTGCGGGCTACGAAAACAGACCCACACCCGACCCCCGTGCTCGCGGTCACGCCGCCCCGGACCAGCACTTTGGCCCGGTCGCCCTTTTCTGTGTTCGGATTCTTTTCGCTCTCCGCCTTTTGGATGAGGGGCCGGCACTGCAAAATCACCACAGACCCCTTCCCGTCAACGGCCCATTCAATATCCTGTGGCCTCTTGTAATAGGCTTCGATCCGGATCGCGAGGCGGGCAAGTTCCTTGGCTTGGTCATCGGTCACCGAGGCCATGCGGCTCTCTTCGCCGGTCACCTCCAGCCGGCAAACCCCCTCCTCCGGGTAGCACACGAATTTCTGATCCTTCATGGAGATGGTCTTTTCGCGAATGGCCATGGAACCGCCCCTTGAAACAACGAAGAGATCCGTTGCGGCACTCCCTTCCACGACCGACTTGGGCAGCCCCCAAATGGCGTTGATCACCACAGCATCGTCACGGATGTCGAGGGGGTTCCTCGAATACATCACTCCGCCGGATACGGCATCCACCATCTGCATGCACCCCACGCCCATGGCCACCTCTTCATCCCGGATCCCCCGATTCAGGCGGTAGGTCATGGCCGTGAGGTTGTACTTGCTGGCCACCACGTTCTTGTAGGCTTCGAGAAGGTTCTCCCTGCTCACATTCAGTTCCGAGCGGTATTGCCCGGCAAAGGAGGTCCCCGGCATATCTTCCCCGAGGGCGCTGCTTCGCAGGGCGACCCGGATTCCTTTTCCGGCCTCCTCTTCCAGAAGCCGGTAGTGCTCCAGGATCGCTTTTTCGAGATCCGGAGGGACCGGGGACGTCATGATCAGTTGCTGGATCGAGGCGCTCAGGCTGTAAAGCTGATCCAATTGTTCCACATTGGTCGACTGGATGCGTCGATCAATCTCCGCCTGCAGATCACTGTGCTTCATGAAAAGATGGTACGCTGCAGCGGTGACAGCGAACCCCGCCGGGATACGGAAATCCACCTGTCGCCCGATCTCGGCAAGACTGGCCATCTTGCTTCCCACAAGATCCGCCATGCTTTTGTCCACTTCCCTGAGAGGCGTGACCAGCGCACCGTCGTGGGAAAGGATTGGGGGGCTGATATAGGGATTGATCTTCATCTGGATCTCTTTGAAGCGGAGCAACAGGGCGCTGTATTTCCCAGGGGCAAGGTCGTTCAGGTTCTTCACGATCTGAAAAACACTCGTGGAGACGCTCGTGCACCTGGACCGGACAAAGGACATCCCAAAGGGCCAGGTCCCCTTCAAGGCCTCTTCCATCTCGGCCATGACGTCGAGGGCCTTGTTGTTGGCGTTGAGAAGGAGCTTGAACAGGTGGTAGCGGCCTTGAAAAGCCAGGCGCAGTTGTTCCGGGCTCTGAGGCTCCGGCTTGGGGCCTTTGTGAAAGAGTGATGTGATGCGATCAACGAATCCCACTGATAATCTCCAGCCTCTCCCTGATCCCGAGCATCTCACTCAACCCCTGGAGTATTGGAGTGTTGGACTACCGGAGTGATGGTAAAAAGAAACAACCCAGTGCCTGGGGTTGGGTTTCCCAATACTCCATTACTCCAGTACTCCATCACTCCACCGTTATTATACTCTCCCTTTGAGCCATAAAAAAGCCGAAGGCTGTAAAAATCGCCTTCGGCTTCTGCATTCATCAGAATCGCCTCAATGCCCCAGCTTGAGTCCCCATCCCTCGAACATGAACAGAATGGCGAACCCATACCAAAGGGTGTAAATGACGTAGAAGAAAAGAGAGAAGGCCACGGTTCCCCATCGATCACCGATGTTTTGAGGTTCTATCGTGTAATAGTTGTAAGAACACTCTATCGCTTTTTTTTGGATCTGGACAACGGCCTTGGCTTCTTTGAACTTCTTTTGCCTGCTCAGGTCCTTGTCCATCTCTGCGCACGCTTTCCACCAGTTGTAAAGAACCCTCTTCTCCTCATACCCGTACTTGCCGGCCACCTGTTTGCCGTCGTTTTTGTACATGGCGTCGGCATCCGCCAGGGCGTTTTGAAGGATCTTTTCAAAATCGCCTGTGACCTTGAGTTCCGCGCCTGAGACCGTGACTTCGGCGCCGCCGGTTTTGAAAAGAGCAGCGGTCTGCTCCGCCTGTTTGACCTCCGCCATTTTCAGGTTGACGCTCACCGGGGTGCCTTTGAATTTCTTTGCCTCTTCGCTTGCCTTGGGGATGTAGTAGGCGGACCCCTTTGAAATGGTGTTGTAGAGGTTGTCCAGGTAGTCCAGGGCGTTCTTCCCGCCGTAAAGCGGCATGAAGAAAAGGATCAAGACAACGGTAAACCCGATGATCAGCCCGAGGCCTGTATAGAACTGTTTCACATTTCCGATCATCCCTAAACCTCCTCTCCCTTGAGCACTCGAATGTTCTTGAGGAAGGTGCCAATCACCCAGATCCCGAAGATGCCCACGGCCAGAAAAAAGGCCACAATGCCGATGTTTTCGAGGAGCGCTCCTGTCTCCTTCGAAATGGGAATCACTTCCATGGATCCCAACTTGGACGGCAGAGCAAAAATACGATTGACAAAGCCTGCGAGGACGGCCATGGCGTAAAAGCCGCGAATCGTGATCCCTTTCACCACCTTGGTGACCATGGCTCCGATCTGGATTCCGAGCAGGGACCCAAGGAGCATGCCCATGGCCAGGGTGTAGAAGATAAACCCGTAGATGGCATACTGCGTCACGGCAGCGTAACCGGCCGTAAAGATAATCTGGAAGACATCCGTGCCCACCGTGGTCATCGAGGACACGCCCAGGACGTACACGAAAATGGGAAAGGTCAGAAAGCCGCCTCCCACTCCCATGATGCCTGCTGCGAGGCCCACGAGGGCGCCGCTGAGCACCAGGAAAATCCATGAAATGCTTCGACCGCCCGGGGTGAAGTCATGATCGAACTTGACCAGCGGCGGAACCTTGACGGCCTGGATCTTCTGGGGCAGGTTCCCCATCTCGGTTCCCTCGTCCTTTGCTCCGTGGGCCCCCTGGCCGGCACCGTGGAAGTCCTTCTTCTTTTTGAGATTGCTCGCTTTCAGGAAGTCGATCAAGGCGTAGAAACCAAGAAACCCGAGCATCACAGCGTAAATGACCGTGATGAACGCATCGCTCAGAACCGGGTTGATCTCGTAGAGGACCCGGTTGATGAGACCTCCAAGGGTGGCGCCGATCATGGCGCCGATCAGGAAGACCACGGCCAGAGGAACGGAGACATTGCCGAGCTTCCTGTGGATCACGCTTCCCATGATCGCCTTGGCAAAGATGTGAAAGAGGTCTGTTCCCACAGCAAGGATCCCCTTGATGCCCGCGCTCATCATGGCCGGAGCGATGACGAATCCTCCCCCTGCTCCTATGCAGCCGGTGATCAGGCCGGCAATCACCCCGATGAGGATCGAGGCCACGAAAATGCCCGTGGAATAAAAAGCGGGGCTGTAAGCCGTCTTCCCTCCCAGGAACTGGGGAAGCGCTTGACCCACCTCCTCAGCAAAGGCAATGCCTCCAAGGATCGCAGGCAGAGTGAGCAGACCGAGCAACAACATCCGCCTCTTGTCCCCGAGGATGACCCGGGAGACCTCCAGTTCCCACGCGGCATGGGCTCTGGCACCCGCCATCATGAATCTGCCCCACTCGTTAAAGAACCCCATAGGCCCTAACTCCTCTCTTGTTAGAGTTTCCCCATTCCTTTGATCTTTTCGAGCTGAATCGTTCGCCTCTTGTTGGCGTCCTGGAGCTTGTAGAGCAGGTCGTCAATCTCTACAGGCTTCATCAGATAATCAAAGGCGCCGAGTTCCATCCCTTCGATAGCCACTTCCAGGCTGGCGTGGCCGGTCAGCATGATGACTTCCGTCAGAGGATCGTTTCGCTTGATCGCTTTCAGCACCTCAATACCGTCCATGCCGGGCATTCTCACGTCAAGCACAACCACATCCATAGGACGTTGCTTCAATAGGGCAAGAGCCTCTTCTCCATTCTTGGCTCCATAGGCGTTCACATTTCTCTTCTGAATGCGCTTGACTACCGTGTCCAGGAAATCCACTTCGTCATCTACGAAGAGCACATCAAAGCCCCCCATTTCACATTCCTCCTTACCCGGTCAAGGTTTGTGCTAAAGACGCTACTGTTTTGGATCTAATGGTTTCTTTCGTACTCGTGAGGTCAAAGAAGAGTCGTGGCTGTTTATACACCATCCCGTCTCTGTTGCCAAAGACAAAAACGTCCGAAAATCCCTTCTCTTGAGAAAAATAAAGAAAGGCAGGATGGATGAGGATCCATTGTTCTCCTTCGGAGAAAAGGCAGACCAGAACCCCGGCGGAGCAGCAGAGTTCACGGTGAACAGTTCCTGTATCTGTCACAGAAAGATTTCGTGCAACTTCCTAGCGAACAAAAATCTCCCTTTTGTTGTCCCGGCTGTCCACGATGTAAAGCACTTTGGCTTTCTTCTTCAGGTCTTCTTTGAGTTGCGGCATCTTTTCCCGGACCACGTCGTACATGCGGATGTAAACGTAACGATGATGTTCCGGCACCTTCTCATAAGAACTCAGAATCGAGGCCATGCGACCGCCGTAGGAGCGGATGACGTCCGCCACTTCTTTGATCGACCCTGCTCGATCTTCCAGCAGGAAGGCGAACTGAACCCCTTTCTTGCCCACGCCGGTAAGAGAAATGAGGACCTTGAAAAGGTCGGTCTGGGTAATGGTCCCGATCACATCTCCGTCCTTGTCCACCACCGGCATGCCCGAGATTCTTGCCTGAAGCAGGATCTCGGCGGCTTCCTCTATCGTAAAATTGTATGGAACCGTGATCGGGTTCCTTGTCATGATCTCCCGTACCTTGATGTTGGCGATAAGATAGAGGAGTTCATGCGCTTCAAGGGAAGTGGCATCCGACGGTGACGCCCTCTTGAGATCCCGGTCGGTGATAACCCCTACGAGCTTGCCTTTTTCCAACACAGGAAGGTGCCTGATGTTGTGTTCCTTGAGAAGTTTTGTGGCGTCCAGCATGGAGTCGTCAGCGTCCACGGTAATCACATTCGGGTTCATCCAATTCTCGACGAGTAGCATGGTCTATCCTCCCTTCTTGTTAAAGGTTCAAACCGGCATCACATCGAGCAGGCAGACCGAGCCGCCTGCTTTCTCTGCACTAGTCCACGAAAACGAAGCTTCCTGCGGCAAGCTGCCGGGCACATTGAGCGCAATTGCGCCGAAGCCCCACCCGCCTTCGCTCTTACGAGCTACGGCGCGGTCGCCTCGCCATTTCTCTCTGCAGTAAGCTGCAGATCGTCCTGGTGAAGGCGAATGGAATCAGTCCCTGAGAAACGCTTTTCAGGACAAAACCTCGCTGTTTGCTTTTGTGTCGAAGCTGAAGATTTGCCGAACATACTATTCCCGCAGGGAAGTGTCAACTCCGGCCAAAAAGAATCGGCCGTCGGCCGTCGCTAGCCTGCGGTCTGTCGTCGTTTCATGTCCCCAGCCCGCCCATTATTCTCTCCAAACTCCCCATGCTCAGACCCAGGGCCCGGCTGGCGCACCAGTAAACGGCCGCTGCAATGAGGGCGCAGGCCGGAAGGTGCAAGGAATTTTAAAAAATGGTAAAGGAAGTCAGGAGTCCATATTGATTGCTGAATCTGAAAGCCCTTGAGGTGCGCCGATGATCAAATCCATGAACATTGCCTGGTGGGTGCAGCGGTGGAGCGAGCTTCATCCCTATAAACCCGCTGTCCTCTTTGAAGGGGAGGAGATCACGTATCTTCAGCTTCATCAAAGAGCCAACCGCACCGGCTGCTGGCTTCAGTCCTTGGGGATTGAGAAAGGCGACCGGGTGGCGGTCATGATCGAGAACTGCCCGGAGTTCATCGAGCTCTACCTGGCCTGCTCCCGCCTCGGAGCGATTTTCGTGCCCATCAACTTTCGCCTTGCCCCGCCTGAACTGGACCACACCCTCCGGAACTCCAGGCCAAGGCTGTTTCTGTTCGGGAGCAGTTTTTCGGAAACCGTGTTTGCTTTGAATCTGAACCAGCGCAGGCCTCTGATGGAACTGGCCTTCCTCGGGAAGCAATCCTGCTCATCCAACGTCTTCGACTATCACCAAGGTGTTGTGGAATTCGAGGGCCAAAGGCCTTTTCTCACCAAGTCCTTGGGGCCTGCGGACCCTGAAGAACCTCAGGTCATCATGTACACCTCGGGAACAACCGGCCAGCCCAAGGGAGCAGTGCTTTCTCATCGCAAGACTTTCTTCAACTGCTTGAATGCGGACATCTTCTTCAAGCTCCATTTCGACGACATCATGCTCATCGTTCTCCCTCTTTTCCATTCCGGAGGCCTCTTCATCCAGGCCTCGCCCATCCTGTACAAGGGCGCCACCATCATTCTTCATCCCAAATTCGATCCTTCCGAGACCTACAAGGACATTGAAAAGTACAGGGTCACCAAGTTTCTCGGGGTCCCAACCGTGTACCGGACCCTTCTCAAGACAGCCCCTTCGGAAAGGGGAACCCTCGCTTCCTTGCGGCTCTGCGCCATCGGCGGAGAAAAAACAACCCCTGAGCTTCTTCTTCAATGCAAAGAGGCCGGCTTTTCTCTCCGTCAGATCATGGGACAGACGGAAACCTCTATTCTTCTGTGGGCTTCCGAGGAGGAGTCGCTTCGCAAACCCGGCACGGTGGGCAGACCGGTGTTCCATGCGGAGGTGGGCATCATCAACCGGGAAGGAAGCGCGGCCAAACTCGGCGAGGTCGGTGAAATCGTGGTCCGGGGCTCCATCATGATGAAGGAATACTGGCAGGACCCGGTGCGCACGGAGGCGACAATCAAGAACGGATGGCTCAGGACCGGAGATCTCGCACGCATGGACGAAGACGGGTATTTCTACCTTGTGGACCGGGCCAAGGACATGTACATCTCCGGCGGGGAAAATGTTTATCCCGCTGAAGTGGAGAAGGTTTTACGCCAGCACCCGGCCATCGAAGACATCGCCATCATCGGTGTGCCTGACGACGTGTGGGGAGAAGTCGGGCACGCTTTCGTGATCGTCAAAGAAGGCTTCACCCTTCAGGCGGAAGAGGTGATTTCCTTCTGCGACGGGAAGCTGGCCCGCTACAAATGGCCCAAGAACGTCACCTTCTCCGGCGACTTCCCGCGCACCTCGCTCGGCAAAGTCCGCAAAGGCATGCTTGTGCAGCCCTAGCACAAGAAAGCTACACGGTTACGAAGAAAGAGTGATGGTTGATCCGACGCTGTTGAGGACAAAAGCGTCAGGAAAAGCTTCTTCGCATCGATGGACGGCCTTCCAGCCGGTGCAGTGCATGGGAACGAAAACCTTCGGCTTCATCTCTTTCATGGACTCAATGGTCTCTTCGATGATCGGTTCGAAGTCCGGGCCGGACAGGTGGAATCCCCCAAGCACGGCATAGAGCCGATCCACCCCTGAAATCTTCTTGGAGTAAAGAAGGGTGTTGATGATACCCGAGTGGGCGCACCCGGAAATCACCACCAGCCCTTTTCCCCTTAAATGCAGGACCAGGGACTGGTCATCGCTGATGGGGTCTTTCACCAGCTTCCCGTCCTGCGCCGTGTAGGCGTTGGGCAGCCCCTTTTCAAACCTTGTCGTCCTCTCAATTTCACCGGTGACAACAATCCTTCCGTCAGCAACGGGAACAGGCTTTCGCGATTCTACGATCTGCACTCCGGCCTGTTCCAGGTCCTTCCTGTTCAACGTGTCAGGGAAACGCAGCTTCTTCCCGTCAGGGAGAAGGAGGTAACGAGAGGGGAGAAAAGCGTCCGGGTGAATCACCAGGGGAATCGGCCTCCCGAGTCGCTCAAGAATCGGCCGCAAGGATCCTGTGTGGTCCATGTGCCGATGGCTCATGACAATAGTTTCAATCTTCCCCAGATCCACTTCCAGGTGCGTTGCGTTGTGGAGAACCCCTATTCCCGTGTGCCCTGTGTCAAAAAGAATCGTGTGCTTTTCCTTGCCGTCATGAACCGTGACCAGGAGAGAAAGGCCGTGCTCGCCGATCAGCGTGTCCCTTGAGATCACCCCTCCTTTTGCCTTGGCAGGGCGTGTGACAACCGGGGTGCTCTCCAGCAGCAGGTCCACATAGTTGTCCATGAGGGTCAGGATTTCAATGCGGTCAACTTCTTTGAGTTTCATCATCTTCTCTCTTTCAAGAAAAGGTGGTTTCCTGCGAGTTGGTCGTTGCAGGTTGCATGTCGCAGGTGGTCAGTTGCCAGTTGTCCGTTGTTTAGTCAGTGACAAGTAACGAGTGACAAGTCATAAGAAAGATTCTTGTCTTTCTCTTGTCACTTGTCACTCGTCACTTGTCTCTTGTTACTGTTTTTTCAACTTTAGACACTTTAGCTCACTTTAGGCACTCTCTTCAGCTCCTCCCACACCTTCTCCACCTGTTTCCTTGTTTCTTCCAAAGTGCCTTCGTTGTGAATGATGAAATCCGCATATCCCAGTTTTTCATCAATGGGCAGTTGGGCCTTGAGGATGCTCTCTGCCGCCTCTCTCGTGATGCCGTCCCTCTGGATCAAGCGCCCGATTTGTATTTCTCTCGGGACATAGACCAGAAGCACCTTGTGGAATTTGTACTGGATGTTGATCTCGACCAGCAGAGGCACCGCGACCTGGATGATGGCATGGGGATTCTTTTCTGCGATCTCATTGGCTCGCCTGGCTGCTTCCTCGATGATCCGAGGGTGAGTGAAGCCCTCAAGCTTCTTTCTTTTTTCCGCGTCCCGGAACACCACGGCTGAAAGCTTCTTCCGGTCGATCTGTCTGTCTTCTTTCAGCACCTGTTCTCCGAAATAGGCCACAATGTCCTTCCAGGCCGGTTTCCCGGGCTCGACGATTTCCCTGGCAATGACATCATAGTCGATGATGGGCGCGCCCAGCTCTTCGAGCATCTTCGAAACAGCGCTCTTCCCGCTGGCAATGCCACCGGTCACCGCCACCAGCAAACGATTGTCTTTTCCCCGAATGGCTTCCAATTGATTCACCTCGTCGTAGGCGCCCGGAAAAGCGCCTGATAGATCCTGCTCTGCCCCTGCCGGGCTGATGGGATAGCGGACTCCCCTGCGGTAGAGCGTTTCCATGCCCCGCAGCGCTTTTTCCATCATGGAAGCGGGCACGGCCATGACCAGCTCGTCATCCTGGGCGTGTCCGTACCGTCGTTCCCCGAAACAGGGAATGGTCAGGGACGGCTTGCCGGTCAGATAGCACCTGGCAATCGCGTCGGAGCAAGAGGACTCTCCGACACAATAGAAGTTCATCACCTCGTACTCCTCGACCTGAAGGGAATTGACGAGGAGCATCATTTGAGCCGGATTCGCATAGATCAGAACGATGTCCGGCTCAAATGGATTGTAGACGAGCGGCGCAAGGGCTACCGCCTCGTACTTTCCAAGAGGCAGCCTCTGAATAGAGGTTTCATACTTCTTCGCCTCTTCTTTTTTCTTGACCCAGACAATGCTTCTGAAGGTCCCGTCCTTATGATACTCCGGCGTGTCATTAAGTCCCAGGATGGACCCGCACACCGGAGACAGAAGGTCGTCCGCATCCGCACCGATCGTCCAGTCCGAATTCCTCACCAGGTTGATCAGCTGGCAAAGGGTCCCTTTCCTGTCAGGCCTTCTCATGAAAGGAATTCGGTCGAGCTCTTCTTTCTTCTGCAGCATCTTCAAGGCCACGGGAAAGGACTTGAGCCTCATCAGGAGCTCCAATCGTCTTACGATCCTCTCCCAGTTCGTTTCCTTGCTCATATGGCGGCTCCTCTCTCCGTTCCTCTAAAACACATCCTTTTCCTTTTTGAAAGCAACCGCTTCATACCGGCCGCCCCTCAACGCGTCGATCAACTCTCTTTCACTTGTGATTTCCGAGAAAAACCGAGTGGCATAGAGGCCGATGTCAGACACTTGGTGAGCGTCACTCCCTCCGGTTCCCGGGAGGCCCCTGCCTTTTGCCACTTCGGAGGCAAAGCGGTTTTCTTTTTCCGTGACTTTGCTGTTCAACACCTCGATGCCGTCCACCTGTTTGAAAAGGGGCCGCTCCATCGCTTTTTCAGGAGTCAGCCCCAGTTGTCCGGACCCGAAAAGCAGAAAACCCCGGAAGGGATGGGCCGCAATGATGAAACCTCCCGCCTCCGAAACCATCGTTCTCAGTTCGTCCAGCTTGATAATGCCTTGTATAGGTGTTTCCAGTCCAAGGACGAGCATATCCCCTTGATCGGTTGTGATCTCGTTCCCTCTTAGAATCAGAAAATCGTGCCTTCGTTTCAGCTCATCCACGCGGGCTCTGTCCCACACGTAATTGTGGTCCATGAGACAGATACCGTCCAGACCTATTCTCTTTGCTTCGACAACCACATCGTCTACCCTTGCCACACTGCAGGCGGAAGCAGGATAGGTGTGCACATGAAGGTCGATGACGACTCCTCCCCTGTCTTCGGACCGAGCGGCTCGCGTCTCCTCGAAACTCTTCTCTAGATGTTTCTTGGCCTCCTTCTGCATCGTGCCTCCTGGGCCTTTACTCCCTGCAACGACCCTCTCCGCTTTCCTGCCTCGGATCAAGCCTGCCGCCTGCTCGGCGGTGGCACAGCACTCCACGAGAAGATTGGCAAAATGCCTGCAGCCCTTTCTTCCAATCTTCTTTTGAACCTTCTGTGAAAAACCCTCTTCGAGAGCGCAAAACCCTACCGCCTGTTGAAGGACCGGGATGGCCTTGGGGCATTCGGGAGTCGTCCAGCGCTTGAATCTTCCTTGGATGGATCGGATCACCATGTCCGAGAGGCCTATGGAGACCTCCAGCTCCACAGCATAGATGTCGTCCTCGAGCACGCCATAGGCTTGAAGCGTGTCCTCGTCCTTCCGCTCAATCCCAACGACCTTGTTCCGCATGAACTTCAGCATAGCTCAATCCCTGGTCTCTGCAGATGATAGGTGGCACGGACAAACTTCGTTTGTCCGTGAGGCTAGCCCTCTTTACTCGTCATTTCCCTTGGGAGGCTTCATCCCATCAACCAGGGGACTGCCAGGCGCGAAAGCGATGCAACTGTCATAAAGCCTCACATTCTCCTTCACCAGCCAGGCATAATACTCCTTGGCCTTCTCCCGGTCCTCAGGCGCTTTTGCCAGGGTATCCTTGGTAAAAGAAAGGACCACCCCCTGGCAACACTCGTCCAGCATGTTCAAAAGTTCGCTTAGGTCTTCACGGTCTCCCACAAGGCCTTTCATGATCTTGACAAGGCCCGGACCAATACGGATGCCGATGGCTTTGCGAAGACTCTCCACGGCTTCGGCAGAAATCGCCCTGTCGCTCCGATGCACTTCCGCACGGACATTGGTCAACTCAAGATCCGGCAGTTTGACCTTGATTTCAACAAGCGCATCCATCAGGGAGTCTTGCAGCCTGCAGCAGGCCTTTGCCGAGCTTCTGTCAATATGCTCCACGCTGGTCGATCTGTTTCTGGAAAAGAATAAGATATGGGGCATGGATAGATCTCCGTCCTCAGGTTCTGCCTCCTCAGCTCACTTTTTCAACCTGAACCAGGCAGGTGTTGCAGGGAAAAGCGCCGGCGGGCGACTTTTCATCCCTGGTCAGTACGTTGACGCACCCTCCAAAATCAACGCCCTGTGCGTCCGGCCGATACCACGCCCCTGCATCGAAACTCACACTCCCGGGCATGATCCGGTCCGTCACCTTCGCCCTCGCGATCATCGTCCCACGGTCATTGTAGACCCTGACTTTATCTCCGTCCACGACGCCCCGGGATGCAGCGTCTTCATGACTCAGCCATAGACGATCGTCCGCAAGCGCTTTCAGGCTAGCGATATTGTCGAACTGTGAATTCACCCTCGTCTTCGCGTGCGGGCTCACCAGCTGTAGAGGGTATTGGGCCCTCAGAGGGTCGCTCACCCCTTCCCAGGACTCGATGTATTTGGGGATAGGCGGAAGAAGCGGGTTGTTCATATCCGCTATTTTCTGGCTGAAGATCTCAATTTTTCCCGAAGGGGTTGGAAAGGGCAGGTGATGGTCAACTTGGGCGCGAAAAGCCACCCAGGGCTCCCTCATCTCGATTTGGTGAAAGCCCTTCTGCTTGAAACTATCATAGTCAGGAAGATCGGCCGTAGCTTTCACGAACGACTTCAACCATTCTTCGTCCGACTTGTCGTTGTACCCTTTGATCCCTAATCGCTGCGCGAGTTCCGAGAAAATCTCCAGGTCGGACTTCGTCTCCGGAAGGGGTTCTATCGCTTGATTGAGAAAGGTAAAGTAAGGGCTGCCGGACCAGGGCTGTCCGATGTCTTCGCCTTCCATGGAAGTCGTGACCGGAAGCACGATATCGGCATAGCGCGCTGTAGGCGTCATGAACCTCTCATGAACCACTATAAATTCTGGCCTCTGGAGCGCCTCGATCCCTTTGTTCACGTTGAGAAACTGATTCAGCAGATTGCAGCCCACCACGTAGAGCAGTTTGACGTCGCAGGGATAGCCTCCGGAATTTCCCTCCAGCAGCGCTTTATAAATGTCGCTGATATGGACCGTAGCAGTAACCTCCCCGGGCACGGGGAGGACCTCCTTGAGGAATCCCATGGGCACACGCCCGACGCCGCCGGCCGCATATCCTCCGGTGATCCCGATGTTGCCGCTCAGGGCGGACAGAACGCTCGCCGCGCGCTGATATTGTTCCCCAAACGCGCTTCGCCCCGGAGCCCATCCGGCAACCAGCGCAGCCGGTTTGAGGGTTGCATAGTCACGGCCTAGAGCCCGAATCACCTCCGATCTCACGCCGGTGATCTCCTGCGCCCATTCGGGAGTCTTTGGTACACCGTCTTCTTTCCCGAGCACGTAGTCTTCAAATTGTTCAAATCCCCGGGTGTGGATCTCGATAAACCTGCGGTCATAGAGGCTTTCGGTGATCATCACATGAGCCATGGCGATCATCATGGCTGTGTCCGTGCCCGGTTTCACTGCGATCCACTGTTGCCCCAGCGCCTTTGCAGTCTGGTTCAACCTAGGGTCCACACAAACGATCCTTACCCCGGCTTTTCTGGCCTCCCCGAGAAAGTAAACCGTGTCCGGACCGAAGCGCGTGACGACGGGATCAAAACCCCAAAGAATGATCAGCTTGGAATGGAGGAAGTTGTCCCGGGTCGTGCCTGTGAAGGCCGTCCCGAAAGTGACGAGCGATGAAAAGAGCGCCGCCTCATAGGAGGTAATTCCCCACCAGGTTGCACACCCTCCGAAAAGGCTAAAAAAGCGCCGCGCTGCCTTGCCCATGCCTTGAAGCGGACTTATGGAACCCGAGTATCCCATGAGAAATATGGCGCTGTTGCCATACCCGGTTTTTACCCTCTGGAGTTCTCTTGTTACGGTCTCCAGAGCCTCGTCCCACGAAATCGGTTCAAACTTCCCTTCACCCCTTTCACCAGTTCTCCTCAGAGGCTTGGTCAGACGGTCAGGGGCGTACACCACGTCCTTTTGCGCCAGTCCACGCACACAGGCTTTGAGGCTGGGCATGGGTCGGTCGTCGGTACCGATGTGCACGATTCGCCCGTCTTTCACTCGGACTTTCAGGACACACCGAGCCCCGCAGTCATAGGAGCAGCTCGTGAGGACCACTCTTTCGGTTGGATCCTTTGAAGCCATTGGATCACTTCCCTTTCATCGTCTTCACGACCAGATAGATCAGGAATAGGACACCCACGACGACAAGGACCCACCAGATCTCTTCATAGTACCGGTTCAGCAGTTCCTTCTGAGTGTAAAGGTAATACCCAAGGGCCGCCAGGATCACAGTCCATATCCCCGAACCGAGGGTGGTGTAGAAGAGGAAGGCTTTTAAATCCATTTTGGCAAGGCCCGCCGGCAGGGATATCAGCTGCCTCACTGCAGGCACGAGGCGACCGATAAAGGTGGAGCTGTTTCCATACTTGAGAAAGTAGCGCTCCGATTTCTCCACGGACTGGCGATTGATGAGCATCAGGTGGGCGATCTTTGTGTCTGCAAGGGAATAAACCAATTTGCGGCCGAGGAGCAAGGCGAAATAGTAGTTGAATACCGCCCCCAGCAGACTTCCCAGAAGGCCGCAGAGAACCACCAGGTAGACATTCAACTCGCCCTGGGCAGCCTTCCAGGCTGCGGGCGGGATCACCACTTCGGAGGGAAACGGGATAAACGAGCTTTCAATGGTCATCAGGAGCGTGATGGTGAAGTAGTTAATGTTCGCCATGTACCAGTCAATGACGCTGTTGAAGTAATTGAAGATCATGGGGCGTCCTTTATTCCGTGTAGTGCAACAGACTTTACTTCAATTTCCCTTTCCTCTTCAAGCGTTAAACTTCCGTCAGCATTGACATCCTTTCTATGATGTTCGATAGTTCTTCCTATGAGATTCATCGCCGACCTTCACATCCATTCTCACTTCTCTCGTGCCACTTCCAAGAGCCTTGTGCCTGAAGACCTCTTTGTCTGGGCCCAGAAAAAGGGAATCACGGTGCTGGGCACCGGTGACTTCACCCACGCCGGCTGGCTCAGCGAGCTCCAGGAGAAACTGGAGCCTGCTGAAAACGGCCTCTACCAGTTGAAACCCGAAGTGCAAGAATCCCTCTCCAGCAGGATTCCAGGATCCTGCTCTTCGCCGGTCCGGTTCGTGCTCTCCGGAGAGATCAGCTGCATTTACAAGCGGGGAGGAAGAACCAGAAAGATCCACAACCTCATCCTCATGCCGGACTTTGAATCCGTAAAGGAGCTGAACGACCGGTTGAGTCGCATAGGGAACCTGAAATCCGACGGACGCCCCATCCTTGGTCTGGATTCGAGAGACCTTCTTGAGATTGTCCTGGAAACCAGTGACCGCAGCTTCTTCATTCCCGCTCACATCTGGACTCCCTGGTTTTCCCTCTTCGGCTCAAACTCCGGCTTTGATGCGATCGACGAGTGCTTCGCGGACCTGACCGGCCACATTCACGCTCTTGAAACAGGCCTCTCCTCTGATCCGGTCATGAACCGCCGGCTTTCCGCTCTGGACGATTACCTTCTCGTGTCCAATTCGGATGCTCACTCCCCCGAGAAACTGGGAAGAGAAGCCAATCTTTTCGACACACGGCTCGATTACGACAGCCTTGTGAATGCGATGACCGAGAAAAAAGGATTCGAGGGCACCATCGAGTTCTTTCCCGAAGAAGGCAAGTATCATCACGACGGCCATCGAAAATGCAAAGTGAGCCTTCACCCTTCGGAAACGCGGCGTCGCAATGGAGTCTGTCCGGAGTGCGGCAAACCCGTTACCGTCGGAGTGCTGCACAGGGTCTATGAGCTCGCCGACAGAGAAGCGCCCAAGCTCCCAAAGCCTTTCTACAGCATCATCCCTTTGCCTGAAATCCTCTCCGAGATCCTCGGCTGCGGCCCGTCCGCAAAAAAGGTGACTGGAGCCTACGAAGAACTGCTCGCCGCCCTCGGCCCCGAACTTCACATTCTCATGGATGCGCCCTCCAAAGACATTGAACGGGCAGGAGGCCGGCTTTTGGCTGAAGCGGTTGACCGGATGCGTGAGTCCAAAGTCATCCGGGAAGAGGGCTATGACGGGGAGTACGGCGTCATCCACCTTTTCGAAGAGTCTGAAAAAGCAACCCTCAGGGGGCAGACGGCGCTCTTCGAGGCGCCGGCTGAGACGGCACCGGATGAAGAGGAGAGGGAGCCTGTTTTTTCGAGTCTCCCGGCTCGGGCGGTGCGTGAGGCGCCTGAACCTTACCAGACCTTTCTCTTTGACCCGATCCTTGATCCGCTCAATCCGGCGCAAAAGGAAGCGGTGCTCCACCAGGGAAGCCACTTGCTGATCGTTGCCGGGCCCGGCACCGGCAAAACCATGACGCTCACTCACAGGATCGCTTATCAGATTCGCAGCCAGCTCGCGTCAGCCGAGGAAATTCTCTCCCTCACCTTCACCAACAAGGCGGCAGCAGAAATGAGAAAAAGGCTGGCCGCTCTTGTCCCGGACGAGCATGGCGCTCAAGTCACGGTGTCCACCTTCCACGCTTTCTGCCTGGAGGTCTTGAGAGAAAAAGGATCTGCCCTGGGTTTGCCTCCAAATTTCGGGCTTCTTTCCGAAATCGATGCCGGCGCTCTTGCCCGGCAGGTCGTCTCGGGATCGAAGAAAGGGATCCGAAGTGTCGCCGGATTCCTCAGAGAGCTCCCTGGCCTGAAGCTCGCCTCACTTGAGGAGGGCAAAAGGAGGGACCCGCTCTTTGATCTTTATGAGAAGTATCAGCTCAAGCTGAGGGGCCTCGGAATGCTTGATCTCCACGACCTGGAAGTGGAAACCCTTCGGCTCTTCCGGAACCATCCCGAGGTTGCCGCCGGGCTTGCAACACGTTTCCCCAGGATTTTCGTGGACGAGTACCAGGACACCAACCGAACCCAGGTCGAAATCCTGAAGGCCATGGTTTCGGGCGGCACGAACATTCCGTGCGCCGTGTCGAAGACCCTGAGCTTCGTCGAAGGGGACCGTGCACCTTTTCCCGTCTTCATCTGCGCCATTGGGGATCCGGACCAGGCCATTTACGGTTTCAGGGGCGCGGAGGCGGAGAACTTCCACCGCTTTGCCGGGGATTTTCCCGGCGCCAAGACGGTCCCCCTTCTTGTCAACTACCGATCCACTCAGCCCATCCTCGATGCCGCTTCGTCCCTGATGCAAAAGAAGCAGAAGCTCAAAAGCGTTATGGGAATCGGCGAACTGGTGCAGATCTCGGATTGCAGAACAGAAGCCGAAGAAGCAGAGATGATCGTGGAGCAAATCGAGAAGCTCATTGGAGGGACGTCGTATTTCTCGTTAGACAGCGGAAGGGCCTCTTCGCAGGAGGAGTGCGAAAACCTCGGCTTTGGGGACATGGCCGTACTTTTCAGACTCAATGCCCAGGGCGATGCCTTTGAGGAGGCCTTCTCAAGAGCGGGAATCCCCTTTGTCCGGTCCGGCGAGAAACCTCTGATCGAAAGCTTTCCCGTCAACGTCCTCTGGCGGTTCCTGCAGACCGTCTCCTATCCCGAAAACCAGTATTACCGGGATGCCTATCTTCAGATTCTGGAAGACAGTGGCCTCACGCCCCACCCTCCCCTGTCCCCTCCCCTCAAGGGAGGGGAACCCCAACTCGTTCGTTCCTCTCATTCAGTTGATGAGGCTAAGTCTCAACGCTTCTCCTTTTCGGATGGAGAGGATGAATTCCCTTCCTCCATTCCTCTGGGGGGAGAGGACAGCCCCAAATTCTCCTCCCCCTTGACGGGGGAGGACAAAGGTGGGGGTGGTGGACGGACACTCCTGGAGTTCATCGACCAGGCCGTGACTCTGCACGGTTTGACGACACTGTCCGAAGAAGAGACGAACCGCCTTCGCCGCCTGCGTGACCTCGCCAAGGAAACCCCAGACGACCTGAAGTCCTTTTTGGACACCCTGTCCCTAGAGCGCGGGATTGATCATGCCGGCTTGCTCGGAGACCGCGTGGCGGTCATGTCCTTGCATGCAGCAAAGGGCCTTGAGTGGCCGGTGGTTTTCATTGCAGGGTGCGAGGATCAGCTGCTCCCCTGCACCCTTTACGGAGACCAGGACGAAGCGGAAGAAAAGAGGCTCTTTTATGTCGGCATGACCCGCGCCCGGTCAAGGCTTGTTATCTCTCATGCGGCACGCCGCACCCTGAACGGCCGGCCTCTTGACATGAAACCGTCGCCTTTTACCCTCCTCATCCCTCAAAACCTCCGGCGGCCCCTGGAGCGAAAGCCCTGGAAGCCGAAAAAGAAAGCACCTAACCAGCTCTCCTTTTTTTAGAGATAGGTGGCTCTGAGTTTCTCCAATCGATCCTTGGAAAAGAAAATACACTCCGTCTTTTGGGCATCGCCTGAAGCAATATCCATGGCCAGGGTTTTGCAATTGGGCGCTCCGCATAAGCCGCAATTAAGTGCCGGCAATGTGCTCAGCACGACTTCGGCCTCTTTCACACGCTTGATACGCTCCTTCAGGTCCCCCATGTCTCCTTTGATGGGTCGCGGCCGGATAGGCGCTTTGGCGTAAAGATTTTCGTTGGGATAGCGTTTTTTTGCTTCTGCTTCAATCAGGGCTTTCTGGTCGGGAAGTTCAGCCACCAGTCGCTGCAATTTGCTGCGGGTCACATAGAAGTTGTCCACCGTGAGATTGCCGTTGACGCACCCGCCCCAGCAAGCATAGCATTCCAGGAAATCTATATTGCGCAGTTTCCCCTTCTCGATGTCGTCAAAGACCTGAATGATGTTCGATAAACCCGTCAAAGCCATGTAACGGTAGTCTCGAAGATTCCCTCGTTGCCCTTTGCCTGTGGACCATTGGAACATGTCCTCACTGAACAGGTAATCCTGAAGAGCCGTTGCGGGACCATTCTCTTTGGATGCATGTGCTGCGGATAGGATGCCGTTATACACATCCGAAATGCTGACGGTGCCATCCAGATCACTCTTCACTCCCTCCGCCGGTTCCAGAATCGAGATCGTTTTTGCCTGGCACGAGGTCACATAGATTGCCCCGATTTCATGTTTGGGGATTCCCAGTTCCTCAGAATATTTTCGCTTGAGTTCCCTGCCGGCCAATTCACGCGGAGGTTCAACGTGGACCAGCTGTTCCACCATACCCGGATAAGAAACCTGGATCAACCTCACGACCACCGGGCAGGAACTGGATATGAGAGGAAATTTCCCCTTCCATCTTCCCATGTATTCCCGGATGGCTTGATTGGTCAGGGCTGTTTCGACCCCAATAATCCAGACCGCGTCAAACCCAAGGGATTTGAGCCCTTCGATGATTTGGGCCGGAGAGATGCTGGACGGGAACTGGCCGAAGAGAACAGCGGACGGTACTGCCACTTTGTATTTGAACTTCGATAGGTCTTTCAAAGACTGCGTCGCTGCTGAAATAGCTCCTGAGGAACAGACCCGCAGGCAGGAACCGCAATCGATGCAAAGCTCGGACAAGAGCTTGGCCTTTCCCTCTTTGACGCGGATGGCCTGGGTGGGGCAGACTCGCATGCAGTCCATCCGCCCGGAGCACTTGTGGGGATCGATTCTAAAGTTGTGGGTCCATTCACGCATTGGAGTTAAGCTTTATGCTTGCGAAAAGGGTGGTTCCTTTTCCGATTTGAGATTCTATTTCTAAGCTATCAGAATGCTTCTTGATGTTCGGCAGGCCCATGCCGAAGCCAAAACCCATCTCGCGCATCTCATCCGAAGCTGTTGAAAAACCCGGCTGCATGGCTTGCTCAATATCGGGGATGCCCGGACCCTCATCCATGATCTCGATCCGGATGTCATCCTCGGTGATCCTGAAGGTCAGGGTGCCCACACGCGCGTACATGACCACATTCATTTCCGCTTCAAAGGCCACCACGACCGTGCGGCGGATGGTCTCCGAGTCAAAGCCAAGCCCTTTCAGGATCGCCTTGATTTCGGATGAATTCTCGCCGGCCTTGTCGAAATTGCGCGATAGAATCGTGAAGGTTTTCTTGAACAACTCCTCGGGCATTCTTACATGGCGCCTTTCATTCCATGCTCGCGCAAGATCCCGCAAACATCGAACATCCCCAAGGGGGTGGTGAGGACTGGAATTTCTTTCTGGCGAGCCAGCTCAATCGTTTTTTCACCGATCCACTTCCCACGGATATAGACAATCGCGCGCACATCGGCAACATCCGCTGTTCTCACGGATTGGATGTTGGTCAGCCCTGTGACCATCAACGCCCCCGGGCTGTGGAAGGCCAGGATCTCGCTCATGCCGTCGGATGCCAGAACCGTGCTCACTTCGCTAGAAAGATCGAATTCAGGAGTTAAGACCTGGCACCCCAAAATATTCTTGATTTCTTCCAACGTCATCGAGTTCACATCCTCATCAGCAGGTCGTTCGCCGAAAAAGGTTTTAAGAATCAGCTGATTTAAGGCCGGAAAGAGCGTCATGCATGGATTTGGCAGCCTTGCGTCCGGCCCCCATGGCGCTGATCACCGTGGCTGCGCCGGTGACCACATCTCCCCCGGCCCAGATCCTGTCCCGCGAGGTCTTTCCAGTCTCTTCATCCGCCTCAATGTTGCCTTTTTTGCCGACCTTCAAACCCGGCGTGGTCATGGGGATCAGGGGATTGGGACTGTTGCCGATAGCGCAGATCACGGCATCCGCCTTCATCCTGAACTCCGACCCCTTAACCGGTACCGGGCTTCTCCGCCCGGAGGCATCCGGCTCGCCGAGTTCCATCTTGATGCATTCGATCTCGTTGAGCCAGCCCTGTTCATTGCCGATGAGTCTCACCGGCAGCGTCAGGTAGTCGAAAATCACCCCTTCTTCTTCGGCATTCTCCGCCTCTTCGAGCCGCGCCGGCAGCTCTTGTTTGCTGCGGCGATAGACAATGTGCGATTCGTCTGCGCCGAGCCTCAGGGCGGTCCTGGCCGAATCCATGGCCACATTGCCCCCGCCGAAGACAGCGACTCTGGCCGGTCGCTTCATGGGCGTGTCGTGGGCCGGGAAACGATAAGCCTTCATCAGGTTGCAGCGCGTCAGATACTCGTTTGCAGAATAGACGCCGTTGAGGTTCTCTCCCGGGATGTTCATGAACCACGGCAACCCTGCCCCTGCCCCGACAAAAACCGCATCGAATTCCGCCATGATGCTGTCGATGGTGCGAGTCTTGCCGACAATGAAGTCGAGATAAAGTTTCACGCCCAGGCTTTTGACATATTCGACCTCGCGCTTGACAATCGCTTTGGGCAACCGGAATTCCGGAATGCCGTAGGTCAAAACGCCTCCTGCTTCGTGCAGGGCTTCGAACATCGTGATCTCATACCCCAGCAGAGCAAGATCATTCGCGACGGTGATCCCGGCAGGACCGGAACCCACTATCGCAATCTTCATCCCGTTCAAAGCCGCCATAGCCGGTTTTTCGATCCTTCCGCTCGCGGCTTCCCAGTCGGCCAGAAACCGCTCGAGACGCCCGATCGCTATGGCTCCACCCTTCTTTTCCAGGATGCAGCTGTGCTCGCACTGCTCCTCCTGGGGACAGACCCGGCCGCACACCGCAGGCAGGGCATTGGTCTCCTTGATCTTCTTGATGCCTGCTTCAAATTTGCCTTCCGCGATACACTGGATGAATTCCGGGATCTTGATTCCCACTGGGCAACCTGCCCGGCACGTGGGTTTTTTGCATTTCAGGCAGCGGCTCGCTTCCTCAAGCGCCAATTCCTCGGTGTACCCGAGCGCGACTTCATCGAAGTTCCTGATACGCTCAAAAGGCTCTTGCTTCGGCATAGACCGACGCTTGTAATCAATCTGCTTGGCCAACTCCTGGTACCTCCGAAATTAGAAGTGGGACGCACAACCGCTTTTGCGCAGCGGATGAACCTCTTCAGGGTTGTAGGTGCGCCGTCGATTGAGAAACTCCTTCCAATCCACTTCGTGACCATCAAAGTCCGGGCCGTCCACGCAGGCGAACTTGGTCTTTCCCGCCACACTCAGCCGGCAGACGCCGCACATGCCGGTCCCGTCGATCATGATCGGGTTCATGTTGACCATGGTCTTGATCCCCAGCGGCCTGGTCATTTCCGAAACCTTCATCATCTGAAACGTGCATCCGTTGACAATGACCCGGTCGGGTTTGATCTTTTCCAGGGTCAGGATCTCGGACAATCGGGTCAGGTGCCCCTTGTAGCCGGTGGTCCCGTCGCGGGTGATCTCGATCACGCGATCGGAGATTTCTTTGAACCTCTCCTGCCAGTAAAGGAGATAGGAACTGCGCGCTTCCAGCATGGAAACGATCGTGTTTCCCTTTTCTTTCAAGGCCCGGGCAATAGGATAAACACTGCCGATGCCGTAACAGCCCCCGACACACAGCACGGTGCCGAAGTGAGCGATTTCCGTTTCCCGGCCCAAGGGTCCGGCAAAGGTAGGGATCGTGTCCCCTGGTTTGAGTCGCGCCAGCTTGCTCGTTGAGGCGCCGACCTGCATGAAGATGCACGTGACCGTGCCTGCGTCCCGGTTCCAGTCCGCCCCTGAAAGAGGGACCCGTTCCCCGTTTTCGTCCGGCCTTACAATGACGAAGTTGCCGGGGCTTATGGACTTGGCCACTTCCGGCGCTTCGACGACAAACTCATGCATGTTCGGCACAATCATGCGGCGTTCAATCACTCGGTACATTCTCTTCCTCCAGAGTTCTTCCTTACGCGACCTTCACATCCACATGGATGGGATTCGAATTCAAGAGATACAGGGGCTCGAGATCTTTGCATTCCTTCAATCCCCCGAAATTCGGCGGATGAGAGCAGTAGATGACCTTGGCCGGGCAATCTCCGTCAGCCTTTGTTTTGACCGTCACCTTCACTCCGTCCACGCTGATGGTGATCCGTCCGCCCGGCTCCACTCCCAATTTGGCCAGATCATCCGGATTCAGCCGCACCCCTTGTTCCAGAGCCAGCTCCCCGAGTCCTTCCACCACATAGGAGAGATCCGTTCCCCGGTGCTGGAAACCGGCCGGTTCGACAACCAGGAGGAATTCTCCCTTGCCTGCAGGCGGATGATTCTTTTTCTCGATGATCAACTCGCTCCCGACCCTGAGCCGCCGCGGTTCCCGGTCCGGTTTGGCCGGGAACCCGGGCACGGCTTCATGGATTTCCTGTAGAATCTCATCTGCATTTTTGTACCCCAGGGCCCCGCAATCCAGTTTTTGGCTCAGTTCCGAAAAGATCTGCCAATCCGGGCGAACATAGCCGGTCACTGCACCCTCGGGCGGGCTTTCTATTTTAACAAGCTCCTGCACCCGGCCTTCAATGTTGGTCAAAGAGCCTGCGGCTTCGGCAAAGCTGGCAGCCGGCAAAAAGGCGTCCGTCGGAAACGGCGGGTAGTAAGTGTCCTGGCTGATCAAGTAATCGCAATCCGGCCGCTCCAGGAACGGCGCCTGGCCGACAAGGTAAACCACTTTGGGCCGTTTCTGTTTGGTCATCAGATCAGCCAGAGAAATTCCCTGGCCTTTGGACAGGGCCCCTCCGGGAAGCAGCTCCCCAAAGGCGCCGAGTTCAACAGCCCCGCGCACATTGGAGCCATGGTAAAGGGGCATGAAGTTGGTGTTCTTGCGTTTGGCCAATTCGAAAATCGCATCAAGCAATTCGGTATTGTCGCTGTATTCGAAAACCGTTGGTCCGATGATGACGGACAGCTTCGCCCCCGCCTTGAGCAGATCGATCGCTTTTTTCGCCGCCTCTTCATCCATCCCCCCATGCTCGGCAATGGTTTTTAGATTGTTCTTCTTGCCGGAAAGGCGCCGCGCTACGGCATTCAGGAGCATCCCTTCCTGACCGGGCATGGGCTGCAGCCGATGATCGGTGTAGCGGCCCAGGTTGGAATCCCGGGCGTCAATGGTCAGCAGCTTCGCCCCGTGCTTGAGGGCGCGCCGGATTTGGACCCCCACCACTGAAAAATAGAAGCGGGAATCAAGACCTACGGCGATGATGGCATCCGATTCAGCAATCCCCTTGATGGAAATGGGTAGAGAGAAGAGTTTCGTCCACAGGCCTAAACCGCCCGGAAGGCCGAGGCGTGCGGTGGAGTCGATACTGTTGCCGCCCAGACAGGAGCGCACGAACTTCTGGGCAACGAACAGGCTTTCATTGGTCAGATCCCCTGAGACAAGCATCAGAAATTCATCCGGCTTCAGGCCCTTGAGCTTGCCGGCAACTTCTTCCTGCGCTTCAGGCCAGGTCACCTCCCGGAAGTATTTGCCCCGTTTGAGCATGGGTTTTTTCGCCCGCTCGTGATGATGCGTCGCTTCCGGCATGGAGAACCGGCCGCGAACGCAAAGCTGGCCGTCGTTGATCTCCGGATCATGGCTCGGATAAACTTTCGACAGCTTGCCCTCCTTCTGATGAAGGTCAATCCGGCAGCCGATGCTGCAGAAAGGACAGGTGGAAACCTCTATCCCGTCGGGCTTGCCGTCCCACTTGGAACTCTTGTCCGCCAGGGCACCGGTCGGACAAACCGAAACACAGGCCCCGCAGAACTCGCAGCCCGCCTCCACGTGGCTCCTTCCGAAAGCCGGTCCAATCTGCACTTTGGGCCCCCGGTACTTGAAGGCCAGAATGGCCGTACCGCGCACTTCCTGACACATGCGTACACAGCGGCCGCAGAGGATGCAGATGTTGTAGTCCCGGTCAAAGAAGGGATCATCGTGCTCGGCCTCATACCCGCGGTAATAGACCGGATAGGTGATCTCCGTCAGGCCGATCTTCTCCACCACGTTCTGCAGTTCACACTGATGGTCGTTCGGACAATAGCGGCACCCGGTGCTGACGCCTGTCTTCCGAATCGTGAACTGGTACTCACTGCACTCCTTCCTCTCACCGCAAACCAGGCAGCTGCTGGGGTGCTCGCTCAGGATCAGCTGCAGAATCTCCTTGCGCATGGTCCTCAGGGTCGCGGTGTCGGTCAGCACCTTCATGCCTTCCTGGGCGACCGTGCTGCAGGCCAGGGGATAGCCCCGCATGCCTTCAATTTCCACCACGCACATGCGGCAGCCGCCGAAGGGGCTGAGATCCTTGTGGGAGCAAAGGGAAGGAATGTAGATGTTGTTCAGCTCCGCGGCCCGAAGCACGGTGGCATGCTCGGGAAAGGAGACTTCGCGGTGGTCTATTTCCATTTTCAAGGATCGCGCCTCTTTTGCTCGTTTTTCTTTCTCAGTCACGGTTGGCCTCACGATTCAATGATAATGGCATCGCCGGCAATCGCATCAAACCGACAGATTTCATAACAGGATCGGCACTTGATGCATTTGCTTTCGTCCAGGTTGTGCACTTCGGAACGGGGACCGGTAATGGCGCCGGTGGGGCAGACCTGGACGCAGCGCTGGCAGCCCGTACACTTCTCCTTGATAATGCGGTAAACCACCAGGTCGCGACAGACCGCCGCAGGGCAGCGTTTGTTCACGATGTGGGCCAGGAACTCTTCACGGAAATACTTGAGGGCACTCAATACCGGATTGGGAGCCGTCTGTCCCAGCCCGCAGAGGGACGCCCCTTTCACTGCCTTGGACAAATTCTCCAGCTTCCCGATGTCGGTGATTTCGCCCTGGCCTTTGCAGATCTTGGTCAGAATATTGACCAGATGGCGGGTGCCCACCCGGCAAGGGACGCATTTGCCGCAGGATTCGGCTTGGGTGAAACTCAGGTAGTATTTGGCGGTATCCACAATACACGTGTCCCGGTCAATGACGATCAGACCGCCTGAGCCCATGATGGAACCGGCTGCAGCCAGATTCTCATAGTCGATGGGGGTATCCAGGAATTCCTGCCCAAGGCATCCTCCGGAAGGACCGCCGGTTTGCACCGCTTTAAACTCCTTAACAAGCCCTCCGCCTATATCAAAGATGACCTTACGCAAGGTCGTGCCTAGGGGAACTTCGATCAGCCCCGTGCGCCTCACCTTGCCGACCAGGCTGAAGGTTTTGGTGCCCTTGGAACTCTCTGTGCCGTACTGGGAATACCAGTCTGCGCCGTTGCGCAGGATGTTGGGCAGGGTTCCCAGGGTTTCGACGTTGTTGATAATCGTGGGTTTGCCCCAGAGCCCGGACAAGGCCGGGAAAGGAGGCCGCGTGCGCGGCATGCCCCTTCTGCCCTCGATGCTCCCGATCAGGGCCGTCTCTTCTCCGCACACAAAAGCCCCGGCGCCTTCCTTGATCTTGATGTCAAAGCTAAACCCGCTCCCCAGGATATTTTCCCCGAGCAGCCCCAATTCGCGGATATTTGCAATGGCGCCCTTGAGGCGCTCGACGGCCAGGGGATATTCTGCGCGGATGTAGATATATCCCTGGGTGGCGCCAATGGTGTAGGCTGCGATCAGCATCCCCTCGAGCAAAGCATGGGGATCCCCCTCGATGAGGGAGCGGTTCATAAAGGCTCCAGGATCTCCCTCATCCGCGTTGCAGATCAGGTAGCGCTCGGCACTTTCAGTCTCCCTGCAGACAAGCCACTTGCGCCACGTGGGAAAGCCGGCCCCGCCCCGGCCGCGGATTCCGGAGTTCTTGACGACCTCCAGGACATCCTTCCAGGGCATGGCCAGGGTCTTTTCCAGACCCATGTAGCCGTCTCGCGCCAGATAATGATCCAGATTCTCCGGATCAATCATGCCGCAGTTCCGGAGGACAATGCGCACCTGCGGAGCGAGCATGGGGTGTTCGAAAAATCTCGGCACGCCGTCGAATTTTTCTGTTCCAAAGTGGCCGACCAGGCGCGGCTTGTAAACTTCACCCTTTTCCAGGAAGGAATGCAGTAAACGGGTGACGTTGTCCGCGGTGACATTGGAGTAACTGATGCGTGGTTGGCCGGGCATCTGGATGTCCACCAGCGGTTCGAGATAGCAGGGGCCGATGCATCCGACCTTGACGACATCCACATCCTGTTTCTTGTCTTTGACATAGGCTTCCAACGCGCCTATGACCTCAGAGGCCCCGGCCGCCAGCCCACAGGATCCGGCACCCACGTAGATCAATGGACGTCGGTTATTCTGGAACTTAGACCATTCTTTTTCCGCTTGCTTGCGGCGTTCTCTAAGCTTTTTTGTGTTCATCGAGAATCCCCTGCAGTTTCAAAACAGACATCTGGGCATAGGTCTTATCGTCAAGGGTGACCACGGGTGCGAGGGCGCAACACCCAAGGCAGAAGACCCTTTCAAGGTCGTACTTGCCGTCCTGCGTCGTTTCGCCGGGGTTGACTTCCAGGCGGCGTTTTAAGACGTCCAGCATCTGCTCTCCGCCTTTGACATGGCAAGCCGTCCCCAAACAAACCCTGAGATGGTGCTGCCCCCGCGGGATGAAGCGGAACTGAGCATAGAACGTCGCCACCCCATAGATTTCGTTCTCCGAAATCTTGAGCCAGCGCGCGATCTTCTGAATGGCTTCCTTGGGAAGGTAGTCATAGACCGCTTGAATCCTCTGCAGCACAGGAATCAAATCGGAGCGGTCTCCTTTGAAATCCAGCTCGATCTCAGCCAGAGGCCCTTTTTTCATCACCCTTGTCCTCCTCGGGACGGATAGCGGCCCTCCTGTCGAGGGACGGCCTCGTTGTCATCCCTACCTGTCAACCGGTGACACCTTTTAGAATAACGAAAGGGTAACACTTTAGCTGTTTGAAATTGTCACAGGAAAAGGCCATGGGGGTCTCTCTCAAAACAGAAAACGAAGAGGGATCGGGAAATAGCTCGCAGACAAGAGGCCGCGAAGGCGGGCGGCAAGGGTTCACCGGCACCTGCCCGGAAGGTTTTACCTGGCGAGTTTCCCCGCAGCCCTCCGCCCGCCTCACCAATGGCCCAGAGCAAGCCACGGCGGTGTGGCTTCTTCGTTGTTCTGTTTTGAGAGAGACCCCCATGGCCTGAGCCATCCATTTCAAACAGCTAAAGTGTTAAACGAAATGATTTTTCCCCGCTGGAAGTGCGAAATGGGGGCATTGAAACAAGCACGAGAATGAGATTTATCCTCGTGACCTATAAAGCGAGCAGTGGATTGCTCCCGTTGATCATGCCCTGAACCAGCTTATCGGATACCCAGTGCGAACAGTTTGGACGCCATGGTCCATGTATCGAGGTCTGAGACAAAAAGTGCAATGCCGGCTTTGTCGGCCAGTTGGATCACATCCTCGGCAGGCATTTTCCCTTTGGCGAAAACAATGGCCGCCACATCCACCAGGTTGGCTGTCGCGATCAGGCTCTTGTGGGTCTGAAGCGTGATCAACAAGGCGTTGGGCTTGCCCATCGTGATAATGTCGGAGACCATGTCTGAGATATAAACGCCCTCGAAGTCCTTGTCCGTGAATTTATTGATCGACTTAAGGCCCGTTTTTTTGGCGAGTTCTGATAGCTTCATATCTTCCCCTTCCTTGCGCAAAGCGCTGAATTAGTAGATCTCGGTCAGCCCCACATCGGCGATCACGATTCCCTGGCAGCGATCCACACTGCAGCAGGTGTCACAAGGAACGACCAGAATCTTCTTGCCTGGAACCTTGATATGTTGGTTGAAGTATTCGTTGAGCGCCTTGATTCCCTCAGCGCTGACACACTTGCCCGAAGCGTGGGTGCTGTCCGCGCATAGGGCCACATAGACCCAGGTGCCTTTGCCCTCCCTTGTGGCGATCTTGACGACGCCGCATTGAGGATCATCGCAGGTCGACATCATCAAGCCCATCACATCATTCAAATCAACAAGCCTGCCGCATTCCACACACTTAAGATTAAACTTCACCGCTTGCGAACTTCCCAAGTAGACCCAGAAGTGATCGCCTTCCTGACGTTCATCCATCGGGACGATGACTTCTGCAGAAAAGGACGCCGAGCGGCCCCCGCACCTTGGACATCCCTCAATGACCAGATATCCGTCGCGGATGTCAGCCATTTCCCATTTGTGGTTGCAAGTGCCCATTAAGCCTCCGTTCCTTCGAAATTTGTAACTTCTGACACAAAACCCTTGGCCAGCCGCAGTTCCAGGAATCTCCCCAAATGAACCACCTTCAGCAACAGGTTTTGATCATCCTAAAGTTATGACACTTAATGGCGCTGTTGAGTCACCAGCGCATCGTTGAGCAGCAAGACGTGAGAATCAATTTATTTCCCAAGGTGTTCATCCTTCACCCCTGAGAAGAAGCTCGGAGAACCACAGAGGCAAGAAGGCGATGCTCTTTCTTACCCGTTGAAAAGAAACCCAAAAAAGGCTTCTAAAAGAAGTGACCTGCTCCTCGCAGGTTTGGTTTCAATGCATTGAACTGGTCATTTAAATAACATTTGCGCCGAAAAACTGTCAAGAGGGAAAAGAGACCAGGTTGCTTGGGAGTCCGATCCTTTGCCTCGCCAACGCAAGGCAAAGGATCGAATTCTTGTCTGTCGGTAGGGAGTGCTTTAGTGCTTAAACGCCCTCTGGCCGGTGAAGACCATGGTCACCTGGGGCTTTGCTTCGTTGCAGGCCTGAATGGCTTCGAAATCTCTCATGGAGCCGCCCGGGTGGACCACCGCCCGGATTCCTTCTTTGATACCCACGTCCACGCCGTCTCTGAAGGGGAAGAAGGCATCCGAGACCATGGTCGAACCGATGAGCCCGCCCTTGGCCTTCTTGGTCTCCGCATCGATCTCCTCCAGCACGGACCGGCTTTTCTCTCCTGCTTTGATCTTCAGCTCCATCTCCTTGTAGGGTAAGCCGTACTTCTTGAAGCAGAGCCAGTCCGCGTACTTGGTGTAGGCCTTGTAGACGGCGATTTCAGCCACACCGACCCTGTCCTGCTCACCGGTCCCGATGCCGGCCGTGACGCCGTCCTTCACGTAGATCACGGAGTTCGAGCTCACCCCCTGCTCCACCTGCCAGCCGAAAAGCATGTCCGCGTATTCGGCTTCCGTCGGCTTTCTCTCGATCACGTAGGTTTTGCCCTTGAAGTCGCACGTGGCGGGGAGGAAGTCCTTCGGGGACTTGATGCGGTTGAGCGGAGACTGCTGGATGATGATGCCGCCGTCGATGAGGCTCTTGAAATCCACGAAGCGGGTGTTCGCATACGCGGAGAGCTGGTTGATTTTGCCGATCCGGATGATCCGGAGGTTTCCTCTCTTGGCCAGAATGGGAACCGTTCCCTCTTCGAAATCAGGCGCAGCCACCACCTCCAGGTAATTCTCCGCGATCAGCCCGGCCGTGGCCTTATCCACAGGCCGGTTGAATACGACCGCCCCTCCGAAGGCGGCGATCCGGTCCGCCATGTTGGCCTTCTTATAGGCGTCTGCAAGGCTTGCCCCGTAGGCCACGCCGCAGGGGTTGTTGTGTTTGACAATGACCGCCAGCGGCTTCCCCATCAGATACTTCATGATGTTCATGGCATTGTCCACATCGGTGAGGTTGATTTTCCCGGGATGCTTTCCCTCCTGGATCATGTCTTCTTCGCTGATCGCTGAAACGAGTCCTCTCCCCGCCTCAATGAACTGGCAGCCGCCGATCACGAGATTGCCGTTCACGAGTTCATAGAGAGCCGCCTCCTGGCCGGGGTTCTCTCCATAGCGAAGACCCTTTTCAATGACCTGGCCTGACTTCTCGTCAGGAAGCTTCCAGGCTCTCTTTCTGTAAACCAGCACCTGATCCCCGAAAGAGATGGTCATTTGAGAAGGAAAGTGGTCATCCATCATGGTCTTGTACATTTTCTTCAGATCCTGTGTCATCGCATCCTCCTGATGATTTTACTCTCGCCCGCTCTCGCTGCCGAAGGCGCGAGTCGCTTGAGAGCGCAGAGTCTTGGCCTGATTTCCTGAGAGGGGAAATCAGGCCAAGGGGCTCAGCCTGACTCCGGCAGGGTGTTTATTATCCTGGTAATCCCATCTTTGAGCAAGGGTACATTGAAATTGATCAGCAGGCCCAGAGGTTTTTTCGCTAAACGCAGATAGGTCAACAGTTGCTTCTTGTGAACGTCTCTCACTTCCTCGACGGATTTCAATTCCACAATGATGTGATCTTCGACAAGCAAATCGATTCTGAATCCTTCCTCGTGCACCTTTTTCCCTCTAAAGAAAATCTCCACGGGGACTTCGCTCCGAACCTGCACGCCGAGTCGTTCCAGCTCCATAATCATGCAGTTCTGATACACCGACTCCAGCAATCCAGGACCCAGTTCTTTGTGAACCGAGATTGCCGCCTTAATGATCTGAGACGAAAACCTGTCAAGATCCATGAAAACAAGGCCTCTGATTGGTAACTATTCAGTACAGGACCAGAGGGTTGTCAAGCTGAATTGCCCTCTCAGCAATTCAGCTTGAAACCCCTTGTCTCTGTGCGCTCTGCGAGAGATGATCATGTCTTGTGCTTTTCGATGTAGGCATACGCATTGTGATTGTGGATCGATTCGTAGTTCTCCGATTCCACGGCAAACCAGGTGATGTTGGGGTCCATGTTCAGCTTCTGGGCGATGTCTCTCACGATGTCTTCCACGAACATGGGATTCTGATAGGCTCGCTCGGTCACAAACTTCTCATCTTCACGCTTGAGCACGGAATAGACATCGCTCGAAGCGGAATCCTCCACCAGCTTGATCAAATCCTCGATCCAGACAAATTTCTTGAAGCGGACCTGGAGCCTGACCTCGCCGCGCTGGTTGTGGGCGCCGAACTCGCTGATCTCTTTGGAGCAGGGACAAAGGGTAGAAATGGGGACCTGAATCATGAGCATGAGATCCATGCTGCTGTTCAGAGACCCCTTGATGGTGCATTCGTACTCCATGAGACCCTGGCTCCCGGTGACCGGAGCCTTCTTGTTGACAAAATAGGGGAAGGTGACCTCCATGTGGGCACTCGCCGCATCCAATCTTGCCTTCATCTCCTCCAGGATTTCCGAGAAATTGCGAAGAGAGATTCTGCGGCTGTGCTCATTCAGAATCTCCACGAACCGGCTCATATGGGTTCCTTTGTACTGGTGCGGCAGATTGACGTACATGTTGATCCTGCCGACCGTTTGCTGCTCCCCCTCATCTTTGTCGCGCACCGTGATCGGGTAACGAATGCCCTTCACCCCGACCTGGTCGATATCTATATTTCTGTAATCTTTATGGTTCTGTATATCTTTCATGGCCTTCCCTTGCCCCGGCAACTGCTAAATTATTAATTATTGTTACCTCAGTGGACAAAGTCAATGAACAAAAAGATGAAAGAATACAGTAGACCGGAGACAGGAGACAGAAGAAAACGCCAAACACAAACCAATCACGAAAGCACGAAACTTGCCCGCCGTTAGTTTGGCGGGGGAAGAAGGCACGAAAGAAGAGGGGTGTTTTTCCGCCTTGATTATTCTGGCTCTTTTGGGTATTTTGTATAAGCCTTTGTTTCGAATTTCGAAATTCGGATTTCGAATTTTCCTCTGTCGGGGCGTGGCGCAGTCTGGTAGCGCACTTGCTTTGGGAGCAAGGTGTCGGAGGTTCAAATCCTCTCGCCCCGACCAGCCTTCGCTTGGAGCCATGCGGAGAGCGAAGGCTGCTGCGCCGAAACCTTTGGTGAAGGCGGGCAAGAGTCCCAGCATTTAATCCAAGCTACGGCTCGGCGTGCCACTTCATCACTAACTCGGATGAAATTCTATTACACCTATATTCTACAATCTTTAAAGGTCCCTGAGCGCTTTTATGTGGGCTTTACTGAAGACCTTGATTCCCGCATCAAGTCGCATAATCAGGGGAATAACCCTCACACGGCAAGATATAAACCTTGGCGAATCAAAACAGCTATCGCTTTTTCCGACCGTCAACAGGCTCTGGATTTTGAGGAATATCTAAAAGGTCCTTCTGGCAGGGCATTTGCAAAGAAGCGCCTTTGATGCTTACATTTCGTAACATGGAGAACGAAGACTGCTGCGGTATAGCTGAAAGCGAAGCCGGGCTGGATTTCCCACATCTAACCAGAGCGAACCTACCTGTGGCCACTCGTTGTTTTCATACGCTGAAACACATTAAGCGACACCCCGAGATCGCGCTGCTGTCCTGGTTCCTCGTGCGCGCCACCTGCATGGCTTTTGTTCTTGCCTTCTTCTTGTTCCCTCTACCCCTAACGCATGCGGCGCCCACGTCTTCTTCCGCTCCGGCCGCTTCAAAGGCAAAGAAAACTCCCGCTGACGTTTTGAATCTGGATCAGCTCAAAGCGAAACGCACCTCAGTCGAAGCCATTGAGGGTCTGGATGAGTCTGTCCAGAAACCCGCCCTGGGGTTTCTGGACCGGGCGATTAGTTCCAAGACCGCAGCGGACATCACCGAGCAGGACACAAAGGCCCTGCTGGACAAGGTCAAGAGCGCACCGGAGCGCATCAAGAAAATCCAGGAGGAGCTGAAACGCCCAATCCCTTCCCCCGATCCCTCACAGGTTCCAGCCGGCATGGATCTCGCGAGAGCGGAACAGAAGACCCATCAGGAAGAACTTAACCTGGCCCTTGCAAAAACAACTTTAGGTAAATGGGAGGCCGAACTGGAAGAGGAGAAGAATGCCCCCCAACAGATCCGGAAGGAGACAGCCCAGACCAATCAGCAGATGCTCGAGATCGGCGAAGAACTCAAGAAAGCCTCGCCGCAGGGAGAACATCCCCTGGTCACGGATGCCCGGCGAACCTTTCTGCTCGCTGAAAAACGCCGATGCGAGGTTCTGCTGAAGATGCAACAGGATCGATTGACCCATCACGACAGGCTGCTGGCTCTGCTGGCAGCGGAACGGGACTCGGCGATCCGAGAAGCAGCTTATCGCGAAGCGCTCGTCAAATCCTGGCAAGCACAGGTCATGAAGATCCGTCAGGACCAGGCCGCCCAGGCAAGAGCGGAGGCGGAGGCGGCGAAAAAGGAAGTCCCTGCAGCACTGGAACCGATTCAGCAGGAGCTGGATATCAACGTCAGGCTCAGTCAAGACCTGGAAAAACACACGCGGAAACAGGCTGCTCTTGCGACAAAACTGGAGACACAAAAAAAACAGCTGCAGGAATTGGAGGAGGAGTTTGCGCTAAACCGCAAACGGGTCGAGACCTCCGTGCTCACGCAAGCCCTGAGCCTCACGCTTCGGGAGCAGCGCCAGGCGCTGCCGAGCCCGAGCCAGTATCGCCGCGATTCCATGAAGCGCCACCAGGAGCTTGCGGAAGTGGGCGAAGCGGAGATGGAAGCAGAAAAGCAGTTGAGGGCTCTCACCCATGTTGAAGCGGAAACGGATCGAATCCTCCGATCCCTCGGGAGTCTGCCCGCGCGTGACGCGGCCTTGGCAAAAGTCAAAATAGAAAATCTGCTCGTGGACCGGCGCGGGCTTCTCGAAAAACTGGAATCCAGTTATCGCCGATACGTCAAGGACCTCCAGACCCTGGAGTTTACAGAACAGCAACTGACTCTGAGAGCCGGTGAATACGCGGACTTTCTGGATGCCCATTTGCTGTGGATTCGAAGCTCGCGACTCATTCGTGGAACAGACATCGCCAATCTCCCAAAAGCGGTCCTCTGGGCCATAAACCCGCTGCACTGGTTTCGCGTGTTGGAGGAGCTGGCGGGGGGATTGCTACGGAACCCCACCGCCTGGGTGGTCGGGCTGTTGTTGACCGCTCTCTTTTTCGCAGGCAGGCCTCGGGCTAGAAGGGAATTGGGGAAGATTGCATTGGCAGCCCGCGACGGGGAGAAGGCCACAGCTTGGCTGACCCTCAAGACCTTGGGCATGACCGTTTACCTTGCGTTGGCTTTCCCTTTTCTCCTGAGCTTTGTCGGTTATCAGTTGTCCTCCAGCCATGAAGCCGATGATTTCAGCCGTGCCGTGGGAGGCGGACTTCTCCTGGCAGCCAGGACAGTTGCCGTTGCGGCATTCCTTTACCATTTCTGCCGGCGCGACGGACTGGCGGAGGCCCACTTTGCCTGGCCTGAAGAGGCGCAGCGAAGTCTCCGACACAATGTCCTATGGGTAGCCCAATTCTTGGTCCCCCTTTCTTTTATCGCTGGGATGACCGAAGCGGAAGGCAACACCCTCTATTACAATTCCTTAGGGCGTTTTGCATCCATCGCCGGATTGCTGGGGCTAGCAGTATTTTTTGTGAGACTGCTTCGGGCATCGGGTGCGATCGGCTCTTTTCTTCGAAAGCGTCATTCCCAGAGCTGGGTATTCCGATTGAGGGCTCTGTGGTCTCTCTATCTGGTGGGGACCCCGATCGTGTTCGCATTTCTCGCCGCCGCGGGATATCATTATACGGCCTCGGTCCTCCAGGTGCGCCACCACACGACCCTACTGCTTCTCTTGTGCCTCAGCCTTGGCCACGCGCTGGTCACGAAGTGGATCTCAAGCGCCCACCGCCGTCTTGCGGCTCCGGATGACCATGGCGTGGCGAAGCAAAAGGACGATCCAAACGCTCCCCAGCAAGTGGCAACCCTTGAAGCGAGCCGGAAGGAGGAACGCTCTCCCGCAGACGAAAAGAGGATAAGTGAACTGGATCGGCGGAGCCGAACATTGGTCAACATCGTGACTCTCGTTCTCGGATTCTTCTCTTTATGGGCCATCTGGGCCCCCGTGTTGCCGGCCCTCAAGCTGGCAGGAGGCGCTTCGTTGTGGTCCTATGTGACGGAGGTCGACGGGGTGAAACAATCGGTTTCCATCACCCTGGCCCACCTGGTCACAGCCCTGGTGACCATCGGTCTCACGGTCGCCGCCGCCCGGAATCTGCCCGGCGTCCTGGAGCTTCTATTCCTGAACCGCCTCTCCTTGGATGCGGGAGCGCACTACGCCCTTCACGCTCTCCTCCGGTACACGGTCACCGCCATAGGCATCGTTATCACCTTCGGGGCTCTGGGACTGAGGTGGTCGAGCATCCAATGGCTGGTGGCGGCTCTGGGCGTGGGCCTGGGTTTCGGCCTTCAAGAAATCGTCGCCAATTTCATTTGCGGCCTGATCATTCTTTTTGAGCGGCCTTTCCGGGTCGGGGATGTGGTCACGATCGGTGATCAAACAGGGAAGGTGACAAGGATCCAAATCCGTGCAACGACGATCACCGACTGGGACCGCCGTGAACTGATCGTGCCGAACAAAGAATTCATCACCGGAAAGCTGATCAACTGGTCTCTTTCAGACCCCATCACGCGAGTCGTCATCCCCGTGGGCGTTGCTTACGGCTCCGACACTCAGGCGACGGAGAAGCTTCTTCTCAAAATCGCCCGTGAGAACCTGATAGTCCTGAGTCAGCCCGAGCCCTCGGCCCTTTTCCTGGGCTTCGGTGACAACAGCCTCAATTTTGAGCTCCGTGTTTTCGTGGGGGGTCTGGACAACCGCCTGTCGGTGACTCACCATTTGCATCTGGCCATTGAACGCGAATTCCGGAAAGCGGGGATCAACATCGCCTTTCCGCAGCGCGACATTCATCTCGACACAACGGGTCCTCTCGAGGTTCACCTGGTCAGGGACTCCAAGGCGAATAGCGACAACTCATAACGACCGCCTCTCTCCAATCCAGGCCTTTGCCCCTTTGGCCGTCAGTAGGCAGTAAGAAGTAGGGAGTAGGCAGCAGGACGGAGTCGTGCAAGGTTACTGCATACTGCCTACTTGCCTACTGCTTACTTACCCGGTGCATCTCTGAAGACATCAGATTCCCCGTATTCCGGCGCCAAGAACTAGCTTCTTCTCAGCTTGGCGGCTGCCCAGATTGCCGCAAAGCCCGGCACGCCGAGGCTGACAAACGCCCATCCCCAATTCGCGTAGTAGGTTTGCCCTGCGCCCTGCGGATTTGTCCAGTCCAGGATCGCCCCGAAGACCACCGGAGAGATGGCCCCGGCTCCGAACCCGAGCAGCGACCTCAATCCGAAGGCCGCGCCCAGGTAGGAGGGGGTGACCACTTCCGTCAGACCTGCGGAAAGCACGGGAGAGTCGCCGAGAGAGGTGAAGTTATAGACAATCCCGAGGGCCACAATAGCAAAGAAAGGCAGCCCAATCGTCCAGCCGAAAACAAAGGAGCACAGGGTGCTGATGCCTGCCAGCACCAGGATGACCCTGGCGCGGCCCAACCGGTCGGAGAGAGACCCCATGGAAAAGGACGCCACGATGCCGACCAGGTGAAACCCTGCAGTGATATAGGCTCCCATCCCTGCAGCGGTCAGATCCTTCTCTCCTCGGTAGATCAGGCAGGCCGTCATGAAGGCCGGAGCCCATGCCCACATGCCCAGGATTTCCCAGGCGTGAGCGATGTAGGCTCCGGTATAGAGCATCGCCGGTTTGTTGGTAAGCACCTCCCTTTTGAAGGACTGCTGTTTTTCCCGAGCGACAATCGTCTCCTTAGTCCTCGACAAAGTCACCCATTGAAGAACAGCGCCCAGTAGGGTTGCGCCGCTGGTGAGAAGGAATGAGAGCTTGTAGCCGCCCAAAGGAATGGCCATGCCGCTCAAAGACAGCGAGACCACGTACCCGAGAGAGGAACTTGCAATATAAAACCCTGTGGCCATTCCCCGCCGCCCCGGAGCGTATTTTTCAGAAAGAAGAATCAACCCTGTCGTATAACTTCCACCTATGGCGAGCGCCACAAGAGTGTAAAGAATCAACGCCGAAAAATAGTCCCGGGCGAAAAACGCAAAAACGGCCGTGAGAGCCGCCCCGGATAGGGTGGAGAGGAGGAAAAGGAATTTTGCCCCGATACGGTCCGCAAGGGTGGAGATGACAAGAAGGGATATGGCGAAGCCGATCTGGTAGCCGCTGGAGATGGCTCCTGCTTTGGCTGCAGACATCTCCCACTCCCGCTGGAGCACCGGGAGCGCAGCGGCGTAGACCATGGTGACGGTCTGGCTCAAGGCCCTTCCGAAACAGATCCCGGTGAGCCACCAATCGAATTTCATGGGTTTTCTTTTTTTTGGATCACTTGATCGGCCACTCGCCCCGCTCTTTGAGAACTTCGCGGTACACGGCAAGGGCTTCGTTGACGGAGGGCATGCCCGCATAGGTGGCAAGCTGGAAAAAGATCTCTGCGAGCTTCCTGGGATCGCACCCCACATTCAGGGCCGCGTTGACATGAAGCTTCAGTTCATCCCTTGCGCGAAGGGCCGCCAACATGGCACAGGCCGCCATTTGCCTTTCAGGAAGGGTGAGGACGGTCCTCGAATACAGATTGCCTGTGATGTGCATGGAAAAATCATTGGCAAGATCCTTGTCGAACTCCTTCCAGGTCAGGTAGGGCGGGTCCATTTTGATCCCGCCTCCGAAAAGCTTCTTGGCCGTCTCCTGAGTTCTTTTTCTGATCGCTTCGTCGCTCACCGTTCTCCTCCTTCAACCAGGCTGTTCCAATACGCCTATCTTTAGGCGAAAACTTCGCCACCCTCCGTGCAGGCACAAAGGCACAGAGGGACAAAGGGACAGAGCAGACGAAAAGAGTTTCTCTGCTTTGTGCCTCTGTGCCTTTGCACCTTTGTGCCTCGCGCTGTCGGCTTCGTCCGACAGCAGTTCACTACTTCGGCGTAAGATTGAAATCCTGCTGGTACGTGCCCATTCCCGAAATGGTCACCTCAGCCTTCTCTTTCTTATAGCCATCTGCCTCCACGATCATTTTCCATTTCGCGTCTTTCAGATGGATCAGTTCATAGTACCCTGAGGAATTCGTTTCCGTCCTGCTCTTCCCGTCCCCCTTGCAGAACACCCGGGCATTCTTGATCGGCTGGCCCGTGTTCTGGTCCTTCACCATCCCGTAGATCGCCGTGAGGTTGGGAGGGGGGCCCCCATGGTAGTCCTTGGCATCAATTAACTCTGTCCTTCCTTCACCCCGCTTGGCCTGGTACATCTTCGTGGTTCCCTCGAAGATGACCCCTTCCTCCATCACCACGGCGGGAGACTGGATATTCCCGAAGACCTTGCTCGGAGCGCGCAGGTCCACCCGCTGTTCAGCAATAATATTCCCGTGCACTTCTCCGCTAACCGAAGCATAGGAAACTTTCAGATCGCCCTCGACCAGCGCACTTTCTCCCACAATGAGGTTCCCTTGAGCCAAGATTTCCCCTTTGAAATGACCGTCGATCCTCATGGTGCCCTGGAATCGCAGCGTCCCTTCGAAGCGGGTATCTTTCCCTAGAAACGTGACCCCTTTGTCCCCGTTTTTCATGGGCGGCGTCCTCCAACAAGTGTAGTGCTGACAGTCTTACACCTTCATCGGCTTTTTTTCAATTGCCCCTTTCATGCAGGCCCACGGCCTCAACCGAAACATGTTCGAGCCCCGGACCGGGGGGTGTGGTCTCTTTAGAGCCGCAACCATTTCTTCACGGTGGTAAAGCGGCGCCGAAAAGTCAGTGGGTTACGGTAAAAGCCCTTTGGTACAGACCCTCCGACTGGTTTGAAGGTCTGCGCCGCATCTGAGGAAGGTTCGAAGGCAAGGGGGCGATTAGGGGGAAGGGTCCATTTCCGGTTGCGAGCTCGCCAGAGACCACACCCCCCGGGCCTGGGCTCAATGACGTCTATGCGCCCCTGCACGCTGACCTGTGCTTCAGGCTGAATTCCAGGGAGCAGAGAACAGGCACCACCACCAGTGTGAGGAGGGTGGCTACTCCGAGGCCGAAGATCACCGCCACCGCCATGGGCCCCCACCACTGGGAGGACTCGCTACCGATGTCCCAGCCAAACTTCTTGAAATCAAAGCTCACTCCCGTGGCCATGGGCAGCAAACCGAGAAGCGTTGTAATCGCTGTGAGCATGACCGGACGGAACCGAGTGAGCCCCGCCTGCAGCAATGCGTCACGGCAGGCCACGCCCCTGGCCAGAAGCTGGTGGTAGTAATCAATGAGCACAATGGCGTTGTTGACCACCACCCCGGCCAGGCTGATCACGCCGATGCCGGTCATGATGATGCCGAAGGCCGTGCCCGTGACCAGGAGGCCGAAAAACACGCCGATGAGGGATAACACCACCGAGGAGAGAATGATTACGGGTGTGGTGAAAGAATTGAACTGGGCCATAAGGATCATGAGGATAATGAACAGGGCCGAGACAAACGCCTTGCTCAGAAAGGCTTGAGCCTTTTCCTGCTCCCTCTGCTCACCGGTGAAGCGGTGCTCATACCCCCGCGGCCAGGCGAAGTCCTGCTTCAACCGCTGATCGATCTCCTTGATCACGTCATTGGCAAGCCGACCCGCCACATCCCCGGACACGGTGACCACCCGTTTCTGGTCAAGGCGTTGGATGGCCCCCACGCCGGTCGTGAGAGAAACCTCGGCGACTGTGGTGAGAGGGACAGGCTCCCCCTTTGGACCGGACACGGTGATCCTCTGGAGGTTTTCCACGGAGCGCCGGTCCTTTTCAGGAAGCCGCGCCAAAATGTCATACTCTTCCTTGCCTTCCCGGTACACGCCCACCTTGACCCCGTTGATCGCCGCTTTGACCGTATAGGCGATGGTGTAGGCATCCAGATTGAGCAGGGCCGCCTTTTCCTTGTCGATCCTCACCCGTATCTCCGGTTTGCCTTTGACAAAATTGTCCTTCAGGTCCACCAGGCCCGGGATGTCCTTGATCCTCTCCCGAAGGCGATGCGCAAGGTCTCCCAGCAAGAGGAGGTCTTCACCCGTGATCTCGATGTTGACCGGTGGTCCTGTGGGCGGACCCTCTTTCTCTTTTTCGACCTGCACCTCCGCACCCTTGATGGTCCTGAGGAGCCGCTCCCTGATTTCCTTCACAATCTCCGACGAGGGTCTGGACCGTTCGTGGAAGTCCTTGAAATCGAGAGCCACCCGGTTGATGTGGGTGCCGGTGCCTCCCTGCTCAAAGGGGTCCCCTCCGAAGGATCCGATGTTTGAAATCACGTAGCGGATGTCCGGGTATTCGGAAACGACCTTTTCCACTTGGCCGACCAACCGGTCGGAGGTATCCAGGTTGGTTCCTACAGGAGCTTTAAGGTGCACATAGGCTCTCCGGGGTTCTGTGTCCGGAAAGAATTCGCTTCCCTTGCCGAAGAGGGCGAACCCGGCTACCGAAAAAAAGAGAAGGAGGACGCCGGTGAGCACCACGATCAGCCGGTGGTCCAGAGCCCAGCTAAGGAACCGGAGATAGGCTCTCTTGACCCAAGGCTCCTTTTCCCGTGACGGGTTGTCCTGAACCGCCGCCTGGACCTTCTGGTAGCGCGAGGACAGCACGGGATTGATGACCAGAGCCACAAAGAGAGAGGCGGTGAGCACAATAATCACGGTCTGGGGGAGAAAAAACATGAACTCCCCCATGATTCCCGGCCAGAACATGAGCGGGGCAAAAGCCCCCAGCGTGGTGAGTGTCGAGGTGATGACCGGCCAGGCCACCTGGTCGGTGGCGACCCGCGCTGCCTCTTCCCGGGTTTTCCCCTGCTGCATGTGACGATAGATGTTCTCCACGATCACGATGCCGTTATCCACCAGCATGCCCAGGGCCAGAACCAGAGAAAAAAGCACGACCATGTTGAGGGTAATGTCAAACCCCTGCAGAACCATGAAGGTCATGAACATGGAATAGGGAATGGCCAGAGAGATAAAGACGGCCGATTGCGTGCCGATGAAGGCAAAAATGACCGCCAGAACAAGGATCAGACCGGAGATGATGTTGTTTTCAAGGTCCGAGACCATGAGCCGCACATCATGGGACATGTCGGAGGTCAGATCGATCTTGAGGGCAGGAGGGAAGAGGGGCCTCATCTCTTCAACGATCCGCTTGACCTCGTCCGTGACTCGCAGGATATTCTCGCCGCTCCGCTTCTGGATGGCCAGGGTGACGCTTCTCTCGCCGTTGATCCGGCTGCGCGTGAGGGGATCCTTGTGGCTGTCGTTGATGAACGCGACATCTCGCAGGTAAACCGGCTTTCCGTCCCGGACAAAAGCCACAATGGAGAAAATCTCGGAGGGGTGCTTGAAGTCCTCCGGCACCCTCACCAGATATTTTCCTTCGCCGATATCCATGCTGCCGCTCGGCATGTTCACATTGCTTCGAGTGACGGCGCTGATCAGGCTTGAAAAAGGAACGTTGTAGGCTCCCACGCGATCCAGGTCGAACTCGACATGGATCTCCCGGTCCAGGCCTCCGGTCATGCGCGCATCCAGAACCCCTGGAATGGATTCGATTCTGTCTTCAAGGTCTTCGGCAAAATTCTGGAGCCTTCTCAGGCTGAAAGGGCCGGAAAGAACAACCCGTATCACGGGGATGTCCGAAAAGTTCACCTCCTGGATCACCGGATCATCCTTGAGGTCCTGGGGCAGGTCCTGCTTGGCCTGATCCACCTTGTCCCTCACCTTCTGGAGGGCGTCATCGATATCCACCCCGGGCAGGAACTTCACGGCCACGGTGGAGATGCCCTCCGCCGAGGTGGAGCGGATTTCTTCCAGATCCGAAATGCCTTTGATTTTTCTCTCAATAGGGATGGTGATTAGTTTCTCCATGTCTTCAGGCGCCACCCCTTCATAGGTCGTGGTCACGAAGACATAGGGAATGGTGATGTCCGGGAAGGACTCACGAGGCAGGACCACATAACTGTAGACACCGGCCAGAACGAGAAAAACCAGGAGGGCCAGAACGGCGGCAGGGCGTTTTAGAGCGAGATGATTGACGATCATTGGATCTGAACCCTCATCCCCTCTTCCACTTCCTTCTGACCCACGACAATGAGATTGTCCCCGGGCTGAAGCCCTTTGGTGATCTGGATCTTGTCGCCCTCGATCACCCCGATGGAAATGGTTCGCGCATGAGCCACGCCGTCTATTGCCACGAAGAGGATGCGCTCTCCGCCCTTGTCCACGATGGAGAATATGGGGGCTGCCAGGGCGTCGGGAATGACGCGGCGGAGAAACGCCACACGGGCGATCATGCCCGGCCGGATCTCATGACCCCGATTGTCCACAAGGACCTTGACGTGAAAGCTTTTCGTTGCAGGGTCTGCCTTGTAAGCCACGAAATCGATGATTCCAAAAAGTTCTCGATCCGGAAACGCGTCCACGCGGACCATGGTCTTCTGGCCCGCCTTCAGATAGCGCACGTCCAACTCAGGAACATTCACGTTGATCTTGATCTTGTCCACATTGACCAGGTCGACAAAGGGCTTGCCCTTGTCCACGAATTCCCCTTCATCGACGAAAAGGTGGTTGACCATGCCGGTCAGGGGAGCTTTCAGAAAGCCTCGCTCGTACTCGATCTGCATCTGCCTGAAGTTGGCCCGGGCAAGAGTTCTCTCTGTTTCGCTTTTGTCCAGCTCCTCCTGGTTGATGATGTTTCTCTCGAACAGCTTGAAGCGTCTCTGATAGAGATCGTCGGCAAGCTTCTGAGCAGCCTCCGCTCGATCGAGCGCTGCCTTGAGAGCGGCCACATCGATCTTGGCGATGAGATCTCCCTCTTTCACGGTCTGGCCCTCTTTGGGGCCGATCCACTCCACCCGCCCCGCCATATCCGCAGCAACCCGCACGTCTTGCCACGCTTCCGTCTCTCCGGGCAGAACGAGAATGTCCTTCATGGGAGCAGGGTCAACCCGCACGACCGAAACCTTGACCGCTTTGCTCTGGTTGTTCTCCGGCTTGGCACTGCTCTCCGAACGAGTGCACCCGGCTGCAAAAGCAAGAGCCAGAATCACCAGAAGCACCTGATGATCAAACCAACGCAAACGTCTCATACCTCAACCTGTCTTCCTTTCTGATAGCCCCTGGAAAGCGAGGCGCAGCAGTCTCCCGGCTCTTTCCGGATCCATGGATTCCGGGTGGAGATAATCCAGGTGAAAGCAGTAGTCGGTCACCCCGAGCACGAGGAGCGTCGCCTCCTCCGGATCGATCTCTCTGACCTCGCCACCTCCGACGCCTTCCAGGTAAATTGCCTTGATGACCTCCGCCATCCGGCGGTGAAACCGTTCGATGTCATAGCCGGGAGCGCCCTGGGGAGGACCAAAGAACAAATGATTGATGAGCTTGAAAAGCTGCACGTTCTCCATCAGCCCCTGATAGATGCGGCGATACAGATGAACGATGCGCTCAAGAGCTGTGCCCGGTTTTCGCAGGGCCTCTCCCAGGATGACTTCCTGCTCTTCCGCCGCCCAATCCAGGATAGCCTGAAACAAGCCTTCCTTGCTCTGAAAATAGTAGTAGAGAACCGGCTTGCTTACTCCCGCAATGGATACGATTTCCCGAACCGAAGTGCTCGCATACCCTTTTTCCGCAAAAAGAGTGATGGCCGCAAGAAGGAGCGCTTTTCTCGCACCCGGTTCATGATTTCTATTTCTTTCGCCCTGCTCCACTCTAAGGACGCCTTCCCCCACTCTTGAAATGCCTTCGGACGGCGGAAAACCCAGCTTCATTTCCAATCTTACCTACCGGTAGGTAAATATAGTATTTCCCCTTTCGCTTGTCAAAAGAAAAAATCAAGGGGCCATGAGCGTTTCATCTGCCCATGGCCCCGGAGTGGATCGATTTATAACTTACCCCTTGGTAATCTTTCCGAGGTACTGCTTGAGCGTATCGCGATCGCCCTTGCTCATCTCAATAAACTTGATGCCCATTCCCGCCGGCTCCTTCGCAGTCGCCTCTGTCGGGCCTCTGACCCAGGCCACCTCACAAGAGACCTTGAGAGGCTCCTGAAGCGCCGGAACCTGAAGCCGCAGCAGGAACTGATCTCCCAATCGAAGGGGCTTATCGGTCTTGATGAACAGCCCCCCCGTGCTGATGTTTCTCGTGTACGCATTGATAAACGCCTGATCATCTTTGTAGGTCAGAGAAAGCGTCTTCTGAATCCGCATGTCGGTTCTTGACGAGAACTCCACAACCCGGTTGACCATCTTTTCAAACCGGTTCGCCATGGCCAGGAGAATCGCCCTGAAATCAGAGGAGAGCTTGTTGAATTCCGCGTCCAGCGACGAGCGATCCACAGACCCAATCACGGTCTGGCCGATGGTCGTTGCCGTCGCCGTTCTCTTCTTTCCTCCTATGAAGCCCACTTCGCCAAAAACCTCACCGGACCGGAGCACGTCGATCACGTATTTCTTTCCGTCGATCACCCTGGAAATCTCGACAGCCCCGGAGATCACTACATACAGCCAGTTCCCTGCGGTTCCTTCCTTGAGCAGCACATGACCGTCCTGATAGGTGTCTTCAGATACGTAGATAAACATGATTATCCCTTTCGTTCTGGGATCAGGAAGCGTCACCCACGCGGCAATTCATTCGACTGAATGTCGCTAATCGTAATGCAGTGCTCTTCAATATAGTCGAAAAGAAACTACCAGTCAATTAATCAAAGTAGCGTCAGGGAGGTGAAAAAACCTTGGCTTCGTGTGGGAGGAAGCGATAAGATTTGTTTTCAGGTTACGGAGCCAAAGAGGCAACCTTGAAAAGGATCGCACTCCTCAAGAACCCGATCCAAGAATATGCCTGGGGGTCAAAAACCTTCATCCCCGAGCTTCTGGGAGAGCCCTCTCCTTCAGCCAGCCCCATGGCAGAACTGTGGATGGGGGCCCATCCCAAAGGGGTTTCCCACGTCCTGTGGGACGGCGCATGGGTCTCCCTTCCGGATTTGATCCGGAGGGATCCTGAAAATATCCTGGGTACGGAGGCGGCCAGGAAGTTTTCAAACCAGCTGCCTTTCTTGTTCAAGATCCTTTCAGCAGCCATGCCTCTGTCCATTCAGGCCCACCCGGACCTGCCTCAGGCCCGCCGAGGTTTTGCGGAAGAAAACCGTCTCCGGATCCCTCTGGACGCTCCGGTACGCAACTACAGGGACGGGAACCATAAACCCGAGATCCTCTGTGCTCTGACCCCCTTTGAGGCCCTGAAAGGCTTTCGAAAGACCGATGAGATCCTTGCACTCTTTGACAGAGTGCCCGTTCCTTCGCTGGAGACGCCTATCCGCCTGCTTCGAAAAAACAGGACCCCGCAGGGGGTTGCCGGATTTTTTTCAGCCCTCCTGGCGCTGGCTGCGGAAGACCGCAGGAGGGCCGTTTCCGAACTGATAATGCGTGCTGAGCCCATGGCTTCCTCTGATCCTGTCTTCACCTGGGCCATCAGGCTTCATCGATGGTTTCCCGAGGACATGGGTGTTTTTGCCCCCCTCCTTCTGAATCTGATCCACCTGGAGCCCGCTGAGGCAATCTATATCAGCTCCGGTGAGCTTCACTCCTACCTCCAGGGCGCCGGGGTGGAACTCATGGCCAACTCGGACAACGTGATCCGTGCAGGACTGACTCCAAAGCATGCGGATGTCCCTGAGCTCCTGCGAATCCTGCGCTTCGAAGAGAACCAGGGAGGAATCATCAAGCCTCAAGCGCGAAACCGTTCCGAATGGATTTACCCGAGTCCGGCAAAGGAGTTTGTCCTCTCAAGGCTTTCCCTTGAAAAAGGAGCCCCCTACCACGAAAAGAGCAGGAAATCTCTAGAGATCATGATCTGCATTCAGGGGAATGCGGAGATCACGGATGTCGCAGCGGCAGAGGCGTTTCCGGTTTCCCGGGGATCGGCCTTCCTTGTTCCGGCCATGGTGAAGGAAATCGCGCTGCAAGGGGCCGCAACCTTTTACAAAGCCGCCATTCCCGAGGAAGAGGCTTGAGCATCGCCTTCTTCATCTCCCCTCACGGCTACGGCCATGCCGCCAGGGCTGCCGCCGTGATGGAAGCCTTTCATGACCTGGACCCTGACACGGAATTCGAGATCTTCACTGAAGTCCCTGAATGGTTTTTCCGCCATTCTCTTTCAGGGACCTTCACCTATCACCCTCTTCTCACCGATATCGGCCTTGTCCAGAAAACCTCGCTGAAAGCCGATCTTTCAGCAACCGTGACCAGGCTTGACTCCTTTCTGCCCTTCCCGGAGCAAAAGATCTCTGAACTGGCCAGAGTGGTTTCAGAGCGCCAATGCCGGCTCCTCCTCTGCGACATTTCGCCCATGGGAATTCTTGTGGCGAGGCGCGCCGGGATCCCTTCGCTCCTCATTGAGAATTTCACATGGGACTGGATCTACGAAGAGTACGTTGCCGAGTGCGCCGGACTGCGTGCCCACCTCTCCTATCTTGGAGAGTTTTTTCGCAGAGCGGATTTTCACATTCAGACTCAACCGGTCTGCCGTCCCCGTAACGTGCAACTCACCACCTCTCCGGTGAGCCGAAGGGCAAGAAGCACGCGGGAGGAGACTCGGAGAAGGCTTGGGATTCCGCCTCATGCGCTTGTCGCCATGATCACCATGGGAGGCATCCCTGAGACCTATCCCTTTCTGGATCCATTGCAGGAGCTTGAAGACTTTGTCTTCCTCATTCCGGGCGCCGGGAACGAGGCGAGCAGGAGGAGAAACCTTTTCCTGCTTCCTCACCATTCCGATTATTTTCATCCGGACCTGGTCAATGCTTCGGACGCCCTCATCGGCAAGGTGGGCTACAGCACCCTTTCAGAAGTCTACTGGGCCGGAATCCCCTTCGGTTACATTGCCCGCGATGATTTCAGAGAATCCCCTGTCCTGATTTCCTTTATCGAAAAAAACATGAGAGGGGTTGCTCTATCTGCGAAAGAATTCACCAGCGGTGACTTCGCTTTACGGCTGCCTGAGCTTTTCGCTCTGGGACGCGTTGAGCATCAAGGCCTGAACGGTGCTGACCCGATCGCTCGCTTTATCGCAAACCTGAATCCCTAATGCAGATCTAGAGCCGCGGCCCGTTCACTGATCAATCCCTACCCTCCCGGCCCGGGCTCAAAGAGCCTTCGAACCCCGCGGAAACTTTGAAGTAAACCTTTCTCCGGGCAAATGCGTCAAAAGGGTTTAGAAAGGGGTAAAAGAATTCACGATGTTTCGAGGGCTGCACGACACGGATGCGGAGGTGGCGCTTGGTGCTTCAAATTTGCTGATCAGGGATTTATAGGGTAGAATGATTTCCTGCGCTTGAGCTGGCGACAAGCGAATCTCATGTGATGAGTCTGAAGCGTGAACCCTCGAAGTGGTCCAAGCATTGATTTTAAGGGCGAAGAATCGCTTTCACCCCTGAAAGATGAAGAGCTTGTCGCCCGAGCTCGGAAAAGTGACCAGAGGGCCACAGAGGATCTGGTTCGTCGGTATCAGCAGAAGGCCTATGCGATCGCCTACCACTTCACCGACGGGAACGTGCAGGATGCAGAAGATTTCACCCAGGAGGCTTTTCTGCGGGCTTTTCAAAACCTGGAGAACTTTCGCGGGGACTCCTCCTTTTACACCTGGTTTTACCGGATTCTTGTGAACGTCTGTCTCGATGGGAGGAGGCACCGGAACAGATGGCAAAAAATCTTTCTGCCGTGGCAACGGGATTCCACAGAAAAAGGACTTTCTCCTGAAGAAAGGCCGGACCCGGAAGCTGATGAGCGCTCTTTGAAGACCATAAGCGGGAAAGAACTGTCGCGGGATATTCAGGAGTCCCTGCGGTCTTTGCCCGAAAAGCAGCGCCTGGCTTTTCAGCTCAAAGCCTTGCACGGCATGAGCATTCAAGAGGTTGCCCGCGTGATGGGCACAGCTGAAGGCACGGTCAAAAGCCACCTCTTCAGAGCTACTCAATTTCTTCGGGAAAAATTCAAGGATAGGGAGGAGGGATGAACATGAAACCTTGCCCTGATCGCCATGAGACGATTCTTTTCGCCGCTTACGGAGAGCTCGATTCGGAGCAGAGGCAGGATTGGGAACGGCACAGCACTGCCTGCCCCGGCTGCCGCACCGAATATGAGGCTTTGCTCCTCCTGCTCGGACGGATCAAAGAGTCGATGCCTGTTCCGGAGCTTTCAGAAAAAAAGGCAAGCTCCATCCTTTGGTCCGTGAAACGTGAACTGAAAAAGGAGCGGGAAAAAGCGTCAGGGTGGAAGGAGTGGCTTGTGCGGCCGAATCGCCTTGTTCCCGCCCTGGCCACAGCTTGTGTCGTCCTGATCACCTTCGGATGGTTTGGGATGAACCTGATCGAGCGTCCTGACACCGATCAAGAAGCCCCGGGTCCAAGCGTCGAAAACCAGGTGGTTCTGAAGGACCTCGAAATCATAAAGAACATTGAATTCCTGGAGGAAATGGACGCCCTTCAGGAGTTGGTAACCGTGCTGGATGGCAACGAATCGATCTGAAAAGCTTCATTGACCTTCAGGAGAGGCATGATGAAGAAGGAGTCTTTTACAACATCTTCAAACCAACGAACTTCGATCATCGTGCTTATTGCAGCCGTGGTGTTGATTTTTGCGGACCTTTCCTGGGGCAAACCGCCTGTTTCCTATTGGCCTTATCCGATACAAGGTTACAGCAATCAAGCCTCCCCTCATGGAGTTGAGGTGAGCCGCAGGCAGCAGGGTTCTCCCCAGATGGACGAGGACATGAAAAGAAACTGGAAAACCTATCAGGGATTGACCCCGGAGGACAAAAACCGCTTGAGGGACAAGTCCCAGAAGTGGCAGTCCCTGCCCCCTGATCAGCAGAACGAGATGCGCCGAAGAATGGACAGGTACAGGGAGCTCCCTCCCCAGGATCAGGAGCGCTATCAAAAGCGCTACCAGCAATGGCAATCCCTGCCGCCTGAGGATCGGAACAGAGTCCGCGACAGCCTCAAGAACTGGAACAGCCTCTCCCCCCAGGAACAGGAAGACGTCCTTCAAAGATTCCAGAAACGCTGAGAACCCACCCGGATTTTCACTGCTCCTGCAGCGTCTCGAAAAAAAACGTGTTTTGGCCTTGTTGACAGTCATGCCCCTGATTGCAGAATTCTGTGGACGGGAGGAAGGGGGCGACTTATATTTCGTAAAAAAAATAGCGAGGAAGTTATGGATGCGATCACCCGCCGTTCCTTCTTGAAGAAATCCGCTTGTATCGCAGGCGGGGCTCTTTTGAGCTCCGGCCCTTTGTCCGTTCCGGCTCAGACCAACCCGCAGGGATCTCCCTCCCCTGAGATGACGCCCGATCTCGTTGCCGTAAAGAGCAAAGATCTCTTTGTCGGCACGCAGAAGGCGATTCAGGAGCTTGGCGGAATTGAGGCTTTCGTGCGTAGGGGGGACAGGGTGGGGATCCTGGTGAACTCTCCTTTCAAAAACGTAGGAGCTTCGGTCAACCCGGATGTGGTGCTGGCGGTGCTTGAGAAATGCCTTGCCGGGGGCGCCAAGGAGATCCGTTACCTGAAGGACCCTTACCGGGGTTATTGGGAAAGGTCTGCAAGGAGCGGCGAACTTGAAAACGTGATCAAGAGCCTGAAATACGAGAGCGGCGACCGTGTGAAGGTGGACATCCCGGGCGGGGTTGCATTGAAGGATGCCAGTGTCACCAAGGACCTTCTCGAATGTGACGTGTTTATCAACATTTCGATCACCAAGCATCATGAGGGCGTCCATTACTCAGGGGCCCTCAAGAACATGATGGGACTGTGCCCCTTTACCACCAACAGTTTCTTTCACTGGGGCACCTTGAGGCTGGGATGGTACGGCGATCTGGACCATACGAACCAATGCATTGCCGACCTGAATCTCGTCAAGAAGCCGAATCTCTGCATTTCCGATGCCTCGACCTTCCTTATTGAAAACGGCCCCTTCGGCCCGGGCAAGCTGGGCAGCGCCGAAAGCGTTGTGGCCTCGACCAATCCCGTCAGCCTTGATGCCTTCTGCTGCCGGTTCCTGGGCCTTCAACCCGAAAATGTTCTGATGATCCCAAAGGCCTCCCGCCATGGCCTGGGCAACATGAACCTCAGTCGGTTGAGAATCAAATCCCTTTCGGTTTGAGCCTATGCCGTCCGGACAGCCTAATAACAAGAGAGCGGCCTTGAGCGCGACGTTTATTCTGATCTCTTTTTTCATCGTCTCTCTTTCAGCCGTCTGCTCTCAAGCGGAAGACCCAAAATCCCCGGAACCCATGGTGCGCTTGTTGCCTTTGGAATCAGACCTCAAGGGATGGAAGCTTGACGGAGAACCCGAGACGGCTGAAGGGATGGGGTTGTTCGAGCTGATCAACGGCGGGGCAGAGCAATACGTGAAAGAAGGATTCAGAAGAGCGATCCTTGCGACTTACAGGAACAACGCGGGGAAGCTGATCAACCTGGAGATCTATGAAATGCTTTCTCCTGAAAGCGCAAGGAGCATCCATCACAAGAAAGCAGGAGACAAAGGAAAAAAGGTCTCTGTGGGAGAAGAAGCGGCCATGGTAGACTATTACCTGAACTTCCGAAAAGGATCTTTCCAGGTCACGTTATCCGGATACGACACCCAAAAAGAGACCCTGGATTGGCTTCTTCATATGGGTCGTCTGGTCGCTGAGAGGATCAGCGTACCGGCCCGCACCCCATGACCCCTTCTGCTCCTTTAGAGAAGGGTTGAGGTGAGAAAGTCAAGATTGAGCTTTTTGAGAAGACGCACCATGTTGTTGAGTTGGACCTCCACCGTCCCCTCGTAGATCTCCACGATGCGATTGTCGCGGTATCTCCTCTCCACGTCCTGTTCGAGAAAATACCCGTAGCCGCCGAAGACGCTGATGGCTTCATCGATGACCTGCTTGGCCGTCTCAGGCACGTGGTGCTTCACCATGGAAGTGAAAAGAGGGATGGAGCCGGCTGTGCTCTCGTTCTTGTGATCGCATAACCAGGCTCCGTAATAGGTGAGCCACTTGAGGGACTGAATCTGGCTCCACATTCTGGCAAGCTTGTGGCCTACGGCCTGAAAGTCGATGATCGGTTTCTGGAATTGAGTCCTTTCCCTCGCATGTTTCAGGGCTTTCAAGAAGGCGCCTTCCGCATTGCCGAGGGCCTGGGCGCCTATTTCAATCCGGCTCTCGTCCAGAAAATCCAGCACGTTCAGGAGACCGCGGCCCCTTTCCCCGAGCATGTTCTCTTTCCGGATCTTGAGGTCGTGGAAGACCAGCTCTGCGCTGGAGGTCATCCTGAGCCCCATCTTGTTGGGGATCTCGCTGATCTCAAGGCTGCCCCGGAGCCAGGACTGGGGATCTTTTTCGACAATGACCGTGCTCATCCCCTTCCCCGGTGCCGCATGGGCATCTTCCTGGACAAGAACCACAAGAAAGTCCGCATATGAACCGTTGGTGGTGAAGACCTTGGTGCCGTTGATCACAAACCCGTCTTTTTCCTCAACCAGAGTGGTCTCCATCCGAGTGAGATCGCTGCCATGGTCCGGCTCCGTCATGGCAATGGCTGAAATCCAGTCGCCTCTGACCAGGGGCCCCAGAAATTTCTCCTGCTGCTGAGGACTTCCAACGACCTTGATGACCTTGGACGGGACGTAACCCAAATGGAGGGCCATGCCGATCCCGGAATCCGCCTTGCAGAACTCCTCGATGACCAGCACATTCTCCGTGACGCCCATCCCGCCGCCACCGATTCTTTCCGGATAATCGAGACCGATGAAACCCAGTTGCCCGGCTTTCTTGAACAGCTCTCGGGGGTAACGGTGGTTCAGCTCATGCTCCTGCGCTACCTCAGGAAGAAATTCCTTGGCCGCGAATTCCGCCGCTGCCTTCTTGATGTCCCTCTGCTGCTTGGTCAAAGAAAAATCCATGAAACGAAACCTCCTCTATTTACACGCCTCGTTTCAGAATCTCCCTGCCGATGATCATGCGCTGGATTTGGTTGGCCCCCTCGAAGATCTGCGTCAGCTTGGCATCCCTGAACATTCTCTCCACAGGAAAGTCCTTGATGTACCCGTACCCGCCCAGCACCTGCACCATGTCCGTGGTGATCTTCATGGCTGCATCGCTGCAGAAGCACTTGGCCATGGAGGCCAAGGTGGTGTTCCTCTGTTTTGCATCGAAGTTCAGGGCCGCTTTTTCCATAAGCCCTCTCCCTGCCTCAATGAGAGTCGACGCGTCCGCAAGCATGAACTGGATGGGCTGATGCCCGATCAGGCGCTTTCCAAAGGTGTGCCGGTGCCCGGCATATTCCGTTGCAAAGTCCAGGGCCCCTTCGGCAATACCCAGGGAAAGGGCGGCCACAGCCGGTCGAGACATATCGAAATCCGCCATGGCGATCAAGAAACCGTCGCCCTCTTTTCCGACCAGATTCTCTTCAGGAACTTCCACGTCTTCCAGAAGAACTTCGGAAGTGTCGCTTCCCCGAAAACCGCACTTGTCCTCATGCTTACCGATGGTGACTCCCTTCCACGGCCTATCCACAATGAAGAAGGAGAGAGCGCTTTCCCCTGTTCTCGCCAGCACGGAGTAGAGTCCTGCAACCCCGCCGTTGGTGGCGAAAACCTTTTGCCCCGTCAGAATATAATGTTGCCCCCGTTTCTGGGCCTTGGCCGTGATCGCCGCCACATCCGAGCCTGCGCCCGGCTCTGTGACCAGATAGGCGATCAACTGCCTCTGCTTGGAGAGCAGGGGAAAGTACTTCCTTTTCTGGAACTCGTTCCCTGCATGGAGCAAAGGAAAGCTTCCCACGGCCTGGATGATGAGCATGAGCGCGGACGAGGCACAGCCTTTGGCGATTTCCTCGATGCAGAGGCAGAGGGTATGGCAGGGATGGAACGGCCAGCCCCCGTATTCCTCCGGCATCATGATCTGAAAAAGCCCCAGATCCCAGAACAGGGATGAGGTCTTCCAGCTGAATTCGCCACGTCGGTCCAGTTCCGCAGCTGCAGGAGCGATCTTCTGCTTCACCACCTTGCGGACATTATCGAGCAGGATCCGCTGCTCTTCCGTCAGCATGTCCATATCCGAACCGCCTCCTTGCGTGGAGCTTGGATTTCTTGAAGAAAAGCCTCTATTCCGAAATCAGGAGAGGGTTGAACCTTGTGTCATGGTCATAGGTGTCCATCCCCTCTTTCCTTTTGAGGAAATTCACGACCAGGTAAGTGAACGGGGTGGCGACCGCCTCGTAGGCCGATTTTGCGAGCCACTGGGTGACAATGGCCAGGGTGAGCGCATGGACCGGGATGGTCCCCGCAAAAGCAAGGGCAATGAAAACCACGGAGTCCAGCCACTGCCCCACGAGCGTTGAGCCGATGGTGCGCATCCAAAGCCACCGCCCGTGGGTGGCGATTTTCATTTTTGCCAGGACAAAGGAGTTGGCAAACTCACCCACGAGGTAGGCGAGGAAGGAAGCGGCCAGGATCCGAGGCGTGTATCCGAGAATCCGTTCATAGGCTTTCTGTCCGTCCCAGAAAGACGCGGCAGGCAGAACCTGCGCGATCCAGATTGCAACCACCACGAGGACATTGCACAAAAAACCTAACCAGATGACCTTTCGCGCTTGCCGATAGCCATAGACCTCCGTGAGCACATCTCCGGTAATGTAACTCAACGGAAAAATGAAAATCGCAGCCGGTAGAATGAGCCCAAAGAGGTCAACCAGCTTGACGGCAATGATGTTGGCTGTGATCAGGCAGGTGACAAAGACCGCCACAACGATCAAGAACCAGTGCGAATATCTTGTCCCCTCCATTTCTCCCGCTCCTGAAGGGGACATTTATCACAGATTGCCGTTTGTATCCTCATAATTCTCAACACTGACATGCTCCAGGTTTGAAAGGGCACTGGCCCAGTTGCACCTTATCTCTCGGCTGAGCGCCATAGTCGTCAATTGGGATCCCTTTCTTCGACCCGAATTGGTTGAGCAGATTCGCCAGGATGACGGAGGTCTCGGCCGTGAGCTTCACGCACCCGAGATGGCCCTCCTGCTCGTCAAAGCTGAACATTAGATCACGGCACTTGAGAGTCCCGAACTGAGTTTGAAACCGGCTCTTGAATTCTTTCACCAGCGCACCGGCATCTCTCATGTTATCCCCGGGAGCCTCTCTTCCCAGGAGATAGCCCAGAGCGATCACTCCGCCTGTGAAGGCTCCGCAGAGCTCCTCTGTGGATCCGCCGATGCCTCCCCCAAAGACCGACGCCGCCTTTGTCGCCTCAGGATGCGGTTTGCCTGAGAACATGTCCAGCACGGTTTTCGTGATCACTTCCGCGCAGTGAAATCCCGATTCATAGTGGCCATACACCTTCTTCCTGATCTCCTTGTTTTCCATGGGGCTCATCTTCAACCCTTTTGGATCGGCCCCTTTTTCTCCGGGCTTGATCGCCTCGATTTTTGCAGAGGCGATGACGTTTTCGAGTCCCTTCCCCGGGAGCCACTCCCGGATGAAATCCCGGCTTGCCGCTATGGGGGTGACCTTCACCTCCTCGAATCCCGTTTCTTCAAGCATCTTCTTGATGGATTCGACCTCTTCGGCGCCGCCGACACAGGCGGAAATCAGGGACAGGTCCTTGCGCACCTCTTCCGGCAGAGGGGCTGTGGCAACGATATCGGACACAGCAAGTCTTCCACCCGGCTTGAGCACCCTGTAAGCCTCACGAAAAACCTTCTCCTTTTCCGGAGACAGGTTGATCACGCAGTTGGAAAGAACCACATCCACGCTCCTGTCTTCCGCAGGCAGATGCTCTATCTCGCCCAGTCTGAATTCCAGGTTTTTCAAACCTGCCTTTTCTGCATTTTCCCTGGCCCTGCTGACCATGTCAGGGGTCATGTCCACGCCGATCACTTTGCCTGTTTCCCCCACAGCCGACGCTGCCACAAAACAGTCGATCCCTCCGCCGCTGCCAAGGTCCAGAACCGTCTCCCCCGGCTTCAAGGAAGCCATGGCCGTCGGATTGCCGCAGCCAAGCCCCATGTTCGCGCCCTCAGGGATCTTGCTGATCTCCTCTTTGGAATATCCCAGGTCAGCCGCTCGATTCTCGATGGTGTCAAGAGGAGCCCCGCAACACGACGCTTCCCTGGTTGGACCCGGAGAACAGCAACCCCTCTTAGCAACCCCTGCATACCTTTCCCTGACTGTCTGACGAATTTGTTCCTTGCTGATGTTTTCCATGATTTTTCTCCTTTCTGCGATAGTTCGACATGTATCGAATCTGTAGGCAAAAAATAATAAGGCTCCCTACCCCTTCACCTGAAAAAATCCTTCCAGATCCTTGAGCACTTCCGGATCGACCCAGCACTCTATTTTTTGCCCGGACCGCCTCATCTTGATAAGGCCCGCCTGGCGAAGCTCTTTGATGTGATGGGATACTGTGGACGGCACAATCTCCAAATCTTTGGCAACGTCACCCACGCAGGCAACGTCTCTGGGTTCGATGCTCCAGACAGTCCCGGGCGCACAGCATGACACAAGCCGGAGAAAGATCTTGAGCCGGTTCGGGTTCGAAAGGGCTTTGAAGACCCCGGCGAGTTTGTCAACGTTGTCTTTTTGATTGTTCGACATATGTCGAATTTAGCAGCTCTCTCCGCCCCTGTCAAGAATTTTTTTCTTTTAGTCACATTTTTTTCTTTCTCGGAATGTGAACCCGAAGACGATGACCGAGAGCAAATAGAGGAAGGCGGCAATCAGCATGGTCATTCGCAATCCGACACTCATGCTGATCATCTTGCCAAGAACAGCTCCTATGACCGATGCGCATCCGTTTATTCCCCACGCCCACGGCACTAAAGATGGATACTGGCCAGAGGTCTCACGAAGCCCAACGGGAAAGGGCCAACCCAGGAAAAACGCCAGGCTTCCCACCATGACTACGGTGAGGGCGAGCCTTCCTCCGAAAGGCCAGCCAAGCGCCCATCCGAACAAACGCTCCTCCACAAGAGCCTGAATCAGGACCCAGGCGCACACACACGTCACCGCAACCCAGAGAGACCGGCTTTCCACATGCCTGACGGTCAAACTGCCACACCCTGCGAAAACTAGAACCGCGCCCAGCACCACGGCTGTCGAATAGATAGGATGGGACAGAAGAAGGATGTATTTGGGGAGAAGAGCCATCTCCAGGAACATGAACGCAAAGCCGATGGAGCCGAAATAGAACAGCGTACCGAGAACTGCCCGGGCGGATAAACCGTCCTTTGCCCATCCGCCGCCGCGTCGAAGGCCTAAGAGGGGAAGAAGGATCACCGCCCCGCCAGCCACAATGGCTTGCACCAACGTGGCGATGATGAGCACATACCCGATTTCAACAAAAGGCAGGAACTCTTTTCGGAGCTGCTGCAGAAGAGTCCATGCCTTGTCCCAACGAAAGAAGTGGGAGAAGTAGGGTCTGTCGTCTGTCGTTGGAGATACGTCAAAGAGGTAGTTTTTCAGAAAACTCTCCGACTCCGATCCTGCCAGGGAAGTCGCTCCCTTGAAGGAAGTGGCTTCTTTCTGAACATCGTAACGATTGGCCATGCTTTCCCTTATGCCTGCGAAATAGTCTACGTCAAAACTTCTCCGGTCACTGAAGGCGGTCACTCTTTCAATGTCCTCGGCTGTGAAAGGGGCCCTTGAAACAAGAAGGGTCGAAGTCTTCCAGCTCCGAATCAAGACGATGTGTTCTTCCGGTCTCTGTGAAATCCCCGCCTCTCGCAGCGCAGACAACGCGGTGGCGAAAACTTTCAAAGAGTCCCTGGGAGGCAGTTTGAGCCAGCGCGTGACAGCCAGGATCCCTGAATCACTGAGCCGGGAAAGAGAGAGGCCAAAAGCTTCTGTGGTGTAAAGGTAACTCTCTGCGGCAGAGTAAAGACCTGCAGCCGAGCCCCCAAAGGAATCGAGCAGCGACAGCTGGATCAGGTCAAATCGGTCCTCTGTCCCATGAAGAAACTGGCGGGCCTCTTGGATCAGAAGTTGGACTTCCGGCTTCGAGTACAAGTGCCCGGAAAAGGCTGCAAAGGGGCCGGTCATCAGTTCAGCGACCTGAGGATTGGATTCCAGCGCGACAATTCTTGAGGCTTTTTGTTTTAGCGCAAGGAGCACCTCCGTCCCACCGCCGGCCCCAACAACAAGGACCTTTTCAAAACAGCGGACATGGTAGGGAAGGGCCATGGTCGTGAAGTCCAGATGCTCCAACTCGTTGAGGTCACCCTTGAAGCGGGTGATGGTGCTCAGAGCTTCGCCGTCGGAAAAAATCGTTTTCTGGTTCGGAAGGACCCCTTCCTGCCCTTTCCCATCGAGGCCGTAATTGAGGCTCAGTCCGGGCACCTCCCTGATGAGGGAGCTTCCGAGCACGTGAATGAGTCCCAGCGGCCCGTCCCTCTCCGCTTCCACCCTGGCATCCGGAAAGGTCAAGGTCACAGGCAGGGCCTTGGTGTGATGGATTTGCGGAACAGGGGGAAACAGCGCATAGCAGGCCAGGATAAGGGTGCCCGTGACGGGAAGAACCAAGATCCCCCTGCCGCCCCATGCCGTGCGCGTGCAGCACCAGCCTGCACCAACAAGCACAGACCCGCTCAGCAGAGGGAGGAGCAGCCACGGGGGTCCCAGATACAAAGCAGGCACCACCGCCATGCAACCGAAACCCGCGCCCAGGAGGTCCGCTGCATACATCTTCGGCACGTCTCTTCCGGCTGCAGACAGGATGATGCCGACAATCCCTCCTGAGAGAAGAAACGGAATCGCCATGACCAGGTAGGTCGCGAACATTTTGAGCCACTCTGTCTTTTGCCAGACAAGCTGAAGCGGGTCCAGGCCGATTCCCTTTGCCAGGCTGAAGGCAAGAGGAAAGGAAAGAGCGGCAGCCCCTGCAAGAAAAACCAGCCACGCATCCATGTTTCCGTAAACCCGCTTGGACAGGAGAAACAAGAAAGAGCCGGCTGCGCCGAATCCGAGAAGGGCCAGGCTGATGACCATGTAGGCAAAGTGAGTCCAGAAGCCGATGGAGAGGAGCCGCATGAGGAGAATTTCATAGGCAAGAACAGAGGCGGAGGTGAAGAAAAGAAGGACGGCGTGACGCGAGGTCACTGGAGGTGTCTTCGTTTTGTCTTCCATGGCTTGACCGTTGAAGGGCTATTCTTCGTAGCCGTTCAGCTTTTTGAAATGGATGGCCTTTTCCTGTGACAATTTCAAAAAGCTAAAATGACGCTATTCTTCATTGCCTGATCGGGTCAGGGGAACAAAACGAACAGGGATCGACTTCCTCATGGTGATGGAGCCTGTCTCGGACTTCTCCACCATGGTGAGATACTGAACGGAATACGCTGCGCCCACGGGAATGCACATCTTGCCTCCGGGCTTCAACTGCTTGAGCAAAGGAGGGGGCACCAGGCTCGCCGCGCAGGTGACGATGATTCGATCAAAGGGAGCGGCTTCTTCCCAGCCGTGGTACCCGTCGCCCACCCTCACGCTGAGGTTGCCGTACTGGAGGCGCTTGAGACGCTCCTGCGCCTGAAGGGCCAGGGCTTCGACGATCTCGATGGTGCAGACCTCCTTGACCAGGAGGGACAGAACCGCGGCCTGGTACCCGGAACCTGCTCCCACCTCCAGCACCTTGTGTTCCGGTCTGACTTCGAGCATTTCAGTCATGAGGGCAACGATGTAAGGCTGGGAGATCGTCTGCCCGTACCCGATAGGAAGAGGAAAATCGCCGTATGCCGCGGATTGAAGCTTCTTCTCCACAAAGAGGTGCCGCGGCACGGTCCGCATGGCCGTGAGCACCCTGGGGTTCTTGACCGGGTCCCGGTAGTCAGGAGCATCAGAGATCTGCTCCTTTACCATTCTTTCACGGAGGAGACGAAATTCGGTTTCGGCCGGGTCTTTGGCAGACGCCTCGAGGACCAGACCAAGCGCCAGCAGGAGGGAAGAAAGGATGTAACTCCTTTTGAGCATAGTTTCTCCGCCTCTTTGTTGCTCTCTTTTTTTCGGAGCCTGCTGTATTTTCGTCCCCCCGTGAGGTTCTGTCAATCGAATCCCACATAAGACTTGCCAGAGACCTGAATTTTCCGTAATCTCAATGATCCATGGGCAATGATCGATGAATCGAGGACTTCTTTAGACCTATGATCCCTTCCGCTCAGCAGTGTTTCGACTTAATGGCCAAATACGAGATGCTGGAGAACATCAAGGCTCACTCCATCATGGTGGAACGAATTGCTTCCCTAATTGCCCGAGGGCTTCAGGAGGCAGGAGAGCGCCTCTCCCTTGATCTGGTGACCGCAGGGGCCCTGATGCACGACATCGCCAAAACCCAGTCCCTGAAAACAAAGGAAAACCACAGCGCCAAAGGCTCTGAAATCTGCCTTCAGAACAGCCTGGAGGAGCTTGCGGAGATCGTGGCTGAACATGTTGTCCTCAAGGCCTTTTCAAAAGAGGGCCCTGTGCTCGAGAAAGAGATTGTCTATTATGCGGACAAACGGGTGAACCACGACAAGATCGTCAGCCTTGAAGAAAGGCTGGCCTATCTCATCAAGCAATACGGCAACGGCGATGAAACACTCATCCGGAGAATGGGTAAAAACTTCGATCTCTGCAAGCAGGTGGAGAGCAAGCTGTTCGCAAAACTTCGGTTCGCACCCGAAGACGTGGCAGGGATGATACAACCTAAAAAAACTGAAAGGATCGTAACAGTTTAGCTCTTTGAAATAAACACAGAAAAAGGCCATGGGGGTCCCTCTAAAAACAGAACAACGAAGACGCCACACCTCAATGGCTAGATCTAGGCCATGGGTGAGGCGGGCGGAGGGCTACCTGGGAACCCGCCATGTAATACCCCGCTAGCAGTTGCCGGTGAAACCTCGCCGCCCGCCTTCGCTGCCCCTTACCTGCAGGGTCTTTCCCGCACACTCTTCGTTTTCTGTTTTTAGAGGGACCCCCATGGCCTGAGACATCCATTTCAAAGAGCTAAACTGTTACAAAGGATCAGGATGTGACAGGGTAAACTATGTCTGTCCGGATGATTGCACGCGATCTCTATCGATTACAGCAGGAAGTGGATCGGCTCGAAAGCCGGTTGAAAGCATGCCCTCCAGCGAAACGGGAGGAATTTGAAGACGAACTTCGCAAGGCAAAAGCCGAGAGGGATCGGGTCAAACGCATGCTCGAAGGGGCTAAGGAAGAGCCTCCCTACCGGAAGCCGAGATAACAGAGCATGCTGAAGGCCTGAGGTTTGAGGCGTTAGGCAAAAGCTGGATATCCTCTGTCTTCCGGCCTCATCCCTCCAACCGCTAATCTTTCGCGCTCTTTGACCCCCATGTTCCTTGTCCCTTTACCCTTTAACCTTTTACCGTCTTTAGACTTCCCTGAACCCCCAGTAAGGATATTCCAGCACGTACTCACTCACCCTGCCCGGGCTGTTTTCGCGGCTGGCCACAAGCCACAGGATGCTCTTTCTTTCCCCGGAAGAAAAGGGGTCCAAAGGATCCCAGCTGGGGGAAAGGATCATCGCATTGTCCGCACTGTACTCGATATCTCCTGATTCTTTGAAGGCCGCCAGATCCGGTTTCTCATCGTAGTGCCCTTGCAATCCCCGGGAGAGCTCCGAGATGACAAGGAAAGCCACATTCTGCTCGTCTCGAATGGATTCCATGTTGCGGAGCCACTCATCGATCCCGGTTCTCCTCTCGGAGAGGTTCTTGAAGGGCAGCTTGTGAAGACTGTCCACAACCACCAGGACCCGATCCTGCCGGGTCTCGTGTTTGATGAAATCAATTTGTTTTCTCATGATATCCGGGCTCAGCTTCCGGTCCGTGACCACGCGGTAAAACTGAAGCATCTCCCTGAAATCCGCAAGGGTCTTTTCCAGCCTCTCCGAGGCCGCCTTGTCCAGCTTTTGAAGCCGCACTTCTTCTTCGGCAAGGCGGCTCAACCGGCAAATGGTTCTCGTGTAGATCTTCTGGCGTCCGTTTTCAAAGTCGTAGTAAATGACCGGGGTTTTCCTCCTCGCCATTTCGGTCGAGACCTGCATGAAAAAGCAGGACTTCCCTGCCTTGGGCTGGCCTCCGAGGATGTTGATCCCGCGAATACCGTTGACCGCCTGATCCAGTTTTTCGAAACCGGCGCTCAGCCCGAGAAGCTGCCTTCCCCTATCCCGCTCGATTTGCTGCAAAAAGCGCACGTGTTCTTTTTCCGCTGATGAAAAAGGAGAAAAGGATTCGGACGTTTTGATCATGGAGGAGATGGCGATCCGGAAGTTTTTCCCTTTTTCCTTGGCAAGATCGCACAAGCTGTATCCTCGCTTGTAGCTGGAATGCCACTTGAGGATTCGTGCTTTGAAGCCCAGCTTCGTTGCAAGAGCGCGGGCGGCGAGTTGAGCTTCGGGAGCGTTGTTCGTCAGCAGGAAGACATGATTCACATAGGCGAGCCTTTCCTGCTCAATGGTTTCGAGCACCGAAAACCCGGGCACCGCAATGGCGGGGTAGCCGAGTTCTTTGAGGGTGAGAAGGTTGTTTTCCCCGTCCACGACGAAGAGAGTGCCGTCCTCGCACCGCTCGATATCCTGAACATTGAAGACCCGGAATTCCTCCGCAAAAAACTTCTCATCCCCGTACCAGAACTGATCTTCTTCTCGACCCGGCATCACGCATCGTGCCGCATAGCAGTTGGCGTCCTCCTGGAAATAGGGGTACACGAGGTAGCGGCCATTGTATCCGATCCTCAACTCCTCCACCGCCCCCCTTGAAACCCCGAAGTCATTGAAGTGGGCGTACTCGCCCTCTCCCATGAGCGTTTTGAACTTCTTGACCTCGTTGTTCAGGTTCCTGCTTGGATACACCACATCCCGCACGTGGATTTCCCGGTCAGGATCATAGCCGGGCACCTTTTGGGCATCGATGCCCATCTGTCGCGCGAAGTGGGGCGCAAATCCTCCCGGCCTGCAACGGTTCAGGCACCGGAAGTACCCTATGAAAAAACTTTCGGGGTCGAGATAGGCCACCAGAGTGCCTCCCCCCTTTTTCTCCTCAGATCCGCAAAAGGGGCAGGGCGCCTTCAGAATGTTGTCTTCGATCTTCGCTCCCGGGATATGTTCCAGATAGAAATTTTGAATCGCTTCTGGCCGCTCCATAAAGCCATGCCTCCGGTATGTGACGTCAACAAGTGCCCCGGCCCCAAAAGGCAAGGCCATCCGGCATGCAGTAGTTTAGCATAGGGTTTTCACTTAAGCAAAGCCGAGAACTCGTTGGAGGCATTGGTGTCTTTTCTGGAGCGACTGGCGGGAGGCCTTCCTCATTTCATGGAGTTACGGAATGGGGGACCCGATGGCCCCGAGCGAACGCGAGGGGAACAGCGAGGGGGGAGGCACTGCCCGCTGCAGTTGCGAGCCGTTAGGCGAAGCGGGCGGGCATCACCCGTCCGTAACTCCATGAAATGAGCAGGCCGGGAGACTAGGCCGCCTCTGGCGGCCTTGAAGCGAAAGAAAAGTTACCAATGCCGCGATGTTCCAACTCCGTCACGGCCACAACCTGAATTAACGGTAGAGATAAAGGCCGATGAGCGCCAACCCCAGGATCAAAACCCCTGAGAGGAAGTACTGCTCCCGGTTTTCTTTAGAGAAAAGGTCAAAGCTCCAGCTCCTGAGGGGGGCTTTTGGATAAGGCTTGAGGCGGGGCAGGAGGCTTCGTGCGTAAGCGGCATACTGTCGGTATTCTTCCCCGTAGAGATCTTCCAGGCGGGTCATCTCGTTGCGGTATTTTCTCGGCATGTAGTTGAAGAAGAACACCCCCAGGCCGATGATCAGGACAATCCACGCATATCCCCATGCCATGATGCAGAATCCGACCAGCAGGAGCAGCCGTCCCAAGTAGAGGGGATCTCTCAGGTAGGCATAGGGGCCTGAAGTCGTGAGCTCCTGCTTTCTCATCAAATGGCCGCTCGCCCACACGCGAATGACCTCTCCCAGGAAAACCAGAATTCCGCCCACGATGAGAGACCACCCATTGGGTTCTGCGAAATACAGCACCAATAAAATCCCTACGATCAGGGCCAAAGCTTTCAGCAATCTCTTGCTCATCGAAACCTCTTGATCATTCGGTAAAGAAAAAACATCCTGGGGGGATCCCCCCGATCAAAGAACCTTCTCTCCACTTTATAGAGCCTTTCAAGGTCAAGCAGGATCATATCTCTGAGAATCCACCCATCCAAGAACGGCACTCGCCCTTCCACATAGGCCGTGGAGAAGTCAATCACAGCCGGGCGATCTTGATCGACCAGGATGTTTCTCTGATGAAGATCCCCGTGGGCAACGCCTCTCTCATGGATGTCCTGGATGAGCGAAACCAGGTTCTTGAAGCAGGATTCGCTCAGTTCTCCGCTTCTCATTTTATCCAAAGGCCGGCCCTTGACCGCTGAAATTTGAATCGCGTGGGGAGACGGCCGGCGGATAAAGGCCGGGACCCCTTCCATGCCCTCCAACTTTCTGAGGGCCCCCTCCTCCCAGGAAAGGGAGATCCTTCCGAAGAGTCGGGGAATGAAAGGCGCTCCGCTGTAGTCCTTGACAATGACATCCCCTTCCTGGCGGACTGAAGCCTTCCACACGTTCCTCGGGCGATAGGGAACCTTGTCCTCCTGCGGAGGATCGGAAGCCCGATGTCTCGCCAGATCTTGTTCCAAGGTCCCCCTTTTCTCCTGTGGCCCTCGCAACGCAGAACGCGGCCGGAGGGCCGGCAAGAAACTACACTAGCACATGGCGCCGGGAAAACAAATAGCCTTGGCTTCCAAGTTGACACGGCAAACACCTCTTACTATATTGTCGATTGTATCGAGTTCCTCTTCCCGGACAAAGGGATCCACGAGGCTGAGACCGTCCTTCCGGTGATGTCCTCTGTGGACGCCCCTACAAGGAACAATGAAAAAAGCATTCTTATTCCTGCTGATTCTCCTTCTCTTAAAAACGCTGTTTGCCCTTCCTTCGTGGGCTGCCACGGTCAAGGTCGATGTCGTCCATTCGCAAGACCGTTACGAATCCGGGGCAAGCCACGCGTTGCTCTTTCGCCTTTCCATTGCCGACAAGTGGTACATCCACGGCCCCGGCAAAGACGGAGACATGATCCCGACGGAATTCATCTTCGCCGAGGAGTCCAGGATCAGAATCAAGGACCTTGTTTTTCCCATGACGGAGAACAAGAAATTTGATTACCTCTCCGAGACCGTCGCCCTTTTTTCCGGGGAAGTCCTCGTGAAGGGGATCCTGGTCATCCCGCAGGATCTCTCTCAAGGGGAACATGTGCTCAAGGGAAAAATCTCCTACCAGGCCTGTTCCGCATCGTCCTGCCTGCCGCCGGGGACTCTCCCCCTTTCCATAACCGTGCGCGTGGTCCCGCCGGGGTCGGTCGTCAACCCCATCAATGAACAAACCTTCGCGGCTTACGAGAAAGGGCTCACTGCGAGCAGCGGTTTCGGGACCGGCCTCCTGCTCACCCTCCTCGGGTTCTTCGTCGGAGGCCTCGCCCTCAACCTGACTCCCTGCATCTATCCTCTTATTCCCATCACGGTTTCCTATTTCGGTGGAAAAGACCAGAGCCGCGGCGCCACCGCAATCCACGCATTTCTGTACCTGGTGGGACTGGCTGTCATGAACTCTGTCCTGGGAGTGTGGGCCTCCTTGTCGGGCCGGATGGTCGGATCGGCTCTTCAGCACCCGGTGGTTCTTGTTTTCATGGCGTGCCTTTTCGTCGCTTTTGCCACAAGCTCTTTCGGCCTCTGGGAGATCCGTCTTCCAACCGCGCTGACGACAGCGGCATCCACGCGCTTCAGCGGCTACTTCGGGACGCTCTTCATGGGCTTGACTCTGGGGATTCTTGCCGCGCCCTGCCTGGGGCCTTTTATCCTGGGGCTTCTCACGTATGTAGCCCAAAAAGGCGATCCCGTCATGGGATTCCTTTCCTTTTTCACCCTCAGCATCGGGCTTGGGCTCCCCCTGGCTGTTCTGGCTTTCTTCTCGGGCGCTGTGAGCCGCCTGCCCTTCTCAGGGGACTGGATGCTGTGGATCAGGAAATTCATGGGCTGGATTCTGATCGCCATGGCGGCGTACATGATCCACTTCCTTCTCCCTGAAGAGTGGGGACGGTCTTCTCTCATGGCCCTTGTCCCCCTGGCCGCCGCTGTCCACCTCGGGTGGCTGGACCGCACCGGGGCCGGCCACCGGCGCTTCAGAATATTCAAGAAAGTTTTCGGCGTTTGTGTGGTGGTGGGAGTGTTCGTTTTCTTGGGAGTCGCTACCCAGAAAGTGGAGTCGATTTCATGGGTCTCCTACGAGGAAGCCCTTTTGGCGCAAGCGGCAAGGGAGAAGAAACCCGTGATCGTGGACTTCTATGCAGACTGGTGCGGTCCCTGCCGGGCCCTGGACAACAAGGTTTTCACCGATCCCGAGATCGCTGACCTGAGCCGGCGATTCGTGACCCTCCGGCTGGACCTCACGCGCCGCCAGCCTCATCAGGACGCGATTCTTCAGCGCTACGGCATCAAAGGAGTCCCCACCCTCCTCTTCTTCGACACCCAAGGCAAGGAAGTGACCTCGCTCAGGGTCGAAGAGTTCATGGACAAAAAAGAAATCCTGCAGAGAATGAAGAAACTCCTTCCCAAAGCACCCTGATTTTTCTCTTGACACGTAGTTATATTATGGCTAGATTGTAATTACAATTTAGCAAACCGGCAACCAGAAACCGATCCAAATCAGATGTCAAATCAAATGGTTGCTTTCCTTCCAAAGGGGTGGTGCTTTTGGAGGCAGAAGGAATGCAGTGCGGTAAAAAAACCACGAGCGAATTCACGCCCCCTTCTTCCTGTATGAAAAGCGGAAAGATCGAGCTGGAGCTGTATGGCAAAGAGACCGTGGAGTGGAGCTGAAACGGCCACGACCACCGTCAGGAGCGTTTATTGATTTCATGTAAGGGGTAATAACATGAGGTATGCAGAGACAGGGTTTAATTTGGAAATTGATCTGACCCGGGGAAACATCGAGAGGGTGCAGACCGACCCAAGAATGACCGAGCTTCATCTTGGGGGTCTGGGGACTAACGCCAAGATTTTGTGGGACAGGGTTCCCGCTGACGCTGAACCCTTTTCCCCTGATAATTTGCTCATCTTTGCCACCGGTCTTTTGTGTGGCACACCGGCGCCCGGTGCGAATCGGACCATTATTTCCACCTATTCCCCTCAGACTTTGTTCATGGGCTATTCCATGATGGGGGGTTTTCTGGCACCGGAACTGAAGTATGCCGGTTATGACAAAGTGATCTTTCGCGGCAAGTCCCCCAATCTGGTTTACCTGTATATCAACAACGACAAAGTCGAAATACGGGATGCCTCTCATCTCCGGGGCAAAGGCGCCGTTGAAACGGCAGAACTGATTAAACAGGAGTTGAAGGATCCTAAAATTCAGGTGGCGGCCATCGGCCTGGCCGGCGAAAACAGGGTCTACATGGCTTCGATCGAGCAGGGCAGATCCAGTGCCAGCCGGCTTGGCCTGGGTGCCGTCATGGGAGACAAAGGGTTAAAGGCCATAGCGGTTCGCGGAACAAAGGACGTCAATCTTGCTCGGCCGGCTGAATTCATGCAACTCTGCAACGAGGTGCTGCAGTACATCAAAGTCCGGGCACCCAACCTCGTTCCAGAGGTCATGCCCATCCTGGCAGGGCTTGGGTCGCCGCAGGAGATGGCCCATGTGGATGAGAAGTGGCACACCGAAAATTTCATGTGGGGAAATGCCCGCACCCGGAGAAAAGAGTTCTGGACCAAGGAAATCGAAGAGAAGTGGAAGGGGAGTCTGGAGTCCGTGCGGAAGCGGCTTATCAGCTGCTACAACTGCCCGATGAAGTGCGGAGCCATCATTTCCGCCCCCGGAGTGTCAACCTACATGATGAAATGCTTCACGAAACTCACCTACACCATGGCGGCCTTTGTTGACGATCTGGATTTCGGTTTCAAGATCGCTCAACGGGCTACCGAGTATGGAGTGGACGGATTCTCCATGCCGCAAGCCATGGCTTTCGGCTTTGAGCTTAAAGAAGCGGGTATTTTGTCGGATGCGGACTTTGCCGGGTGCCCGTCCGATAACGAGGGAAAATTTTACTGGTTGCTGGACCGGATTGTTCGGCGGGAAGGGATAGGAGATGTTTTGGCCAACGGCACCTATTGGGCGGCCAAGCAGATCGGGAATGGCGCGGAAGCCTATGCGCACAATCTCATCAAGAAACATGAGCAGCTCCCTCTCAAGCTGGGAATGCTCAATCCCATTTATTTCCTGATGTATTCCACCGGGGAAAAGATGAACATCACTCAAATCGAGGGCAATTTCCCCCAGGCGCCTTTTTCCACCATGGAGCTGAGAGAAGCCTTTGTGAAGGACTGGGTCCAGGCGCCCAGCGACAAGTTCAAGCAATGGGTTCTGGATTGGGAATTCCGCGGGGAACGCTCCATGCCCTTCTGGCCCCCGGTGGATGCCTGTTGTGAGATTGTCGACTGGCAGGAAAAGATGCACCACATTGATGACGCTCTCGGGTTGTGCGCCGGTTTGTCGTCCTTTCCCCTGAAGCCTCCCTACCACATCCACAACTTGCCGGCCTTCATCTCTACGGCGACCGGGATGGATATGGACGAGGACGGACTGACGCAAATCTTCAACAGAAACCGGAATCTGGTGAGAGCCATCAATGTGAGAAGAGGCTTGAGGAGGGCGGATGAGAAGCCGCCGGAAGACCATTGGAAGAAGCGATTTCCCGAGCTTGAGACTCAGCTCCTGGATGGCTACTACAAGTTCAAGGGGTGGAATGAAGAAGGCATTCCCACGAAAGAATATCTGAACGAATTAGGGTTGGATTACGTTGCCGAGGACTTCATCAAGAGGGGCATCCTGAAAGACAACGGAGGCACCCCCCCCAAGGAGAGTTCGGCGGAAACAAAGAAGAAATAAGGTGAAGAGGGGATAGCCGTCATGGGTGAGAAAAAAAAGAAAATCGTCAAAACGATAAAAGTGGATCTTGACAAGTGCAACGGTTGCCGGGCCTGCGAGGTCGTCTGCTCCGCCTTCCACGCTGCCCCGAAATACAGCAGCAACAATCCGGCGAGGTCTCGCATTCGGGTGATTCATGAACCGCTCAAGGACGTCTATGTTCCTGTGTACGCGGGCGAGTATGCTAAAGCCGAATGCATGGGCAGAGACAAATATGTGATTGACGGTAAGGAATACGACGAGTGCAGCTTCTGCAGGGCGTCCTGTCCGTCCAGGGACATCTTCAAAGAACCGGATTCCGGTCTCCCGCTCAAGTGCGACATGTGTGAAGACGACCCGAAACAGGAGAAGCCCTTGTGTGTCCAGTGGTGCTTGAATGACGCCCTGGTTTACGAAGAAAGGGAAGAGGAAGTCGAGGAAGAAGTGAAGCAGGAGGACGTGGAGATCGGACTGGATTCCATGATCGACAAATACGGGTTGGAAAAGGTCATGGAAACCGTTACCCGAATGTCCCTGTCCAAGAAGGGCTGAAACCTTAAGGCAAAAGAAAAGGACAAAGGAAGACAGTGGAAACGGTAGCGCCCTACAAAGAGATCATCGATGTCATCAAAGCGAGCGGTGGAGACGCCTTCAAGCGGTGCTTCCAGTGCGGATTGTGCGATGTGGTCTGCCCGTGGAACAAGGTGACGACCTTCAGCATGCGCAAGATCGTGCGGGAGGCCACCTTCGGTCTGACGGACATAGAAACTGAAGACATCTGGCGTTGTACGACCTGCGGCCGATGCCCCCAGCAGTGCCCCAGGGATGTCAAGCAGATCGACTCCGGTGTGGCCTTGCGCAGGGTGGCCACGGAATACGGCGTTTTCCCCAAGCCGGTCAAGCCGGTTCGCACGGTGAACGCAGGCCTCGTCGCTCAAGGAAACCCCTTCGGCGAAGACAGGGAAAAGCGGGCTGCCTGGGCTGAAGGGCTTTCCGTCAACCCCTTCACCGAGGGCATGGAGTTCCTATACTTTCCCGGTTGCTACCTATGCTATGACCCGAGATCAAAGAAGATCGCGAAAGCCACGGCCGCGATTCTCAATAAGGCCGGGGTCGATTACGGGATCCTGGGGTCTGCGGAGAATTGCTGCGGAGAAAGCATCCGCAAGACCGGCGATGAGGCTCTGTTCAAGAAGCTGGCCAAGGATAACATCAAAGCCTTCATCGACCATGGGGTGAAAAAGATCGTGGTTTCCTCGCCCCATTGCCTCCACACCTTCAAGAACGAGTATCCTGATTTCAGGGTGAGCTTCGAGGTGATTCACATCACCCAACTGTTGTTCCAGCTGATCCAGCAGGGAAAGATCGAGTTCACCAAGGAATATGCGAAGAAAGTGGCTTATCACGATCCCTGTTACCTTGGCCGGCACAACGGCATCTTCGAGGAGCCTCGAGGGATTTTGAAGAAGGTGCCCGGCCTGGAGCTGGCGGAATTGCCCGAGTCGCGGATCGACAGCCTCTGCTGCGGAGGGGGAGGCGGAAGGGTGTGGATGGAAACTCAAAAAGGGGAGAGATTCTCCGACCTCAGAATGGAACAGGCGATTGGGGTCGGGGCTGAGGTGCTGGTCACTTCCTGCCCCTACTGCATCACCATGTTTGAGGACAGCAGGTTGACCCTGAATGTCACTGAGAAGATAGAGGTCAAGGACATCACGGAGATCGTCCAGGAAGTGATTTAGAGAAACATCACATTGCACAAAGGCGGAGTGAAGTGGAAAAAGAACAAGTGGAACAGGTTGCCAAGAGTTTAGAGGACAGTCCGTACGGGGACGTCATGGTTGTGGGCGGGGGGATCAGCGGCATTCAAGCCTCGCTTGATCTCGCGACGGCCGGTTTCAAGGTGTACCTGGTTGAAAAGGCCCCGAGCATCGGCGGCCACATGGCGCAGCTGGACAAGACCTTTCCCACCAATGACTGCTCTATGTGAATCCTCGCACCGAAACTGGTCGAGGTCGGCCGGCATCCGAACATAGAGGTCCTGACGTACACAGAAGTGGATCGAGTCGAAGGGGAAGTGGGAGACTTCAGGGTCACCCTCACCAAGAAACCCCGCTACATTCTGGAGGACAAGTGCACGGGGTGTACCACCTGTGTGGAGTACTGCCCTGCCAAATACCCTGATCAATACAATCAGGAGATATCGAAGAATAAAGCAGTGCATGTCTATTTCGCTCAGGCCATTCCACTGATCACTTACATAGATGAAAGCTGTCTTTATCTGAAAGAGGGTAAATGCCGTATTTGCGAAGGGGTCTGCAAGAACAACGCGATCGATCTGAAACAGACTCCGGAGAAGAAAGAAATCAACGTCGGTGCGATCGTTCTGGCTCCCGGCTTTGAGCCCTTTGATCCGAAGACGAAGAAGGAATACCACTACGGGGAATTTGCCAACGTGGTCACCAGCATGGACTACGAGCGGCTGCTCTGCTCCACTGGGCCATACGCAGGAGAGATCCTGCGGGCTTCCGACATGAAGCATCCCCACAACGTGGCCTGGATTCAATGCGTCGGGTCGAGACGGGTCACTCCGGGCGAAAACAGCTACTGCTCCGCGGTGTGCTGCACCTATACCCAAAAACAGGTCATCTTGACGAAGGATCATGACGCCGGGGCAAAATGCACCATCTTCCACAACGACATCCGTTCCTATGGGAAGGATTTCGAGCGCTACTACGAGAGGACGGAGAAGCTTCCCGATGTCCGCTTTATCCGAAGCTACACCTCCATCGTGAGAGAAGACCCTAAAACCAAGAATGTGACCGTACGCTATTCCACCCCCGCGAACGGGGTCAAAGAAGAAGAATTCGACATGGTGGTCCTCTCCATCGGGTTGAACCCTCCTGCCGATGCGAAGGAGATAGCGGGAAAATTCGGCATCCAGCTCGACACGAACGACTTCTGCAAGCTCAATCCCGTCAATCCCATGGTGACCAACAGGCCCGGGATCTATGTGAGCGGAGGCTTCCAGGGGCCTATCGATATTCCGGAGTCGGTTTTCAGCGCGAGCGGAGCCGGTTCCCAGATCGGTCAGCTCCTTGACTACAGACGAGGAAATCTTGCCAAAGAAAGAGTGTATGCGACGGAAAGGGATGTGTCCAAAGAGGAGCCGAGGATAGGGGTCTTTGTGTGTCATTGCGGGGCCAATATCGGAAGGATCGTCAATGTCCCTGACACAGTAGAATACTGCAAGACCCTGCCCAATGTGGTGTACGCTCAGGAACAGCTCTTTTCGTGCGCCACCAATTCCGCCAAAGAGATAACGGACATTACAAAGGAACAAGGGTTGAACCGGGTGGTGATCGCCGCCTGCTCGCCCAGGACTCTGGAACCCCTCTTCCGGGATACGGTTCGGGAAGCGGGGATCAATCAATATTTCTGCGAAATGGCCAATATCCGGGAGCACAACTCCTGGGTCCACTCCAGAGAAAAGGAAGAGGCCACAGAGAAGGCAAAAGACATCATCCGGATGTCGGTCGCCCGAGCCTGCCATTTGGAACCCTTGCAGGAGTTTGATCTGCCGGTCAACAAGGCGGCGCTGGTGGTGGGTGGAGGGGTAGCCGGCATGAACTGTGCGCTCTCCATAGCCAGCCAGGGACATGAGGTTCACCTGGTGGAAAAGGCTAAGGAGCTCGGTGGGATCGTGCGAAAAATTCATTCCACCCTGGACGGGCTGGACGTGCAGGCCTATTTGCGTGATCTGATCGCAAAGGTCTACCGGCACCAGCTCATCCATGTCTATCATGATGCGACCATCACGCAGGCCACGGGGTATGTCGGCAACTTCGTGACCACGGTGAAGTCTGAAACAGGGGTCGCCGAGATCAAACATGGGGCAGCCGTCCTGGCCATAGGGGCTGACCTCTATACGCCGACCGAATTCCTTTATGGACAGGATGAAAGGGTTGTGACCCACCTCGATCTTGAGGAGCGGCTCTCCAAGGGAGACGAGAAGATCCTTAATGCAAAGAGCGCCGTGATGATCCAGTGCGTGGGCTGCAGAAATGAAGACAGAGATTACTGCAGCCGGATATGCTGCAGCCAGTCTGTAAAGAACGCCTTGAAGCTGAAAGAGATGAACCCCCAGATGGACATCACCATCCTCTTCAGGGATATGAGAACCTATGGGTTCAAAGAGGATTCTTACCGGGAAGCGTCCGAGAAAGACGTCAAGTTCATTCGCTACGAACCGCAAGATCCCCCTGTGGTGGAAGCGGGTGAGTCGGATGAAGGCCGGCCCGTCCTGAAGGTGACCGCGACGGATTATATTCTCGGGAAGAAGCTGGTCATCGACGCGGATATCCTCGCTTTGGCGGCCGCCGTCATTCCCTCCGCAGCAACCAAAGAAATAGCAGGACTCTTCAAGGTCACGTTGAGCCCGGACGGCTTTTTCAAAGAAGCCCATGTCAAGCTGAGACCGGTCGAGTTTGGTACGGACGGCGTTTATCTGTGCGGGCTGGCTCACTACCCCAAGTTCATGCAGGAAACGATCAACCAGGCTTATGGGGCTGCGGGCCGGGTGTTGACGCTTCTCTCCCATGATACGGTCGTCGCCTCAGGCTCCGTGGCTCAGGTGAATGAAAGCCGGTGCATGGGGTGCGGGGGTTGTGTCTCCGCCTGCACGTACGGTGCCCTCGACCTTCGTGACACAAAACAAGGGAAGAAGGCGACGGTCAATCCTGTTCTCTGTAAGGGAGATGGCCTTTGCAATACCAAGTGTCCGACAGGGGCGATCCAGCTGAAGCACTATACCGATGAGGAGCTCATCAGCGCTATCGATGCCATGGCTCCGAAGGAAGAGATCCTGCCGCAAATGGATAAGGCGGTTGGGGATGTTTAGAGTGTTAAACTGAAACTTCTGTTCATGATGCGTAGATGTTCAAAAGCGAACCGCAGAATATCGAATAACGAATACCGAACGCCGAAGGAAACAAAAGACGAGATTTAACTTCATCATTCGAAATTCCTTGTTCGACATTCGATATTCGGGTTTCGTACTTGGTTTTGGTTGCGGCCAAGGGCCCGCCTTAGGAAAAGACGATGAGAAAGCCGGGATCACGGATCAAAGAGGTGAGAACGAATGAGTGCAGGACCCAAATTCAAACCGAGAGTGTTGGGGTTTGTATGCCATTGGTGAGCCTACGGGGCTGCTGACCTAGCTGGAGTTTCCAGACTACAATACACGACTGAAATGAGGCTGATCCGCGTCATGTGTTCCGGTCGGGTGGACATGGCCTTTGTCCTCAGAGCCTTCTCCAACGGAATGGACGGCGTGTTTATCGGCGGCTGCCGCTTGAATGAATGCAATTATGTGACTCACGGAAACTACCATGCCCTGAACATGGTGCTTCTGTTGAAAAGAATCATGGAACACATCGGGCTCAACCCGGAACGATTGAAGATCGACTTCATGTCCGGCGCTGAAGCCAACCTTTTTGTGGAAGACGTCAACAGTTTTGTCAAGAAGGTGAAATCTCTCGGTCCGCTGGGGGAGGCCGAAGGAATCGACCGGCAGGAGCTCAAGGCGAGGCTCGCGGAGATGTCGAAGCTGGTCCCCTACTTTAAGCTGGTGAACCAGCAGAAACTGGCCTCACGCCTCAAGACGCCGGAAGAATACGCCGGACTCTTCACGAAAGAGGAGATCGACAGGCTCTTCAGTGAAATGGTCTCCTACTATATTGATCCGGAGAAGTGTCAGGCCTGCATGACCTGCCTCAGGAGATGCCCGGCAGAGGCGATCATAGGCGGCAAAAACCGGATCCACGTGATTGACCAGGATAAATGCATCAAGTGCGGAACGTGTTTTGAAGTTTGCCCCCCTCGGTTTGAATCGGTGAAGAAGATTTCGGGCGAGCCTGTTCCGCCCCCTATCCCTGAGGAAAAGAGGACCCTGGTCAGAAAGGGCAAAGAGAAATAGGAGAAGTCCCGAAAGGGACTTCTCATCATTCCGATCGATCACTCCTTCTTTCGAAACGAATCAAAGCTCAACTTCATGGACCGGAGGGGGAAGCGGTCAGGCGCCGGCTACCGCAATAGACGTGAATCCCCGAGCCTTTGGACGGCGAGGCCAGGGTCATGTTCAGGGAGTCGGCCAATTGCACGGCCAGGGCCGTGGGCCTGGACGCCGCCATGATGAAGGGGATTTTGGCGCGAGCCGCCTTCTGAACCAGCTCGTAGCTGATGCGGGAAGAAAGGATCAACACCCCGGCCTGGTGCAGGGTTCTCTTGAGGAAAAGCTTTCCGATGGCCTTGTCCAGGGCGTTGTGACGTCCCACATCCTCGGCCAGGGACAGAAGTTCAAAGTCGGAGCTGAAGAGGGCTGCAGCATGGGAGGCGCGGGTCTGCTGATAGAGGATCTGGTGTTGCTTTAACGTCTCCAGGCAGTGATAAGCCCTTTCCAGGTCAATGGCCGGACCGTCGGGCAGAACCTTGACCATCTGCGAAAGGTCTTCCACCAGTTCCTTGCCGCAGATGCCGCAGCTCGTCTGGCTCACAAAGCCCCTGCGCTCCAGCACACCGGTGATGGCCGTCAAGCGGATCGGTGTGACCGTCATGGTCACCACGTTTGTGGCTTCCCCCTCGCAGGAGGCGATGGTTCCGATGTCGTCGGGGCTGTCCACGATGCCTTCGGCCAGACAAAACCCGGCCACATGGGCCGGTTCGTCCCCCGGGGTGCGCATGACCACGGCATAGGGCTGGCCCTGAATCCGAATGGACAGGGGCTCCTCCTGGATCAGGTCCAGCCTAATGGAGCTCTTGACTTTTCCTTCCTGCAAGAGGACTGTTCTAAGGATGGTGGTATCGCTCAAGGGATAGAAACTCGCTTTCTGTGAGGCGGAGTATAGGAGATTTCGGCCCGGGGTGTCAAGCGTCAGCGCAGGCAAACGATGGTGCACGGTGCAGGGTGCACGGCCCACGGAAGATCCCAAACCCTTGCTCCGTGCGCCGTGTACCGTCAGCCTTTGAGCACCGTCGCCTCAGCAGGCAGCTGTTACAGGGTCATGTCGTGCCTGGGAGTAGCGCTAGGAGTAGCCATGCGATACGCAGAAGCAGGGTTTAATCTGGAGATTGATCTGACGCGAGGGAGCATAGAGAGGGTAGAAACCGACCCAAGGTCAACCGAACGTTATCTGGGGGGTCAGGGGACTGCTGCCAAGATCCTGTGGGACAGGGTTCCTCCTGAAGTTGAACCCTTTTCACCCGATAACCTTCTCATCTTCAGCACCGGTCTGTTGCACGGCACCCCTGTTCCCGGCGCCAATCGCACCGTCGTGAATACCTTTTCTCCCCAGACAAACTTTTATTCGAATTCACTGTTCGGAGGATTCTTCGGACCTGAAATGAAACATGCCGGTTACGACAAAATCATCCTTCGCGGCAAGTCCCCCGGCCTAGTTTATTTATGGATCCACAATGACAAGGTGGAGATACGGGATGCCTCTCATCTCCAGGGGAAAGGCGCTCTGGAAACAGGGGGTCTCCTTCAAAAGGAGTTGAAGGAACCCAACGCCCAGGTGGCCGCCATCGGCCCGGCCGGTGAAAACAGGGTCTACATGTCGACCATCGAACACTCCAACTCCAGCGCCTCGCGAGGGGTGGGCGTGATCATGGGAGATAAAAGGTTAAAGGCCATAGCGGTTCGCGGAACAAAGGACATCCATCTGGCCCGGCCGGCTGAGCTCATCGAGAAATGCCTCGGCGTGAGGAAGAAAATCTATGAGAACCCGAAGTGCGGGGATCCCATGGCGCATGAGGATGATGAAACTTTCCACGTCGACAATTTCGCCTGGGGCCATGCGCGCGACCGGAAAAAAGGCTATTGGAACAAAGAGCGGGAAAAGAAGTGGAAGGCGATCTCCGACACCGTGCGGCTTCGATGGACAGGGTGCTACAACTGTCCGAAGGACTGCCATCAGGCCATTTCCTACCCGGGACGACAAACCTACTTCCAAAAGTGCTACAGCAAACTGACCTACGCCATGGCGGCCTATAAAGAGCTGGATTTCAATTATGACATTCTCGGCCTGACTCAGGAGTACGGACTGGACGGGTACTCGACGCCGCAGGTTCTCGCCTTCGCCGTTGAACTCTACGAAGCCGGGATTCTAACCGACAGGGACCTGCCGGGATTTCCGTCCGACTCCGGGCAAAGGTTTTTCTATCTTGTTGAGAAAATTGTTCGGCGCGAAGGCATAGGAGATGTTTTGGCCGACGGCGTTTATCGGGCGGCCCGTCGGATCGGGAAGGGCGCGGAAAAATTTGATCACAATACCATTAAGAAATTTGAGCAGCTCCCTCTCAAGCTGAAAATGATCAATTACCCTTATTTCCTGATGTATGCCACCGGCGAGAAGATGACGATCACCCAGATGGAAGGGTCCTACCCCCAGTCCCCCATTGCAGACAAGAAAGAGAGGGAGGAGTTTGTAAGAAATTGGGACGCCGCTCCTGAGAGGTTCAAGAAATGGTTTTTGGAGTGGGAGCCACGTCAACATCCCTCTATTGAAGCATCTGTTCACATTGCGGATTGGAATGAGACCATGCATTACATCGACGACGCCATCGGGATGTGCTCTTTTTTGTCGTCCTTCAGAGGCCAATTCGGCGGGAGGACTCCGTATCACATCTACAATCTGCCGGATTTCATCTCCATGGCGACCGGGATGGAGCTTGATTCAGAGGGCCTGTGGGAAACAGGGAGAAGGAACCGAAACCTGGTGAGAGCCCTCAATGTAAGGAGAGGCTTGAGGAGAAAGGACGAAAAGCCGCCTGAAGACCATTGGGAGGTAAGAGACCCCGAGATGGAAACCAAGGTGCTTGACGCGTATTATGAATTCAAAGGGTGGACCCCGGAAGGGGTTCCGACCAAAGAGACGTTGGACAAGCTGGGCCTGGATTACGTGAGCGAAGACTTCCGGCAAAGAGGGATCCTGCCCGCCCCCTTGCCTTAGAACCTTCCCTATAAAAAAATGAGTGGGCAGTAAGTAGCATGCGGCAAGGAAGGGCTCTTGGTGCTTACTGCATACTACCTGCTGCTTACTGTTCTTGTGCGGCCATAGGTCTGCATTAGGCAGGGTGTCGTCAGACTTTGAGTTCCAGGTTGATCAGGGGGCCTTTCTGGAACCCGCAAGCGTGAAAGAACTTGACCAAGTCCCAGTCCGGCCAGTTGACCATGGTGTAAATGGTATCGACTCCGACTTTCTTGAGGTTGGCGATCATTTCTTTCATCAGCATCTGGGCGATCCCCTGCTTTTGATAGGCGGGATCCACCCCGATGGTGTCAATCCATCCGATGTTCTCCGGCACACTGTATTCATATCCGCTCGCATCTCCCAGAATGAAGCCGACCACTTTCCCGTCCGCTTCCGCCACCAGAGAAGCAATGGGCAACCGCTGTTCAGCAAGGCTCATCTTCATGAGCCAGTAATCCCAACGTGATTTGCCCAGGACTTTGGTGTCGATCGCCACAACGTCGTCCAGGTCTTTCTCCTTCATCTTTCTGACCACGGCCTTTTTCGATTTACCCGCCATGTTGCCCCTCCTTTCGACGCATTACCACTTCACCAACGCGCTTCCCCAGGTCAGGCCCCCCCCGAAAACAGGGAGGCACACGAGGTCACCCTCTTTGATGCTTCCATCCCTTACCGCTTCATCAAAGGCTATGGCACAGGAGGCGGAGGAGATGTTTCCGTACTTGTGGAGGGTCACATAAAACTTCTCTATGGGGAGCTGCAGGGTCTTAGCTATGGATTGAAACATTCTCAAGTTGGCTTGATGGGGGACGAACCAGGCGATGTCCTTGATCGCCACCTTGCTGTGGTCCGCCGCCTCTTTGATGGACTCGACAAAGTGCCGCACGGCCACCCGGAAGCTCGCGTTCGCCTCGATCATGTTCAACGTGTGAAGCCCCTTGTCCACGCTTTCATGGGAAATCGGCGTGGTGCGCGAACCGCCTCCGGGCATGAGAAGATCCTGCCCGTTTTTTCCGTCCGTGTGGATGTGAGTGGAAAGAAGCTGATGCCCCCCGCCGTCCCTGGTCAGGATGGCCGCTCCGGCTCCGTCCCCCCACAAGATGCAGGTGGTCCTGTCCTTCCAGTTGAGGGTCCGGGTCATGACTTCCGCACCCACCACGAGCACGGTCTTTGAAAACCCGGTGAGGAGATACTGAGTCGCCACATTGAGGCTGAAGATAAACCCGGAGCAGGCCGCCGTCACATCGAAGGTCACGGCCTGAGGCGCATCCAGTTTGGCTTGAAGCCAGTTCGCGGCGGACGGGCAGCAGGTGTCGGGAGTGATGGTCCCGATGATGATGAGATCCAAGTCCTTGGCCGTCAGTCCCGCCATTGCAAGGGCTTTGCGGGCCGCTTCAAGAGAAAGGTCCGAGGTGGCCACGTCCGGATCGGCCATGCGCCTTTCCCGGACTCCGGTGCGTTGAATGATCCACTCGTCCGTCGTGTCGAGCCCCATCTTCTGGAGATCGAGGTTGGTCAGCACTTTAGGGGGGACATAGGATCCTGTCCCCAGAATTCGTATCCCTGGCATAAGTCCTTCTTGGCTAACTACTTGGCCTTCACTCCCATTTGTTTTTCCTTCTTGGCAATCGCAAGCCTTGTCTTCACCACTGTGTCAGGGATCAGGCTGATGGAGTCAATGCCACATTCTACGAGGAACTCCGCAAATTCAGGGAAGTCGCTCGGGCCCTGTCCGCAAATTCCGATTTTCCGGCCTTTTTCCTTAGCCACCTTGATCACCTGGGCCACGAGCCGCTTCACAGCCTCGTTTCTTTCATCATAGAGATGGGAAACCAAAGTGGAATCCCGGTCCAGCCCGAGCGCCAGCTGGGTCAGATCATTCGAGCCGATGGAAAAACCGTCAAAAATCTCGGCGAACTGGTCGGCGCAGATGACGTTGCTTGGAATCTCGCACATGACATAAATTTCCAGCCCCTCTTCCCCCTGGACCAGACCGAATTTCTTCATCAAGGCGACGACCTTTTTCCCCTCCTCAGGGGTCCTGCAAAAGGGAACCATCACCTTGATGTTCGTCAGGCCCATCTCGCTTCTCGCCTTGCGCAGGGCGCGGCACTCGAGCTCAAAGGCCGGTTTGTAGTTGTCATCATAGTAGCGCGACGCTCCTCTCCAGCCGATCATGGGGTTGCTTTCCGTGGGTTCGTAAAGGAACCCGCCCAGCAGGTTCTCGTACTCATTCGTCTTGAAATCGGAAAGCCGCACGATCACATCGTTGGGATAAAAGCCTGCGGCAATTCGTGCGACGCCTTCGGAAAGCTTGTCGATGAAGAATTGCTTCTTGTCATCGTAGACCGCTGTGATTTCGTCAATCTTGTACACCACGCCGGCAATCCGCTGATCCGTCTTGGCCCTCTTCTTCAGGTCTTCATAGGCGATGAGCGCCAGGGGATGAATTCCGATGTGGGAATTGATGATGAACTCCTCCCTCGTAAGACCGACCCCTTCATTGGGGATCATTCCCTGGGAAAAGGCCTGCTCCGGGATTCCCACGTTCATCATGATTTTGGTCCGCGTCTTGGGCAGTTCATCCAGATTGATGCTCTCCACCTTGAACTTGAGCTGGCCGTTGTAAACCACGCCCGTTTCCCCTTCGCAGCATGAGACCGTGATCTCCTGGCCCGGCTTGATGATCTCATCCCCGTTGCCGGTGCCGATGACGCAAGGAATTCCCAGTTCCCGGGACACAATGGCCGCATGGCATGTTCGGCCGCCCCTGTTGGTCACGATGGCGGAAGCGATCTTCATGATCGGTTCCCAGTCCGGGTCGGTCATGCTCGTGACCAGGACTTCCCCTTCCTTGAATTTAGTGATGTCTGCGGATGTTTCGATGACCTTGGCCACTCCGCATCCCACCTTGCTTCCCACGGCAATGCCTGTAACCAGGACATCTCCCTTCTGAAGAAGAGAGTAGGTCTCGTAGGTATTGAGGTTCCTCTGGGAGTGAATCGTCTCAGGTCTGGCCTGCACGATAAAGAGCTTTCCGGTCCCGATGGTCACGCCGTCCCCATCTTTGGCCCACTCGATATCCATGGGCTTGAAATGCCCCGCCTCTTCACTGTAGTGGTCTTCAATGATGCACGCCCATTCAGCGAGCTTCAGGACCTCGTCGTCTTCGAGCACATAACGCCGTCTTTCGCTGAGGGTGACCGCGACGTTCTTGGTCGTGGCGTCATCTTCCAGGGAATAGACCATCTTGATGTCCCGGTCTCCGACCTTGCGGTGAATGATCGCTCGCTTGCCCTGTTTCAGGGTCGGCTTGAACACGAAGTACTCGTCCGGGTTCACCGTCCCTTGGACCACGTTTTCGCCAAGCCCGTAAGCTCCGGTGATGAACACCGCGTCTTTGAACCCTGTTTCCGTGTCAATGGTGAAGATGACCCCTGAATAGGCGGAATCGCTCCGCACCATTTTTTGGACGGCGATGGAAAGGGATACGTCGAACTGCCCGAACCCCTTGTCGTGGCGATAGGAGATGGCCCGGTTGGTGAAAAGGCTCGCAAAGCACCTCTTGCACGCATCCAGAACGCTCATCTTGCCCCGGATGTTCAGGTACGTCTCCTGCTGGCCTGCGAAAGAGGCATCCGGCAGGTCTTCGGCTGTGGCGGATGACCGGATGGCCACATCCAGGTTGTCCATTCCCTTCAGGCTGAATTCCTCGGCCAGTTTGTCATATCCCAGGTAAATCGCCTGGGTGAGATCCGGCGGGAACTCGGAGTGCCGGATGATGTCCCTGACCTCTCTGCCTTTTCTCATCAGGTTGCTGAGGTCGTGGGTATCCAGATCTTTGAGGATTTTCTTGATTTCATCTTCAATGCCCGCGTACTTGAGAAAGTAGCGGTAGGCATAGGCGGTGATGGCAAACCCGTTGGGAATATTGATGCCTTGTTGGTGGAGTTTCTGATACATCTCCCCCAAAGAGGCGTTCTTCCCGCCGACCATGGGAATGTCCTCTATGCCGATCTCATTGAACCAAAGAATAAAACGTTTGCTCTTGTCCGAAGCCATGAGCCTTCTCCTTCCTCAAAGCAATTCCAGGGTGAAACAAAGGATACTGCCAGGAAATCCACTGATTTCAACAAATAACGCCGTTGTATTTCTACCATTCCTGCCCCGGCATTGTCAATTGACAAAATATGGTCTACAAGGAGCAGAAAACTCTCGGGCGCCAAGCGTTCTCTGGTTATCCAGAGGTATGGACTCCGCTGATGAACACCTTCTCTTCTGACAAACCGGCTCTTTTGATCGTCGACATGGTGAAGGACAACCTCGATGAATGCAAACCTGTGCCCATCACCCCTTTGGCTCGCCGGCTTTTTGATCCGATCAACCGTTTGATCAGAGCCTTCCGGATCGCTTCATGGCCTGTTGTCTTTTCCACAGACGCTTTTGCCGTGGGGGACTTCATCTTTGGGGGAAAAATGAAACCTCACTCCCTGGCAGGAACAGCCGGAGCAGAGGTAGCCGACGAGTTGGAGCGTCACCCTGAGGACCTTTGGCTTCCGAAACCCCGATTTTCAGCTTTCTTCAGGACCGGGCTCGACGAATGGCTGCGAGCGAAGGGAGTCACCCTGTGCGCTGTGGCGGGAATCACCACCAACTTCTGCGTCCTCACCACGGCCATGGATGCTCTTTGCTGCGACTTCAAGACGGTGATCCTTGAGGATTGCACCGTTGCGGCCACGGAAAGCATCCACCGGCAGACGCTCGACATCTACCGCAAAAACGTTCTCTATCCGCTCTTCAGAATCATGACATCCGAACAACTCCGGGCGGAACTCAGCGTAGAGCGTAGAGCACAGAGCTGAGAGCAAAACATTCCTTTCTTTTCTCTTTGCTCTCCACTCTATGCTCTGCGCTGTCTATTCTTTCTTCTTGTTCAGTTCCTCCATCCTGGCCTTGATCTCTTTTTCTAACCCCCTTCCCGTGGGCCGATAATAGACCCGGCTTTTGACCTTATCGGGCAGGTACTCCTGTTTCACCCAGGCCCCGGGGTGGTTGTGGGGGTAGACGTAGCCCCTGGCATAACCGAGATCCTTCATCAGTCTGGTGGGAGCGTTGCGGATGTGAAGCGGCACAGGCTGCGCTCCTGATTCTTCAATCTCGGCCTTCACGGCTTTCTCCCCCAGGTAGAGGGCATTGCTCTTCGGGGCGGAGGCCAGGTAGACCGCCGCTTCGGCCAGAGCGAGCTCAGCCTCGGGCGGGCCCACCTTCTCCCACGCTTCGAAGGCGCACAGGGTCACCTGGAGCGCTTTGGGATCTGCGAGCCCCACGTCCTCTGACGCAAAGCGGATCATGCGCCGGCAGATGAACAGCGGATCTTCTCCGGCCATCAGCATCCTGTAGAGCCAGTAAAGGGAAGCCTGTTCATCGCTTCCCCGAAGGGCTTTGTGAAAGGCGGAAATGAGATTATAGTGTTCCTCGCCGTCTTTGTCATAAGCGAGCGCTTTCCTGCTCAGAGCCTGCTCCACGCTCGCCAGGTCCAGAATCTTGGGGCCTTGCCCCTCCCCCGTCACGTACTCGACGGCGATCTCCAAGTTGTTGAGGGCGACCCGCGCATCCCCTGAGGAAAGATCGATGAGGTGTTCGAGGGCCTCCTTCTCGATCCGAACCTCCAGATGACCCAGACCCGATTCCTTGTCCGTGATCGCCCGGTCCAGAATTTTTCTAAGATCCTCCGGCTCGAGGGGGCGAAGGATCATGACCCTGGCCCTCGAGAGGAGAGGGGGAATGACCTCGAACGACGGATTCTGGGTGGTCGCCCCGATGAGGACAATCACTCCGTTTTCCACGTGGGGCAGGAAAGCGTCCTGCTGGGCCTTGTTGAACCGGTGAATCTCATCCACAAAGAGAAGGGTGGGCTTCCCCGAAATGTTGCGGGTTCTTTCGGCTGTGTCAATGACCTGCCGCAGCTCTTTCACGCCGGAAGTGACGGCCGAAAAGGCCTGAAAGGGATTCTGAGTGTACTGGGCGATCAGCTTGGCCAGGGTGGTCTTGCCGGATCCCGGAGGCCCCCACAGGATAACGGAGAAAAGATGGCCGGACTGGATCGCTCTGAGGAGCACCGAATTCGGACCCAGAATATGGTCCTGCCCCACCATCTCTTCGATCTTTCTTGGCCTCATCCGGTCGGCCAGCGGTGTGAACGGGGTATCCATTCTAAGGTAGCGCCTTCGTGTTTGCCTGCCAGTGCCCGCTTCCCCCTCCCCTAACCCCTCCCGCCAAGGGAGGGGAATCCGAGCGATAATCCATTTTTCCTCCCCCTCGACGGGGGAGGCAAGGTGGGGGTGAGATGAACCACACTAGCCCGCGAGCAACTCGGACAACTTCTCCAGGGTGCTTGTCATGTCAATGGGTTTTCGGATGATGAGATCGACTGCCGGACCTCTTTCTTTGGATTTGCGCTCCGCTCCCTCACCTCCGGTGATCCACACAACGCTCAACCCCTTTTTTTTCTTCTTGATTTCTCTGATGAGATTCTGAACCTTCATGTCCGGAGCCCCGGATCCCACCATGACCAGGTCAAACGCTCTTTTCTCGATCTGCTGAAGGGCTTCCGCGCCGGTGGATACGGTGCTCACCCTGTATCCTTTGTGATCGAGCATCTTGTAGAGGAGATCCCGGATCATCCCGTCTTCCTCGGCCAACAGGATAGACACCTCGTTGGCTTTCCTTCGCCTCCGCAGCTTCTTCCTGGAAGACGTTGCCAAGGGCAGCCGAATGGTCACCACTGTGCCCTCGTTCTTCTTGGTGGAGAGTTCCAGAGTCCCCTTATGCCTCTTTGCGATCGCTTGAGCCACGCTCAGGCCCAGTCCCGGCCTGCCGTCTTCCTTCGTGGTAAAGAAGGGATCGAAAACCTTGTCCAAAGCCTCAGGGGCGATCCCCACCCCGCTGTCCTGGACATAGATGTGGGCTTGACCTGCGTTCTCTTCGATGCTCAGATAGAGGTCTCCTCCATGAGGCATGGCTTCCAAGGCGTTGAACATCACATGAGAGAGCATTTCCTCTATCTCTCTGGCATCCCCTTCTACAGGAGATACGGCCCTGAGGTAGGTTTTGAGGTTGATCCTTGAGCCCGGCTTTTCGGGAGGGTCCTTCAACTTCGGGCTCACAAAGGCAACCGCCTCCCGGACGACTATTTTCAGGTCCACCAGACCCCTTTTGGAGGGGTCCGGGGCCTCCTTGGTGAAACTTTCAAGAGCCTCTGTGACCTTCAAGATCTGACCGTTCACCGCTTCAAATTGCTTGAGGTCTTGCAGATCAGCGTCCCTGCGATTTTTCATATTTCCTGCAAGGGCCGCGAACCTCTCCAGATGGGGGCGAAGCCGCCAGGTGATCTCGTGGGCCATACGGCTGAGAGACTCACGCTTTTTCGACTCCACCAACTCTGTTTCCCATTTTTTTCGCTCGCCGCTGGGGGTGAGCAACAGGAGAAAAGCGGTTCGGCCTCTTCTGTGGACCTTCTTGACCCTCACATCACAACTCAGGACATCCCCGTTCTTCGTCACAAGATCTGTCTCGTACTCCTCCGGCGCCCATTTTCCCGAAGCCCGTCTCCTCTGGAAGTCCCGGGTGACGTTTTTCAAGCGGGGATGAACAAAGTCAGCGAAAGGGTGCCCCAACATGTCCTCGCTCGAATAGCCGAGTCGAGCCAAAATGAACTCGTTCGCCTCCGCGATTTTGGCCTTCTCAAGGAGCATGAACCCCGCGGGCAAAGAATCCAGGAGCACGGCTCTCTGGTTCAGGGCTCTTGCGGCCTTCTGATTTTCCTTTCGGAGCAGGACGATTTCTTTTCGCAACCGTTCCTGGTCCGCCCTCATTCTGACAATCTTTTTCTCAAAGCGATCCTTGTCTTTCGTCGTCATGGCAGGCACGGAATCTTGAGGTTTTCGGAAGTATCTGAAGAAAGGGTGAAACGTTTTCCTCTCTGAGTGTTGTGTCGAACAGGGTTGCTACGAGTGAGGTGGAGCCCCACGGGCAGGAGCCCGTGGCACCTGGAGTGCCGCGCAACCCGCCGAAGCTCCAGTCCTCCTTCGCCAAGGCTTCGGAGGACACCCGCACTCCTCCACGGTCGAGAGACCATGGCCTCCTGCGAAGGCGGGTGAAATCACACGCTCAGAACCTTACACCATGAAGAGAGAGTCGTCAATGCCCTCTTGAAAACCCCCTTGACATTCGCCTCTGATTGGGAAGAATCTGCACAGACGTTTTTGAAGTCAACAGCTGCCGGCTGACGCCTACAGCTTGGGTCCCAAAACGGCAGGTGAAGGCAGGGACAAAGTGGCAAAGGTTCAAAGGCACAAAGCAGAAAACACCGTCCCTCTGTCCCTTTGTCCCTCTGTGCCTTTGTGCCTGTGTTCAACTGTTCCCCGAAAGTCATAAAAAGAAATGAGGTCCCTTTGAGCAGTTCATCGTCCTTCGTTCACCTTCATGTGCACACGGAATACAGCCTCCTGGACGGCGCAATCCGGATCAGTCAACTGCTGGACAGAGCTCGCGCTCTCAACATGGAAGCGGTGGCCATCACGGACCACGGGAACATCTTCGGCGCCGTGGAGTTCTTCACCAAGTGCCCGGACAAGGGAATCAAACCGGTTCTGGGCTGTGAAATGTATGTCGCCTCCGGCCACCGCAAAGACCGCGCCATGCCGCAGGACGGGAGCCCGAATGCCCACCACCTGATCCTTCTGGCCATGGACGAGGAAGGATACAAGAATCTTTGCCGCCTGGTCACTCTCGGTCATCTGGAAGGCTTCTACTATCACCCCCGGGTGGACATGGAGCTTCTCAGGCAATACCACTCCGGGCTGATTGCCTTGTCCGCCTGCCTCAAAGGAAGAATCCCTTACCTCCTCAACACCCACCGTAGCGAAGAAGCAAAAAAGGAGGCCAAGACCCTCGCTTCCATCTTTGACCAGGACCGATTCTACTTTGAAGTCCAGGCCAATCTGCTCCCTGAGCAGAAGACTGTGAATCACCTGCTCAAGGAGCTTGGTCGGGAACTCTCCATCCCTCTCGTGGCCACGAATGATTGCCACTATCTGAACCGGGAAGATCACGAGGCTCATGATGCCCTTCTCTGTATTCAGACCGGCAAAACCATTGAGGACACCAAGCGCCTCAAGTTCTCCACGAACGAGTTTTTCTACAAATCCCGCGAGGAGATGGCCTCGAGCCTTGGCGAAAAGGAATTCGGTGAAGCCCTGGACAACACCGTGGAAGTGGCAAGGCGCTGCCGGTTTCAAATGGATTTCGGCCATTACAAGTTCCCGGTCTTTCAGGTGCCTGCCGGCAATAGCCTGGAAGAAATCCTTAAAGACGAGGCGCGCAAGGGCCTGGACCAGCGGCTCGGGCAGCTCCGGGAGGAGGGAAAAGACCTCCCCCCCGAACAGGTTCAGGAGTACCACGAACGGCTGGAATACGAGCTCATTGAGATCATCAAGATGGGCTTTGCCGGGTATTTTCTCATCGTTGCTGATTTCATCGATTATGCGAGGCGCTCGGACATCCCGGTGGGCCCGGGCCGGGGTTCGGCCGCCGGATCCCTGGTGGCCTACTGCCTCAAGATCACCAATGTGGATCCAATGAAGTACGGCCTGCTCTTTGAGCGGTTTCTCAACCCTCAGCGGATCACCATGCCGGATATTGACATTGATTTCTGCATGAACGGCAGGGATGACGTGATCCGCTATGTGGCCGAAAAATACGGCAGAGAGAACGTTTGCCAGATCATCACCTTTGGAACCATGAAAGCCAGGGCGGTGATCCGGGATGTGGGCCGGACCCTCAACATCCCCTACAGTGACGTGGACCGAATCGCCAAGCTGGTGCCCGCAGGCCCCAAGGTCAGCCTCTTCAAGGCCATGGAAGAGGAGCCGGAATTAAGGAAACTCGAGCAGGGAGAAGCTCACCACAAGAAGCTCCTCACCATTGCCCGATCCCTTGAAGGCCTCTCCAGGCATGCTTCCACCCACGCCTCCGGCGTGGTCATTTCCGACCGGCCCCTGGTCGATTACCTGCCTCTGTTCAAGGGAACCAACGAGGAAGTGATGACCCAGTTCACCATGGAGCAGATCGAAAGACTGGGCCTCATCAAATTCGACTTCCTCGGACTCAAGACCCTCACGGTCATCAAGCACGCCCTCCTTGTCATCGAGAAAACCGCGGGCCGGAAAATCGACATCGACAAAATCCCTCTCGATGACCCGGCCACTTACCAGCTTTGCAGCGAGGGCAAAACCACAGGCGTGTTCCAGCTTGAAAGTTCGGGAATGAAAGACCTCTTGAGAAGGCTGAAACCCGAGGTCTTTGAAGATCTGATCGCCCTGGTGGCTCTTTACCGGCCGGGGCCCCTCGGCAGCAACATGGTGGAAGAGTTCATTGCCGGCAAGCATGGAAAGGGCAAGATCAAGTACTTCCTGCCTCGGCTTGAGCCCATCCTGAAGGAGACGTACGGCGTCATCCTTTACCAGGAACAGGTTATGAAGATCGCTCAGGTCCTGGCCAACTACAGCCTCGCCGAGGCCGATGAATTGAGAAAAGCCATAGGCAAAAAGAAGCAGGACGTCATGGCCAGGCACCAGGCCCGCTTTGTGGAAGGCGCCGAAATCAACGGAGTCAACCCGAATCTGGCGAGCAAGCTCTTCGCCCTCATCGAGAAGTTCGGCGGTTACGGGTTCAACAAATCCCACTCCACGGCCTACGCCTTGATCGCTTACCAGACGGCCTATCTCAAAGCCCATTACCCGGTCCAGTTCATGGCCGCCCTCCTGACCCAGGACATGGGGAACCAGGACAAGACCATCAAGAACATCGCCGAGTGCCGCGAGATGGGAATCGAGATCCTCCCTCCGGACATCAACGAAAGCCCTCCCGATTTCGCTGTGGTGGAAGGAGGAATCCGCTTCGGCCTCGGAGCCGTGAAAAATGTGGGCCTCAAGGCCATCGAATCCGTGATCGAGGAGAGAAACCAGGGAGGACCCTTCAAAGGCCTGGTGGACTTCTGCACCAGGGTGGACGGATCCAAAGTCAACCGGAGGGTGCTGGAAGGCCTGATTCAGTGCGGGGCTTTTGATTTCACCGGGATCGAAAGATCAAGGCTCCTGGCTTCCCTGGAGGAGGTGACCCGGCTCTGCGGGGCCAGCCAGGATCCCAATCAGCTCACGATCTTCTCGGCGGCTCCAGGAGGCGGCGTGAGGACCTTCGACTTCTCCAGCATTCCGAACCACGTGGCATGGGATGAGCGGGAAAAACTCCGCCGGGAAAAGGAGGCCCTCGGATTTTACATCACCGGTCATCCTCTGGACCGTTACAAGGAAGAAGTGAGCCGGTTCGCCACCTCTTCCATCCAGGACCTGACCCAGCTCACCGACAAAACAGCCGTGCGCGTGGCCGGCGTCATTGAGGAGCTGAAGATCAAGCGGACCAAACGGGGGGACAAGATGGCCATCTTGACCCTTGAAGACCAGAGCGGGTCTACCGAGGTGGTCGTGTTTCCCGACGTGTTCGAACGCTCCTCCGCCCTTCTCAAGAGCGATGAGCCGCTGCTGGTCGCGGGCATGGCCGAGGTGGATGAAATGGTGGCCAAGATCATCTCCCAGGAAATCCAATCCCTCGAGAATGTGAAGCAGGCGGCCATCCGGCTGATCGAGCTGTCCCTTTCCAGAGACACCCTTTCCAAAGATCAGCTGGAAGGGATCAAAGATGTGCTTTACCGTTTTCCGGGGCAATCGTCGGTGGTGTTCAAGGTGGAAACTGATCCGGGGAAACGGATGGTCATCGCCGCGCACCCCCGTTACAACGTCTTCGCCTGCCGCGAAATGATTCAGGAGCTTGAAACGCTGATCGGTCAAAAGGTGGTCTGCCGTTATGGAGAAAAAAATTCGAACCATCGCCTCTCTCAGCACCCGTAGCTTTTCCGCTTATCTCGACGAGGTGCTGCTGCAGAACAACCAGGTGGGCCAGCGAATGAGGATTGATCACCCTGAAGCCAGCGCGATCATCCCTTTTGTTTCGGACAAGGAAATCCTGATGGTCCGTCAATACCGCTATGCCCTGGGACGGGAGACCCTGGAAATCCCGGCCGGCAAACTGGACCCCGGGGAAAGCCCCGAGCAGTGCATCCGAAGGGAGCTCATGGAAGAGACGGGATATGAAGCGGGTAAAATCGAGTGGGTCTGCACCTATGCTCCGGCCTTGGGCTACTCCAATGAACTGATTCACATTTATTCAGGACTGGAGCTCAGGAAAGCGGACACGGTTATCGACGAGAGGGAGATTGCTTCGGTGGAAAAAGTCCCGTTGGAGAAGCTGAAATCCATGATCAAGGAGAGATTGATCCTGGACGGCAAGACCCTTCTCGGGCTATCCTTGTTGAGAATGATCCCCTAGCAGTTTACTGCACAACATCTGCTACACAGCCTGCTCAAAAACGGCCAGATGCAAGGCACCCGGTTCTGGGGACCCGCCCGAAGGGTGGGGACTCCAAGCGAAGCGCGGATTAATTCCGAAGAGTGAGGCGTACATGGGAGTACGCCAGAACGATGAGGAATGAGGGTAACGCCACAGATGGGCGTTTTTCAGCAGCCTGCTAAGCAGCTTTTTTGGCCTGGGCGTCTATGAAGGTCTTGAGTTTCTTGATGATGGTCACAGGGACCGGACCTGAATTGGCGTAGAGCTTCAGGATCGCGTAAGGAACCTTGGTTTCCTGTTGCACCTTGTCCCACCCTATTCCCTGGGCATCAATCGTTTCCATGAGTTTAACCAATTCTTCTGATTCCATTGCCTTCTCTTCACCTCATTTCTGCGGGACTCCCAAGTCGGGCGGATACACGTACTTGGGATCCATGTCATAGGTCCAGGGAAGCCCCCAAAATTGCCATCCTGAATGGCGTCGATGCTCAAAACCGTAAATGTTGTTTCGTTTGGCAAGCTGCCGGTAGTACTTGTGCTTGTTGGGATCGTCAAAGGCAGGGAATTCACTGCCCTCAAAACCGTCGTACACATCGAAAACGTTTTTGTAACCGGCGGTGAGGAGCTCTTTTGCCGCCTGTGCGCTTCGGGCTCCGTCCCGGTCCAGGAGCAAAAGGTTGTCCGTCTTTTTGAAAACCTTGCCGATCTGCTCAAGGAACACCTTGTTCTTCGTGAGCTGGTAGGAAGGTTTTTCGTCGTCCTTCGCAAAGGTGGTCGTGAAAAAAAGATAGGGGTAGTTGTAGGCCTTGAAGGGGTGTCCCACAAACTGGTATTCCGCCTGAGTTCTGCTGTCCACCAGGTAGGTGTCGGGCACGGTGTTGAGCATGTCGAAGGCTTCGACGCTCAGGATCCTTTTCGGCTCCTGGCCATACCCCATGCCGGCGCTGGTGGAGATCCACGCAAGAAGCACGAAAAAGATAGAAAAGAAATGCCTTCTCATCGGAAGTCGCCCCAATCAATAAACACGAAGATTTCAAGAGAGCTTTTGCCTCTTGAATTGAGATTGTTCATAATCCAAGAGCCTTTTCCTTGTCAACGGAAAAAACCCCAAAATGGGCTGTCCATATTGACAGGCAAGTCACAAACGTTTAATATCGGCGACCACTTAGTGGCCTTGCACCGACCTCTGAGTCACAGCGGTCTCTGAGAAATCCTATTTTGAAAGGAGCACGTAGTGTCAACAAGCAAAGTGTATTTCACGGACATGAGGTCCTCGGCCAAAGAGAATTTGCTCGCCAAAGTCGTTCGCCTGGCCGACATGCTGGACCTGAAGCAGATTGTCCCTCCCCGGGGCTTGGTCGCGATCAAGCTCCACTTCGGAGAAAAAGGAAACACGGCCTATATCCGGCCGACCTTCGTCCGCCAGATCGTGGACCGGGTGAGAGCCCTGGGCGGCTTCCCCTTTCTCACGGATGCGAACACCCTTTACGCCGGCACCCGGGCCGACAGCGTCTCCCACCTCCACACGGCCGTTGAAAACGGCTTCTCTTTTTCCGTGGTCAACGCTCCTCTCATCATTGCCGACGGATTGAGGGGCGCCTCCTATGAGGCGGTGAAGGTCCAGCAGGAACTCATCAAGACCGCTTATGTCGGCACGGAAATCGCCGAAGCGGACGGCCTGATCAGCCTGGCCCATTTCAAAGGCCATGAGCTTTCAGGGTTTGGGGGCACCATCAAGAACTTGGGCATGGGTTGCGCTTCTCGACGGGGCAAGATGGTCCAGCATGCCGACGTGTCGCCCAAGATCACGCGAAAGAAATGCGTGGGGTGCGGAGAGTGTGTTGAGCACTGTGCCCAGTCCGCCATCTCCCTGCGGGAACAAAAGGCGGTGATCGATGCAAAGAAGTGCATCGGATGCGGGGAGTGCATCCTGATCTGCTCCAACAAAGCGATCGACGTCCAGTGGAACGCGGACATTGCTCTTTTCCAGAAAAAAATGGTGGAATACACCCTGGCTGTGTTAAAGGGGAAGGAAGGAAAGGTCGCCTTCCTGAACTTTCTCACCCAGATTTCCCCGGCCTGCGACTGCTACGGTCACAGTGATGCGCCCATCGTTCATGACCTGGGAATCATGGCTTCCGTGGATCCCGTGGCCATCGATCAAGCCTCGGTGGACATGGTCAACCGGCAGAAAGCGCTGGAGAACACGTCTCTCGCGGACAACAAGAACCCCGGCGGAGACAAGTTCAGGGCTCTTTACCCGAAGGTGGACTGGACCATCCAGCTGGAGTATGCGGAAAAGATCGGCCTGGGCTCGCGCGAGTACGAGCTGGTAACCATATAAAGCAAAGAGCAGGGAGCTTAGAGCAAGGAGCGCAGAAGTTCTAACGGGGCATTGGTATCTTTTCTGTAGTGACTGGCGGAAGGGCGCTGTCTTTTCAATGCCCCGCTGAAACGAAACGCTTTCGATTTTTTTATCGAGGTCAGGAGCGAAATGATCATCGCAGAAAATTTGACCAAGTACTATGGACTGAAGCCTGCTGTTCAGAATGTCTCCTTTCGCATCGAAAAGGGAGAGATCGTGGGTCTTCTCGGCCCCAACGGCGCAGGCAAAACCACCATCCTCAGAATCTTAACCGGTTTCTTTCAGCCCACTTCGGGAAAAATCCTCGTGGACGGGCTCAACGGCCAGACCCACTCTCTCGAATTGAGAAAGAAGATCGGTTTCCTTCCCGAGACTGTCCCCCTTTACGACGAGCTGTCCGTGAAGCAGTTCCTGTCCTTCTCAGGCACCATCAAGGGACTCAGCGGAAACGCCCTCAACACGGAAATCGACAGGGTGATCTCCGCCTGCGGCCTTCCCGAGCACCGGGAGCGCCGCATCAGGCACCTGTCCAAAGGACTCAAGCAGAGGGTCGGTCTTGCTCAAGCGCTCATCAACGATCCTCCCCTTGTCATTCTGGATGAACCGACCACCGGCCTGGACCCGACCCAGATCGTTGAAGTGAGGAAACTCATCAAGGACCTGGCCGGTCAACGGACGGTCCTCCTGAGCACCCACATTCTGCCTGAGGTGAGCCAAATTTGCGAAAGAGTGATCATTGTCAACCAGGGCCGTGTGGTTGCGGAAGATACCCCGGCTAACCTGACCGGCCAGCTCCAGAAAGGATTGAGAACCATCCTTTACGTGGACGGTCCGGCCGCAGAGGTGCAGGCAACGCTGGAGTCCCTCCGGGGAGTCACCCGGGTTGTGCCCTCCGAGCGTGCCGGAGAGCTCCTCGTGGAGAGCGCAGCCGATGAAAGCCTCAGGCCTTTGATCGCAAGGACCATCGTGGAATCCGGCTGGGGGTTGAAGGAAATGAGAACCAGTGATTTGAGCCTCGAGGACGTCTTTGTCCAGCTCGTGACTGAGGAAGGAAAGGACTAGGAACCATGCGCGGAATCATGGCTGTATTCAAGAAAGAGATCCTCACCGCCTTTTCATCGCCGATCTTCTATGCCGCCAGCTTTATTTTCCTGGTGGTTTCCGGCTACTTTTTCTACACCAACGCGATTATCTACACCATCCGGAGCTTTCAGGCCGGCCAGAACCCCTTTCTCGCCGAACGCCTGAACCTGAGCGACTTTGTGGTCAAGCCCTATTTCGGCGATATGGCCATTGTGCTGCTCCTCATGCTGCCGCTCCTCACCATGCGGAGCTACGCAGAGGAGAAAAAAATGGGAACCATTGAACTCCTGTTCACCTATCCCCTCTCGGATGGAGCCGCCCTTGCAGGAAAATTCGGCGCCTGTGTGTTCACCCTTCTCACCATGCTCGCGGGAACGCTCCTGCCCCTTCTTCTTCTTCAGACCTTCGCGCCCCTGGACTGGGGGCTCATCGCCTCCGGGTATCTGGGGATTCTGCTCCTGGGCGCAAGCTTCATCGCCCTCGGGATATTCACCTCGTCTCTCACAGAGAACCAGATCATTGCCGCCGTGTTGAGCTTCGGCGCTTTTCTCCTCTTCTGGATCATCGGCTGGGCCAAGAGCTTTGCCGGACCGACTCTCGGCCCCATCCTGGAGCACATCTCGATTGTGGTCCACCTGGACAGCTTTGTGAAAGGGCTCATCGATTCCAGAGATCTCGTGTTCTACCTGCTGTTCATTTTTTTCTGGCTCTTTGTGACCCTGCGCTTTCTCAACACTCGTTTCTGGAGGGGATAGGCCATGGAAAAAACAAATCGCACAATGACTCTTTTCAGGCTCAAGGCCTCCTCCAACATGACCGTCGCCATCCTTCTCATCCTGGTGCTGGCGGTGGCCGTCACGCTGCTTTCGGACAGGCACTATTTCCGCTGGGATGTCACGGCTTCCGGAGAGCACACCCTGTCGGACAAGACCCTGCAGGCCCTGAAAACCATACAGGAACCCGTCAAGGCCATCGCCTTTGTGAAAGAGCCTTCCGAGGAAGCCTCCAATGTGAAGAAGCTTCTCGCCTCGTACGAATATCACCTCAAAGGCCTGTCTTTCGAGATGGTGGATCCCGATCGAAACCCTGCCCTGACCAGGCAATACGACATCAAGGCGCTCAACACCGTGATCCTCGAAGGATTCGGACAGTCTCAGACCGTGAAGACACCTGACGAAGAGAGCCTCACCAATGCATTGGTTCGCCTTTCCAAGGGCCGGACCGAAAAAGTCTACTGGGTCATGGGCCACGGGGAACGGCCTTTCAAGTCCACGGCCCAGGAATCCTTGGCTTCCATCCACCAGAACCTGTCGAATCAGAACTATGAATTCGAGGAACTGACCCTGGCTCAAAAAGACATCCCCTCGGATGCGGCCCTGGTCGTCGTCGCCGCTCCCGAGAAAAATCTTTTTCCCGAGGAGGTGGCCTCCCTCAAGCGTTTTCTGAACAAGGGAGGAAGCCTGCTCATTTTCCTGGAGCCTTACCAGGACGGCGGTTTGAAAGAGTTCCTGAGAGAGTACGGCGTCATCATGTCCTCCGACATGGTGGTGGACAAGATGAGCCGGGTCATGGGAGGAGACTTCCTCCTGCCCATGATCGTGACCTACGGCAATCATGAGATCACGAAAAATTTTCGCCTCCTGTCTTTCTTTTCCCTTGCCCGATCGGTGGAAGTGGACAAGGGCGTGAAGAAAAAAGGCCTGACCCTGACCAACCTGGCCCTGACGTCACAGGAATCCTGGTCTGAGACGGATCGGGACGCTCTGAATCAGGGAAAAGCGCGGCTCGACGCAGAAGACCGGCAGGGTCCCCTTTCCCTTGCCGTGATTGTGGAGCTCGACCCCAAGGAGGCCAAAGGCGAGGAGGGCAAGGAAGAGGACAAAATCACGGGGGAGGGGAAACTGGCGGTTTTTGGAGACGCGGACTTTGCCTCGAACAAGTTTGTCTCCCTCGCAGGAAACAGTGAGCTGATGATCAACACGATGAACTACCTCGTGGGCCGCAAAGACCTGATCACGATCCCTGAAAAGGAGCGGCCCGCCGATCACCTGATGCTCTCCCGGAATCAGGGCTTGATGCTTTTCTGGATTCCTGTGGTGGGGATTCCCCTGCTGGTGATTGTTCTGGGCGTGGCGGTCTGGCGCAAACGGAGGTCCCGTTGAAGTACCGTTCGACTCTCATTTACTTCGCCCTCGCCGTGCTTCTTGTGGCTTTCTATTTTTACGAAACCCGTAAAGAAGAGAAAAAGAAAAGCGCTGAAGAAGAAACCAGGGCGCTTTTTTCGGTCAAGCCTGACGACGTGACAAGCCTCGTGTTGAAAAGCGGGGAGCAGGAAATGCGGTTCGAGAAAAAGAGCGGGACCTGGGAGATCCTCCACCCGGTGCGATCGAGCGGGGATGCCTTCGCTCTCACTCGCCTTCTCAACCGGCTCACCGGTCTGAAATCGCTCCGGGTCATTGCAGAAAGCCCGAAAGATCTCTCCGAGTTCGGTCTTCACCCGCCCGAGGTCACCCTCGCTTTCAGGGCCGGCGACCAGGACAACACCCTTTTCATCGGCCACATCAGTCCCATTGAAAAGGGATATTACGTCGCCAAAGGCGGCGACGGAAAAGTCTACTTCATCTCCGGCGACGACAAACGAGCGCTCGACCGGCCTCTCACCGAGCTGCGGGACAAGAAGCTTCTCACCCTCAAGACCGATTTGGTCCAACGCGTGATCATTGAGCGCAAAGGAGAGCGATGGGTCCTTCACAAGAAGGAGGGGAAGTGGATCTTTGAAGGCCATGAAGATCTGAAACTCGATCCTGAGAAGGTGGAGGTCTTTGTGAGGCCCACCCTCTGGGCTGAGGCTCAATCTTTTGAAAATGAGGACACGACGGATCTGAAACCTTACGGCCTCGACGCCCCTCAAGCTCGGGTCAGCGTCTCGGATGAACATCAGACCGAGGAAATCATTTACGGCAAGGAAGCTCCTCCGGATCGGATCTTTGCCGTGGTCAAGGGAAAGCCGCAGGTTGTGACCGTGCGGAAACGCCTCCTCGATGATCTCCCCCAAACCAAAGAAGATCTTGTAGAAAAAGAACAAAAGGAAGAGACCAAACCATGAACCCTCCTCTTCAGACGGCATCCGTCAGAGTTCTTGTCCGCGGCGGCGGGGATCTGGCCTCCGGCGTGGCCTGGAGGCTCCACCAAAGCGGCTTCAGGGTGGTCATCACGGAAATTCCTGAACCGCTTGCCGTGAGAAGGAAAGTTGCCTTCTGCGAAGCCGTCTACGATGGTCAGTCGGTGGTTGAAGGCGTCAAAGCCGTCTTGGTCAAGGGGCCGGAACAAGTGGCTGGGGTTTGGGATCAGGGGGACATCCCTGTCCTCGTAGACCCCGGGGCTGAATGCAGGCACTCGATCAAACCCGAGGTGGTCGTCGATGCGATCCTGGCCAAGAAGAACCTCGGGACCTCGGCAAAGGACGCACCCCTCGTGGTGGCCCTTGGTCCGGGGTTCGAGGCCGGAAAGGATGCTCACTTCGTGGTCGAGACCCAGAGAGGGCACAATCTCGGCCGGCTCCTCGCCTCAGGCTCCGCCGCACCCAACACCGGCGTTCCGGGCCCTGTGCAGGGCATCACCACAGACCGTGTGCTCCGCGCTCCGGCAAGCGGACCATGGCGCAACGAACGCGATATCGGGGACATGGTCAGGAAAGGGGACCGGGTCGGAACGGTTCAGGGCGAAGCGCTTTCCGCCCCTATTGACGGAGTCCTGCGGGGCCTCCTCCGCCCGGGCCTCACGGTTTCAAAAGGCCTCAAGATGGGAGACATCGACCCGAGAGGCAACAGGGAGTTCTGCTTCACCATTTCTGAAAAAGCCCTCGCCATTGCAGGAGGAGTGCTCGAAGCTATCCTCCGCGCCTACGGCCGCTAGCCAAGCCTGTTCACCCCATCTGCATAATACCAACCCGTGCCTCAACCGAACCATCCGTGCTGTCTCTTCAGACCCGCTCCGTTCGAGTAGGAAGTAAATAGTAGGCTGCATTTCTTTCTACCTACTCACCTACTGCATACGGCTTACTCATTTGGGCGCTCTTCGAGGTCGGTTCATAGTTCAATCGTCAGCGAGTCACATGAGCCTGTTTGAATGTTCCGGTCCAAAATGAACCGCTCAATTCACCCCTTATAAGCATAAATGAAAAAAAATTAGGATTTCATAAATATAATAGTTGACATATAGATATATAATTATATATAATTCTTTCCCAGTGTATAGGATGCTTTACTGGAGGGAGGTCCACTATCAGCGTCACCTGAAATCGCAGACAGGGTCCACCTAACATCTTAAACACTATAGCCGCTTATTTGAAAACTCCTTGACAACAAACCTGAGTTTTATCCCTCCCCCTCGCAAGGGGGAGGGATACCATCTCAAACCTGGGGGGACAAAATTTGCTGGCACGAAGAGAAAAGCGTAGATCCAAGAGGAGCGACGTCAGATGGCCTGTTTCTGTAGAATCAGAGCACGGCACCATCCAGGGCGAGATCAGAAACATCTCCTTGACCGGGATCTATGTGCAATGCGATGAGCCCCTCCGCGTGAACGAAGATTTCCGCATGGCGATCATCCCGCCGAATCGCCAAGCCATCGGTCTCACCGGTAAGGTCGTGTGGGCCGACATGTACGGCATTGATGAAGAGGAAAACGCGTTCGGTATGGGAGTCTGCCTCGTGCAGATCGCCGAAGAGGACCAGGAATTCCTTCAAAGTGCCGTCGCCCCTCCTCGGGCTCAGATCAAAGAGCAGAGAGAAGTCTCCAACCTGACCCACTGATCTCTTTCCAGTCCTTCAACCCCGATCCCGCATCATAAGCGTCAGGACGGCTACGTGCATCCCAATGCAAACGTAATAACCGTCCGATAACTGTCTCCCCTCCATCTCATCGCACCGTGAATGTGATCTCCCGCGCATCCTTCGCGTATTGCGATTCCACCATGGCCTTGACCTTGTACGTTCCTTTTTGCGCGCTGGAAGGCAACTGCAAAGGAACCGTCGTCGTGTAGGTCCCGTCCGCGTGCTCGACCTTCACTTCCGGTCTCCCCACCAGTTCTCCTTTGTAGGTGATCTCCCTGATTTCGGTCACTGCGACCTTCGTGTTCGGGGAATCATGGAGCACCGCATAGGTCATTTTGAGCTCCACGGATTCGCCGGGACGCACGGTGGCAGGGGTCGCCTTGAGGTTCTCGATTCTGAGGACCGTCCCCTGGGACTCTTTGTAGCTGTAGGTCTTCGCCGTTTGTTCCCTGGTCTTTTCCTGATCATACCCGAAGTGACCGATCGCTCCGCCCAGGAGCGCTCCCGCAAGCGCCCCGACCACCACCGCCCCTGTGCCGTGTCCGATGACCGCTCCCATGACGCCGCCCACGGCTCCGCCGGCACCGGCCCCCACTGCCGCTCCCCTGTGCTCCTCCATGACGTTGGCGCATCCCAGGGGCAGCGAAACAAGAGTGAGGCATAATATAGTCGCAATGATTTTGGATTTCATGGTTACCCCTCCTTCTATCCTTTTCTTTCACCTTAGTCGGGCGGCCGTAAAATGCAACAAAGATTTTTCTTGACATTGGCTACCACAATGTGGGATGTTGCCTCAACCCTGTTTATTGGAGAGCATTCAGAGTCAAGACTGAGGTGTTTTCTTTGAGTCGATTCCATTCCCATCTTTCGCCTGTGCGCGATTCGCTTCAAACGAACGGGCCGTCTGTTTCATTGTCCCGGGGGGATTTCCGCTCATGGATAATGCGTGAGCTCCCCCGGGAGCCTTCTTCGTTCATTTCATAATTCGTTATCCCTCAATCCCGTAATTCTTAAATGCTAGAGCGGAGGTCTATCCAATGGTTAGGACTATTGACGAAATCAACGACAAAATCCGATCCGGATCCGTGGTCGTTGTCACGGCCGAAGAAATCATCGGTCTTGCCCGCGAAAAGGGGATCAAGAAAGCCGCCCGAGAGGTGGATGTGGTGACCACGGGAACGTTCAGCCCCATGTGTTCTTCCGGAGCGTTTTTGAACATCAAACAACCCAAAGAAAAGATGAAGCTCGGCGGCGGGTGGATCACGCTCAACGGGGTCCCTGCTTACGCAGGACTGGCGGCAGCGGACGTCTACATCGGTGCCACAGCGGTCCCGGACGGGGATCCCCGGAACAACAACGGCCGGCCGGGCAAGTTCCGCTACGGTGGAGCCCATGTGATCGAGGACCTCGTGTCCGGCAAGAAGGTGGTTCTGAATGCAGGCGCCTATGGGACCGATTGCTACCCCAGAAAGAGCCGGGAACAGAAGATCAGCCTCAAGGACATGAACGAAGCCCTCCTGTTCAACCCGAGAAACTGCTACCAGAATTACAACGTGGCCGTGAACCTCTCCGAAAAACCCATTTACACCTACATGGGACTTCTCAAGCCAAAGCTCGGGAACGCGAACTACTGCAGTGCCGGGCAACTCTCTCCGCTGCTGAACGATCCCTTCTACCGGACCATCGGCGTGGGCTCCCGGATTTTCCTGAGCGGAGCACAGGGATATGTCGCGTGGAACGGCACTCAGCACAACCCGGAGATCCCCCGCAGCGAAAACGGGACACCCCGCAAAGCAGCAGGAACCCTGGCCCTCATCGGCAACCTGAGAGAAATGGATCCCCAGTGGATCAAGGCGGTTTCCTACACGGGCTATGGCGTGAGCCTCAGCCTGGCCGTGGGCGTGCCGATCCCGATCATCGATGAGGACATGATGAAGTTCGTTTCTGTGTCCGACGAGGAGCTTTTTGCCCCTGTCGTGGACTACAGCCGCTTCTACCCGACGGGCGAGGGGGAGGCGCTTCTCGGAGAAGTCACTTACGCGCAGCTCAAGAGCGGTGCCATTGAAGTGAAGGGCAAGCGCATTCCCACAGGATGTTTTTCAAGCTACTCGAAAGCGAGGGAAGTGGCAGGGCAACTCAAATCTCTGATCCAAAGCGGGGAATTTCTCTTGTCTCAGCCCGTGGCGCAACTTCCGGGAGCAAAGGAGGGTCTTCTATGAAAAAGACAAGAATCGTTCTTTCCTTTCCGCCAAGCAATGTGGAAGAGCCGATCACCTATCGCCTCATCAAGGACTATGACCTCGTGGTCAACATCCTCAGAGCCAGCATTGATCCCGGAAAACAGGGCCGAATGGTGGTGGAGCTGAGCGGCGAGGAGAGTCAGATGGCGCTCGCCTTCAATTATCTTGAGAAGCTGGGAGTGAGCATCGAACCCCTCTCCCAGGAGATCCAGCACCTTGAGAAACGCTGCACTGGATGTACCGCCTGCGTGCCCATCTGTCCCACAGGCGCTCTGGATGTGGATCGAAAGAGCTGGAAGGTTTCCTACGATCCCGAGAAGTGCGTGGTCTGCCTCTCGTGCCTGGATGTGTGCATTTACAAAGCCGTGGAAGTTAACCTGGCATAGCAGGTTGCTGATCAAGGGGGCCGGTGTCTAGACACCGGCCTCCTCGATTTCAAGCTAGTCCCTCCCCATTTCCTGCGCACAAAACCCTTGTGGATATTCTTCTTTGTGTTTGATAAAAGAACTCCGAAAATGAACGGATTGCATTTGCCGATCACGCGGAGTGAAGCTTAGCAGGATGCTCAAGAAAACCCTTTTCGCAGGTTGCTCAAAAACGCCCAGATACAAGGCGCCCGAAATCCCAAGGAATGAGACGTACAGTCCAGTACGTCGCAGTGACGAGGGATGAGGGCAACACCGTAGATGGGCGTTTTTCAGCAACCTGCTGGGAGCCTAAAATGGCCAATTACGCCACACTGATCACAGTTGCCGCCCTCGGGGGCATTGCCGTGGCCCTTCAAGGGCAGCTTATGGGCTTGATGGACCAGCGCCTGGGGACAAAAGCCAGCGTGCTCATCACCTATGGAAGCGGCGGTTTGGTCGTTGTCCTCGCCGCTTTGCTCTCAGGCGGTTGGAGCCTGAAGGGATGGCAGGAGGTTCCCTGGTACGCTTTCGGCACCGGGCTCTTAGGGCTCTTCATCGTGGGTACGATCAGCTATACCGTACCGCGCCTCGGACTGACCGCATCCTTTACCGTTGCCGTCGCTTCCCAGTTCATCATCGCCGCACTTTTGGATCACTTCGGGTTGATGGGCGCCGTGCGGCCTTTGGATTTGTCGCGGGCTTTCGGAATCGGAGTTCTGATTCTCGGGGTTTGGCTCATCGTCAGATAAAAGGCAAAAAGATCTCTCGCAGAGCCCGCGGAGAATTTGAAGTCATTCAGGGAGAGAAAAAATGAAGATAGCGATCATGGGTTCAGGCGGAGTCGGGGGATACTACGGCGGGCTGCTCGCCGCCGCAGGTCAGGAGGTGACCTTCATCGCCCGGGGAGCTCACCTTCAGGCCATTCGCGACAAGGGGCTGCACGTCAAGAGCGTACACGGAGACTTCACCGTGTCGCCTGTAAATGCGACGGATCGCCCTGGTGAAATCGGAGCGGTTGACCTCGTCCTCGTCGCCACGAAGACCTACCACACCGACGAGGCTGCCCAGGCTATCAAGCCTTTGATCGGGGACAACACGGTGGTGATCTCGTTGCAGAACGGGATCGATGCTGCTGAACGCATCGGGTCCGCAGTGGGAATGGAGCGCATGCTCGGGGGCGCCACATGGCTTTCTGCGGCCATCGAGGCACCGGGCAGGATCGGTCAGTACAGCCAGTTCCGGCGCATCGCCCTGGGTGAACTGGACGGCCGGATAACGCCCCGGGCCCAGGCTGTGGCATCCGCCTTTGCGACCACCCCGGCCGTGGTCGAGCTGGCTCCCAACATCAGGCAAATGCTCTGGACCAAATTCGTCTTTATCTCAGCTATCAGCGCGCTCGGAGGCCTGACCCGTGTATCCATGGGAGAATACCGGCATGTGCCGGAGGCGCGCGAGGTGCTGGCTCAGGCTATGGCCGAAGTGGCGGCTGTGGCTCAGGCCTGCGGAGTGGCGCTCGATGCGGACATCGTTGCCAAGACCCTTTCCTTCATTGACGCAGCGGCCCCGGACATGAGGCCCTCCATGCAGCGCGACCTGGAGGCCGGCCGCATGAGTGAACTGGAATCGCTGATCGGCGTGGTCGTTCTTCTGGGCAGGGAGCGCGGTGTTCCCACCCCTGTGATGCGCCTCGCCTATGCCCTGCTCAAGCCCGCTCATCTCAAGGCGCACATATGAGTCACTCGTCTTTAGCAGCCTGATCACAACTCTACTATCCTTGCTCAGCGGTCAATCTGCGCCTTCTGCAACCTGCCGCTGTAGTCGATGAAGACCGTCTTGATCTCCGTGAACTCCGCAATGGCGGCGCTCCCCGCTCTCACCCGGATGGAGGCTCACTGAAGGGTTTCCCTTACAGGCCGTCAAATGATAAAAACTTGAGCGAACCCCGCGACATACCAACCTGTCAATGGGGAACCCTGTCAACGCAGCCTCTTCTTCGGTAGGGAAATCCCTTCACCCTTTGGCCGCCACAAACATCAGGGGTTTTACAAACTCCCACAATATCAAGAGGTTTGCTCCTTTCGAAATCCTTGGCATCACCCTTGCTCCGTATAACCTTTGCACCTTATTTCACGACCTCTATTGCACTTTCTTGATACCGGTGCTCCGGAAGGAAATCAGGAACCATGCTTCTGCGTTCAATATCCGGCCTATTCTCTCATGATTTAGCGATTGACCTCGGCACCGCCAATACTCTTGTTTATATGCAAGGAAAGGGCATTGTCCTTAATGAGCCTTCCGTGGTGGCAATGAAGAAAGACGATCGGGGGACCATGAAGGTCCTGGCCGTAGGCAAAGAGGCCAAATCCATGCTGGGAAAAACCCCGGGGAACATTGTCGCCATCCGTCCCATGAAGGATGGGGTGATTGCCGATTTCGACATAGCCGAGGCCATGCTGCGGTACTTCATCAGAACGGCTCATGCAGGACAAAAACTTGCAAGACCCCGCATCATTATCGGAGTCGCAAGCGGGATCACGGAGGTGGAGAAGAAAGCGGTGAAGGATTCCGCAGAGTCTGCCGGAGCCAGAGAGGTGTTCTTTATCGAGGAGCCGATGGCCGCCGCCATCGGCGCCGGACTCCCGGTCACGGAACCCAAAGGGAGCATGATCGTGGACATTGGCGGCGGTACAACGGAGGCTGCGGTAATCTCTCTCGGGGGCATTGTTTACAGTATTTCGGTCAGAGTGGGCGGCGACAAGATGGACGAGGCCATCGTCGAATACATCAAAAAGAAATATCGTCTCCTCATTGGGAGCACTTCAGCCGAGATCATTAAGACGACCATTGGCAGCGCATTTCCCGGGGATACATTGGAGAGTGTCGAGGTCAAGGGGAGAGACCTCGCGACGGGTTCACCGAAAGTATTAAACATCGACTCTGATGAAGTGAGGGAGGCGATTTCCGAACAGGTCAACGCGATTGTGGGAGCGGTGCGCAGCACGCTGGAACAGATGCCTCCGGAGTTGGCTGCCGACCTCATTGATTGCGGGATCATGCTGGTAGGAGGCGGCGCGCTGCTCAAGCATCTGGGCTTGCTGCTCAGAGCGGAGACAAAGCTCCCCATTAGAATTGCCGCCGACCCTCTCTCCGCCGTGGTTGTGGGGGCAGGCGAAGCTCTGAGCAATCTGGGGATCTTGAGAAACCTCGGGAAATAGCTCATCAGGGAATCCCCGGGACCCGCGCCCCTTTTCGTTTGCCAAAATACAAGACGTTACCGGCCAAGGATGGTTTTTCCTCCTCCCCGATGGCGGGGTTCCATCTCTTTCGTGTCCTGATCTCTCTTGACTAAGCCTAACCGATTTGGTATTATCTTTCATCACTTTTCATAAGTTAGATAGAAAACCTGGTATCTGCCATGCAAAGGGATTCAGAGGTTTTCCATCAGCGGCCTAGCGAGAAAGGCTCAGGCTGAGATTTGGAGTTTTTGCTTTTGACGCAATGTTTTCTGGAGAACAAAAGTATACCTTATTCAACGGATAAGAAATGAAAAAAGTCCTGTTTCTGTTACTGCTTCTCCTCGGCTTTCCCACAATTTCCGCCGCAGATATCATCGTCTTGAAAAACGGGAACAGGATTGAAACGGAAAAAGCTTGGGAGGAAGAGGGCCAAATAAAGTTTTATCGATTTGGAGGCGTTTTTGGCTTTCCAAAAGAACAAGTACTGCGGATAGAAAATGAACAGCGCGATAGGAACCAACACGAAGTCAGAGAAAAACCGGTTTCCACTGAAACTCACAACCTTGCCCAGGAGAACGAGATCCTTTCGAAGGTGCGTGAGCTTTACCTTGAGCTTATGGATTTTAAAGATGATGCGCTTTTCCACGAGGTAGGATTTTCCAAAAAGCACAAATACGTGGAATGGCAAAATAGAGTTATGAAAACCAGCGAGGACCCTCGTTCGAAACTTCTCCTGAAAAAGGGAATCACTCCAGGTGACCTATCCACTCTGGGTGCCGAGTATTTCAAAAGTCGTGGTGTGGAAACCCAGTTCTCCAGATACATGAACGCGGAATTCAGGAAGGCGTTCGGTCTCCTTTAGTCCAGCTCCAATGAAGGGATGTCGCTTAACTCGTGAATTTCTCCCCCCGCCGGTGATCCTGGATGCCGGTCAAACCGAGAAAGGGCACACTGCAACCCCCGGGGCAATCCGTTCTGCGAATCGCCCCTCATGAACGTCCCTGCCGCTCTCGACAGCCTCCCGAACCTGCTACAAGTCGGGCCAACGGTCTGCCCAGGGTCTGGCTTCCTCAAAAGCGGCGGCGGCCCTTAACGCTGTGGCATCTTCAAAGCGTCTGCCCACGATCTGCAAACCTACAGGCAATCCATCCTCCGTCCACCCGCAGGGCACGGATCCCGCCGGATGGCCTGTAAGATTGAAGGGGTAGGTAAAGGCTAGATAGTTCAAGGGATGGACCTTCTGCCCTGCTACCTCCCGCGGCCAATCCACACCAACGGGAAAAGGAGGGACAGAGAGGGTGGGCGTCAGAAGCAGGTCATACTTCTCAAAAAAGGCCTGCATCTTCTCCCAGAGAATGTGGGATCGGTTGGTAGCGCGGACGTAATCCGCGGCACTTGCGTTCAGGCCGATTTGCGTCAGCCTCACCAAACCCTGGTCCAATCGATCCCTCCATGCCTCCAGCCGATCTCCTATGGCCCCTGCGCACCCCCCCCGGCAAAAATCAGTTGAAAAGCATCGTGCATGTGCGGGACGTCAGGCCTGGCTTCCTCTACTTTGGCCCCCAGTTCCGCAAAGACCCTGACCGCGGGTGTAACCGCCTGCTTCACTCGTTCATCGACAACAACGTGCCCGAGATCCAGTGTCCAGGCGATCTTCAGGCCGCGCACCCCCTTCTTGAGCCCCCTTCGAAAAGCCATCCTTCCTTCAGGCAATGTCATGGGATCACGACCGTCCCGGCCCGCAATCACTTCCATCATCAGGGCTGCGTCGGCCACTGTGCGAGTCAGAGGACCAACATGGGCAAGGCACCGATCCAGCGCTTCCCACCCCGGGAGTACAGGATATATGGGAATCCTGCCCCGGGAAGGTTTCAGCCCGAAGATCCCGCAGAAACTTGCCGGAGCTCTGACGGAGCCGCCTCCATCCGTTCCGACCGCCATGGGACCCAGGCCGGAGGACACCGCAGCAGCAGCCCCGCCGCTCGAACCTGCAGGGGTCATTTCCAGGTTCCAGGGGTTGCGGGTGACGCCCCAGAGCGGGCTCTGTGTAACGGACTTGTAGCCGAATTCGCAGGTCGTTGTCTTGCCGACAAGAATGGCCCCAGCCGCCTTGAGTCTTTCCACCACAACCTCATCCTGGTCCGGAATGAAGTTCTCGTGCATTTTGGATCCGAAGGTGGTGCGGAGGCCTTTCGTAAAGATCAAATCCTTGATGGAAACGGGAACCCCGAAAAGGGGCCCTAAAGATCTCGCCCGGGTGACCTTCTTGTCCGCTGCCCGTGCCTCGGCCATGGCCGAATCCCGGGCGAGCGTACAGAAGGCATTGATCTTTGGATTTACATCTTCTATCCGTGTCAAAACGGCATCCATCACCTCTGAAGGCTTGACCTTTCTTGAGGCAATCATCCTGCCGAGTTCCGAGCCGGACATCTTCCACAGCTCAGCCATTCTGATGCTCCTTTCTTGTTTGGGCAGGTTTTTGAAAGGCTCCTCCTGTTTTATGACATTCTCCCCCCATGCTAACACCATGAAACAGCGAGAAGGTTAAGGAGAGCATCCCGTAGCAGGTCTATTCGGTTAAGCGTTCCCACCTCCTTGGTCCCTCCATGCCACGATAGTCCTTTATGCTTATATTACCCTCTTCCAGTCCCCGGCTCAACGCGCCTAGAGTCATGCGCTCTGTCGGTCCGAAGCGTCGCGAACATCTGGAGGTAGTTATCAAATATCGTATTTCCTGGATTCTCCCCTCGCAGTTAACTTACTCATCCAGAGAACCACTACCCTACGAAAACACCAAACAGCTGCTAAATCGAAACTTACACTCTTATGTACGTGCCCTATACCCGGGGAATGTCAACAAATATGGAACTTCGCTCTCGCAGTAGAGTCCGATACGGGCCCCATCAACTTTAGTCGATGCTGAAAGAGGTCATCTATTGAGTTATTTAAGGGCGTCCCCCTTCGTCAAGACTCGGTCAGATCGAGAAAAGGAAAAAATGATGTACTTCCCCTGCTCTATTTCGGGCTCTTGAGAGGATTCTCGATCCGAACCCCCCGAATGATTTGTCCGTCATTCAAGTCTTCCGTCCAAATCTTCTCGCACCGTGCGCTTTCCGCTGCCACAACGATGAGAGAGTCCCAGAAAGATAGGTGGTTGATGAGGCTGCAATCGATGGCATCCTTGATGATCTCAGGTGTTATGAGAACCGTTTCGAATCGCCGGAAAGAGTGCAGGATATCTTTTACCGCCAGGGGGTCAGCCCCTAGCTTCTTCGTCGCAGCCACATAAAACTCTTGCAGCACTTGCGTGGAAAGCACACCGTATAACTCACCGGCCAACGCTTCTATAAGGGCTCGGCACCGCGCTTTTCTATTTTTGTCGGAGTCATCCATGCAATACACAAGGATGTTGGTATCCACAAAAACCTTAGACATCGTACAACTCCTCTCTCTTCCACCGCTTCCCTCGGGAATTACCCTTGGCTCGATCCATCAGATCGAAGCATTCCTGCAACCAGTCCTTTGATTGGGACTCGACGGTCTCCTCCAAGAGCTTTCGAATGAGGCCGTTGATCGACGTCTGATGCTTTTCAGCGTACTCCCGCCCCGCCTTCAAAAGAGCCTCATCAATCGATATCGTTATATTGGCCATGGGATTACCTCCTGAGCATAAACACATTATATGTGCACACTGCTTATGTGTCAACCGACCTTTCTCTTTCCTGTCCTTGGAGGGCCCATTTTGAACCTGGAAATTCGGTTCAAAGCCTCTTTTCACGGTCCATTCCATTCACTTCCGATCAGATTTCAACTTGTTGCCGAGGTCCGACCCGGGCCGGCGGGCGGGAACGAGCACCTCAGGCTTTGCTTTTCCTGATCGTTGAGACTCGGTCAGATCGAGAAAGTAATAAAATAATGATCCCCTCCCCCCCTGCATGTTTGCTCAGAAAACCTCTCCGTCAAACAGCTCCTTCAGAAATTCTGAAACGGGCACCACAGTGACATTGTCGAACTCGTATCTCCGTGAACCGCAGTAAACGCCAATCATACGATCGACCTTCACCCCTGCCGTATCCGCAAGGTTACGAAGCGCTTTATCCCAGGACCGATCCCATCGATCGGCCCGCTTGACCTCGATAGCAACCACGTGAGCGGAGGAGCTCTGCCTCCGGTGAGAGATTTCAACAATAAAATCCACTTCCACTCCTGCAGGTGTTCTATAGTAGGACACAGGACGGTGCTTCCCGCTGATCTCATTGTAAACACGCAGTTCGTGAAAGACCAAGGTCTCCAGCGCCAATCCCTGCCACTGTCTATCTGCCGGGTCGCGAAGCAGGCCGGCGGCAGCCCGCGCCACCCCTGGGTCAAACCAGTAGAACTTGGGTTGCGCTGCCTCCCGAACCTTCAGGCCCGGTCGCCACGCCGGGAGGATGTGCCCCACCAGGGTGTCGGTCAGGATGACAAAATAGGTGTCCACGGTGCTGCGGGCAACAGAGGCCTCACGAGAGATGTTCTGCACGTTCACCATCTGGCCGTTGAACTGCCCTGCTACGGCAAGAAAGCGAACAAAGGGCGGCACATTGCGGATCAGGCCCTCTGCCTGCAGCTCCTCTTTGAGATAGGTGTTGACATAAGCGGAAAGAATATCAGCCGCATGACCGGAATCATTCAGGACGAAGGGAAGCAATCCCCAATTCAGCGCCAAGTCCAGATCGAACTCCACGCCCAGTTCTGCGGCAGAGAGACTCTCCATGGAGAGCGTCAGGGCTCGGCCGGCAAGGAGGTTGGCGCCGCCCCGGCGAAGTTTCCGAGCGGAGGAGCCGCAAAGAGCAAATCGCCACCGGCGCAATTCCATGAGGCGGTGAACTTCATCCAGCAAAGCTGGAACTTTCTGTATCTCATCGAGCACCACCCAGGCGCCGGCAGGTCTGTTCCCAATCAAAGCTTCAAGGCGGTGAGGATCCCGCGAAAGCTCGAGAAAAAGCGACGCATCGAGCAAGTCAAGCCGGAAAGCGTCAGGGAGCACCTGCCGGAGCCAGGTGCTCTTGCCTGTCCCCCTTGGGCCGAACAGAAAAAAGGATCGGTCAGGTCTTCTGAGCAAACGGGGTATCGTGGCATCGCGGGTCATTGATCCCTCGCCTAGCATGTTGTAAATTTACATTGCAAATTTACAACATGCTGGCACCTGAAGTCAAGGGCTTTTTCGGGAGGCGAGGAGGCTCGACGAGCCGGTGATCCTGGATCTCAAGCTTCTTTCTGGCGACCTCGACAAGCCGATCGCGGACCTTCTGGCTGAAGCGATTGCCGACCTGGTGCGGAAGCACCTAGATTGAGAAAACAATAGCATGATGTGCGCCACCTGTCTCCACGCCCTGCGAACCAAGGGACTTGGACGAAACGAGAACCGAGAGATATAATAGCCGGTGCGAGGATCACGACCATCTCGGGGCGAGAACGTGACGAGCGGGTATCCAAGGTGCAAGACCCTCAAACAAAAAGGAGAAAGATGGATATATTCCGGTTTCTCGAAGAAAACGGGATTGCTTACGAGCGCTGCGATCATCCTGCCGTGTTCACGTGCGAAGAGGCGGACCGGCTGGTACCCGCAATGGCAGGGGCAAAAATCAAGAACCTCTTTGTGCGTGACAAGAAAGGGAGGCGCCATTTTCTCGTGGTCGTCGGATACGAGAAGATCGTTGACTTGAAATCGTTGTCTTCGCTCCTAGGTCTTAGTTCGCTGACCATGGCTTCTCCCGATCGGTTGAAGCGCTATCTTGGCGTTGATCCTGGATCAGTGACGATTCTTGCCGTCATCAACGACACGCAGAAGAAGGTGGACGTGGTCTTCGACAGAGCCCTGTGGCACTCTCAATCCTTCCTCTGCCACCCCCTCATCAACACAAGCACGTTGGCCATCTCAAAGCACGGCATTCAGCGCTTCCTGGAATTGACCGGCCACGAGGTCATCGTTCTGGACGTGCCCGCGTCCGGAAGGGAACACTGTTAGGTTTTGAGATTCATAAATAACCAAGGTCCGACCCCCTCCAGATCGAGACAGTGATAAAATGATGAACGTCCCTCATGCTTCTTCTTTGAGCAAATGGGTGGCGTGGCACCCGCCGTTCGCTCGGCTTTGCTGATAGCTGAAACGGACTCCTAGTAAATGGCAAGAAAGCAAGAACGTGCCTCTCGGTCCTGTCCCTATTTCTACTCACGAAGTTGCGGTCAGAACCCATTTCGCCCGCGTCACGGAGAGGATAACAAGATGATCCTTGAATTGAAGCCTGGAATGGAGTCTTAAGAAAGGCAAAAGAAGATTCACAACATTCGCTGTGGTGGCAGGGTTTACCTTGAGCCGGATGACACCAGGATGTTTCTTTAAGGGAAGAATCACCCAATCACCGAAATGCTCGTCTAGGGTAACAAGGATGCGCTCTTCCCGTATCGCCTTTTCCAAAATCAGTGAGTCATCAGCCCGGGCCAGACCAGTTTCGGCTGCCCGCAATACATCATGTCCTTCCCGACGCAGCGCCGCAGCCACATCGAGCCCGAACATTTGATCCAAATAGAGTCTGAGTCCATCAGGCATTGACGACCCTAAACTCGGTGTGATCCAGTGATGCGCGTGCGTACAGAATGGCTTCCTGAATGTCCTCCTCTTTCAGCTCAGGATACGCGCTGAGGATTGTCTGCCAGGACTCATGGGCTGCCAGGCGCTCCAATACCACAGAAACCGGAATCCGTGTACCTCTGATGACAGGCTTTCCATTGCACACCTTCGGATCAAGCTCTATTCGGTTAAGCGTTCCCATCTTTTTCGCTCCTCCATCCCCAAGGATTAATTTCCTTCATATTATCCTCTTCCACTCCTCCGGTCAACTCGTCTATGGTTACGCCCGCTTCGTATCCGAAGCTTACCGAACATCCGGAGGTATCCCTCAAGCATCCCTCAGAACGAGCACCTCACGCTTTGCTTTGTTTTCGCTGATTGTCGACACTCGGTCAGGTCAAATAAACTGAAATGATGCATGTCCCCAAAGTTCTCCAAGTTGTTATTTCATGGACGTGCCTATTCTTCCACACGAGCTCTGCTTTGCCTCATGACAGAGATTGCCCGGGTTAGTCTCCGGTCAACTGTCCTCATAACTCGAGAACAGGACGGCCTTCAGGAGCGTCTTCGTCGTGACGTACATTTGCGCGTCTTTGCTCGCCGGCGGTCCTGCGACATTCAAGACTTCTATGTCATTCCCGCTGATCCAAGTCCTGATCATCTGAACAGCAACCTCAACGGAGTGTTTATCGGCATCAATATGTATCCACGGCTTGCCGTGTTTGGCGGCCATCATTCTTGTATAGTCGGAGCCTTCACTCAGGTCACCGTGAGAAATGATGAGTGTGCCGTCTGAGTCTATGACGTTTTGCTCCGTCCTTTTGGGGTAGCTGTCGGTCGGCATTTCTTTCATGCGGTACTTCTCCGGCAGCGGCCCATGCTCGGTCCTCCTGCCTTTGGGCACCCAGCCTCCATGGGGAATGCTGAGTTCTATGGCCACATCAAGTGCCGCCTGGTCGGCACCCGTTTGACCGCCGGAGATTATTCTTTCAAGCTTCACCATTGCGTTTTGTCTGCCTCTTATTTGTTGCCAAGAAACCGCCCGTTTGTAATGACCCCCTTTCATCCGATTATACCTCTTATTACTGGTACAGTCGATCAGGGGGTCACTATGATCCGGCTTTGGGCGATGAGCTTTATGACGCAGAGGAGCAGGAAAGGTTTGTGCGGTGCACGATGGCAGGTGATCTCCGGATATCGGTCCCTGCTCTTATCAGTCTGAACCCTTCCGAACATCTGGAGGTATTTGTCGAGCATCTGCCAGAATAACCAACTCAGGTTCTGCTTCCCTTTTCTTGGGCTTTGAGACTCTGTCACACAGAGAATGGCAAGAAAGCAAGAACGTCCCTCCTCCCATTTATCGACTCTGGTTTTCTAATTCCTCTGCGAATTCGTTTACCGCGAGAATAGGAATGCCCCGGAAGGTTTGGAGGTCCAGCAGATGCCTGTCGCCGCTTACGATGCAGTCTGCGTTCGCCTCGATAGCACAAGCGAGAAACATCTCGTCTCGGGGATCCCGCGGCACCGAACCTTTGACCCCAGCCTCCCCGGGAACGAGGACTGCGTCCGTTTTCAACACATCCACGAGGTTTTCGACGTCTTGGTGCCGGATAAGGTATTTCTTAGAGATACGAGGCGACTCCAGCACCTCGACGACCTCCGCTATGATCGCAGGTGACGTGACAAGCATATACCTGCCCTCCCGCCACGCATTGAGCAACTGGGCAGGCGTGCCCTCCGTCGACAGAAGGCTGCTCACAAAAACGTTCGTATCAAGAACGACCCGCAGCACGGCGACTTCTCACCTTTGCGACAGCCTGACGTACATCTGTTTCTATCTCCTCAAGGGACGCCTTAGGCACCCGCGACCGCACCCGCTCGATCACCTCGAACCGTGTCTGCCTTTCTGCAACGAGGCGTTCGTACACAGGGACGGGAATGACCGCTGCCACCGGTCGGCCCGACCGTTCGACAATGACCTCTTCCCCTCCGTAATTGACGGTCCCAAGGAGGTCGGAGAACTTGCTCCTCGCATCTTTGGCGCTCATCCTCTTGGCCATGATCATCACCTCGCTTCCATTACTGATGATTGAAGATAGCTCAATATGTACGTTTTGTCAATAGTGTACATTTTGGACAAAGTATTCAGTTAGTTTAGGGCGTGCCGCCTAGTGTGTGTCGACGAGTTCAAAAGAGGGTTCGATCAGATTCTCAGTCACCCGGCCCTGAGCGATGAGGTCCATTATGGAGAGGAGCAGGAAGGGTTTGTGCGGTGCACGATGGTAGGTGATCTTAGGATACCGGTCCCGGCCCTTGTCAGTCCGAAGCTTGCCGAACATTTGGAGGTATTTGTCGAGCATCTGCCAGAATAACCAACTCAGGCTGTGCTTTTCCTGGGCTTTGAGACTCGGTCAGGTCACGAAAAGGATAAAATGATGCACGTCCCCAAAGTTCCCCAAGTTGTTATTTCATGGATGTCCCGTCTCCCCCTACTGAAGTTGAGTTCCGGGATTACGTAATTGCTGATCCTATTCCGGAATGTGCCAACGACCTGCACCGGTGAGCCAGTGCATCTCGGCAAACTATTCTGCAAATTTCCTCCAGGGCTGCTCGGACAAAGCGATTAAGGGCAGTATCGATTGCCAATTCATCCGCGCCTGAAAACGTAATTGAACATTTTCCGCCCCTGCCTCACAAGAATAACGCACAGCCCTCCCGCTTAAATCTTTCGATCATCTCTTTCAGTTCCTCTTCCGTCGTCTCGAAATACGCGGCCATACACGTCAGACACATCATCCGTTCAATCTGCGGATGGATGAGTTTCTTGTTAAGTCCAATGTCATCCTTGGAAAGCTTCTCTTTGTCGCAATAGGCACAATTGATTTGTTTTCCTCCGCTCATTGTTCTACCTCACGTAACGTGTATGCGGCTACGTTCTTCCCTCCGTATTCAAGCGGGTCTATCTTCTGCAACTGCTGTCGGATCACCGTGCGCATCTGCACGGCGGGACGCAGACAGTATCGCTTGAACTCCCCCTTGTCGATTCCGTCCGGCTCTGTGACGTGCGGAAACAGCAGTTTAAGGTAGGCCGTGCACAACCGTAAAACCGCTTCCGTGTCGCGGGTGTCCGCCCCGGAAGGATAGTCCACCAGCCTTTCGACGACATGCCGGTAAATCAGTGTTTCCGCCGGTTGGCGCAGCAAATGCATGATTTCGGAAAAATACTCCGTGTTCAGAGCCCAACCGTTGATTTTCAGGTTCTCACTCATGCGCGGGATGTCGCGCCCCCGGATAAAGCCGTGGAACCGGTCCAGTAATGCTGACTCGTGAAACACTTCCGGCATCCTCTGGAACATATCTCTGGTTTCGTCCATCTCTGTTTGCGGGATGTTCCCCAGCAGGATGACACCGGCCCCGCCAATGATACGGTTCTTGCCGACCGTGATCTCCCCACTTTCCATGTAGGCTTTCAGCCCGCCCTGCATCTCGCTCGGGTCGTGGAAGTTGATCGACTGGATTTCGTCCAGCGCTACAAAGTCGTTCGACGCGATCAGACCGGGGCTCTTCCCATTGATGTCGCCGAACATCTTCGCCCGCGTCAGCGTCCCCCCGCTGACCAACCAGCCGTATTTCCCTACCCGCCCGAACATATACGACTTGCCTGTTCCCTTGGGTGCCAGCTCCACCAGATTCAGGCGCGGCTCGATGAATGGCAGCAGGCGCGTCAACACCGTGTGTTTCTGTACCCAATCTTCGTATCCCTCCGGGTTGTAATCTATCGCTCCCAACACAACGTCGATCCACTCCTCGGCAGTGAACTGACTGCGAGCCTCTCTATAGGCGTCCAGATCAATCGTGTACGGGCAGAAATTCTTGTACTCTAATAGCGTGAAACATCCTCGCGGATTCTCGCCGTCCGGGCTGCGGTATCCCAGTTGTACCAGTCCCCAGCCCCCAGCCGTTTTTACAACTTCTTCTTTGATCCGGTCCCAGACATAATCCTCGATCAGTGTTTCAGTATGCCCAAGCCCCAATTCCGGAATCGCAAACGTGTACTCGTCGGACCGCACGCTAAATTGGATTTCAATTTTGGCCAGAAACTTCTTCGTGCGCCCCTCACTTCGCGCCGCATCCTTCAATTCCAGCAAATTCTCCCGGCGCGGGATGATTTCGTAAATGTATTTTCGTAACGCCTCTGCATCGTGGATTCTACCGTCAGACTCCGCTCTGCGCTTCAGAATCCAATCCCGCAAAAACGACGGTATCGACGCCGCCTTGAAGATCGCCACGATGTTCGGATCCTTAAAGACCGTTGTGTCCGGAAATGCCGCCCGCAATTTTACAGTATCGACCATAGTTGATTGCCCTCGTTGAAACTACAGATCAAAATCGTCTTTCTCAACAATCTGCGCACGTTTGCCAGTGGTCTTCGCCTTCGGCACGAACTGACCTGTCCGCGAGAAGAGCACAACTGGGACCAGTCGCTCCTCCAGCGTCGCTCCGCCGTGTAGCTCAAAGCTCTGTCCGCCGCCCTTCTTGGGCAGCCGGTTATACCCGCGCACCACCCAATGCTCGCCGTCCAACGTTTCCTCCAGTTCCGGCGGGCACTCACTTTGCGGCGTCCTCGTACGATAGCGCCAATCGGAGACTTCTTCGCCAGCCTCACAGGCAAGTGTCCGCACCAACCTCGGTTCTGCCTGCCACGCTAACACCGCTAGCCGGGAACTCCCGTGGTCTGCTGTGACAAGTACTCGTTCAAACCGTACCAGCCCCTCCGCTACACGTGGAAACACCTCTCCGCCGATCACATCCAGCGCCGCAGCGAGATTTTCCTCCGCGCGCCGCGCCTCATGCGCCTCCACGCCATTGTGCGCGATGTTGTCGAAGCGCTTGATGTTCGGTAACCGCCGTGCGACGTCTGGCGAGTGGATTTTGTTGAATATTGTCGATGTCGGCAAATGAGCCTTGCCGACTACAATTGAATCCACGCCAATATTCCGTTGCCGCGCCAGTGCTACCAACATCGGCATCCACTCCGCGCCCATCGCGTCTACCACCAGCAACGCGCACCCGTTGTCCGGTGCATATCGCTGCACAATCGCGTCCCGCGATTGCACCGAACTTGGAGGAATCGCTTGCTGAGCCTTTTTGTAAAACTGCCGCGTCACGCGGCCAGTCATCTTCAGTTCACGGTATCCGCCTGAAATACTCTTCCAGCGTCTCGTCTCCGAAAACGAGATCTGCGTTTAGATATGCTGCCGCTTCTGGATAGACAAGTTTTACGGCGTTTGACACAATGCCGTCCACTGGCAGCGCCGCAGTAATTCCGCCCGCTCCGCATCCGTCCCGCAATTCAACCATGGCGTAACTCGCGACGTCGATTCACCCGCGCTGCGCGTGATGAACTGCCGAATGTCCGCGTCGGACATTCTAACGTCCGCTTCCCGTATAGCGTCCCTGCGTTCGCTAGCATAAACCGCCGACTCATCCAGCCATTCCGCCGCGCCTGTAATGTATGCGGAGCGGAAGTTGCCGACAAGAACCGCCTCTTCCTTTGCAACATACTCGAGGTAACTCCCCTTGGGTGCGACGTGTTTAACGAGCCACAGTACCGCTTCGCGTTCCGCACTCTTCCGCTCATCAAACACAAACAAGACGCGCTTTGCGACTTCACCTTTCGGGAAAAACAGCGTCTTGAGTGTTTCCGACAGTGTTTTCCCCGCCCCTTCTTTACCCCTCTCGCACATCCATCGCAAAGCATCTTCGGACAATCCCTCATCTTCCACGTCGTAAAACACGCGAGCGAAATCCCGCAGACACACCACCTGCCGCACCTCGGCGCTGAGCCCCGCCAATTCCCGCCCTTCCGAGGCTACAACAATCCGCCGTACAGAGCTGTCGTTCGGATGTTCCTCGGTATATCGCAAATATTTCTGAAATGTGTCGCACGCTTCCGGAATGAAGGATGCCAAATCGTTCCCGACCAGCATCACCTCCATACGCCCCGGT
>CAVPDE010000017.1:0-15329 GCA_963702565.1 uncultured delta proteobacterium | reverse complement strand
AATTTGTGATCTCAAAGCCTCTACCCCTTTTGGGTCACATGAAAAATGAAATCTGGAGCAAATCTCTGCAAATTCCTTTTAACAGCCTGAAGTAAGACTTCTCGTTTCCACTCCATATAGATCTGCAAGATATGCGTCCACCAACACCCTGTGCCCTCGTATCATAAAAATGGGTTCTTCAATGTTCTCAGCAGGGCTCAATGCTTTCTTCTCCTTCATAAGAGCGGCCGCCTCCACCGATAGGAATCGGTTACAACAAATCTATCAGCGCGTCAAACTCCAAATCTGCTCAAGTATCCATTTGACTTCTGTCAGGCAGCGATGGCTGAATTGATTTCGGTGATGACCGCCTCCAGATCCCATCCAAAGACCTTGTTCACCCTGCCCCCCGATCCATGAAGTACCTCAAGAACGTTCAGCAGACCCTTCAGGTGGGCAGCAAGCCTTACAAGGATTACGCTAGGTCCAAGGAGATCATCAACAGAGCCAATGAGGCGCCACTCCAGAAGAAACCCGTAGAGATGGTCTACCAAACCATGAGCCGAAAGAAAGAGGGTAAGCGGAGATTTCATGAAAAAGGGCCTTCGAGAAACTCGAAGGCCCTTGATTTTACTGGTCGGGACGACTGGATTTGAACCAGCGACCCTCTGAACCCCATTCAGATGCGCTACCAGACTGCGCTACGTCCCGGTCGATGATTACCCCTTGATTCTATAGACATTCCCCTCTTTGTCAAGGCGAAAAATCCTTAGAAACATCCTCCTTGCCTAATGGAAAAGCAATCCCCATTATATCAATCTAATCGACTTGCGCTTTAAGGATTATCCTCATGAGCCTGGTAGAAGTGGAGAAGGTGGGAATCATTCAGGTCCAGGGGCTTCGTGACCCGGTTGTGACTTACAGTGTGAAGGTCCCTTAGCCCGAAGGTAACGTCAAGAGTTTTGTGTCACAAGGAAAGGGGTAGCAATTCCCTGTTGTTTGTTTTCATAGGAGAACACCGCGTAGAGGATCCTGTCCACACTGGTTCTGTCTGAGAAGACCCCCATTGGTCTTGTTCTCCTGCGCACCTCCCGAAACCTTCTCTCTATCGCGTTTGTGGTTCTAATGGCTTTCCTCCAGGAGGAATCCCTAAAGGAAAAGAAAGTCAACAACTCCTCTAGATCCTCTCTGAGACAGCGCACAGCCTTGGGATAGAGCTGATCCCATTGCTCCACAAAACGCTTCGCCGCTTGCCGAGCCCCTACGAGGTGTTTGGCGTCCATGACCCTGTGAAGGGAGTCTTTCACGCTAGGCTGATCGCTCTTTCTGACCTTGTCCAGGATGTTTCGGATCTTGTGGGCCCAGCACCGCTGAAGAGGGACTTGAGAATAAACCAGAGGCAGGGCAGCCAACAACCCAGCGCCCCCATCGGTGACGATCAATTCTACCCCCTCGCCCTTCAATCCCCTGCGGTACAAATCGTTGAAGAACGCTTCCCAGGCCAAGGCACTCTCCCCTGGAGCCAAGCGAAAGTCGATGATCTCCTTCTTCCCATCCGGCCGGATCCCTAACACCACCAACACCGGCCTGCGAATCGCTCCGGCGCCACTCTTTCTGGACAGCACAACCCCATCAAAGATCAGCACTCTATACTGATCCCTCAGAGCTCGACGGTGAAACGCTTTCACCACCTGGTCCAGCTGTTTGCCCACCCGGCTCACCGTGGAGGCACTCACCCTTGTTATCTCCCTCAATATAGCGAAGGAATGGAGTTGAAGATTTGCAGGGTAAATTGACCGATGATATAAGGGTGGGCGAGATTACGAGGTAAGAAATTGACCTCGGTAAAATAACCAAGCCCCGCAAGGAGACAGACCCAAAGGTTTGAGCCGCCCTAAGCCTGCCCCCTCGCGGGCAAGGCGCCGAAAGATTCAGCTTCCCTACCCTAACACATACGAGAGCATTTGGGAATACAAGGAATCTTTTCTTTCCCAGAAAATCGATTTTCTCTCCCTCGTTGGCCCGACCTGCCCACTCTGCGGCAAGCGGGAGTGCTACCGTAAGATCACCCCCTACTGGCGATACGCCATTGACTTGTTCCCGGAGTTCAAGAAAGAGCGCATTCCTGTTGCGCGTTTTGTGTGCCGCAGACGGGAGAGGACTTTTTCTGTGTTGCCGATCCAGTTGGTTCCCTACCATCAGTACACCGTGAATGCGGTGATAGGAGCGTTGCTATTGGGTATCCAGTGCCGACAGATGGGGCAGAAGGGCTTTCATGGGGCCTCGGTAGCGGTGGACCCGGAGAGCCTGGTGACCCCGTGGTTGATTGCCTGTTGGCTGGCGCTGGTTGCCCTCGGGTTTCGGCGTGCCCACGCACGGCTGAGCCGCTCTTACAACCTTGCACAGATCCATCTCTCACTCAGGACTGGGGACTGGGAGAAAGTAGCCGGTTATTTTGTTTGCTTTGGCTGGAAGCCACAGATCCGCTGGGGGCCCCTGCTTCAAGCCCTCGTTAACCAATACAGCCGCACCGCGAAACGCTTTTTCTTCGGAACCTCTTCTCAAGAGCGCCAGCGCTGAGGCTTGCTCAAAATCTCTGATCGTAAAAGGGTAGCGCGCCTCTTTGTCGCCCATCGACTCTGACTTTCCCCCTCCTGCTCTCCGCCAGGGCTCTCTTCCTTTCTTTGGACCGGCGTGCCGAAGCGAGAAGCGAACCTGTGTTTTGGAGATGAGTGTACAGAGAGTTGCTCACCCTCCCTGTTTTCGATGGGTTATCCATGGGCCATCTATCATACTTAAAGGAGGCAAACGCCTATGGAAAAGGACACCCGAGAAAGAATCGCTCTCAAACGCTACCAGATCATCTCTCCCGTGCTCGCCGAGCCTGCAAGAGCCCAAAACGAGTACTTCCGCCAACAGACCCAGCACCAACACGACTTCCCCCGATACGGTCAGAGGAAAGTCAGCGTCTCCACCATGAAGAGGTGGCTGAGGGAGTACCGCAAACGGGGTTTCGACGCCCTCAAACCAAGGGGCCGCTCAGACGGGGGAAGACCCAGGCGCCTGGATGATCAACGACTCAAGGTGATCGAGGTCAAGTGCAAGGCCTACCCCTACTACAGCGCACAAAAACTCTACGAAGAACTCCGAGATCAGGGGCTCTTGGGGGATCCACCGGTCCACTACAACACTCTCCTGCGGGTGGTCAAAACCCAGGGCTGGCTCTCTGTCAAGCGCAGAACCGATGTGCGCAAAGCCTTTGAAGTGGATAACGTCAACGATCTCTGGATCTGTGACTTCATGCATGGCCCTTCGGTCCGCACCCACAACCGCTCGGTCAAAGCCATCCTCTGCGCTATTATCGACGATCACTCCCGCATGGTGGTGGGCCATGCCTTCAGCGCATCAGAAGCGATTAGCGCGTTGACCCTCGTTCTCAAGGAAGCGTTCCTCGCCCACGGGATACCCAAGAGACTCTATGTGGACAACGGCCCCGGGTTTTCTTCCGAGTTGCTCGCCAAAAGCTGCGCCCTGGCCGGCATCTCCCTCATCCACTCCAAACCCTACGACAGCCCCTCACGCGGGAAAATCGAGAGACTGTTCAGGACGGTCCGCGAACGTTTCCTCTCCGGTCTCCAGGACGGAGTCAGTCTTCACGAGATCAACGAGGCTTTCTGGCTCTGGCTCCAGGAGGACTACCACCATAAACTCCACAGCGGGATCGGGGAAAGACCCATCGACCGCTACAATGCATCCGTTGCAAGAGTGCAGATCCGCAGACTCTCCAAAGCAGAGCTCGATGAGATCTTCCTCGTCCGCCACGAGCGAGTCGTCAACAACGATGCCACCATCAGTTTCAAGGGCGCCCTCTACGAGGTTCCACAAGCCTACATCCGCCAGAGAATCGAGCTCCGTCACCCCGTCGATGACCCCCAGGAGCTTTATCTCTACGACAATGAAATCCGGGTGGGCAAGATCAAGCTCCTGGACAAAAGGGAAAACGCTCGCACCTTCCGGCCTCAGAAGGTCCCCACCAATCTCTCCTTCCACAAGGGGAGGACCTTGCCATGAAAGACCTCCTCGCCTGGTTCGGTCTGAAACGATTCCCCTTCGACAAGAACATCAAAACTCAGGATCTCTTCGACGCCGACCCCCTCAAGGAGTGCTCCGCACGCCTCGACTACATCAAGCGTCGAGGGGGAATACTCCTCCTCACCGGAGATCCGGGGGTGGGCAAAACCATCGCCCTCAGGCGATACGTGGACAGCCTCAACGAAAATCTGTTCAAGTCCTTCTACACCCCTCTTTCCACCCTCAGCCGCGCCGACCTCCTCTACCACATCAATCGGCTCCTCGGTCTCACCCCGAGGCTCTCCAAGAGCGCCATCTACAATCAGATCCAATCGGCCCTCCTGGAGTCCAAAGAAACTTCCGGCAAAACCATCCTCCTCATCATCGACGAAGCCCACCTCCTTCAGCCCGGCCCCCTGGAAGAGCTCAGGTTGCTGACCAACTTCAAGATGGACTCCTACGACCCCTTCATCCTCATCCTCTCCGGACAATCCGACCTGCGCAGAGTCATGGAATTTGCCGTCATGGAGCCCTTCAACCAGCGTATCGCCATCCGTTACCACATGCCCGGTCTCAGCCCCGATGAAACTAAAGGCTACATCACCCATCACCTCAAACTGGCAGGCGCAAAGGAGCCCCTCCTCACGGATCAGGCCTTGCAAGCCGTCCACGAGGTCTCCTTCGGCATACCCAGAAAAATAGGAGCCGTAACCGAGGCTGCCCTCACCTACGCCATGTTCGATCAAAAACGCACCGTCACCCCAGAGATGGTCCTCAAAGTGAAAACCCTGGAGGGATAGACCCATGAGAGATCCAAAAGAAGTCCAGATTGCCTGGCACATCCTTGAACTCATCGAGGCCGTCGCCGATCTCATCTGGGAATACTACCACGAGGACTTCAGAAGGGACATCAGGGAGCATGAACATCGAAATCCGAATGAGCCCTCGAAAGACTGACACATTAACCCATCACATCTCGTCTCACCCACCAACTCCAAAAATCATCTCTCAAGAGGCAGGACCTCACGGTCCTTGCCTCTTTTATCTCTTCGGTTAACTTACTGCTGTGAAAAACCCTCACCACCTTCACAATCGTTTTGTCAAAGAACCTCAAAATCACTCCCCTGTCGGGCAGATCAATCCATCAAAACACCCTCAAATCTAGGAGGTAATCAACAACCCTCTCCCCCAACACCGGAAAGAGCGCCTCCGCCACCTTCCGGGTAGAGATCCCCAACACGAAACAGGACAGGATCATCCGGTCAATGCGCTGTGCCCTTCGACAATAGGCCCTTACCACCTTCAGCGCACTGTAGCGGCGGGTCCGGGGTACTTCCAACTCCACATCTCCGATCTCCGTCAAAAGGTGCCGGCTGTACCGGCCGTTTCGTCGGTCCTCCTCTCCGCGAACGGCCATCTCTTCCAGATACGAGTCGAGGTTGGCTTTCATCCTGCCTTCCAGGAACTGCTTCAGGGCAATCCTAGAGTAAAATCGGTAGTCTTCACTCCACGGGACACCCTGCGAGCTGATTTCCTTGATCACTCTATACGCTTTCGATACACTACGAATCGCTGCAACTCGTTGCGGCATGGGGTACCTCCTTATAAGTTATGGGCTAACTTTTTTGAGGTACCCCTTTCCTTTGACTGACACAAGATCTAATACATCACCTAGCCCGAATCAACCTTTGACATCCCGATGCTGTTCTGGTATAATTTTCGCAAAAATATCTAATGGTTTGCCGTGTCATTGCATGTCCCGCCAGGGCGGGACAATCGTGTTTTTGGAGGGATATCCTCCTGTTTGGGCGGAGTTTAATTCAAATTTGACCATGAATCACGACATCACTTTTGAAGTTATAGGAAACACGAGCCCCTTTTCCATGATGGGAGAGAGCAGTTGTTATATGGTGACGGTGAACGGCAGCTCCTATCTCCTGGACTGCGGGTCTCCCATCTTCCCCTACTTGGGTTACAAGGGCATCTCCGAAATCAAGGGGATTTTCGCCACCCACTCCCACGAAGACCACAAACGGTGGTTCACCGACATCGTCCTCTTCACCTTTTACAACCCACTCTACAAGCACAAAGTCAAGCTCATCTCGTCGGGAGTGATCCTCGAAGAGTATTCCAAGAACTCCAAGGCTGCGCTGGAGAGGTCTCTGTCGCTGGACTCCAAGCGCATTATCGACATCCCCTACGATGAAATGGTGGAACCGGTGACCATCGGGCCTAGGAGCAGGTATTTCATCAATCTCAGGACAGCGGCGAACGGCTCTTTCTTTTACCAGGTCGAGAATAGAGAGGGACAGGTGATCGGCCCTGAAAAGGCGAAGATTTTCATCAATCCCGCGGCCAACCGACCTCGACTCCTGTTCAAGGATGACCAAACGGCCGAGTGGGTTGAACCTGAAAGCTACTATTGCCTGAGCTCGGGGACTTTCTATGAGCCGAACCGGAACGTGTTCCGGGATGACGAGGCGGGTCTCACGGTAGAGGCCATCAAAGCGAGCGCCTGGCATGGCGTGCCCACGATCGCTTTCAAATTCATCACCGGGGACAACAAGCTCCTCTTCAGCGCAGACACGGTTTACAGGCCCGCGCTCTGGAAACAGCTCTGCGAGGAATACCGGCCACAGCGATTTGAAAGCATCCGCCGCGAGGAGTTTCAAAAAAGCTCAATCCTCTTCGGCGACATCAATGACTTCATTGAGAGGACCTGGAGCCGGGAGAGATACGAAAGCGCTCTTTCAGCGTATGAGGACTCCGTGGTGGTTCATGATGTGGCGCGGAAGAACAGCATCGTTCACACGGACTACGCCGACATTGCCAACGCTCCAATCGGAAAGCTCCTTTTCACCCACAACCCGGATAACCTGACGGCCTTCAGGCCCATTCTCAAGTCCAACCGCAAACTCGTTCTCCATCATGGGGAGGTCTATGAGTCCGTCAAGGGAAGGCTTCATCCCTTTGACGCCGATGTCTACGTCCACCACTTCAGCTGTGACCTGGTTGGCTACCGATCCGAGAGGGGAGACTACAAAGTCATTGAAAAGGACGGCCTGCTCGGGGTCGTGAAGAGGGATGAACCCGGCGCAGCCCTCACGAGAGTGGATCTTTATGAAGATATCCGTGGAGAGTACTTCCCTCTTCTCACGGACCAGAACAGAAGCTACATGGTCCGGGAAGACGGGCAAGTCGAGGAAGTGACCCGCGTTGGGAATACCAGCCGCGGGAGGGTCGCAGAGAATGTGCGAGGAAAAGTCCTGAGGACATGAAACAGGAAACAGGACTCTCCTGCGGCTTTCCGTAACCCGACCGACCGGATCTCATCAAAAAAGGTCTTCCTCCTCCGACCCGTTGCCCGGCATCCGGCCGTGCTCCTGAAGGACCTTCTGGATCAGCTCGCTTTCCCGTTTCGAGTACATCTTGTCTTCCTCGAAATCAAACCACACGGCTTGGTCCTTGTCCTCGATCGCCCTGAGAAGTTCCTGCCGAAGATTGGCTGTACCCTTGATCCAAAGGACGTTATGATCCCTGCCAAAGAGTCGTAAAACGCCCTCGGCCTCTGGAACCTGCTGAACATTTTCCTCGTTAAAGGAAAAACACTTCTTGGGAGGTGCCGGGTTGCATGCCATGGTGAGCCTCAAGTCGCACTGCAGACAGCGCTTGGCCTCCTTCATAGCCTGCTCATCGGTGAAGCCGAGAGCCACTTCCCGGAAGCTCTCATGCCGCCTCTGCACGTCGAGTTCCGGGGCTTTTTCCCGCGGCCAGACGGCAAATCCCTCCTGGCGCCCCACCTTAGTATTGGGAGTTCCTTTTGCGAAAAGGACCTCCTCGATATCGCCTTTTCCTCCCAGGGCTTTGTCCATGGCGGAAGCCGCCTTTCGGCCTGCGGCAATCGCATGGATGATTGACCCCGGAACGGCCGTCGCATCCCCTCCTGCATAAACCCCTGTCATGCCGGTTTCCAAGCTCGCATCACTCACCGTGATCAACCCGTTCTTGGTTTCGATAGAAGGGGTGTTCTGAAGGAAGGAAAGATCTGATGCCTGGCCCAAAGCCAGGATCACCTGATCCCCTTGAATGCTCTCCTTCCTCTCATCGAAATTGGGGTTAAAAACACCCCGGTCATCGAACACCGAGGTGCAGCGGATGATTTCCATGCCTGTGATGCGACCCTGGTCGGTCAGGATCTTGAGAGGTCCCCAGGAAGGCATGACCTTCACTCCCTCAGCCAGGGCTCCCTCCACTTCCCAGGAGTGCGCCGGCATTTCTTTCAGTTTTTCCAGGCACACCACGGTTACGTCTTTTGCCCCGCATCTCTTCGCCGTGAGGGCCGCGTCCAAGGCCACCCTGCCGCCCCCGATGACAATGACGCGATGCTTGAGGCGGATTCTTTCTCCTTCAGCCACTTTTGAAAGAAAATCCACGCCCCAAAGCACGTCCGCAGCATCGGCCCCTTCCAAGGGAATCCGCCGGCTCAGTTGAGCGCCGACTCCCAGGAACACGGCTTCATAGCCCTCTTTCTGGAGCCGGTCCAGGGTGACCTCCTTTCCCAGGGCCTGATTGGGCCTGAACTCGATACCCAGATCAAAGATGTCTTTGATCTCTTTGTCGAGGATATCCTCCGGCAGCCGGTATCTGGGGATTCCATACCGCATCATGCCGCCCGCTTTGCCTCTTGCCTCGAAGACCGTGACCCGGTGTCCTTTTTTCCGGAGATAGAAAGCCGCGGTGAGGCCTGCAGGCCCAGAGCCGATGATCGCGACCTTTTTCCCCGAGGGGTCGCCGACTTTGGCGTTCCTCTTCCAATTCCCTCTGTCCCCGTCGGCCGCATACCGTTTAAGGGCGCAGATGGAGATCGGTTCGTTCACTTCCTTCCTCCGGCACGCCTCTTCGCAGGGGTGAATGCAAACCCGGCCAAGAATTCCCGGCAGCGGCACCTTTTCACAAACCACCGCGATCGCTTCATCCCTTTTTCCCTCTGCAAGGAGCCTGAGATACCAGGGCACGTCCATGTGCGCCGGGCAGGCACTCTTGCAGGGAACCAGGTCCTCTTCCTTTTTCCCGGGCCGCACCGATTTGTCCATCAAGGCGCCTGTGGGGCAAACCTCCACGCAGGCCGTGCAGAACTTGCAGCCTGATTCCTCCAGAGTCGGCCGCAGAGAACCGATCTGGACCCGGCCGTTCCCGTCGACCACAAAACCGATGGCCTCGATGCCTCTCAGATCACGGCACGCCCGCACACACCGGGTGCACCCGATGCACAGGTTGTAGTCCCGGATGAAAAGGGCGTGCTGATCAAGAATCGGGAGGCTCGTGGGGACCCACTTGGGAGTCGGGGCTGAGATCCCCACGTAGGTCGCCACATTCTGGAGCTCGCAGTGTCCGAAGGTCGTGCAGCACCGTTCGTTTTGAGGCACATTCAAGGAACACTGGCTTCGGCTGCACCCCTCCTGCTGCGCGCAGGTCAAACAGGCGTGAGGATGCCGGGTCATGATGGGAACAAGATTTTCCTGCCGCTTGGTCCGAATGGCCTCATTGTCCGTGACGATGACCATCCCGGCCTTGACCTCCGTGCCACAGGAGGCTGCCAGGTCCTTATCCCCCTCGATCTGCACCACACAGAGACCACAGCCCTTGCCCTCCTCCTCGGGTTTGGCGTTCTCTATCCTCCGGTCCCCTTGGAAGATGACTCTCGCTGCCGAACTCCCTTTGGCAGGCGGCAAATCCGGGTGATGACAGAGAGCGGGAATGTATATTCCCGCGCTTCGCGCCGCGGCCAGAACCGACGTTCCCGGAGGAACCTCAACTTGCCGACCGTCGATCGTCACGCTCACCATGCCCATGGCCCTTGACTCCGATCCATTACCAGGAGTGCGAAATGGCGCCGGCTTTGCATGCCTGCACGCAGGGTAGCGGCGCCCGCCTACGGACCGAGGGCTTGCACGGATTGCACTCGTATTTGAGCTTCCTTCTCTTGTCCGGGGCCACCACGACCACAGGCTCTTCCCTCATGGGGTCGTTGGGATCCTCCTCCATCACCTCAAACACCTTGGCCGGGCAGATCCCCTCACAGTCCCCGCAGCCGTTGCACTTTTCCGTGTTAATGGTGATGAAATACTCGCCCGATCCGTCCTGGTACCCGTAGTTCGCCAGCATGGTTTCACCTCCGCTCTCATGCCGATCGAGGCTTTTTGTCTCTTCCCCTTCCCTTCTGGCAAAGAGCATAGGCAAAGAGAGCAGCCCCCACACCCCGGCGATCTGGGTGTCCCATTCGGTTTTGGCCGCTTCAAGGCCGATCATGGGCATGAGCCTGCCGATGACGCCCCTGTTCTTGGCCATTCCACCGGTAATCGCGAACTCGGGTGTCACGCCCAGCCTTTCCACCAGGGAGTAGATTCTCTCCGCCATGGCCCTGCAGTAGGCTGCGAGCACCTCTTCCGTGGTCCAGCCCTTGCGGAGGAGGCCCGTAGCTTCGGACTTGGCATACACGACACAGGTATTCGAAACGGCCGGAGGCTCCTGCGTCACGTTGTAAGAGCGCTCGCCGACCTCCACGATCGGGACCCCGAGGAGGTCTGCAAAGACTTCCATGCCTCGGCCTGTGCCGGCCGCGCACTTGTCATTCATCAGGAAGTTGATCACCCTCCCCTTGTCGTCGCACTGGATGGCCTTCATGTCCTGCCCGCCCACGTCCAGCACGGTTCGGACCTGAGGCCCGTAAATGAAATTCGCCCCTCGGCTGTGGCAGGCGATCTCCGTAAGGGTTCGGTCGGCCATGGGAACGTTCACTCGGCCATAACCGGTGCCGATGCAGTACTCGATCCGGCTCTCGGGCATGTCCGTTTTTTCCAGAGCGAAACTGAGGCCGTTCCTGGCGCTGTTGGGACTGTCTGAGCCGGTCCGCATGTTGCCGTAAGCAAGAATTTCGCCGTCCGCCATGATCACCGCCTGGGTGCTCACAGAACCGACATCGATTCCCACGGTAATGGTTTTCGCTTTTTTCCAGTCCGTCTGCGGGTTGACCCAGTTGGTTTCGGTCCACCTCCAGAATTCCGGTTTTATGTCTTCAGCCATTCTCTGCTCCTGCGAGAATTCGGTGACTCGGTCTCCGTTATTCCTCGCATGGTGTCCGTTGTCCGTTGTTCCTGATGCGCGGTCCCCAGTCTTCTTCCGCGGCGGCCACAACCGCAGCGCCCACTGCCATCCCGAACTCCGGCTCCTCAGGGATCAAGAGGTTCGGAATAGCCAACTGCCGCCTCATCGCTTCCACAAAGCCCGGGTTGCGAGCCACGCCGCCAAGCATCACCACGTCCTCATTGACCCCGATCCGCCGGATCATGGACACAATGCGGCTGGCCATGGCGTCATGAATGGCCTTGCTGATATCCTGCTTCTCGGTCATCCTATGGATCAAGCCCACCACTTCCGACTCGGCGAAAATGGCGCACTGGGCGTTCATGGGGATTTCCTTGTCCGATTGGAGAGCGAGTGGCCCCATCTGCTCCAGGGGGGTCTCCAGGGCCCGTCCCATGGCTTCGATAAACGCGCCGGCGCCGGCTGCACACTTTTCATTGACGGCAAAGTCCACGGCGTTTCCCTTTTCATCCAGCTTGGCCGCCCTGCCCTCTTCAGCGCCCACGTCCGCCACGGTCCTTGCCTTGGGGAAGTAGAAATTCGCCCCCTTGGCCATGGCCTTGATGTCGTTGACCAGGTCCCCGGTCTTGGGGAGAGCAAACTTCACGGCGTTCTTGCCTGATCCCGTGCCTCCGATTCGATTCACGTCATCGGCAGATACCTTTGCGTTCTTCAACGCCAGGTCCCAGGCTTCCAGGATCGATTTCTTCTGGTCGAAGCCGCTCAGCACTCTTGCTTTGCCGATGATCTTGCCGTCCTTGATGACAACGACCTTAGCGGTTTTTGCGCCACAATCAATTCCTGCGCTGATCATGGTCTCAAGCCTCCCTGTAAATAGTACCATCTTTGACCCGCCCCGGACAAACCCAGGCTTCTCCCCAGCCACGGACTCTCCACCCGCCACAGGAATCCTCCTTTCCAACCACCCGTCTCCTCTCAATCCTGCGGTTTTTCCGCCCTGGACACAAGGGCGGAAGGAGAAACGTGCAACAGCAAAAAGGAAAGAAGACCGAGGATCAGGGTGGGGGGAAAGAAGGAGGCATGCCACAGGATGGCGGCGCTCAGACCTTCTTCCTTGCCGATCCCGTAAAAGAGATAGGCGTATTGGACAGAGAGGTGAAAGGTCCCGATAAAACCCGGGGCCGAGGGGATCATGACGCCGAAAGAGGCCATGGCCATGACCAGGAAGGGAGCGATCAGAGGCATGCGCAGATCGATAGAGAGCTCGACCAGTTTGATTTGGCCCAAGGATGCGACCCAGAGCAAGAGGGAATAAAACGACCAGAACCCATTGGTGGGGTCTTCTGGTCATGGCAAGACCCAGGCTGAAGTTCCACACGACGTCGATGACTCTTGAGCGTAATTTCCTGGGGACCAGGAAGAGAAGCCGGTCGAGAAGATTGAGAAAGAGCTTGGCCTTGACCTTGAAGCCGATCAGAAAAGCGATCAGCAGCAGGTAGGCCGCGAGCAGAAAGAAGCCCGTGGCCTTGAGGCTGACGCCCACGGAGCGCCACTCCTCTGAAAAGGTGGTGCCCATAAGGCCGATCATCAGGAAAAGGAGGAGCGTCAGACCGTCAAAAATCCTCTCCAAGACGATCGTCCCGAAGGTCGAGCTGGCGCTGAGGCGCTCCCGCTGCCCCAGGCAGTTGGCCCTGATGATTTCCCCGAGCCTGGCCGGAAGAATGCAGTTGGCTGCAAAACCGATCATCAGAGCGTAGAAGGCGGCTGGAAAACGCCGTTTTCTTGATCGGCTCGATCAGGATGCTCCAGCGCCAGGCCCGGATGACATACTGGAAAAGGCCGAGCAGGATGACCAGGAAAAACAAAAGAGGATCCGCCGTCCGGAGGACTAGCCACAGCCTCGAAGATTCCACCTGCCGGAGCGCAAGATAGACGAAAAGAGCGCTGATCAGTAGTCCTAACCAGACTTGCCAGGAGATGGGCTTGGCTGTGCTCCTGTCAGGATTCACGGAAGACTTCTTTGGCTCGGGCAATGTCCTGGGCGATCTGACCCGAGAGCTCCTCAAGGGTTTTGAAAGTCATTTCGTCTCTCAGGCGCTTGATGAAGTGCACTTTGATCGTTTTACCGATAAGTTCGCCCGAGTAATCCAGGACATGAGTCTCTACGGTTAAACCGGTATCCCCGAAGGTCGGATTTATCCGACATTGGTCGCTCCGTCGTAGAAGGCATCATCGATGAGCAGCTTGACCGCGTAGACCCCTGTTTTTGGAAGCAGCTCGCCGTGGAGGATCAGGTTGGCGGTCGGGAAACCGAGCAGTCGGTCTCCCCTGTTCCGACCTTTCACCACGGTTCCCTGCACCTCGAATCCATTCCGAGGAGCACCTGGCCTCCTCCAGTCTCCCTTCCTGAACCAGCCTTGATCGATGTGCTGGAAACAAGGGTGTGGTCGATCTCGATCGGCCCCACAAGGTGGACGACAAAACCGAAATCGTTTCCTATTTCTCGACAGATTGATGTCGCCCTCCCGGTTGTGGCCGAAGGTGTAGTCATAACCCACCACGATTTCTTTGATCCCGATTTTCTTCACCAGGATGCTATTGACAAAATCCCGTGCCGGGATCGCTGCTAATTCCCGGTCGAACGACACGCAGACAATGACGTCGAAGCCCGTTTTCTCAGTGGGTTGAAGTTTTTGGGCCGTATGGGTGATCAGCTGGGGGCCGTTGGCGGGTCGAATTTTTTCAGGGGTCGGGTTCAAAGGTCATGACAACGGACTGTCCGGCGATGGCTTTTGCTCTTTCTTTGACCTTGTCAAAGAGGGCCTAATGCCCCTTGTGGACGCCGTCGAAGTTTCCGATGGTTAGCACCGGTTTTGTTAGCGGTTTTGCTATTTCGTTGAGGTTTAAGATGACCTGCATGACGAAAATTCAAAGAAATCTCTCATACATTGTTGACATGTTTATGACGCTAATATAAATGATTAGCGTGAAAAATCAATCCATTTTGTGCGGAAGTGGCGGAACTGGTAGACGCGCTAGGTTCAGGGTCTAGTGTTAGCAATCACATGGGGGTTCAAATCCCCCCGTCCGCACCAGCGGCAATTTAGGCCGCAATCGGAGCCGATTGCCGCTTTTGCTTATGGGAGCAAGGCCGGGACAGCAATGCTGGCTGAGCTATTGCCTTTGAGGCCAAATGGCGTAAAAGGAAGCACAAGGAAAAAGCGAAAAGGGGCATACGGCCATGAAGGAACCAAAAGATGTTGCTGTAGCCATCCATGACCGATTTTTCACATTGGATGTCGGCATTGATGATGAAGAACTGATCATGAGCCTTTTGGCGGGACTGGCTCTCTATGTTCGAAAAGGCAACTCCATCAAAGTCCGACAGTCCTATGTCACTTTTTCCGCATCCAGGAAGTCATCACCAAGTCATTTCCAAGACCGAACAGGTCGGCGAGTGGAGCAACGAAACAAAGCAGGTCCTTTCGGTGTTGAAGAAGCGTTGACCTTGAAACTTCATTGAACCTGGAGGAGAGTATGGCCATGGCTATCCTCGGCGATGATGAGATCCTAGCAAGAGTGCACCGCTTCAAGCTCTTCGCAGCGAGGGCAACCTGCCCATCGATGTCTATGAAGCGGTGCTCGGGAAGCCTCTTCAGAATCGGGTTGCTGTCCCGAATTCTCTGCTCAAGGAATCAGAGGAGACGTTTTTCGGAGTGGGGGATACCAAGAAAGACGCCTTGACCGACTGTCTCAAGAAGATCAGAGCGGTCCGTATCGAAGAGTGCCAACGGAGTATTTGGAGGGGAGTGAAATCGAAAAACAGACCGTAGAAAACTTGAAAAAAACCTCAACAAACTTGCCTCCAGTGGAAGCTTCCGAAATCTTTTCCAAGGGCTCCAAGAAAAACGGGTAATGACCGCCTGGCCACGAGAAATGCCTTGAAGACCCGCTCAAGCCTGCCTCTGAAAATAGACAGAGAGCTTGAAATCCTTGAAACGAATTACCAATATAGACGGAAAGATATACCGCGCCGAACGGGCTGCGGCTTCAACGTAGGGTTTAGCTTTTAACGAGCATTCAAGAAGGGAAGGTGTTCGAGATGTCCAGAAACAAAGGAATATTGAGAAAAACAACCTTGATCGGGTGGACGGCGATTTGCTTCGTGATAGTGT